>NZ_JPLW01000003.1:1270650-1386943 GCF_000754115.1 Amycolatopsis sp. MJM2582
TTCCCGCCGGTGGCTCCCGTGGTGCATCACGCCGATGTGCAGAAGTGGGAGAGGCGGGCTTTGGACGATGAAATCGACTGGCAGCGGGACAAGAACCGATTCGTCGAGGATGTCGGCGACGGCGAACTGCCGGTGACCTCTGAAAACGGCGCCCGGCTCCTCGCCGGGCCACTGGTCAACCAGTTCGTCTCCCTGACCAGGGCGTTGCTGGATTCCGGTTCGATCGCGGCGGTACTCGAACGGGTGGTCTTCGCGACGCGTGATCTGGTGCCGGGTGCGGATCTGGTCAGCGTCACCCTCCTCGATCCCGACGGCGGGTTCCACACGCCGATGGGGACCGACGAGATCGCCGGCGAACTGGACCAGTTGCAGTATCAGTACGGCGAGGGTGCCTGTGTCGAAGCGGCGCGGGTTTCGGGACCGGCGGCCGCCTTCAGCGACAACCTCGCGGAAGACGCCCGATGGCCGCGTTTCGGCCCGGCCGCCGCGGCGCTCGGGTTCCACTCGCTGGTGTCGACGGCCTTGTTGCCGGAAGCGTCGAGTTCGCAGGTGTCCGGCGCTTTGAACGTCTACTCGCGCCGTCCGCACGGCATCGCCAGGGCCGACCGCGACGTGCTGCTGCTTCTGGCGACGCACGCGTCGCTGGCTTTGGCGACGACGCACGCCGTCACGCGCGGGCAGCTCCAGGAGGAGCAGCTCCAGCAGGCGCTGGACAGCAGGGACGCGATCGGTCAGGCCAAGGGCATCCTCATGGCACGGCGCGGGATCGACGCCGCGGAGGCGTTCGAGGTGCTGCGGCATACGTCGCAGAACATGAACGTCAAACTCCGGGAACTGGCGGAGATGCTGTCCAAACGGCATACGGAACTGCAATTGCCCGACTGAGCGGACGGCCGCCACTACGATCGCGATCATGGGTTTCGGCGAGCTGGAGTTGTCGCGGACGTTCGAGTGGCGGGGCCGTTCGGTGGCGTGGGAGCGTCTCGGCGAAGGCGCCCCGGTGGTGCTGTGTCACGGGACACCGTGGTCGGCGCAACTGTGGGCGCCTTTCGCGCGAGCGCTCAGCGAGGAGTTCGCCGTCCACGTGTGGGACATGCCGGGATACGGTCGTTCGTCGAAGGAGCCCGGCCACGCCGTCGATCTCGGCACGCAGGGCGAGCTTTTCGTCGACCTGCTCACGTATTGGGGGCTGACCGCCCCGCACGTGATCGCCCACGACTACGGCGGAGCCGTTTCGTTGCGTGCGAAGCTGCTGCACGGCGCGGAGTACGCCTCGCTCGCACTGGTGGACGTCGTCGCGCTGCGGCCGTGGGGTTCGGAGTTCTTCCGGCTCGTCGCCGAGAACGCCGAGGTCTTCCAGGCGCAGCCCCCGACGGTGCACAGGGGTGCGCTCGAGTCCTACATCGGGACTGCCTCCCATCGTGGTCTCACCGGCGCGCAACTGGCCACGCTGACCGGACCTTGGCTGGACGAGAAGGGGCAACGCGCCTTCTACCGGCAGATCGCCGAGGCGGACGTCCGGTTCACCGACGAGATCCAGGACCGCTACCCGGAACTCGAGCTGCCGGTGAAGGTGATCTGGGGCGCGGACGACACGTGGATCCCGGTGGATCGCGCGGAGCAGCTCGCCGACGCGATTCCCGGTGCCCTCCTGGACGTCATCTCCGATGCCGGGCATCTGATCCAGTACGACGCGCCGGTCGAACTGGCCTTTTCCCTGCATCGGTGGCTCACCGCGGAGGTGGGCCGGTGGGGACCAGCCGGGAGCGGACGCTGAAAGGCGCCGCCAAGATCAACATCGTCGCATTCGGATATCAGAAGTCGTCTACGTGATATCCGGCGACGTAGGCGCTCGAAAGCAGGGCGCCGTGACATTCCGCGGTCGACGGGCCGAAACCGATCGGCACCCAATGGCCGACGGTGTACCAAAAGGAGGATCCGGACGCGCAGTGGGCGACCACCCGGTACGTTTCCGAGTGTCTCGGCAGCGAGAAGCAGGTCATCGAAATACCTTCGCCGAAGAGGATTCCGTAGCGATTGCTGTCGCATCCGTAGGGCGGGAACTGGCCTTCGGTCGCCGCGGCGGCCGGCGAGGCGGCCAGGAATCCGGCCACCGAAAAGGCGGCCATGACTAAAGCGGCGATTTTCTTCTTCATTGTTTCTCCCGCGTCTTGTTCCCAGTGGAAAGGCCAGATTAGCCGCACGGAAGAATTGTCGTGAATTCATCGGGCAGGTGAAACGAGAACGCGTGCGGTGAACCGCGTTGCTCCGAAAGGGCGTCGCCACCCCTCTTCTGAGTTCCCGGCTCCCCTTTTGGCCTAGCGCCGCCGGTACTGTGCCGGAGACGTGCTGGTGGACCGGTCCTCATAGGATCCGGCCTTGCCGCGGTCGACGTGGAACGTCGTCAGCGTGCTCACCGGGGAACGCGGATCGCGCCGGTCGCCGATCACCCGCATGTGCGTGCTCCAGCGGCGTGGTGTGACCTCGTAGACGTCGTAGCCGTACCGGTCGCCTTCGAAGTACTTGAGGTGCGGGTTCGCCGCGCCCATCTTCGGTCCGTTCGTGGCGTTCCACTCGGGGGAGTAGGCGCCGGAGGTGACCGAATGCGCGGTGAACTCCGTGCCGATGACCGGCGTGGCAGGGTCCGCGAAGTCCGGGCGGATGTCGTCGACGAACGCGGAATGCCAGTCGCCGGTGATCACCACCAGGTCTTCGAGGCCGCTCTGTGCCACGTGGGTCAGCACCTCCTTGCGTTCGGCGAGGAAGCCGTCCCACTGGTCCGTGAACATGTAGCCGCCGCCGGGTTTCGCCAGCTGGCTCAGCATGATCGAGTTCACCCAGCAGTGCCAGGCCTCGCCCGCCCCGGTCACCTGGTCCTTGAGCCACGCCTTCTGGTCCGCGCCGAGGATCGTGCCGTCGGGCAGGTTCTGCGCCGAGCGGTACTGCCGCAGGTCCAAAATGGACAGGTCGAGGAGGTCGCCCCAGCGGCGCTGCCGGTGGATCCTCGGCGTCGAGGGGTGGTCCGGGCGCACCGGCATATGCTCGAACCAGGCCTGATACGCCGCCGAGCGTCGCGCCCGTAACGACGGGGTGGTGCCGCTGTAGTCGTTGACGACCTCGTGATCGTCCCAGGTGATGAACCAGGGGTGGGCCGCGTGGGCGTCCCGCAACGAGGGGTCGGATTTGTAGAGCGCGTGCCGCCGCCGGTACGCCGGCAGGGTCAGCACCTCGGGACCCTCGTGGTCGCGCAGCGGGTTGCCGCCGACCTGACCGTGCTCGTAGACGTAGTCGCCGAGGTGGACGACGAAGTCCAGCTCCTCCCGCGCGATCCCGGCGTGCGCCGCGTAGAACCCGTCGTGGAACGCCTGGCAGTTCGCCGAGGCGAACCGCACCCGCCGGACCGGCCCGACCGGTGCGGTGCGGGTGCGGCCGATCCGGCTGACCTTGCCGAGCGCGGTGAAGCGGTAGTAGTACTGCGAGCCCGGCTCCAGCCCGGACACCGGCACGTGCACGCTGTGCCCGAGCCCGGCGGTGGCGGCCGCCGTCCCGCGCGCCACGCGGCGGCGGAACCCGCGGTCGGTGGCCACCTCCCAGCCGACCTCGACGGTGTCGTCGAGCGGCTGCTCGAACTCCATCGGTTTCGGCGCGAGCCTGGTCCAGAGCGCGACGCCGTACGGGACCGGGTCGCCGGACGCGACGCCGAGCGTGAACGGCGCCTCGTCCCAGGTCGCGCCCAGCGCGACGGCGGCCTCCTCGGCCTGCGCGACCGTCATCCGCGAACTCAACGGCCAGGCCAGCCCCAGCGCACCGGCGGTGGCGGCGCCTCGCAACAGGTCCCGGCGGTTGACGGACATCGGTGGTCTCCTCGGCGCTCGGCGGATCGCTCTCCGACACCGAACACCGTCGAGATGACCGGAGACCGACGCGGGGGAGAACATCAGATGGTGATGACGACCTTGCCGCTCGTATGCCCTTCGCGCACGTAGCGGACGGCTTCGGGCGCCTCGGCCAGCGAATAGGAACGGTCGATCACCGGCGTGACCTTCCCAGCCTCGATGAGCGCGCGCAGCGTCTGCAGATCGTCCTGGTTCTCCGTGGAAATCAGGCCGCGGAGCTTCTGCTTCACGAACGGCCCGAGCACCAGCGCCCGCAGAGTGCGGCCCACCGCGCCGATCCATTTCCCTTCGGTCTCCCCGCCGACGAGGACGAGAGTGCCTCGCGGAGTCAGGGACTTCCGCAGCGAGGTCAGCGACCGGTTGCCGGCGGTGTCGACGATGAGGTCGTAGCCGCCGCCGAAGTCCTCGCGGGTGTAGTCGAAGACCTGGGCCGCGCCGAGCGAGCGCACCAGATCGACCTTGCCCGTGCCGCATACGCCGTCCACCTCGGCGCCGAACGCCTTGGCGATCTGCACCGCGAAGGTGCCCACGCCGCCGCCCGCGCCGATGACCAGGACCTTCTGCCGGGGCGCGACCCGGCCCCGGTCCCGGAGTGCCTGGAGCGCGGTGAAAGCCGAGATGGGGACGGCGGCCGCTTCGTCGAAGCCGAGCCGCTCCGGTTTCCGGGCGATGCTGTCCACTGTGGTCAGTGCGTACTCGGCGAAGGAACCCTGACAGGTACCGAAAACCTCGTCGCCGGGCTGGAATCTTGTCACTTCGCCGCCGACGGCGTGCACGACACCGGCGAAGTCCATCCCGCGAACGCGGGCCTTCGGTCTCCGTACCCCGAAACCCATCAGCCGCACCAGATACGGCGAGCCTTCCATGAGGTGCCAGACGCCAGGATCGACGCCCGCCGCCCGGATTCGCACGACCACACCGTCCGATCCTGTTTCGGGTTCGGGCAGGTCGGCGGGCTTCAGGACGTCGGCGGTGCCGTACTCGTTCTGGACGATCGCCTTCACGGCGGCCTCATTTCCTAGTCTGGGTACTGGAAAACATCGTCGAGCCCGACGCCGAACGCCCGGGCTATCTGGAACGCCATCTCCAGCGACGGCGAGTAGCGGCCTTGCTCGATCGCGATGACCGTCTGGCGCGTCACGCCGATCCGGTTCGCGAGTTCGGCCTGGGTCATCTCGCCCTTGGCGAACCGCAGGGCGCGGATGGAGTTCGTGACTTTGGTCGGTTTCACCACGTCTGGAATCCCTCGCGGTACGCGGCGATCTTCGCGAGCGAGCCGAGCAGGGACGAGCACACGAAGGCGAGGTAGACGGTGTTGGCGATCCAGAAGTGGTCCAGTTCCGCCATCGCCATGACGAGCGCCGCGACGCCGCCGATCACGACGAACGACTGTCCGATGTGGTCACTGAACCGGCCTATCTCACGGTCTCGCTGGTCTTTGCGGTCGTCGTCACGCGGCGCGGCGATCGTCACGGCGATGTTCAGCACGATCGTGGCCGCGATGGCCGCCCCGATCGTCCACAGCAGCGTCGCCACGTAGGGGACGTCGACGAGCGGGCCGGAGCCCGCTCGGCTGAGGACGACGATCAGATACGCCACGTAAGCGCACATCGTGACCACCGCGGTGATCCACGCGCGTTTCTCTTCCAGTGCCACGAAACCAAGGTAAAGAGTTCTAGACATCATGTCAAACATTCTTGACTTCGACACCGAGAACTAGTTCGTGATACAAATAGTGCGTACTACGAACTTAAGGAGTGGTGATGGCGCTGTTCGGATTCGGCCTCGAGACCGGCGTCGGCGAGGTGGACGACCTTCTGCGGCACGCCGAACAGGCCGACCGCGCGGGACTCGACCTGGTCAGCTTGTCCGATCACCCGTATTTCGCCGACCGGCTGGACGCCTACGCGGCGCTGGGTGTGATCCTCGGCAGGACGTCACGTGTGACGGCCGCCGTCAACGTCACCAACCTGCCGAGTCGTCCCGCGCCGATGCTGGCGAGGACGATCACGTCGCTTTCGGCGCTCTCGGGTGGTCGCGTCGCGCTCGGGATCGGCGCGGGTGGGCTCTGGCGGGAGATCGCCAAGCTCGGGGTGGAGCACCGGACGCCCGCCGAGGCGGTCCGGGCGATGGGCGAGGCGATCGCTCTGGTCAAGGCGCTTTCCGGAGGCGGGGCGCCGGTGACGTTCGAGGGGGAGTTCTACTCCGTCGACGGCTTGGTGCCTGCCGCCGCGGCCGCGCCGCCGGTTTGGACGGGTGCGGTCGGGCCCAAATCCCTCGCGGTCACCGGGAAACTGGCCGACGGCTGGATCCCGGGACATGCCGCGGACTGGCTCAGCCCTCGGTTCGCCGAATCCCGTCCGGTGATCGACCAGGCGGCCGTCGACGCGGGCCGGGACCCCGGTGAGATCGCGACCATCTACAACTTCCCCGGCCGCATAACGGAAAACCCGGTGGCGTCCCCGCGTGACGACGACGGGCGATGGGTCGGTGGGTCGCCGGAACAGTGGGTCGGGGAACTGGTCTCGGCGGTGCGTGACCACGGCGCGGCGGGGTTCATCTACTTCCCGGTCGAGGACGGAACCTCCACCGACAGCGCGCTCCGCCGCTGGGGGAACGAAGTCGTCCCCGCGGTTCGCGAGGAGCTGGCGCGGGGTTGACCACGATCGCCTCGTGAGTGGCAAGGATGGTTCTAACCGTCCTCGTCACTCACGAGGCGTCAGGCGTTGATGGTGAGGGTCTCTTCGAGGGTCGCCCGGTGCGTCGGCTTCGCCTCTTCGTAGCGGCGACGGCCCTCGTCGGTCACGACGACGAAGATCCCGCGCCGGTCCGATTCGCAGAGCGCGCGCTGGACGAGGCCCTCGCGCTCGAGACGGGCGACGAGCCGTGAGGTGGCGCTCTGGCTCAGGTGCACGACCTCGGTCAGGTCGGCCGCGCGACATTTGCCGACCACGCAGGTGACCAGCCGTTCGAGGGCTTCGAACTCGGTGACCCCGAGCCCGTGGCGCTCCTGCAGCCGGCACTCGAGCCGACCGAAGACCGCCGCATGCCGGGCGGACAGGTCGTGCCACTCCCGCAGCAGGTCTTCTTCGGCGACGTCGCTCACGCGGCCCAAGATAGCATGCACGTGAATTTTATGCAAAGTCATTAAATGCACTTGCATTAGATGCGTGTGCATGTACTGTACGGATCATGAGTTCTTCCGTGCAGCTGTCCACCAGCTCGACAAGGTGGGACGCGCGCCTCTGGGGTGTCCTGCTCACTGTGTCCGTTGTCGTCGGCCTCGACGCGCTCGACGTGTCGATGGTCGCCGTCGCCCTCCCGTCCATCCAGGCCGACATCGGCCTCTCCACCGGCGCCTTGCAGTGGATCATCAGCGCCTACGTGCTCGGCTACGGTGGCCTGCTGCTCCTCGGCGGCCGCACCGCCGACCTGCTCGGCAGGCGCCGGGTCTTCCTCGTCGCCGTCGCGGTCTTCGCGCTCGCTTCCCTGCTCGGCGGTCTCGTCGACGACGGCGCGCTGCTGATCGCCACCCGCTTCATCAAGGGTCTGGCCGCCGCGTTCACCGCACCGGCCGCGTTGTCCATCATCACCACGACCTTCCACGAAGGCCCCGCCCGCAACCGGGCGATCAGCATCTTCGCCGTCTTCGGTGCCAGCGGTTACTCCGCGGGCCTCGTCTTCTCCGGTCTGCTCACCGAGGTGGGCTGGCGCTGGACGTTCCTGCTGCCGGTGCCGATCGCGATCGCCGCGCTGGTCGCCGCGATCAAGCTGATCCCGTCCTACGAGCCGCAGACGGGCGGCGGCTACGACTTCCCCGGCGCGATCACCGGTGCCGCCGGTTCGCTCCTGCTGGTCTTCGCCGTGGTCGAAGCGCCGGAGATCGGCTGGGCCGCGCCGCGGACGCTGATCTCGTTCGCCCTCGCGCTCGCCCTGCTCGCCACCTTCGTGTTCATCGAGAAGCGCAGCAAGCACCCGCTGCTCCGGCTCGGCATCCTGCGTTCGGGCCCGCTGGCCCGCGCCAACCTCGGTGGCGCGACGTTCTTCGGCGCCTACATCGGTTTCCAGTTCGTGGTCATGCTGTACCTGCAGAACGTGCTGCACTGGTCCGCGCTGCAGACCGCGCTCGGATTCCTGCCCGCCGCGCTGATCGTGGCCTTCGGTTCGCCTCGGATCGAGCCGCTGATCGACCGGCTCGGCACCCCGCGCACGATCCTCGCCGGTGTCGTCGCCCACGTCATCGGGTACGCGCTGTTCCTGCGGATCGACGAAAGCTCCAGCTACGCCGGCTCGGTGCTGCCGAGCATGATCCTGCTGGGCATCGGCTTCATGCTGGCCTTCTCGTCGCTGAACATCCAGGCGACCAACGGCATCTCCGACGACGAGCAGGGGCTCGCCGGTGGACTCCTGAACACGTCGATCCAGGTCGGCGGCGCGATCGGGCTCGCCGTGGTGACCGCGGTCCTGACCGGCAACTCCGGCGGTGCCACCGGCCCGGCGGCGCTGCTGAACGGTCTGGCGCCCGCGCTGACCGTCGTCACCGGCATCGCCGTGATCAGTGTCCTGGTGGCGCTGTCCGGAGTCGTCGGCCTGCGCAAGGCCGAAGCCCGCTCCGCCATCGCCGAGCCGGAGTACGCCGCGGCCGAATGATCAGGGGGTGAGGTGCCCCTTCCCGCGCTCGGGGGCGGGAAGGGGCCCTTCGCTACCAGCGGATCGGCAGGGATTTCAGCCCGTTCTGGAAGTTCGACCGCAACCGCACCGGTTCACCGGCGAGTTCGGCCTCGCCGAGCAGGTCGAGGACCGCTTCGAACATCGCGCGCAGCTGCACCCGCGCCAGCTGGGCGCCGAGACAGAAATGCGGACCGTGTCCGAAGGTCAGGTGATCGTTGGGCGTGCGGCCGATGTCGAAGCGGTCCGGGTCCGCGAAGACGGTCTCGTCGCGATTCGCGGCGGAGAACCAGACGACCACCTTCTCGCCCGCGCGGATGTCCACATCGGACAGAACAACGTCCTCGGTCGCGGTCCGGCGGAAGTGCATGACCGGCGTCCAGAAGCGCAACATCTCTTCCACCGCACCGGGAAGCAGTGAACGGTCGGCCAGCAGCCGCCGGTACTGATCCGGATGCGACAGCAACGACAGCATCCCGCCGGGGATGCCGTTGCGCAGCGTTTCGTTGCCCGCCACGGAAAACAGCCAGAACAGGTTCTCGAACTCCGCGATGGACACCCGGCCGCCGTCTTCCACGTGCCCCATCAGGTTGCTCATCACGTCTTCGCCGGGATGCCGGCGTTTGTACTCGCCGAGTGCGGTGGCGTACGCGTAGAGATCCGGCATCCCGGCCCGCGTGCGCGGATCGGGCATCGCGCCGTCCGGTCCCGGAACCGGACGCACCGCCAGCGCCGCCCGCGCGAGATCGGTGACGTCGCCCGCGTCGACCGTCGCGCTCACCGCGTAATCGGCGTCCTGGTAGCCGATCACGCGATTGCTCCAGTCGTACATCAGCCGCCGGTCCTGTTCGGGAATTCCGAAGACCTCGGCGAGCGTCAGCAACGGGAGATCGGCGGCGAGGGCGGCGAAGTCGCACTCACCGTCGTCCCGGACCCCGGCGATCAGCTCCCTGGCCCAGCCCTGGATCCGCTCGGTCAGCCTGCCGACCGCGCGCGGCGTGAACGCCTTCGTGAGCAGACCACGCAGCCGGGCGTGCTCGGGCGGGTCCATGTTGAGCATCATCCGCCGGACGTAACCCAGATCCTGCTCGGTCGCTGGATCCCGGATCTGTGTCCCGCCGAGGTGCGACGAGAACTGCTTCGGGTTCTTCAGCACGTGCTTGACGTCCGAATGCCGCAGCACGGCCCAGAAATCGTCCACGCGCACGACCGGCGACTCCCGGCGCAGCGCCGCGAGATGCTCGTACGGCACGCCCCGCGTGTAGACGTCCGGATCGGTGATCACGGCCCCGAGACTAGCCCGCGCACCGGGGACTGAGGAAAGATCCGTCCGGTGGACAAGCTGAAGATGCGCACCGCCGGAACCGAAGGCCCCGCCGTGCTCCTGCTGCACGGCCTCGGCGCGACGGGCGCGGTCTGGGACGGCCTGATGCTGCAACCCGGCTACCGCTGGTTGGCGCCCGACCTCCCGGGGCACGGGGCTTCACCGCACTCGACGCATTACTCCTTCGGCGGTCTGGCGGGGGCGGTCGCCGACGCGCTCCCGGAACGCGGTCCGCTGCTGGTGATCGGTCACTCCCTGGGCGGCGTGGTCGGGCTCGCGCTGGCCAGCGGGTGGTTCGGGCTCCGGGTCGACGGGTTGCTCGCGGTGGGTGTCAAGGTCGACTGGAGCGAGTCCGACCTCGCGAAGGCCGCCGACATGGCGGCGAAACCGCCCAGGGTGTTCCCTGCCCGCGAGGACGCCGAACGAGCGTTCCTCAAGATCGCCGGCTTGACCGGTCTCACCGAAGCGGACCCCGACGGCATCGTCGAAACCGAAGGCGGGTGGCGGCTGGCCCTGGACCCCCGAGCGTTCGCCGTCGGCGCTCCCGACATGCCCGGACTGCTCGGCGCGGCGCGCTGCCCGGTCGCCCTCGCCGCCGGCGAGCACGACCCCATGAGCCGCCCCGAACAGCTTCGGGCGCTCAACGAGGCTTCCGTCGAACTTCCCGGGCTGGGCCACAACGCCCACGTCGAAGACCCGGCCGTGCTCCTGGCCTTCCTCGGGCAATTCGTCCTCTGAATGCGGTGGTTCGCCGTCGAACCACCGCATTCAGAGGACGAAACGCGTGGGGTGGCTAGCGCCTGATCTTGCCCAGGACGGCGATGCCCTCGGCGATGTCGCTCGCCGGGCTCGCCCCGTAACCGAGGACGAGGCCGGGTTTCATCGGCCGCTGACAGTGCCACGAGAGCGGCTGCACCTTCACCCCTTGCTCCAGCGCGGCGGCGGCGAAGTCGAGATCGGAGAACTCGCCGTCGAAGGTGATCGTCAGATGCAGCCCGGCGGCGGCGCCGTGCACCACGGCGTCCGGGAGATGCGTCCGGAGCGCGTCGATCATCGCGTCCCGGCGGCGGCGATGCCGCTTGCGCACGAACCGCAGCTGCCGTTCCATCTCGCCGGATTCCATGAGATGCGCCAGCACCAGCTGCGGGAGGACGGCGTTGCCGAGGTCGGCGAACCGTTTGGCCGCGACCACCTCGTCCCGGTATCGCGGCGGCACCAGCATCCAGCCGACCCGGAGTGCGGGCGCGAGCCACTTCGACACACTGCCGGCGTAACAGACCTGCTCGGCGAGCATCGAGCGGAGCGCGGGGACCGGCGGGCGGTCGTAGCGGTGCTCGGCGTCGTAGTCGTCCTCGATGATCAGCCCGCCGTCCGCGGCCCAGCGCATCAGCTCGCGGCGGCGTTCCCCGCCGAGCACGACACCGGTCGGGAACTGGTGCGCGGGTGTGAGCAGTACGGCGGGCGCGCCGCTGCGCACGAGTTCGTCGACGTCGATCCCGTCTTCGTCGACCCGGATCGGCGGTGTCGCCAGCCGCCGGTCGTGCAGATGCTGCCGCGCGCCCAGTGAACTCGGATCCTCGATGGCGATCTCGGTCATCCCGTTGTCGCGCAGCACTTGCGCCAGCAAACCGAGCCCCTGCGCGACACCGGCGACGATCAGCACGTCGTCGGCGTCGGCGGTGATGCCCCGGGTACGGGCGATCCAGTGCGCGATGGCCAGCCGCAACGCGGGCGCGCCCCGCGGGTCGCCGTAGCCGAAGGCCGCCGCCGAGAGGTCGTTGAGCACGGTGCGTTCCGCGCGTAACCAGGCGGTCCGCGGGAACGCCGTCAGATCCGGCACGCCGGGGGACAGGTCGATCCTCGCCGGGGTCGACCGCAGCGAGTCGAAAACGCCGATCCCGGGAGCGGGCTGGAAGATCGTGCCCGCCGCCGGGGGACCGGGTGCCGCGTGCTCCTTCGTCCGAGCGGGCGCCGCGACGACCACCGTGCCCGCGCGGCCGCGACCGGCGACGTGACCGTCTTCGACCAGCCGTTGGTAGGCCTCGGTGACCACACCGCGCGAGACCCGCAGGTCCGCGGCCAGCGCCCTGGTCGCGGGCAGCCTGCTGCCGACCGGCAGGCGGCCGTCGGAGATGGCGTGCCGCAACCGCGACGCCAGCCAGTCCGACCGGCGCCCCGGCGGTGCGTCCCCGATGTCCAGCTGCAGGAAGTCCGAGCCCTCGGCAGTCACGCGGTCATTGTGTCATTCGGGATCGTAGGCGAGGTTCGGGCGGAGCCACTGTTCCACAGTGGACAGTTCGAGGCCGCGACGGACCGCGTAGTCCTCGATCTGGTCCTTGCCCAGCCGTCCGACGGTGAAGTACCGCGAAGCGGGGTGGGCGAAGATCAGCCCGCTGACGCTCGCCGCCGGTGTCATCGCGAACGACTCCGTCAGTGCCATGCCGAAACTGCCCGCGCCGAGCAGGTCGAACAGCTCCTGCTTCTCGCTGTGATCCGGGCTCGCCGGGTAACCCAGCGCCGGGCGGATGCCGCGGAACTTCTCGGCGTGCAGGTCTTCGAGCTTCGGATCGGCGTCCGGTTCGAACCAGTCCCGCCGCGCCTGGAGGTGCAGGTGCTCGGCGAACGCCTCGGCGAGCCGGTCCGCGAGCGCCTTCACCATGATGGCGCGATAGTCGTCCTGCTTCGCCTCGAACTCGGCCGCGAACTCCTCGGCACCGAGGATGGTGACCGCGAAGCCGCCGAGGTGATCGCCCGCGCCCGCCGGGGCGATGTAGTCGGACAGGCAGCGATTCGGCCGCTCCAGCGGCTTCTTGGTCTGCTGGCGCAGCATCGGGAACTTGACGCCCGACTCGAGGATGATGTCGTCACCCTCGGAGTGCGCGGGCCAGAACGCGTACGCGCCCTTGGCCTGGAACCGTTCCTCGGCGATGATCTGGTCCAGCAGGGTGTTCGCGTCGTCGAACAGCTCGCGCGCCACCGGGTTGTCCAGGATCGCCGGGTACTTGCCCTTCAGCTCCCAGGCCAGGAACAGGAAGGTCCAGTCGATCATCTCGCGCAGCTCGGTGAGCGACGGCGAGACGTACCGGACACCGGTGAACGCGGGCGTCGGGATGTCGTCGAAGGAGACCTTCTCCGGGTTGGCCCTGGCCTGCTCGACCGTCAGCAACGGCGTGCGCTGCTTGTTCGCGTGCTGCACGCGCAGCTCTTCCTGGTCCTCGCGGTTCTTCTTGTCGAGGATTTCGGCGCGGTCCGCGTCGAGCAGGTCGCCGACGACGCCGACGACGCGGGAAGCGTCCAGGACGTGCACTGTCGTGTGTTCGTACGCCGGGGCGATGCGGACCGCGGTGTGCTGGCGCGAGGTGGTCGCGCCGCCGATCAGCAACGGCAGTTTCAGGCCGCGCCGCTCCATTTCGGTGGCGACGTTGACCATTTCGTCCAGCGACGGCGTGATCAGGCCGGAAAGCCCGATGGCGTCGGCACCCTCGGAGATGGCCGTGTCGAGGATGACCGAAGCGGGGACCATCACACCGAGGTCGATCACCTCGTAGTTGTTGCAGCCGAGGACGACGCCGACGATGTTCTTGCCGATGTCGTGCACGTCGCCCTTGACCGTCGCCAGGACGACCTTTCCGTTACCCTGACGGGTTTCGACCCGGCCTTCGAGGCGCGCCTTCTCTTTCTCGGCCTCCATGAACGGTTCGAGGTAGGCCACCGACCGCTTCATCACGCGCGCGCTCTTGACCACCTGCGGCAGGAACATCTTCCCGGAGCCGAACAGGTCACCGACGATCTTCATGCCGTCCATCAGGGGGCCTTCGATGACCTCGAGCGGCCTCGGCAGCTTCTGACGCGCTTCCTCGGTGTCCTCTTCGATGTAGTCGACGATGCCGTGCACCAGCGCGTGGCTGAGACGTGCCTCGACCGGGTTCTCGCGCCAGGAGAGGTCGACCGTGCGCTTGGTTCCCTTGCCGCTGACCGTTTCCGCGAACGTGACCAGCCTGTCGGTGGCGTCCTCGCGGCGGTCGAAGAGCACGTCCTCGACCAGTTCCAGCAGATCCTTGGGGATGTCCTCGTAGACCGCGAGCTGCCCGGCGTTGACGATGCCCATGTCCAGCCCCGCGCGCACGGCGTGCAACAGGAAGGCCGAGTGCATCGCCTCGCGCACGACGTTGTTGCCGCGGAAGGAGAACGAGAGGTTCGAGATACCGCCGCTGATGTGCACGCCGGGGCAGCGTTCCTTGATCCGCGGCAACGCGTCGATGAACGCCTTGGCATATCCGTTGTGCTCGGAGATACCGGTGGCGACGGCGAGCACGTTCGGGTCGAAGATGATGTCCTCGGCGGCGAAACCGGCTTGCTGGGTGAGCAGGTCGTAGGCGCGGGCGCAGATCTCGACCTTGCGGTCGGCGGTGTCGGCCTGGCCTTCCTCGTCGAAGGCCATCACGACCACGCCGGCGCCGTAATCGCGGATGCGGCGGGCCTGCTGGAGGAACTGCTCCTCGCCTTCCTTGAGGCTGATGGAGTTGACGACTCCCTTGCCCTGCACGCATTTCAGCCCGGCTTCGAGGACCGTCCAGCGGGAGCTGTCGATCATGATCGGCAGCCGGGCGACCTCGGGTTCGGTGGCGATGAGGTTCAGGAACGTGGTCATCGCCTTTTCGCTGTCGAGCAGGTCGGCGTCCATGTTGACGTCCAGCAGGTTCGCCCCGCCGCGGACCTGCTCCAGCGCGACGTCGACGGCGGCCTGGTGGTCGTCGGCCTCGATCAGCTTGCGGAACTTGGCGGAACCGGTGACGTTGGTCCGCTCGCCGATCATGACGAACCCGGTGTCCTTGCCGATCTCGAACGGCTCGAGCCCGCTGAACCGGGTGTGCGCCTTCGGATCCGGGACGGTCCGCGGCGCCATCCCACGGACGGCGTCGGCGATCTCCTTGATATGCGCGGGGGTCGTGCCGCAACAACCGCCGACGACGTTGACCATCCCGGCCGTGGCGAAGTCGCCGAGCAGCCCGCCGGTCTCCTCGGGCGTCTGGTCGTACCCGCCGAACGCGTTCGGCAGGCCGGCGTTGGGATGACAGGCCGTGTACGTGCCCGCGAGGCGGGACAGTTCGGCGATGTGCGGGCGCATCTCTTCGGCGCCCAGCGAACAGTTGACGCCGACGAGCAGCGGATCCGCGTGCTCGATGGAGCTCCAGAATGCCTCGACGGTCTGTCCGGACAGCGTCCGGCCGCTCAGGTCGACGATCGTCACCGAGATCCACAGCGGCAGATGCGGTGCGACGTCACGGGCCGCGGCGATCGCGGCCTTGCAGTTGAGGGTGTCGAAGATCGTCTCGATGAGCAGCAGGTCGACGCCGCCCTCGGCGAGCGCCTTGATCTGGTCGGCGTACGCGGCGTACACCTCGTCGAAGGTCACCGCGCGGAACGCCGGGTCCTCGACCTTGGGGGACAGCGACAACGTGACGTTCAGCGGCCCGACCGACCCGGCGACGAACTTCCCGCCCGCCGCGTCCGCCGCCTCGCGCGCGATCTGGGCGCCGCGGAGGTTCATCTCGTAGGCGAGATGCTCGAGCCCGTAATCCGCCTGGCCGATGGTGGTGGCGGTGAACGTGTTCGTGGTCGTGATGTCCGCGCCGGCGTCCAGATACTGGCGGTGGATGTCGAGGACGACGTCCGGCCGGGTGATGTTCAGCAGGTCGGGGTCGCCGGTGATGTCACGAGGATGATCCTGGAACCGCTCGGTGCGGTAGTCCTCTGGCTTGAGGCCGGCGTTCTGGAGCATCGACCCCCACGCGCCGTCGAGCACCACGATGCGCTCATCCAGCAGCTTTCGCAGGGCGGTCGTTTCCATCCAGCGCTCCTCCCATGTCGTGGGAGGCGCCCTTGCGGTGAGGTCCGGGGCCGAGCGTGGCGGACCCCGCGGTCCGTTGCAGCGCCTCTCGACCTTGGCGACCAGAGTACCGGACCCGCACAAGGGTGATCCGCCCGAATCGCTCAGCCGCTGGCCAGGGCGGGTTCGGCTTCCCGGATCGTGGGACGGGCGATGACGGCCGCCACCTCTTGCAGGAGGCAGACGGAGCACGACCGCTCGCCGATGAACCGCATCGGCGGGGTGGAGAAGAGCCAGGCGAGCCTCGAAGCGGGCGAGACGACTTCAGCTCCTTCGCCCGTGACGTCGGAGAAAGGCAGTGATGCGTTCTATCGAGCTGCGCTCGGCTGACAACCGCTCGTATGGTGGTTCCACGGCAGCGGTACCCGAAAGTACGGATGGTCATGGCGGCAGTGATTCGACTCGGTGTCGAAAGTATCGAGCAAGGGCCTCAGGGGAAGGCCGTATGCGTTGCCCGGTGTCTTGGTGAGCAGGTCTCGGTCGGCGACTTTCTCTCCACCGCGATCTTCGAGGATGGCACGTCGACGAAGGTCGATCCGCGAATCGTCATGATCCTGCGTTACGAACGGCCGGTCGAGCTGCTGGACCCGCCGCACAGTGCGAAGATCGAACTGGCGGGCGTGGGTGGGCTCGAAGGAGTCCGGGAACTCCAAGGCTGCCTACCGTGAAACGGAATTCCCGGCGAACCGGCTGGATGTCGACGCTGATTTCCGTCATTGACGGAGGTTCGGACCGGATCGATCACCATCCGTGTCCGCGTTGCGAGAAGAACCGGTTGGAAATCAGGTATCTCGGCTATCCGGAGACCCGTCTCGCCACGGTCTATCTCTGGTGTGATGCGTGTCTGCACGGCATTCAGATCTCGCGTGCCCGCGCTCCGGAAGGGATGACGCTGTACCCGATCAAGGATCCGGCGTCGGCCGACGGGATTCCCGACTTCGTCCGGCATCAGCCCTGAGCGTGCTCGCTGAATTCGTGGAGGAGAGATCCCTGCGCTCCGGTCAGAAACCGACGGTCGCCTTCTGGATCTTCACCGGCTTCGCGGGCAGCCCATCGGCGGGGCCGTTCGGATCCGTCGGGATGATGCCGTTCGCCACGATCCGGTCCAGCACCTCCATGCCCCGCACGACCTTGCCCATCACCGAGTAGTTCTTCGGGATGTTCGCGAACGAGTGCACGATGAAGAACTCGCTGCCGTTGGTGCCGGGGCCCTGGTTGCCCATGGCGATGGTGCCGCGTTCGTAGGTCTCGGTGCCGTCGACCTCGTCGGGGAACTTGTAGCCCGGCCCGCCCTTTTCGGCTTCGTAGATGTCGCCGCACTGCAGGACGCCGAGGCGCGAGGAGTTCGTCAGGCGCCAGCACTGGCTGTGGTCGTAGAAGCGCTGCAGGGCCAGGCTCGCCAGGTTGTGGACGGCGCACGGGGCGGCGCCGGCGCGGTTCAGGCGCACGGTCACCGGGCCGTAGTTGAAGCGGAACGTGACGTCGACGGTGCCGCGGGTCAGGGCGAAGGGGAGCGGGCGCAGGACCGGGCGGGCCGCGGGGTTTTCCGGCGTCGGCGTGAACTCGCAGCGCACGATCGGCAGGGACGCCGTGGCGGGCGCGGCGGTGGCGACGCCGGGCAGGAACACGGCGGCGAGAGCGGAAACGACAGCGGTGACACCCCAGCGCAGCTTCATGAGGGGGAACCTAACCCAAAAGGCTGGTCGTCGGGTAGCCGTTCACGCGGGGGTGCCGTCCGGGTGGTCGTGAGTGGCGATTCGGGTTAGAACACGAATCGCCACTCACGACCACCTGCACCGAACGGTCACCGCACATGCTGAGCTCACTCACCGCCGCGTACCTCGCCCTCGCCGCCATCGTGCTCCCGCCCACCGAGATCCGGCCCGACCAGGTCGAACACGTAGCCCTGCCGTGCGTCCAAGCGGGCGTGTCCGCCGACGACAGCGACTCCGCCCAAAGCCTCAACCAGCAGCTCGCCACCAAGATGCGCGGCTACATGAACCCGTACAACACCTCGTGCGCCAGAGTGATCGTCGAGACCGTGCAGAGATCGGGGCTCAACGATCGCGCCGCGGCCATCGCGATCGCCACGGTGATCGTCGAGTCGAGTATCGCCAACCTCGACGGCGGCCTCGGTGACTCGGTCGGGCTCTTCCAGCAGCGCGCTAGCTGGGGATCCTTCGAACAGCGGACCGACCCGGTGTGGGCGACCGGCCGGTTCCTCGCCGTGATGCGGCAGTTCTTCCCGAACGACTCGTGGAACAACGTCGCCATCGGGGACGTCGCCGCGGCGATCCAGCGGCCGGCGGCGAAGTACCGGCATCGCTACGGGGTCGAGGCCGGCGACGCGGTCAAGATCGTCAACGAGCTGTGGGCCCAGAACGGCGAATGGCCCCTGCCCACGAAGGTGGACAGGGGCCATTGAGCCGTGAAGGAGCTACTTGCGCCAGGCCGTGCGCTGCTTGCGGATGTCGAGCACCAGCCCGAACATCATCAGCAGCGACAGGCCGATCAGCCACAGGTTCTCGGTCCAGCCGTGGTGGTTGCCGTACAGCATCACCAGCAGGATGATCGCGCTCAGCCAGCCCGCGATCCGCGTCGCCTTCGGGAAGGAACCGTGCCAGCCCCACTCGGCCGACGGCTCGTCGCGGGGGTCAACGGTGTCGACGCCCACCCGGCCGCGCTTTTCGACCGCTTTGCTCGCCACGATCAACTCCTCAAAACCCGATGGTTCGCTTGCCCGCGAATGATCCCACACCTGGCTGCACGCGCCCGACGGGCCCCAAGCGACAATGAGCCCCGATGACTACCTCGCGAAGTGTGCTCGTGCTCGGTTCGACCGGATCGGTCGGCGCCCAGGCCCTCGACGTCGCGGCCCGCAACCCGGAGCTGTTCCGGGTCGCCGGGATCGCCGCGGGCGGCTCCGACCCCGCCGCCCTGGCCGCCCAGGCCTTGGCGCACCAGGTCGACGCCGTCGCCATCAGCAGGCCGACGGCCGTCGAAGACCTGCAGCTCGCGCTGTACGCCGAGGCGCAGAAGCGCGGTTACTCCAGCGGCGACTTCAAGCTCCCGCGCATCTTCGCCGGGGCCGACGCGGTCGTCGAGATGATCGACGCCACCCCCGTCGACGTCGTGCTCAACGCGCTTCCCGGTTCCCAGGGCCTCCCGCCGACCCTGCGCGCGCTCGCCACCGGCGCCACGCTCGCGCTGGCCAACAAGGAGTCGCTGATCGCGGGCGGGCCGCTCGTGCTGGCCGCGGCCAAGCCCGGCCAGCTCGTCCCGGTGGATTCCGAGCACTCCGCGATCGCGCAGGCCCTGCGCGCCGGCCGCGAATCCGAGGTCGCCCGGCTGGTGCTCACCGCCTCCGGCGGGCCGTTCCGCGGGCGTAAGCGCGCGGAGTTGGCCGACGTCACGGTCGAGCAGGCGATGGCGCATCCGACCTGGTCGATGGGCCCGCTCATCACGATCAACTCGTCCACCTTGGTCAACAAGGGGCTGGAGCTGATCGAGGCGAAGCTCCTGTTCGACATCGAGACCGACCGCATCGACGTGGTCGTCCACCCGCAGTCGATCATCCACTCGATGGTGACCTTCGTGGACGGTTCGACGATCGCCCAGGCCAGCCCGCCCGACATGCGGCTGCCGATCGCGCTGGCCCTGCACTGGCCGGACCGCGTGCCCGGCGCCGCGGCCGCGTGCGTCTGGGACAAGCCCGCGAGCTGGACCTTCGAGCCGCTGGACAACGAGGCGTTCCCGGCCGTCGAGCTCGCGAGGCACGCCGGAACCGTGGGCGGCTGCGTCCCGGCGGTCTACAACGCGGCGAACGAGGAGCTGGTCGCGGCCTTCCTGGCACAGAACACCGGCTTCACCTCGATTGTGGACACTATTGCCCAGGTGGTGGAAGCCGCCGACGAATGGCGTCGTGAACCTCGCGACGTGGATGACGTACTAGCTGCCGAGCGCTGGGCTCGCGCGCGTGCCGGTGCGCTGATCGGTAAGGGGAAGTAGCGCGTGCTCTGGTTCATTCTCGGGATCGTGCTGTTCGCGCTGGGTATCTGCCTGTCCGTCGCCCTGCACGAAGCCGGTCACATGTGGGCGGCCAAGGCCTTCGGTATGAAGGTCCGGCGCTACTTCATCGGCTTCGGGCCGACGATCTTCTCCTTCCGCCGCGGTGAGACCGAGTACGGCGTGAAGTGGATCCCGCTCGGCGGGTTCTGCGACATCGCGGGCATGACCGCGCTCGACGAGGTCACCCCGGAAGAGTCGAAGCGCGCGATGTGGCGCTTCAAGACCTGGAAGCGCACCGTCGTCATGTCGGCGGGCTCGGCGATGCACTTCATCCTCGGTTTCGTCATCCTCTATCTGATGGCCGTCACCATGGGCCTGCCGAACCCGGCCGCGCAGGCCGCTCCCACCGAAGCCGTGATCAGCGCCACGTCCTGCGCCCGCGCGGCCACCACGGTGGAGCAGCTGAACGACACCACCTGCCCGCCTAACGCCCCGACCCCCGCGAAGACGGCCGGCCTCCAGGCGGGCGACAAGGTCGTCTCCGTGGCGGGCAAGCCGATCAAGACCTGGCGCGAGATGCTCGCGGCCGTCCAGGTCGCCAGCGGCCCGACGCCGTTCGTGGTCGAACGGAACGGGCAGCGGCTGAACCTGACCGTCGACGTGCCGCGCGTGCAGCGGCTGGTCGCCGACGGTTCCAACAACACCACGGTCAAGGACGTCGGCATGATCGGCGCTTCGCCGATCCAGAACACCGCACCGCCGCTGCTCACCTACGGCCCGGTCGACGCCATCGGCGGGACGCTCAGCTTCACCGGCACGATGTTCTCCGAGACCGCCAAGCGGCTGATCGAGTTCCCGTCGCGGATCCCCGCGGTGGTGGATTCCATCTTCGGCGGCGAGCGCGACCCGAACACCCCGGTCAGCGTCGTCGGCGCCAGCCGGATCGGTGGCGAGGCGGCCGAGCGCGGCCTGTGGGAGATCTTCGTGCTCCTGCTGGCGAGCCTGAACTTCTTCATCGGCGTGTTCAACCTGCTGCCGCTGCTCCCGCTCGACGGCGGGCATATCGCGGTCGTCTGGTACGAGCGGGTGCGCGACTGGATCCGGAAGCTGCGCGGCAAGGCGGCGGGCGGACCGGTCGACTACACGAAGCTGTCCGCGGTCACGATGGTGCTCGTCTTCATCGGCGGTGCCGTGACCCTGCTCACCGTCACCGCCGACATCGTGAACCCGGTCAAGCTGTTTCAGTGACGCGAGAGGACGGCGACGGAGCGCGCTGTCAGCATCATTGGGCTGCCCAGGTAATGCTGCTCACCGTGACGGCTGACGTCGTGGATGTCCGCCGATCGGGGTAGGTACGCTTGACGGCGTGACTGTCGCTCTTGGTATGCCAGCGCTTCCTCCTCCCGTCCTCTCCGAGCGTCGCAAGACCCGACAGCTGCAGGTCGGGCCGGTGGGCGTCGGCAGCGAGCACCCGATTTCGGTGCAGTCGATGACCACCACGCTCACTTCCGACGTCAACGCGACCCTGCAGCAGATCGCCGAGCTCACCGCTGCGGGCTGTGACATCGTGCGCGTCGCGTGCCCGTCCGCGGACGACGCCGAAGCGCTGCCCGCGATCGCGAAGAAGTCGCAGATCCCGGTGATCGCCGACATCCACTTCCAGCCGAAGTACGTCTTCGCCGCGATCGAGGCGGGTTGCGCGGCGGTCCGGGTGAACCCGGGCAACATCCGCAAGTTCGACGACCAGGTCAAGGAGATCGCGAAGGCCGCGAAGGATCACGGCACCCCGATCCGGATCGGCGTCAACGCGGGTTCGCTGGACAAGCGGATCATGGACAAGTACGGCAAGGCGACCCCGGAGGCGCTGGCCGAGTCGGCGCTGTGGGAGGCGTCGCTGTTCGCCGAGCACGACTTCTACGACGTGAAGATCTCCGTGAAGCACAACGACCCGGTGGTCATGGTGCGCGCGTACGAGATCCTCGCCGAGCAGTGCGACTACCCGCTGCACCTCGGGGTCACCGAGGCGGGCCCGGCGTTCCAGGGCACCATCAAATCGGCCGTCGCGTTCGGCGCGCTGCTGCGGCAGGGCATCGGCGACACGATCCGCGTCTCGCTGTCGGCGCCGCCGGTGGAAGAGGTCAAGGTCGGGATCCAGATCCTGCAGTCGCTGAACCTCAAGGAGCGCAAGCTCGAGATCGTCTCGTGCCCCTCGTGCGGCCGCGCGCAGGTGGACGTCTACACGCTCGCCGAGCAGGTCACCGCCGGTCTGGAGGGCATGGAGGTCCCGCTGCGCGTCGCGGTCATGGGCTGCGTCGTCAACGGTCCCGGTGAGGCGCGCGAGGCCGACCTCGGTGTCGCGTCGGGTAACGGCAAGGGCCAGATCTTCGTCAAGGGCGAGGTCATCAAGACCGTGCCCGAGCACGCGATCGTCGAGACGCTGATCGAAGAAGCCATGCGGATCGCCGAGGAGTCGGGCCAGACGATCGGTGAGGGAGAGCCCACCGTCACCGTCGGCTGACTGGTCGAGACCACGCCAGGAACGGTCCTTTCCTCGCAAATTTTGCGAGGAAAGGACCTTTCCTTGCACTTGGCGGCCCCGACCTGCCGAAGTTCTCTCAGCGTGTCGTGAAGCTCGCGTTCCGTTTACGCCGCTCATCTGGCACCCTGGAGTGGTGTTGCGGCTTGCAGGAGCACGGCTGCTCGATGATCGGGACTATCCCGCGGTCCGTGCCGCGCTCGCCACAGACCCGGTCGGCAGCTGCATGGTGAGTGCCAGGGTGGAGACCGCGGGTCTCGACCCCTGGCGGCTCGGTGGTGAGCTCTGGGCCGCCGATTCCCGTCCGGTCCGGGCGGGCAGGCTTCAGGGGCTGTGCTTCTCCGGGCCGAATCTGATCCCGTTGCGCGGCAACGCCTCCGCTCTGCGTTCCTTCGCCGATCGCGCCCTGCGCCGTCAGCGGAGCTGCTCGTCGCTCGTCGGCCCGGCCGAGCAGGTACTGGGGCTGTGGGACGAACTCGAGCCGGAATGGGGCCCCGCCAGGGAAGTCCGGCACGATCAGCCGCTGATGGCGCTCGACGGGATTCCGTCCGTCGCCGCCGATCCGCTGGTCCGCGCGGTGCGCCCGGAGGAACTCGACCGCTATCTCCCGGCCGCGATCGCCATGTTCGTCGAGGAGGTCGGCGTCGACCCCCGCACCGGTGACGGTGGCGCCGGGTATCGCGCCCGCGTCGCGGAGCTGATCGCCGGCGGCCGGGCGTTCGCGCGCTTCGAAGACGGCGAGGTCGTCTTCAAGGCCGAGATCGGCGCGATGTCCTCCACGGTCGGCCAGATCCAGGGGGTCTGGGTGCATCCGGAACGCCGCGGCGGCGGTCTCGGCACCGCCGGGACGGCGTCCGTGGTGACCAGGCTCGTCCGCGGGATGGGCCGCACGGCCAGCCTGTACGTCAACGCCTACAACAGCCCCGCGCTCGCCGCCTACCGCAAGATCGGCTTCCAGCAGGTCGGGCAGTACGCGACGGTTCTGTTCTAGATCGGCGTTGCGCCAGGGTGGACAGTGCCCGGACTGGCAGGATCCGGGGCATGCAAGCAGGTCGTCGTGTCGCCGTCGTCGTGCTCGCGGGGGTGGTGGGCCTCTCGGCCGCCGGGTGCGGGCTCTTCGCCGATTCCGGTCCGGAGGACGCGATCACGGGTTTCCTCGACGGGCTCGCCTCCGGTGACGTCGCCGCCGCGGCCTTCTTCACCGATTCGCCGGACGCCGCGCGGTCTTCGGTGGAGATGACGCGGAAGGCGCTTTCCCCCGAGTCGATCAAGGTCGCGGCCGACGAGGTCCGGCACTCGTCCGGCGCGGACAACGCGACGGCGACCTACCGGCTCACCTGGAACCTCCCGCGCGGCCGGGTCTGGACGTACAAGGCCGACGCGCAGCTCCATTCCACCCAGGACGGCTGGAAGGTGCGCTGGCTGCCGACCGTCCTGCACCCGCAGCTGGCCGCGCAGCAGAGCATCGCGCTGAAGGCCGATCCGCCGGCCCTCGCGCCGGTGCTGGACCGCGACGGGACACCGTTGCTGCGCCCGCAGACCGTCGTCAGCGTCGTGCTCGACCCGGCGAAGGCGGGCGACCTGGTGGCCGTCACCGACAAGCTTGGCGCGGCACTCAACCGGTTCGAGGCGTCGGTGACCGGTCAGTCGATCCGCGACGGTGTGAAGACGCTCAAACCCGGCTCCGGCTATCCGGTGGTGAGCCTGCGGGCGAACAGCTACCAAGAGGTGAAACCCGAGATCTACGACCTGCCCGGGGTCCGGTTCAGCCAGCAGGAAAGGCTGCTCCCGGACGACAAGAACTTCGGCAAGCAGGTGCTGCCCGCGGTCCGGACGCTCGTCGAGGATCAGGTGGAGGGCTCGGCGGGCTGGCGCGTCGTCACCCTCGACACGGGCGGCGGCGAGATCGTCGACCTGCACTCCGAACACCCCAAACCGGCCCCCGCGGTCGTCAGCACGCTCAGCGTGAAGGCGCAGGGTTCGGCGGAACGGGCGCTCGCCCCGGTCCCGACGGCGGCCGCGCTGGTGGCGATCCAGCCGTCGACCGGCGAACTGCTGGCGGTGGCGCAGAACGCCCCGGCCGATCCGCAGGGCGCGATCGCGCTCACCGGCCGCTTCCCGCCGGGCTCCACGTTCAAGATGGCCACCGCCGTCGCGGCGCTGTCCGCGGGCTCGGTGCGGGCGGACAGCCCGGTGGACTGCCCCGGCACGGCCACCTTCGAGAACCGGACGGTGCCGAACGAGGGCAAGTTCGCCCTCGGCGTCGTCCCGCTCTCCACGGCGTTCGCCAAGTCCTGCAACACGACGTTCGCGAAGCTCTCGACCGATCTGCCTCCCGCCGCGCTGACCGACGCCGCGCGCGACCTCGGCGTCGGCGCCGACTTCGTGATCCCGGGCCTGACGACGATCACCGGTTCGTCGCCGCCGGCGAACACCGTCGCGCAGCGGGCGGAGAACGGGTTCGGCCAGGGGACCGTCGTGGCGAGCCCGTTCGGGCTGGCGGTCGCCACCGCGACGGTCCAGTCGGGGAAGGTGCCGGTGCCGACGCTGGTGCGGGGGATGGCCACCACGTCGTCCGGGCTCGGCAAACCGATCAAGCCGGAGGTGCTCGACGCGCTGCGCGGGATGATGCGCGAGGTCGTCACCGACGGCACGGCGACACTGCTCAAGCCCTTGCCGGACGTCCGGGGCAAGACCGGGACGGCGCAGTTCGGCGACGGCACGCATGCGCACGGCTGGTTCGTCGGCTACACCGGGGACCTGGCCTTCGCGGTGCTGACGACCGACGCGGGGACGTCCAGGCCCGCGGTCGAGGCCGCGCAGCGCTTCCTGACGGGGCTCGGTTAGCCGCCAGGTCGTAGGCTGGGCTCATGTCCGTTCGCTCCCCCTTGAAGCCCGGCGTCCAGACGCCGAGGCGAGTCGTCCCCGCCAGCATCGCCCGTCCCGAGTACGTCGACCGGCCGGCGCCGAAACGCGACACGGGCAACGGGGTCCGCACGCCCGAGGTGATCGAGGCGATGCGGGTCGCGGGCCGGATCGCGGCGCAGGCGCTGGAGGAGGGCGGCAAGGCCGTCAAGCCCGGTGCGACCACCGACGACATCGACAAGGTGATCCACGAGTTCCTGCTGGACAACCACGCGTACCCGTCGACGCTCGGCTACCGCGCGTTCCCGAAGTCGTGCTGCACCTCGCTCAACGAGGTCATCTGCCACGGCATCCCGGATTCGACGGTGATCGAGGACGGCGACATCTGCAACATCGACGTCACCGCGTTCATCGGCGGCGTCCACGGCGACACCAACGCGACGTTCCTGGCGGGCGACGTCTCGGAGGAGGCACGGCTGCTGGTCGAGCGCACACGCGAGGCGACCATGCGCGCCATCAAGGCCGTCCGCCCCGGCAGGCAGCTCAACGTCATCGGCCGCGTCATCGAGTCGTACGCGAAGCGGTTCGGCTACGGGGTCGTGCGCGACTTCACCGGCCACGGTGTCGGGCCCGCATTCCACACCGCGCCGACCGTCCTGCACTACGAGGAGCCGTCCGTCGAGACGGTCATCGAGCAGGGCATGACCTTCACGATCGAGCCGATGATCACCCTCGGCACCATCGACTACGACATCTGGGCCGACGACTGGACCGTCACCACCAAGGACAAGAAGTGGACGGCCCAGTTCGAGCACACCCTCGTGGTGACCGAGGACGGCGCCGAGATCCTCACGCTGCCGTAAGTACATGAAGGCCCCCTTCCTTGTGCCAGGCGCAAGGAAGGGGGCCTTCATGTACTTCAGGGTCAGGCGTCGTCCTGCTCCACCCTGGCCAGGAGTTCGTCCAGGAAACCGCACGCCTCGGTGGCGGCACGGTCGGCGTCGCGGTCGGCGATGGCCTCGGCGAGGCCTTCATGCCCTATCTCCGGCAGATACTCGCGCCCCGGCGTCACATTCGACGTGGCGGCCACGCTGGCCGTGATCACCTCGGTGAGCCCGCGGTACATCTCGGTCAACAGGGTGTTATGTCCACTTTGGACGACCGCGAAGTGGAATTCCGCGTCGAGGCGGGCGAAGTCCTCCCAATGGCCGTCGCGCAGCTCGGCGTTGCGGCGTTCGAGCAGGGACCGCAGCTCGACGACCTCATCCTCGGTCCGCGACACGGCCGCGAGCCGGGCGCCCTCGACCTCGAGGATGCGCCGCACCTGCAGCACCTCGCGCAGTTCGGAACCGCAGAGCCGCCGGATGGCGCCCGAGACCTCGCTCGTCGCCCGCACGTAGGTTCCGTCGCCCTGGCGGACCTCGAGCAGCCCCGTGTGCGCGAGCGCGCGAACGGCCTCGCGGACGGTGTTGCGCCCGACGCCGAGTTGCCCGGCCAGCTCGGGTTCCGTCGGAATCCGCTGACCGATGGGCCATTCTCCCTGCGTGACGGCGTCACGCAGCTGCTCGATGACCTGATCGACCAGGCCGGCACGGCGCGTGGTGGCCAATGGCACAGCGTTGTCCCTTCATCCAATCATCCTATGTATGTGATACTAGCCGACGTGCGTGTCGACTCTCGAGAATCCGTGGCCCCGTTCGACGAAAGCCTTGAACTCGAAGGCTCGATCGAAACGGAGTGGCGGCCGGGAGTGATCACCGGCGGCGTTCTGCTCGGTGTCGCGGTGATCCTGGTGGCCCTCAATCTGCGGCCCGCGATCACCAGTATCGGCCCCATGCTCGGCGAAATGCGCGACGACCTCGGCGCCACGGCGACCTGGGCCGGCGTGCTCACCACGCTCCCCGGCCTCTGTTTCGCCGCCGCCGGACTCGCCGCGCCACTGCTGGCCCGCCGGTTCGGCATCGGCGCGGCCATCGCGTCCGCGCTTTCGGTGCTGGCCGTCGGCCTGGTGCTGCGCGTGATCGACGGACCGTACGTCGTGCTCGGGGGAACCCTGGTCGCCACGGCGGGAATCGCCTTGGCGAACGTACTGATCCCGGTCGTCATCAAGGACTCCTTCCCGGCACGTGTCGGCATGATGACCGGCGTGTACACCGCCGCTCTGCAGGGCGGGGGCGCCCTGGGGTCCGCGCTCACCCCTCCCTTGGAGAACGCGTTCGGCGGCTGGCGCCAAGGTCTCGGCGCCTGGTCGGTACTGGCGGTGCTCGCACTCCTCGTCTGGATTCTCGCAGCCCGCGGTGCGGGACGTGCGCCCGTTGCCGAGGCAGGCAAGCAGGGTAGCGGGCGATCGCTCCTGCGTAGCCCCCTTGCGTGGATGGTCACGCTTTTCTTCGGCACTCAGGCCTTTTTGGCCTACGTCGTGATGGGCTGGCTGCCGGAAGTGATGATCGACGCGGGGGTGAGCAAGGGGGATTCCGGGCTGTTGCTCGGGTTGATCTCGCTCATCGCCGTCCCGATCAGTCTCGTGGTGGCGCCGATGGCCGCCCGGCACAAGAGCCAGAGCCCGTGGATCGTCGGACTGGGCGTTCCCGGCTTCGTCGGCATGGTCGGCATGATGGTCGCGCCCGCCGCCTCGCCGCTGCTCTGGTGCCTCCTCATCGGGCTCGGGATGAGCGTCTTCTCGCTCGCGCTGACGGTGATCGCGCTGCGGGCCCGCACCGGCGAGGACACCGCGCGGCTGTCGGGGATGGCGCAGGGCATCGGCTACCTGATGGCGGCCGTCGGGCCGTTCCTCTTCGGGCTGCTTCACGACCTCACCCACGGCTGGACCGTCCCCTGGATCATGATGCTCGCGGTCTTCGCCGCCCAGATGACCTTCGGTGCCTTCGCCGGTCGTCGCCGCTTCGTCTGAACGCGTTCAAAAAACTTCTTGACCCGTCCCGGGGCGGAGCCATAGCCTGAGCGAGTTGAACCTGTTCAAAAAACTCGGTCCTGGGGGTCGGCGTGGTGGAGGGACTGGCGTACGGCTCGGCTCTGGCGTGTTTCGCCGCGGTGTGCATCGCCGTGGTGCCGGAGCGGGCACCCGCGGTGCTCTCGCCGCACGAGTTCTACCGTGCCGTCGACCGGGTGTGCGTACAGGTGTGGAAGGACAGTGGCGCCGAGATCCAGCGCTACTGGCCGGATCCGGAGGGGGAGGCCGCGACGGAGCTGCGCAAGTGGCAGCACTACGTCGCGGTGAAGGTGGACGACGCCAAGGACGTCCTCAAGGGGGCGACGGGGGTCCGCACGGTGCCAGGAGGGGCGGCATCGGCGCGGGAGGAGTTCTTGGCGGCGATCCGCCGGTACGTCGAGGCGGGTGAGCGGTTCTCGGGGGAGGGGGCCCGCTCGCCCGCCCTGATGGCCGTCTCGGACACCACGGGCAACGCCGTCGGCGAGCTGGCGGCGCGGAACGGGGCCCGCGCCTGCGACCGCGTCGTCTGACCGGCGCATTTAGTCCTCTGAACGCGCCCGGGGTAAGGCGCATTCAGAGGACTAAATGCGGCGGGGTCAGTCCAGGGGCAGGTTCAGCAGCGCGTTCTCGACCAGTTCCGGCATCGCCGGGTGGATCCAGTACTGCCCGCGCGCCATGCTCTTCGCGTCCAGCCCGAAGCTCATCGCCTGGATCAGCGGCTGGATCACCGAAGACGCCTGCGGACCGATGATGTGCGCGCCCAGCAGCTGCCCGGTGGCCGGGTCGGCGAGCAGCTTCGCGAAGCCGGTCGTGTCCTCCATCGCCCAGCCGTACGCGATGCCGGCGTAGTCCTGATGCGACGTCACGTACGACACGCCACGCTCGCGTGCCTCGCGTTCGGTCAGCCCGACGGAGGCGACCTGCGGCGAGGTGAACACCGCGTGCGGGACGAACCGGTGGTCGGCTTCGATCCGCTCGTCCGGGTGCAGCAGGTTGTGCTGCACCACGCGCTGCTCGTGGTTCGCGACGTGCTTCAGCTCGAAGACCGACGAGATGTCGCCGAGCGTGTAGATCCCGTCGACCACGGTCTGCTGGTACTCGTCGACCACGACGTGCCCGCGCTCGCCCGTGGTCACGCCGGTGGCGGCGACGTCCAGGAGGTCGGAGTTCGGCGTGCGGCCGGTCGCGACCAGCAGCACGTCGGCCTCGACGGTTTCGGCGCCCTCCGGGCCTTCGAGGTCCAGGGCGACCCCCGACGCGGTCTTGCGCGCGCGGACGGTCTTGCGGTCGAGCCGGACGTCGAACCGCTGCGCGGCCAGCTCGGTGAACCGGGCGCTGACGTCGTCGTCCTCGGACCGCAGCAGCGCGCCGGAGCGGTTGACCACGGTCACGTCCACCCCGAACGAGGCGAAGACGTGCGCGAACTCGGCCGCGATGTACCCGCCGCCGAGGATCACGATGCTCGACGGCAGCTCGTCGAGCCGCATCACCGTGTCGGAGGTGTGGTAGCCGGTCTCGGCGAGGCCGGGGATGTCCGGGATCACCGGCCGCCCGCCGGCGGCGAGCACGAACTTGTCGGCGGTGATCGTCTCGGCCGGGCGGCCGTCGGAGTAGCTGACCCGAAGTTCCTTGTGCCCGGTGAAGCGGCCTTCGCCCTCGTACACGGTGACGTTCTTGTTGTCCTCGTGCTGGACGCGGTACTCCCGGCCGCCCTCGGCGATCGGGTCGATCCGGCCGAAGATCCGGTCGCGCACGTCGCGCCAGCGGACACCGGTCAGCTCCTCGTCGACGCCGAACTTCGACGACGTGGCGGGGGTGGCCGCGACGTTGGCGGCGTGCACGAACATCTTCGTCGGGATGCAGCCCACGTTCAGGCAGGTGCCGCCGAACGTGCCCTTCTCCACGATCGCCGTGTTCCAGTCCGCGAAACGCGGGTCGAGGATCGAGTTGCCCGATCCGGTACCGACGATCACCAGGTCGTAGTGGGGCACGCTGTCTTCCTTTGCGGCGGGAGCGGGGGTGGTTCCGACTCTAGCCAACTTGTCACGGCGGCCGGTTGTTCCCGGTTCAGCGGCCGGTGGAGCTGAAGTGCATCCGGTCCGTCGGCGTCGTCCAGGAGCCGCCCCACGTCCAGCCGATCGCGGTGAAGGCGGCCACCGTCGGATCGCCGGCGGTGATCATCCCCGGCCGCCGGTTTCCCCGGTCGAGGTACGCCGACGCGAGTTCGGGCAGGACGAGGTCGCCCTTGGTGTACGGATTGCAGAACGGGTCGACGTCGATCGCGAGCCCGTAGGCGTGCGCCGACCAGTTCGTCAGGCCGCGGGCCGGACGGCAGACGAAGGCGGTGGTGTTGTTCCCGTCACCCGTCGGGGGAGCGGTGAGTTCGGCGGGAGCGGTCACGCGCATTTCCTCGATCGGGAATTTCGCGGCGAACAACCGCCCGAACACGGTGACGACGGCGTTCGCCACCGACGCGTTCACGAGCATTTCCCCGGTGTGCGCGCGGCCGTCGAAACCCCAGAACGACAACGTGAGATAGCGAAGTTCGCCTGCCTTGACCGGGCAGGCGGGCTGCCACGTGCTGCGCGCGAGAACCCCTGCGGGAACGGGATTCACCGTGCCCGTGAACCGGTTCCCGGCGGGCGGGGGCAGCAGATCGGCGGTCGGCAGGGAACGGTTCGCCAGTACCGGAGGAGTCGGGAGGATCTGCCCGAAACCGTCACGGCGCAAGGGAAGCGGCTTCGCGCCGACCTGCCAGACCGGTGTGGGAGGCGGGGCCGATGTGGCCGGAGTCGTTGCCGCTGAAGAGGTTTCCGCGGGAGGGCCGGGAACTGGGCTGGGCGGCGCGGGGTTCGCACACGAAGAAAGCAGAAGGGCCGTAGCCGCCAGAACCGTCGCCGTAGCCCGCACGACGTCCAGGGTGACAGATGCGTTCGGTGAGCACAGTTCCACCCGTTTCAGTGACACCGCATCGGGCTTTCTCCGATTAGGGTATTCGCGATCGCTCGTGTACGCGCTGGAGTCGAATGACTTCCCAGGGTTTGACCGTACGTACGCCCCGGTGAAGGGACAGAACATGCCCAAGAAGTCACGCCGCACGCTGCTGCTCGCGGTCGGAGCGGTCCTCGCGACGGCGGTGATGGTGCCGGTCGCGGTCAACAGCGCGTCCGCGGACGACAGCGCGGTGAGCGGCCCGGATCAGGCCGCCCAGCCGCGGATCGTGGGTGGTGGCAAGGCTTCGGTTTCGCAATACCCATACGCGGTCTACTTGGCCGATCGCGGCGGCAACCAGTACTGCGGCGCGGTGATCGTCAGCTCCACGACGGTCGCGACGGCGGCGCACTGCGCGGTCGCGGTCAAACGCGCCGACGTCCGCGTGGTCGCGGGGCGCGAGGACAAGCGTTCGCGCGACGGCATCGAGCTGCGGGTCTCGCGGATCTGGGTCAGCCCCGACTACAGCGGCGATCCCGGCAAGGGCGACGACATCGCGGTGATGACGGTCAGCGGTCAGCTGCCGTACCGGCCCGCGAAGGTCGCGGACAACGGCAACGCCGACCTGTACCAGGAAGGCACGAAGGCGACGGTCCTCGGCTGGGGCCGGGTCGCCGACGGCGGGGCGCGGTCGGACTACCTGCGCAGCGCGGTCGTCCCCGTGGTCAGCGACAAGACCTGCCGCACCGCGTACTCGGGCTACGACCCGAGCGACATGGTGTGCGCCGGCTACGACGAAGGTGGCGTCGACGCCTGCCAGGGCGATTCGGGCGGACCGCTCATGGTGGGCGACACGCTGATCGGGATCGTGTCCTTCGGCGAAGGCTGCGCGAAGGCGGGCAAACCCGGCGTGTACACCCGCGTCTCCCACTTCGCGAACGAGATCTCCCAGCAGAAGAACCGGGGCCTGATCGGCTGATCGGTGCCTTCTTCACGCCCGATGTGCTAACAAGTGGGCGTGAGCACCGACACCCCGATCATCGAGACCTCGTCGTTCCCGCTGTCCGTCGCCGGTGACGAGATCACCGCCGCACAGCTGCACGGCATCCTCCGCCTGCGCGTGGACGTGTTCGTCGTCGAGCAGGACTGCGCCTATCACGAGATCGACGGACGCGACCTCCTGCCCGGCACGCGGCACCTCTGGATCGGCGGTTCCGTCGCCGTCGACTCGTACCTGCGGGTGCTGCAGGACGCCGGCGGCACCTTTCGCATCGGCCGGGTGTGCACGGCCGTCCGCTCACGCGGCAAGGGGCTCGCGGGACGGCTGATGGAGACCGCTCTCGCGGGGATCGGGGACGCGCCGTGCGTCCTCGACGCGCAGACGTACGCGACGAAGTTCTACGCCAAGTACGGCTTCGTGGTGGAGGGCGAGGAGTTCATGGAGGACGGCATCCCGCACCTCACGATGTGGCGCCGGGAGGCGCCGCGGCCGTGATCACCCCGACCGCGCGGTCCACGTCGGCCTCGGTGAGGTCGGCCCGCGCGGTCAGGCGCAGGCGGGAGATGCCGTCCGGCACGGACGGCGGCCGGAAGCAGCCGACGCGCACGCCCTGATCGGCGCACGCGGCCGCCCACGCGACGGCGGCCTCCGGCGACGGCGCCTGCACCGAGATCACCGCGGCGTCCGGGAGACCGACCCGGAAACCCGCCGATTTCAGTTGCATCGCAAGGTTTCCCGCGACTTCGGTCACCTTGGTGGCCAGCTCCGGCTCGGCCTTCAGCGCGGTGAGGGCGGCCAGCGCGGCGGCGGCACTGGCGGGCGCGAGCCCGGTGTCGAAGATGAAACTGCGCGCGGTGTCCACGAGATGTTTGATCACGCGACGCGGCCCGAGCACCGCTCCGCCTTGCGCCCCAAGGGATTTCGACAGCGTGATCGTGGTGACGACGTCCGGCGCGCCGGAGAGCCCGGCCGCGTGGACGGCGCCGCGGCCGCCCTCGCCGAGGACGCCGAAGCCGTGCGCGTCGTCGACGAGCAGCGACGCGCCGTGCTCCCGGCAGACACCGGCGAGCTGCTCCAAGGGGGCGATGTCGCCGTCGACGGAGAACACGGAATCGGTGACGACGAGCGCGCGCGGTTTGCGGCGGGTCGCCAGCGCGTGCTTGAAGGCGTTCGGGTCGCTGTGCGCGACGGCGGCGATGTCCGACCGGGACAGGCGGCAGCCCTCGATCAGCGAGGCGTGGATGTACTTGTCCGTGACGATCGCGGAATCCGCGCCGGACAGGGCCGTGACGGCGCCGAGGTTCGCGGTGAACCCGGACGAGAAGACCAGCGCGGCCTGCGTGCCGCAGAAGCGGGCGAGTTCGTGCTCGAGTTCGGCGTGGACCTCGGTGGTGCCGGAGACGAGCCGGGAGCCAGTGGCCCCGGCGCCCCAGCGCAGCGCGGCCGCGGCCGCCGCGCCGGCGACACGTTTGTCCCTGGCGAGCCCGAGGTAGTCGTTTCCGGCGAGGTCCAGCTCCGGCTCCTGCGCCTGCCGGATGCGCAGCTTGCGCACCAGCCCGGCCTCGGCCCGCTTCTCAGCCTCTACGTCGAGCCAGTCGAAGACCTGGTCGGGCGGGAGGTTCTGGGAGGCGGGGCCGGGAGAAGTCACGTCCCGCAGTCTCCCATCCGCCGTTTCCCGATGGACGTGGTGGTCCCCACTCCGAACGCAATGAACGGTCCGTTCCTTGCGAAATTTGCAAGGAACGGACCGTTCATGGCACTAGCCGCCGGAGGAACCGGCTTCAGTCACTTCAGCTGTCGTAGCTGCGACGCGGGCGTCCGCCCGGACGCTGCGGACGGCCGTTGCCGCCACCGCCCTCGCCACGACGCGGGCGGCCGCGGAAGCCACCGGGACGGCCGCCTTCGCGGTGACCGTGACCCTCGCGCGAGCCCTGGTAACCGCGGTCGCCGCCACCGTAGCCGCGGCCACCGCCACGACGCGGGGACTCACGACGGCGCTCGACGACCGGCTCGCCGCTGGGCTGCCGCGCACCGGTGATACGGGCGAGCTCGGCGTCACCCGGGCGGATCGTGGTCTGCTCGGCGCGGACGCCGGCGCGGTCGGTCATCCGGCGCACCATGCGGCGCTGGTCGTGGGTGACCAGCGTGACCACGACACCGGACGCCCCGGCGCGCGCGGTGCGGCCGGCGCGGTGCAGGTAGTCCTTGTGGTCGGCGGCCGGGTCGACGTGCAGCACCAGCGAGATGTCGTCGACGTGGATACCGCGCGCGGCGACGTCCGTGGCGACGAGGACGGGCGCGTAGCCCTCCTTGAAGTCCGCGAGGACGCGGTTGCGCTGGCCCTGGGTCTTGCCGCCGTGCAGGGCGGCCGCGTGGACGCCCTTCTCGCGCAGGCGCTCGGTCAGGCGGTCCACGTGGTGCTTGGTGCGGACGAACATGATCGTGCGGCCCTCACGGGCGCCGATCTCGGTGATGATGTCCTGCTTGTCCTGGTGCGACACCTGGAACACGTGGTGGTCCATGGTGGTGACGCTCGCGGTCGACGGGGCGACCGAGTGCGTGACCGGGTCGGTCAGGTACGCGCGGACCAGCCGGTCGACGTCGCCGTCGAGGGTGGCCGAGAACAGCAGGCGCTGGCCGCGGGCCGGGGTCAGGTCGAGGATCTCGCGGACCTGCGGCATGAAGCCCATGTCGGCCATCTGGTCGGCCTCGTCGAGCGCGACGAAGTTGACGTCGGACAGCGACGCGGTGCCCTGGCGGACGTGGTCCGACAGCCGGCCGGGGGTGGCGATCAGCAGATCGACGCCGCGGGACAGCGCGTCGGCCTGGCGGGTGAAGGCCATGCCGCCGACGGCGGTGCGGCACCACAGGCCGAGGGCCTTGGCCAGCGGGGTCAGCGAGTCGGCGACCTGCATGGCCAGCTCGCGGGTCGGGACCAGGATCAGCGCGCGGGGGTGCTTCGGCCGGGCGCGGCCGCCGTTGAGCCGGGTCAGCATCGCGAGGCCGAAGGCCAGGGTCTTGCCGGAACCGGTCTGGGCGCGGCCGAGCACGTCGCGACCGGCGAGGGCGTCGGGGATGGTCGCCGACTGGATCGGGAACGGGGTGGTGATACCGGCGTCGGCCAGCGCCCGCAGCAGCGGGTCGGGAAGGCCGAGTTCCGCCCAGGTCTTCGCCTTGACCGTCTCGACGGCGTCTTCGCGCAGCATCGCGTCACCCGCGGGGCGGGTGCGCGGCTTGCGGTGCTGACGCGCCGACGGTGAGACGTGGCCGGAGTTGAACGTGACTGTCACAAATGCCTCTCGGACGTGGCACGTCGCAAGGAGGCCCGGGCTGCCCGCACGCAGGCAGGGCAAGATGGTGTGCACAGATGGGCGTTCACAGGGACGAACCCGGCACACCGCGTCTGCGTGACACCGCGCGCCAATGGATTGATACGGATACCGCGAGCCATTCGGTTGGCTTTGGAGGCGACGGACACCAACTCATCCACGCCGCCGGTTGCGGTCTGTCACTACTGTACCGGACCGTTATCCGGCCTCCCAACTGGAGGGAGCGATTGTGGGCAGGGTCTCCACGGCGGGGTCTTCCCCGGCGTGATCGTGCCGGGAAAGACCCCTTCGAGACACTGTGGACGGTCAGCGGAGGCCCGCGATCTCCTGCAGCTCCTCGATCAGCTCCGGCACCGCCGTGAGCCGCTCCGGCAATCCCCGCGAGTGGAACCACGTCGCGATGTTCCGCACGTCCCGCGCGAGGAACTCCAGCCCGCCGGGATTGGCCACGATGTCGACCACCTGGGGGAGGTCGATCACCATGATCCGTTCGCGGTGCACGAGCAGGTTGTACGCCGAGAGGTCACCGTGCGCGAGCCCCTGCGACGCCAGCAGCTCCAGCATCGCCGAGGTCTGGAACCACAGTTCCCGCAACTGGTCGGGCTCCGGCCGGACCTGCGCCAGCCGCGGCGCGGCCGTCTCGCCCTCGCCCAGGAATTCCAGCAGCAGTTCGGTGCCGTCGCGCTGCACCGGGTACGGCACGGGCGCGCCGACCGACCAGAGCCTGCTCAGCGCGCCGAACTCCGCGACGGCCCACTGTTCGGCGATGAGGTTGCGGCCGAAGCTGCTGCGCGACTCCATCGCCCGCATCTCCCGCGAACGCCGCATCCGCCTGCCTTCGAGGTAGCCGGCGTCACGATGGAACAGCCGGTGCTCGCCGCTGCGGTACCGCTTGGCGGCGAGCACGGTGCCTTCGGTACCGGGCAGGTTGCGCCGGACGAGGTGGACGTCCGCCTCCTTGCCGGTTTTGAGGATGCCGAGCTCGGTGTCGACCGCCGCCAGTTCGGTGATCACCCAGTCCGGGCGCGGCAACGGTCCTTGCTCCGCTTCTCCCCAGGTGCTCCAGCGGTCGGCGCCGTCGGGGATGGCGGTCTCGGTGTAGGCGTCCTCCCGCAACCGGGCGAGGCGGACGCGTTCGGCTTCGGTGAGCCGTCCGCCTCGGGTGGGTTCGGGTTCGTCGTCGAAACGGGCACGACGGGTACGGCGAGGACGTTGTTCGTAAGACTCTTCGAGATCGTGCTTGCGCACTGGTGGGTTCTCCTAGATCAGGGATGCCCCACCGGGCGAGCGTCGTGGCTCCGCGCTCAGCCGCGAGGGGCGAGTGGATGGGGGCGGCCAAGGCCCCGGACAGTCATCAGCACGAGGCACCTCCCTGTCGCATCCACCGGCTCCCTGCCGGATCGCGGACGATCATCCCCGACCCCCGCGGCCGTGCGCAACCGATTTAATTCCCGGCGCGGCCAAGTACATGAAGGCCCCCTTCCTTGCACCAGGCGCAAGGAAGGGGGCCTTCATGTACTTGGCAAGGTGTGAAGGTCGAGTTTCTTCGGCTGAGCCGCGGGAAGGGGGCCTTCACGCGCGGCCGTTGTGACCGGTGGTGCGCCCGGGGTACGCGTGGCGATTCCCAAGTCCGTGAAGGCCTCCTTACCTACCCTGAAGGTAGTGAAGGGGGCCTTCACGGACCTCGGTACGCGCATCCGAGCGGCTAGGCCGACCGCAGCCCCGCCAGCTCACTCCGTGACCGCACCTTCAGCTTCCGCAGCACGCTCGCGACGTGCTGTTCCACCGTGCGCCGGGACAGGAACAGCACCTCGGCGATCTCCCGGTTGGTGTGCCCCGCGGCCAGCAGGCGGGCGACGTCGCGCTCCCGTGGCGACAGTTCGTCGCCGTAACCCCGGCGGCCACGCCGCGAGGGGGCGACGGCGCCGGTGGACCGGAAGGCGTGGCGGCAACGCGCGGCGTCACGCGTCGCGCCGAGGTGGTCGAAAGTCTCCGCGAGCGACGCGAACGTCTCTGCGACGTCCTCGTTGCGGGCCAGACGGCAGCGCGCGGCCCGTTCGGCGACCAGCGCGGCGTGATAGGGCGCGGGGAGCGCCTCGAAGCGGGTCCGCGCCTGCTCGAAGGCCTCGATCGCCTCCGCGTGGTCGCCCCGGGACGCCGCGACGAGCCCGCGGTTCGCGGCGAGCGCGGCCCGGGTCGACGGTGCGTCGAGGTCGCCGACCTCGCGTTCGAACTCGTCGGCCAGCGCTTGCGCCTCGGCGTCCCGCCCCGTGGCGCAATACGCGTCGACGGCGGCCATGGCCAGATCGGCGCCCCAGGCCCAGACACCCTTGGCGCGCAAGAGTTCCAGTCCCTTCTCGGCCTGCGTCACGGCGGCCTCGCCGAGATCCTGCGCGAGCAGCATGCCCGACATCCCGGCGTGCGCGGCGATCGCGACCGGGGTGAACGCGTTCTCGGGCTGATCCGCCGCGGTACCGGCGAACCGGGCGGCGGCCTCGTCCCATTCGCCGCGGGCGGCGGCGAGCAGGCCCAGCACCAGGCACAGTTCGCTGGTCACCGGCAGGAGGTCGCGGTACTCGTCGATCAGCGCGCCCGCGCGTTCGGCGAGGCCGTCCCAGTTGCCGGTGAGCCAGTCGGTGTGGACGGCCGTCGCGCGGGCGGTGCTGACGACGTACGGCGCACCGCAGTCGGCGGCGAGCTGCATCCCGCTGCGCAGCAGGCTCCTGGCCCGCCGGTGGTGGCCGGTCCAGGCGCAGGCGTCGGCGCTGTTGCAGTGCAGCCGTGCCAGATGCCGCTGTTCGTCGGCGGAACCGACGGTGGTGGGCGCCCGGTCCAGCATGTCCCAGCCACGCGTGTCGCCGATGTGCAGCCGTGACGCCGCGTTGTTGGCCAGCAGGATGATCTTCAGCCGCCGGTCGGTGGCCCGGTCGATGAGCTCGTCCACCCGGTCCATCCAGCGCCGGTGCTCCCGCAGCGGCGTCGCGCCGACCCAGGGCTGGGCGAGGACACCCATCCCGCGGCCGGCCAGATCGGGCCGGTCGGAGAGGTCGTTGACGGCGATCTCGATCTCGGTCCGCGCCGCCTCCAGCCCGCCCGCCTGGCGTACCAGCAGGAGCCCGAGCCCCAGCCGGACCTCGCCGCTCAGGCGCCCGGACAGCCTGCCGTCGGTGAGCAGCCGCTCCAGCGCCGGGACGACTTCGGTCTGCGCGAGTCCGTTGCACGCCACCGAGCTGAACTTGACCGCGAGCCTGTCCACATCGGACGGTTGGAGGCCCGGTTCGTCGAGCAGGGTGCGGAGCAGATCGGTCGCGGTGGCGAGGTCGCCGACCGTCGACGCCTGATCCGCGGCGGCTTCGCCGTACTTCAGGGCACCGGCCCGGTCGCCAGCCTTCCGGCAGTGTTCGGCCAGCCGCACCAAGGACTGCGGGAGCCGGTCGCGCAGCAGGCGCGCGGCCCGCCGGTGCAGTTCCTGGCGGTCGGGACCGGGGATGGTGAGGTACGCAGCCTGGCGGGCGAACGCGTGCCGGAAGTCGTACAGACCTTCGCCGGACTCCACGAGGACGTTGCGTTCGAGCGCGAGGACGAGCGCGCGGCGGGCCCGTTCGGGGGTGAGCGCGGCCGCGGCGGCCAGCAGGTCCGAAGTGGACGGTGTGCCGAGGACGGCGGCGGCCTCGGTGATCCGCCGGGCGGCCGGTGGCAGCGCCATGAGGCGTTCGACCGTCGCTTCCCGCAGCAGCGCCGGGACTTCGACGGTGTCGAGCAGACGTCGCGCGGTCGCGCCGTCGGCGTGCACCGCGCCTTCGACGCCGCCGATCGCGTGCACGATCTCCTCGACCACGAACGGGATCCCCGCGGTCCGCTCGTGCAGCCGTGCGGCGAACTCGGCGGAGACGTTCGCTTCGCCGAGCAGCGCCGAAACCAGTGACTGGACGCCATCGCGGTCCAACGGCCGGAGGGTGACGAGCGCGTGGGCGGTGCCGGGGGAGGGCCGGTAGGCGCTGCCGAGCGGGATGCCGCCGGGAGTCTCCTCGCGCCGGTACGTGAGCAGGAGCGTCAGGCCCGCGGGCGGTTCGGTCATCAGGAACCGCAGCAGGCGGCGGGAACCGTCGTCCGCCCAGTGGAGGTCTTCGACGAGCAGGATGTGCGGGCCCAGCGAGCCGAGCAGTTCCCGGACGGCGCGGAAGAGCTGGTGACGTTCGGTCCTCGGGTCGGACGGCCGCGGCGGCGGCTGAGGCAGGAACGCCGCGAGTTCGGGCAGGTAGGGCGCGAGGACACCGGTCACCGGGCTGAGCTCACGCGCCGGCCGGACGTCCTTCAGCGCGTCGAAGACCACGCCGTACGGGAAAGGCTCCCGCAGCGGCTGGCAGGTCGCGGTGAGGACCGGCCGTCCGGCCAGTTCGGCGCAGGCCAACAGCTCGGTGGCGAGCCGGGTCTTGCCCACCCCCGCTTCGCCTTCGAGCATGATCACCGACGGCGAGCGCAACGCGCCGTCGAGGAGCTCGCGTAATTCCGCCTCACGGCCGACGAGCACCGGCGAACTCGTCCTGCGTCGGCAGCCACCGATCACCATGCCGGGTCACCCCCGCTTCACGAACCACACCGTTCGAGTGAACGCAGCTTAAGCGCGGTTTCGATGATCACGGAACCCGCACGGGCGGTCACCCGACTTTCGTAGGGACGGGGGATTTCGCCATTAGATACGTAGTCCTACGGACCGTTGCCTCGCTTGTTCGCGCAGGTCCCGCCACCCGAAAGTGATTCCAGCGTGACTGCACGTCACGGCGCCGGTCTGGACCTCCGCCGGCGCGAACCACCTGTTCGAGTGAACGGAGCTCAGGAAATGCGTGGAGAACTTCGACGTCACCGGATCGCGGGTGCGGTGCTGGCCGGGGCCTGTGCGGCGGCCACGGTGGCCTTCGCCGGACCGGCCACGGCCGCCGAGGGACAGATCCGCGGTGCCGGTGTGCCGGGGGCCGTCACGGACGGGTACATCGTCTCGCTCAAGAGCGGCGACGCGGGCCTCGCGGCCAAGTACGGCGGCCAGGTGAAGGCGACCTACACCGCCGCGCTGAACGGCTTCTCGGCGAAGATGACCGAGGCGCAGGCCAAACGCCTCGCCGCCGACCCGAACGTCGACTTCGTCCAGCAGGACGCGGTCGCGCACCTGCTCGGCACCCAGACCAACCCGACCTGGGGCCTGGACCGGATCGACCAGAAGAACCTGCCGCTGGACAAGAAGTACACCTACCCGAACACCGGTTCCGGGGCGACGGTCTACGTCCTCGACACCGGGGTCGACTACCGCCAGACCGAATTCGGCGGCCGCGCGACCAGCGGGTACGACTTCATCGACAACGACAGCGACGCCCGCGACTGCCAGGGACACGGCACGCACGTTGCCGGCACGGTCGGCAGCGCCACCTACGGCGTGGCCAAGGGCGCCAAGATCGTCTCGGTCCGCGTGCTGAACTGCCAGGGCAGCGGTCAGTACTCGCAGATCATCTCCGGGATCGACTGGGTGGTGAAGAACGCGAAGGGCCCGTCGGTGCTCACGATGAGCCTCGGTGGCCCGGCCGACTCCGGGGTGGACTCCGCGGTGCGCCGCGCGGTCGCGGCGGGCATCACGAACACCGTGGCCTCCGGCAATTCCAACACCGACGCCTGCTCCACCAGCCCGGCCCGGGTCCGTGAGGCCATCACGGTCAACGCCACCCAGAGCGACGACCGCCGGTCCTCGTTCTCGAACTACGGCAGCTGCACCGACATCTTCGCGCCGGGCACCAGCATCACCTCCCTGCGCAACGGTGGCGGCACGCAGCAGATGAGCGGTACCTCGATGGCGACGCCGCACGTCGCCGGCGCGGCCGCGATCTACCTGACGTCGAACCCGTCGGCGACCCCCGCCGCCGTGGCCTCCGGTCTCGCGAACGCCGCCACCAACGGCGTCGTGACGAGCCCGGGCTCCGGTTCGACCAACAAGCTGCTGAACGTGGCGGGTCTCTGATGCGCCGCGGCGTGCGCGCCGGTGTGGTGGCCTTCGCGGCCACCGCGCTGGCCGCGCTCGCCGCGGGCAACGCCCTCGCCGCTCCGGCGGAAGGCGTTGTCGTGCAGGCGAAACAGCACTACGGCGATCAGTACATCGTCGTGCTCCACGATGTCGGCACCCTGGCGGTCGAGCAGTCCTCGGCCGCGCTGACCGGCCGCTACGGCGGCGAGGTCCGGTCGGCGTACAAGAACGTGCTCCGCGGGTTCTCCGTCAAGGGCATGTCCGAACAGCAGGCCCGGCGGCTCGCGGCCGATCCGGCGGTCAAGGCGGTCTACCAGGACGGCACCGCGCGTGCCGTCGGCACGCAGGCCAACCCGACCTGGGGCCTCGACCGCGTCGATCAGAAGAACCTGCCGCTGGACAAGAGTTTCACCTACCCGAACACGGGCGAGGGCGTCACCGCGTACGACCTCGACACCGGGATCAACCCGGAGAACCCGGAGTACGAGGGGCGCGCGTCCATCGGCAAGGATTTCGTGGGCGGCAACGGGAAGGACTGCAACGGGCACGGCAGTCACACCGCGGGCACCATCGGCAGCAAGACCTACGGCGTGGCCAAGAAGGTCAAGCTGGTCGGGCTGAAGGTGCTGGGCAACGACTGCTCGGGCAACGGCCCGGACTCCGCCATCGTCGACGCGGCCGAATGGCTGACCTCGAACGGCACCAAACCGGCGGTGGCGAACCTGAGCCTGCGGATGGACCAGGTCGGGCTCGGCGACGACGTCATCAAGAAGTCCATCGCGGCGGGCTTCGTCTACGTGGTGGCGGCGGGCAACGAGAACCAGAACGCCTGCAACGTCAGCCCCGCCCGCATCCCCGAGGCGATCACGGTCGGCGCCTCGGACAGCGGCGACAACAAGTCCTCGTTCTCCAACCACAGTTCGTGCGTGGACATCTTCGCCCCTGGCAGCAACATCACGTCGCTGTCCACGTCCAACGGTGGTTCGGCGAACATGAGCGGGACGTCGATGGCCACGCCGCACGTGGCCGGGGCGGCGGCGCTGTACCTCGCCGCGAATTCCGGTGCCACCGCGCAGCAGACGCGGGACGCGCTGGTGAACAACGCCTCCGACGGCGTGCTCAAGGGACTGCCGTCCGGCACGGTCAACAAGCTGCTGAACGTGTCGTTCATCGGCGGCGGTGGCCCCACCCCGGCGTGCGGGGCCAAATCCAACACGACACCGGTGTCCATTCCGGACGCGGGTGACGCGGTGACCAGTTCGGTGACGCAGGAAGGCTGCGACGGCAAGGCGTCGGCGACGCTGCCGGTCAAGGTCGACATCGCGCACACCTACACCGGTGACCTGGCGATCGACCTGATCGGGCCGAGCGGTGCGGTGTTCGGCCTCAAGCAGGCGGGAGGGATCGGCGAGGCGGGCGGCGTGCACACGTCGTACACGGTGAACGCCTCGTCCGAACCGGCGAACGGGACCTGGAAACTGCGGGTCCGTGACGTCTACCGGTTCGACAGCGGGACGATCGAAGGCTTCTCCATCACCTTCTGAGTCCTTGCGAACGGCGGTGCGCCGCGGTCACGATGGCCGCGGCGCACTGTCGTTTCGCTGGGAGGTCTTGGATGGAGTCCTACGATGCCGTGATCGTCGGCGGCGGGCACAACGGCCTGGTGGCGGCGGCCTATCTGGCCAGGGCCGGCCGCTCGGTGCTGGTGCTGGAACGGCGCGACGAGGTCGGCGGCGCGGCGGTCTCCTTCCGGGCGTTCCCCGGCGTCGACGTCCGGCTGTCGCGGTACTCGTATCTGGTGAGCCTGCTGCCCCGCAAGATCATCGCGGAACTCGGGCTCGGACTCGATCTCCGCCGCCGCCGGATGTCGTCGTACACGCCGGTCGGCGACGGCGGTCTCCTTGTCGACACGGGCGACGACGGCCGGACCGCGGCGTCGTTCTCCGCGCTCACCGGGTCCACAAAGGACTTCGAGGCGTGGCGACGGTTCTACGAGATGACGTCCCAGGTCGCGAAGCGGACTTTCCCAACCCTGACCGAACCTCTGGTCTCCAGGGAGGAGCTGCGCTCGGGTATCGAGCCCGGGGCGTGGGACGCGCTGTTCGAACGGCCGATCTCGGAAACGCTCACCGGGATGTTCGGCGACGACACCGTCCGCGGCGTCGTCCTGACCGACGCGCTGATCGGCACTTTCGCCGGGGCCGGTGATTTCCGGCAGAACCTTTGCCTGCTCTACCACGTGATCGGCAACGAGACCGGCGACTGGGACGTGCCGGTGGGCGGGATGGGCGCGGTGACCGGGGCGCTCGCGTCGGCCGCGTCTTCCGCCGGGGCTCGGCTGGTGACCGGCGCCGAGGTGTTGTCGATCGACCCGGGCGGCTCAGTGCGCTATCGGCTCGGTGACGACGAGTTCGTGGTGCGTGGCGGCCATGTACTGGCGAATGTCGCGCCGCGGACGCTCGCGCGGCTGCTGGGGGAGGAGCCACCGGAGGCGCCGGAAGGCGCGCAGCTCAAGGTGAACATGGTGCTCTCACGGCTGCCGCGGCTCCGTGATTCGAGTGTCGATCCGCGAGAGGCGTTCGGCGGGACGTTCCATGTCAACGAAGGCTACGAGCAGTTGGCGACGGCCTATGCCGAGGCCGCCGCGGGCCGGATCCCGTCGTTGCCGCCGTGCGAGATCTACTGCCACTCGCTGACCGATCCGTCGATCCTCGGCCCGGCCGAACAGGCCGCCGGGGTGCAGACGCTGACGTTGTTCGGGCTGCACATGCCCGCCCGGCTCTTCGAGGGCCGCAATGACGCGGCGCGCGACGAGGCGTTGCGTGCGACGTTGTCCTCTTTGGACAGTGTGCTGGCCGAGCCGATCGAGGACTGTGTGCTGCGGGCGCCGGACGGCCGGTTGTGCGTCGAGGCGAAGACGCCGCTGGATCTCGAAGCAGAGCTGGGGTTGCCCGCGGGACACATCTTCCATCGTGATCTTTCGTGGCCTTATGCCGCGGATGCCGATCAGGTCGGGCTTTGGGGCGTCGAGACGGCACATGAGCGGGTGCTGGTGTGCGGCGCCGGGGCCGTTCGGGGCGGTGGGGTGTCGGGTATCCCTGGGCACAACGCGGCCATGGCGGTGCTTGCCCGATCCTGAAACGTCATGAAAGGGCCGTTCAGGACGAAATATGTCCTGAACGGCCCTTTCATGACACTCGCTACTGGACGGTGAGGGTGTAGGTGGCGGTGGCGGTCTTGCCGGCCGAGTCCTTCGCGGTGACGGTCACCGGATACGTGCCCCGTTGGAAGGGCGCGACCACCTGCATGGTCGAACTGCCGCCGCTCGAGATCGTCTGCGGGTTGAAGAACGGGGCGAACGGCAGTCCCTGCCCGGACGCCGACAGCGTGATCGTGCCCGTGCCTCCGGTGGCGGAAACCGTGACGTTGCTGAAGAAACCGGGTTGCGCTGTCCCGCTGGCCGGGCTCAGGCCCACCTTGAGGTCGCCGGGCTGCGGTCCGCCCGCGCCGACGGTCAGTGTCAGGTTCGTGGTCGCGGTGTCGGTGGTGCCCTTGCCCGAGATCGTGACCGCGTAATCCTTCTCGGCCGTCCCGGCGGGAACCTCGATGGTCACCTTCGCCGATTCACCCGAGGTGATGGACGAGGGCTGGAACGTCGCCGTCGCGCCTTGCGGCAGCCCCGAAGCGCTGAGATCGACCTTCTCCGCGCCGTTCTTGCCCGGCTTGCTGGTCACCGTGGCCGAAACGTACTTGCCCGGCTCGACCTTGAGCGAGGACGGCGTCACCGCGAGCGAGAACGTCTCCGGGTTCTGCGGCTCGCCGATCTGCTGCTTGACCCAGTCGCCCATGTCGTTGTTGAGCCTGCCGTAGACGCTGTACCACTTGAAGTCGCTGCGGCTCCACGACGCGACGCCGACGATCTTGCCGTCCACCACGAGCGGCCCGCCGCTGTCGCCCGGCAGGATGGTGACGTGGCCGTCGCTGTAGCCGCTGCAGATCATCGTGGCTTCCTTGAAGCCGGCACCGACACCGTTGCAGTTGCTGCCCTGCACGATCGGCAGGGTGAACTTGTGCAGTTCGACGTTGCGGGTGTCGTCGTTGAAGTCCTTCTTGCCGTAGCCGAGCCCCAGCCCGGACTTGCCCGGCTTGTTCAAGTCCGTGTCGGCCGACGTCGCGACCTTCGCGTACTGGCCGCCGGGCACCGGGATGTCGGCGTCCGTGGTGACCACCGCGACGTCGTAGCCCTGGTCGAAGTTGACGTACTTCGGGTGCTTTTCATAGCTGACGACGCCGATCCGCGTTCCGCCACCGGCGTTCAGATCGTCGAGCCCGTAGAGGAAGGACTTCTCACCGGCCGCGTCCTTGCAGTGCGCGGCGATCAGGATCTTGCGCGGCGCGACGACCGACCCGGTGCAGGTCTGCCCCTGCGGTCGCGTCCCGCCTTCGCGCAGGCCCGCGATGATGAACGGATAGTCCGTGACCGAGGCGGGCGTGCCGCCGATGGAGTTCGTATGCGGTCCGGAGGGGACGACCGCTTGGTCCGTCGGGGTGACCGCGGTCAGGTCCGCGGCGGCCGCCGGCGCGGGCAGGAGGACCGAGAGGCAGCCGAGGGTGGCGGTGGCGATCCCCAGTAGCCGTTTTCTTCTGTTCACGGTGGTTCCTTTCCAGGTGGCTGGAAATCACTTTCCGCATCCGCGCCTGGTGGAACAACCGAGGAAGAAGCCCGTAGGGGTACGGAACTAATGCGCTCCGTCGCCGGTCAAGAGCTCGATACTGTGGTCACCGGTCCGTTCGACGTCGAGGCCCGCCTTGGACAGCACGCGCATCAGCTGCTCCACAGTGGACGGTTCGCTGCGAGACTTGACCAGCTCCGCGGCCAGCCGTCCCTTGTACGCCTTGTTGAAGTGACTCACCGTGGTCCGGTTGCCCTTCGCGTCCTCGGTCACGACGCGGACGGTCACCGCGTCCGGGCGGAGCTTCGCCAGCGCCGAATAGGTTCCGGAACGCAGATCGACGACGAGACCGTCGATGCCCTGGAGCACCGGTTCGAGGACCGGCTTCCACACGCTGCGGACGGTCCCCAGCGACGGGAGCGCGTTGCCGCCGGAAAGCCGGTACGCGGGGATCGGGTCGGTCGCCGCGACCACTCCGAACAGCGCCGAAGCCACGGCGAGGCGCTTCTCGGCCTTCGCGAGCGTCGCCTTGGTGAAGGACTTCACGTCGAGCGCGTCGTAGAGGACCCCGGTGTAGCGGCGCAGCGCGGGCATCGTGGACGAGGTCCACAGTTCGGCGTTGCGGGCGACCTCGTCGGCCTGCCGTGGCGTGATGCCGAGCGCGGCGACACTGGCCGGGACGTCACCCGCGAGTTCGACCAGCGCGTCGGCCAGCTTCGCGCGGGCCGGGTTCAGTTCCGGGAACGACAGCGCGCCGAGGTCCAGTGGCGCGCCGGTGCCGCCGGCGGCCTTGGTTTCGGAAGGGGGGAGCAGCACGAGCACCACGGAAGCGTAACTAAATGGAGTGCGTCACCCCGAGGCGCGGGCTTAGCCTCGTCCGCATGAGCCTGACCTGGCGCCCGCTGACCATGGACGACATGCCGCGACTGGCCGAGACCTTCGCCGAGGCGGAGCGTGTCGAGCCGATCGAGGAGCACTACAGCGCGGAGGATCTCGCCGAAGAGATCGGTACGCCGACCGTCGACCTGCCGACCGCGTCGACCAGCGCTTGGGACGGCGACACGCTGGTCGCCTACGGTCTGCTCCGCAAACGCGACGCGGCGGATCCGGTGCACATGATGCGGGTCGAGACGCTCGTCCATCCCGCTTATCGCGACGAAGCGATCGCCGCGCACCTCACCGGCTGGTTCGAGGAGGCGGGCAAGAAGCTCCACGCGAAGTCCCATCCGGACGTACCGCTGGAGCTGCACGCGGCGGCCAACACCAAGCAGCGCTGGCTCTCCGAGGTACTCGTGGCCGCCGGGTACGAGCACGCTCGCTGGTTCGTCGACATGCGAGCCGACCTCGGCTCGATCCCGCCGGCGAAACCGCTGCCGGAAGAGTTCCCGCTCGTCGCGTACGAGGAGAAGTACGAGGCGCTCACGCTGCGGTCCCGCAACGAGACCTTCGCGGATCACTGGGGGAGCACCGAGCAGTCGCCGGAAGCGTGGCGGCATCTGGTGGTCGGCGGGAAGGACTTCCAGTCGGACCTGTCGTTCCTGCTGCTGAGCCCGGAGCGGGACAGGGTGGTCGCGATGGTGCTGAGCGCGTTCTTCGCCTCCGACGAGGCGGCCACGGGCGTGAAGGAGCTGTACGTCAGCCACGTCGCGACCGACGCGAGCCTTCGCGGACGCGGGATCGCGGGCGCGCTGCTCGGGCACACGCTCGTCCAGGCCAAGGCCAAGGGTTTCCAGCGGGCTTCGCTCAACGTCGACCAGGACAACAGTCACCGTGCTCTCGGGGTTTACGAGCGGGTCGGGTTCAGCGAGTTCCAGCGCTGGGCCGGGTACGTGAAACCTGTTCCGACCTGACCGGTTGTCACCTGAAAGGGTGGATTTCGGTACAGTCGATCTTCTCGGAGAGATCGCTGGGGGTGGTAGGGCGTTGCCGGTTTCCGCACGCCTCGGCTGGCACGACCTCCCTTCGGCGACGCGTGACGCCGTCGAGCGTGAGCTCGGGTCGGTGGTCCGTCGTTCGTTGTGGCAGACCCCGGAATTCGACGGCGGTGTCTCGGCGCGGCTCGAACTCGAACGCGGTCATCGCTGGGTCTTCCTGAAGGCGATCCCGGCGGGCAGCCCGCGCGCGGGCGGCTACCGGACGGAGGCCGACATCGCGCGACGGCTTCCCCCGGAGGCGCCCACGCCGAAGCTCTTGTCCTTTGTGGACGGTGAATGGCTGGTGCTCGTGTTCGCCGACTTCGACGGCACCAGGCCGAATCTGCGCCCGGGATCGCCGGACCTCTCGGCGGTGCTGGCCACCTTCGGCGCGCTCGGGCGCACACTCACGCCATGTCCGCTGCCCGACGTGCCGGACGCGCTCGACGATCTCGGCCCGCTCCTGCGCGGCTGGCACGAACTCGCGAAGGAACGCCCCGACGACCTCGACGCGTGGGCCGTCCGCAATCTCGACCGGCTCGTCCAGCTGGAGACGTCGTGGCATCCCTGGTCGGCCGGGGACACGTTGCTGCACAACGACATCCAGCCCGAATACCTGGTGCGGACCGGGCCGGGCCGGGTGCTCGTCACCAACTGGCGCTACCCGGCGAGGGGTGCGGGCTGGCTCGATCTGGTCGCGCTCGTGCCGTACCTGCTCGACGCGGGGCACGAGCCCGCCGACGTCGACCGGCTGCTCCGGCGCCGCCCCGTGCTGGCCGGCGTCCCGGTCTGGGCGGTCACCGCGTTCGGCGTCGCACTGGCCGGGCACGCCGAACGCGCTTGCCGGTTGCCGGAACCGCCCGCGACGACCGGGGTGCGCGCGGCGCAACGCCGCCTCGCGGGGGCGATGCGGGAGTGGCTCGCTTACCGGACCCACTGGCAGTAGCCACCCGGCTCGTGAGTGGCCCTGACGGTTCTAACCGTCCTTCCCGCTCACGAGGTTGAGTGGCTCGTCCCCGGCGGCGTACCGCCGCAGCTGCTCGGCGACCAGCCGTTTCGCGCGCGGGTAGAACGACGCCGACCCGCCTGCGATATGCGGCGTGATGATCACGCCCGGCGAACTCCACAGCGGATGCCCGGCGGGCAGCGGTTCCGGATCGACGACGTCCAGCGCGGCGCGCAACCGCCCGGAGACGGTCTCGGCCGTGAGCGCGCCGGTGTCGATCGCCGAGCCGCGCCCGACGTTCACCACCAGGGCGCCGTCCGGCAGCGCGGCGAGCTCCGCGGCGCCGAACAGGCCCATGGTCGCGGGCGTTTCGGGCAGGATCAGCACCACGATGTCGGCGGACGGCAGCAGCTCGGCCAGTTCGCCGACGCCGTGCACCCGCTCCGCGGGCCGGGCCGTGCTCGCCACCCTGGTCACGATCGCCTCGGCCGCGACCAGTTGCCGCTCGATGGCCTGGCCGATCGAGCCGTGGCCGACCAGCAGCACCCGGCTGTCGGCCAGCGAACGCGTGTGCTCGCGCTCCCACGACGCCGTCGCCTGCTGCGCGAACCAGCGCGGCAGATCCCGCTGCGAAGCGTGGATCAGCGCCAGCGCGTGCTCGGCCACGCTCAGGTCGTGCAGGCCGCGGCCGTTGGCCAGCTTCACTCCCGCGGGCACCAGCGGGATCAGCTTCTCCACTCCGGCGGACAACGACTGCACGAGCTTCAGGGAAGGAAGCCGGTCGATCAGCTTCATCGGCTCGGTGCCGGTGTCGTACGGCAGCACGTAGACCTCGACGTCATCGAGGCCGGTGTCGGGCAGCGGGCCCAAGCCGTCGTAGAGCCGCGCGCTCAGCCCTTCGGGCAGCTCGATGTCGGACCAGGGCAGGATGGCTCGCTCCGTCATGCCGCCATTCTGACCATCGTGACCGGCGTCAGCCCTCGTGGGTCGCGACGCAGAATTCGTTGCCGACGGGATCGGCCAGCACCGTCCAGGCGAAACCCGGCATCTCGTGCTCGTCCAGCTTCTTCGCGCCCAGTCCGATCAGACGCTCCACCTCCTTCTCCATGTCTTCGGTCCCGAAGTCCACGTGGACCCGGTTCTTGCTCACCCGCTCCTCCGGCACGCGCTGGAAGGCGAACACCGGCCCGTTCTCCTTCTTGGCGTGCAGGATCAGGAACTCGCCGCCGTGGTCCTGATCCACCTCGACCTCCAGCGCCTTCGTCCAGAACGCCGCGAGCCCGCGCGGATCCGCGCAGTCGATCGTGATCATGCCCAGTTCGATACCCATGGCGGCACGCTAGCGGCGCCCACCGACAAAACCGGGCGCCCGCGATAACCGGTTGAACCGGCCCGGGGCGGGGTGACTACGCTGCGCAGAACGTCTAAGCACGTAATTCCAGCGAGGAGCCCAGAAGTGATCACCAGGATGTCGTCGTTGTTCCTTCGCACCCTGCGTGAGGATCCGGCGGACGCCGAGGTACCGAGCCACCGGCTCCTGGTACGCGCCGGCTACGTCCGCCGGGTGGCCCCGGGTGGCTATTCCTGGCTGCCGCTGGGCCTGCGGGTGCTGCGCCGGATCGAGAACGTCGTCCGCGAAGAGATGAACGCGATCGGCGCGCAGGAGATCCAGTTCCCCGCGCTGCTGCCGAAGGAGCCTTACGAGGCCACCGGCCGTTGGACCGAGTACGGCGACGCGCTGTTCCGCCTCAAGGACCGCAAGGGCGCCGATTACCTCCTCGGCCCGACGCACGAAGAGCTCTTCGCGCTCACCGTGAAGGGTGAATACAGCTCGTACAAGGACTACCCGGTCGTCCTGTACCAAATCCAGACGAAGTACCGCGACGAGGCGCGTCCCCGAGCCGGAATCCTGCGCGGCCGCGAGTTCGTCATGAAGGACTCCTACTCCTTCGACCTCGACGACGAGGGCCTGAGCAAGTCGTACGAGCTGCACCGCCAGGCCTACACCAAGCTGTTCGACCGCCTCGGCATCGAGTACGTCGTCGTGAAGGCGACCTCCGGCGCGATGGGCGGTTCGGCCTCCGAGGAGTTCCTCGCCGTCGCCGAGACGGGTGAGGACACCTACGTCCGCAGCACCGAATCGGGTTACGCGGCCAACGTCGAAGCGGTCACCACGCCCGCTCCCGAGGCGAAGCCGATCGAGGGCCTGCCCGAGGCGAAGGTCCACCACACGCCGGACACCCCGACCATCGAGTCGCTGGTGAACTTCCTGAACAACGCCGATCTCGGCCGCACCTTCACCGCCGCGGACACACTCAAGAACGTCCTGGTGAAGACCCGCCAGCCGGGCGCGAAGGAGTGGGAGCTGCTGGCCATCGGCCTCCCCGGCGACCGCGAGGTCGACCCGAAGCGTCTCGAAGCGTCGCTCGAGCCCGCCGAGTTCGAACTGCTCGAAGAGGCCGACTTCGCGAAGAACCCCTTCCTCGTCAAGGGCTACATCGGCCCGAAGGCGCTGAAGGACAACGGCGTCCGCTACCTGCTCGACCCGCGCGTCGTCGACGGCACCGCCTGGGTCACCGGCGCCGACGAGCGCGACCACCACGTGGTCGACCTGGTCGCGGGCCGCGACTTCACCGGTGACGGCACGATCGAGGCCGCCGAGGTCCGCGAGGGTGACGCGTCGCCCGACGGCAAGGGCACCCTGGTCGCCGCGCGCGGTATCGAGATCGGGCACATCTTCCAGCTGGGCCGCAAGTACGCGGACGCGTTCGAACTCGACGCGCTGGGCCCGGACTCCAAGCCCATCCGCATCACCATGGGTTCGTACGGTGTCGGCGTCTCGCGGCTGGTCGGCGTGCTCGCCGAGCAGAACCACGACGACCTCGGCATCGTCTGGCCGCGCGAGGTCTCGCCGTTCGACGTGCACGTCGTCATCGCGGGCAAGGACGAGACGGTCGCCGCGGGCGCCGAGAAGCTCGCCGCCGAACTGGACGCCGCCGGGATCGAGGTCGTCCTCGACGACCGCAAGGCCACCCCTGGCGTGAAGTTCGCGGACGCCGAACTCGTCGGTGTGCCGACGATCCTCGTCGTCGGGCGCGGCCTGGCGAACGGTGTCGTCGAGGTCAAGGACCGCCGCACCGGCGACCGCGAGGAGATCGCCGTCGACGCGGTCGTGGAGCATCTGGTCAAGCTCGTCCGTTCGTAATGTTCGGCAAGAAGCGCGGGGATTCCCCGGGCTACGAGGACAACGCGGCGCTGGACGGGTTCGGGGGCTATCAGCCCTCGGACTCGTCCGGCTACACGCCCGCCTCCGAGACCCCGGCCCCTGAGCCAGAGCCGGAGAAATCCGCGAAGCAGCCGATGTCGCGGAGCGGACGTAGGGCCATGTACGGCTTCTTCGCGACGCTTGGCGTCATCGCGGTCGCCGCGCTCGCGAACAACGGCGACAGGTCGTCGGAGAGCAGCGCGCCCACGCCCAGGGCTCCGATCGTCTACACGCCTTCGCCTCAGGTCATCGCGCCGCCGGTGACCGAAGGCTGGCAGTCGGTGGCCGGGAAGGACGGCGTCTACGCCTACGACGTCCCGCCGAACTGGACGCCGAAACCCGGCACGATCCACGGCTGGGAGAAGGGCACCCAGGTCCCGGGCATCACCATGGTCGCCAGCGCCTTCGTCGGGGAAGGCTATTGCCCGCAGGAGAAGCGAAGCAGGCTCGGCGGAAGCGGGGTGGCGAACATCAAGCTCGCCGACCCCGGCGCCGCGGCGAAGAAGGCGGTCGACGACCTCGCCGTCAGCGCCTACAACCCCGAAGACGGCCCGCTGACGGCCAAGATCACCGCGGAACCGCCCCAGACCACCGAGTTCACGCTCGGTACCGGCAAGAAGGTCCCCGCGAGCATCGTCCTCGCGGAGGTCGTCACCCCGCCGGGAGCGTGCGGCGCCCACCGCGCCTTGGTCGGCGTGATCGCGCCCCAGCTGGGCGAAGCCTCGGCGGCCCTGGCCGTCTATTCGGGCCAGGACGCGCCAGGCGGAGCGGATCGCGAGCTGATCCTGAAGATCCTCAAGACCTACCGCGGTGTCCCGGAGGCCGACCGCAAGACCATCACGCCGCCGCCTTCGACCCTGCGCTGAGGCTTCTTGCCCGACCGCGCGAGCTTCGCCAGCCGCAGCAGCCCGGTGTTCGGCAGGTAGGCCCGGCCGAGCGCGATCCCGATCCGTGGCAGATCCGCCTCGTCGCGGAACGCGAGGTACAGCGGCACGTGACGCGGCTGGAACTTCGCCTTGAACGCGTGCAGCGAACGGAAACCGTAGAACGGCTCCATCATCGTGCCGAGCGCGTCGAGCACCCGCTCGACGGCGTGCGCGGGTTCGCCGGAGCTCGCCAGGGGAGCGCCGGACAGCGAAACGAACTTCGCGCCTTCTTCGCGGAAGGCCAGGCAAGACGACGCGATCAAGAACTCCATCGACGGACGGAACCCGTCGGCGCGTTTGCGCATGACGTCGAGCGTCCAGCCGCCGATCGCGCCCGCGCCGGTGTACACCGGCAGCCACGACGTCACGCCGTGCACCACGCCGTCGGCGTCGACCGCGAGCCCCACACGCGTCTCGGGATCCATCGCCTCGTCGACCCCGCCGAGGGTGAAGCCCATTTCCGGCATGCCCTTGTCGCCGATCCACTCCTCGGAGATCGCGCGGACCTGCGAGATCACCGCGCGCGGCTGGTCGGCGAGCCGGACGAGCCGGAACTCGATGCCGTCCTTCTTGGCGCGGTTGAGCGCGGTCCGCACGTCCTGCCAGCGCTTGCCGCGGAATTCCAGCGTGTCCAGTTCGATCAGGGTGTCCTCGGCGACCTGGACCTGCTTCCAGCCGAGCTCCCCGGTTTTGGCGATGGTGTCGCCGGTGGCGGAGAACAGACACGGGACGAGGCCGGTGTTCTCGCACATCGTGATGAACTCGGCGATCGTCCGGTCGGCGGCACCGTCCGGGGCGATCGGGTCGCCGAGGGCGATGGCCACCCCGGCGTGGCGCCGGTAGGCGAGATAGGACTTGCCGTCCGCGGCGACGAAATACGAGTTCTGCGGCCAGGTCGTCATCCACGAAAGCGTGCTTCCGCCGTGACGGCTGAGCAGGGTGCGCGCCAGCGCGGGGTTGCCCATCCGGCCGAGACGGCGGCGCTTCCGCCGCGACGGCACGCGGAAAGCGCCGCGCGAGGAGACCAGCAGCGCGAATTCGACCGTCCACAGCAGGTTGTCCACGAAGAACAGCGGCGGATCCATCAGGTCGGCGTCCTCGCCGAAGATCTCCGCGAGCGTGAGCACCCCGCCGTAGACCATCACCTGCAGGATGACGAACGAGGTCAGGATCATCGCGCACCACCAGGCGACCTGGCTGCCCTTGCGCAGGCCGTTCATGATCGGCACCACGATCAGGCACAGGACGACGACTTCCCAGGTGGACAGCGAAAGCTCTTCGGAGGAGCCGAAGGGACCGTTGCCCGGCACGAAGGACATCACCAGTTCGGCGACCGTCAGCACCAGCAGGCCGGCCATCACGTAGAACCGCCACTCGCGCAGGCTCGGTCGCCGTTCGCGCGAGGATTCCTTGGCACCGACGAACTTCCGCCCGAACGGCAGCGCGAGGACGAGGGCGAAGAAGTGCACGAGATCGGCGAGTGTGCCGACGAAGATGATGGCGACCCCGGCGTAGACACAGAGCCCGGCGCGCAGGCGCAAACGCCACGGCGGGCGCAGGGTGGCGCTGGCGACCGCGACCGCGGCGAGCGCGCCGCCGGAGAATCCGACGTCGAGGCTGCCCGCGACGCGTTCCGCCCATTCCCAGCCGGAATTGCGGCTCAGTGCCAGGAACTGGACCGCGACCAGCACGCTGACGAACTGGCCGCCGATGGCGACGGCCATCGCCCGGCGCGTGCCGAGGCGCCATTCGGCGAATCCGGCGAACAACGCGAAGCTGAGCACCATCGGCAGGTAGTACAGCGGGACGACCGCGAACAGCGGTCCGGTGAACAAGGTCCACCACCGGCCTGCTTCGAGCGACGGCAGCCCATACGCGATGTACGGGTACACCGCGCGGTCCTCGGCGGCCGACCAGAGCGCGCCCGTGGCCAAGGCGAGCGCGAGCATGGTCAGCGTGACGAGGCTGGTGAAAGGCAGCCGGTGCCTCAGCACCGTGGCGATCTTGTGCGTCCGGCCCGGCGCGGCCGTCCCGCTTCCCCCTTTTGGCATGGAACTCAAATTAGGGGCGGGAGGTGCCCGGACACATCCGGCACGGGACCCATATTTCCCTTAGGGGAGTGCTACTCGCGACGGATGCTCTCACCCATCTTGAGGACGACGCCGCCGGCTATCGCACCGGGGATCCCCTGGTCCGCCAGTACCAGGAGGACGTGGTAGCGGCCGGATCCGGGCAGCGCGCGCAGCGGGAGGGCGATCGCGGTGATCGAGACGGAAGGCGCCGGGCACGGTCCGTCCGGGGCGGGGACGACGGTGGTGGTCACGGCGGTCGCGGTCGTCCCGCCGTCCAGGACGGGCACCGATCCGGCCTTGCCGATCTCCGTCTTCGGGCCGTGTCCGTATGCCGCTTCGGCCCAGCGGATCGTCGTTTCCTCGGCCGCCTGGGCGAGTCCGCCGACCTCGCCCTCGTCGATGGTGGTGAACCCCGCCATCGCGCGGGCCGAGAGATCGGAGCCAGGGCAGAAGGCACGCCGGTACCGCGCGACACCCTGCAGGGTGACGAGGTCACCGGACGGGGTCTCGTAGCCGATGGCGACGTCGGGCTCTTCGAGTTTCCAGTCCGGCGGGACGTCGTAGACGAGCGGGTGATCGTCGGACAGCACCGGCTGCCAGCCCGCGATCACGGGCTCGACGCGGGTGGCGGGCACCGGATCGGGCAGGACGAGATCGTGGGCGGACGGCGGCGGGGGCGCGGTCTTGGCCTGATAGGTGGCCGTCGTGCCGACGGCGAGGACGAGGATCAGCCCGAGGATCCCCAGTGTCGGCCTGAGGCGCAGGCGACGGCGGGAAGAAACGGTGTCCCGGATGACCGGGAGCGGACTCGTCCGTTCGGCCTCGGTTTCGAGCGGTTGCCCGGTGAGCGGATCGACGAACCACTGCCGAGGTTCGTCGATGCGCCCACCGGGGCCGGTCATTGCTGAGGCCTCAGACTCGCGAGGATCTTCTGGGCGTCCGCCTCGGTCAGCGCGTCCGGGGTGCCCTGGTCCATGGCCATGACGAAGCAGATGGTCTGGTCGCCGGATTTGAACGCGGCGGAGGTGACCTTCACGCTCGGGGCGCGGCATTCCTCGGTTTCGGCCGGGGTGAAGGTGCCGGTCGAGCTGACCGCCTGGATCGAGCCGCCCGCGATCGCCACCTGCGTGATGTCGGGCAAGGGGACGTCGGGCTTGCCGGTGGCGGCCTGGGTCCAGAGCCGGACGGCGCCACGGGCGGCGTTCTCGACCGGGATCTGGTCCGCGGTGGCGAAGCCGACGACACCGCGGTTCGAACCGCGGACCTCCGGGCAGGCGCCGAGTTTGTACGTCGACGCCTCGTGGATGACCATCTTGAATTCGCCCTCGTTGTAGCCGACGATCTGGCCCGGCTCGGTCTCCCAGCCCGACGAGGGCAGGTCGTAGGCGGTTTTGTCCTTGACCGACAGGATCCCCTGCCAGCCGGGCGTCGTCGAGGGCACTTTGTTGTCCTTCGGTGCGCCGCTGCTCGAAGACGGCGGTTTCGTCGCCGAGGACGACGGCGGCGCGGGCGCGGAGGAGGACGGCGGTGCCGCCTGGGGCTGCGGCTCGTCGCCGTCGCGCAGGACGAAGAAGAGCGTGGCACCGACGGCGATGACCAGGACGAGCGCGCCGAGGCCGATCCACAAGGCCTTCTTGCCGCCCTTCGGCGGCTCGGGCGCGAAACCCTGGTACGACTGCTGCGGGAACTGCGGGAAGCCCTGCTGCTGGTAACCCTGGTACTGCTGCTGGGGATCCTGCGGATATCCCTGCTGCTGGGGGTACTGCGGATAGGGCTGCTGCGGTTGCTGCTCCGGCCAGCCGTTGCCGCCGCCTGGGTATGCCATGGACCGAGCTTAGTTGGCGCCCCCGAGCACGGCCGCACGTACCGCTACCAGGTCGGACAGGTCGCCGAGCACGGTGTGCGCGCCCGCGTCGGCCAGTTCCTCCGCGCTGAACTGCCCGGTCGCCACGGCCACCGCGACGGCGCCGTTGTCGAGCGCGGCACGGACGTCGTCCGGGGTGTCGCCGATGACGACGACCGACTCGGGCGCGAACTCGGTGCCGTGCTTCGCCGAAGCGTGGCCGACGGCGGCGGGCACCAGATCGGGCCGGTGCGCCGAGAGCGAGCCGTAGCCGCCGATCTCGAAGTCGACGTGCTCGTGCAGATCGAACGCGGTCAGCTTGTGCACCGAGATCTCCGGCAGATTCCCGGTGACCAGTGTCTGGACGATGCCGCCGTGCGTGGCGAAGGCGTTCAGCGCGTCTTTGGCGCCAGGGAGCGCCCTGCCGCTCGAAGACAGGGTCGGGGCGTGGCTTTCGGAGACCGCGATCAGCGCGAGCCACAGTTTGCGCACGTTCTCCTCGGTGGGCTCGACGCCGTGCGAGGTCAGGATGTCCGCGCTGATGGCGCGTTCGGTGCGGCCGCCGAAATTCGGCAAGGCCCGCAGTTCGACGCCGGCGACCTCGGCGAGCGCGGTCGTGTACCAGGCGGCGCCCACGCCGCGCAGGTCCACGAGGGTCTGGTCGATGTCCCACAGCACGAGCCGATGCGGAGTAGTCACGCGATCGACGGTACCGGTGAGCTTATTCAACGTCTGTTGACTTCTTTGCGGCCGAGGCCTACCTTGGCAGCTAATTCAACATGTGACGAATAAATGGAGGACGGTCATGTCGAACCGTCGCCCCGCCGGGGCCTTCGCCTTGCTAGCCGCTGTGGCCGGTGCGCTGGTCGCCGCCGTACTCGGCTTTCTCACCTTCGGTGCGCAGGCCACCGTCGCGCCCGACGGTCTCCCTCTCGCCGTGGCAGCGCCTCCGGGGCCGCTTCAAGTGGCCGCGAACGGGATCGCCTCCCATGGCGGAGGTCAGGTCTCGTGGCGGGTGACCACCCCCGGGGAAGGCCGGAAACTGCTGGAGGACAAGGAGGTCTACGGCGTTCTCGAACTTCCGTCGACGGTCGTGCTCTCCGGGGCGGTGAACCCGTCCGGGACGCAGATCGCGCAGCAGGCGCTGACCGGCGCCGCGCAGGCGCTCGGCGGGACGCCGAAGATCGAAACACTGCATCCGGCGAGCGCGGCGGGCCGGGTCGCCCCGCTCGCGCTGAGCGCGCTGGCATGGGTCGGCTGCCTGATCGCGGGCGCCGTGCTGGTCCTGGCCGGACGGCGGATCGGCCGGGACGCGGGAGCCGCCGCGCGCCTCACCCAGATCGTTTCGGCGGGTGGGCTGGTCACCGCCGTGCTGGCCGGGTTCCTGAAACTGTGGGACTCCACGCTCCCGCTCGGCTGGGACGTCCTCGGCTTCCTTTTCCTGGCCGCCACCGGATTCGCCGCCCTGCAGACCGGGCTGCTGAGGCTATTGGGCGTGCGGGCGATGGCGATCCTCGGCCCGCTGTACCTGGTCGCGCCCGCCGTCGCGGGTCAGGTGCCGGAGCTGCTGAACCCCGCGTACCGCGCCGTGCTGTGGTCCTGGACGCCGTTCCGGTTCTCGGCGGAAGGGCTCCGGAGCCTGTTGCAGGGCGTTCCCGGCGCGCCGGACGTCGCGACTGGGGTGTGGGTGCTCTCCGGACTGCTCGCGGTGGGACTGGTGCTCGCGCTGTGGCCGGGCCGGTCAGCCCTCCAGCAGGCTGAAACGGACGCGCCGGACCGGGTTGTCGAGGTTGGTGTCCACTAGGCAGACCGACTGCCAGGTGCCCAGCGTCATCACCCCGCCGATCACGGGGATCGTCGCGAACGGCGGCAGCAGCGCGGGCAGGACGTGGTCACGGCCGTGACCGGGACTGCCGTGCTGGTGCCGCCAGCGGCCGTCGCGGGGGAGCAGCTCGTCGAGCGCCGTGAGCAGGTCTTCGTCGCTGCCGGCGCCGGTCTCGAGGATCGCCAGCCCGGACGTCGCGTGCGGGACGAAGACGTGCAGGATCCCGTCCTCGGCGTCCGCGTCGCGCAGGAAGGCCTCGGCGTCCTTGGTCAAGTCGTGCACCACGGCCACGCTGCCGGTGCGCACCTCGATCTCCGTGGAGTACATGCTCTTCACGGTAGTGCCCCGAAGCGCGCGACGTAGTGCCAGACGCGTTTGAGGGCTTGCGGGTCGAGGTGCCGGGCTTCGCCGAGGACGCGCGGATCGAGGTGACCGTCTTCGGCCAGCGCCAGGCCGAGCTCGACGAATTCGGCGCCGCGGTACGCCGGGTGCCGTTGGAGTTCTTCGGTGGACAGGCGGAAACCCGGATGCCATTCGACCGGACAGCCGAGGCGTGAAGCGGCCTTCTCGACGTCCGTGCCGCGGTGGCTCGGGTCGAGAACCAGGGCCTCGACGTCCTTCGCGAGGTCGACGGGACCGTGGACGTGCGCCTCGATGTAGTCGTCGAGAAGGTCGGCGTCGTCACGGGCCGCCAGCTCGATCAGTGCGGAAACCCTGGTGCCGCAGCCGAAATCCGCCGGATTCAGCACGCTGTCGGGATAGCAGAACGTCGTCCTGCGGAGAGTGTGCGCGGCCATGCGGAAATGGGCGGAGCCGAATCTCGGCGCGCCGCCTGCCGGGCGGCGGCGGAAGTTCAACGCGCCGTACTTCGGCCGTTCGGCCGCGGGCGCGTCGTCGTAGGCGCCACCGAACATCCGGCTTTCCCAGCGCCAGCGGTCTCCGCCGGGACGCGCGGTGAGCCCGCCGTTGCTGGTCCCCGTTTCGAACTGGTTGCGGTAGAACCCGTCTTCGGCCATCGCTTCGAGCAGCGGGCGTCCGTCCACTGTGGATCTGTCGGGGTGGAAGTGCAGCGTCACCGGCAACCCGGCCTCGTGCCCGCCGCGTGCTTTCGCCGCGACGTATGCGAGGGCCCGGGACTGCATCGTCCGAGTATCAGGCGTGCCGCCGGGCGAGCGCGACCAGATATCGGACCGGTTCCCCGGTCGGATTGACGTAGGCGCAGGGCTGCGGAGTGCCGAGCTGCAGGCAATCGCCCGCGTCGAGTTCGTGCTCGACGTCGCCCTCACGGAACCGCAGATGCCCGTCGAGCACCCAGATCTGGTGATGGGTCAGCACGTAGGTGTGAGCGGGGAAGGCGACCTCGGCGCCCGCGGGCAGCACGACCTCCACCAGTTCCAGCGGCCCGCCGAGCGAAGGCGAGACCGCGCGGCGCACGTATCCGGTGTCGGGGTCGGTCCAGGTCGGCTGATCGGCGGCGCGCACCAGCCGCCGGTCGCCGTGTTCGGCGCGCGCGATCAGCTCGGACAACGTCATGCCGAGCGCGGCGGAAAGCCTGCCGAGCAGGACCGCCGTCGGCTGCGCCTCGCCCCGCTCGATCTTGCCGATCATCGCCCTGGACACGCCCGAGGATTCGGCGAGGGCGTTGGCCGAAAGGTTCTGATCGAGCCTCGCGGCCTGGAGCGTCGCGGCGAGCGACGCGGACAAGGGATCCGACATGCTGCTCACTATAGTGGCAGTCTCGGTTACTATGGTCGCCATGATCAGGGAAGGGACGGAAGCCGACGCGACGGCGTGCGCGGAGATCTACGCGCCGTATGTCACCGACACGGTGATCTCGTTCGAAACCGAGCCGCCCAAGCCGGACGAGATGGCCGAACGCATCGCCAAGGCGCAGCGAGCACACGCTTGGCTCGTGCTCGAAGACGACGAAGGCCGCGTCGTCGGCTACGCCTACGGAGGCCCCTTCAGCGGCCGGCCGTCGTATCGCTGGTCTTGCGAGGTCAGTATCTATCTGGAGCTCGGCCGCCGGAGGACCGGCGGCGGGCGCGCGCTCTATCAGGCGCTGCTGGACGAGCTGGCGTCACGCGGTTTCCGGAACTTCTGCGCGGGGATGGTGCTGCCGAACGACGCGAGCGCCGGGCTGCACCGCGCGCTCGGCTTCGAGCCGGTGGGGACGTACCGGCGCATCGGGTACAAGCACGGGGCTTGGCGGGATGTCGCCTGGGTGCAGCTCTGCCTTCCTGAGCTGGACGGGGTTCCGGTGGAGCCGTCCTAGGACTCCAGATACCGCAGCACGGCGAGAACCCGCCGGTTGTCCCCTTCGGACTGGGGCAGCGCCAGCTTCCCGAAGATGCTCGACACGTACTTCTCCACCGAGCCCGCCGAAAGGAACAACGCCGCCGCGATGGCCGAATTCGACCGGCCTTCGGCCATCAGGCCCAGCACCTCGCGCTCCCGCGGCGTCAGTCCCGCGAGCGCGTCCGTCTTCCGGGTGGCGGTGAACAGCTGGCTGACCACTTCCGGGTCGAGCACCGTCTCGCCCTCGGCCACCCGGCGAAGCGCGTCCAGGAAGTCCGAAACCTCCGCGACGCGGTCCTTCAGCAGGTAGCCGACGCCGCCCGCGCGGTCGGCGAGGAGTTCCGTCGCGTACTGCGTCTCGACGTACTGCGAGAACAGCAGGATCGCGCACCCCGGCAGTTCCGCGCGCAACGCGATGGACGCGCGCAGTCCTTCGTCCGTGTGCGTCGGCGGCATCCGGATATCCACAATGGACACGTCCGGCCGATGTTCGCGTACCGCCGCGCACAGGCTGTCGCCGTCGGCGACGGCCGCGACGACCTCGTGCCCCCGAAGGTTCAGCAGTTCGACGAGCCCCGCCCGGAGGATGGCCGAATCCTCCGCGATCACGACGCGCACGCCGCCCCCTATTTCCGTAATGGTATTTCCGCGCTGATCACCGTAGGCCCTCCAGGAGGGCTGTCGATGTCGAGCCCGCCGTCCACCGTCGCGAGCCGCTCGGCGATTCCGGCGAGCCCTCCGCCGCGTACCGGCCGGGCCCCGCCTTCACCGCCGTCGCGCACCACGAGCCGCAGGTCTTCGCCGACGATACCCACGTCGACCTCGATCGCGGAGGAAGTGTGTTTGGCGGCATTCGTCAGCAGTTCCGCGACGGTGAAGTAGGCGATCGTCTCGATCGACGGGGACGGCCGGCTCGGCAGGTCCACGGTGATCCGCGCGTCGATGCCCGAGCCCGCGGCCAAAGTGGACAGCGCGACGTCGAGGCCGGCGTCGAGCGCGGCGGGATGGATGCCGCGGGCGAGGTCGCGAAGTTCGACGAGTGCCTGTTTCGCGTTGGCGTGCGCGGCGGTGACCAGGGCGGTGACCTGCTCGATGTCGCCGTCGCCCGCCAGTTCGTCCTTCGCGATGCCGAGCTTCATCGCCAGCGCGACCAGCTGCGCCTGCGCGCCGTCGTGCAGGTCGCGTTCGATCCGGCGCAGCCGCCGCGTCGCGTCGTCGACCGCGGTCGCGCGGCTGCGTTCGAGGTCACGCACCCGCTTCGAAAGGTCCTCGGCGCCGAGGACGCCGCGCACCAGCAGCCGGTCGAATTCGGTGAGCCCGCGGACCACCCACGGCATCGCCAGCAGAACGGCCAGCCCGGTGGCGGCGAGTGGCAGGGTGAGGGGCCACGTGTCGACGCGCAGGTCGAAGGTCGGCATCGCGTCACCGTGCAGGGTGAACCAGAACAGCGGATAGCTCAGCGTGCTCACCGCGTACACGAACAGGGTCGCGACCAGGAAGAACTCGATCAACGACAGCGGCAGCCGGATCACCAGATAGGCGATCGACCGCCAGCCGAGCGGGTCCCCGAGCCTGCCTTTGACGGCGTTCCAGAGACCTGGCCGCAGTTCGGGCCGGGTGGGCGGAGTGACCGTCGTCCCGAGCAGGGCGCGTGCCAGGCCGATGTGGGCGATGCCGATCAGCCTCGCGCCCGCCAGGACGCCGATGAGCACCGGAACCCCGATGGTCAGCAGGCTCAGACCCGCTCCGAGGATCAGCCCGAGGACCACGAGCACCACGAACGCCAGGGTCAGCGGCGCGCCGATGATCACCCAGGCCAGCTCGCCCCAGTACACGCGGCTCAGCTGTGCGCCGAGGACGCGTCCAAGCAGGGCGAGGCGGGTGATCACGGCTTCAGCTTGCCGTGGCCATCTGCCACGTGGCCATCCAGGTTTCCCTAGTCTTCGGTACAGCTGGTCGTGAGTGGCTACTCGGTCGGGTCGGTGATTGCGCGTGATCCGACGGACGACATGCGTGATTGAGTGGACGACACACCGACACGGCCGGCCCCGTCGCGAGACGTCCACCCAATCACGCGTGTCGTCCATTCAGGCACGCGTGTCGTCCACTCGGTACTGGAGCCCCTTGCCACCCCAGTACATGAAGGCCCCCTTCCTTGCGCCAGGCGCAAGGAAGGGGGCCTTCATGTACCCGGGAAGTTGTGGCCGGTGGGGTTTCCGGAGCAGCCGTGAAGGACTCCTTGAGGGACCCAGAGTCCCTCAAGGAGTCCTTCACGGACCACGCTGGCCTCACGTGCGGTGGGTGCAGGGGGGCAACGAGGACTAACCCGAATCGTGGCTCTCGTCCGCCTGCGCCCGCTGGGACGCCTCACGCATCTCGATGACGTCCGTCAGCCAGTCGCCGGTCTCGCGGGCGATGTCCCGGATCGCGCCGGTGATGATCGTCGCGATGTTGCCGATGTGGGTGGCCGCGGACTCGGTGACCTCTTGGACCACGTCCTTGGTGCTTTCGAACTGACCGACCATGTCAGACACCTTAAGCCGCTCGGAGGGTCTTGTCGCTCTCCACGGTAGCCGGGGTGCGGGGCTCACCGTTCCACGGAAGGGCCAATTTCACGATCTTCTTGGCCACCGAGAACAGCTGCTTGTGCAGGGGGCCGGTGTTGTACGGCAGGCCGTACTTCTCGCAGATCGCCCGCACCTCGCCCGCGATCTCGGGGTAGCGGCGCGCCGGAATGTCCGGGAACAGGTGGTGCTCGATCTGGTGCGAGAGGTTCCCGGTCATGACGTGGAACAGCTTGCCGCCGGTGATGTTCGCCGAGCCGAGGATCTGCCGCAGATACCACTGGCCGCGCGACTCGTTCTCGGTCTCCTCCTCGGTGAAACTCTCGACGTCGGCGGGGAAGTGCCCGCAGAAGATGATCGAGAACGCCCACAGGTTGCGTGTCAGGTTCGCGGTGGCGTTGCCGAGGAAGGTCAGCGGCGCGAGCGGACCGGTCAGCAGCGGGAAGAGCACGTAGTCCTTGCCGACCTGACGTCCCGCCTTGCGCACGATCTTCCGCAGCACCGGCTTGTTCTCGGCCCAGGTGCGTTCGCCCTTGGCGACCCGGTCGACCTCGAGGTCGTGCAGCATGACACCCCACTGGAAGAACAGCGCGAGCAGCGTCGCGTACACCGGGTTGCCCAGGTAGTACGGGTTCCACTTCTGCGCCGGGTCCATCCGCAGGATGCCGTAACCGATGTCGCGGTCCTTGTCGAGGATGTTGGTGTAGGTGTGGTGGATGTAGTTGTGGGAATGGCGCCAGTTCTCCGAAGGCGCGACGGTGTCCCACTCGAACTTCTGGGAACTCAGCGCCGGGTCGCGCGTCCAGTCGTACTGGCCGTGCATGACGTTGTGGCCGATCTCCATGTTGTCGAGGATCTTCGCCACCGAAAGCGCGGCGACGCCGGCGACCCAGGCGGGCGGGAAGAAGCCGGCGAACAGCAGCCCGCGGCCGGCGACCTCGAGCGCGCGCTGGGTCTTGATGACGTTGTGGATGTAGTCGACGTCCACCTGGCCGAGGTCGGCGACGATCCGCTGCCGGATCTCGTCCAGTTCGCGGCCGAAGTCCTCGACCTGCTGAGGGGTCAGCTTGTCCTGCAAGCCGGTCATGGCCCGCTCCTTTCTAAGCGTTGATCTCGACGTCCCCGACCGGGACGGAGATGCAGAGTTGGATCTCTTCGTTCTCTTCGCTGGAGGTCTCGCCGGTCTTGGCGTTGCGCACGCAACCGGAGGTCTTGATCTGTGTGCACGAGAAGCAGATGCCCATGCGGCAGCCGTGTTCCGGGCTCAGGCCGGCTTCTTCCGCCTGCTCCAGCAACGGTTTCCCGGAGTTGGCGAACTCGCGGCCGCTGCGCGCGAAGCGCACCTGTCCTTCGGCGTTCTCGGTGTCGAAGGTGAGCGCGGGCGGGGTGAACTCCTCGGTGTGCAGATGTGCACCCAGGCCGTCGGCCTCGAAGACCTCGCGCACCGAGTCCATCAGCGGCTTCGGACCGCACAGGAAGGTTTCGGCGTCGGGGTACCACGGAGCGGCCTCCGCGAGGTGCTCCTTCGAGAAGAAGCCGTGCAGGTCGCCGCCGGTCTTGGCGTGAGTGAACGCGTGTACCACCCGCAAGCCGGGGAGGCGGCGGGCGAGGTCGGCGAGTTCGGTGCGGTAGAGGGCGTCTTCGGCGCCGTTGGAGTAGTGCAGGAAGACGAGATCGCCCTCGTACTTCTCGTCGGCCAGTGTGCGCAGCATCGACAGGACGGGCGTGATCCCGCTTCCGCCGCTCAGCAGCAGGATCCGCCGCGGTCGCGGCGAAGGCAGGGTGAACTCACCGTCCGCAGTGGACAGTCCGAGCACCGAACCGACGGTGACCGTGCGGTTCAGGTGCCGCGAGACCAGGCCTTGGGGGTCGGCCTTGATGGTCAGTTCCAGTGTCCCGTCGTGCTCCGAACCGGCGGGCGAGTAGCAGCGGGTGCGGCGGACGCCGTCGATCTCGACGGTCACCCGCACGTACTGGCCGGCGAGGTGGCCGCGCCAGGCCCGGCTCGGCCGGATGGTCAGCGTGACCGTGTCGGGTGTCTGCCGCCGGACGCCGGTGACCTGGCCGCGGATCTCGCGGCGGATCAGCATCGGGTCGACGAGTTCGAGGTAGCGGTCCATGCCGTGGGGCGTGAGCAGGGCCTCGGCCAGCGAGGCCAGCCGCCTGGCCCTGCGCGGTACCAGTGCCGTCATCACTTCTCCCAAATTCAGTGAACGCTTGTACACTGAATAGTGAAGTGGTGAAGATCCCGCTTGTCAACGCGAGAGGACGGCGATGTGACGTGGGTGATAGCGCGGAGGCGATTACGCTGTCCGTCGTGACAACCGAGCCCGTTTCCCGGCAGGAACGCAAGCAACGCACCCGGCAGGCACTGCTGGACGCGGCGCTCGACCTGGTCGCGGAACGCGGGTTTTCCGGGCTCAGCCTGCGGGAGGTCGCGAAACAGGCAGGCATCGTGCCGACGGCGTTCTACCGCCATTTCGCGTCGATGGACGAGCTCGGCGTGGCGCTGGTCGAGGAGTCGATGCGCACCTTGCGCACGATGATCCGCTCCGCGCGCACGAGGCCGTCGGCGTACAACGACATGATCCGCTCGTCGGTGCGCATCCTGCGTGAGCACGTACGGGCGCACGAGGACCATTTCCACTTCCTGACCAGGGAGCGCTACGGCGGCACCGGCCCGGTCCGGCAGGCGATCGGCTTCGAACTCAAGCTCTTCGTCAGCGAACTCGCCGTCGACCTCGCGCGTTTCGACTTCCTCCGCGACTGGAGCACCGAAGACCTGCACCTGCTCGCCGACCTGATCGTCACGACCATGCTCACGACGGTGCTGGAGCTGCTCGAAACACCTTCACGTGACGACGAGATCGTCCGCACGGCCGAACGGCGGCTGCGGCTGATCTTCCTGGGCGTGCCGAACTGGCGCAGCGTTCCGTGATGCGGAAATCGTTGCCATAGCGCGCCTATGACGTCGCGCACCTGGATCGATGGCTGGATCGATCGTGATGAGTGATGTCACGGAAAGATGCCGTCCGGATACGTTCAGCCAGGAAAGTTGTCGGCCGGGCGTGGTAAGAAGTGCGGGTTCGTGTGGTCCTCTCCAGCGAGGAGGTCGCCTGTGGCGGCAGAGAACGAGCAGCTCACGGTCGGCGTGGTCCGGGAAACCGGACAAGGTGAACGCCGCATCGCGCTGGTACCGAAACTCATCGAGCGCGTTTCAGGACGCGGACTGCGGGTGGTGGTCGAGCCCGGCGCGGGCGCCGGCGCGCTGCTCGCCGACGAGACCTTCGAGCAGGCGGGCGCGGTGATCGGCGATCCGTGGGATGCCGACATCGTGGTGAAGGTGGCGCCTCCGAGCGCGGCCGAAGTCGCGAAGCTCAAACAGGGCACCATCCTCATCGGCTTCCTGAATCCGCGGGGTGATCCCGAGGGGATTGCCGCGCTCGAAGCGGCGGGCGTCCGCGCCTTCGCCGTCGAGGCGATCCCGCGGATCTCCCGCGCGCAGGCGATGGACGCGTTGTCGTCGCAGAGCAGTGTCGCGGGCTATCGCGCCGTGCTCCTCGCCGCGGAGAAGCTCACCCGCTTCTTCCCGATGCTCACCACCGCCGCGGGAACGGTGCCCCCGGCCAAGGTGCTCGTTCTCGGCGCCGGTGTCGCGGGGTTGCAGGCCTTGGCGACGGCGAAACGGCTCGGCGCGCAGACCACCGGGTACGACGTCCGGCCGGAGGTCGGCGAGCAGGTGAAGTCGCTCGGCGCGAAATTCCTCGACCTCGGCATCGAGGCGGTCGGCGAAGGCGGGTACGCCCGCGAGCTGACCGAAGAGGAGAAGGCCGAGCAGCAACGCAGGCTCACCGAGGCGATCACGAAATTCGACGTCGTGATCACCACCGCGCTCGTCCCCGGCCGCAAGGCACCGGTCCTCGTCACCGCCGACGCGGTGAAGGGGATGCCCGCCGGTGGTGTCGTGGTCGACCTCGCCGGCGAATCCGGCGGCAACTGCGAGCTGACGAAACCGGGCGAGGAGGTCGTCGAGCACGACGTCACCATCTGCTCGCCGCTCAACCTCGCCGCGGAGATGCCCGCGCATTCCAGCGAGCTCTACGCGCGCAACGTCACCGAGTTGCTGGAACTGCTCGTCGACAAAGAAGGCAAGCTCGCGCTCGACTTCTCCGACGAGATCGTCGCCGGGGCCTGTGTCGCCGGAAAAGAAGAAGGAGGCGAGTGATGCTCGTCGGCAGTTTGGCGATCCTCGTACTCGCCGGATTCGTGGGCTTCACGGTCATTTCCAAGGTGCCCAACACGCTGCACACCCCGCTCATGTCGGGGACCAACGCCATCCACGGCATCGTCCTGCTCGGCGGGCTGATCGTGCTCGGCCTCGGGGTGGACGGCGTGCTGAACAAGGTCCTGCTGGTGATCGCGATCGCCTTCGGCACGATCAACGTGGTCGGCGGCTTCCTCGTCACCGACCGGATGCTTTCGATGTTCAAGGCGAAGAAGCCGGAAGACGGTGGTGACAAGTGACGACCTTCATCGCCGTCCTCTACATCATTTCCTTCGCACTGTTCATCTACGGCCTCATGGGCCTGACCGGTCCGCGCACCGCGGTGCGCGGCAACTGGATCGCCGCTGTCGGCATGGGCATCGCGGTGATCGCGACGCTGCTGACGCCGGGCATGAGCAACTGGCTGCTCATCGCGCTCGGCGTGGCGATCGGTGTCGTCGTCGGCGTCCCGTCCGCGCGCAAGGTGAAGATGACCGCGATGCCGCAGATGGTGGCGCTGTTCAACGGCGTCGGCGGCGGGGCGGTCGCGCTCATCGCGTGGGTCGAGTTCCGCACCACCGAGGGCTACACGCACGAGCCGGCGTACGTCGCGATCGCGTCGTTGTTCGCCGCGATCGTCGGGTCGGTGTCCTTCTGGGGTTCGAACATCGCGTTCGGGAAACTGCAGGAGCTCATCTCCGGCCGCCCGATCACCCTGGGCAAACTGCAGCAGCCGGTGAACGCGCTGGTGCTGATCGCCGCGATCGTGCTCGCGGTCGTCATCGCGAGCGGCGGCGACGCCGAACTGCTGATGATCGGCCTGCTGGTCGCGGCGGGCGTCCTCGGTGTGGTGGTCGTGCTGCCGATCGGCGGCGCGGACATGCCGGTCGTCATCTCGTTGCTCAACGCGCTCACCGGTTTGTCGGCGGCGGCCATGGGGCTCGCGCTCGACAACACCGCGCTGATCGTGGCGGGCATGATCGTCGGCGCCTCGGGTTCCATCCTGACGAACCTGATGGCGAAGGCGATGAACCGGTCGATCCCGGCCATCGTCGCCGGCGGGTTCGGCGGCGGCACGGCGGTCGCGAGCGGTGGCTCCGGCGAGGTCCGGCCGGTCCGCAGCACCAGCGCGTCCGACACCGCGATCCAGATGGCGTACGCCAACAAGGTCGTGGTCGTGCCCGGATACGGCATGGCCGTCGCGCAGGCTCAGCACGTCGTCCGCGAGATGGCGAAGTTGCTGGAGGCCAAGGGGATCACGGTCGCGTACGCCATCCATCCGGTGGCGGGCCGGATGCCGGGGCATATGAACGTGCTCCTCGCCGAGGCCGACGTCCCGTACGAGCAGCTCAAGGAAATGGACGAGATCAACTCCGAGTTCGCCCAGACCGACGTCGCGCTGGTGATCGGCGCGAACGACGTCACGAACCCGGCCGCGGAGACCGATCCGGGCTCGCCCATCTACGGGATGCCGATCCTCAAGGTGAACCACAGCCGGTCGGTGATCGTGCTCAAACGCGGGATGAGCTCGGGCTTCGCCGGCATCGACAACGAGCTCTTCTACGATGCGAAGACCAGCATGCTCTTCGGCGACGCCAAATCGTCGGTGGGCGAGATCGTGGAGGAACTCAAAGCACTGTGATCGGTCCTTCGGAAGTCGTCGCCTCGTTCGACGACCCGGCCGACAACCTCGCGTTCGACGAAGCCCTCCTGCGCGCCGCACCGGAGGCGCCGGTCCTGTGGATCTGGCGCAACACCGACTGTGTGGTCGTGGGGCGGGGGCAGAAGATCGAACGCGAGGTCAAGGCCGACGTCTGCGCGAGCGACGGCGTCCCGGTGCTGCGCCGGGCCAGCGGTGGCGGCACCGTGTTCCACGATCCCGGCAACCTCAACGTCACGTTGGTCCTGCCGGGGCCGTCGCACAGACCGCTCGAAGCACTCGGGGAACTGATGACCGCGACGGTGGCCGAACTCGGGCTGCCGTCGCGGCTCGGTGATCGAGGTCTGTTCGTCGGTGACGCGAAGCTGTGCGGTTTCGCCGTCTTCCGGACGAGAACGGGCTTGCTCGCGCACTCCACCCTGCTCGTTTCGACCGCCGCCGAACGGGTCGGCCGGTACCTCACTTCGGCACCCGCGGATCCCCGTCCGCTCGACTCCCACCGGAGCCGGGTCGCGTCGCTCGCCGAACATGGCCTGCGTAAAGGTGTTGCCGACGTCACGGCCGCCGTCCGCGTGGCGGCGGCCGCGCAACTGGGTGAACTCGCCACCCGGAAGCCCTCGGACGAGGAGCTGGAGTGGCACCGCTCGCTCCAGCACACGCGGTACCACTACCCGGAATGGCATGCCGAAGGCGCTCAGCGTAAATGAACTGAAAACGAAAAGGCCCTTTCGCGAATATCGCGAAAGGGCCTTTTCGATGAACTACTTTTCGGTGGCCGAGAAAGTGACGGCGGGCACCTTGCGGGCGGCGCGCGTGGTCTTCTTCGGCTCGGCGGCCTTCTTCGCCGGAGCCTTGGCCGCGGCCTTCGGTGCCGCCTTGGCGGCGGCCGTCTTCGCGGCGGCGGCCTTCGGAGCGGCCTTCGTGGCCGTCGTCTTGGCGGTTGTCTTCGCTGCCGTCTTGGCCGGAGTCTTCGCCGCGGCGGCTGCCTTCGCGCGGCCGGCCGGAGCCTTGGCCGCCGTGGTCTTCGCCGCCGCGCCGCGAGTCGTCTTCGCCTTGGCCGCGGTGGCTTTCGCCGTGGTCTTGGCGGGAGTCTTCGCCTCCGCCTTGGGGGCGGCGGCCTTCTTGGCGGCGGTGGGCTTGCGGCCGGCGACACCCTTGGCGGCGGGCTTGCGGCCCGGCTTCGCGGCCGTCTTCGCCTCGGCCTTCGCCGCGGTGGCCGCGGTCTTCGGGGTCGACTTCGACACCCGCGCGCCCTTGGGGCGCTGCACGACCCGCGGCCGCAGTTTGCGTCCGCCGATCCGGCGGCCGTTCTCCACATAGGCACGCAGGATTTCCCGGAGTGCGGTGGCGTTGTCGGCCGAAAGGTCGATGTCGTAAGCGATTCCGTCCAAACCGAAAGCGACCGTTTCCTCGGCCGCCTCGCCGGTCAGATCATCCAGCAAATGCACAGCAGTGTTCCTGGCCATGAAAAACCTCCCGCGCTCGATCGTTCTACTGCGTAACCGGCACGGTGAAACCTGAACCCGCGGCTGATGACTCACGCAGCGACACGAGGATAGCGGCAGGTTGCGCGAAGCTGCGCGGTGGTGTGCGCTGAATGCATGTCAGCACAGACTTTTGACGTGATCGTGATCGGAGGCGGCCCGGTCGGCGAGGTCGCCGCCGAACGGGCGGCACGAGGCGGCCTTCAGGTCGCGCTCGTCGAACACGAACGCTTCGGCGGCGAATGTTCTTACTGGGCCTGCATTCCGAGCAAGGCGCTGCTGCGGCCGGGGAACCTCCTCGCCGCCGCCAAACGGGTCCCCGGTGTCCCAGTTGGCGACGCGGTCGACCCGGCGGCGGTGTTCGCGCGGCGGGACTGGTTCACCGGCAAGGGAGACGACACCGGACAGGTCAAGTGGGCCGAAGGCGTCGGGATCGTCCCGATCCGCGGGCACGGCCGGATCACCGGTGAGCGGAAGGTCACGGTCGACGGAGGTGACGAGCTGACCGCGCGGCACGCCGTGATCGTCGCCACGGGCAGTGTCCCGCGGACACCGTCGATCCCCGGGCTGGACACGATTTCGCCGTGGGGTTCGCGTGAGGCGACCTCGGCCGAAGCGGTCCCGCGCCGCCTCGGCGTACTGGGCGGCGGTGTCGTCGGAGTCGAAATGGCGCAGGCCTTCGCCACGCTCGGCGCCGAAGTCCACTTGATCATCTCGGGGGCGCGTCCGTTGCCGCGGCTGCCGGAATTCGCGGGCGACGCCGTGATCGCGGGGCTCCGCGAAGCCGGCGTCACCGTGCACACCGGCTCCGGTCTCGACTCCGTGTCCGCTGTGGACGGTGGTAAGGAACTGGCGTTGAAGGGCGGCGACCGGTTGATCGTCGACGAGCTGCTCGTCGCCACCGGCCGCCGCCCGGCGACCGACGGGCTCGGCGTGGAGACGCTCGGGCTCGAAGCGGGCGCGCCGCTCACGACCGACGACAACGGCCGTGTGTCCGCTGTGGACGGTGACTGGCTGTTCGCCGTCGGGGACGTCACCGGCCGGGCGCCGCTGACCCATCAGGGCAAGTACGCGGCCAGGGCCGCGGGCGACTCGGTGGCCGCGCAGGCGGCGGGCAAACCGGTCGACTCCGCCGCGTGGAGCGCGCACAGCGCCACGGCCGATCACCACGCCATCCCGCAGGTCGTCTTCACCGACCCGGAGGTCGCTTCGGTCGGGCTCGCCGGGCCCGAGGAGGGCAAACCGCATCGCGTCGTCGACATCGACATCGCGGTGGCGGGTTCGTCACTGCACGCGGACGGTTACGCGGGCAAGGCGCGCCTCGTCGTCGACACCGAACGCGACGTCCTGGTCGGCGCGACCTTCGTCGGGCAGGACGTCGCCGAACTCCTGCATTCGGCGACGATCGCGATCGTCGGGGAGGTCCCGCTGCCGAGGCTGTGGCACGCGGTCCCGTCGTTCCCCACGATCAGTGAAGTGTGGTTGCGCCTGCTGGAGGCGTACGGCCTCTAGCCGTTGACAGGCAGTTCGAGCGCGGCCTTCGCACCGCGCACGAGGCCGGGATCGTCCGGAGTGGACGGTCCCGGCAGCCACACCACCTGGATCAACCGGACCGATTTCCCGTCCAGGCTGCTCTGGTAGGCGGCGCCTTCGAACACCGGCACTTCGCCCTGCCACTGGTTGGTCTCGGTGGCGAGATCGAGGATGCCGCCGCCACCCGGGTTGTCGGCGATGGCCTTGAACGCGTTCGCCTGCTCCGTGTTCGGGAATTCCACGACGGCGATCGTCACCGCCGCGGCCCGGCCGTCGATGGAACTGGCGAAGCTGGCCCTTTTCACCGTGGAGCAACTCGTCTGCTGAAGACTCGACTGGACGTCGCCGTACGCGTGGGACGCGCATTTCTGGTCCGCGGCCGACGCCCGAGAGGTGAACTGGATGTTCTCCACCGCGCTGCTGCTCGGCGGCGGGGGACTGGTCGCCGGGGTCGGCGGGGGAGTCTGGGTGGACGCGGTGTCGTCGCCACCGGAAGCCACGCTGATGGCCGCCACCAGCAACACGATGAGCAGACCGATCGCGGCGACCGGGAGCCATTTCACGGTCTTGGACTGCCGCGGCGACTTCGGTGCGGACTCGGCGGGTGCGGGAGCGGCGGCCGCCGCCGGCGGCGGGGTCTGCCGAACCGGGGGAACGGGCTTCGCGGGCGTGGCCTGCTGAATGGGAGGAGCGGCCTTGACCGGCGGTACGGGTTTGGCGGGAGGAACGGGCGGCACCGCCGGTTTCGCCGGTCTCTTCCCCTTCCCCGGATGCTGGACCGGAACCGTCGGCGCGATCGCGACGAGCGGGTTCTCGCGGATCACCGTGGGCTCGTCGTCGGAGTAGGCGCTGAACCCCTCCCCGAGCAGCATCTCCTCGGGCATCGGTGGCGCGTCCGGGGCGAGCGCGGCGATCAGGTCCCGCGCCTGCTGCACCGAGCGGGGGCGGGGCGCGGTGGCCAGCGAGACCGTCGCGGCGAGCATCGTCGTCGCCGTCGGATAGAGGACGCGGACCGAACCGGCGAGATCCGCGGCAGGCTGGTCGACCGTCTCCACGTAGGGGCCGACGGCGATGATCGTGCCGATCGGCCCGGCGGCGGGGGCGACGTCCGCGATCTTGTGCGTGCACGCGGCGGACAGCGAGAGCGCGTCCGTGGCCGGGTTGATCGAGGTGTCGCCGTGGACCAGCGGCCAGCCGTCGGCCTTCCACGGTCCGCCGAGCGGGGCTTCGAGTTTCAGTGCCGGGTCCGGCAGGTCGACACCGATGACGATGAGGACACCCTTCGGCATGACCACGACGGCTTCGACGGGCCGTCCCTCGACCGGGCTGGCGCCGATCAGGGCGACCCCGCCGACGACGTTGCTGCCCCGGCCGAGTGAAGCCAGCGCGGCGCGGACGTCCTCGGCCACCCGGGACGGCTGTTGAGCGAGGCGAACGAGTCGCACCGAACCCCTCCCCATCTCGTCGGTCTCGGTGCACAAACTAGCGCCTCCATCCGGACTAACGCGGAGACACGTCCCAGGTAGGCGCCGTGATGTTGCTCCGAAAAGTTGTAATGCACGTGAGCACCGTCACCCGTCCGGGTGGTACTCGTTGGTAGGTGACAGTTCCTTGCCCCCTGTCACCAGGAGAAACGCAATGGCCGTATCCCGACCCTGGCGTCGACGCGCCGCGCTCGTCGTCGCCCTGCTCGCCGTCCCTGCCGCGGGGATGGTCCCCGCGCAGGCCGCCGGACCGTCGGCACCCGTCGCCCCCGGACTAGCCCGCCTGCTCTCGGCCGTCACCGGTACCGCGGGGGTGACCGCGCTCGTGCACGCCGACGACGTCGCCACCGCCGAACGCGCCGCCCGCTCGGCCGGGCTCGCGAAGATCACCTCGTTTTCGAAGATCGGCGTCGTCGCCGTCCGGGGCACCGCCGACCAGGTGCGCGCGGTGCGCAAGGCCGCCGGGGTCACCTACGTCGAAGGAAACGAGAAGCTCAAGGCGCACGGCAGCGCCGGGACCACGGCGACGCGGAGCCTGCAGACGCAGACACAGCTCAAGGACGCCGGCGGTGCTCCCGTGGACGGCAAGGGCGTCTCCGTCGCGATCATCGACACCGGGGTCGACCCGACGCATCCGGCGTTCAAGGGCGCCGACGGCAAGACGCGGGTGGTGCGCAGCCTCAAGAGTCTCTGCCTCGACGGCACGGCGACGAACTGCATCGTCGACGTCCCGACCTCCGTCGACACCGACACCCTTTCCCTGGGCGGCCACGGCACGCACGTCACCGGCATCGCCGCGGGCAACCGGCTGACGCTGACCGACGGCACCAAGGTCGGCGGCTCGGCACCGGGCTCGAAGATCGTCTCGGTCTCGACGGGGGCCGCGCTGCTCGTCCTGGGCACGGACGCCGCGCTGAACTGGGTGCTGGAGAACCACAAGGCTCCGTGCGGTGCGGGCGTCGCGGCGTCGGTGTGCCCGCCGATCAAGGTGACCAACAACTCCTACGGTCCCAGCGGCGGCGGCGCCTTCGACCCGAACTCGGCGACGGTGAAGCTGCAGCGCGCGCTCGCCGCGGAAGGCGTCGTCACGGTGTGGGCGAACGGGAACGACGGCGGTGACGGTTCGGCGAACCTCTCCAACCCGCCGGGGCAGGACCAGACGCCGGGTGTGCTTTCGGTGGCGTCGTTCAACGACCAGGGGACCGAAACCCGTGACGGCACGGTCTCCGACTTCTCCTCGCGTGGTCTCAAGAGCAGCCAGGCGAGCTGGCCCGATGTTTCCGCGCCGGGGGAGAACATCCTCTCGTCGTGCCGCCCGACGCAGCCGATCTGCACGCAGGGCCTGCAGCCCAAGAACGGCCCGGGGCTCCTGGATCTCGCCACCTACAACGTGATCAGCGGGACCTCGATGGCGGCGCCGCAGATCACCGGGATCGTCGCGCAGCTGTTCCAGGTCGCGCCGAACGCGAGCCCCGGTGAAATCGAGGCCGCGATCAAGGGCACCGCGTACAAGTTCGCCGATGGTTCGCCGTACGTCGCGGCCGGGCCGTACACGTCGAGCTTCGACAAGGGCACGGGTCTCGTGGACACCTTCGCCGCGGCGAAGTCCCTCGGCGCCCAGGGCTGAGCCAAGTCCGTGAAGGCCTCCTTCCCTACCTTCAAAGTAGGGAAGGAGGCCTTCACGGCATGGGGGCACAATTGCCGTCCCCGGGTTAACCCGCGTGAAGGGATCTTTTCTTCGGCTCAGCCGAAAGAAGGGGGCCTTCGCAGGAGTCTCGCGTCCCAATCAGGTGCGACTTGTGGTGTTCATGTGGCCAAACAGCACAGTTGGGGTGCACAATGTGCTCACGCGTACCGGGAGGCGGCACGAGCCACCTGACCAGCGCAGCTCGCGAGGTCGTAGGGGAAGACGCCCCTCGTCGAGTAGCGGAGGTCAGCAGTGAGCACCCGTGGCAACACCCGTGGCGTGGTGTACGTCCACTCGTCGCCGTCTGCGGTGTGTCCGCACGTCGAGTGGGCCATTTCGGGCACCCTGGGTGCCCGAGTCGAGTTGAAGTGGACGGCGCAGCCCGCCAGTCCAGGACAGCTCCGCGCCGAATGTGGTTGGCGTGCGCCTTCGGGCACCGGCGGCAAGCTGGCGTCCGCGCTCAAGGCGTGGCCGATGATCCGGTTCGAAGTCACCGAAGAGCCCAGTGCGGGGGTCGACGGGGAGAGGTTCTGTTTCGCTCCGGGCCTCGGCCTGTGGCACGGCAGGACCAGTGCCAACGGCGACATCGTCGTGGGCGAGGACCAGTTGCGCGCCTTGGTGAGCAAGGTCCGCTCCGGCGAATCGCTGGCGCACAAACTGGACGAGCTCCTCGCCGCCAATTGGGACGAAGCGCTCGAACCGTACCGGCACGCCGGTGACGGTGCGCCGGTCACCTGGCTGCATCAAGTCGGGTAGACGCCGGTGAAGACGGAAGAGGCGGGCGGCTAACCTTTCAGGGTGACCGCCCAGCCTCGCCCCCTCTCTCGCCAGCGGTGGCTGATCCCCGTCCTCGTGGTCGTGATCTCCTTGACCGTCGGCGTCGGGCTGCTGGCACGCGATCTCTACAAACGCCCGGAGGCCGAGCCCACCCAGCCGGTCGTCAGCGAGTCGCCGACGTCGGTCGCCCCGGAGCAACAGCCGGGTTCGCCCGTCGTCGAAGTGACCCCCGACGTCTTCGCGCATCCGCAGTACCAGAGCGTCCGCCAGGTACTGCAGGGGTATTTCGATTCCATCAACGAGCGTGACTATCCGAAGTGGACTTCGGTGGTCAGCCGTGACCGGGCCAAGAGCAAGACCCCGGCGGAGTGGAAGAAGGACTTCCAGTCCACTAAGGATGGCAGCATCCTCGTCTATCGCATCGAGCCGGGCGCGCCGACCACGCTGCGGGTGCTCGTCGCCTTCACCAGTACGCAGGACGTCGAAGACGCGCCGGTGTACCTGCCCGAGGGATGCATCCGGTGGCGGCTGGTCCTGCCGCTGCGGCTGGAGAGCGGGTCGTGGCGCGTCGACACGACCGACGGCGGTACCAACCCCGAACACGAAAGATGCTGAAGTAAGGGACGACATGGTCCCCGAGGCTGACGCGGGAGTGGGCCGGGCGGAATAGAGTCGCGGGCATGGCAATAGATCAGCCGGCCCTGCTGACCGACGCCTCGAGGGGGCTCACCAGCGAAGAGGTCGCCCAGCGGGTGGCCGCGGGCCAGACCAACACGGTCTCGACGAAGACCAGCCGGACCACCGGCGAGATCATCCGTGCGAACGTCTTCACCCGGATCAACGCGATCTACGGTGTGCTCTTCGTGCTCATCCTGTCGACGGGGTATTTCATCGACGGGCTGTTCGGCGGACTGATCATCGTCAACAGCGCGGTCGGCATCATCCAGGAGCTCCGGGCGAAACGGACCCTGGAACGGCTCGCGATCGTCGGACAGGCGAAGCCGACCGTCCGCCGTGACGGCCAGAGCGCCGAGATCGCCCCGGAAGACGTCGTACTCGGGGACCTCGTCGAACTGGGGCCCGGCGACAAGATCGTCGTCGACGGCCCGGCGCTGACGGCCGACGCGCTGGAGGTCGACGAGTCGCTGCTGACCGGTGAATCCGATCCGGTGGTCAAGCAGCCCGGTGACAAGGTGCTCTCCGGCAGCTTCGTCGTCGCGGGCAGCGGCACCTACCGCGCGGACATCATCGGCGACGAGTCCTACGCGGCGAAACTGGCCGCGGAGGCCAGCAAGTTCACCCTGGTGAAGTCGGAGCTGCGCCAAGGCATCGACAAGATCCTCAAGTTCATCACGTACCTGCTGATCCCGGCGGGCGCGCTGACCATCTACAACCAGCTCGCGGGCGACCAGGCGTGGCCGGACGCGTTGCGCGGCATGGTCGCGGCGCTCGTGCCGATGGTGCCCGAGGGCCTGGTGCTGATGACCAGTGTCGCGCTGGCGGTCGGCGTCATCCGGCTGGGCAAGCGCCAGTGCCTGGTGCAGGAACTCCCGGCCATCGAGGGCCTCGCCCGGGTCGACGTGGTGTGCGCGGACAAGACCGGCACGCTCACCGAGAACGCGATGCGGCTTTCCGACGTCCGCGAGATCACCCCGGGCCACCCGGTGGACGACGCGCTGGCCGCGCTCGCGGCCGCGGATCCTCGTCCGAACGCGAGCCTGCAGGCGATCGCCGAGGCGTACCGGACCGATCCGGGCTGGCGCGTTTCCACGACGATGCCGTTCTCCTCGGCGCGTAAGTGGAGCGGTGCGTCGTTCGGCGGCGACGGCGACTGGGTGCTCGGCGCGGCCGACGTCCTGCTGCCCGAGGGGGAACACCGGGCGGAAGCCGAGAAGATCGGCTCGCGCGGCCTGCGTGTCCTGTTGCTGGGCCGTGCCGAACGGGCCGTCGACGCGGCCGAGGGCCCCGGTGACATCGAACCGGTCGCGCTCGTGGTGCTGGAACAGAAGGTCCGCCCCGACGCGAAGGACACTTTGGACTTCTTCGCGCACCAGAACGTCGCGGTCAAGGTCATCTCCGGCGACAACGCGATCTCGGTGGGCGCCGTCGCGGGCACCCTGGACCTGCCGGGCGCGGACAAGCCCGTCGACGCGCGAAAGCTGCCGGATGACGCCGAAAAGCTGGCCGACACCGTGGAGGATCGCGCCGTCTTCGGCCGTGTGACGCCGCTGCAGAAACGCGCGATGGTCGGTGCGCTGCAGTCGAAGGGGCACACCGTCGCGATGACCGGTGACGGCGTGAACGACGTCCTCGCGCTGAAGGACGCGGACATCGGCGTCGCGATGGGCGCCGGCAGCCCGGCCACCCGCGCGGTCGCGCAGATCGTGCTGCTGGACGACAAGTTCGCCACCCTGCCGCATGTCGTCGCCGAGGGGCGGCGGGTGATCGGCAACATCGAGCGCGTCTCGAACCTGTTCCTCACCAAGACGGTCTACTCGGTACTGCTGGCGCTGATGGTCGGCATCGCGCAGGTGCCGTTCCCGTTCCTGCCGAGGCACATCACGATCACGGCGTGGTTCACGATCGGCCTGCCCGCCTTCGTGCTCTCGCTGGCGCCGAACAACGAACGCGCCCGCACCGGTTTCGTCGGCCGGGTGATGCGGATGGCCGTGCCGGCCGGGCTGGTCATCGCCACCGCGACGTTCGTGAGCTATCTGCTGGTGTACAAGGGATCCGGTCAGTCCGAACTGGACAAGATCCAGGCGGGGACGACCGCGCTGATCACGCTGATCACGATCGCGCTGTGGGTGCTCGGGATCGTCGCGCGGCCGTACCGCTGGTGGAAGATCCTGCTGATCGGCGGGATGGTCGTGCTGACCCTCGCGCTGTTCCTGATCCCGTTCACGCAGAAGTTCTTCGCGCTGGACCCGAGCGTGAGCGCGTACACGCTGTCGGCCTTCGCCTGCGCCGGGGTGGGGATCGTGCTGGTGGAGATCGCCTGGTGGGCCGGGCGGTATCTGGTCAAGCGCCAGGACGCCTGACCGCCGCTCCCGCAAGTGTCATGAAAGGGCCGTTCAGGACATCTTTCGTCCTGAACGGCCCTTTCATGACATCCGGCACCGCAGCGCCCCGAAATACGTGAAGGCCCCCTTCACCGCGCTAGACGCAGTGAAGGGGGCCTTCACGTACTGAAATCAGGCCGCCGGGGTGAACAACAGCGCCGTGTTGTGCCCGCCGAAGCCGAACGAGTTGCTGATCGCCGCGCTCAGCTCCACCTTGCGAGCCTCACCGGAGACGACGTCGAGCTGCACCTTCGGGTCCAGGTTCTCCAGGTTCAGCGTCGCCGGGATGAGCCCGTGGTAGATCGCCAGGATCGTGGCGATGCCCTCGACCGCGCCCGCGCCGCCGACCAGGTGGCCGAGCGCGCCCTTGGGAGCGGTCACCACGACGTGCTCGCCGATGGCGTTGCGGATCGCCGCGGCCTCGCCGACGTCGCCGACGACCGTCGAGGTCGCGTGCGCGTTGACGTGGCCGACGTCGGTCGGGGAGACCCCGGCCATCGTCATCGCCTGCCGCATGGCGGCGATCTGGCCGACGCCCTCCGGGTGGTTGCCCGTGATGTGGTAGGCGTCCGAGGTGATCCCGTACCCGCTCAGCTGCGCGTAGATCCGCGCGTTACGGGCCTTGGCCCGGTCCGCCCGCTCCAGGATCACGACACCGGAGCCCTCGCCGAGGACGAAACCATCACGGTTCACGTCGAACGGCCTGGACGCCTTCGCCGGGTCGTCGTTGCGGGTGGACACCGTCCGCGCCTGGGCGAAACCGGCGAGGGTGATCGGGTGGATGCACGATTCGGCACCACCGGCGATCACGACGTCGGCACGACCCGAACGGATCATCTCGTAGCCGGCGGCGATGCCTTCCGCGCCCGACGCGCAGGCCGAAGCGGGCGAGTGCACACCGGCACGTGCCTTCAGGTCGATCCCGACGTGAGCGGCGGGGCCGTTCGGCATCAGCATCGGCACGGTCAGCGGGGAGACCTTGCGGAGTCCCTGCTTGTGCAGAAGGTCGTTCTGGGAGATCAGGGTGACCGGACCGCCGACACCGGTACCGATGGTCACCCCGAGGCGCTCGGGTTCCACATCCTGATGCTCGTCGGTCGGCTGCTCGAAACCCGCGTCCGCCCAAGCCTGGCGGGCGGCGATGAGCGCCACCTGCTCACAGCGGTCCAGCCGCCGGGCCTGAACCCGCGGCAGGACTTCGGACGGGTCGACGGCGAGCATGGCGCCGATCTTCACCGGCAGTTCGAGTTCGTCGACCCAGTCGGCTTCGATGCGGCGGATCCCGCTCGCCCCGGCGAGCAGGCCGTCCCACGTGGACGCGACGTCCCCGCCGAGCGGCGTGGTCGCGCCCATCCCGGTGATCACGACGTCGTTGTTGCTCATTGGAGTCTCCCCAAGGTCGGCGCCAATCAAGAAGTCGGACTTACTTGGAGTTGGCCGACACGTAGTTCACCGCGTCGCCAACGGTCTTCAGGTTCGCCAGCTCGTCGTCCGGGATCTTGACGCCGAACTTGTCCTCGGCCTGGACAGCGATCTCCACCATGGACAGCGAGTCGATGTCGAGGTCGTCCACGAAGGACTTCTCGGCGGTCACGTCGTCCTGCGCCACACCGGCGACCTCTTCGACGATCTCGGCGAGGCCGGCGAGGATCTCTGCGTTGTCTGCCACTGGTTGTTCCCTTCTCGGTGATGCTTTCGGCTGCCCCGCGGACACGGTGCCCGCGGGGGAAGTATTCATCACGGGCAGACGAAGGCCTGGCCCGCGTAGGAGAGTCCGGCCCCGAAGCCCACGGCGAGCACGACGTCGCCCTGTTTCACGGTGCCGGCCTTGCGCATGTGGTCCAGCGCGAGCGGAATCGACGCGGACGAGGTGTTGCCCGAGTACTTGATGTCGTCGGCGACGACCATGTCCTCGCGGGCGCCCTTGGCGCGCAGCTTCTTGGCGATGGCCTCGACGATGCGCAGGTTGGCCTGGTGCGGGATCAGGACGTCCACATCGGACGGTTCGAGCCCGGCCAGTTCCAGCGCCTGCAAGGCGATCGGCGCGATCTGGGTGGTCGCCCAGCGGAAGACCGACTGGCCCTCCTGGTAGATCCACTTGTCGTCGCGCATGTAGATCAGGTCGACGTGCTCGCCCGCGCTACCCCAGGCGACCGGGCCGATCTGCGGGGTGTCGGCCGCGCCGATCACCGCCGCGCCGGCGCCGTCGGCGAAGATGATCGCGTTCGCGCGGTCGACCGGGTCGACGTGGTCGGTGAGCTTCTCGGCACCGATGACGAGCGCCTTCTTCGCGCTGCCCGCCCGGATGAGGTCCGAAGCGACGCCGATGCCGTAACAGAATCCGGCGCAGGCGGCGTTGAGGTCGAACGCGGCCGGATGCGTGATGCCGATCCGGTCGGCCACCTGCGCGGCGGCGTTCGGGATCTGGGTGGGCATCGTGCAGTTGGGCAGGATGACCGTGTCCACTTCGGACGGGTCCACACCGGCGTCGGCCAGCGCGGCGGTGCCCGCCTTGACCGCCATGTCGACCAGCGACTCGTCCTTCTCGGCGAACCGGCGCTCGACGATGCCGACCCGCTCGCGGATCCACTGGTCGTTGGTGTCCATGATCTTCGAGAGATCGTCGTTGGTCACGATCTTCTCGGGCTGGAAGCTCCCGACACCGAGGATGCGGGTCCCGGCGGCGCCCGGCGCCTGCCGCAAAGTGGATCGGTCGGTCACGAAGCGTCCTCCTGCCCCTGAAGCTTCGCCAGCTCGGCAGGCGTCTTCAGAGCGATCGTGGTGGTCACGGTTCCCTTGAGCTGCCGCTTGACCAGCCCGGTCAGCGTGCCCGCCGGCGGAAGTTCGAGCGTCGAGGTGACACCCGCGGTGACCAGACCGTCCATGGTCAGATCCCAGCGAACCGGGCTCGTGACCTGCTTGACCAGCCGGTCGAGGTACTCGGCCCCGCTGGTGACGACCTGGCCGTCGGCGTTCGACAGCAGCGGACGCGTCGGGTCCGCCGGGGTGATCTTCGCAGCGTGGGCGGCCAGCGCTTCACGCGCGGGTGCCATGTAGGAGGTGTGGAACGCGCCCGCGACCTTGAGCGCGCGGACCTTGGTGCCCTCCAGCGGCTCGGCCACGATCTTCTCGATCGCGTCGGCGGCGCCGGAGGCGACGATCTGGCCGGCGCCGTTGCGGTTCGCCGCGGCGAGGCCATGGCCCTCGAGCCACGCGACGACCTGCTCCGGGTCGCCGAGCATGACCGCGGCCATGCTCGTGGGCTCCAGCGCGCACGCCTTCGCCATCTCGGCGCCGCGGACGGCGGCCAGCGCGACGGCGTCTTCGGAGCTCAGCACGCCGGCGATGGCGGCGGCCGCCAGTTCGCCGACGGAGTGACCGGCGACCGGCGCGTCCGCGGCGACCGGGGCCTCGCGCTGAAGGTGCTCGAAGGCCAGCAGTGACAGCGCCACGATCAGCGGCTGCGTGATCGCGGTGTCCTGGATCTCTTCGGCGTCCGCTTCGGTGCCGAGGCGGACGAGGTCGAGACCGGCCCGCTCGGACCAGGCTTCGACGCGCGCGCGGGCGCCGTCGAGCTCGAGCCAAGGGGTGAGCATGCCTGGGGCTTGGGAACCCTGACCGGGGGCGAGGACTGCAACTGTCACCCCATTAGAGAACACTCTCGGCCACCATGGTCGTGATGCCGACGCTCACCAAGTCCGGCCGACGTAATTGTCGGAACCCTCCAAAAGCGTCTTCCTGATCTCCGCGCTTAACCCAAAAGCCTTGTCGGGTTCAACCAGCTTTCCCTATGAAGTCCGTCACTGCGCAGAGTTACCAACCGGTTCGGGTCACCGTGGTCGTGAGTGGCGATTCGGGTTCTAACCCGAATCGCCACTCACGACCAACCGGACACGGTCACCAGAGGCCGCGGGCACGGGCCAGCCGCCCGACCGTCAGCGCCACCTTCAGCACCCAGGCGTCCCGCGATTCGGCGGCGTGGCGGCCGGTCAGTTCCGCCGCCTTCCGCAGCCGGTACCGGACGGTGTTCGGATGCACGAACAGCGTCCGCGCACAGGTCTCCAGGACACCGCCACTGTCGAGGTAGGTCTCCACCGTCCGCAGCAAGGCCGGGCCCGCTTCTTCGAGCGGTCGCGCGATCTGCTCCACGAGCAGCCGTTCGGCCTCGGGGTCGCCGGACAACGCGCGTTCGGGCAACAGGTCGATCGATCTCGCGGGCCGGGGCGCGCCGGGCCAGCCGACGACGGCGCGCAGGCCGGAGAGCGCTTCGGTCGCGCTGTGGTGCGCTTCGGCGAGGGTGGGCACCGTCGGGCCGGCGACGACCGGTCCGTCGGCGAAGGCGACCGACAGCTTGGCGAGGATCTCGCGGTCCTTGACGCTGCCGTCGGTGGGACCGGCGACCACCACGACCAGCCGGGATCCCTGCACCGAAAGCAGCACGGGGCGCCCGACCCTGGCGGCGCGGCTGCGGACCTCGAACACGACGGCGGGCGGGTCGTCCGACGTCGGGGTGCCGACCACCGCGGTGGCGGGCGCGGCAGGATCCCAGCCGAGCGCGGCGGCCCGGGAGAGCACCGCCTCCTCGGCGTCGCCGCGGACGATGCCGTCGACGACCAGCGCCTCCAGCCGCGCGTCCCACGCGCCGCGCGCCTCGGCGGCGGCCGCGTAGGAGTTGGCGGCGGCGAACGCGATCTCCCTGCCGTAGCGCAGGATCCCTTCGATCAGCGCGGCGCGTTCGGCCTCGTTCGCGGCGAATTCCGGCAGTTGCTCCTCGAACACCTCGATCGCCAGCCGTACCATGCCGACCGCCTGCCGCAGGCTCACCCAGCGGGACAGTTCGGCGGGCGCTTCGCGGAAGGCCTCGGTGGTGAGGGAGAGCGCCTCCTTGGCGTCGCGGAGCCAGTCGACGAAACCGGCGGCACCCGCCTGGGTGATCAGCAGGACGCTCGCGCGCTGGTCGGCGGGGAGGCGGGCGAACCAGCTCAGCCGCTCTTCCATCACCGCCACGCTCGCGCTCGCGAGCCGGCCGGAGGCGTGCTCGAGCCGCCGGAGGGTCTTGGCGGACAGCCCGTGGTGCTTGGGGACACGCCGTCCGGAAGTCGCATCAGCCATGGTCAGCCGATCCTAGTCCGGTGGGCAAAGGGGGCGTGGTCCTGCGGTCTCCCGGCTCTTCTGTCCGAAGTGGATGGTCAAGAGCGAGAAATTGCGAAATGTGTTCGCATAAAACTCGAGGCCGCCCGGCGCTCGCGTTTTTCGCTGCGCCGGACGGCCTCGTCTCCCCGGTCCCCACCGGTAGGACAAGTATGGGACTTGTCGATCTTTTCCCGCTAGCTCACTCACTCGATCGTGGGTCGCCGAGTTGCCGGTGCGGTGCTCGTGATCAACGATCCCTCGCAAGCCGCACCGGTGTTGGGCGCGGATGCGCAGAGGAGGGAGTTCGCCGTGGGCGAGCAGCTGAAAGACGGTCTGGGACAAGCATGGAACCTTGTCGCCACCTTCGTGCCGAAATTGATCGGTTTCCTGATCATCCTGCTGATCGGCTGGTTGATCGCGAAAGCCGTGTCGAAGGCATTGGGACTGGTTCTGTCGAAGATCGGTTTCGGCAAGCTCATCGAGAAGACCGGGCTCACCGGAACGCTCAAACAGGCGAATGTCGACGCGGGCGGGATCCTCGTCAAACTCGTGTACTACTTCATTCTCCTGATCGCGCTGCAGCTCGCGTTCGGCGTATTCGGTGAGAGCAATCCGGTCAGCGCGCTGCTCAACGACATCATCGCGTTCCTGCCGCGGATCCTGGTGGCGCTGGTGCTGGTGATCGTCGCGGCAGCCGTGGCGAAGGTCGTCCGCGACCTGGTGACCGGAGCCCTGTCGACCCGGCCCGCGGGACGGCTGCTCGGCACCATCGCCTACTGGATGATCATGGCGTTCGGCATCATCGCCGCGCTCGGCCAGGTGAACATCGCGACCGCGATCACCGGACCGGTCCTGATCACCGTGCTCGCCACCATCGGCGGCGTGATCGTCGTCGGCTTCGGCGGCGGCCTGATCAAGCCGGCGCAGGACCGCTGGCAGGGCTGGCTGGCCAATCTGCAGGGGCAGCTGGAGGCGGGTGACGCCAAGCGGGAGGTCCGTTCGGAGCCGCCGACTTCGCCCGTGGGCATCGGTCGCGTAGATTCCTGAGCATCCCGCGGGCCCGGTGATCGAGGAAGGCACCGGGCCCGCGCGGAGTCGAAGGGGCCCATCGCCGCGGAACACGCGGTGAGGGGCCCTTTCGCGTCTCCTCAGCGCCCCTCGAGCCGGCCGCCTGTTCCGCACCTCACACTCACTGGGGAATGGGGCCGGAACGGAGCATGTTGGAGCGGTAGACGGAGAGGGGTGCGGACGTGGACTTCCTGCTGCACAACGGTGTCACGGTGCTCGGACAATGGATCTCCTTCGCCGAGCTGGCGGGGCAGATCTTCGCGCTCGCCGTGGTCTTCCTGGCGCAACGCCGCACGTTGTGGACGTGGCCGGTCCAGGTCGGGGCCACCGTGCTGTTGTTCTCGGTCTACGTCTCCGCGCATCTCGGCGGGCTCGCGACCAGGCAGATCGCGATCCTCGCCATCTCGATCTACGGCTGGTGGGCCTGGTCCCGCCGCAGCGACCCGGTCTACGGCGTCGTCGTCCGCAAGGGCCGTCTCGGCGAGCGTCTGGCGATGGCCGGCGCGTTCGCGATCGGCACCACCGCGATGGCGCTGGTCCTCGACGCGCTGGACGCCTCGTGGGCGCCTTGGCCGGACGCCGCGATCTTCGTCGGCACGCTGGTGGCCTTCGCCGCGCAGGGCGCGGGTCTCGTCGAGTTCTGGCTGGTGTGGCTGGTCGTCGACGCGATCGGCGTACCGCTGCAGCTCTCGTCGGGCCTGTACTTCTCGGCGGCGGTGTACATCGTGTTCGCCGGCTTGGTCGTGCACGGCTGGTGGAGCTGGAACCGGACGGCGAAGCAGGTCCGCACCGCTCCTTCCGGAGTCACGACGGCCTCCGCCTGACCGCGTTTCGTCCTCTGAACGCGGTAGTCGGCGATACGAACCACCGCATTCAGAGGACGAAACGCGCGGGGGTCAGCGCATGGTGGCGTGTGACGGCTTGAGGTCGGCCAGGGTGCGGACACCCAGCAGCTGCATCGTCCGGACCATCTCGGCGCGCAGGATGTCCACGCACCGCTGAACGCCGCGCTCGCCCCCGGCCATCAGGCCGTAGAGGAACGCGCGCCCGATGAGCACCGCGTCCGCGCCGCGCGCGATGGCGGCCACGATGTCACCGCCGGACAGGATGCCGGTGTCGACCCACACCTCGGCGTCGCCCTGGATCTCGTCCAGCACCGCGGGCAGCAGCTCGATCGGCGTCGGCGCGCGGTCGAGCTGGCGGCCGCCGTGGTTGGACAGCAGGACCGCGTCGGCGCCGTGCTTGACCACGTCACGCGCGTCGTCGACGTTCTGGATCCCCTTGACCACGAGCTTGCCCGGCCAGGTCTGGCGGACCCAGTCGAGGTCGTCGAAGTTCAGGGTCGGGTCGAAGAGCTGGTTGAGCAGCTCGGCGACCGTGCCGTCGAACTGGCTCAGCGACGCGAAGGTCAGCGGCTCGGTGGTCAGCAGGTTGAACCACCACGCCGGATGCATCGCGCCGTCGACGAAGGTCTTGAGGGTGAGCGCGGGCGGGATGGTCAGCCCGTTGCGGACGTCGCGCAGCCGCGCGCCCGCGACCGGGGTGTCCACTGTCAGCATGAGCGTGTCGAAGCCGGCGGCCCAGGCGCGATTCATCAGATCTTCACCCGCCTTGTGGTCGCGCCAGACGTAGAGCTGGAACCACTTGCGGGCCTCCGGGGCGGCCGCGGCGAGGTCTTCGATGGACGTCGTCGCCATCGTCGACAGCCCCATCGGGATGCCGTTGCGCTGCGCGACGCGGGCCACCGCGGACTCGCCCTCGTGGTTCATCATCCGCGTGAACCCGGTCGGCGCGAACGCGAACGGCAGCTCCGAACGCTTGCCGAGGATCTCCTTGCCCGTGTCCACATCGGACACACCGCGCAGGACGTTCGGGTGGAATTCCACGCTGCGGAAGGCCTGCCGGGCGCGGCGGAGGCTGTCTTCCAGCTCCGCGGCGCCGTCGGTGTAGTCGAACGCCGCGCGCGGCGTCCGCTTGCGGGCGAGCATCCGCAGGTCGGCGATCGTGTGCGCGCCCGCCAGCCGCCGTTCGGTCGGGTTGAGCACGATCGGCTTCGGCCGCAGGATCTGCTTCAGCTCACTCGGCTTCGGCAGTCGACGCTTGGTCACACTCGCTCACCCTTTCCGCAAACATCCGATGTCTCACCCTAGCTCGTCCGGTCCCGGACGCAATGAACGGTCCGTTCCTTGCAGATTTCGCAAGGAACGGACCGTTCATGGCAGTGCTAGGCGCTGCCGGAGTCCGACAACTGCGGACCCGCGGCGGCGACGTCGTCGAGACGGTACTTGCGCGCCGCCTCCGCCGCCTTCGACCGGTCGATCTCGCCGCGCTTGGCCAGCGCGCTCAGCGTGCCGACCACGATCGACTGGGCGTCGACCAGGAACTTCCGCCGGGCGGCGGGACGGGTGTCGGAGAACCCGAACCCGTCGGTGCCCAGCGTCAGCATGTCGGTCGGCACCCAGGGGCGGATGAGGTCCGGCACGGCCCGCATCCAGTCCGAGACCGCGACGACCGGCCCGTTCGCGCCGGACAGCTTCTGCGTGATGTACGGCACACGCGGGGAGTCGCCCGGGTGGAGCAGGTTGTCGTGGTCGACCTCGACGGCCTCGCGCCGCAGCTCGGTCCACGACGTCGCCGACCACACGGCCGCGCGTACGCCCCACTCCTCGGCCAGCATCTGCTGGGCCCGCAGCGCGTCCGGCATGGTGACACCGGAGACCAGGATCTGCGCCTCCGGGCCGTCGCCCGACGGGGCGTCCGCGTACTTGTAGAGACCCTTGAGCAGGCCGTCGACGTCGAGGTTCTCGGGCTCGGCGGGCTGCTGGTAGGGCTCGTTGTAGATCGTCATGTAGTAGAAGATGTTCTCGCCGTTGCCGTCCGGCCCGGTCTCGCCGTACATCCGGCGAAGACCGTCCCGCACGATGTGGGCGATCTCGAACGACCACGCCGCGTCGTAGGCCACGACGGCCGGGTTGGTCGCCGCCAGCAGCAGCGAGTGCCCGTCGGCGTGCTGGAGGCCCTCACCGGTCAGCGTGGTGCGGCCGGCGGTGGCGCCGAGCACGAAACCGCGGGCCATCTGGTCCGCCGCCGCGTAGAGGCCGTCACCGGTCCGCTGGAACCCGAACATCGAGTAGAAGATGTAGATCGGGATCATCGGCTCGCCGTGCGTGGCGTACGAGGTGCCGACGGCGGTGAACGACGCGGTCGAGCCCGCCTCGTTGATGCCCTCGTGCAGGATGACGCCCTTTTCGGACTCCTTGTAGGCCAGCATCAGGCTCGCGTCGACCGACGTGTACGTCTGGCCGTGCGGGTTGTAGATCTTGGCCGTCGGGAACATCGAGTCGAGACCGAAGGTGCGCGCCTCGTCCGGGATGATCGGGACGATCCGCTTACCGATCTCGGAGTCCTTCGCCAGCTCGCGGACGAGCCGGACGAACGCCATCGTGGTGGCGACCTCCTGCTTGCCCGAGCCCTTGCGGATGCCTTCGTAGACCTTGTCGCCGGGCAGCACGAGGGCCTTCGAGGCCTTCGGGCGGCGCTCCGGCAAGAACCCGCCGAGCGCGCGGCGGCGGCCGATCATGTACTCGATCTCCGGCGATTCCTTGCCGGGGTGGTAGTACGGCGGCAGCTTCGGGTCGCGCTCGAGCTCCTCGTCGCTGATCGGGATGCGCTGGGCGTCCCGGAACAGCTTGAGGTCGTCGAGGGTGAGCTTCTTCATCTGGTGCGTGGCGTTGCGGCCCTCGAAGGACGGCCCGAGGCCGTAACCCTTGATGGTGTGGGCCAGGATCACCGTCGGCTGGCCGTGGTGCTCCAGCGACGACTTGTAGGCCGCGTAGACCTTGCGGTAGTCGTGCCCGCCGCGCTTGAGGTTCCAGACGTCGGCGTCGGTGAGGTCCTTGACCAGTTCCTTGGTCCGCGGGTCGCGGCCGAAGAAGTGCTCGCGGACGAAGGCGCCGTCGTTGGCCTTGTAGGTCTGGAAGTCGCCGTCCGGCGTGGTGTTCATCAGGTTGACCAGGGCGCCGTCACGGTCGGCGTGCAGCAGCGAGTCCCACTCGCGGCCCCAGATGACCTTGATGACGTTCCAGCCGGCGCCGCGGAAGTACGACTCCAGCTCCTGGATGATCTTGCCGTTGCCGCGCACCGGGCCGTCGAGCCGCTGCAGGTTGCAGTTGATCACGAAGGTCAGGTTGTCGAGGCCCTCGCTCGCGGCCACGTGGATGAGGCCGCGCGATTCCGGCTCGTCCATCTCGCCGTCGCCGAGGAACGCCCAGACGTGCTGGTCGCTGGTGTCCTTGATGCCGCGGTCACGCAGGTAGCGGTTGAATCGCGCCTGGTAGATCGCGTTCATCGGGCCGAGGCCCATGGACACGGTCGGGTTCTCCCAGAACTCCGGCATCAGCCGCGGGTGCGGGTACGACGGCAGGCCGCCGCCCTCGCCGGCGTGCGAGAACTCCTGGCGGAAGCCGTCCAGCTGGTTCTCGGTCAGCCTGCCCTCGAGGAACGCGCGGGCGTAGATGCCGGGGGAGGCGTGGCCCTGGATGAAGATCTGGTCGCCGCCGCCCGAGTGGTCCTTGCCGCGGAAGAAGTGGTTGAAGCCCACTTCGTACAGCGCCGCGGACGAGCCGTAGGTCGAGATGTGCCCGCCGACGCCGACGCCGGGACGCTGCGCGCGGTGCACCATGATCGCGGCGTTCCACCGGATGTAGGCGCGGTACCGGCGCTCGATCTCCTCGTCACCGGGGAACCAAGGTTCGTTCTCGGTGGGGATGGTGTTGACGTAGTCCGTCGACGTCAGCGCCGGGACGCCGACGTGGCGTTCCCTGGCCCGCTCGAGGATGCGCAGCATCAGGTACCGGGCGCGCTGCTGACCACCCCTGGCCAGCGCCTCGTCGAAGGAGTCCAGCCATTCGGCGGTCTCCTCCGGGTCGATGTCGGGCAGGTGCGCCGCCAATCCGTCACGGATGACGCGGACGCGTGCCGGGGTCTCCTTGCCGGAGGCGCCGTCGTTCTGCGGGGCCAAGGGGTCTCCTTGCGAAAGGTGGTAGCTGGTTGTGCTCGTACGCGGGCGTGTTCGCCGTCCATCGTCGTCCTCCGGTTCCGTTCGCGTCACCGCTACTGATCGGTAACGTTCGCGGACCCGATTGCGACACGCCTCGCACGCGCCTGTACTCGCGCGCGCGTTTTCTCTCCCACCCTAAAGCAGGCCGTTCGGAGGTGCCCAGGCGCGCCCGAATTGACCCCGTGAGAGTGGGCTGAATGTCCGTACGCCGCGACACGAGTTGTTCAAGATCCGGTGTGGACGGTTGCGCGGAACGCTTCACCAGTGTTCGCTAACGGGCATCGTGTACCCGAGTGTGGTGCCCGCCCGGTCGATGAGGCCGGCGCGACACCACGCTCCGTCGTAGTTGGAGGAGTGACAGCAGTGGTCGCCGCGGGAGACGCTGATCAGAGCAGCGTCGCCGAAAGGCTCGGGATCAAGCCGGACATGGTGGTCCAGGAGATCGGCTGGGACGAGGACGTCGACGACGACCTTCGTGCGGCGATCGAGGAACAGATCGGCGGCGACATCCTCGACGAGGACGCCGACGAGGTCATCGACGTGGTGCTGCTGTGGTGGCGCGAAGACGACGGTGATCTCGGTGACACGCTGATCGAGGTCCGGACTCCCCTGAACGAGAACGGCGTGATCTGGGTGCTGACCCCGAAGACGGGCCAGCCAGGGCATGTCGAGCCGAGTGACATCGCCGAGGCGGTGCCGCAGGTCGGACTGGCCCAGACGGCCAACATCAGTGTCGGCCCCAAGTGGGCGGGCACCCGGCTGGTTTCGCCGAAGTCGTCCAAGACCAAGCGGTGACTTCTCCAGGCGCGCGATCGACACGATAGGGTTGTCGTCGCAGGCCCCTGTTCGCTCTTGAGAGGAAACCGCCGGTATGGCCGTCGAGGTCGGATCGCAAGCCCCGGACTTCACGCTCAACGACTACAACAAGCAGTCCGTGACGCTGTCGTCCTTCAAGGGCGAGAAGCCGGTCCTGCTCGTGTTCTACCCGTTCGCGTTCAGTGGCATCTGCACCGGTGAGCTGTGCCAGCTCCGCGACGAGTTCGCGGACTACGACGGCCAGGGCGTCCAGGTGATCGGCGTGTCCGTGGACACCCCGTTCTCGCTCAAGGCGTGGGCCGAGCAGGAGGGCTACCAGTTCCCGCTGCTTTCGGACTTCTGGCCGCACGGTGAGGTCGCGAAGGCCTACGGCGTCTTCAACGAGGCGGCCGGCCTGGCCACCCGCGGCACCTTCCTGATCGACAAGGACGGCGTCGTGCGGTTCGCCGAGGTCAACCAGCCCGGCGAGGCGCGCGACCAGCAGGCGTGGAAGAAGGCCGTGGCCTCGCTGGCCTGAGTCTTCACGGTGGCACCCGTGCGCGGGTGCCACCTCCCGGGCGCATAGCTCAGCGGGAGAGCACTCGGTTTACACCCGAGCGGTCGTAGGTTCGATCCCTACTGCGCCCACCGAAAACCCGGCGACACCCCGCTCGCGCGGGACTACCTTGAGCCGGATGCACGACCTCACCTGGCGGCCACTGCGGCCCGAGGACGCCCAGGCGTCGGCCGACCTTCTCAACGCGATGGAGACCGTCGACGGGATCGGCGAGAACTACACGGCGGAGGACACCCTCCAGGAGCTGGTCGACCCATACGCGGACCTGGAACGGGCGAGCCTCGCCGCCTTCGACGGCGACGTGATGGCCGGCTACATGAAGATCCGCTTCAAGCCGTCCGCGGAGGAGATCCATCGGGTCTTCCTCGACGGGGGAGTCCACCCCGCGTATCGACGGCGGGGGATCGGCGGCGCGCTCGTCGACGCGGGGGTGGCGGCGGCGAAGGTGGTACACGCGTTGCACCACCCGGACGCGAAACTCGTGGTCGACGTCAATCGGCCGGAGCGCATCGCCGGGCTGGCCGAGCTCGTCCGGTCGCGGGGGTTCGTGCCGGTGCGCTACTTCCAGCGGATGGAGCACTCGCTCTCGGAGTTGGATGCTTCGGCGATCCCCGACGGGTTCACGGTCGAGCCGTGGTCGGAGCGGAACGACGAGGACTTTCGAGCGGTCCGGAACGCGGCGTACCGGGATTGCTGGGGCGCGGTGCCGATGCCCGCCGATCTCTGGCGGAACAAGATCGTCAACCAGACCTTCCAGCCCGAGGCCAGCTTCCTGCTTCGGGAGGAGGGCGTCGCGGTCGGGATGCTGGTGACCATGTGGTGGGAGGCCGACACGGAGGCCACCGGCGTCCGCGACGCGCATTTCATGGCGATCGGGACGCTTCGGGAGTACCGGCGGCGGGGTGTGGCGAGCGCGCTGATGGGGCACGCGCTGAGGGCCGTCGCCGGGCAGGGCTACGACCGCGCGAGTTTGAACGTGGACTCGGCGGATCCGGCGGGGGCGTTCGGGGTGTTCGAGAAGGCGGGTTTCGTGCCGACGATGCGGTACGTGCGCTGGGCGCTCGAAGCCTGACGCAGTTAGTCGACTAAACGCGCGCAAGACACGTGAAGGCCTCCTTCACTCGGCTCAGCCGAGGGAAGGAGGCCTTCACGCACCCCCAACACCTGTGGAACGTCTTCGGTTTTCGGCGGTCTGGTCTGCCCCCTCGGCAGGCCAGACCGCCGGTGCGCCGCGCCGCGGGTGGCGAACTTTCGGCTGCACAAGACAGGAGACGGTCGGGACTGCCCAGATACATCAAGATCGGCGGCCATTGGAGTGATCCGGGCCGCGAGGGGCGATCACGGTGAGCGACTAGGCGCGGATCAGCCGGTTCGCCAGGGTCGACATCGTGTAGGCGCCGATGCCCATGACGACTTCGAGGGCGTTCCGTTCGGTGTATCCGTGCCCGAAGAAGGTCCGCAGGGTCTCGTCGTCGACGGCGCCCGCGGTTTCGAGCACCGCCACCGTGAACTGCCGGATGGCTTCCAGCCGTTCATCGGGGACGGGCTGCTGCGAGCGAAGCGCCGCGATGACGTCGTCGTCCGCGTGATGTCCCTTCAGCTTGCCCGTGTGGATCTCGACGCACACCTCGCAGCCGTTGCGGGTCGCCACGGTCATCACGACCGTTTCCCGTGCGAGCGGGTCGAGTGTGGTCCGTTCGAAGCTCGCGCTGAGCTTCAGGAAGCCGTCGAGCAGTTCGGGAGACGACGCCTGCCGGGCGACGGCGGTGGGGAGGTGCCCGAACTTCCGGATGGTCGCTTCCATGGCGCGACGCGAGCCTTCGGGGGCGGTTTCGACGGTGTGATCGGTGAACAAGGTTTCCCCTTAAGATGGTCAACGTGGTTGACGAAAAGGTAAACCAGGTTGTCGAATCTGGCAAGCAGGTTCGCGAAACTCCCGGCTTCGAGCTGCCGCTGCTGCTGTTCGCGGGCTTCCGCTCGATCATCGACCGGCTGCACGCCGAACTCGCCGAACAAGGACATCCGGACGTCCGCCCGGTCTACGGCTTCGCCATGCAGGCGATCGGCCGCGAAGGCGCGACGGCGAGCGAGATCGGGCGGCGGCTCGGGGTCAGCAAGCAGGCGGCGGGCAAGACCGTCGACAAACTGGAGCAGCTCGGCTACGTCGCGCGCGTCGACGACCCGGCCGACGCGCGGCGCAAGGTCGTACGGCTCACCGGCCGCGGGTTCGACTCACTCGGCCGGTCGGCGGCGATCTTCGAGGAGTTGCGCAAGGAGTGGGCAGGCACGTTGGGTATCGACAGGGTCCGCGAGCTCGAAGCCGACCTTCGCACGATGGTGCCCTCAGGCGGCTTCCGCCTCGATGTCGCCAGCTGGTTCGGCGCCTAGAACGGGCAGCCGGGATTCGGCGCGTCCTGCGAGAGCGGGCTCCCGTGTGGCAGCACGTAGAGCACCTCCAGCACCACCGGTGTCGTCCCGAGGTTCCGTCCGATGTGGACGGTGTCGCTCGGCTCGGTGAAGACGGCGCCCTTCCGGTACAGGCCGTCGAGCCCGCAGTCGGCCGAGTTGTGCGTCAGCGTGCCCGCTTTCACGTACGCGTACAGCTTTCCGTCGTGATAGTGCCAGCCGGTGTAGCCGCCGGGCTGGATGACGACCTCGCGCAGCACGTAGTCGGTGTTCCCGACCGTCCGCTGCTCGAAGATCGTCCCGGTCACCCCGGATCCGGGAGTCGCCCCGGCCGTCGCGGGGACGGCGAGCGCGAGGACGAGGGTGGCGAGCAGCGTGGTCACGGACCGCAGGCGCATGAACGAACGGTACCGCGATCGGCACTGCCCGAAAGGGCCGTTCATTACGCCCGAAGCGTCCGCCGCAGCATCTTGCCGCTCTCCGTCCGCGGCAGCCGGTCCCGGAAGTCGAACCGGCGCGGAGTCTTGAACCCGGCGAGCTCGGCCCGGCAGTGCGCTTCGAGCCGTTCCGCCAGCGCGGGATCCCCGGTGACGCCCTCGACCGGCTGCACGACGGCGACGACCCGTTGGCCCCACTCGGGATCCGGCTCGCCGATCACCGCGACGTCGGCGACGTCGGGATGGCTCAGCAACCGCGCTTCGATCTCGGCCGGATAGATGTTCACGCCACCGGAAAGGATGAGATCCGTCCGCCGGTCACACAGGAACACCCGCCCCTCGGCGTCGAGATAGCCGACGTCCCCGACGGTCACGAACTCCCCGGATCGCGCGGCGGCCGTCTTGCCCGGATCGCCGTGATAGTCGAATTTCGTGTGCGCGGAACTGAAATAGAGCATCCCGGCCTCGCCCGTGGGGAGCTCGCGGCCGTCGTCGTCGAGAACCTCGACCCGCACTCCGTCCAGCGGCTTGCCGACAGTGCCCGGTGCGGCGAGCCATTCGCGCGCGTGCACCGCCGTGATCAGGCCCTCGGACGCGCCGTAGTACTCGTGGACGACCGGTCCCAGCCAGGCGAGCATCCGCTCCTTGACCTCACGGGGGCACGGCGCGGCACCGTGGATCACCGACGTCAGGCTCGACAGGTCGTGGCGCGCACGCACGTTCTCGGGCAGTCGCAGCAGGCGGTGGAACATCGTGGGCACCAAATGCGTACTCGTCACGCGGTGCTTTTCGGTGAGCCGCAGCGTTTCCGCGGCGTCGAACCGGTCCATCAGGACGAGCGTGTGCCCGAGATGCAGGGTCGCGGTCGAGAACATCCCGGGCGCCGCGTGGTAGAGCGGGCAGGCGACGAGGTGCACGCCGTGCCCCGGCCGGACGTCCAGGCGTTCGAGGGTGTGCGCGTGGATCGGGTGCAGTGCGGGCGGTTGCCCGGAAAGGGCGCGCCGGACGCCTTTGGGGCGCCCCGTGGTCCCGGACGTGTAGAGCATCGTCTGGCCGGCGGTCCGCCGCTCCGGCGTGGTCGTGGGCAGGTCCGTTCCCCAAGCCGCGTAGTCGGCCCAGCCGGATGTCCCGCCGCGCGAAAACCGGTGCAGGCCGGACAGTTCCGCGGTGCACGTCGCCGCGATGTCCGCGTCCGCGACGGCGACCTTGGCGCCGCTGTCGGCCGCGATGTAGGCGATCTCGGCGGGTGAGGACCGGTGGTTGACCGGCGTGAAGTACATCCCCGCCTGCAGGGTCGCCAGCAGGAGCTCGTAGTAGGTGAGTCCATTGTGGATGATCGCTACGACACCGTCGCCCTCGCCGAGACCGAGCGCCCGCAAGGCGTGGGTCAGCTGATTCGCCCGCGCCGAAAGCTCGCCGAAGGTGGTCTCGCGGCCGTCGACGTCGATCACCGCGACGCGGCCAGGGTCCTGGGCGGCGACTTCGTAGAAGGTGCTCATCCCGGGCTCCTCAGGGATTCGAGATGCCGCCGGAGCACCGCGCGCATCAGCTCCGGCGAAGTCCGGCCCGCCGACACCGCGAGCCCGTCCAGCAGCGCGGCGAGCCGCTCGGTCTCGACGTTCAAGTCGACGTCGCCGAGCAGGCCACCTGCTTCGTTCGCGCCCTCGAGCACCCGGCGGACGAGGAACCGGACTCCCTCGTACATGCGCTTGGCCTCCTCCGCGAGGTCGGGCCGGTTCTTCGCGGCGGCCGAGAACGCCAGCCAGACGTCGGCCTCGGCCCGAGTCTGCTCGGTGAGCGGAAGTAGTTCGCCGAGGAACGCCTCGGTGGCTTCCTGACGCCGTGGGCGTGGTGTCGCGGGGTCGAGCAGAACGGGGATGTGCCCCGCCAGCCGCGCCTCCAGCCGGTCCCCGAGCGCGCGCATGGCGAACACGATCAGTTCGTCGTGGCCGCCGAAGTAATGCCGCACCGAACCGATCGCGAGACCGGCCTCCTCGGCCACGCTCCTGAGTGACGCCTGCGCGAGGCCGTCCCGCTGGATCACCCGGAAGACGGCTTCGGCTATCTCCAGGCGGCGGGCTTCCGGGTCGACGATCTTGGGCACGTTGTCTTTATAGCACGACCTTGCTATTTTATTTGGCACAGTCATGCTACAAAGGGGGAGTTCATGCGGACCTGGTTGCTGATCGCGCTGGTGGTCGCCGCGGTGATCGTGCTCATCGTGCGCAGGCTGCGCGGCGAGCCGCTGGTGGCCCGGGAGGTGTTCGGGGCCCCGGTGATCCTGCTCGGGATCGGCGTCTACGGCTTGGTCAAACTCGAGATCTTCACTTTGACCGACGGTCTCTGGCTCGCGCTGGGGTCCGCGGTCGGATGCGGTCTCGGCGCGGTGCGTGCCACCACCACGAAACTGTTCGAGCGCGACGGCGTGCTGTGGCTGCGCTACACCGGCTGGACGTTCGGCGTCTGGATGCTGTCGCTGCTGGTGAACTTCGGGATCGGGTTCCTGGCCACCACGGCGGGGGCGCATCCCGACGCGCGGCCGGTGACGCTGTCGATCGGCGTCAGCCTGCTGGGGGAGGCGCTGGTGATCGCCAAGCGCGCGAAGACGACGGGGCTGCCGTACGCCCCGCCGTCCGATTCGCTGCTTTCCCGCCGTTAGGCCAGTTTCCCGACTTCGCCGACGAGGAGCGCGATGTCGTCTTCGGTGTTGAAGTAGTGCACCGAAGACCGGACCATCGGCGGCAGTCCGCGCTCGGCGAAGTCGAACTGGGCGGACGTCGCCTCGGTGACGCTGACGTTGATCTTCGCCGCGGCCAGACGCTGTTTCACTTCCTGCGACGGCGTTTTCGCCACACTGAACGTGACGATCCCGCACTGCCACACACCCTGGTCGTGGACACGGACGCCAGGGATCTCGCGGAGCGCGTCACGCAGTTTCGCCGCGAGCGCGGCGACGCGGGCTTCGATGGCGGGCATGCCCCATTCGAGGGCATAGTCGATGGCCGCGCCGAGACCGTGCAGGGCGGCGTGATCGCGTTCCCAGACCTCGAACATCTTCGCCGTCGGATCGACTTCGTAGCTTTCGGGCGTCGTCCACGCCGCCGAATGAAGATCGAGCATCGCCGGCTCGACGCGTTCCCGCAGCCGCGGGTGCGCGTACAGGAATCCGGTGCCCCGCGGTCCGCGCAGGTACTTGCGGCCGGTCACGCTGAGCGCGTCGCAGTTCAGGCGCGCGACGTCGAGGTCGATCTGGCCGGCGCTCTGGCACGCGTCCAGCAGGAACGGGATTCCGGCCGCCCTGGCCACCGCGCCGATCTCCTCGGCCGGGTTCACCAGCCCGCCCTGGGTCGGCACGTGCGAGACGGCGATCAGCTTGACGTCGCCGTCGATGCGGCGCTCGAGGTCCTCGACGTCCAGTTGCCCGGACTCGTCGTTGTCGACCACCTCCACGACGGCGCCCGTGCGCTTCGCGATCTGCAGGAAGGAGATGACGTTGCTCGCGTACTCGGATTTCGCCGTCAGGATCCGGTCTCCGGCGGCGAACGGCAGCGCGTAGAAGATCGCCTGCCACGAGCGGGTCGCGTTGTCGGTCAGGGCGATGTCGGTGGGGTCGGCACCGACGAGCCGGGCGGCCGACGCGTAGACGCCGTTCATTCGCTCCACGGTCGCCGCGGCCTGCTCGTATCCGCCGATCAGGGCCTCTTCGCGCAGATAGTCGACGACGGTGTCGGTCACCCGTGCGGGCGGCAGCGACGATCCGGCGTTGTTGAGATGGACCACCTCCGCACAGCCCGGGGTTTCGGTGCGAGCGCGGTGCACATCGAAGTCCGTCATGCCTAACTGAATACAGTACGGCCGAAGTGCATGCAATACTGCACCGATGACGAGGAACCTGCTCCGCCGCGACCTCGCGGAGGAGATCACCGCTCGCGTGCTCGACGGCCGGATCGCCGCGGACAGCCGCATCAACGAGGTGCACCTCGCTCGCGAGCTGGGCGTCAGCCGCACCCCGTTGCGCGAGGCGCTGATCGGGCTGGCCGATCGCGGCCTGCTCGTCTCGGCGCCGAACCGGGGTTTCCTCGTGCCGCCGTTCGATCCGGAGGAGGCCCGGCAGCTGTACCCGCTCGTCGCGGAGCTGGAATCGCTCGCGTTGCGCTGGAGTTCGCCGCAGGACCTCGCCGGGCTCACCGGCGGCCTGGACCGGATCGCCGACGAGATGGCCGAGGAGCTCGGGCGACAGGGTGATCTGTCCACTTTGGATGATCGATGGCACGCGCTGCTCGTCTCGCGGTGCACGAATCCGCATCTGCTGCGGTTGCTGGAACAGACGAAGCCGCTGCTGAAACGCTACGACGCGCGCTATTTCGGTGGCGTCGAGCGTTCGAGGGAGAGTATCGACGAGCACCGCCGGATCGCCGAGGCGATCCGCGCCGCGGACCTCGACGCGGCTGTCGGGCTGCTCGGGCGGAACTGGGTGAAAACGTTGGCATATTTGGAAGACATGGGGTGACACGATGTTCGTGACGGCACATCTGAGCGACAACCATCTCGACGGCGGGGACCGCGCCGACGAACGGACGGCGCGGGTCATGCGGTACCTGGAGGGCCTGGCGACACCGGTCGACGCGATCCTCGTGACCGGTGACATCTCCGACCACGGCACCGTCGAGGAGTACCGGCGCGCGGCCGAGCTGTTCAAGACCGACACACCGCTCTTCACCTGCCCCGGCAATCACGACAAGCGTGGCCCGTTCCGGGAAGGGCTGCTCGGGCAGGCGCCGGACGAATCCCCGGTCAACGTGGCGCACACGGTCGGAGACGTCACGTTCGTCATGGCCGATTCGAGTATCCCGGGCAAACCGGACGGGCAGTTCGACGACGAGACCATGGCGTGGCTGGACAGCGTCCTCGCCGACGGGGACGGCCCCGCCTTCATCGCCTTCCACCATCCGCCGGTCCCGCTCGGCCTGCCGCTGGTGGACGCGATGCGCCAGTACGGCGAGGACAAGCTGGCCGAAGTGCTTTCCCGCCACCCGCGCGTGGTCGCCCTGCTCTGCGGGCACGTCCACACCGCGGCGTCGACGACGTTCGCCGGCGTGCCGCTGCGCTCGGCGCCCTCGGTCGGGTCGAGCATCCTGTTCCCGTGGGAGGAGAACGGTCTCCGGCACTGGAGCGAAGGCGGCCCGATCGACTACGACCTGCCGCCGTCGCTGCTGTTCCACGTGCTGCACGACGACGGCAGGCTGACCACGCACCAGCGGGTCGTGCCTGCCTGAACACACGCTCGCGGCCGAGGTGGGGCGAAAGTGGCTTTCGCGACGTCCGTGGCGGCGGGAAGCGGGCCTTCACGCGCCTGGCCCGTGAGCAGCCGCAGCCAGAATCCGGTAGGTACCTGAGGCACCCTTGGCTTGACCCGAACCGCCACTCACGACCCGGCGAACACCGGCAGCGTGATCCGGGACGGGTGCGCGGGGTCGTGGAAGACCTCGAACCGCGCGGGTTTCCCGTCCACCGCGCTGAACACCGGCTCGTCGGTGCCGTGGTTGCGGGCGAAGCGGGGGAACGCTCCGCCCGCGACCTGCACCCGCAGCCGGTGGCCGCGCCGGAACCGGTAGGCCGTCGGGTCGAGCTGGATCCCGGCCGCGACCACACCGTCCACATCGGACTCGGGATCGCCGGGGCGCAGGCGGAGGACGCCGTCGGTGACATTGCGGGAGACGCCGCGACGGTCCACATCGCACAGCCGGACGAACACGTCGCCGTGCCCGAGGTCGGTCCGGACGTGCACCAGTGCGGAGATCTCGCCGATGACGTCGAGGTCGCGCTCGAGCACGTCACCGGTGAAGAGGAGCACGTCCCGCCGCGCTTCGACTTCCTTGTTGTCCTGTTGTTTCTGCACGCCCGACAGCAACGGGCCGCCGACGGTCGGCGTGGGATCGGCCGGATCGAAGGTGAACGTGCCCGGCTTCGACTCGACGGGGTCGGCGACGGAAAGCCCGCCAGGGCGCAGGAAGTACGGGGTGGCGTCGGACTCAGGCGGCCAGCTTTCGAAGTCCAGCCAGCGTCCGGAGCCCTGGAGGTACAGGCGCACGGGCGACCGCCTCAGCGGCGCGCGATCGCCGAGGAGATGCGCGGAGAGGAAGCCGATCTGGTCGGTGATCAGGGTTTTCAGGCTGGCGGGCTCACCGTGCGCCCACGGTCCGATGGTGATCCTCGGTTCGCGTCCGGCCGCGGCGAGCTCCTTGAAATCGCGCAGCTGGGCGGAGATGAACAGGTCGTACCAGCCGGTCACCATGCTCACCGGTGTCCGCAGGGCGGCGACCTCGGCGCTGTGGTCCGACGGCGCCCAGAAATCGTCGCCGGGCTCGGCGTGCCGGGAGACGTCCTGCAGGAACCGCACCTGCTTGCCGATGGCCGCGACGTCCGCACCGGAAACCGGCAGATGCGCCATGGCCCGGCGGGTCTTCTTCGTCTGCCAGGGATTCGGCAGACCGGCGAACCGGCCTTCCTGCCGTCCGATCAGCGCCGACCACGACACCATGTTGTCGACCGCGAGGATCCCGCCGGGATAGAAGGTCGAGACGAATTCCGACGCGGTGACACCGAGGCACAGCGCTTCGAGGGGCTCGTCGAGGTACGGCGCGACGGCCCATTGCGTGTGACCGAGGTAACTCGCACCCGCCATCGCGACCCGGCCGTCGCACCACGGCTGTGCACGCAACCAGGCGACGGTGGCGAGGCCGTCCTCCTTCTCCAGGTGGAACGGCCGGAATTCGCCGCCCGAGCCGAAAGTTCCGCGAGTGCTCTGCAGGACCACTTGCAGCCCGTGCCGGGCGAACGTCTCGCCGAAGATCTTGCCCATCACGCCCTTGCGGCCGTACGGCGTGCGGATCAGCACGACCGGCCGGGGCTCGTCGCCCGGAACGGCGTAGCGATCCGCCAGCAGACGGACGCCGTCGGGCATCGGGACGGGGATCGCCTTGGTCACCGAGGGGGCGGGGCCCTCGGCGGGCGGGAGGCCGAGGTACCGGTCGAGAAGTCGGTCGAGCACGCTGGCCGCCTTTCGTGCGGAGGATCACCTTCCGCTTACGACCGTACCCGCATGTCAGGAAAGTGGCTTTCAGGACGAAAAATGTCCTGAAAGCCACTTTCATGACACTGGCGCGGGGCGGACCGCCCGGTACCGCCCCGCTGGTCTCAGGAAAGCCGGGCGAGCGTCTCCGGCTTCAGCAGTTTCGCCAGCTCTTCGGCGGGCAGAAGGCCCTTCTCGACGACGAGCTCCGCCACGCCGCGCCCGGTTTCGAGCGCCTCCTTGGCGATCTCGGTCGCGGCCGCGTACCCGATGCTCGGGTTCAACGCGGTCACCAGCCCGATGGAGTTCTCGACGTAGCCCCGCATCACGCCGGCGTTCGCGGTGATCCCGGAGACACAGCGCTCCGCCAGCACCAGGCAGGCCGACCGCAGATGCGTGATGCTCTCCGAAAGCGAGTGCAGGATCAGCGGCTCGAACGCGTTGAGCTGCAGCTGCCCGGCCTCGGCCGCCATCGTGACCGCGACGTCGTTGCCGATGACCTCGAACGCGACCTGGTTGACCACCTCGGGGATGACCGGGTTGATCTTGCCGGGCATGATCGACGACCCCGCCTGCACCGGCGGCAGGTTGATCTCGTTGAGCCCAGCCCGCGGTCCGGAGGAGAGCAACCGCAGATCGTTGCAGCTCTTCGAAAGTTTCACCGCGATCCGCTTGAGCACGCCCGAAAGGTGCACGAACGCGCCGCAGTCCTGCGTCGCCTCGATGAGGTCCGCGGCCGACACGACGGGCAGGCCGGTGATCTCGCGAAGGTGCGCGACGGCGGCTTCGGCGTACCCGGGTGCGGCGTTGAGCCCGGTGCCGATCGCGGTCGCGCCCAGGTTGATCTCGTGCAGCAGCGTCACCGCCTCGGTGAGCCGCAGCCGGTCTTCACCGAGCATGACCGCGTAGGTGCCGAATTCCTGCCCCAGTGTCATCGGGACGGCGTCCTGCAACTGCGTGCGGCCCATCTTCAGCAGATCGTGGAACTCGACGGCCTTGGCCGCGAAAGCCTGCTCCAGCACGATCATCGCCTCGGCCAGCTCGCGCACGGCGATGATCGTCGCGACGTTGACCGCGGTCGGGTACGCGTCGTTGGTCGACTGCCCGAGGTTCACGTGCTCGTTCGGGTGCACGCGGGCGTAATCGCCCTTCTCGTGCCCGAGCAGTTCGAGCGCGCGGTTCGCGATCACCTCGTTGGCGTTCATGTTCGTCGAGGTGCCCGCGCCGCCCTGGATGACGTCGACGACGAACTGGTCGTGCAGCGCGCCTTCGCGGATCTCACGGCACGCCCGGCGGATCGCGTCGGCGACGTCCGGCTCCAGAAGCCCCAGGTCGGCGTTGGCGTGGGCGGCGGCCTCCTTGACCGAGGCGAGCGCCTCGATCAGATGCGGGTACGCGGAGATCGCGGTGCCGGTGATGGGGAAGTTCTCCCTGGCCCGTGCGGTGTGCACGCCCCAGTAGGCGTCGGCGGGGACTTCCTTGTCTCCCAGCAGATCGTGTTCCACGCGGTGCATCGAAGGCTCCTCAGGCGGCCAGGTCGAGTTCGGCCAGCGCGCCGGTCACGCGCAGGCCGGGGGTGGGCTCCAGCACGTTCGGATCGACGCCGCACAACGCGAGCGAGGCGGCGAGCACCGGACGGCGGGCGCGGTCTCCGCCGTCGGCGATCTTGATCGCGATCGCCGTCCCGTCCGGGAGCGCGGCGACCTGGACGGCTTCGAAACCGTCCTTGGCGATCAGGCCGGGGACCGCGCGCATGAGCGCGGTGACGTCGCGACGCGTGCCGGCGACCAGTTCCGGATGCTTCCGGATCCCTTCGGCGACAAGGCCTTCCGGGGTTCCCGGCGACGCCGCGGCGATCTTGCCCACCGCGCGGGCGAGGCCGCGCAGCGAGACCGCGAAGAGGGGAGCGCCACAGCCGTCGACGGCGACCTTCGGGATCCGCTGTCCGGTCAGCTCCTCGACGCATTCCGCGATCGTGCGCTGCAGCGGATGCGCGGCGTCCAGGTAGTCCTTTGTGGACCAGCCGTGCCGTCGGCAGGTGGCGAGCATCGCCGCGTGCTTGCCGGAACAGTTGTGCGCCAGCCGCGACGCGCTCCGTCCCGAAGCGACCCAAGCGTCGCGCTCGACCGGGTCGAACGGCAGGTCTTCCGGCGTCCGAAGGTCTTCCGCGGTGAGCCCGGCGCCGTCGAGGGTCCTGAGCACCTCCGCGAGATGGATCTCTTCGCCGGAGTGGCTGGCCGCGCCGACGGCGAACCCGGCGGGGCTCAGCTCGACGCCGAGCCGCGCCATCGCCGTGGCCTGCAAGGGTTTCGCCGCCGAACGCGGATAGAACGCCGCCTCGATGTCACCCGCGGAGAACAGCACGCGGCCGTCGGGTGCGAGCACCACGGCCGAACCGTGGTGCACCCCCTCGACCATGCCGTCGCGGAGGAGGTGCACCAGCGGTTCGTGCGCGGGCACGCGGATCTCGGGGGTCACAGCTTCGTCTTTTCGAAGACGTCCATGTTGATCCGCTTGCGGACCCCGAACCAGCCCGCCACCAGCGCGAGCCCGATGACCGGCAGGCAGTACAGGGTGATGCGGCCGACCTCGTCGAAGCCCATCAGCACGATGACCGCGGCGAGGAAGATCAGCGTCGCGATCTCGGTGTAGGGCGAGAGCGGCAGCCGGTACGACGGCCGCTCGACCTCGCCGAGCTTGGCCTTGCGGACGAACAGCAGATGCGAGAGCACGATGATCGCCCAGGTGCCGAGAATGCCGATGGCGGCGAAGTTCAGCACGATCTCGAAGGCCTGGCTCGGCACGACGGCGTTCAGGCCGACGCCGACCACGCAGACCGCCGAGGTGAGCAGGATCCCGCCGTAGGGCACGTGGTTCTTGTTCATCACGCCGGTGAACTTCGGCGCGGAGCCCGCCAGCGACATCGACCGGAGGATGCGGCCGGTGGAGTAGAGGCCCGAGTTCAGGCTGGACAGCGCCGCGGTCAGCACCACCAGGTTCATCACGTTGCCCGCTTGCGGCACACCGATGTGCGAGAGCACGGTGACGAACGGGCTTTCCTGCTTCGAGTAGGCGTCCCACGGCATCAGCATCGCCAGCAGGATCACCGAGCCGACGTAGAAGATCCCGATCCGCCACATGATCGAGTTGATCGCCTTCGGCATGATCTTGCGCGGGTTCTCCGTCTCGCCGGCGGCGACGCCGACCAGCTCGACCGAGGCGTAGGCGAACACGACACCCTGGACGATCAGCACCATCGGCAGCACCCCGGCCGGGAAGATCCCGCCGTGGTCGGAGATCAGCGAGAAGCCCGGCGTGTTGCCGTCGATCGGCTGCTGCGTGACCAGCAGGAAGATCCCGATCCCCATGAACGTCACCAGCGCGGCGACCTTGATGATGGCGAACCAGAACTCCATCTCGCCGAACAGCTTCACCGAGACCATGTTCAGCGCCAGCACCACCGCGAGCGCGATCAGTGCCAGCACCCATTGCGGGATCGGGGTGAAGAACGACCAGAAATGCGCGTACAGCGCGATCGCGGTGATGTCCGCGATCCCGGTCGTCGACCAGTTCAGGAAGTGCATCCAGCCCGCGACGAAAGCGCCCTTCTCGCCCATGAATTCCCGGGCGTAGGAGACGAAGGCGCCGGAGGAGGGGCGGTACAGGATGAGTTCGCCGAGCGAGCGCACCACGAAGAACGCGAAAAGGCCGCAGACCGCGTACACGATCGCGAGGGCCGGGCCCGCTTGCGCGAGCCGTCCGCCCGCGCCGAGGAACAGGCCGGTGCCGATGGCGCCGCCGATCGCGATCATGTTGACGTGGCGGGGTTTCAGCGCCTTGTCGTAGCCGGCGTCACCGGCGTCGGCCGGCACCGGCGCGGCTTTGCCGTCCGCGCTGAGGGTCTGTTCGGTCACGGTGTCAGTCGTCCTTGTTCTGGTGCGTCGTGGGGCTCGGCCGCACGATGGTGGTCAGCGCGTCCTCGACGTGCTCGAGATGGGAGGTCATCGCCGCGACGGCGTCCGCTTCGGAACCGGAGGCGATGGCGGTGACGATCTCACGGTGCTCGATGTTCGAGCGGGTCCGACGATCCCCCAATTGGTTGAGAAATGACGACTGGCGGGCCAGCGCGTCCCGGATCTCTTCGATGACCTTGCCGAACACCGGATTGCCGGAGGCCTGCGCGATGGTGATGTGGAACAGCGAGTCGAGCGCCACCCACGCGGTGTTGTCGGTTTCGAGATCCATGCGCTCGACGAGGTGGCCGAGCAGGTCCAGGTCGTCGGTGCTGCGGCGCACGGCCGCGTATCCGGCGACGGGGATCTCCACGTGCCGCCGGACCTCGAACAGGTCGCGGGCCGAGTAGGTCCCGAAGGTGGGGTTCTCGACCGGCCCGGTGGCGGTCACGAAGGTCCCTTTGCCCGTTTTGGACACGGTGAGGCCCAGTGCCTGCAGCCCCCGCAAGGCTTCGCGGACGACCGAGCGGCTGACTTCGAACTCCTTGCCGAGCGCGGATTCCGACGGCAGTTTCTGGCCGACGGGGTACTCGCCACGCTCGATGGCGCCGCGGAGATGGGCCAGAACGGCCTCCATCGCGCTGACGCGTCGTGGACCACCATGTCCGGCTGTCTGGCTGTCAGACAGGTTCATGAGACGAGATCGTGCGGTCGGTCCAACGCTTTGTCAAGCGATCAGCCGAGTGCCTCGATCCAGCCTGCGAGGTCCTTGTCGACGGTGTATCCGCCCGAGAATTGGAACCCGTGCTGGGCACCTTCGTAGACGCGGAGTTCCGTGGTGACACCGGATTCCCGCGCCGAGGTGGCCAGCGTCACAGGGGGCACGTCGATCGTGAATGGCCGTTGGCCGCAGGTCCGTGAAGGCCTCCTTGCCTACCCTGAAGGTAGGGAAGGAGGCCTTCACGGACTACGCGATCGCCACCGGCGGCTCTGCAACACCACCTGCCCCAGCAGCCACAGCAGATGCGCGTGAGGGCCCCCTTCCCTCGGCTCAGCCGAGGAAACTCGACCTTCACACCTTCCCCAAGTACGTGAAGGCCCCCTTCACTGCGTCTAGCGCAAGGAAGGGGGCCTTCATGTACTCGAAAGCGAGCAAGGGCAGCGATGGCACGCCACTCACGACCCACTGAACGTCATACGCGGCTGAGCGCGATCACCGGGAACGGCCGCGTGGTCTTCGACTGGTGTTCGGCCAGCCTCGGGAACGCCTTCGCCTGCTTCGCGAACAGACGGTCCCGAGCCGCTCCGGTCACTTCGGTCGCGTGAGCGGCGAAGGACTCTCCCTCCGCCTCGACGTCCACAGACGGCTCCGCGACCAGGTTGCGATACCAGTCCGGATGCCCGGGTGCGCCACCGTTCGCGGCGAAGACGATGTAGCGGTCGTCGTCGGCCAGGAACAGCATCGGCGTCACGTGCCGTCGCCCGGTGCGGGCACCGGTGGTGGTGAGCAGCAAGGTCGGGAGACCGTCGCCGTGGCGGCCGTTCGCGCGGAACTCCGCGATCACGCGCTCGTTCATGGCCTGCAGGTCGATCATCAACTCTCCGGGCGTTCGGTTGATCTTGGCGGCTGGTCAGTCTGCACATCCACGCCCAGGTCGGCAAGCATTTTCCGATCAGCGCAGCTTATGGCCCCGAAACTGTCGGTGCCGATGGCGATACTGCTCCCGTGTCCCCCGTCAGCCGCGGCCGCAAGCCCGCCAAACGACCGAAGCACCAGCGCTCCCATCCGACGCGCGCGCCCCTGGACGTGTCCAGCGTGGAGCGCTGGCCGAAGCTGCTCCACGGGCCGGTCGAGCTGTCCGGCTGTGTCGTCCAGGGCCAGGCGGATCAGGATCTGGTGGTCCTCGCCGCCACGCTGACCGCGGGCAAACGCACGGTGGGCGTCGAAGTGGTGGTGAACGGTCGCGAGGTCGACGTGATCGAGCTCCACCCCGAACCCGAGGAAGCGCTGGCGGTGCTTCGCAACGGCTTCGAGGTCGTCGAGGCCCCGCTGACCCCCGGGGAGTTCCGAAGCCAGGTCGAAGCCGCGCTGAACGTCAAAGCGGACAGCGTCGCCTGGATTCGGGAGAGGATCCCCGACCTCTTGAAGGTGGGGAGAGATCCGAGGCCCGATCTGCCCGAGCGTGTGGCCCAGCTGCGCCGGTGGCTCGGTCTTCCCGGCTACGAGCCGCTGCCGCGCACACCGTCGGCCGATGCGCTGCCGCTCGTCCTTCCCCCGCCCGCGCCGGTCACCGGGCTCCGGCTGGCGGTCGCCCTGTGCGAACCGGACGACGCGATCTGGCGGCGACTCGAAGTCCGCTCGGACGTCACCCTCGCCGGGCTGCACCGGTTCCTCGCGGCCGCGTTCGACCGTGACGAACGGGAGTATCACCGGTTCGAGACCGCGTACGGCGGCTTCAGCGTCGACGCGCAGAGCTGTGAAGGCGATCGTTTCGACGACGAGGTGACCCTCGGCCAGGTCGTCACTTCGCCAGGCCACCGGCTCGTCTACGAGGCGGAGAGCTGGAGGCACTGGATCCGCGTCGAGCAGCTGGTCGCCGTCCCCGAAGCACCGAGCTGCCTCGGCGGCGAACGCGCCGCGCCTCCGGCGGAATGCGAGGACGAGCGGAGCTACGAGATGTTGCTGGACGCACTGCGCGATCCGTACGACGAAGACAACGAGGAACTGATCGAGGAACTCGGCGCAGGGTTCGATCCGGAGTGGTTCGACAGGGAGGTGATCAACGAACGCTTGGCCCGGCTGAGCTGACCTGGCTTCGCGCCCATTCGAGTGGTGATCGCTTCGGCGAGGCAGCTGGATTTGATCTCGCCGGACGAGCAGACTCGGCAGCGCGCGAAGGCCGTCCAACCCCGTAGGGCGCCGTAGAACCTCGGCGCATAAGGTGGGAGGACCGGCCCGCGTCAAGCAGCCAGGGATCCGTCTGCCTAGGGGAGGTTTTCGCTGGTGTCGAACGATTCCTTCGTCCACCTGCATGTGCACACCGAGTACTCGATGCTCGACGGTGCGGCGAAGATCGCCCCCTTGTTCAAGGAGGCGGCGCGCCTGGGTATGCCCGCGGTCGGCATGACCGACCACGGCAACATGTACGGCGCGGACGAGTTCTACCAGCAGGCGGTCAAACACGACCTCAAACCGATCATCGGCATCGAGGCCTACATCGCGCCGGAGAGCCGCTTCCACAAGAAGCCGGTCTTCTGGGGTCAGTCGAACCAGCGCGGCGCCGACGAGTTCGGTGAGGGCGGTGACGTCTCGGGTGGTGGTGCCTACACCCACATGACGATGCTCGCCGAGAACTCCACCGGCCTGCGCAACCTGTTCAAGCTCTCCTCCCTGGCGAGCATGCAGGGCTACTACCGCAAGCCCCGGATGGACCGCGAGCTGATCGCGGAGAACCACCACGGCATCATCGCGACCACCGGCTGCCCCTCGGGCGAGGTGCAGACGCGGCTCCGGCTGGGGCAGCGCACCGAGGCGATCCAGGCGGCGTCGGACTACAAGGACATCTTCGGCGCCGACAACTTCTTCCTCGAGCTGATGGACCACGGGCTGCCGATCGAGCGGTCGGTCCGTGAGGGACTGCTCGAGGTCGGGAAGCTGCTCGACCTCAAGCCGCTGGCCACGAACGACTCGCACTACGTCACCAAGGACCAGGCCGACACCCACTCCGCGCTGCTGTGCGTGCAGGCGGGCAAGACCCTGAACGACCCGAACCGCTTCAAGTTCGACGGTGACGGCTACTACCTGAAGTCGGCCGCCGACATGCGGGAGTACTGGGACAAGGAGGTCCCCGGCGCCGCCGACTCGACGCTGCTGATCGCCGAGCGCGTCGAGTCCTACAAGGACGTGTACACGCACAAGGACCGGCTGCCGTTCTTCGAGGTCCCCGAGGGCTACGACCAGGGCACCTGGCTGCGGGAAGAGGTCGCGCGCGGCCTCAAGTGGCGGTACCCGGACGGCGTGCCGGACCCGTACTACAACGAGCGCATCGAGATCGAGCTCGACGTCATCATCGGGAAGGGCTTCCCCGCCTACTTCCTCATCGTCGCCGACCTCATCAACTACGCCCGCAAGGTCGGCATCCGCGTCGGCCCCGGCCGTGGTTCCGCCGCCGGCTCGCTGGTCGCGTACGTCCTCGGTATCACCAACCTGGACCCGATCCCGCAGAAGCTGCTGTTCGAGCGGTTCCTGAACCCCGAGCGCGTCTCGATGCCCGATATCGACATCGACTTCGACGACCGCCGTCGCGGCGAAATGATCCGCTACGCCACCGAGAAGTACGGCGTCGACAAGGTCGCGCAGGTCATCACCTTCGGCACCATTAAGACCAAGGCGGCCATCAAGGACTCCGCCCGCGTCCACTTCGGCCAGCCGGGGTACGCGATCGCGGACCGGATCTCGAAGGCGCTCCCGCCGCCGATCATGGCGAAGGACATCCCGCTTTCGGGCATCGTCGACTCGAAGCACGAGCGCTACGGCGAAGCGGCCGAGGTCCGCGCCCTCGTCGAGACCGACGAAGAGTGCAAGACGATCTTCGAGACCGCCCGCGGCCTCGAAGGCCTGATCCGCAACGCCGGCGTCCACGCCTGCGCGGTCATCATGTCGTGCGACCCGCTGACCGACGCCATCCCGCTGTGGCAGCGTGACGACGGTTCGATCATCACCGGCTGGGACTATCCGTCGTGCGAGGCCATCGGCCTGCTGAAGATGGACTTCCTCGGCCTGCGGAACCTCACCGTCATCGGTGACGCGATCGACAACATCAAGACCAACCGCGGGATCGACATCGACCTCGACACCCTCGGCGTCGACGACCCGGAGACGTACAAGCTGCTCTCCCGCGGTGACACGCTCGGCGTGTTCCAGCTGGACGGCGGGCCGATGCGTGACCTGCTCCGCCGGATGCAGCCGACGGTGTTCGACGACATCGTGGCGGTGGGCGCGCTGTACCGCCCCGGTCCGATGGGCATGAACGCGCACAACGACTACGCCGACCGCAAGAACGGGCGGCAAAAGGTCAAACCGATCCACCCCGAGCTCGAAGAGCCCCTGAAGGAGATCCTGGCCGACACCTACGGCCTGATCGTCTATCAGGAGCAGATCATGCACATCGGCCAGAAGGTGGCCGGGTACTCCATGGGCCGCGCGGACGTGCTCCGCCGCGCCATGGGTAAGAAGAAGGCGGAGGTCCTCGAGAAGGAGTTCGTCGGCTTCGAAGAGGGCATGAAGTCGAGCGACCTGGTTCCCGGCGGCTTCTCCTCCGAGGCGATCAAGGCGCTCTGGGACACGATCCTCCCGTTCGCCGGCTACGCGTTCAACAAGAGCCACGCGGCCGCGTACGGCCTGATCTCGTACTGGACCGCGTACCTCAAGGCGAACTTCACGCCGGAGTACATGGCCGCGCTGCTCACCTCGGTGGGTGACAACAAGGACAAGTCCGCGGTCTACCTCTCGGAGTGCCGCCGCCTCGGGATCAAGGTGCTCCCGCCGGACGTCAACGAGTCGGCGCTGAGGTTCGCGGCCGTCGGGGAGGACATCCGCTTCGGTATGGGTGCCGTCCGCAACGTCGGCGCGAACGTCGTCGAGTCGATCATCAAGACCCGCGAGGAGAAGGGGAAGTACTCCTCCTTCACCGATTTCCTCGACAAGTCGGAGCTGGTGGCCTGCAACAAGCGGGTCATCGAATCGCTGATCAAGGCGGGTGGCTTCGACTCGCTCGGCAACACCCGGCTTTCGATGATCCAGGTGCACGAGGACGCGGTCGAAGCCGTGGTCCCGCTCAAGCGCCAGGAGGCGATGGGTCAGTTCGACCTCTTCGGGTTCGGCGGGGACGACGACGCGGAAGCGGCGGCGTCCTCTTCACCGCTCGCGCATCTGAAGTTCGGCGAAGAGGAGTATCCGCGCAAGCAGCTCCTGGCCTACGAACGGGAGATGCTCGGCCTCTACGTCTCGGCGCATCCGCTGGACGGCGCCGAACGCATCCTGCGCAAACACGCGCCGAGGCCGATCGCCGCGATCCTCGCCGACCCGCCGAAGGAAGGCGAGCTGGTCGTCTCCGGGCTGATCACCTCGCTGGAACGCCGGGTCAACAAGAAGGGCGAGCCCTGGGCGATCTGCACCATCGAGGACATGGACGCCTCGCTCGAGGTGCTGTACTTCCCGAAGTCGTACGCGATGTTCTCCGCAGACCTCATCGAGGACAACGCGGTCCTGGTCAAGGGCCGGGTGAACTGGCGCGAGGACAAGATGTCCATCTTCGGCGGCGGTCTCGTCCCGCTCGACCTGTCCGAGGTCGGCAACGGCGACGACGATCTGCCGCTGGTCCTGCTGGCCGCGGCGGAGAAGATCGACCAGTCGGTGGTCAGCGAGCTGAAGCAGACCTTGCTGGCGCACAAGGGCGAGACCCCGGTGCACCTCAAGCTGGTCGGCAAGAACCAGACGGTCTTCGCGCTGTACGACTATCCGGTCAAGGTGACGTCGATGCTGATCGGTGAGCTCAAGGGCATCCCCGGGATCGCCGCCAGCACCTGATGACCACCTACGTTCCCGATCCCCGGCGCTGGAAGGCGCTCGCCGTCTCCCTCGCCGCCGGGTTCATGGGGTTGCTCGACGTCAGCATCGTCAACACGGCACTGCCGTCGATCCAGAAGGACCTCGGCGCGTCGAGCGGCGGGATCCAGTGGGTGGTTTCGGGCTACGCGCTGGCTTTCGGGCTGGTGCTGGTGTCCGGCGGCAGGCTCGGCGACGCGCTCGGCCGTCGCCGCATGTTCCTGTTCGCGCTCGCCGCGTTCGTGCTGACCAGCACGTTCGCCGGCGCGGCGCCGAACGAGACGACGCTGATCATCGCGCGGCTCCTGCAGGGTTTCGCCTCGGGTATGTTGACGCCGCAGAACAGCGGGATGATCCAGGACCTGTTCCGCGGCGCCGAACGCGGTCGCGCGTTCGGCATGTTCGGTGCCACCGTCGGGATCTCGACCGCGATCGGGCCGGTACTCGGCGGCGTGATCCTCGCCGTCTTCGGTGATCCGGAAGGCTGGCGCTGGGTCTTCTACGTGAACGTGCCGATCGGGATCCTGGCGTTCGCGCTGGCCTTGAGATGGCTGCCGAAGGCCGAGTCCCCGGCGAAAAGCCTGCGGGGCGAGATCGATTTCGTCGGCATCATGCTGCTGGGTGTCGCCGTGCTCGGGGTCCTGCTCCCGTTGATCGAATCCGAACAGGGCGGGCTCAGCGGCCTGTGGTGGCTGTTCGTCGTCGCGGTGGTCTTCGGTTTCGCGTTCGTGCGCTGGGAACGCTCGATGGTGCGGCGCGGTCGTCCGCCGCTGCTCGACACCCGGCTGTTCACCAACACCCCGGGATACGCCTCTGGTGCCGCAGTCGGCGCGCTGTACTTCAGCGGATTCACCGGGATGTGGCTGGTCTTCGCCATCTTCTTCCAGCAAGGCCTCGGCTACACCCCACTGCAATCCGGGCTCGCCGTCACCTCCTTCGCCCTCGGCTCGGCCGTGTCGGCGGCGATAGCGGGCCGGCTGGTGTCGAAGTGGGGCCGCAAGCTGACCGTCGCGGGGCTGGTCATGGTGATCGCCGGGATGGTCACGGTCGCCGTCCTCGCCGGTCAGGATCCCGGAGCCGCGGCGGGCTGGTGGTTCGCGTTGCCGTTGCTCGTCGCCGGTGTCGGCGGCGGCATGGTCATCTCGCCCAACACCACGCTCACCCTGGAATGCGTCCCGACCTCGATGGCCGGAGTGGCCGGGGGAGCGTTGCAGACCGGGCAGCGGATCGGCACCGCGATCGGCACCGTCGTGCTGGCCTCGGTCTTCCACGCGGTGCTCGGCGCGAACGGCGGCTATCCGTCGGCGCTGACCGCGGCGATGCTGTGCGCCGCCGCGTTGACGAGTTCGGCGCTCTTACTCGCCGTGATCGAACTCCGTGCGCGCCGGAAACGGCGCTCGCTCACTGAGCGGGAGGAAACCGAGCGGGCTGCCGCCGACAGTCAACGCGGCTGAGTCTTTCGCACCGGCCGATGACTACGTTCGGCAAGATCGGATGCTCCATCCGAGTGACGGAGGCAGTCATCCCCTGGTGCTACTCAGAGCAACCGGGTACACCTAACGGAGCCTTCACCGCTGTGACTCGGCTACCGACAGTGGTATTTCTGTCGATCGATCGGGGATGGATCGATCGGCCGGAGCGATCGTGGTGAGTCCGGAGTTCTCAGGAATGGACACCTACGGTCACGAGCCGGTGGACAGCCGTCGGCGTCCGCGGGGGACCGTTCGGCGGCGGCCGGCTCAGCACCACTGGCGAGCCGGGTCGCGGTGAGGCATTCGCGCGGGTGGGTCCGCGCCGGGTCGCCTGGGGAGGTGCACCCGGCCCGGACCCACCCGCCGCGCGTCTCTCCGCGTGTGTCATCCGCATCCGGCTGCGAAGATCTCCGCAGATCGAGATTGCGAGGAACACGATGGCGGAGAGTTCTGTTCGGCGGAATCGGCTGCGGGTCTGGTACCGGCCGATGACCATGCGCGATTCCGGTGAAGGGCACCGGGTCGCGACCCCGCTGGAGCTGTTGTTCGACCTGTGTTTCGTGGTCGCCGTCGCGCAGGCCGCCGCCGGTCTGCACCACGCGATCGCCGAGAACCACATCGGGCACGGCGTGCTCAGCTTCGGGATGGTGTTCTTCGCGATCTGGTGGGGCTGGCTGAACTTCAGCTGGTTCGCGTCGTCGTTCGACACCGACGACGTCCCGTACCGGCTGGTGACGCTGGTGCAGATCGCGGGCGGGCTGACCGTCGCCGCCGGTGTCTCGTCCGCCTTCGATGGTGACTTCAAGATCGTCGTCGCCGGCTACGTCTTGATGCGGCTCGCGATGGTCGTGCAGTGGCTGCGCGCCGCGCGGACCGATCCGGAATGCCGCCCGGCCGCGCTGCGGTACGCCATCGGCATCACCATCGTCCAAATCCTGTGGGTCGTCCGCCTCGGCCTCCCGCAGTCGCTGGCGCTGCCGTCGTTCTTCCTGCTCCTGCTGGCGGAACTCGCGGTTCCGGTGATCGCCGAACGCAAGCGCTGGACGGGCTGGCACCCGCACCACATCGCCGAGCGCTACGGCCTGTTCACGATCATCGTGCTGGGCGAGTCCATCCTCGGCGCGACCACCGCGGTGAAGGAAGGGCTGGACGAGGGCGAGCACACCGGCAGCCTGATCTCGCTCGCCGCCGCCGGACTCGTGCTGGTCTTTTCGTTGTGGTGGCTGTACTTCGACCAGCCGGGTCACGCCAGGCTGGAGAAGGCGAAGAGCCTGTTCACCGTCGCGAGCTGGGGATACGGGCACTATCTGATCTTCGCCTCGGCGGCCGCGCTCGGCGCCGGCCTCGAAGTGGCGGTCGACTACGACACCCACACCGGGCACGTCGCCTCCCTGCCCGCCGCCATGGCGACGACCGTGCCCGTCGCGATCTACCTGGTGAGTGTCTGGCTCATGCACATCGGACCCACCAACGAATGCCGTCCGATCGCGATCGGCTTCCCGGTGACCGCGGTGCTCATCCTCGCCGCGTCCTTCACGCCGGCGCCCATCCACATCACCGCGGGGCTCGCCGCCGCCCTCGTCGTGCTGACCGTTGTCGCGACCCACGGCGAGCCGGTACCGGGGGAGAGCTAGATCGACGCAGGTCAGAGCGTCGGCGCGAAAAAAGGGACCCCCCTGTAAACGCCGGTTTCGGGCCGTGTAATGTTCTCTTCGTCGCCAGGGAAACCGAGCGGCCGCCGGGAACACGAACCAAGCTCCCACCGGATGGTGGTAGAGTGGGTGGTCCCGAACCGGAGAGGTAACTCTACCCCCGCTGAAACGGCAGTTTCGAGCAGGTGCTAGGGTGTGCTCCGGACAAAAGCCAAGAAATGACTGCTTCGGATAAGGCCGCTGTGATGGTGGTGCGATTCGGGGTGTGTTGCTTGAGAACTCAACAGTGTGCTAGTGAACTAAGCCAGTAGAGCTTATGTATTGAAACCTCGTAAGAGGTTCCTTTGAGAGCAAGTATTTATTTGCCTCGATTGAATTCGAA
>NZ_JPLW01000004.1:0-228687 GCF_000754115.1 Amycolatopsis sp. MJM2582
CCCGCGGCGGTTCGAGGATACGTTGTCCGGACACCCCACGAGAATACCAAGGAATCGAACAAGTATTCGAATCAAAAGTTAGAAATCGTGTGGAAATTGGTTCACATTCCCTGGGGAACCGAAGCGCGCTTCGCTGGCTATAACGCACGAAGTACGTCAAGTCGAATAGAGTCGCGGAGAACGCCGGAATGGCTACCGTCCGTTCGTTCATCACCGCGCAAACCGCCGTTGGCCCACCGGCCGTGGCCGCGGGATAGAACCGCGCCATGACCGCAACCCACCACAACCGCCGCACGCTGCTCAAAGCCGGTCTCACCGGCGCCGGAGCGGTCGCGGGCGGCCTGCTCGTCCCGGGAACCGCGACGGCGAACCCGGTTCCGCTGCTCCGCCGTGACCGCCCGGTGCTCACGCACGGTGTCCAGTCCGGCGACGTCACCACCGGTTCCGGCATCGTCTGGTCGCGCGCCGACCGGCCGTCGCGGCTGATCGTGGAGGTCTCCCGGGATCCGTCGTTCCGGCACGCGCGCCGCGTGCGCGGTCCGGTCATGAGCCCGGAGACCGGCGGCACGGGCAAGGTCCGTGTCGCGGGGCTCATGCCGGGGACCGAAATCCACTACCGCGTGACCGCGGAAGACCTCGACGGCCGCACTCGCAGCGAGGCCCTCACCGGTCGCTTCACCACCGCCCCCGTCGGCCGCTCCGACGTCCGGCTGCTGTGGTCCGGTGACGTCGCCGGGCAGAACTGGGGCATCAACCCGGAACTCGGCGGTATGACGATCTACCGCGCGATGGCCGAGCGCCGTCCGGACCTGTTCCTCCATTGTGGAGACACGGTCTACGCCGACGCGCCGCTCACCGAGACCGTCGCGCTGCCCGGTGGGCGGGTGTGGCGCAACATCGTCACCCCGGAGAAGTCGAAGGTCGCCGAGACGCTCGACGAGTATCGCGGCCAGTTCGCCTACAACATGCTCGACGAGAACCTCAAGCGCTTCACGGCGAGCGTGCCCGCCTATGTCCAGTGGGACGACCACGAAGTCGTGAACAACTGGTACCCGGGGGAAATCCTCAACGACCGTCCCGAATACACCGAGAAGCGCGTCGACGTGCTCGCCGCGCGGGCGTTCCAGGCGTTCCACGAATGGCACCCGATCGACCGCCGCCAGGCCGTCGACGGCCGTGTGTACCGCAACTTCCGGCACGGCTCGCGCGCCGAGGTCTTCGTGCTGGACATGCGGACCTACAAGGACGCCAACACTTCGGATCAAACCAAGCCGGGCCGCATCCTCGGCGGCCGTCAGGCCCGCTGGCTCGTCGACGCGCTCGACCGCAGCACCGCGACCTGGAAGATCATCCAGGCCGACCTCCCGATCGGGCTCACCGTTCCGGACGGCAACGCCATCGAGGGCGTCGCCAACGGCCTTCCCGGCGCGCCCGGCGGCCGCGAGACCGAGCTCGCCTGGGTGCTGCGGGAGATCTCGCGGCGCCGGGTGCGCAACGTCGTCTGGCTGACCGCCGACGTGCACTACACCGCGGCGCACCACTACTCGCCGGATCGCGCTTCCTTCACCGAGTTCGAGCCGTTCTGGGAGTTCGTCTCCGGCCCGCTCAACGCCGGCGCGTTCGGCCCGAACAAGCTCGACCCGACCTTCGGGCCGGAAGCGGTGTTCGTGCACGCCCCGCCCGCCGCGAACACCTCGCCCGCCGACGGTTTCCAGCACTTCGGCGAGGTGAACATCGACGGCCGGAGCGGCGCGCTCACGGTCGACCTGAGGGACGCTACGGGCTCTTCTCTGTGGTCGAAGACCCTGCAGCCCCAACGCTGAGCAGTTCCGTCAGCACCGCGATGCTGAGATCGCCGTGCCCGGCCTCGGCGGCCCGCCGGACGAGGTCGTGCATCGGCCGCTGCCAGCCGACGTCGACGCCTTCCTCGGCCAGTCCGAGGTCGGCGGCGGCGCCGGTGTGGAAGATGTTCACCGAGGCCGCCGGATCCGAGTAGTCGCCGCTGTCGATTTCCTTGGTGTACATCGGAAGCACCGAGATGATCATCTCGAACCACTTGGTGGCGTACGGCAGGAGAGTCTCCGCTTCGAGGCCACGCGACCGCAACGCGGCGGCACCCTGGAAGAACCCGACCAGCGCGGGCAACAGGGTGCCGCCGACGGCCGTTTCGTACAGCGCCGCCAGATCGGTCTCCCCGCCGAGATGGACGGTGTCGCCGCCCAGCACCCGCAACGTTTCCCGGTGCTCGTCGAAGACGGTCTTGTCGCCGCCGTAGTACAGCAGGGTGTCCGGCGCTCCCACGGCCGACGGCACGTTCTTGATCGCGCCGTCGAGGTAGCGCGCGCCGCGACCCGTCGCCCATTCGGCCATCCGGCGCGCTTCCACCGGCGAGCCGCTGTTCAGGGTGACCAAAGCACGTCCGGTCAACAAGGCCGCTTCCAAAGCCGCGCGCGTGTCTTCGTAAGTCGTCAAGCAGGCGATGGTCAACGGGCTCGCCCGGACCGCGTCGTCGGCCGTCGCGGCCAGGATCGCTCCCCGCGCGACGAGAGGATCGGCCTTCGAGGCCGTCCTGTTCCACACGGTGGTCGGATGGCCGGCCGCGAGGAAGGCGCCCGCGAGGGCCGAGCCCATCGAGCCGAGGCCCACGACGGTCACCGGTGTCTTCGGCATTTTTCGCTCCAGTCAAAGGAAATCTTCGGGATGACTCCATGCTGGGCGGTCGCGTACATTCGATCAAGTACCTACTATTTTGCCGGGTACCGACAAAAAGGTAAGTGACACGATGACCAAGAACCGCACGTTCACCTGCGGCCTCGACGCCGCGATCGCCGTCATGGGCGGCAAATGGAAAGGGCTCATCCTGTTCGCGCTCCAGGACGGCCCGCTGCGCTTCGGGGAGCTGCGGCGCGCGGTGCCCGGCATCAGTGAACGGGTGCTGATCCTGCAGTTGCGCGAGATGGAGACCACCGGGCTGCTGCATCGCGAGGTGTACCACCAGGTTCCGCCGAAGGTGGAGTATTCGCTGACGGAGTTCGGGGATTCCCTCAACACCGCGATGGCCGCGCTCGGGGAGTGGGGCGAGGAGCACCTCGAGCGCATCGAGGCCATTCCCTGGTCCGACGTGAAGTGAGCGGAGAAGCACCCAGTAGGCTCCGGGCGAATAGCACGAATCCCACCCAAGGAGAAATACCGCCGTGACTGAACGCACGCTGGTCCTCGTCAAGCCCGATGGCGTCGCGCGCGGCCTCGTCGGCGAGGTCATCGCTCGCATCGAGCGCAAGGGCCTGAAGCTCGCCGCCCTCGAACTGCGCACCGTCGAGCGCTCGGTCGCCGAGGAGCACTACGCCGAGCACAAGGAGCGCCCGTTCTTCGGCGACCTCCTCGAGTTCATCACCTCGGGCCCGCTGGTCGCGATCGCCGTCGAGGGCCCGCGCGCCATCGCCGCCTTCCGTCAGCTCGCCGGCGGCACCGACCCGGTCGAGAAGGCCACCCCCGGCACCCTGCGCGGCGACTTCGCGCTGGAGACCCAGTACAACCTGGTGCACGGTTCGGACTCCCCGGAGTCGGCCGAGCGCGAGCTCAAGCTCTGGTTCCCCGAGGTCTGACACACTCGTGGGTGGCGCGGGAAGACCGCGTCACCCGCGGACCTGGGGGTTGTCGATGACACCGGACGAGTACCTGGCACGACTGCGGGAACTCACCACCGGTTTCGCGCAAGTGGCGCGCACCGGGGACCACGCCGCGCCCGTACCGTGCTGCGGCGACTGGCGCCTGCGTGACCTGGTCGTCCACCTCGGCAACGTCCACCGCTGGGCGGCCGGGATCGTGCGCACCGGCGAACTCGCCCCGCAGAGCTTCGAGGACGAACCCGGCACGGACCTCGCCGCCTGGTACCGCGAAAGCGCCGAAGAGCTCATCGAGGCACTGCGCGAGGCATCTCCCGAAGACGGCGCCTGGAACTTCACCGCCGCCGCCAAGACCAAGGCTTTCTGGTTCCGCCGCCAGGTCCACGAGACCGTGGTGCACCTGCTCGACGCCCACCGCGCGGCAGGGACCGAATACACCCTCGACCCGGACATCGCCGCCGACGGCGCGGACGAGGTCCTCCTCGGCATGCTGCCGAAGGTGAAGCGCTGGCACACCCCGCCCGTGGTCACCGTTCCGTTGCTGCTGAAGACATCCGACACCGGACACGCCTGGTTGATCACACCGCCGGGCGAAACCGACGTCCCCGGCTCGCGGCAGGCGGATCCCGCCGAAGCGGCCGGCGCCGTCGTCGAAAGCACCGCGGAAGCGCTGGACCTGCTGCTGTGGCAACGGATCGAGCTCGACGGGTCGGGTATCGAAATCACCGGTGACGCCGCGGCGGCGAAGACCTTCCTCGCCGGGCCTTTCACGCCCTGACCTTCGCGCCCTACGCCGTTCGGTTCACGTTCACCTCGGGGTCTTCTCCTGGCGGTCCGCGTCCGCTGTGCTGAGCGATGCTGCCTGTCACTCGATCGTGGGGTAATCCGTGAGAAATTCACGCCTGTTGTTGCTCGCTGCCCTGCTGCCCGGATCGTTCGTCGCCACACCGGCGCACGCCGATCCCTTGGCCGCTCCACTCGGTCCGGTGCCCGTCGAAGCCGCCCCGGCGGCCTCTTCGGCGAAGGAGGGCCCGTCCGCGTACGCCGTGGCCGCGCCCGACGACGGTCTCGTCACCACCAGCGCGACTTCGCGCGTGGCGCCGGGCCTGAGTCTCACCGAGTTCGACCGGTACGACCCGGCGGGCTGGATCCGCGGCGACACCCTCGCCGTCGATCTCACCAGCAAGACCCTCAAGCCGACGTACCTCAGCCCCGGCACGGTTTCCGCGCGGACGCCGCTTTCGCAGCAGGTCGCCAGGGCCGGTGCGGTCGCCGGGGTCAACGGGGACTTCTTCGACATCAACGCCAGCGGGGCGCCGATCGGCGTCGGTGTCGACGCCGGGAAACTCCAGACGGCGCCCGCGCGCGGCCACAACCTGACCGCGTCGATCACCGAAGAAGGCAAGGCGCGGCTCGCGGAGGTGTTCCTCGAAGCGTCGGTGACCCTGCCCGACGGCAAGGTCGTGCCCGCCTCGAACTTCAACAGCCCGGTGCTGAGCGGCGACGCGATCGGCGTCTACACGCCGTTGTGGGGCGCGTCCTCGCGGCGGACCTCGGTCGCGGGCGCCCGGAGCGTCGTCGAGATCGAGGTGTCCGGCGGCGTGGTCACCCAGGTGCGGCCGCAGCCCGCCGACGGTCCGATCGCCGCGGGGGCGACGATCCTGCTCGCCCGTGACGGCGGCGTCGACGCGTTGTCCGGCTTGAAGCCCGGCGACAAGGTGGGCGTCGCGTACGCGCCGAAGAGTGACGCGGGCAAGCTGTCCGTCTCGGTCGGCGGGAACAAGGTCCTGCTGCGTGACGGCGCGGTCCAGCCGGTCGACAACGTCGCCATGCACCCCCGGACCGCGGTCGGGTTCTCCGCCGACGGTACGAAGATGTGGCTGGCCACGGTCGACGGCCGCCAGGCGGACAGCCGCGGCATGACCGAACTCGAACTCGCCCGGCACATGAAGTCGCTCGGCGCGGACGACGCCCTCAACCTCGACGGCGGCGGATCCTCGACGATGCTCGCCCGTGAGGAGGGCGAGAAGTCGCCGCTGGTGCGCAATGCGCCGTCGGATGGCGGGGAACGCCTGGTGCCCAACGGGATCGGCGTCGCCACCGTGCCGGGAAGCGGGCGGCTGACCGGATTCGCGCCCGCTCCCGCGCAGGACACCACGGACGCGACGCGTGTGCTTTCCGGGCTGACGCGGAAGCTCGTCGCCGGGGGCCACGACGAGACCGGTGCCGCCGTCGATGGCAAGGTCCAGTGGCTCAGCACCGATCCCTTCCGCGGCACCGTGACCGGTGGAGTGTTCACCGCGCACGCCGACCGGCTCCGGCCCGACGCCCCCGCCAACGTCGATGTCTACGCGAAACGCGGCGGCGTCCTGGGCAAGACCACGCTGAACGTCCTCGGCTCGCCGGTCCGGCTGGGCACGAGCACCGAGCAGGTCGCGCTGTCCGGCGAAGGCGCGAAGAGCACGTTCAAGGTCTTCGGCTACGACGCCGACGGTTATGGCACGTGGATCGAGCCCGACGACGTCAAACTCGACTACGACCCCGCCGTGGTGAAGATCGAACCGTCCGGTGACGGGTTCTCGGTGACGGCGCTGAAGGCGTCCGGCGCTTCGGCGATCACCGCCACCGCCGGCGGGAAGGTGACGCATCTGGCGGCTTCGGTCGGCACGGAATCCCGGGTCGCGGCGCCGTTGGACGGCCCCGCGGGCTGGACCGCCAGCGTCTTCCCGGCCGTCGTCGGCGCCGCGCTTTCCGAGGCGCCCGGCCGTGACGGCGGACGCGGTCTCGCGCTGGACTACCGGCTGAACGGGACCAACGCCACGCGCGCGGCCTACGTCAACTCGGCGTCGCCGCTCGCGGTGCCGCCCGGCACCCAGCGTGTCGGCCTGTGGGTCAACGGCGACGCGAAGGGTGCTTGGCTGCGCGCGGAACTCCGTGACGCCGCCAACGTCCCGTCCGTCGTGGACCTGTCGCTGAGCGTCGACTGGACGGGCTGGCGCTACGTCCGCGCGGCGATCCCGGCCGGGCTCCCCGACGGGCAGCGGCTGACGAAGTTCTACGCCGTCGAGAACGTCCCGGACCAGCAGTACGAAGGACGGCTGGTCTTCGACGACCTCACGTTCGAGGTCGCACCCGCGGCCGCCGTCCCCGCCGACCCGGCACCGCGTGACCCGGCGCTGATCACCGACGGCGTCGCGACCGGCGGTCTGCGGATCGCCGTGGTCAGTGACGCGCAGTTCACCGCCGACCAGCCGAACGGCCCGCTGGTGGCCCAGGCGCGCCGCGCGCTGCGCGAGGCGGTGGCGGCGAAACCCGATCTCGTGCTGATCAACGGCGACTTCGTCGACCGGGGCACGGCCGCCGATTTCGTGCTGGCCCGCTCGATCATCGATGAGGAACTGGTCGGCAAGGCGCCCTGGTACTACGTTCCGGGCAACCACGAGGCCGACGGCGGGCACGGGCTCGCGGAGTTCCAGGCGGCGTTCGGGGAGACCCATCGCGTCGCCGATGTCGCCGGGATCCGGCTGGTGCTGATGGATTCCTCGCGCGGGTCGCTGCGCGCGGGCGGATTCGACCAGATCCGGATGCTGCGCGAGGCACTGGACGGGGCGAAGGCGGACCGGCGGATCCGCGGCGTGGTCGTCGCGATGCACCATCCGGTGAAGGACCCCAGCGCGAGCGGGAATTCGCAGCTGGCCGACCGCAAGGAAGCCGCCATGCTGACCGGCTGGCTGACCGCGTTCGAACGCGAGTCGGGCAAGCAGGCGGCCGCGATCGCCTCGCACGCGGGCGTTTTCAACCTGTCGAGGGTCGACGGCGTGCCGTACCTGGTGAACGGCAACTCCGGGAAGTCGCCCGCGGCGGCGCCGGGTGACGGCGGGTTCGTCGGCTGGACGATGGTCCGGTTCGAGCCGGGGGACAAGGCGCAGCCCGTGCGGTTCGAGACGCGGCCGAACGTCGACGCGCTGACGCTGTCCGGGCCCTCGTCGCTGGTGCGCGGGGAGAAGGCGGACGTCCGGGCCGTGGTGACGCAGGGAGCGCGTCAGGTTCCGGTCTCGTACCCGGTGAGCGCGGACTGGAAGGGCGGCTGGGGCACACATGTGGCCGGCGGATTCCTGCCCGCGATGCCGTGGGACGTCGCGTCGTTCGATCCGGCGAGCGGGGTGCTGACCGCGCTGCGGCCGGGGACGGCGAACCTCTCGGTGACCGTCAACGGGGTCACGAAGAGCCTCTCGGTCACCGTCCGCTAGCGCAATGAAAGGTCCTTTCCTTGCAAATTTTGCAAGGAAAGGACCTTTCATTGCACGCGTCAGGCGGCTTCGTGCGCCTCTTCGACCGTGCCCGGCAGCGCCGGACCCCTCGGCGGGATCGCGTCGGCGCCGGCCGGGTCCACCGTCCGCACCGAACCGTCGGCCGCGGCCCGCGCGATCGCGAGCATCGAGGCCCGCGCGTCCTGGATCTGCTGCTGTTCCCGCTCCGGGATGAGGCTCAGCTCGATCAGCACGCTGCCGTTGCCGAGCAGCCCGTAGCCGTTGCGCGCGATGCCCTGGTAGTCACCGCCGGGATACTGCGAGACGTAGCCGCCGTTACCGTCGATCGACCGCTGCACCACCACCGCGATCTGCTTCGCGAAGTCCACATCGGACGGTTTCACGCCCGGATTCGTCGGCCACAGCGTGGAAGCCGTGATCTCCTTGCCGTTGGCGTCCTGATACCGGCCTTGCATGTGGTAGTCGACCATGATGTCCGGCTTGAACTCCGCGTTCCGCCGCTGGATCAGGCCCGCTTCGGTGGCCGGGTTGTCCTTCGGCGCGACGGCCGGGTCGTGATAGCGGTTGATGTCGTACCCCTTGCCCTTCTCGCCGTATTCGGGAGTGGCGTCCGGGTCGTAGTTGTAGCGCCAGTCGCGCTCGTGCCCGTCGGGGTTGGCGCGCACGACGATGTCGACGGTCACCTTCGCGAGCAGTTTCCGCGCCCACGCGCTGTTCCCCACGCCGACCTCGCGCAGGAACTCGAGCGCGGCGGGCGTGCCGAGCGGCTCGTCGCCGTGCTGCTGGGTGACGTACTGGATCCGGGTCTTGCCGTGGCCGACCCTGGCCGCCCACACGGGACGGCCCTCGTTGCTGCGGCCGATCTTGTCGACGCGGATCTTGCCGTGGCTGAGCGCCGCCAGCTTGTGCAGTTCGAACGCCAGCTTCGCGGTGGACGGCCGCGGGTCCACAGTGGCCGCACGGGTCTCGGCCGCCTGCGCTGCGGGCGCCACCAGGAGCCCGGCACTGACAAAAACGGACAACAGGGCGATTTTGGGCTTGAGACTCATGGTCGGTGAGTATCGATGAGTGGGCAACGGCCGACAAGGGCCCGGATAAACCGGTCGAATTTTGTCGGTGGCAGGTCCTAGGGTGCCTACCGTGGGTGACTCGGAGCACGAACCGGCGATGGTGCAGGCGAAGGCGTTGGTCAAGCGTTTTGGCGATTTCGAGGCCGTACGCGGGATCGACGTCGAGGTCCGCCCGGGGGAGGCCTTCGGCTTCCTCGGGCCCAACGGCGCGGGCAAGTCCTCCACCATGCGCATGATCGCGAGCGTCTCCCCGCGCACCGACGGCGACCTGCGGGTCCTCGGGATGGATCCGGACGTCGAGGGGCCGAAGATCCGTGCCCGGCTCGGCGTGGTGCCGCAGCAGGACAACCTCGACACCGAGCTCACCGTCCGGCAGAACCTGCAGATCTACGGCCGCTACTTCGGGCTTTCCCGCGCGCACGTGCGGAGCAAGGCCGAGGAGCTGATGGAGTTCGCCCAGCTCACCGACCGGGCGAACGCGGAGGTCGATTCGCTCTCCGGTGGGATGAAGCGGCGGCTGACCATCGCGCGGTCCCTGGTCAACGACCCGGAGCTGCTCCTGCTCGACGAGCCGACCACGGGTCTCGACCCGCAGGCCCGGCACCTGTTGTGGGACAGGCTGTTCCGGCTCAAGGCCGGCGGGACCACGCTGATCATCACCACGCACTACATGGACGAAGCGGAACAGCTCTGCGACAGGCTGGTCGTGATGGACAACGGCCGGATCGCCGCCGAAGGCTCGCCCGCGGATCTGATCAGCCGGTATTCCACCCGCGAGGTCGTGGAGCTGCGCTTCCCGAACGGCGAACAGGAGGCGGCCGCGAAGCGGATCGAGGGCCTCGCCGAACGCGTCGAGGTGCTGCCGGACCGCGTCCTGCTCTACACGATGACCGGTGAGGCCACCCTCGAACAGGCGCACGCGCGCGGGTTGCGTCCGCTGTCGAGCCTGGTCCGCCGCAGTTCGCTGGAAGACGTCTTCCTCCGCCTCACCGGCCGGACGCTGGTGGACTGATGACCACAGCGCAGACGAAGGCGTCGACGGGCCGCGTGGTCTCGCGCTGGGCGGGAGCCTGGCTGCGGGTCGAGGGCCATTGGATGTGGTACCGCCGGTACTGGGTGTCCACTTTGTACTCGACGGGCCTGCAGCCGGTGCTGTTCCTGGCCGCGATGGGGCTCGGTTTCGGCTCGCAGGTGCAGGCGGGCGCGGCGACGGGCGGCTTCTCGTACCTGGAGTATGTCGCCCCGGCGCTGCTCGTGGCTGGCGCCGCGCAGCTGGCGGTGGGGGAGTCGAGCTACCCGGTGCTGTCGGGGTTCAAATGGCAGCAGGACTACATCGCCGTCACCGCCACCCCGATCACGCCGGGGCAGGTGCTCGGCAGTCAGATCATGTGGGTGAGCCTGCGGCTGACCCTGGCGGGCACGATCTACGCCGTCATCGCGGCGCTCTTCGGTTCGTGGACGGGTTTCGGCGTGCTCGCCGTCATCCTGATCGGCACGCTCACCGGTATCGCGTGCGGCACCCCGGTGATGGCGCTGGCCGCGACCACCTACGACGAGGGCACCCGGTTCGGCCTGGTGTTCCGGTTCATCCTGATCCCGATGACGTTGTTCTCCGGCACGTTCTTCCCCATCTCCGAACTGCCGGCCCCGCTGATGTGGATCGCGTGGATCTCCCCGCTGTGGCACGGCAACGAGGCCGCCAGGGCGGTCAGCCTCGGCACCGTCGGCCCGCTCGCCACGCTGGGCCACCTCGCCTTCCTGGTCGTCCTGGCCGGGGTGGGCTGGGCGCTGGCGCACAAGTACTTCTACCGACGGCTGGTGGTCTGAAATGGCGGTGCTCACCGAAGCCCCGCGGCGCGGGGTGCTGCTGCGGATCCTGCCGTCCGCGCTGTACAGCGGCCGGTCGACGGCGGTGCTGGAGCGGACCTTCCTGACGTACTCGCACGCCTGGATGCTGTTCGTGTCCGGCGTTTTCGAGCCGCTGTTCTACCTGATGGCCTTCCAGCTCGGCTTCGGCAAGCTCGTCGGCGAGGTCGTCGGGCCCGGCGGCCAGGCGATGAGTTACGTCGCGTTCGTCGCGCCCGGCCTGCTCGCGGCGTCCGCGATGAACGGCGCGATCCTCGACTCGACGTACAACCTGTTCTTCAAGCTGAAGTACGCCAAGCTGTACGACGCCATGCTCGCCACCCCGATCGGGCCGCTGGACATCGCGCTCGGCGAGGTCGGCTGGTCGGTGCTGCGCGGCGGAATCTACTCGGCGACGTTCCTCGGCGTGATGACCGTGATGGGGCTGCCCGGGTCGTGGTGGGCCCTGCTGATGATCCCGGCGGCGCTGCTGATCGCGATGGCGTTCTCGGCCATCGGCATCGTGCTGGTGACCTTCCTGCGGTCGGTGTCGCAGTTCGACTACATCAACCTCGTGCTGATGCCGCTGTTCCTGTTCTCCACGACGTTCTACCCGCTTTCGGTGTACCCGGCGGGGATCCAGTGGATCGTGCAGATCTTCCCGCTGTACCACGGCATCGAGCTGATGCGCGGGCTTTCGGCAGGCGTCCTGTCGTGGGGCATGGTCGGGAACGTGGCGTATCTGGTGGCGCTGGCGGCGGTCGGGATCTACGCGTCCTCGAAGCGGTTCGGCAAACTCCTGCTCCGCTGATCCGGGTCAGCGGGCCGGGTTCGAGCCCGTCCGCCGGGGCGCCACCGCGGCCAGCGCGTCGACCATGCCGTGCCCGTAGAAGCCGTTGAACCCCGCGTACCCGGTGCAGTACGCGTCCTGCGAGCCGTCACCGGTCAGGTCGTAGTCGGCGGGACACGCGATCGGGGTGGCGTGGGCGTCCAGCGTCCGCCGCAGCTGGCGGGCGCTGTAGCCGGGATGCTTCGAAGCGAGCAACGCCGCGACACCGGCGACGTGCGGCGCCGCCATCGACGTCCCGCACAGCGGCGCGTACCCGCCGGGAACGGTCGAAAGCACGCACCGCCCGGCCTCGCCGCCCGGAGCGGTCACGTCGATCACGCCGAGCCCGTACGAGCTGTACCCGGCCTTCACCCGCTCTTCGCTCACGGACGACACCGCGACGACGTCCCGCAGACCGGCGGGCAGCGCCTGACAGCCTTCGGCCTGGCGCCGGGCACCTGAACGCGGGGACGGCACCAGCTCGGCGGCTTCGTTGGTCGCCGCCGCGACGTTGAGGGTGCCGGCCGAGGTCGCGTACTCGACGGCGCGGGCCATGACCTCGTTCACGACGCCCCGTTTGTCGTCGTGGGCGCACGAGAGCGACCACGGATCGACGAAGTAGCTGCTGTTCGTCACCGCCATGCCCTGTGAAACGGCCCACATCAGCCCGCAGACGGCGGCTTCGGGGTCGGCGTACCCGCGATCGTCGATCACCTTCACCGAGGCGATCCGCACGCCGGGCGCCACCCCGGTGACCCCTTTGCCGTCGTCGGCGGCGGCGATGATCCCCGCGACGTGGGTGCCGTGCACCGACGTGGTCGCGGCCCAGTTCCGGTCGGGCGCGCCGGTCAGGCAGCCCGCGGACTTGCCGGGGTCGAGGGCGTTCGCCAGGTCGGGGTGGGTGGGGTCGACGCCGGAGTCGAGGACGCCGACGACGACGTCCGGGCTGCCCGGTTCGATCGCGTGGGCCTTGTCGGCGCCGATCGCGCGCATGTCCCACTGCTCGCCGGTGCGGTCGGCGGAGGGCACCTTCACCGGATCCGTCGGTTCGAGTTCGGCGCGGGCGGGCGCGGATCTGGCCGGTGACGTGCCGTTGGCCCGTTGCACGGCCAGCCGTTCGGCCTGCGCGCTGAACGCGGCGGCCGGCCGGACCAGCTCGGCGAAGTCCCGGTCGGCCGAGGTCGCCACGGCCACGGCGATCTGCGGGTAGTAGACGGTCGTGCTGCCACAGCCCTCGGCGACGGCCGCCCTGGCCTCGGCTTCGGGAGTGCCCTTGTCGAAGGCGACGACGTAACGCAGGGCCCGTCCCTGGGGATGACACGAGGACTCGGCCTCGGCCGTCGCGACAGCGGCGACCGAACCGCAGAGCACCACGAAGGCGCACACGGCCGCTCGCAGGGACCGCCCCAGCAGGGACACCGGACCTCCCACCGGAGAACATCGGACGACGGGGGCACCGCTGCCTACGCGTCAGTACCCCCGAGCGGCACGCTAGCCACCCTCGGCCGGGTCGACAAGCTCTCCCGCGAAGTTCGCTCGGCCGGTGGCCGCGGCGCGCCCGGGAGCCAGGTGTGTGGCACCGAGTACACCGGAGTGGGGCCGGGGTGTGGGATACTCGCGGTGGCCGCTGGCCGACGGGCACACGTGAGAGGTGGCGCTCGCGGTCTCGTGGCCCGGTGGTGTGCTGCACATCCTCCACACGCGTCGCCGCTGTATGCGGCTCGACGACGTGGCGGGCGGCCCGATGTCGCGAACGTGGCCAGCGCTCCGCCGAGCAGACCTTCAGCCGTACGCGGCGCCCGGACAACCCCGGCGCCGTCGCGGTCCGGGCAAGGATTCCCGCTGCTGGTGACCACCACGGCGGAACGAACAGAAAGGGGCCCCTGCGCGGCCGCGTCGAGCCGGTGAGAGCCAGCCGACGCGCCCGGGGGCGGAGGAGATATATGTCGAACGCGGACACACCCGCCGTCACCGGCGGGAATACCGCCACACCCAGCGCAGGCCAGCTGGGCGAACTGCCGCCCCGGATCCGGGTGCACGCGCTGGCGAAGCTGCTGGGATCCAACAGCCGTGAACTGATGGCCAAGCTCGGTGAGCTCGGCGAGACCGTACGCAGCGCGCAGTCCAGCGTCACCCGCGAGGTCGCCTTCAAGCTCGCCGAAGCCCTCGCGGGCGGAGACGAGCCCGAAACGACTCCCGTCGCGGAGACCCCGGCGGCTCCCGAGCCCGAGGTCAAGGCCGAGGCGGAGCCCGAGCCGGAGCCCGCTCCGCAGGTGGAGGCCCCCTCGCGGCGTGTTCCGCCCGCGCTGGCCGCCCCCGTGACCCCGGAGCCGCCGGAGCGGACGACCAGGCCGTCGAAGGTGGCCGCACACCTCCCGGTGTTCGCCGCGCCGTCGCCGGTGTTCCTGCCGCCGGAGCCCGTCGCGGCGAAGCCCGCCCGCAAACCGGAGCCCGCCTTCGCACTGACCGAGGAAACCGCTTCCGACGAGGACGAGACGCAGGCGGAGCAGGCCGAAGGCCAGGGCACCGACGAGGACGGTGACGACGCCAACGGCCGTCGCCGCCGTCGTCGCGGACGCCGTGGCCGTGGCCGGGGCAAGGGCGGCGACGAGGGCTCGGCCGAGTCCGAGAACGAGGACGAGCAGTCCGAAGAGGCGCGTGCCCCGCGCGGCCGTCAGCAGCGCGCGAAGGACAAGGACGCCGAGACCGAAGAGGTCGGCGCGGAGAGCGCCGAAGAAGCGTCCACCGAGTCCGATTCGGACAATGACGGCGAATCGGACAGCGGTAGCAAGCGCCGCCGTCGTCGCCGCCGTCGCAAGGGCGGGGACGACGACACCGCCGAGGCCACCAGCGACGACCCGCCCAACACGGTCGTCCACGTGCGCCAGGCCAAGGCCGCCGAGACCGAGCGCCCCGCGCGGGACGAGGTCCGCAGCGTGCGCGGCTCGACCCGGCTCGAAGCCAAGCGCCAGCGCCGCCGGGACGGCCGCGAGGCCGGCCGCCGTCGTGCGCCGATCCTGTCCGAGGCCGAGTTCCTCGCCCGCCGCGAGTCGGTCGAGCGCACCATGGTCGTCGCCGAGAAGGGCGAGTCCACGCAGATCGGCGTGCTCGAGGACGGTGTCCTGTGCGAGCACTTCGTGACGTCGTCGGGCACCGGCTCGATCGTCGGCAACGTGTACCTCGGCCGCGTGCAGAACGTGCTGCCGTCGATGGAGGCCGCCTTCATCGACATCGGCCGCGGCCGCAACGCCGTGCTCTACGCCGGCGAGGTCGACTGGGACGCCGCCGGTCTCGAGGGCAAGGCCCGCAAGATCGAGCAGGCGCTCTCCACCGGCGATTCCGTGCTGGTCCAGGTCACCAAGGACCCGGTCGGGCACAAAGGCGCCCGGCTGACCACGCAGATCTCGCTGCCGGGCCGCTTCCTGGTCTACGTGCCCGCGGGCGGCGCCACCGGTATCTCCCGGAAGCTCCCGGAGAACGAGCGCCGCCGCCTGAAGGACATCCTCAAGCGCATCGTCCCCGAGGACGCCGGTGTGATCATCCGCACCGCTTCCGAGGGCATCAGCGAGGAGGAGCTGGACCGGGACGTCCGCCGCCTCAAGGCGCAGTGGGACGTCATCAAGGAGAAGGCCGAAGCCGGCAACGGCGGCAAGAAGAACAGCGCCCCGGTCATGCTCTACGAAGAGCCGGACCTGCTGGTCAAGGTCGTCCGCGATCTGTTCACCGAGGACTTCGCCAAGCTGGAGATCCAGGGTGACAAGGCCTGGGACACCATCTACAACTACGTGCAGCACGTGGCGCCGGACCTGGCGGATCGCGTCAAGCGGTACACGGGCACCGGTTCGGCCTTCGCCGACCACCGCATCGACGAGCAGATCACCAAGGCGCTGGACCGCAAGGTCTGGCTGCCCTCGGGTGGTTACCTGGTCATCGACCGCACCGAAGCGATGACGGTCATCGACGTCAACACCGGCAAGTTCACCGGATCGGGTGGCAACCTCGAGGAGACGGTGACCAGGAACAACCTGGAGTCGGCGGAGGAGATCGTCCGCCAGCTCCGGCTCCGGGACATCGGCGGCATCATCGTCATCGACTTCATCGACATGGTGCTCGAATCCAACCGCGAGCTCGTGCTGCGGCGGCTGACCGAATGCCTCGGCCGCGACCGCACGCGTCACCAGGTCGCCGAGGTCACCTCGCTCGGCCTGGTGCAGATGACCCGCAAGAAGATCGGCACCGGGCTGCTCGAGGCGTTCTCGACGCCGTGCGAGCACTGCAAGGGCCGTGGCGTGGTGGTCTCGACCGAGCCGCAGCGCACCGGTGGCGGCGGCAACGGTCACAACCACGGCAACGGCGGCGGTGGCGGCAAGGAGCAGGGCTCCCGCCGGTCCCGCGGCCGGGGCAAGGGTGAGGACCAGGGGCAGGGCCAGAACGAGCCCGCCGCGGCCAAGGTCGAAACGCCTCCGCCCGCCCAGCGCGAGTCGGTGGTTTCGGCGGTCCAGGCCGTGGCCAACGCCACGAAGGCGGCCAAGGGCGAGCACGCGCACGAGGTCACCGAGAACGTCGAGGGCGCCGCGCTGAACGGGCACGCCCCGCAGGCTTCGGAGCCCGTGGCCGAAGCGACCGTCGAGCAGGCGGCCGAGGCGGCCGCTGAGCCGGTCTCCGAGCCGGTCGCCGAGGCGCCCGCGACGGAACTCGCCGGTGAGCCGGTGACGACTCCGGACGACGAGGCTCCGGCCGTGCGCGAGGAAGAGATCGCCGTCGTCGCGGAATCGGGCCCGGGGCCCGAAGCGCCCGAGGTGCCGGTGACTCCTGAGGCTGTTGTGACAGAAGAGGTTTCCGAGCCCGAGACTCCTCCCGCTCAGGAGGAGACCGAGCCCGAGGTGGACGTTCCGGCCCCGGCCGTGCGCTCCACCACCCGCCGTCGTCCGCGACGGGCGGCCTCACGGCCGGCCGGTCCGCCGGTCAAGGCGTCGGAAAAGAGCTAGTGAACACCTAGGGGCACCCCGGTGTGATCGCACCGGGGAGCCCCACGTAACCTGTAGAACGGCCCGCCACCTAGAGCGGGCACCTTGCGCAGCATCTGGACCACCCACAGAGAACTTCTGGGTGGGCCGATCACGCAAGCCCCCACCCGTTGTCGAGTAAGCAGGAGACTTCCGTGTCGGCGTACGCGATCGTCAAGACTGGCGGCAAGCAGTACAAGGTGGCCGTCGGCGACGTCGTCGAGGTCGAGAAGCTCGAAGGCGAGCCGGGTACAGAGCACACCTTCCCCGCAGTCCTTTTCGTGGACGGTGGCGACGTCACCACGGACGCCGACGCGCTGGCGAAGGTCTCGGTCACCGGCAAGGTCGTCGAGCAGACCAAGGGTCCGAAGATCCGGATCCACAAGTTCAAGAACAAGACCGGCTACCACAAGCGCCAGGGTCACCGGCAGAAGCTGACCCGCGTCGAGGTCACCGGCATCTCCAAGTAGGACTTTCTCCGGATCTTCGTCAGAAAGAGGATTGAGCCATGGCTCACAAGAAGGGTGCGTCCAGCTCCCGCAACGGTCGCGATTCGAACGCGCAGCGGCTGGGCGTCAAGCGCTACGGCGGCCAGGAAGTCAACGCGGGCGAGATCCTGATCCGCCAGCGTGGCACCAAGTTCCACCCCGGCGTGAACGTCGGCCGTGGCGGCGACGACACGCTGTTCGCGCTGGCCGCCGGTGCGGTCCAGTTCGGCGAGAAGCGTGGCCGCAAGACGGTCAACATCGTGCCGACCGAAGCCTGAGTTCCGGCTTCGAGTTAGAACCTCTGACGAGGGGTGGGGCCGGAATATCCGGGCCCACCCCTCGTTTGTTTTGTGTATCCCCCTTTCTTTTCGCGAGTGAATAGAGGCAAGTCATGGCGTCCCGGTTCGTGGACCGAGCGGTGATCCATCTGGCCGCCGGCGACGGTGGGAACGGCTGCGCCTCGGTGCACCGCGAGAAGTTCAAGCCCCTCGGCGGCCCGGACGGCGGCAACGGCGGCAACGGCGGCGACGTGCTGCTGGTCGTCGATCCGAACGTCCACACGCTGCTCGACTTCCACTTCCGCCCGCACGCCCGCGCCGGCAACGGCAAGCTGGGCCAGGGCGGCAACCGCGCCGGTGCGGCGGGGGAGACGCTGGAGATGCGCGTCCCGTCCGGCACCGTCGTGATGACCGAGGACGGCGAGATCCTGGCCGACCTGGTCGGACCGGGAACCACCTTCGTCGCCGCCCAGGGTGGCCGTGGCGGCCTCGGCAACGCGGCGCTGGCCTCCAAGGCCCGCCGGGCGCCCGGGTTCGCGCTGCTGGGCGAGCCGGGGGAGACCCGCGACCTCGTCCTGGAGCTGCGTTCGGTCGCCGACGTCGGGCTGCTGGGCTTCCCGTCCGCGGGCAAGTCGTCGCTGATCTCGGTGCTGTCCGCGGCCAAGCCGAAGATCGCCGACTACCCGTTCACCACCCTGGTACCGAACCTGGGCGTGATCACCGCCGGATCGACCGTGTTCACCATGGCCGACGTGCCGGGGCTGATCCCGGGCGCGAGCGAGGGCAAGGGGCTCGGCCTCGACTTCCTGCGTCACATCGAACGCTGCGCCGTGCTGGTGCACGTCGTCGACTGCGCCACCTTCGAGCCCGGTCGCGACCCGCTGTCCGACATCGACGCCCTCGAAGAAGAACTGGCCCGCTACACCCCGAGCCTCGGCGGCGACCTCGCCGACCGGCCGCGGGTGGTGGTGCTGAACAAGATCGACATCCCGGACGCCGCCGAACTCGCCGAGTTCGTGCGCCCCGAACTGGAAGCCCGCGGCCTCAGCGTGTTCGAGATCTCGACCGCGTCGCGGCAGGGGCTGAAGGAACTGACCTACGCGCTGGCCGCCGTCGTCGAGAAGTACCGCGCCGACCAGCCCGCCCCCGAGCCGGCGAAGGTCGTGCTCCGGCCGATGGCCGTCGACGACGCGGGCTTCACCGTCGAACTCGACCCGGAGGAAGAAGGCGCGTTCATCATCCGCGGTTCCCGTCCGGAGCGGTGGATCCGGCAGACCAACTTCGGCAACGACGAAGCCGTGGGTTACCTCGCGGACCGGCTCAACCGGCTGGGTGTCGAGGAAGTACTGGCACGCAAGGGCGCCGTACCGGGCAGCCCCGTCACCATCGGCGACGTCCAGTTCGAATGGGAGCCGTCGACCCCGGCCGGGGTCGCGGTGCACCTCTCGGGCCGGGGCACGGACGTGCGGCTGGAGAACACCAGCCGCGTCGGTGCCGCCGAGCGCAAGGAAGCCCGCCGGATCCGTCGTGACGGTCCGGACGGCGTCGAAGACGAAGACGAGATGGACGACGAGTGAGCTCAACCCGGGTGGCGATCGCCGACGCGAAGCGTGTGGTCGTCAAGGTCGGTTCCTCCGCACTGACCACCGCCGGCGACGGTCTCGACGTGGCCAGGCTGGACGCCTTGGTGGACGCGATCGCCGACCGGGTCTCCCGTGGCACGCAGATCGTGCTGGTGTCCTCGGGCGCGATCGGCGCGGGACTCGCGCCGCTCTCGCTCGGCAAACGACCGCGTGACCTCGCCACCCAGCAGGCCGCGGCCAGCGTCGGGCAGCTCGCGCTGGCCCACGCCTACGCCGAGTCGTTCGGCCGGTTTTCGTTGACGGTGGGCCAGGTTCTGCTGACTTCGGACGACGTCGTGCGCCGTGCGCACTACCGCAACGCGCAGAACACGTTCACCCGGCTGCTGGCCCTCGGCGCCGTTCCCGTGGTCAACGAGAACGACACCGTGGCCACCGAAGAGATCCGCTTCGGCGACAACGACCGGCTTGCCGCGCTGGTGGCGCACCTGATCGGCGCCGACGCTCTCGTTCTTTTGTCCGATGTGGACGGTCTGTACGACGGAGACCCCCGTGACGGCGCGACCCGCAAGATCGCCGAAGTCGCCGGGGAGTCCGATGTGGACGGCATCACCGTCGGCATGTCGAGTTCCGGGCTCGGCACCGGCGGCATGGTGTCGAAGCTCGCCGCCGCCCGCACCGCCGCCGGCGCCGGGATCCCGGTCCTGCTCGCCGCCGCTTCCGAGGCCGCCCGCGCCCTGACCACCGCCGAGGTCGGCACGGCGTTCGCCGCCGCGGACTCCCGGCTGTCGGCCCGCCGGTTCTGGCTGGGTTACGCCGCGGGCGCGTCCGGGAAACTGCATCTCGACGACGGCGCGGTCGCGGCCGTCGTCCGCCGCCGTCGCTCGCTGCTGGCCGCCGGGATCACCGGCGTCGACGGCGACTTCCAGGCGGGCGACGTCGTCGATCTGGTCGATCTCCGGCAGCGGACCGTGGCGCGTGGCGTCGTGGCCTTCGACGCGGGCGAACTGCCCGACCTCATCGGCCGCTCCAGTCACGACCTGCCCGCGGAGCAGCGTCGCGAGGTCGTCCACGCGGACGATCTCGTTCCCCTCCGGCGCTAGGGCCCAGGCCCGGCGTCAGGGCGAATCGGCGAGGTGGCCGACCAGGCGCGCCAGTTGTTCGCCGTAGGCTTCGGCGAACTCGGCCGACTGGGGGTCCTGGCCCGAAACGGCCCGGACGACGCGAGGCAGCGCCAGTGCGGCACTGGACGCGGCCATGAAGATCACCAGCAGGAACGCCGGGTCGAGATCGGCGGGGAAATCTCCCGCGGCCTGACGCGCTCGCACGTACTCCACCTGCCGCTGGAGGAATTCGCGCTGCCCCTCGACGCCGATCGCGTCGGGGGCGCCGTCGGTCAGGTTCTCCCAGAGGAACAGCTTGGCGAGGTCGTGGTCCCGGACTCCCGACCTGGCGAAGAACCGGACGACCTCCGCGAACGGTTTCTCGTGGTCGGCGACCGCGGCGTAGTCGCCGTACATCGTCGCGGTCAGCGCGTTGTACAGCCCTTCCTTGCCGCCGAAGTAGTACGAGATGAGCTGCTTGTTCACGCCCGCTTTCGCGGCGATCTCGCTGACCCGTGCCGCGGCGTAGCCCTTCGCGCCGAACTCGGCCTTCGCCGCTTCCAGGAGCTGGGCCTTCGTGCGCTCGGGATCGCGCTGGCGTTCGACGGGGGCGCGGCGAGGGCTGCGCGCGGCGGCTTCGGACATGCGGTTCAGCTTAGCCGCTGACTCTTTCAAACGTACGGTTGACACTATCATCCATATGGTTGATAGTTAGCGGCGGAGAGAGGAGAAACCCATGACCACGAGAATCGCGATCGTCGGCGGCGGAACGGGCGGTCTCTGCTTGGCGCAAGGGCTGCGCAAGGCGGGAATCGACGTGTCCGTTCACGAACGCAGCCGCACCCGGACCGAACGTCTGCAGGGCTATCGCGTGCACATCAACCCGCACGGCGCCGCGGCCCTGCACGAATGCCTGCCGCCCGAGCTCTGGCAGCGGTTCCTGGACACCACCGGCACCACGAGCGGCCCGTTCTCCTTCGTGACGGAGCGGCTGCGCGACCTGATGGTGATCGACGCCGAGCTCACGTCGGGCCCCGATCCCGCGTCGAACCATCATTCGGTCAGCCGGATCAGCCTGCATCAGGTGCTGTCCGACGGGCTCGAAGGAGTTCTGCGCCACGGCAAGGAGTTCGTCGGCTACCGCCGTGAAGGCGAGGTGGTCGTCTGCGAGTTCGCCGACGGCAGTACCGTCGAAGCCGACTTGGTCATCGGCGCAGACGGGGCCAATTCCCGCGTGCGCAAACAGTTCCTTCCCGACGCCGAGCGAGTGGACACGGGAATCATCGCGATCGCGGGCAAACATCCGCTGACCGAAGAGACGCGCAAGCGTTTGCCCGCCCGGCTCACCGACGGTCCGAGCATGGTGATGCCGCGTACCGGGGCGGGCTTGTTCACCGCGCCGCACGAGCTGTCCGGCGCCTCGTCGGTGAACGACGAAACGGCGGACTACGACCCAGTTCTGTTCGACAACACCTCGAGTTACATCATGTGGGCGTACGCGGCGGACGACCGGCGCTACCCGAGCGACCTGTCCTCATTGGACGGTGCCGCGCTGCGGGCCCTGGTGCTGGACCTGATCGACGGCTGGGATCCCGCGTTCAAGGAACTGGTCGCCGGTTCGCCCGAGGAGGCGGTCTCCCGGCTGCCGATCTTCACCTCGAAGCCCGTCGAGCCATGGCCGACGAGCAACGTCACGTTGCTCGGCGACGCGATCCACAGCATGACCCCGTTCCGCGGGATCGGCGCGAACACCGCGCTCCGGGACGCGCAACTGTTGTGCCGCAACCTCGTCGAAGCCCGCAAGACCGGCGCGGTGCGCTCCGCGGTCGCCGATTACGAGCAGAGGATGCGTGACTACGGTTTCGCGGCGGTGCGCGACTCGGAACGCAGTGCCCGCCAATTCGTGTCGGAGAACCGGGCGGGCCGCACGATGGCGCGAGGGATGTTCCGCTTCTTCCAGACGGTCCCTCCGCTGAAGCGCAAGGTCTTCAGCGACCACGGCGACTCATAGCCGGGCGGGGGTGGAGATGCCCAGCAGGGACAGGCCCAACGTCAGCGTCTTCGACGTGAGTTCGGCCAGCAGCAGTCGTGAGTCACGGACGCCGGCGCCTTCGGCGTCCAGCACCGGGCACTGTTCGTAGAACCGCGAGAAGACGACCGCGGTCTCGTACAGGTACGTGCACAGTTTGTGGGGGAGATGTCCGGCGGTCGCCGCGCCGACCGCTTCGGGGAAGCGGGTCAGCGCGAGTGCCAAGGCACGCTCCGCGGGATGGCCGATCAGGACCCGCGCGCCGACGAGGTCCTGATCCGCTTTCGCCAGCACGGAACGGATCCGCGCGTTGGCGTACTGCAGATAGACCGACGTGTTCCCGCTCTTGGCGAGCATCCGGTCCCAGGAGAAGACGTAGTCACGTTCGCGATCGCCGGAAAGGTCGGCGTACTTGATCGCGCCGATCCCGATCGCCTCGGCGACCTCTTCCCTGATTTCGGGGGAGAGGTCGGCCCGGTCGTCGATGACCTCGGCGGCGTGGGAGATCGCTTCGGTGAGCAGGTCGGAAAGCCGGACCGACTCGCCCGCCCGGGTCTTCATGGCGCGGCCGTCCTCACCGAGTACCGAGCCGAACCCGACGTGCTCGGCTCGGTGCTCCTCGCGGAGCCAGCCGGCGGCCCGGCATACGGCGAACACCATCGCGAAATGCTGTGCTTGCGGCGCGCCGACGACGTAGAGCAGATCGGTGACCTCGCGTTGTTCCGTCCAGTACCGCAGGGTCGCGAGATCGGTGGCCGCGTAGCCGTAACCGCCGTCCCGCTTCCGCACGATGAGCGGCAGCGGAGCGCCTTCCCGGTTGCGGAAACCGTCGGGAAAGACGCAGACCGCGCCGTCGCTGATCTCGGTCAGCCCGGCGGCGTCCAGATCGTCCACGACCGCGGCGAGCAACGGGTTGTAGAAGCTCTCGCCGTAGACGTCCTCACTCGCCAACCCGATCCCGAGAAGGTCGTAGACCTGGGTGAAATGCCGTGTCGATTCGTCGACCAGACGTTGCCACAGCGACAGCGTCTCTTCGTCACCGCTTTGCAGGAGCACCACCCGCTCACGCGAGCGGGTCGCGAAGCCGCCGTCGGTGTCGAACTTCGCCCGGGCGGCTCGATAGAAGCCGTTGAGGTCTCCGATCGCGTACGGGCCGGACGGGCGTTCGTCGAGCAGATGCTCGATCAGCATGCCGAACGGAGTGCCCCAATCGCCGAGATGGTTGTGCGGGACGACCTCATGTCCGGCGAACCGTGACAGCCGGACGATCGCGTCGCCGATGACGGTCGACCGGAGGTGCCCGACGTGCATCTCCTTCGCCACGTTCGGGCTGCTGTAGTCGACGGCGATCCGGCGGGGCCGCGGCGTCGCCGGGACACCCAGCCGTGGGTCGCCGTTGAGCGCGGTCGTCCGTTCGGCCAGCCACGACGAGCGCAGGGTGAAGTTGAGGAAGCCCGGCCCCGCGACCTCCGGTGGTTCGGCGAGATCGGCGACGTCGAGCCGCGCCGCGATGTCGGCGGCGATCTTCCTCGGCGGTTTGCCGAGCCGTTTGCCCAGGCTCATCGCGAGATCGCATTGATAGTCGACGCCGCTCTGCGCGGAGACCCGCACCAGGGCGGACGGCGGTTCGAAGTCGGTGACGTGGCGAAGAGCTTTCACCACGCGTCGCGCCAATTCCTCGCTTACATCGCCGAACAACACGGTGTCCCTCCTTCGCGCTCGTCGTAGGAGCGCGAGGGTAGCCACTACCCGCGTCGTCGGCGACGGAGTTTCAGCGAAGGTCGCTGCCCTTGGTCTCCGGCAGGGTCCGGATGACGAAGAACGCGATCACCGCTCCGGCGGCCACGTACCAGAAGAACAGTGTCGACAGCCCGGCGTCGGACAGTGCCGTGAGCACAAGGGGAGCGGTCCCGCCGAACAACGCGACGGTCAGGTTGTACCAGGCGCCGATGCCGAGGCCGCGCAGTTCGGTGGGGAACAGCTCGCTCATGATCGCGGGCGCGATCGACGTCATCGCCGTGTACAGGCAGAGCCCCACGCAGAACACGACCAGCAGACCCGGCAGGCCCGGCCGGACCAAAGTGGACAGCGGGACGATGAGGATCGCGGTCGCCGCCGCCCAGACGAGCAGCTGTGGCTTGCGGCCGAAGCGATCCGACAGGGCGCCCATCGGGTACTGGAGTGCGACGAACAACGCCGTCGCGATCGACAACGCGAGGAACACGTCGACGTCGTCGGCCTTGCGGGTCTTGACCGCGAACGAGGTCAGCGCGCTGAAGAACGTGTAGTAGCAAAGGGTCGACAGCATCGAGAAACCCACGAGCTGCACGACGGCCCGCGGGTGCTCGCGGAGGGTGGTGCGCAGCGGTCGCTCGACCCGGCGCGCCGTCGACTTCTTCTCCTCGAAGATCTCGGTCTCGGCGAGACTGCGGCGCAGCCACAGGCCGATGATGCCGAGAACGCCGCCGAGCAGGAACGGGATCCGCCAGCCGTACGCCGTCAGATCCGCCTTGGTCATCGTCCTGGCGAGCACGAAGCCGAGGATCGAGGCGATCAGGACGGCGGAGCCGGTCGAGATGTAGAAGAACGCGGAGTACCGCCCGCGGCGGGCGGGTGGCGCGATCTCGCCGAGGTACGCCGACGCGTTGGAGACCTCGCCGCCGAGCGACAGGCCCTGCGCCACCCTCGCGAGCAGCAACAGGATCGGGGCCAGCCAGCCGACCTGGTCGAACGTCGGCAGGAGACCGATGGCCACCGAACCGCCCGCCATCAGCACGATCGTCAGGATCATCGCGGGCTTCCGGCCCTTGATGTCGGCGAAGCGGCCGAGCAACATCCCGCCGAGCGGCCGGAAGAAGAACGCCAGCGCGTACGTGGCGAAGGTGTTGATCAACGCCAGCGCTTCATTGCCCTTCGGGAAGAACTCGCTGGCGAAGTAGATGCTGAAGGTCGCGTAGATGGTCCAGTCGAACCATTCCAGCGCGTTCCCGACACTGGCGGCGAACAACTTCTTCACCGGGAGCCGATGCCTCAGCCGCTCCGTCGTTGCGTCCGCCATCGGCACCTCCGTACTCGCGCGTGGACGGAACCTTGCCAGAAAGTCCCCGCGCGGGAAAGAACCTGTCGAATGTCGGGATCGGGATCCTCGTTACGAAGTACTCGCGAGCGCGAACGGCAGAACGGCGCGAGCCCCGGCCTGGCGAAGTAAGCGGGCGGACAGGGTCATCGTCCATCCGGTGTCGATCAGGTCGTCGACCAGCAGGATCGGCCCCTCGGCCGAGGCGACCTCGGCGGCGAGCCCTTCGGAAAGGCCGAGGCGATTCCACAGGTCGGCCAGCCGCTGCGCGCTGTTCGCCTGACTCGGGGGCGGCCCCGTCGAAGTCATGGCGCCCAGGTAGTTGAGCCGCCCGATGGACGCCAGCTTCGTCGCCAGACTGTGGACCAGCTGAGGCCGGGTGGCGGACGGCACCTCCACGACCGCGACCGGACGCTCGGACCACTGCCAGCCCTTGAGTACCTCGATGCAGGCTTGGAAGACCGGGTCGGGGAGTTCGGTGTCCACTGCGGACGGTCCGACGAGCTCGCGCAGCCGTGTGCCCCAGCCGACGTCGGTCACCCGCCCGACGACCTGGCCGGTTTCGGCCTGCTCGCCCGCCGGCAGCCGTCCGGAGAGCGGGACCTCCAGCCCCGCCATCCCGGTCGGCCACATCTTCCGCGGCGCCACCTCGACCCCCGGCCGGCGCAACCGCTGCCGGGTGGCGTCGACGACGTCGTCGGAAATCGTGGTGTCCCAATGCTTACCGGTGCAGTTGTCGCACCGTCCGCAGGGCGTCGCCTCCGGATCGTCCAGCTGCTTCCGCAGGTACTCCATCCGGCAGCCGTCGGTTTCGAGGTAGGCCAGCATGGCGTTCTGCTCGTTGGTCCGCGCCGCGCTCACCCGCGCATAGCGTTCCTTGTCGTACCGCCACTCCTCACCGGTGCCTTCCCAGCCGCCTTTCACCCGGCGGACGGCGCCGTCGACGTCCAGCACCTTGAGGACCATCTCCAGCCGGGACCGGGACAGCTCGACGAACGGTTCGAGCGCGGGTGTCGAGAGTGGACGGTCCGCGTACGCCAGCGCGTTGAGCACCTGGGTCACCCGCAGTTCGTCCGGGAACGCGAGCGAGCCGAAGTACGCCCAGATGTCCTTGTCCTCGTGGCCCGGCAACAGGATCACTTCGGCGCGATCGACGCCACGTCCGGCACGGCCGACCTGCTGGTAGTACGCGATGGGGGAGGACGGAGCCCCGAGGTGGACGACGAAGCCCAGATCCGGCTTGTCGAACCCCATGCCCAGCGCCGAAGTGGCCACCAGCGCCTTGACGTTGTTGTTCAACAGATCGTCTTCGGCCGCCTGACGGTCCGCGGGGTCGGTCTTCCCGGTGTAGGCGGCGACCGGATAGCCGCGTTCGGTCAGCAGGCCCGCCACGTCGTGGGCGGCGGCGACGGTGAGCGTGTAGATGATGCCGGAGCCCGGCAGCTCCTCCAGATGCTCGGCCAGCCAGGCGAGCCGGGCCTGCGACGTGGGCAGCTTGGCCACCGAGAGGTGCAGGCTTTCGCGGTCCAGACTGCCGCGCAGGACGAGGGTGTCGCCCCCATTGCCGATGCCGAGCTGTTCGGCGACGTCGGTCGCCACGCGGTCGTTCGCGGTCGCGGTGGTGGCGAGTACCGGGACGCCGTCGGGCAGATCCTTCAGCAGCGTCCGCAACCGCCGGTAGTCCGGCCGGAAGTCGTGCCCCCAGTCCGAGATGCAGTGCGCCTCGTCGACCACGAGCAGGCCGGCGCTCGCGGTCAGCTTCGGCAGGACGGTGTCCCGGAAGTCCGGGTTGTTGAGCCGTTCCGGGCTGACCAGCAGGACGTCGACCTCGCCCGCCGCGATCGCGGCCTGGACCTGATCCCACTCCTGCGGGTTCGCGGAGTTCATCGTCGCCGCGTGGATGCCCGCCCTCGCCGCCGCGGAGATCTGGTTGCGCATCAGCGCGAGCAGCGGCGAGATGATCACGGTCGGGCCGTTGCCCCGCTCCCGCAGCAACGCGGTGGCCAGGAAGTACACCGCGGACTTGCCCCAGCCGGTGCGCTGCACGACGAGCGCGCGACGGCGGTGCGCGACCAGCGCCTCGATGGCCGTCCACTGGTCGTCACGCAGCCGGGCGCCCTCGCCCGCCAACGACTGGAGGAGGGTCTCGGCGCGATCCCGGAGAGTCGATGTGTCCACGTCCCCACCTCTACCCCATGCCACCGACGAAGTCGCGACCGGGAAGTCGTGAACGGGCCGTTCATCCATGGAACCGACTGTAATGTGATCCAGATCACGCCTGGTCGGTGGGTCCGGCGACCCGAGCGTGAAGCCTCGCGCGCTGTATAGGCTCACGACTCATGTCACCACGCAGGATCGGGGTCATGGGCGGCACGTTCGACCCCATTCACCACGGGCACCTCGTCGCGGCCAGTGAGGTCCAGTCGCGGTTCGCGCTCGACGAGGTCATCTTCGTGCCCACCGGTCAGCCGTGGCAGAAGTCCGACAGGGTGGTCACCCGTGCCGAGGACCGCTATCTGATGACGGTGATCGCGACGGCGTCCAACCCCGTCTTCTCGGTCAGCCGCGTCGACATCGACCGCGTCGGACAGACCTACACCGTCGACACCCTGCGCGACCTGCGCGCGGAGTACCCGGAAGACCAGCTGTTCTTCATCACCGGCGCGGACGCGCTCGAACAGATCCTCACCTGGCGCAACGCCGACGAGCTGTTCGACCTCGCGCATTTCATCGGCGTCACCAGGCCGGGTTACCGCCTCAACTCGCAGCATCTGCCGAGCGGGAAGGTGAGCCTGGTCGAGGTGACCGCGATGGCGATCTCGTCCACCGCGTGCCGTGAACGGGTCGAAGGCGGGGAGCCCGTCTGGTACCTCGTCCCCGACGGCGTGGTGCGCTACATCGCCAAAAAGGACCTCTATCGCAAAGACCGGGGTTCCCCACCGGGTACCCTCGTCGGGCGCACCCGCGAGTAAAGCCATCTGTTTGAGGAGAACTGTGACAGCCACGTCCGAGGCACGAGAGCTGGCCGTAGCGGCCGCCCATGCGGCGGCGGACAAGAAGGCGAGCGACGTGGTCGTGCTGGACGTGTCCGACCAGCTTGTCATCACCGACGCCTTCGTCATCGCGTCCGCGCCCAACGAGCGCCAGGTCGGCGCCATCGTCGACAACGTCGAGGAACAGCTGCGGCTCAACGGGCACAAGCCCGTCCGCCGCGAAGGCGCCCGCGAAGGCCGCTGGGTCCTGCTGGACTACGTCGACGTCGTCATCCACGTCCAGCACCAGGAGGAGCGCTCCTTCTACGGTCTCGAGCGGCTCTGGAAGGACTGCCCGCGGATCGAGGTCGAAGGTTTGGAGACACCCGCCGAGGAGGACCCCGCCGACGCGCAAGGCGCCTCGTGAGCCCGCGGCGGCTGGTGCTCTGGCGCCACGGCGAGACCGATTACAACGCGGCGGGCCGGATGCAGGGGCATCTGGACTCCGCGCTGACCCAGGTCGGCTGGAACCAGGCCAGGTTCGCCGTTCCCGCGCTCGCCCGGTTCTCGCCGGATCTGGTGATCGCCTCGGATCTGCGCCGCGCCACCGACACGGCCACGGTGCTCACCGAGGCCATCGGCGTCCCGCTGCGCATCGACAAGCGCCTGCGCGAAACCCATCTGGGTGAATGGCAGGGCTTCACCGGCCAGCAGGTCGACGAGGCGTACCCCGGCGAACGTGCCCGCTGGCGCGTCGACGCGACCTGGGCGCCGCCCGGCGGCGAGTCACGGGTCGACGTCGCCGAACGCGCGCTCGAGGTCGTCGCGGACCTGGATCAGGCCAATTCCGACGCGGGCGACGCGGTACTGCTGGCCACGCACGGCGGCCTGATCATCGCGCTGACCGCGAAACTGCTCGGCCTGCCGGTCGAGTCGTGGCCGTCGCTGGGCGGGATCGCGAACTGCCACTGGGTCGAGCTGACCAGGCGCGACGGCAACTGGCGCCTGGCCGCCTACAACGCGGGAATCACCGGCTGATCCATGGCCCCGCGCCTGCTCGTGTTCGGCGATTCCCTCAGTTTCCACGGCCCGGACGGCCCGCACGCCGCCGACGACGCGCGCCTGTGGCCCAACGTCGCCGCCGAAGCACTCGGTGGTGGTGGCGTGGATCTCGTCGCCGGGTTCGGCTGGACCGCCCGTGACGCCTGGTGGTCGCTGATCGGCGACCCGCGGGTCTGGGCGGATCTCCATCACGTCGACGCCGTCGTCCTGGCCGTCGGGAGCATGGACACGCTGCCCTCGCCGCTGCCCACCTACCTGCGCACCGGACTGCGGTACCTGCGGCCCGACCCATTGCGGCGAGTGGCGCGCAAGGCGTATCTCGCCGCCCAGCCGCGGCTCGCGATCGCATTCCGAGGACGTCCGGCGGTCCTGCCGTCGAAGCTCACCGTCCAGTACCTCGACACCGCCGTCGGGGCCTTACGGGCGCTGCGACCGGACCTGCCGGTCTTCGGCATCCTGCCGTCGGTCCACCGGTCCGACGCCTACGGTCGCGTGCACACCGCCCGCGCCGGTGCCGCGGCCGCGATCGCCGCATGGGGTCGTCGCGCGGACGTCCCGCTGCTGGATCTCGGAGCCGTCGTCGGCGACCACGTGCTGAGCGGACGGGGCAATCCGGACGGGATGCACTGGGGGTGGGAAGGACATGCCGCCGTCGGCGCGGAAATGGCCCGCCTGATGGCCCCGGTGCTCCGCCCCTCGGCAACGTAGGCTGGCTGCCGTGTCGGTCGCCGTAGTCACGGATTCCACCGCCCACCTGCCGGAAGGCTTCGCCGAACGGAACGGGATCCGGGTGGTCCCGCTGCATGTCCTCGTGGACGGCGTCGTCTTCCTCGACGGCGTCGAGATGGGGCCCGCGGCCCTGGCCGAGGCGCTCGGCAAACGCAGCCTGGTGACGACCTCCCGGCCGACCCCCGCCGAGTTCGTCAAGGAGTTCCGGGCGGCATTGGCCGAAGGAGCGGACGCCGTCGTGTCGGTCCACCTGTCCCGGGAGCTGTCGGGGACCTGGGAGGCGGCGGTGCTCGCGGCCCAGGAGGTCGGACCGGACAAGGTGCGCGTGGTCGATTCGCGCAGCACCGCGATGGGACTCGGGTTCGCCGCCTTGCGCGCGGCGGGCGCCGCCGCGGACGGAGCGGATCCGGCCGAGGTGGAGGCGGCCGCGGTCGACGCGGTGAGCCGCTCGGAGACCCTGTTCGCCGTCGAGACCCTCGAATACCTGCGCCGCGGCGGGCGGATCGGTCCCGCGGCCGCCCTGCTCGGCACGGCGCTCGCGGTGAAACCGGTGCTCCACATGTCCGAGGGCCGGATCCAGCCCCTGGAAAAGGTGAGGACGATGAATCGCGCGGTGGCGCGGCTGGTCGAGCTCGCCGTGAAGGCGGCCGAAGGCGGGCTCGCCGACATCGCCGTCCACCATCTGGCTTCGCCCGAGCGTGCCGTCGAACTGGCCAACCGGCTCGAGGAGTCCATCGACTGCCCGGAAGGGTGCGTGGTCTCGGAAATCGGCGCCGTCATCGGGGCCCACACCGGACCCGGTGTGCTCGGTGTGGTGATCCAGCGCGCGGGTTAGGGAACCCGCCAGCGTCCCATACGGTCCCGACGGAAAACGGCGATCCGGCCTCGGCCGCGGCCGGGTTGTCCACAACACCCCACTTGTCCACAGCCTCGGGATTCTCCACTGCCGCCCGCCGTCCCCGCTCCGTAGCGTCGTTCACGTGTTCGACCAAACCGCCCGGTCACCGGGTCCCTCCGTCAACGCCAGGCTGGCGTGGCTGGCCGCGCAGCTGTCGTCGCCCACCCAGGGCCCGCCCGCGGGCAGGCTCGCACGCCGCTGGGTGCCCGCCCGGTTCACGGCGGACGGGATTCCGGTGAACCGGCGGTGGTTCGCCGTGGTGGCCGTGCTGATCGCGGTGGCCGTGATCGTGGCCGGAGCGATCGCCTTGTTCGGACACCGGCCAGGGGCGGAGACCGTGCCGCCCCTGCCGTCGGCGAAGGCCGCCGGAGACGTCCCCGCCGCGGCGGGCAAGGCGCCTCTGGTGGTCAGCGTCGTCGGCCGGGTACTCAGACCCGGCCTGGTCACGATCCCTCCGGGCGCACGGGTCGCCGATGCCCTCACGGCGGCCGGTGGGGCACAGCCCGGAACGGATCTGACCGGAGTGAATCTGGCCCGGCGGCTCACCGACGGTGAGCAGGTGGCCGTCGGTGTCCCCGTTCCGGCCGCGGCCGGAACGGCGGCACCGACGGGGAAGCTCGACCTGAACACGGCCACGGCCGAGCAACTCGACACGCTGCCCGGGGTCGGCGAGGTGATGGCGAAACGCATCATCGACTGGCGGTCCGGGCACGGCGGGTTCACCACCGTCGAGCAACTCCGTGACGTAGAAGGGATCGGCGAAAGCAAGTATCGAAAATTCCGGGAATTGGTGTCCGTCGGATGAACCCGTCCGCCGATCCGTCCGAAGTGGACACCGCGTCGTGGCGAGGTCAGGACCTGCGGCTGTTACCGGCCGCGGCGACGGCCTGGCTCGGCACTCTTTCCGGACTTCTCGCCGGCTGGTGGATCACGATGCTCTTCGGTACGGCCGCCGTGGTGCTCGCGATCATCGCCGGTGTCCGTGCCCGCCGGACGGCGTCCCGGTGGGTGGCGGGCCTGGGTGCCCTGGCGGTCCTCGGCGTGCTCACCGCCGGCCCGGTGGCGCTGCGGATCCGGGCCGCCGAGCACGACGACCTCCGTGCCGCCGCCGCACGGGGGAGCGACGCCACCACGAGGGTGGTGGTCACCGAGCGGCCACGTCCGGTCCGCGGTGCCGGATACGCTGATCGCCGGGCGGGCACCCGCCTGGTGGTCATCGCCGCGACGGTGGACGCCGCGGTGACGGGCGAGCGGGCGGTGGATTCGGCCGGCCGGATCCTCCTGCTCGCTCCCGCCGAGGGGTGGAAGGACCTGCTGCCCGGGCAGCAGGTCACCGCCTCCGGGCGGCTCGCGCCGGCGAAGGGGGCCGAACTGACGGTCGCGGTCCTCTCGGTGCGAGGCCCGCCGTCGGACGCAGGACCGGCGCCCTGGTGGCAGCGAGCCGCGGAATCGCTGCGCACCGGGCTCCGGGACCTGTGCGCCGTCCTCCCGGAGGAAGAGGCCGGTCTCGTGCCCGGACTGGTCGTGGGGGACACGAGCACGCTCTCCCCGAGGGTGGAACACGAGTTCACCGACTCCGGCATGTCCCACCTGATGGCCGTGAGCGGTGGGAACGTGGCGATCGTCTGCGGCGCGATCCTGCTCCTGCTGAGAGTGCTCCGGGTCGGGCCGCGGACTTCCGCCACCGCGGCCGCCGTGGGGCTTGCCGGGTTCGTGGTCCTCGCCGGGCCCGCGCCCAGCGTGCTCCGCGCCGGGGTGATGGGGGCGGTCGGCCTGCTGGCGCTGGCACTGGGGCGCCGGGGTTCGGCGCTGCCCGCGCTGGCGTTCGCGGTGGCCGGGCTCGTGGTGGCCGATCCGGCGATGGCCGCCGACTTCGGGTTCGCGCTTTCGGTGCTCGCCACGGCCGGGCTCGTACTGCTGGCACCGAAATGGGCGGAGTGGCTGGTCGGACGCGGTGTTCCGGCCGGTTACGCCGAGGGGCTGGCCATCCCGCTGGCCGCGTTCGTGATGACAGCGCCGGTCATCGCGGGCATGGCGGGATCGGTCAGGCTCGTCTCGGTGCTGACCAACGTGCTCGCCGCGCCGGTGGTCGCCCCGGCCACCGTGTTCGGCGTGCTCGCCACCGCCGTCGGACCGTGGTGGCCGTCGGCGGGCCGGCTGCTGGTCCGGTTGACCGAACCCGAGGCGAGCTGGCTCGTCACCGTGGCCCGCCACGGCGCCCGGGCGCCGGGAGCCGTCGTGGACTGGCCGGATGGCTGGTGGGGCGGGCTTTTGGCGGCCGGACTGCTCGCCGTGCTGCTCGTCGTCATCCGGTTGCGGCACGGGCGGATCCTGCTGGCGATCGCTTTGGCCACCGGGTTGGTCGTCTTCGTACCGGTGCGTGTGCTGGCACCGGCGTGGCCACCGCCGGCGTGGAACGCCGTCGCCTGTGACGTCGGACAGGGCGATGCCGTCGTCCTCGCCACAGGTGAGCAGGGGAGGGCGGTCCTGGTCGACACCGGGCCGGAACCGGGACCGGTGGACGAATGCCTGAGCAGGCTCGGCGTGGACCGCGTGCCGCTGATCGTGCTGAGTCATCTGCACGCCGACCACATCGGCGGTCTCGGATCCGTCTTCGAGGGCCGGTCGGTCGGTGCGGTCGCCGTCGGCCCGGGACGGGCTCCGGCCTGGGCGTGGCAGCAGGTCGCGGACGAGACGGCGCGGCGCGGGATTCCCTTGCTGGAGCTGGAGATCGGACAACGGCTGGAATGGCAGGCGTTGTCACTCGACGTACTGGGGCCGCGTTATGTCACCCGGCGGTCGGTCCGTGAACAGGACGGCACGGTGATCAACAACGGTTCGGTCGTCCTGCGCGCCGGGACCCCGGCGGGCCGGTTGCTGCTGACAGGCGACATCGAGCTCGCCGCGCAGTCCGACCTGATGGCCGAGGGCGCCGATCTGCGTGCCGAGATCCTGAAGGTCCCGCACCACGGAAGTCGTTACACGGCACCGGATTTCCTCAACGCCGTCGCACCGCGGGCCGCGTTGGTGAGCGTCGGTGCCGGAAACACCTACGGCCATCCGAACAAGTCCACTTTGGACAGCCTGGTGGCCGTCGGCGCGTCGGTCGCCAGAACGGACACGGACGGCGACACCGCGGTGGTCGCGGACGGGCGAGGCCTCGCCCTGGTACGCCGGGGTGAGCCCCGCGGCCCGCCTCGTTCCTGAGGCGGGCCGCGGGAACTGAGATGCCCGAGCTTAGATACCCAGAGCTTCGCGGACCGCGTCGGCCGAGGCGCTGACGGTGGCCTTCGGGCCGATCTTGTCCTCGACGGCGTCGAGGGTCTTGAGGCCGTCGCCGGTGATCAGCAGGACGATCTCCTCGTCCGGGTTGAGCTTGCCGGTCTCGATGAGCTTCTTGGCCGTCGCGACGGTCACGCCGCCCGCGGTCTCGGTGAAGATGCCCTCGGTGCGGGCGAGCAGCCGGATGCCCTCGACGACCTCTTCGTCGGTGACGTCTTCGATCGCGCCACCGGTGCGGTTGACCACGTCGAGGACGTAGGGGCCGTCGGCCGGGTTCCCGATCGCCAGCGACCGGGCGATCGTGTCCGGCTTGACCGGCTGGACGACGTCGTGGCCGGCCCGGAAGGCCGCCGAGACGGGGGAGCAGCCGGTGGCCTGCGCGCCGAACACCTTGTACGGCGTCTCGTCGACGAGGCCGAGCTGACCGAACTCGCGGAAACCCTTGTCCACCTTGGTGAGCTGGGAACCGGAAGCGATCGGCACCACGATCTGGGAGGGAAGCCGCCAGCCGAGCTGTTCGGCGACCTCGAAGGCCAGCGTCTTGGAGCCTTCCGAGTAGTAGGGCCGGACGTTCACGTTGACGAACGCCCAGCTCTCCTGCTCGGCGGCGAGCTGGGTGGCGAGCCGGTTCACGTCGTCGTAGTTGCCGTCGACCGCGATCAGGTCGCCGTCGTACACGGCGGTGGTGAGGATCTTGGCGCGTTCGAGGGTCTTCGGGATCAGGACGACCGACCGCCAGCCCGCGCGGGCCGCCGCGGCGGCGACGGCGTTGGCCAGGTTGCCGGTCGACGGACAGGCCAGCACGTCGAATCCGAATTCGCGGGCGGCGGCCAGTGCGACGGCGACCACGCGGTCCTTGAACGAGTGGGTGGGGTTCCCGGTGTCGTCCTTGACCCAGACCTTCTTGACACCCAAGGCTTTCGCGAGCCTGTCGGCCTGGATGAGCCGGGTGGCGCCGGGTTCGGTGTTGGGGATTTCTTCGACATTCGACGGAACGGGAAGGAGCTTCTTGTAGCGCCAGATGTTCTTCGGTCCGGCTTCGATGTCCTCGCGGCGCACGCGGCCGAAGTCGTAGGCGACCTCGAGCGGCGAGAAGTCCTCGGCGGAAACGAATTCGGGGGCGAGCGGCTGCCGATGTCCCTCTTCCTTCGACACCAGTTCGACGGCCGGTCCGAGATCCGGGGTCTTGGTGGTGGAGGTCGTGCCGAGGGTTGCGGTCATCGCGAGGTTCCTTTCCTCATCTGCCCCGCCGGTGGCGGGCCGGAATTGGCACCGTGTTCGTCAGCTACCCCGCGATCGCGGGATGACAGGCTGACGCCGGTTGCCGGGGCTTCATCGGGCCGTTCCCTCTGCCCCTCTGGATGAGCGGTATTCGATTGTCGGCACGCGCGTCAGCGCGTCGCCTCGCCAACACCGTACGACATGAGCCTCAGGTGGGGCCACCGTGCCCGGAACACATCACCGGACAAAGCACACGAGAGGACGAGTGGCAGGATCGTCACCGTGACGACGCAAGCTTCCGCCCCATCGCCGCTGGTCCTGGTTCTCGGTGAGGAAGAGCTGCTGATCGAACGTGCGGTCCGCAGTGCTTCGGACGCGGCCAAAGCGGCCGATCCGACGGCGGATCTCACCCGGATCCGGGTGTCGGACCTCACAGTCCCGGCGCTTGCGGAAATGGTCAGCCCTTCGCTGTTCGCCGAGGGCAGGGTGATCGTCCTCGAATCCGCGCACGACATCTCGCAGGAGCTCGCCGACGGGGTGATGGCCTACGTCAAGGCGCCCGCCGACGGCATCGTGCTCGTCGTCGTGCACAGCGGAGGCGGCCGGAGCAAGGCCGCGAAAGGGCTTCCAGCCGCCTTGAAGAAGGCGGGCGCGGAGGTCGTCGAGTGCCCGAAGCTGACCAAGGCCGCCGAGCGGGAATCCTTTGTCCGCAACGAGGTCCGCCGGGTCGGCGGGAAGATCGACGGTGCGGCCGTGCTCGCGTTGATCGACGCCGTCGGCTCGGATCTGCGCGAGCTGTCGTCGGCGGCGACCCAGCTCGTCGCGGACGCCGGCGGGGCGGTCGACGAGCAGGCCGTCCGGCGCTACCACCGTGGCCGCGCGGACGTGAACGGTTTCGCCGTCGCCGAGAAGGCCGTCGCCGGTGACAAGGCGGCGGCGCTGGAGTCGCTGCGCTGGGCGATGCAGCTGGGCGTACCGCACGTGCTGGTCGCGGACGCGCTCGCCGACGCCGTCCGCACGATCGCGCGAGTGTCCGGCGCCGGTCGCGGCAACCCGAATCAGATGGCGGGCGAGCTGGGGATGCCGCCCTGGAAGGTCCGCAAGGCGCAGGGGCAGGCCCGCGGCTGGGGGCAGGACGGTCTGGCCACCGCGATGCGCGTGGTCGCCCGGCTCAACGCCGAGGTCAAGGGCGTGGCGGCCAACCCGGAGTACGCCTTGGAGCGCGCTGTCCTGGAGGTCGTCGACGCCCACGGCACAAGCCGCTGAGAACGGCGAAGGGCCCCGGCGACGCGAGTCGCCGGGGCCCTTCGAAAGCCGATCAGAGAGAGTTCGCGCGCTTCGCGAGCGCGGACTTCTTGTTGGCGGCCTGGTTGGCGTGGATGACGCCCTTGGTCACGGCCTTGTCCAGCTTCTTGGCCGCGTCCTTCTGCAGCTCCAGGGCCTTGGCCTTGTCGCCGGCGTCGGCGGCCTCGCGGAACTTGCGGATCGCGGTCTTCACCGAGGACCGGATCGCCTGGTTGCGCTGACGCGCCTTCTCGTTGGTGGTGATGCGCTTGATCTGCGACTTGATGTTGGCCACGGGGGCGCTCCTCTTGAATCTCTCGGTGGTTTCACCGCCGCGCTGTGACCGGCCCTGCGTGCTCGTGGGAGCGGCGCGGGTTTCCTCCATGACGGAATGCCACACGACGGTGAAAGGCAAGCTTAACAGCCGTCCCGGCACGGCTCGCGCCAGCCTCGGAAGGGCTGCTTGCGGTACGGTGAAGATCGTAGTGCCTAGGGTTCCGCCGCCTGCCCGTTCAGCGAAACACACAATCAGGGCAGACGGGACCGGTCCGAGCGGCACCATCGGCGGAGCCGGAAGCGCCGCCGTTCATCTGACGGGACAAAAGCCTGGAGGACCGGGTTTTCCGCATGCGCGGAAAACATGAAAGGTCCGCTGTGAACGCCACCGCTCTGTCCTTCGTCGTCATCGCCGCCGTCATCCACGCGGGCTGGAACCTCGCCGCCAAGCGGATCCGCCGCGGCGGAGCCAGGTTCGTCTGGGCGTACTACAGCCTTTCCGCGATCCTGCTCGTCCCCGTCATGGCGGTCTCGCTGGCCGTGGAACCACAACGTCCACAGTGGACCTGGCTGTTCGCCGCCGTGGTCACCGCCGTGTTCCATGTCACGTACGGCATCGTCCTCCAACGGGGATACGCCGTCGGCGATCTGTCCGTCGTCTATCCCGTCGCCCGCGGGACCGGGCCGCTGATCTCGGTGCTCGCCGCCGTCGTGCTGCTCGGCGAGCGGCCGGGGATCCTCGGCCTGGTGGGCGCGTTCCTCGTGGTCGCCGGGGTGCTGGTGATCGGGACCGGGCGGGCACCGGCCCACGCCGACGCCGCCGACCGTGTCGCTCGCCGCAAGGGCCTGGTCTACGGCCTGCTGACCGGTCTCACGATCGCCGCCTACACGCTGTGGGACGCGCATTCGGTCACCGGTCTCGGGGTCCCGCCGATCGTGTACTTCGGAACCGGCGCGATCGTGCAGAGCCTGCTTATGGCGCCGTACGCGCTGAAGGACCGCGAGGAGATCTCGTGGCTCTGGCGCGAGCACAAGCGCGAGGTCGTCATCGTCGGCGTGTTCTCGCCCGTCGCCTACCTGCTGGTGCTCTACGCCCTCCAGGTCGCCCCGGTGAGCCTCGTCGCGCCCGCGAGGGAACTGAGCATCGTCTTGGGCGGTATCGCCGCCTGGCTGGTCCTGGGGGAGGCGAACGCCGTCCGACGGCTGGCCGGGTCGGTGGTGGTGCTGGCGGGTATCGCCGCGATTGCGATGGCCTGAACCCATCCGGTAGGGATTGAGCCATGGACGTGCTGAGCAGCAGGGTGCTGATCCACCCGAAGGACCTCGACGTGTCGACGGCGTTCTATCGGGACACCCTGGGCCTGGCCATCGACAAGGAGTTCCCCGGCGGGACGGTGTTCTTCGCCGGGAACGGGTCGATCGAGATCGTCGGCACCGGAGAGACCGGCCCGACCCCTGACGTCGCCTTGTGGCTTCAGGTCCGGGACCTGCCCGCGGCGCTCGGAGAACTCGCGGAGAAGGGCTTGGAACCGGTTCGCGGCGCGCGGCGCGAGCCCTGGGGGCTGGACGAGGCGTGGATCGCCGACCCGGACGGCACCAGGATCGTGCTGGTCGAGGTGCCGCGTGAGCATCCGCTGCGCACTGACCCTCGCTAGGCGAGTGGCTTGATCGCGCGCAGCTGAGCGGCGAGGGAGGCGCCGAAGCCCGGCGGGTCCCAGGTCCAGGTCTGCAGATCGACGAAGCCGGCGGCGGCCGCCTCGTCGGCCAGCTCGTGCCGGGACACCGGCAACCATTTCTCGTGCGACGAAAGTAGCAGCCTGCCGCCGGGGCGCAGCACCCGGAACAGTTCGGCGAACCCGGCCGCCCGGTCGTCCCACAGCTGCACGTTGTTGACGCTCAGGACCACGTCGACGCTGTCGTCGGGCTCACCTGTGGCGTCCGCGGTGCCCTGCCGCAGCTCCACTTCGTCGCCGCAGCGGCGACGGGATCGCGCGAGCATCTCCTGCGAGGGGTCGACACCGATCGTCCGGGCCGCGCGTTCGGCCGTGGCCTGCAGGCCGATTCCGGGGCCGGGGCCGACGACCAGGGCGGTCTCGGTGGACTCGATCGACGCCAGCTCGACGACGCGAAGCTCGGTGGCCGCGTTGCCGTGCGCCATCGCCCGCCCGCCGAACCGGCCGAGCAGTCCCCGGGGACGACCGAACGTCCGGTCGAGCATTTGGGACAGTGAAGTACTCATACTTCGAGGGCACCACAGCTCATCACGGGCCGCATCGGGGATGACCCCCACTCGCACCCGGAGCGGCATGGGACCATAGAGGTGGCACACCCCGACCTTCGCGAGGAAACCCGTTGACGACGTTCGCCGACACGACCTTCACGCCCCCGGAGCTCATCCGGAACTTCTGCATCATCGCGCACATCGACCACGGCAAGTCGACCCTGGCCGACCGCATGCTGCAGCTCACCGGCGTGGTCGAGGAGCGGGCCATGCGCGCTCAGTACCTCGACCGCATGGACATCGAACGGGAACGCGGGATCACCATCAAGGCGCAGAACGTGCGCCTGCCCTGGAAGGTCGACGGCCAGGACCACGTCCTGCACCTGATCGACACCCCGGGCCACGTGGACTTCACCTACGAGGTCTCCCGGGCCTTGGAGGCCTGTGAAGGGGCGATTCTCCTGGTCGACGCCGCTCAGGGGATCGAGGCGCAGACGCTGGCGAACCTCTACCTGGCGCTCGAGAAGAACCTGCACATCATCCCGGTGCTGAACAAGATCGACCTGCCGTCGGCCGACCCGGACAAGTACGCGGCCGAGCTGGCGCACATCATCGGCTGCGAACCTTCGGACGTGCTCCGCGTGTCGGCCAAGACCGGCATGGGCGTGACCGAACTGCTGGACGAATGCGTGCGGCAGGTGCCGGCGCCGGTCGGCGACGCGGACGCGCCCGCCCGCGCGATGATCTTCGACTCGGTCTACGACACCTACCGGGGCGTCGTGACCTACATCAGGGTCGTCGACGGCAAGATCACGCCGCGCGAGCGGATCAAGATGATGTCCACCGGCGCCACCCACGAACTCCTCGAGGTCGGGATCATCTCGCCGGAGCCCAAGGCGAGCAAGGGGCTCGGGGTCGGCGAGGTGGGGTACCTCATCACCGGGGTGAAGGACGTCCGTCAGTCGAAGGTCGGCGACACCGTCACCTCCGAGCGCAAGGGCGCCGAGCAGCCGCTCGCGGGCTACCGCGAGCCGAAGCCCATGGTCTACTCCGGCCTCTACCCGGTCGACGGTTCGGACTACCCCGAACTGCGTGAGGCACTGGACAAGCTCCAGCTCAACGACGCCGCGCTCGCTTACGAGCCGGAGACCTCCGTGGCGCTCGGGTTCGGGTTCCGCTGCGGCTTCCTCGGCCTGCTCCACCTGGAGATCACGCGGGACCGGCTCGAACGCGAATTCGGCCTCGACCTGATCTCGACCGCTCCGAACGTCATCTACAACGTCGTGCTCGAGGACAAGAGCGAGGTCGTGGTGACGAACCCCTCGGACTGGCCGTCCGGGATGAAGATCTCCGAGGTCCACGAGCCGGTTTCCAAGGTGAGCATCCTGGCGCCGTCGGAGTTCGTCGGCACGATCATGGAGCTGTGCCAGGCCAAGCGCGGGACGCTGCTGGGGATGGACTACCTCTCCGAGGACCGCGTCGAGCTGCGGTACAACATCCCGCTCGCGGAGATCATCTTCGACTTCTTCGACACGCTAAAGTCGCGTACGCGCGGCTACGCGTCGCTCGATTACGAAGAGGGCGGCGACCAGATCGCGGATCTGGTCAAGGTCGACATCCTGCTGCAGGGGGAGACCGTCGACGCCTTCTCGGCGATCGTGCACAAGGACGCCGCGTACGGCTACGGCAACCGGATGGCGACGCGGCTGCGCGAGCTGATCCCGCGGCAGCAGTTCGAGGTGCCGATCCAGGCGGCCGTCGGGTCGCGGATCATCGCCCGCGAGACCATCCGCGCGATTCGCAAGGACGTGCTCGCGAAGTGTTACGGCGGTGACATCTCGCGTAAGCGCAAGCTGCTGGAGAAGCAGAAGGAAGGCAAGAAGCGGATGAAGACCGTCGGCCGGGTCGAGGTCCCGCAGGAGGCGTTCGTCGCCGCTCTGTCCACTGAGGACGCCGGCAGCAAGAAGAAGTAGCCGATACTCGCGAAGGCCGCCCGGATCACCGTCCGGGCGGCCTTTTCGTATCAGCGGTTCCCGGAGATCCGGTTCGCGGTGACGAAGACGGCGACACGGCGTTCGGCGGCCATCACACGGTCGTACTCGTCCCAATCGTCGTGGGTCCCCGTCGCCGCGATGAAGACCTCGCGCAGCAGCTTGGGGAGACCGGCGGGGTCGAAGGCCGGATCCGGGTCGTCCGGGCCGATGAGGTGGGTGCTTCCCTGGACCGCCGCCCACTCCCAGCCGCGCCGGAAGGTGATCGTGGCGTGGCCGGCCCGGCGGAACAGGTCGAGTTTCTTCACTCCGCCCATTGCCACGAAGGCGACTCCGGGTGCCTTGGTGACCGGGTCTTCGAAGACCCCTGCGTTCACCACCGAGGAATGGACGGTGCCGTCCGAGCGAACCGTCGAGACGGTCGCGAGTCCGTTTTCACGCAAGGAAAGAGTGCGGACGAGTTCGAGGTCTGCGGCCATGGGACCACCGTAGTCCCGCTCGGCCCGGTGCAGGGGCCGAGCGGGACCACGAGGCGGGTCAGCAGGTGCCGTTGTCGCGCCAGACGCCCCATTGGCCGGTCGTTCCGGGTTCTTCGCCCTGTGTCCACCACTGGGCCGTCCACTTGTGCCCGTTGTGGGACACGGTCGCTCCGCCGGTATAGACCGACGCACGGTCCCACGCGGGCAGCGTGCAGGTGCCCGGGTTACCTGATCCGGTTTCCCAGGGCACCTGGCTCGACTTGTAGTAGTCGAGGCCCTGCGCCTGCCAGCGCGGCGCCTGCGCGCCGAGGCGCACCCGGAAGGTGTTCCAGTCGTGCGTCGACCACGGCGACCAGCCGAGTTCGGCGTGCGCCGGGAGCCGGGGGAAGGCGAGGTAGTCGATGTTCGCCGGGGTCGCCACGGTTTCGGTCCACAGCGGGGATTCGACGCCGCGGACGGCGGATTCGGGTACACCGGAGAGGTAGGCGCCCGGGTTCCAGTTGTAGGCGTCCTGGACCTCGATGTAGCCGGCCCACGAGAGCCCGATCGGCGTGCTGGAGTTGTACTTCATGTCCAGGTACGCCTTGTTCGCCGGCGACAGGATCACCTTGCTGCCGCGGGCGACGGCGTTGGAGACCTCCGTGCTGGACGTCGTCGTGCCCCAGAACTGCGGGGTCGCGGTGGCGGGCAGGGTGGCTTTGCCGATCTCGTGCCAGCCGACGACCTGCTTGCCCGCGGCGGCCACCATCGGCAGCACCCGGTTCATGAACGTGCGGTAGTCCGTGTCGCTGGTGGCCTGGGCCTCGTCGCCGCCGAGATGGAAGTACGGTCCGGGCGTCAGCGCGGCGACCTCACGGATGACGTCGTTGACGAAGGTGTAGGTGATGTCCTTCGAGATGCAGAGCGAGCTGTAGCCGACGGCGGTGTCGGTGCGCAGAGGCGGGGCGGTGTTGTTGCAGTTCAGCTCGGCGTACGAAGCCAAGGCGGCGTTGGTGTGGCCCGGCATGTCGATCTCCGGGATGACCGTGATGAACCGCGAGGCCGCGTAGTTCACGATCTCCGTGTACTGCGCCTTGGTGTAGTAGCCGCCGGCGCCGCCACCGACCTGGGTGCTGCCGCCGTAGGTGGTCAGCCGCGGCCAGCTGTCGATCTGGATGCGCCAGCCCTGGTCGTCGGCGAGGTGCAGGTGCAGGTTGTTGATCTTGTACTGGGCCAGCTGGTCGATGTACCGCTTGACCGTGGCGACCGGGTGGAAGTGCCGGGCGACGTCGAGCATCGCGCCTCGGTAGCCGAAGCGCGGGTAGTCCAGGATGTTCGCGCCGGGGATCGTCCAAGGACCTTGCTGCACCGTGGGGCTTTCGATCTTGCCGGGCAGCAGCTGGCGCAGCGTCTGGACGCCGCCGAAGAGACCTTGTGCCGTCGTCGCGCGCAGGATGACCGACGCGGACGTGGAGTTCAGCTGGTAGCCCTGGTCGCCGACGCGGGTGTCCGCGCCGGACAGGAGGAGCGAGATGCCGTCGGCCGGTGTGCCGGACGGCGCGTCGGCGACGGGCAGGGGGAAGCCGGTGGACGTGCGGAAGATCCCGGCGAGGTACTCACCGACGGCTTTGGCCTGTGCCGACCCGGCCTGGGTGTAGATCTTGGTGTTCGCGGTCAAGGTGTGGTCGGAGCCGGTGACCGCTTGGGCCGAGACCGGGACCGGGACGATCGCCTGCAGCGGCGGGGTGGCCGCGTCGGCGACCGGGGCGGCAGCGGTGGTGGCGCCGGCGAGCAGCGCCACCCCGACGAAGGCGCGACCCAGCCGCGCTCTCAAGGTCTTCACCGGGGCCTCCAAGGGGGACGAGGGCGTGACGTGCGTCACGACCGTCCGATCGTCGCATTTTCGCCGTTAAAGGTCTAGACCACCACGAGCGAACCTTGGAGTGACTCGAACGTCACAATGCGTGTCGCCGCGACGGGACTATCGTCGGAAACGTGTTCGAAGACTTGCGTTTCCCCGTGATCGCGGCCCCGATGGCGGGCGGGCCGACCACTCCCGAGCTCGTGGCCGCGGTGACCGCGGCGGGTGGATTCGGCTTCCTGGCCGGGGGCTATCTGAGCGCCGACGCCCTCTCGGACCGGATCGCCAAGACGGCCGAGCTGACCGCTGAACCGTTCGGCGTGAACCTCTTCGTATCGGGTGGCTCCGCCGCCGACGCGGATCTCGGTGCGCACATCGAGCGCTGGCGTGCGGAGGCCGAGCGCCTCGGCGTCGAACCCGGCGAGCCACGCTGGGACGACGACGCCTATGCCGCGAAGCTCGAGGTCGTCTTGGCGCGGAAGGTGCCGGTCGTTTCCTTCACGTTCGGCACGCCGTCGACCGAGGACGTCGAACGCTTGCACGCCAACGGGAGCAAGGTGGCCGTCACGGTCACCAGCCCGGCGGAGGCCGATCGGGCCGTAGCCGTCGGTGCGGACGCGCTCGTGGTCCAGGGGTTCGAGGCCGGAGCGCATCGAGGGCTTTTCGCCGACGAGCCCGGAGCCGAAGGCGGGGGTGCGCAGTATGGCGTCCTGAGCCTGCTCCGGCTGGTCGCGGCGCGGACGGATCTGCCGCTCGTCGCGACCGGTGGGCTCGTTCACGGCGCCGACATCGCGGCGGTACTGGCGGCGGGAGCCGTCGCGGCGCAGCTGGGTACCGCGTTCCTGCGGGCGGACGAGGCCGGGACCCAGCCCGCGCATCGGCAGGCATTGGCGGACGGGGGAAGGCCGACGGCGTTCACCCGGGCGTTCAGCGGACGTCCCGCCCGGTCACTGGTCAACCGCGCGGTCGCGGATTTCTCGGCCACCGCACCGTCGGCGTATCCGGAGGTCAACAACCTGACCAAGCCGATCCGCGCGGCGGCGGGCAAGGCGGGCGACCCCGAGATCATGTCCCTCTACGCGGGGCAGACCTACGAACTCGCGGGCTCCGGTCCGGCGGCGTCGATCGTCGAACGCCTCCAGGCCGAAGCCCGCGAAGCCGCTACGCGTTTGAGTCGTCTCCGCTGACCTGCTTCGCGTCGCCGTTGTTCGTGTTCATCACCGAGTGACGGCGGCTGTAGGCGAAGTAGATGATCAGGCCGATGCCGAACCAGGCCGCGAACCGCAGCCAGGTCTCCGGGTTCAGGAAGGTGATCAGCCAGATCGAGAAGACGATCCCGATGATCGGCACGATCGGCATGCCCGGCGTCTTGAACGAGCGCGGCAGGTCCGGCTGCTTGTAGCGCAGCACGATCACCGCGACGCAGACGACGACGAACGCGAGCAGGATGCCGATGTTCGTCAGTTCCGCGGCCTCACCGATGGGCAGCAGACCGGCGATGACCGCCGACGCGATACCGAGCACCCAGGTCATCCGGCTCGGCACCTTGCGCACCGGGTGGGTCTTGCCGAACCACTTGGGCAGCAGGCCGTCGCGGCTCATCGAGTAGCCGACGCGGCTCGCGCCCATGAGGAAGGTGAACAGCACCGTGGTGATACCGATGATCGCGCCCACGGCGATGATCAGGCCGAGCCACTTCATCCCGAGGCCCGCGAAGGCGCTGGAGAAAGCGGCCTCGCTGTCGATGTCCTTGTAGTTGACCATGCCGGTCAGGACCAGGCAGGCCAGCACGTAGAGCACCATCGAGATGGCGAGCGAGTAGATGATCGCCTTCGGCATGTGCTTCTGGGAGTCGGTCGATTCCTCGGCCGCGGTGGACATGGCGTCGTATCCGAAGACCGCGAAGAACACCGTCGCCGCTCCGGTGAACGCGCCGCTGAGGCCGAACGGGAAGAAGTTCGAGTAGTTGTCGCTGTTGATGTGGAAGACACCGACGACGATCACCAGCAGGACCAGGCCGACCTTCAGGTAGACCAGCAGCGTTTCGAACCGGGCCGCGTTCTTCATGCCCTGGTTGAGGATGAAGGCGATCAGCAGGCACAGCAGCACGGCGAACAGGTTGATCTTGTAGGAGCCCGGTTCGACACCGGCCTTTTCGGTGCCCGGAGCGCCCAGCATCCAGGTCGGGAGCTCGATGTTCAGGTAGCCCAGCAGCTCATTGAAGTAGCCGGAGATGCCGATCGCGACCACCGCCACGATCGCGGTGTACTCCAGCAGCAGGTCCCAGCCGATGAACCAGCCGACGATCTCGCCCAGCACGGTGTAGCCGTAGGTGTAGGCCGACCCGGCACGGGGGATCAGCCCGGCGAACTCGGCGTAGGAGAACGCGGCGGCGGCGCTGGCGATACCCGCGATGAGGAACGAGATGAGCACGGCGGGTCCGGCCGTCTTGTTCGCGACCGCGCCGGCCAGGGAGAAGATCCCCGCGCCGATGATGCCGCCGACGCCGATCGCGGTCAGCTGCCGCAGGCCCAGCGTGCGTTGAAGCCCTCCGCCCCCACTGAGTTCTTGGATCTGATCGATCGGTTTACGGCGGAAAATCCCGGATCCCGAGCCCAGGCTGCGCGGTGCGGACATCGTCGTCTCCCAACAGGTTGTGCCCTTCGGACTGGGTCACAGTCCGAAGGGCACCGTACTGGCAGACGGCCGATCGCACCTATCCGGCGACGGTGTCCTCGCTCACTTCGGCCGCCACGCGAGCGGCGATCTTCGACGGCCTGGAGGCGCCGGCGGAGAAGTAGGTGAGCAGCTCCGAGATCTCGACGGGGTCGTCCAGCTGCGGGCAGTGGCCCCAGTCCTCACGCACCATCAGCCTGCTGTGCGGGACCAGCGCGTGCAGCTGCCGTCCGGAGGCGGCGCTGACCAGCTTGTCCTTGCCGCAGACGACCACCAGGAGCGGGACACGGACCTCTTCGAGCCGGTACGCGTTCGCCAGCTCCTCGACGAGCTGCCTCGCCTGTTCGAGCCTGGTGGTGGTGGAGCGGTAGTCCGGGAACAATGAGGTGAACCGGCGCACCTGGGCGGCGTCGGCTGCGGCCGAGTCGGCGTACAGGAGCCGGGGGACGACCTGCTCAGCGACGGCGCGCACGAGGAAGCCGGGGATCGGCAGCGGCAGGGCCGAGTACATCCGCAGCGGCAGCGGGTACCGGGCCACGGTGCGGATGAGCCAGCTGTCCACGAAACCGGGCGCGGCGATCGACACCACGCCGGCGACCGGCAGCCGGTGGTTCTCCGCGGCCCGCAGGCTCATCGTGCCGCCGAGCGAGTTGCCGGCGAGCACCACCGTGCCGAGTACGGCCTGCTCCTTGACCACGGCCGCGGTGAACGCGTCCAGCTGCGGCAGCATCGGGCCCGGCCGCAGTGGCTGAGCGTCACCGAATCCGGGCAGATCGACCGCGACCGCCGGAACACCGGCGGCCGCGAGCAGCTCCAGAACGGGGCGCCAGGTGTCGGCGCTGTCGCAGTAGCCGTGCAGCAGCACCAGCCTCGGCGCGGTCGGCTTGACCTGCCCGCGCGCCGTGGCCCGTTTGCCGAGCATCCGCCGAGGGGCGCGGTCGGTGGATTCCACCGGCTGCGGCCCGACTTCGAGCACTCTGGTGCGGACACCGGCGTAGCGCCGGAACGAGACGCGGATCGGGTCGGTGTCGGTGGTGGTCCGGCCCCCGGGGTCCGCCGGTTCGGGCCGCTGCGATGCGGTCATGGTTCCAGGCTAACCGCGAGAGGTCGGATTTTGGTCGAACTTTGGTTGTAAGAAGCTCGCCAAGTCATAACGTTCTTGACACTTGACAAGACCGCGAAATAGCTGTTTGACCTGCGTGGAACGCGCGAACGTGCGCTTGTGTGCGCGCTTGATCACGGCGAGGGGGCGGACTCACCCCTCCGATCAATGCGTGAAGACGACCTTTCCTGAAGTTTCCCCGTCGAGCATGTTCTTAAACCCGGTTTCGGCTTCCGCGAACGGCAGTTCGGCACCGATCTGCGGGCGGACCCCGGTGAGCTCCAGGTAGGCGAGGAGATCGTTCAGCTCGTCCCTGGTCCCCATGGTCGAACCCGCGATGCGCAGTTGCAGAAAGAACACGCGCTGCAACTCCGCGTGAGCGTCCGGACCGCTGGTCGAGCCCGAGACGACAATGATGCCGCCCGGCTTCAGCGACTTCACCGAATGGGACCAGGTCGCCTTGCCGACGGTTTCGAAGACCGCGTCGACCCGCTCCGGCAACCGCGCGCCGGACTCAAAGGTCTGATGTGCGCCCAGATTCTCGGCCAGCGCACGCTTCTCTTCGCTACGCCCGGTGACCCAGACCCGGAAACCGGCCGCACGCCCGAGCTGGATCAGCGCGGTCGAGACGCCGCCGGAGGCGCCCTGGACGAGCATCGTCTGCCCAGGCCGCAGCCCGGACTTCACGAAGAGCATCCGGTACGCGGTCAGCCACGCCGTGCCCATGGTCGCGGCCTCCGCGAAGCTCAGGCCCGACGGCTTCGGAACGACATTGCGCGCCGGCACCACGACCTGCTCGGCGAAGGTGCCCTGGTGCTTCTCGGTGAGCAGGGTGCGCTTCGGGTCGAGGGTGTCGTCGCCCTGCCAGCCCGGGGCGTTGATCACCGAATGGACGACGACCTCGGTGCCGTCGTCGAGGGTGCCCGCGCCGTCGCAGCCCAGGATCATCGGGAACTGCTCGGGTTTGATGCCGACGCCGCGCAACGTCCACAGGTCGTGCATGTTGAGGCTGGCGGCCTTGACGTTGACCCGCACCCAGCCTTCGGGGACCTCGGGTTCGGGCCGCTCGCCGATCACCAGCGAGTCCAGCGGCTTTTCGGCGTTGGGTTCGGAAGCGTAAACGGCGAACATGGCAGCAACTTACATGGCCTGACGGGTGACGGCACTGGATGCGAGCGTAGGCTCACACTGTGTTCAACGGGCTTGCGGACTGGTGGGACGGCGTCGAACTGTGGCTCGCGCAGGCCCCGTTCCCCGTGCAGTTCGTGCTGGTCATGGCGGTCGTGGTGCCGCTGTGCCTGGTCGCGGCCTGGGTGCTCGACACGATCTTCGGAAAGGTCGCCCGGCGCTTCGGCACCGCCCGCGATGCGAACGACTCCGACCGGCCGTCCTAAGCTGGCACACCATGTTCAACCGTAGGCGGATCACCGCCGCCCTGATCGGCCTGATCGTGCTGGTGCTCGCAGGCTGGTTCGTCAAGGACGGCATCAGCGGTGACGACACGAAGAGCGCTCCGGCGAGTTCGTCCGCTTCGGCCGCGCCGTCGGGCGACGCCGCGGCGAGCGGGGCGAAGGGCAAGGTCGCGGGCGAGGATTCCGGTCTCCCGGTCAAGCCGCTGACGAAGCTTCCTTCGCAGGCGTCCGACACCTGGAAGCTCATCCAAGCGGGCGGGCCGTACCCGTATCCGCGCAACGACGACGTCACCTTCCAGAACCGGGAGAAGGTCTTGCCCGCCAAGGGGTCCGGCTACTACCGGGAGTACACGGTGAAGACGCCGGGCAGCCCGGATCGCGGGGCGAGGCGGCTCGTGACCGGCAGTGGCAAGGAGCTGTACTACACCGAGGACCACTACAAGTCCTTCGTCGTAGTGGATCCGACCCGATGAGCGCGGGCAAGGACGCGGCGGACAAGGCGTTCGCCCGCGGCGCGTATCCGCACCTGATCGACGGCACACGCACGGTCGACAAGGACTCGACCCTCGACGCGATCGCGGAGGCGCTGTCGTTCCCGGACTACTTCGGGAAGAACCTCGACGCGCTCTACGACTGCCTCACCGACCTGTCCTGGCTCCCGCCCGGCGAGCACGTCCTGATCTGGGCAGGTTCCTCGGGGCTGCGGGAGCGTGATCCCAAGGCGTACCTGGCCGTCCGCAGCGTGCTTTCCGACGCGCAGCGGGCGCTGGGGCCGTCCGGCGATCGGACGGACTCCCGGCGCCTCACCGTCGTCCTGCCGGACTAGGCCGTGTCCTGTGAGTCTGTTCGATGGGCTTCGTGATCCAGGTGGTTCCTGACGGTGCGGGCGGGTCGGCCTCGTACCGGGTCGTACTCGGCCGAGCCCGCCCGTGCCGTCAGGGACCGCTTGGGCGCGAAGACCGCGAACAAGACTTGCAGGACACGGTCTATGCCTCCGGCACCCAGTTCGGCTTGCGCTTCTGCGCGAAGGCCGTGATGCCCTCCTGGCCTTCTTCGCTCGCGAAGAACCCGGCGGACAGCTTGTTCATGGCTTCGAAGCCTTCGGCGGGTGTCGCCGGGCGCGGCTTGCTGAGCAGTTCCTTCGTCGCCGCGAGCGCCTTCGGTCCGCCGAGCGCGAGCGCCTTGACGTAGCGGGCGACCTCGTCGTCGAGTTCGTCGGCGGGGACGGCCGAGTTCAGCAGGCCGATCTCTACGGCGCGCTTCGCGTCGAAGGTGTCACCGGTCAGGAACAGCTCGTGCGCGGCGCGGGCGTTGAGCCGCGGCAGCACGGTGAGCGAGATGACGGCGGGCACGACGCCGATCCGCACCTCGGAGAAGGCGAAGGTCGCTTCGGGGACGGCGACGGCGATGTCGGTCGCGGCCACCATGCCGATCCCGCCAGCTCGGGCGGGGCCCGCGAGCCTCGCCACGACGGGCTTGGGGCTGGTCCACAGCTGCTCGAGGATCTTGGGGAACTCGTTCACGCCCTGGGCGCCCGCACCGGCGCCGCGGGCCTCCTTGAGATCCATACCCGCGCAGAACACCGGACCGGTGTGGGTGAGCACGATGACCCGCACCGCGTCATCCGCCTGTGCCTTGTCCAGCGATTCGCTCAGTTCACGCCGCAGCTGGGCGGAGAGCGCGTTGCGGTTGTGCGGGGAGTCCAAGGTGATCGTGGCGGTGCCGCCCACCACGTCGTAGTGCACCAGTTCGTCAGCCATGCCCCACCTTCGCACGGGCGAAGTCGGGCCGGGCAGTGGCCTGCGCCACCATCGTCACGACGGTGGCGCAGGCACGGGTCAGCCGATCGTCGTCGTGGTGAACGTCGGGCTCGGATTCGGGAAACACGCCGTCGGGGCGGAGACGTCGAAACCGGCGCTGACCACGGCGGTGAACGTCAGACCCGGGTCGCTGTAGCTGGAACCGCCCAGTTTCGTCTCGATGGTGCCGGACGAGCCCGCGGTGAGATGCGCGGTCACGGTCGGCAGTTCGAACGTCGAGCCGCCCGCGATCGGGCCGGGGAAGCTCAGCGTCGCGACGCTGCCGGAGACGGTGATCTTCGGCGGGGTCGAGCCGATACCGGAGCCGCCGGCGAGGTCGGCGCCCACCCAGGTCGAGTTCGCCGGGATCGGGATCTTCAGGGAGAAGTCCTTGATGTTCTTGACCTGGTAGCCGCTGACCTCGGCCGGGACGGTGTTCGGCGCCGGGTCGATGACGATGTCGAGCGCGGCACCGGGGGCGACCGTGGCCGGGGCGGTGACGTCCGCGTCCTGGTTCAGCTTGAGGTACTTGTTGCCGACGAGCGGCGGCTTCGCCTCGCAGTCGAAGACGACGGTGGTCGCCGCGGAAGCCGGCGCGGCCAGACCGGCGATCGGGACGAGTACGGCCGAAGCGCAGACGAGGGCACGGATGGCAGCCTTCATGTTCCACCTACCTGGGGGTTCGATGGGGAGAGAGGGAGCTGCGCAGCGATTAGAGAGTTACCGGCAAGTTAAGTAACTCGTCAAGAAATCTCCGTTCCCATACGCGGGGTGTCACGGAACTGGGAACGGAACCCACCGAAAATCGGTATCAAGCGCCCGTACGGGACGGGTCGTGCTACTCAGGCGGCGAGCCGGGCGGCGGCGACGTCGTAGCGGTCCAGGACGAGCCCGGCGATCCGCGGATCCGGCCCCAACGGCCCGGCGACGATCACGGACGGGTCGGCTTCGCGGGCCAGGCGCGCGATCCGGTCCGGCAGCAGTCCCGGTGCGAGGAACCAGCCCGCGACCGCGAGCCGTCGCGCTCCGTTGAGCCGCAACCGCGCGATGGCGGCAGGCACGTCCGGCTGCGCGGCACTGGCGAAGGCGGGGGTCGCGAGCAGTCCGCGCCGCAGATGCCAGCGAGTGGTGATCCCGGCGACGGCGTCGTTCGCCGCCACGTTCGACGAGCCGACACCGGCCAGCAGGACACCGAGGCCCGGGTCGTCCAGATCGGCGCCCGCTTCGGTGAGCCTGTCCAGCGCGACCGTCTCGATGAGCGGGTCGATGCCCAGCACTCCGGAGACTCGCACGTCGAGGCCCGGGCAGTCCGCGGTCACCTCGGCGACGAGCGCGGGCAGGTCGACCCGGGCGTGGTAGGCCACGCCGAGCAGCAGGGGCACCACGACGACTTCGTGGTGCCCCTCGGCGTACAGGCCACGAAGGGCATCGGTGAGCAGCGGCTCCGAAAGATCCAAAAAGGACTCGCGGATGTCGAGACCCGGTGCCAGCCCGCGGGAGACGTCGAGCAAGGCGCGGATGGTCGCGGCGGACCGCGGATCGCGGCTGCCGTGGGCGACGGCGACCAGGGGCGGAGTGCGGGGTGGGGTCATGCGAACCTTTCGCCGACGAGTCCGGCGGCGAGGGTGTCGCCGTCCTTCGGGTCGATGACCAGGAACGCGCCCGTCCGGGGGCTGACGCCGTAGTCGTCCACGCCGATCTCTTCGGCCAGCCGCAGGGTCACCCGGCCGATGTCGTTGAGCTCCAAGGTGGCCGGATCGTCCACACTGGACAGAGTCTGCTCGTCGAAGCGGGCGTGGAGTTCGCCGACTAGGGCCTGCACCGTCCGCGTTCCGTGCTTCACCAGCACCCGAGCGCCCGGTTTGAGCGCCTTGACCGAGAGCCAGCACAGGGTCGCGGTGATCTCGTCGGTCACCGTCGGCTGCCGGTCGGCGGCGGCGATCAGGTCACCGCGCGAGATGTCGACGTCGTCGGCGAGCAACAGCGTCACCGAGGTGCCCGCGCCGGCTTCGGCGAGCGGCCCGTCGGCGGTGTCGATGGCCTCGACCCGGCTGCGGATCCCTTGCGGGAGAACGACGATCTCGTCACCCGGCCGCACGGTGCCCGCCGCGATCTGCCCGGCGTACCCACGGTAGTCGGGGTGGTCGGCCGTGCGCGGCCGGATCACGTACTGCACCGGGAAGCGGAACGCCGAATCGTGCGGATCCGGCGCCACCGGAACGGTTTCCAGATGCTCCAGCAGGGTCGGGCCCGAGTACCACGGGGTCTTGTCCGACTTCTCCGCCACGTTGTCGCCCACCAGTGCCGAAACCGGCACCGCGAGCACGGAACCCCGTTCGTAGCCCAGGGAAGCGGCGTGCTCGGCGAACTCCTCGGCGATCACGGTGAACGTCGCTTCGTCGTAGCCGACGAGGTCGATCTTGTTCACCGCCAGCACCAGGTTCGGCACACCCAGCAGCGCGAGCACCGCGGCGTGGCGGCGGGTCTGCTCGATGACGCCCTTCCGTGCGTCGACCAGCAGCACAGCGAGCTGTGCGGTGGACGCCCCGGTCACCGTGTTCCGCGTGTACTGCACGTGACCCGGCGTGTCCGCGAGCACGAAACTGCGCTTCGGCGTCGCGAAGTACCGGTACGCCACGTCGATCGTGATGCCCTGCTCGCGTTCCGAGCGCAGGCCGTCCACGAGCAGCGAGAGGTCCGGAGTGGACAGTCCTTTGTCGACACTGGCGCGGGTGACCGCGTCCAGCTGGTCGGCGAGGACGGATTTGGTGTCGTACAGGAGCCGCCCGACCAGGGTCGACTTCCCGTCGTCCACACTGCCCGCGGTCGCGAGCCTGAGGAGGCTGGACATCAGAAGTACCCTTCCCGCTTGCGGTCTTCCATCGCCGCCTCCGACATCCGGTCGTCGGCACGGGTGGCGCCGCGTTCGGTGAGCCGGGAGGCCGAGACCTCGGCGATGACCTCGTCCACCGTGGCGGCGGTCGATTCGATGGCGCCCGTGCACGAACCGTCGCCGACGGTCCGGTAGCGCACGGTCAGTTCCCGGACGACCTCGTCCGGCCGCGGCCCGCCCCACGGGCCTTCGGCCAGCCACATGCCGTCGCGCTGGTAGACCTCACGCCGGTGCGCGTAGTAGATCGACGGCAGTTCGACCTTCTCCCGCGCGATGTAGTTCCAGACGTCCGCCTCGGTCCAGTTGGACAGCGGGAAGACGCGGACCTGTTCGCCGGGGCGGTGACGGCCGTTGTAGAGGTTCCACAGTTCCGGACGCTGCCGTCGCGGCTCCCATTGGCCGAAAGCGTTGCGCAGACTGAAGATCCGCTCCTTGGCGCGCGCGCGTTCCTCGTCGCGGCGCCCGCCGCCGAAGACCGCGTCGAACTTGTTCTCGGCGATCGTGTCGAGCAGCGGCGTGGTCTGCAGCGGGTTGCGCATCCCGTCGGCGCGCTCTTCGAGTCTGCCGTCGTCGATCCAGTCCTGGACCTTCGCCACGACCAGCCGGAGCCCGTGCTGCTCGACCACGCGGTCGCGGAAGTCGATGACCTCGTCGAAGTTGTGCCCGGTGTCCACGTGCAGCAACGGGAACGGCACCGGCGCCGGCCAGAACGCCTTGATCGCCAGGTGCAGCAGGAGCGTCGAGTCCTTGCCGCCGGAGAAGAGGATCACCGGCCGGTCGAACTCACCCGCCACCTCGCGGAAGATGTGGATGGCCTCGGATTCCAGCGCCGCCAGGTTGTCCTGGGCGGCGTCGGCGGCCGGTTCGAGCGTGGTCATTTCGTCCCTTCTCACCCGTGCAGGCCGCATTCGGTCTTGCCCTGCCCGGCCCAGCGGCCGCTGCGCGGGTCCTGGCCCGGAGCGACCTTCGCGGTGCACGGCGCGCAGCCGATCGACAGATAACCGATGGACACCAACGGGTTCTCGAGGATCCCGTGTTCGCTGATGTAGCCGTTGAACTCGTCGTCGGACCACGGCGCGATCGGGTTGATCTTCACCAGCCCGTTGCGGTCGTCCCAGGTGACGATGGGGGTGTTCGCGCGGGTCGGCGCGTCGACGCGGCGGACGCCGGTCACCCACGCCGAGTACTTCGCGAGCGTCTTCCGCAGCGGTACCACCTTGCGCAGGTGGCAGCACTGGTTCGGGTCGCGTTCGTGCAGTTTCGGGCCGTACTCCGCGTCCTGTTCGGCGACGCTCTGTTCGGCTTCGGCGTTGACGATCCGCACGCCCGGGTACACCGCCTGCACCGCGTCACGGGTGCCGATGGTCTCCGGGAAGTGGTAGCCGGTCTGCAGGAACAGCACGTCGACGTCGGGTTTGACCTGGGTGGCCAGATCGATCAGGACGGCGTCCTGCATGTTCGACGCCACGATGAAGTCGTCGCCGAAGGTCTCCGCGGTCCAGCGCAGGGCCTCGGTCGCGGTCGCCTCCGCGAGCTCCTTCGAGGCGCGTTCGGCGAGTGTCTTGTAGTCGGCAGTGGCGGTCATCCTTGCGACACCTCCGGAAAGGACAGTCCGAGGAACTTCACGGTGAAGACCCGGCGGCAGCCCGCGCACAGCCACGAGCCGCCTTCCTCCGGCCGGAGGTCTTCATCGCCACAGAAAGGGCAGTAGTACGGGGTCGCGCGTTCGGTCATTGCAAGACGCCTTCGTCGGCCCGCAGGACCCACTGGGCGAACCGCTCGCCGGGTTCGCGGCCGGCGAGGTACGCCCGCACGACCCGCTCGACGTACGCGGTCAGCTCCGACGCGGTCACCTTGTGCCCGCGCAGTTTCCGGCCGAATCCGGCGTCCAGGCCGAGCCCGCCGCCGAGGTGCACCTGGAAGCCTTCGACCTGCTTGCCGTCCTCGTCGGTGACGATCTGGCCCTTGAGCCCGATGTCGGCGGTCTGGACCCGGGCGCAGGAGTTGGGGCAGCCGTTGAGGTGCACGGTCACCGGGTTCTCGATCTCGGCCTGGATGTCGGCGAGACGCTTCTCCAGGTCGGTGACCAGTTCGATCGCGCGGGCCTTCGTCTCGACGATCGCGAGTTTGCAGAATTCCAGGCCCGTGCAGGCCATGATCCCGCGCCGCCACGGCGAGGGCTCGGTCTGCAGGCCGAGATCGGCCAGTTCGGACTTCAGCCCGTTCACCTCGGCCTCGGGGACGTCGAGGACCACGAGCTTCTGGTGCGGGGTGAGGCGGACGCGGTTCGACCCGGCCCGCTCGGCGGCCTTGGCGACCGCCAGCAGGGTGGAGCCGGAGACACGGCCCGCGACCGGCGCGGCGCCGACGTAGAACCGGCCGTCGATCTGCGGGTGCACGCCGACGTGGTCGATCTGGGTGGCGGGCACCTCGGGCGCCGGGCCGTCGGTCAGCTTGCGCTTGAGGTACTCGTCTTCCAGCACCTGGCGGAACTTCGCGACGCCCCAGTCCTTCACCAGGAACTTGATCCGCGCACGGGCGCGCAGCCGCCGGTAGCCGTAGTCGCGGAAGACACTGATCACGCCTTCCCAGACGTCCGGGACCTCGTCGAGCGGGACCCAGGCGCCGAGACGCTGCCCGATCATCGGGTTGGTGGACAGGCCGCCGCCGACCCAGACGTCGAAGCCGGGGCCGTGTTCGGGGTGGTTCACACCGACGAAGGCGACGTCGTTGATCTCGTGCGCGACGTCCTGCTGCCCGGAGACCGCGGTCTTGAACTTGCGCGGCAGGTTCGAGTAGCGCGGATCGCCGATGTAGCGGCGTTTGATCTCGTCGATCGCGGGCGTGCCGTCGATGATCTCGTCGGCCGCGATACCGGCGACGGGGGAGCCCAGGATGACGCGCGGGCTGTCGCCGCACGCCTCCATCGTGGTCATCCCGGCGTTCTCGAGCTTCGACCAGATCGTGGGGACGTCCTCGATCTGGATCCAGTGGTACTGGATGTTCTGCCGGTCGGTGATGTCCGCGGTGTCGCGAGCGTGGGTCTGCGAGATCTCCGCGAGCACGGCCAGCTGCTCGGTGGTCAGCGCGCCGCCGTCGAGCCGCACCCGCAGCATGAAGTAGCGGTCGTCGAGCTCTTCGGGCTCCAGCGTCGCGGTACGGCCGCCGTCGATCCCCGGCTTGCGCTGGGTGTAGAGACCGAACCAGCGGAACCGGCCGCGGAGGTCACCCGGGTCGATCGAATCGAAACCGCCGCGGGCGTAGATGTTCTCGATCCGCGCCCGGACGTTGAGCGGGTTGTCGTCCTTCTTGGACCGCTCGTTGGGGTTCAACGGCTCGCGATACCCCAGTGCCCACTGTCCCTCGCCCCGTTTCTGTTTGACCCGGGGCGTGCGGGCAGGGGTCTCGCGCGTGGGCGACGACATGGGAATCCTCCGGCTGATCGTGGTGGTGGCGGGGAGTCAGCGGTTCGTCGCACAGAGCGCGCTCGCCACACGACGGAGGTCCACGTGGCGGCGTGCCACGAGGCTGATTCCGGCGCGGGTCATTCATTCAGCGTGCCACGCGCCCACTATGTGGTCTAGGCCGGTCCGAATACTGGGAACAGTGTCCGAAGGCTACTGTTTTGCCTGGTCAAGGGCGTGCTTCGCCGGTCAAGCCCGGCTTCGCGGCCCGGCATTGTGACGCAGAACGCGCACGACTCAAGAGGGCAGGACGCGGTCCACGATGATCCGGATGACCTCCTCGTCGGTGACGTCCGCGAGCACCTCCGGCAGGGTGAGCCGCTCGACGGTGAGTCCGGTCAGCGCGAGGTACATCAGTAGTACTTCGGCGCGCCCGCCCGGCATGCCCGCCGCGACGTGCCAGTCGACGCTCATGTCGATGCCTTCGCGGACGGTCTTGGTCAGCTCGGCCGAAAGATCCGGGCGCCGGGTGGCTTCGAGCCGGAGTTCGAGCAAGGCGAGATAAGGCTCCCGGTGACCGGTCAGCCGTCCCATGAGCTCGCCGAGCAGGACGCCGACCCGGTCATGGGACGGCGACTCGGCCTGCGGGTTCGCCATCACCTCGGCCGGTGCCGACAGCCGCTCCTGCACCCGGACGCCGACCTCGCCGAGCAGCTGGTCCCGATTGCGGAAGTAGTTGGACGTCGTCCCCGGCGGCACGTCCGCCTCGACGTCCACGGCGCGGTAGGTGAGGCCGCGTGCGCCCTCGCGGGCGAGGACGGCGATGGCGGCGTCGGTGAGCGCGGTCCGGCGCTCCGGGTTCTGTCGCATCGGGACATTCTCCTTGCCTCAGTCAAACCACTATGTCTATAGTACTACGCATCAAGTGGTTAGGACTGGGAGGAACACCGGATGCAACTCAACGGTTTCGGCGCCTGCGTGGTCGTCGAGGACATCGCCGAGACCACCGCCTGGTGGAAGCGGCACCTGGGGTTGACGGTGACGATCGAGTTGGACTGGTTCTCCAGCCTCAACGTCGGCGCGCCGGGTTATGAGATGAGCTTCGTCAAGCGGGGGCACAAGTCCACGCCGGAGCCCTGGCGGGCGCAGGAAGCGGCCGGATCGATGGTGGGGCTCATGGTCGAAGACGCCGCGGGCGAGTACGAGCGCCTGCGCGGGGAGGGGGTCAAGATCGTGACGGAACTCGTCGACGAGGAGTTCGGCCAGCGGCACTTCTACATCGAGGACCTGAACGGCTTCCTGATCGACATCATCGAGGCCATCCCGCCGTCCGCGGAGTGGCTGGCCGCTAACGGGCTGGCTTAGTACCGCTTCGGGTGAGTGGGGCCGCGCGGGGACGCCGTCGGCGCTAGCTTCGGTCTCCGATCCACAGAGGACGGAGGAGTTGCGCATGCGCCGATGGGTGGTCGCCGCGATGGTGCTGGCGTCCCTGCTGATCCCGGGTACCGCTTCCGGGGCTCAGCAGGGCTGCAGACTGGTCTCGCCCGAGGAAGGGGCGGTGCTGCACAAGGGCGACTCGTACCGGTTCGAGGCGGTCGGCTGTTCGCCGGGCGTCCGGGGACACGTCTCCCATACGGTGCTGGTCGAGGTCGCCATGACCCGCGACGCCGTCACGGACGAGCACGGCGACTGGTCGGTCGACCACGTGGTCAACGACTACTCGCTGAACATGGAGACCCTCGTCTGGGTGCGGTTCGACGACGGCTCCCGATCGACCTCGGTCAAGGTGCGCATCGCCGACCGATGACGCGTTCCGTGAAGGCCTCTTTCCCCCGGGAAGGAGGCCTTCACGGCGTGGGGGACACTGGGGTGTGCCCGCGTTGCTGCCCGAAACCACCACGCCCGTCGAATCCGCGCTCCCCGAGAGCGCGCTGGAAGGGCTCGGCACACGACCGTTCGGCGTCTACGTGCACGTCCCGTTCTGCGCGACCCGGTGCGGCTACTGCGACTTCAACACCTACACCGCCGGAGAGCTGGACAGCGATTCGTCGCCGCAGTCGTGGCTCGAAGGCCTCAAGCGCGAGTTCGACCTGGCCGCGCGGGTGCTGAAGGCGCCGCCCGCGGTCGACACCGTCTTCGTCGGCGGCGGCACTCCGTCCCTTCTCGGCGCCGACGGGCTGCGAAGCGTTCTCGACGCCGTTCGCGACGCCTTCGGACTCGCGCCGGACGCGGAGGTGACGACCGAGTCCAATCCGGAGTCCACGTCGCCCGAGTTCTTCGCGGGCATCCGTGACGCCGGATACAACCGGATCTCCCTCGGGATGCAATCGGCCGCGCAGCACGTGCTGAAGATCCTCGACCGCGTGCACACCGCCGGCCGTCCGGTCGCGGCCGCGGAGGAAGCGCGTGCCGCCGGATTCGACCACGTCAACCTCGACGTCATCTACGGCACGCCGGGGGAGCGGATCGAGGATCTCCAGGCTTCGCTCGACGCGGTGCTGGCCGCCGGTGTCGACCACGTCTCGGCGTACGCGCTGATCGTCGAGGAGGGCACCGCGCTCGCCCGCCGCATCCGCCGCGGCGAACTGCCCGCGCCGGACGACGACGTGCTGGCCGCCGACTACGAGATGATCGACCGCGTCCTCGCCTCGGCGGGGTTGCGCTGGTACGAGGTGTCCAACTGGGCGACCTCGGAGGAAGCCCGCTGCCGGCACAACATCGGGTACTGGCGCGGCGGCGACTGGTGGGGCGCCGGGCCGGGCGCGCACAGCCACGTCGGCGGCGTCCGCTGGTGGAACGTCAAGCATCCGGCCCGCTACGCCGCGTCCCTCGCGGCCGGGGAATCACCTGCCGCGGGCCGTGAACTGCTGACCGATGAAGATCGGCACCTGGAACGCGTGATGCTGGAACTCCGGCTGTCCGAAGGGCTCCCGCTCGACGCGCTCGACGACGACGGCCGGGCCGAAGCCCGCGCCGCCGCCGCCGAGGGATTGCTGGAACAGTCCGCTTTGGACGGTCAGGGCCGTGCGGTGCTGACCGACCGCGGCCGGTTGCTGGCCGACGGGCTGGTGCGCCGGCTCACCTGAGCCCCAGGGCCCGGTCGACCCATCGGCCCACCGGCAGCGCCACCACGATCGCCGCCAGCGCCAGGTGCACCAGCATGAACAGCACCGCGACCGGGACACTCGGCGGTCCGCCGAGGAACACGATCATATGCGAGGCCCATTTGAGCTCGGTCGGTTTCGTCCCGGCGGACCAGACGTCGTTGAGCGCCCAGAAGGTCAGGTCGTTCGCGCCCGAGATCACCACGAGGATCGACGCGACACCGGCCTTGAGCACGTTCGCCGTCCGGCCGCCGCCCAGCCGGTACGCCATCAGCCCGAACAGGACGATGAACGTCACGATGAACAGCTCGAACTGGTACACCGGCTGGAAGGCGTCCTCGTCGGTGGCCGCGTTCCTGGCGAACGCCTGGATCCGCATGATCAGCTCGGTGTCCAAATAGGACATGTAGACGAACACCGCGAGCACGATCAGCGCCGGGCCCCATTTGGTGCGGGGGAAGAGCGCCACCGTGACGACCGCGAAGACGAACGGGCACAGTTTGAACGCCCAGTCCGCGACGTTGTCCAGTGTCTGGTCCGGCGGCAGGATCACCATGATCAGCAGTGCGGTCACCACGGCCGGGACGGCGGCCACCAGCCACAGCCATTTGCGCCGCCGGTAGAGCGCGGGGATCCAGCCGTCGGTTTCGGGCAGGGTGGCGGTCACAGGTCGTCCTTCTCTGCCCAGAACGGCCCGAGGGCGAGGGCGTCGACGTCGGTCTTCAGGTAGCAGGCCACCGCGTCGGCCGGGCTGGCGACGATCGGTTCGTTGTTGTCGTTGAACGAGGTGTTGACCACCATCGGCACGCCGGTGAGCTTCTCGAACTCGCTGATCATCCGGTAGTACAACGGGTTGTCCGTTTCGGTCACCGTCTGCACGCGGGCCGTGCCGTCGACGTGGGTGATGGCCGGGACCTCGTCGCGTTTGTCCGGCAGGACGTCGAACACCAGCAGCATGACCGGCGAGGGGTAGTCGCTGACGAACCAGTCGCCCGCGCGTTCCGCCAGGCACGACGGCGCGAACGGCCGGAAAGCCTCGCGGTGCTTGACCTTCTCGTTCATCCGCGTCTTCGAGTCGGGGTCGCGCGGGTCGGCCACCAGCGAGCGGTTGCCGAGCGCGCGCGGCCCGCATTCCATCCGGCCCTGCACCCAGCCGGCGATCTTGCCCTCGGAGATCTTCTTCGCCGTGTGCGCGGCGATGTCGTCGACCTTGGTGTAGCGGACCCCGGCGTCCTGCAGCGCGAGTTCCATCTCCGCCTCGGTGTAGTCCGGGCCGGTGTAGGTGAAGCCCTCGCGAGGACGGGGCTTGCCGTACTTGCCGACCGACACCTCCAGCGCCGAACCGAGCGCGCAGCCGTCGTCGGCCGCCGCGGGCTGGGCGAAGAAGTCCTCGAACGGCGTTTCCAGCAGGATCCGTCCGTTCATCACGCTGTTCAGCGCGACGCCGCCCGCGACGGACAGCCGCCGCGACCCGGTCTCCCGCTGCAGCCAGCGCGCGATGTGCAGCCCGGCCTCCTCCAGGGTGACCTGCAGCGCGTAGGCGATGTCGCAGTAGTGCTGCGGCACCGGGTTCTCCGCGGTGACCCGGGTCTTGGGCCTTGCCGGGCCGAACAGGTCGGTGAACTTCTTCGCCATCACGTGCTTGCCGGTGCGGTGGTGCCCGAAGAAGCTCAGGTCGAGCTCGTACCCGCCGTCGTCGTCGAGGTGGATCAGCTGCTTGAACGCATCGACGTAGGTGTCGTTCCCGAGCGGGGCCAGCCCCATGATCTTGCCTTCGTCACGGGTGGGGTAGAAGCCCAGATAGCCGGTGACGCCCGCGTACATCGCACCGAGCGAATGCGGGAACTTGATCCGCCGGATGTCGATGATCCGGTTTCCCTTGCCGTGCCCCAGATAGGTCGCGGTGCCGTCGCTGCCGATGCCGTCGAAGGTGAGCACGGCCGACTCTTCCCACGGCGAGATGAAGTACCCGCTGGCGGCGTGCGCCTTGTGGTGGTCGACCAGATGCGTCTTGAACTTCGTCGGGCCGGTCCAGCCCACGGCCTCCTTCACATCGCGTTCGAGGGTGAAGGACCGCTTGATGTGCGCGAGCACCGCGCCGCCGACGTGGTAGTCGTCGACCCCTTTGCCGCCACCGGTTTTGAACGTCTCCACCATGCCAGCCGACGAGCCGCCCTCGTCGCCGTTCTGGTTGCGGAACACCTCCAGCGTGGCCGGGAAGTACTTCGCGAACACCTTCGCCGCGTGGATGCCTTCACGCCAGCGCTGCCAGTAGTAGGCGACGTGGTCGACGTCGGCGAGGGTGATCCCGCCGCGCTCCAGGCAGAACTTGATCGCCTCGGCGGGGAAGTCCCCGTCGTGCTTCTTGCGGGTGAAGCGTTCCTCTTCGGCGAAAGCGATGATCTCGCCGTCGCGCACGAGCGCGGCCGCCGAGTCGTGGACCCTGCTGATTCCCAGTACGTACATGTTCCTTCTCCAGTGCGACGTTCAGAGTTCGGGGTGGTGGCGGCGCAGCAGCCGACGGAGGACGGTCGCCCGGACACCGATGGCGAAGACGAGGGCGGCGAATCCGCCGACCGGTCCCATCGCCGGGACGAGCGCGGCGGCGGCCAGCGGGGTGGCGATCAGCCCGGCGATCGAGGCCGACGCCGTGAGCGTGAGGACCTTGCTGTTGGTGTTTTCGATCAGGAAGCCCGCGTAGAGCCGGACGGCGAACAGCACCGTTTCGACCAGGACGAAGACGCCGAGGACCACGTATGCGCCGACGGTGTCTTCGGCGGTCAGCACCGCGCGGGCCGCCGGGATCGCGAGGGCGATCCCCGCCAGGACGAGGAACGCGAGCGCACCCCGTTCGACCAGTTTCAGCAGGTCGACCGCGCGGGATCGGCCCGCCGCCGCCCCACTGCCGCGCAGCCGCGCCGAAATCGCCGGCTGGTGCACGCGAAGCTGATAGAACAGCAGCGAACAGAACGCGCTGCTGGCCAGCAGGGCGACGTAGAACGGTCCACTGTCGACGGTCCGCCCCGCCAGCGCCAGTACGCCGAACACCGTCGACGTCGCGAGGACGTCCAGCACCTCGGTCAGCCCGAGCAGCACGGTGGTCCGGCCGAAGGCGGGCAGGAGCCGGTGCCCCTCGATCCTTTCCACCCGCAGCCATTTCTTCGGCAGCAGTCCCGCGGAGAAGCCGAGGATGAGCAGGATCCCGCCGAGCAACAGGCCGAGATGTGTCAACGGCGACCAGCGGACGAACCACGTGCCCACTGTCACGGCGCCGACCACCAGTGCGCCCGCGGTGAACGCCAGAGCGTCCAAAGTGGACTTTCCGGTGAAGCGGTGCAGGCCCGAGACGGTCATCAGCAGGCCACCGGAGATCGACCAGCCCGCGGCCGTCAGGTACAGCGCGGCGTCCGAATCCGGTGCGACGATCAGCGCGACCGCCATCGCCGCCAGCACCACCAGCACCGGGACGACGGCGACGCGGACGGCCAGCGCGGCGACCGCGTCCCGTGTCATCCTCAGGCGCGGCAAGCACTTCAACGCCGATTTCTCCGCCGCCGACGGTACGAAGTTGAGCCATGTCATCAGCCCGAGCGCGGTGGCGAACCGGCCGTAGTCGTGCGCGCCCCAGGCGGTGACGAGCACCAGGCCCATCGCCTGGATCGCCAGCCGGAACACGCCACGACCGGCGAGCAGCCGGAGCACCATGGACGGCTTCGGCGCCGCGATGGACGCGGTGCCGGCGCCGGTGAGCGAAGTGCCGGTCAAGGGAGCGGTACCGCCGCACCCTGCTCGTCGAGCAGGAACTTCAGCGTGCCGCGCAGTTCGTCCTCCGCCGCGAGCACGTCGGGCACGGTCGGCGCGGAAAGCACGGCGTACCCCATCTTGTAACCGGCCTGCTCGTACGGTTTGACGTAGGTGTCCTCTTCCGCGAACAGTTCGAGGTTGTGCACCGCGGGCATGGCGCGGACCTCGTCTACGCCCTCGATGCGCACGATCCGGCCGCCGCGGTCGGAGGCGAGGATGTGGATGAGCGTCGGGCGCGGGTCGCGCGGGGAGAGCACGACCTCGCCGCCGGTCGCGGCGGCGATCCCCGCGGCGATCAGGTCGACGCCGGTGCTGTGCTCGATCGCCTCGGCCAGGCCGTTCCCGCCCATCCGGGCGCCCATCTCGATGAGATAGAACTTCCCGTCACGGCCCAGGACGGCGTCGAGGGTGAGCGGCCCGGTGCGGTAGCCGAGTTCGGCGCACAACGCGGCCAGCATCACCGGGAGCGCGCGGTCGACCACCGGCGGCAGTCCGGCGGGCAGCAGATGCGACGCCGTCACGAAGAACGGCGGCGGTGTGAGCGTGCGCCGGGTGACCGCGTGGAACACGATCCGGCCGTCGACCGCGAGTGCTTCGATCGTGTAGTGCGAGCCGTCGAGGTGTTCCTCGACGACCAGCTTGCCCGACGGCGAGAACGCGAGGGAGTCGGAGAACGCGGTGGTGAGGCCGCCGGGGCTCGCGCAGGAGACGACACCGCGGCTGCCGGAGGAGTCGACCGGTTTCACCAGCGTCGGGAACCGCAGTTGCTGCGCGGCGAGCGCGAGGTCCGGGCCGGGCTTCCCGCCGACGCTGCGATAGGTCGGCAGACGCAGCCGGTCACAGAGTTCGCGGAAGACGGACTTGTCGACGGACGCGGCGACGGCGGCTTCGGGCAACGGGTCGGGCAGGTTCCAGTGCCGGGTGAGCCAGGCGAGCGCGGGCAGCCCGACGTCGCTGGCCGGGCAGAGCACCCCGGCGATGTCGTCCCGTCCCTCGAGTGCCGCCGCGATCTGTTCCGGCGCGCGGACGCTGACCTGGACGAACTCGTCGGCCAGCGCCACCGCGGGCGCGCTCGCGCGGACGTCGACGCAGATGGTGCGGAAACCGAGCTCCCGCGCCCGGTGGTACGTGCTGACCGAACCGTCGGCGCCGCCCAGGATCACCAGGCTCCGTACCGCCGCCGTGTCTTCGGTGTTCTTCACTCCCGCTTGCCTTTCCCCAGGATGGATCTCGGCCGTGGCCGAGGAGTAGAGCCGGTCGTCCTCGTCGACCGGGAAGCTGGCTTCCCTGATGTAGAACTGCCGTGGCCGCGCCTGCCCCGCGCCGACCACGACCAGGTAGCGGACGGACAACGCGAGCACGGTCAGCAGCACGGAGAACATGACGAACGTCAGCGCCGAAGCGGCGGTCAGCCCGAGCAGCCCGGTGGCGGCCGCGATCCCGGCGAGCACCGAGATCCCGGCGGCCAGCACCGCCGCGGTCGAGGCCATCGTCGTCAGCCGCCGGGTGAAGCCGACGAACAACTCGATGGCGTGCGAGGAAAGGAAACCGAAGCCCACTTTGGACTCACCGCGTTCGCGGGCCCGGTGTGCCACCTGGACGGTGGTGTAGCGGCTGGTCAGCCTCGGCACGGTGGCGAGGAAGTACGGGGTGCCCAGCCGGAGATCGACGATCTTGCGCGCGAGCTCCGTGCGCACCAGGCGGAACGCCGTCGCGCCGGGCGGGATTTCGATGCGCAGGACGCGGCGGCCGACGAAATGGAACGCGGCGGTTCCCCAGCGTCTTAGTAAGGGATCTTGCCTATTGGTGCGAACACCGAAAACGGCGTCGTTGCCCGCCTCGGCGGCCATGATCAATTTCCCCACCTCGGAGGCCGGGAACTGTTGATCGGCGTCCATGTGCAGGAGCCACGGTTTCCCGGCGTACCGGTAACCGGCGGAAAAGGCCGCTTCGAACCCGAAGTTCCTGGTGAAGGACAGATAGCGCACCCGGGGGTCGGTATGCGCGAGCGCCCGGATGACGTCCAGGGTCCCGTCCGTGCTCCCATCGTCCACATAGAGCAGTTCGAGGGGGAGATTTCCCAACTCGGCGACGATCTCCCGGTAGGAGGGCTCGACGTTGTCGACTTCGTTGAAGCACGGGACGACTACGGTGAGTCCACTTTCCGCCGGGCCGGGGGTCGACCAGCTCATCTGTCGAATCCCTGCGATGAGTGCGCTATTGTGTTCGTAGCGTCACGCGTTGTGTTTTCACGGTTCATGAGTCCCCTTGGCCCCAGGCGTCCGGCAGGTCGTGCCGGATCGAAAGTTCCCGTGTTATAGGCAGACTCGCTTTGCTGCCGCTAGGGGAATCCGCAAGTTCGTCCTTTCAGCTCAGTCGAAAAGGTGGGAAGTCGGGCGAAAACCGGATGAATCCGACGCGGGGTATTCCCAAACCGCCGGTGATGACGCAGGCTTGCGCGCCATGTGGACTGTGGGGGTGAATGCTGCCTGGCGGGCCGCCTACCGGCGGTCGGTGCGGTCGGCCTTCGCGACGGTGCCGTTCTACCGGGAACGCTGGGCTCTGGACGGCAGAACGGATCCCGTGCTGGTACCCGGTCGCACCGGGACGGATTCGGGCGCCGCGCCACTGGCCGAAGCGGTGCACAAGATCGTCGATCTGGTTCCGCTCGCCGGTGGCACGCAACGGATCGAACCGAGCCGGGGCCTGGGTCCCGTGCTGCGTAAGGCACGCTCGGTGAGCGGTGACGCACTGGTCGTGGTGCTCGGCGGGGACGGCGTGCGGCCGCCGTCGGACCTGCCGCGCGGGGTTCGTTGCTGTGTGGTGGATCCCGACGTCCCGGCGCCGGGCGTGCTGGCGGAAGTGTCCTCCGCGCTTCGCCGCGGCCGTCGCGTGCTCGCGGTCGGCGACGACAAGCAGCTGGCCGTCTTCGCCGCCGCCCTACCCGAAGACCGTGCGTACCGGGTCGAATCCGTACCGCGACGGGAACTGGACACAATGGACTCCGGGCCGTACGGCGTGCTACACGATCCGGCGCTGGGGTATCTGGGCGCGATCGAGGAATGCGGCCGCTGGCATCTCGACTGGCAGCGTGTCTACGCGCGCCCGACGACGGGCGGGCTCGCGTTCACGCTGCTGCGCCAGGATTCCCCGCGGTTCGTGGACGTGCTCCCGGCCGGCGGCGTCCGTGGTGAGATCGCGCCGTGCCCGCGACACGGGACGCCGGTCGTGCTCACGTGAAGACGGGTTTCCACGATCCCCGCACCGATCCCGTTCCCGTCGGCTGGCCGGAGTTCTCCCGCGCCGCCCGCCTGCATCCGGTGTGGGACTACGACGTGATGGGGCTCGACGCCTGGACCGCGCGGAACCCGCCGGTGCTCGCCACCGTCTCGGACGGTGCCAGGATCGTCGCGGCGTTTTCGGTGCTGGTGTGCCGTCCCCGGCTGCGATACCGCTTCGCGCCGACACCAGGACACCGGTTGCTGCGCCCGTTCTGGGCCGAGGTGTGCCAGCCCTGGCTGAGCGGCTACCCGGGGCTCGCGTTCGCACCGGAGGTCACCGCCGCCGACCGTCGTCCGCTGATCCGGGACTTCGAACGATCCCTGCGCCGGAGGCTCGGCCCCGGCCTGCTCGGAGTGCTGTACCGGGCGCTGGGTCGGGACCTCGCGCACGACCTCCAGGGCCGCGGGCGGCTGGTGAAGGCCGTCGATTCCGTGGCCGTGCTGGAAAACCGCTTCGCCTCGGAAGACGAATGGATCGCCTCGCTGCCCAAGTCGCGGCGGGGCGGGCTGCGACGGCAGCGGCGCCGGATCGCCGACGATCCGGATGTGCTGGTCGTCGGTGGTGCCGGCCGGGAAGACCTCGACAGCGCCGAGGTCGCGACCCTCATCCAGGGGCATCGTGACCGGCACGGCAAGCTCCCGCTCGACACCAGGACGCCGCCTTCCGCCGCGTTCCTGCACCGGTTCCTGCGGCGGCCGGACGTGCACACGCTGACCTACACCGGCGCGGACGGCAGGCTGCTCGCGGTGAACACGTTGCTCGATCATCCGGACAGCCCGGCGAAACAGCATTGGGGCACCTTGCCGGTGGACGAAGGCGGGCGGCGGGGGCTGCTGTTCGACTCCTACATCCACGCCATGCGATACGCCACGCGGCGCGGGGTCAAGGAGCTCACCGCCGGGCGCGGACTACCCGAACTCAAGGCCACGCTGGGTTTCCGGGCGCGCCCGGTGTACGCCGCGGCCGTGCCGAGACCGGTACTGGGATGGTGACGATGAAGGTGGCGGCGAGAAGCACCGTGTTCGAGGCCGAGGTGCTCGATCCGAGGACCGCGGCCGAACCCGAGGGCTGGAGTGGTTTCCAGCGGCGGGCGAAGCTGTGGCCGGTTTGGGAATACGACGTCCTGCGCCGGGAAGCCTGGATGGCGAAGAACCCCGCGGTGCTCGCGGTGCTGCGCCGGAACGGGACGATCGTCGGCGCGTTCACCGTGATGGTGTGCCGGAGCTGGCGGGCGGGCGATTTCGCGCCGTTGTCCGTCCTCGGTGGCCGGCTCCGCCCGCGCTGGGCCGAGGCCTATCTCTGGCAGCTCAGCGGTTATCCCGCCGGGGTGCTCGACGAGCGGCTCGACGAGGCCGAGCGTCGGGAAGTGGTGCGCCGGTTCGAACGGGCACTGTGCGCCCACCTCGGCCCGGGACTGCTGGGCCTGATCTACCGGGCGATGAATCCGGAGCTCCTTCCGGCGCTCGACGGCCCGGGCCGGATGTCCCGGGAGATCGACCCGGCCGCCGTCCTTACCAACGACTACTCCACTGTGGACGATTGGGAACGGACGCTCGACGACGAGACCCGGACGACACTGCGCGAACTGCGGGAAGACGGGGACCTGCGCACCGAGGCCGCCACCGCCCGCCGGGACCTGGACTGCCACGAGCTCGCCGTCCTGCTCAACGCCCACCGGCGCAGGCAGGACGACCGGGCCTGGGCAGGCGGGCAGCGGTCGCGGTTCGGCGGGCTGCACATGGACACCCGGAGCCCGATCGCACCGTCCTATCTGGACGCGTTGATCCGCCGCCCGGACGTCGTCACCCGTACCTACCGTGACGGATCGGGACGGCTGCTGGGTTTCGGCACGCTGTTCGACGCCGACGACGGATGCGCGCTGCACCAGTGGGCCGCGCCGCCGAGCGCGGCAGGCGGACGGAAAGGGCTCTATGTCGACTTCTACGCCAGGGGAGTGGAGCACATGATCACGCAGCGGCGCCCCGAACTGACCGCAGGCCGGGCGATGCTGGACAACAAGACCCCGCTCGGCTTCGGCACCAGGTCCCTGGTGTCGGTCGCCGTACCGAGACCGGTGCTGGGCCGATGACCTGGGACGTGCGGGTGCTCGACCCGCGGACCGATCCGGAACCCGAGGGCTGGGCCGGTTTCCTCGACGCGCAGCAGGCCCCGGTCCCGTGGGACTACGGGTTGCTGCGGGTGGAGTCCCGCTTTTCGCCCAGCCCCACCGCGCTCACCGTGATCAGCGACGGCGGCGAGATCGTCGCCGCGGTGCTGGCGATGCTGTGCGCCCCGATCTCCCCGGCGGGTCCCGGTGCCGTGCGCGGTATCGCGCGGCTGGGTCCGCGCTGGGTCGAGGTGCAGCACGCGTGGCTTTCCGGATACCCGCCGTGGTTGTTCGCCGACGGCCTCGACGCGGCCGACCGGCGGGAGATCATGCGCCGGTTCGAGCGGGCCGTCGGCCGCTTCACCGGGCCGGGCTGCCTCGGTGTCGTCTACCGCACCGTCCCGCCGGAGTCGCTCGACATGCTGACCGGACGGGGCAGGCCCGTTCGCGACACGATGCCGACGTCGGTGCTGGAGAACCGGTTCGTCGACGTCGACGGCTGGCTGGCGTCCCTGCGCCGCAGCCGGCGGCTCAGCCTGCGCGGACAGTCGAAGAAGATCGCCGCCGACCCGGACGTCGTGGTCCGCACCGAAGCCGCCCGCACCGACCTCGACGCGCTGGAACTGGCCACCATGCTGCGGGAGCACCGCGAGCGGATGGGGCCGGTGAAATTCGACCGGCGCGGTCCGGTCACCGCCGAATACCTCGGTGAACTCGTGCGCAGGCCGGATGTCATCACCTCGACCTACCACGACGGCGAAGGCAGGCTGCTCGCGTTCACCAACGTGCTCGACCATCCCGTCGCGCCGCTGCACCAGCATTGGGCCGCGCTCGCCCCGGAGGAGGGACGCCCGAAGCACCTCTACTTCGAGGCGGTCGTCCGGAACGTGCGCTACATGATCGAGGGCAACCGGAAATCCCTGTCGATGGGCCGGGGCCTGACCGACCTCAAGGCGACGCTCGGTTTCCAGCCGGTCCCGCTGCTCGGGGTCATCGTGCCGAGACCGGTGACGCGATGGTGATCGAGGTGCTGGACCCCCGCCGCGACCCGGAGCCCGCGTACTGGAAGTCGTTGCGGGGCAAGGCGGGGCTGCGCGCGGACTGGAGCTGGGAGGTGCTCACCGCCCAGGCGTGGGCGGCGCGCACCGAACAGCCGGTCACGGTCCTGCTCGAAGACGGCGAACCGCGGGGCGTGGTCAGCTCGGCGTGGGTCACCGGGCTCACCCGGCGGCACCGGTTCGCCCGCACGGCGGGACGGGGGCGGCTCGGCGGGCTCGACGTCCGTTCCCCGGGCGCGGGAGCGATGCCGGGCTGGTGGTTCGACGGCGAGGACGAAGACGGCGGCGTCGGCAGGCTGCTGGACACCTTCGTCCCGGCCATGCGCGAGGAACTCGGGTTCGGCCTGCGCGCGCTGCTGGTGCGCCAGGTCGGCGAGTCCGGAGTGGACAGTGTCCGCGGCGGGCCGAAGATGGTGCGCCGCACGGAGGACGTCGCCGTCCTCGACGTCACGCCGTTCTCGAGCCGGGACGACTGGATGCACTCGCTGGCCAGGAAACGCAAACAGAACCTGCGTAAGATCTTCCGCACCTTCGACGCCGATCCGTCGCTCACGGTGCGCGTGCGCCCGGGCGCCGAGGCCGATCCCGTCGAGATCGCGGAACTGCTGCGGCACAACGAAACCAAACACCACGATGTGCCGATCGTGCCGCTGCCGGCGTTCGTGGGCCATCTCGGCAGACTGCTGCGGCAACCGGACGTGCACGTCATCGAGTACCGCGAGACCGCCACCGGCCGGGCGGTCGCCGTCGCGACCCTGCTCGACCATCCGACGCTGCCGATCGCCCGGCACTGGGCGGCGCTGCCGCGGGAACTCGGCGGACGGCCCGATCTTTACTTCCACTTCTACGGCGAAGCCGTGCGCTGGGCGCTCGAAGCCGGGCGGCCGCAGGTGGTGTTCGGCAAGAAGATGTCCGAGATGAAGGCCTCGCTGGGGGCGCGTCTGGTGCCGCAGTACGCGGCCGCGGTCGCGCTGCTCTGAGCCTCACGAGGCGGCGGAGGCCAAGCCCCGCAGGAAGAGGTCGATGGCGAACTCGAACCGCTCCTGCGCGGTCTCCGCGGTGAAGTACTCGCCCGCGCCCAGCAGGTTCGGGAAGGCGCCGGGCGGGAAGGACGTCATGTACTCGACCATCCGCCTGCCGCGCTGTTCCTGCTCGGCGAGGTCGATGTCGCCGTGTTGCCAGCCTGCGCCTTCGTAGGCGAAAGCCTTGGCGTAGAGCCATAAAGCGTCCGCGGCGAACAGCGCCCGCTTGAGATCGAGACCGCCCGCGCGCAGGACCGCGAGCATCGCTTCGGCCTGCTGAAGGGCGTTCGCGCCGACCGGGACGGGGATGGCCCACGCGATCTTGGCGATCCCGGGGACCGATGTCAGCGCGCGCACGTTGTCGCGCAGCAGATCCTTCGCCTGTTCGACCCAGCGATCCGGGTCGGGTTCGGGGAACGGGCCGAAGGCGAGGACGTGGTCGACCATCAGCTCGTGGAGCTCTTCCTTGTTCGCCACATGGGCGTAGAGCGACGCCGGGCCGGTCTCCAGCGCTTTGGCCACACACCGCATGCTCACCGCCTCCAGCCCTTCGCGGGCGAGGAGGTCCAGTGCCGTCTTCACCACGAGCTCCTGGGACAGCACGGGTTTCTCGGCGCGACGCCGGGGCCTGCTCACTTCGTTCGCCTCCTGATCCGGGGTTCGCCGGGAACTCTACTTGACGCGAACGCCGTTCGTCTGTAGAACAGTGTTCGTCAAACGAACGGTGTTCGTCTAACTGGAGGAAGTCATGACCGAACGAAGGAACGAAGTGCTGGCCGTGCTGGGCGAGCTCGCCGACGCGTGGAACGAGGGCGACGCGGCCGCGTACGCCTCGCACTTCACCGAAGACGCCGACTACGTGACCTTCTTCGGGATGAACATGCCGGGCCGCGCGATCATCGAAAGCGCGCACCGTGCCCTGTTCGAGGGACCGCTCCGGGGATCGAAACTGGTCTCGGGCGGCGGTGAGCCGAAGGTCCGGTTCGTCCGGCCGGACGTCGCGATCGTCGTGTCCGGCGGCGGATCGTCGCTCTCGGGCGGGGCACCCGAGCCGGGCCGGGAATCGACGCTGACGTACGTCCTCGTCGAGGAGCCCGGCGGCTGGCGGGTCGCGTCCTTCCAGAACACCCGGGTGAGCGATCCGGCCGCGGGCGCCCCGGCGGGCGGGGAGAGGCGTACGCTCGGTTAGGTTCACCTAAGTCACAAAAAGGGAGTGTGGATGGCCGAGGCGAGGAGAGCGGTGTCGACGACCCGGTTGCGGGTGCTGCGCACCGAGCGGATCACCCCGCACATGGTCCGGATCGTCGCCGGGGGCGAAGGGATCGCTTCGTTCCGGCCCAACGACTTCACCGACGCCTACGTCAAGGTGCACTTCCGGGTGCCCGGCGTCACCTACCCCGAGCCGTTCGATCTGGCGCGGATCCGCGAAGAGCTGCCGCGTGAGCAGTGGCCGCGGATGCGCTCCTACACCGTCCGGGCCTTCGACCCGAATCTCGGCGAACTGGTGCTCGACTTCGTCCACCACGGTGACGAGGGGGTCGCCGGACCGTGGGCCGCCGCCGCGAAGCCCGGCGACGAACTGCTGATCTCCGGACCCGGCGGGGCGTACGCGCCGGGCGAGGAGGCGGACTGGCATCTGCTCGCCGGTGACGAGAGCGCCCTTCCGGCGATCGCCGCTTCGCTCGAGGCGATGCCGGCGGGCGTTCCCGTGCACGCGTTCATCCTCGTGGAGGACGCAGGCGAAGAGCAGTCGCTGACCACCAAGGGCGACGCGCGGATCACCTGGCTGCACCGGAGCCGGGGCGACGACCTCGCGGCCGCCGTCCGCGCGCTCGAGTGGCGTGAAGGTGTCGTGCAGGCGTTCGTCCACGGCGAGGCCGGGTTCGTCCGTGAGCTGCGGCGTCATCTGCTGGACGACCGGGGGATGCGGCGCGACCTGCTGTCGATCTCCGGATACTGGCGGATCGGGAAGACCGACGAGGCGTGGCGACTGGAGAAACAAGCCGAGCGGAACGCGTAGCCTCGGTCGCATGATCGAGCTGAAGGTGGACGTCGACCCGGCCGAGGTGGGTTTCGACGCGGAGCGGCTGCGCCGGATCGACAAGCACTTCGACGGATACCTGGAGCGGAACCGGCTTCCCGGGTATCTGGCCGTGGTGACCAGGAACGGGAAGGTCGCGCATCTCGCGGCGAACGGGCAGCGCGACATCGAGGCCGGGCTGCCGGTCGAGACCGACACGATCTGGCGCATCTACTCGATGACCAAGCCGGTCACGTCGGTCGCCGCGATGATGCTCGTCGAAGCGGGACTCATCGATCTCAAGGATCCGATCTCCCGCTGGCTGCCGGAGTTCTCGGAGCCGCGCGTCTTCGCCGGAGGCTCGTCGGTGAAGCAGGCGACCGTGCCCGCGACCGAACCGATCCGCCTCTGGCATCTGCTCACCCACACCGCGGGGCTCACCTACGGGTTCCACCGCACGCATCCGGTCGACGCGGCCTACCGCGACGCCGGCTTCGACTTCGGCACCGCGCCAGGGCTCGACCTGGCCGGTGTCTCCGAGGCGATCGCGCGGCTGCCGCTGCTGTTCGAGCCGGGTTCGGAATGGAACTATTCGGTCGCGACGGACATCCTCGGCAGGCTGATCGAGGTCGTCTCCGGTCAGCCGCTCGACGTCTTCTTCGCCGAGCGGATCTTCACCCCGCTCGGCATGCACGAGACGGGGTTCCAGGCCGCCGCCGGCGATCTCGACCGGCTGGCCGCGCTCTACGTGCCGCATCCGGTCACCAAGGAGCCGTTCCGTCACGACGAGATGGGCGCACTCGGCCGAGTCGCGCCCACGTGTTTCTCGGGAGGCGGAGGGCTGGTCTCCACGGCGGGTGACTTCCACCGGTTCGCCCAGATGCTGGTGCGCGGCGGCGAACTCGACGGTGTCCGCCTGCTCGGCCCGCGCACGCTCCGGCTCATGGCGACCAACCACCTGCCCGGCGGCGTGGATCTGGAGACCTGCGGCCGGACCGGATTCTCCGAGGCGCCGTACGACGGTTTCGGCTTCGGGCTCGGTTTCTCCGTCCTCGACGACCCGGTGAAGGCCAAGACCCTCGCCAGTGCGGGCGAGTTCGCCTGGGGTGGCGCGGCGAGCACGGCGTTCTGGGTCGATCCGGACGAGGACATCACGGTCCTGTTCTTCACTCAATTGCTGCCGTCGTCGACGTACCCGATCCGCGTCGAATTGAGGAACCTGGTGTATCAAGCCTTGGTCGACTGAGGGGAAGCCCGCCTACCTGGCGTCGAAAGGCGCGTGATCCGGGGCGCAGACGGTGCCGCGTGCCGGAAGGCGTCCGTGGGTCAGGTAGGCGTCGACGGCCGCGTCGACACAGGCGCTGCGGTTCAACGCGCCGTGCCCCCACGCGTCCAGCGTCAGGAGCCGGGCGTTGCCAAGGATGCGTTCGGTGCGCTCCGCCCCGGCGTACGGGGTTTCCGGATCGCCCTTGCCGTTGGCCAGCAACAGGATCGGCGCGGTCGGCCGGTTCCACGGTCCCGTGTACCGCGCGTCGTCGGTGGCGGGCCAGAAGGCGCACGGCAGGGAGAGATACGTGTCGTACGAACCGAAACCGCGGCCTTCCCGGTCGGCCGCGCGGGCGGCGCGGGGCCAGGCGGCCGGGTCCCGCGGATTCGCGGTGTTCGCGCAGATCGTCCCGCCGCCACCCATCGCGGAATCGAACGGCGTCGCGATGGCCTTCGCCGCGACCGGTTTCGTCGCGGACTGGAGGAATTCCGCCAACGCTGGGGAATTGGCCTCGTCGGTCAGCGCGTTGTGGGTACGCCGGACGACCTCCTGGTAGGTGATCGGTCCCGGCGTGGTTTCGAGCCGGTCGAGGAGCGCGTCGTACTTGGCCCGCAGATCAACCCCCGGCTCGCGGAACGCGCACCGGACGTCGGCCGCGCACGTGTCGAGGAAGGCCTGCAGCGCGCGGTCCGCGTCCCGGAAACCGCCGAGCCTGGTGCTGAACGGGACGTTCGCGTCCTCCGGGCGGTACCCGGTGGACCAGGCGATCGGATCGTCGACGGCGTCCAGTGCCAAGGCGCCGACCCGATGCGGGAACAGGTTGGCGTACACCTCACCGACGTAGGTGCCGTAGGAAAGCCCGTAGTAACGCAGCCGGGGCTCGCCGACGGCTTGGCGCATCCTGTCGAGATCCCTGGCGACGTTCGCGGTCGACAGGTGGTTCAGCAGCGGCCCGGCGTTGCGGCCGCAGGAGGCGGTGACCTCGCGGGCGTCGGCGAAATGCCGGGTCTCCTGCTCGGCGGTGATCGGGAAGGTACCCAGGATGCGTTTGAGGGGAGCGGTTTCCGCGTCGCTGGTGAAGCACCGGACCGGTGTGCTGGCGCCGACGCCGCGCGGGTCGAAGCCGACGATGTCGAACTGCCGATGCAGGGACGGGGTCTGGAACCTGCTGAAGCGGCCCTGGTTCCCGGGGCCGCCGGGGTTGGTGAAGAGGGTGCCGCGTTTGTGCTTCCGGTCCGTCGCCGGGAGACGGCCGAGCGCGATGGTGATCCGCGGGCCGTCAGGGTCCTGATAGGACAACGGGACCTCGATCTCGGCGCAGTCGTAGCCCGGTGGCGAGCCGGACGGACAGGCGCCCCACGCGAGACCTCTCGGCGCGGCCGAAACCGCGGGCGTGATCGTGAGGGCGGCGAGTGCGGAAAGTGTGAGCGCGGCGGCGACGCGGATTCTGGTCACCGGGCCAGCGTCTCGCCTCGCGGGCGCGCGATCCCTGGTGCCTGTACCCGGAACGATGGTGGGGTACGCCCCTCCATGTTCAACATATAGCGCACCCAGGGGCTTGCGGCAAGACCCCGGTGATACCGCAGAATCCTCGGCCGTAGCCAGAACAGGCCGAACAGGAGTGAAGATTTGACGGACGTCGACGTGATCATCGTGGGTGCCGGCCCGACCGGTCTGATGCTGGCCGCCGAACTGCGGCTGGCCGGTGCGCGCCCGCTGGTCCTGGAACGGCGGCCGGAACAGGGGAAGACTCCGAAGGCCCACGGCCTCAGCGGGCAGATCCTGGACCTGCTGCACCATCGCGGCCTGCTGGAGAAGGTGCGGGGGCTCGTCACCGATCCCGTGCCGCCGCACCGCTTTCCCTTCGGTGGGGTCCACGTCGACCTCACCCGGTTCGACGAGCCGCCGCTGAAGGCGCTTTCGGTACGGCAGCAGTCGCTGGAGCGGCTGCTGGAGGAGCACGCCACGGAGCTCGGCGCGGAAGTGCGTCGCGGGCACGAGGTCGTCGGGCTGCGCCAGGACGACGTGTCGGTGATCGCCGAGGTGCGCGGCCCGGACGGGACGTACGAGGTCACCGCCCCGTATCTGGTCGGGTGCGACGGCGGGCGCAGCCCCGTCCGGGCGATGGCGGGGATCGGCTTCCCCGGCACCACCTATCCGGAGGTGAACCGGATCGGGCAGGTCAAGATCCCCGAGGGGCTGACCGTGCACGACAACGGCGACATCGAGACGCCGGAGCTGGGCCGGATCAAGGCGGGCTTCACCCGCACCGACACCGGCGTGTTCGCGCTCGGTTCGCTGACGCCGGGGATCGTGTTCATCCAGACCACGGAGGACGATCCCGGCGAGATCGACGACGACGTGCCGATGACCCTGGCCGAATTCGGGGACAGCATCCGCCGGGTGCTCGGCGGGGACGTCCCGCTGGGCGAGCCGGTCCGGCTCTCGCGCTACCAGTTCTCCGCCCGCCAGGCCGAGCGCTACCGCGAAGGCCGGATCCTGCTGGCGGGCGACGCCGCCCACCTGCTGCCCTCCACCGGCACGGCGATCAACGTCGGCATGTCCGACTCGGTCAACCTCGCCTGGAAGCTGGCCGCCGAGATCCAGGGCCGGGCACCGGAAGGACTGCTGGACACCTATCACGCGGAACGGCACGCCGCCGGTGCGCGGGCGCTGCTGCAGTCCCGGGCTCAGGTCGCGTTGCGGCGTGGGCATGACGAAGCCGCCGAAGCGCTCCGCGCGGTCTTCCAGGAACTGCTGGACGACGAGCAGGCCGCGCGACGGCTGGCCTCCCATGTCGCCGGGACCGACACGCGCTACCCGATGCCGGGTTCCGCGCACGCGCTCGCCGGCATGTTCGTCCCGGATCTCGCGCTGCAGACCGACGACGGGGCGACCAGCGTCGCCGAGTTGCTGCGCGGGGCGCGGCCGGTGCTGCTCGATCTCGCGGGACGGCCCGATCTGCGTGAGCTCGCGCAAGGCCGCGCCGACGTCCACACCGCGAAGGCCGAGGACAGGCCCGCCGACGTCCTCCTGATCCGCCCGGACGGCTACGTCGCCTGGGCGGGCGACGACGCGGACGGCCTGCGTGAGGCCCTCGCCGCCTGGTTCGGCGCCTGACCCCCACGCATTTCGTCCTCTGAATGCGGAAGAACGCATTCAGAGGACGAAATGCGGGTGTCAGCGGTTGATGACCTCCGAGCCGTAGCGCTTCAGGGTTTCCTCGCGCTGGTCGTGCATGAGGTACAGCGAGAACTGGTCGACACCGAGCGAAGCCAGCTCCTCCAGCCGTTCGACGTGCGCCGACGACGGGCCGAGCAGGCAGAACCGGTCCACGATCTCGTCCGGGACGAAGTCGGTCGACGGATTCCCCGCCCGCCCGTGGTGCGAGTAGTCGTAGCCCTGCCGCTCACGGATGTAGTCGGTCAGCTCGTGCGGCACCGGACCGGAATCGCCGTACCGCGCCACGAGATCCGCGACATGGTTGCCGACCATCCCGCCGAACCAGCGCAACTGCTCCCGCTGATGCGCCAGATCGTCGCCGACGTACGCCGGGGCCGCGAGGCAGATCGTGATCCCGGCCGGATCCCGTCCCGCCGCGCGAGCGGCCTCGCGCACGGAACCGATGGTCCACCGGGCGATCGCGGGATCGGCGCACTGCAGGATGAAGCCGTCAGCGTGTTCGCCGACCGTCTTCAGCGCCTTCGGCCCGTAACCCGCCATCCACATCTCAAGCCTGCCGTTGCGGATCCACGGGATCCGCACCGGCTTGTCCCGCAACAGGACCTCGCGTCCTTCGGCCAGCTCCTTGACCACGTGCATGCAGTCGCGCACGGTGGCCAAAGTGGACGGTGGCATGCCGACCACCCGGTGCGCCGAGTCGCCGCGGCCGATCCCGCACACCGTCCGGTTGCCGTACATGTCGTTGAGCGTGGCGAAGGTCGACGCCATCACCGACCAGTCCCGCGTGGCCGGGCTGGTCACCATCGGGCCCACGATCATCGACGACGTCGCCGCGAGGATCTGCGAGTAGATGACGAACGGTTCCTGCCACAGCACACACGAGTCGAAGGTCCAGCCGTAGCGGAACCCCTGGTCCTCTGCCGCCTTCATCAGCCGCACGAGGTCGCGCGCGGGCGGATCGGTCTGGAGAACTATCCCGAAGTCCATGGCCACCGCCTCAGTTCAGGTACTGGTTCAGGTCGCGCGAGAGGAATTTCCCGTGCGTCGTACTGCCCGAGAAACCGGACGGCGACACCACCACGCGCCCGCGCGAGAGCACGGTGTCGACCTTGCCGGTGATCTCCATGCCCTCGTAGGCCGAGTAGTCCACGTTCATGTGATGCGTTTCGACCGACAGGGTCTGCTTCGCCGCCGGGTCGTAGACGACGATGTCCGCGTCGGAACCCGCCGCGATCACCCCCTTGCGCGGGTACAGCCCGAACATGCGCGCCGGGGTGGTCGAGCAGGTCTCGACCCAGCGTCCGAGCGTGAGCTCGCCCGCCACGACCCCTTGGTGCAGCAGGTCCATCCGGTGCTCGACGCCGGGGATCCCGTTGGGGATCGCGCGGAAGTCGCCGCGGCCGAGTTCTTTCTGGTCCTTGAAACAGAAGGGGCAGTGATCCGTCGACACCACCGAGAGATCGTTGGTCCGCAGCCCTCGCCACAGATCCGCCTGATGCGACTTCTCGCGCAGCGGGGGAGAGGCGACGTACTTCGAGCCCTCGAAATCCGGCTTCGCCAAGTCCTCGATGGACAGATACAGATACTGAGGACACGTCTCCGCGAAGACGTTCTGCCCGTCGTTCCGCGCTTCCGCGACCGCCGCCAGCGCCTGCGACGCCGAGAGGTGCACGATGTACAGCGGCGCCCCGGTCACCTTGGCCAGCTGGATCGCGCGCGAGGTCGCCTCGCCCTCCAGCTCCGGCGGGCGGGTGAGCCCGTGCTGCACCGGGTCGATCTTCCCGGCCGCGAACGCCTGCGCGGCCAGCTGGTCGATCGCGATGCCGTTCTCCGCGTGCATCATGATCGTCGCGCCGATCTCGCGCGCCTTCTGCATGGCCAGCAGGATCTCGCCGTCCGTGGAGTAGAAGACCCCCGGATAGGCCATGAACATCTTGAAGCTGCCGACCCCGCCGTCGACACAGGCCTGCATCTCCTTCAACGACGAATCGTTGACGTCGGAGACGATCATGTGGAAGCCGTAGTCGATGGCGCAGTTGCCGTCGGCCTTCTCGTGCCATTTGTCCATAGTGGACAGCAGTGAGGTGCCCTTGGCCTGGACGGCGAAGTCGATGATCGTGGTCGTCCCGCCCCACGCCGCCGCCGTCGTGCCGGTGCCGAAGGTGTCGACGGAATGCGTTCCGCCGAACGGCATCTCCATATGGGTGTGCGCGTCGATCCCGCCGGGCAGGACGTACTTCCCGGTGGCGTCGATGGTCTCGTCGGCGGGCCCCAGCGTGCCGGGGGCACCGACGGCCGAGATCGTCTCGCCGTCGACGAGGACGTCCGCCGCCGAAGCGCCCATCGTGGACAGCACCTGCCCGCCGCTGATGAGGGTGGTCATCACGCCTCCGCGAGGGGTCCGTAGCTGTCGGGACGCCGGTCCCGGTAGAAGGCCCACAGGTCCCGCACTTCGGCGAGCTTGCCCATGTCGAGATCGCGGACGACGATCTCCTCCTCGGTGTCGGACGCGGCTTCGCCGACGAGCTGGCCGCGCGGGTCCGCGAAATACGACTGGCCGTAGAAGTCGTTGTCGCCCAAGGGTTCCACCCCGACACGGTTGATCGTACCGACGTAGTACTCGTTCGCGACGGCGGCCGCGGGCTGCTCCAGTCGCCACAGGTACTCCGAAAGACCCCGGCTGGTCGCCGACGGGTTGAACACGATCTTCGCCCCGGCCAGGCCCAGCGCCCGCCAGCCCTCCGGGAAGTGCCGCTCGTAACAGATGTAGACGCCGATACGGCCGACGGCGGTGTCGAACACCGGGTAACCCATGTTCCCGGGCCGGAAGTAGAACTTCTCCCAGAAGCCCTTCACCTGCGGGATGTGGTTCTTGCGGTGCTTGCCGAGGTAGGTGCCGTCGGCGTTGATCACCGCGGCGGTGTTGTAGTACACGCCGGGCTGCTCGACCTCGTACATCGGCACGACCAGCACGACACCGTGGCGTTCGGCGACCTCCTGCATGAGCTTCGTCGTCGGCCCGTCGGGGATGCCTTCGGTGTAGGAGTAGTAGTCGGTGTCCTGCACCTGGCAGAAGTACGGGCCGTAGAACAACTCCTGCAGGCAGACGACCTGCGCGCCCTGCGAAGCGGCCTTGCCGATGGCATCGACCGCGTTCGCGATCATGGACTCCTTGTCACCCGTCCACCGCTGCTGGATCAATCCGGCTCGGACCACGTCGCTCACTTGCATCCTCCTCGATTTCGGTGGTGCGCTTGCGTTCGGGCAGGGACAGCAGCAGGTAGACGACGAAGGCGCCCGCCAGGCCGACGACCCAGTTGTAGTCGTAGAGGGGTTTCAGGAACGGGATCAGCCCGTCGGCGGGGAATGGCCCGCCGTACGCGCCGCCGACCGCGAGCACGGCGCCGACCAGCGTCGCGACGAGCGCACGCCAGTTCCAGCCGCCGTTGAACCAGTAGATCCCGCGTTCGGTGTACAGATCCCGCAGGCGCAGCTTGGTGCGGTAGACGACCCAGTAGCCGGCGACCATCACCCCGGCGACGGCGCCGAGCAGGCCGCCGTAGAAGCCGAGCCACGCGAAGATGTAGATGTTCGGGTCTGAGTAGAGCCGCCACGGCTGGATGACGATGCCGATGATGCCGGTGATCAGCCCGCCGACCGCGAACGTGATCTTCTTCGGGAAGGCGTTGGAGAAGTCGTAGGACGGGCTGACCACGTTGGCCGCGAGGTTCGCCGACACGGTCGCCAGTACCAGCGCGACCAGCGCGACCACCACGACGACCGGGGAATCGAACCGGTCGGCCAGTTTCGCCGGATCCCAGATCTGCTCGCCGTAGAGGACGCTGCCGCCCGAGGTGGTCAGGATGGCGACGATCGCGATGAACGTCATCGTGGTCGGCAGGCCGAGGATCTGGCCGCGGACCTGCTTGCCCTGGCTGCCGCCGAACCGGGTGAAGTCCGGCATGTTCAGCGAAAGCGTCGACCAGAACGCGATCATCGCCATCAGCGACGGGGCGAACACCTTCCAGAAGTCCGGCCCCCAGCCGAGTTTCCCGGGTTCGGACAGGATCGGGCCGAGCCCGCCCGCCTTGACCAGCACGTAGCCCAGCAGGATCAGGAAGCCGACCGACACCAGCGGAGCCGTCCAGTTCTCGAACCGGCGGACCGCCTCCATCCCGCGCCAGATGATGAGCATCTGGAACAGCCAGAAGAGGCCGAACGAAAGCCACAGTGTCCAGTGCTGGCCGAGGACGACGGCGGAATCCTTCCAGCCGGACCCCGCCAGCCGTCCGACGATGATGTAGATCGCCTCGCCGCCGACCCAGGTCTGGATGCCGAACCAGCCGCACGCGATGAACGCCCGCAGCAACGCCGCCAGATTCGCGCCGCGCATCCCGAAGAAGGCACGGGCGAACACCGGGAACGGGATGCCGTACTTCGTCCCGGCGTGGCTGTTGAGCAGCATCGGGATCAACACGATCAGGTTGCCGATGGTGATGGTGAGCAGCGCCTGCACCCAGTCCATGCCGAGCGCGATCAGCGACGCCGCGAGCGCGTAGGACGGGATGTTGTGCGCCATGCCCATCCACAGCGCGAAGTAGGTGTACGTGGTCCAGGTCCGCTTTTCGACCGGGACCGGGGCGAGTTCTTCGTTGTAGAAGCGGCTGTCCTTCAAGGACTCGACCTCGCCGAGTTCCACCCGGCCATCAGGATGCACGTGCTGCGTACCGCGTGCCGTCGGCTCCATTGCGGAATCGTGCTCGCCCGCGCCGCGCGGGTGGGACTGGCAGACTGTTCACTGTTGAGGGTGTCGGAACGCAGACTGTCGATTGCGTTCGAAGGCCACTGGTGCATGACCTGCGTCACACACGCGGACGTAGCAATCCGGCAAACCGGCCGAAACATCTCCACAGGATCTCCACAGCTCACCCGGATGGTCTCCACGGCCGATGCCTACAGTCATCCCCATGGAACTGGGAGGACGCCGGGTGCTGGTCGTCGAGGACGACGTGACCATCGCGGAGAGCATCGCCGCGCGTTTGCGGGCCGAAGGATTCTCGGTCGACCTGGCGCACGACGGCCCGTCCGGTGTGGAGACGGACGCCGAGCGGGAGCCGGACCTGGTGGTGCTCGACGTGATGCTGCCGGGCTTCGACGGGCTGGAGGTCTGCCGCCGGGTCCAGGCCCGCCGCCCGGTCCCGGTGCTCATGCTGACCGCCCGCTCGGACGAGACGGACATGCTGATCGGTCTCGGCGTCGGCGCGGACGACTACCTCACCAAACCGTTCTCGATGCGGGTGCTCTCGGCGCGGGTGCACGCGCTGCTGCGCCGTGTCGAACGGTCCGCGCGCGCCGAGGGCGAGGACGCTGGCACGAAGATCGTGCTCGGCGACCTCGAAATCGACGTCGACCAGCGGCGGGTCACGCGGGCGGGCACCCAGGCCCAGCTGACGCCGATCGAGTTCGACCTCCTCGTCCACTTCGCGAAACGCCCGAGGGCGGTGCAGCCGAGGGAACGGCTGCTCAGCGAGGTGTGGGACTGGGACGTCGCGGGCACCGGTTCGGGCACCCGCGCGGTCGACAGCCATATCAAGGCGCTGCGCCGCAAACTGGGCGCCGACCTCATCCGCACCGTGCACGGCGTGGGATACGCCCTGGAGGTGGGATCGTGAAGCTCCGCCCGCTGCTCGGCCGCGTGGTCGACGCGCTCCCGAGACCGCTCGACCCGGTCCGCTCCATCAAGCTCAAGCTCGCGATCCTGCTGGTGTCGTCGGGCGGGATCGCGTTCGCCTTCTTCAACTGGCAGATCGGCTGGCTGCCGCCGCGGACCACGATCGCGGCCATGGTGCTGGCCGTGGTCACCTCGCAGATCCTGGCGCACGGGATGACCAGGCCGCTGCGGGAGATGACCGCCGCGGCCCGCGCGATGGCCAAGGGCGACTACACCCGGCGGGTCCGCGCGACCGCCCGCGACGAGGTCGGCGAGCTGTCGCACGCCTTCAACCAGATGGCCGCCGACCTGGATGCCTCGGATCAGCGTCGCCGCGAGCTGATCGCGAACGTCTCCCACGAGCTCCGCACCCCGATCACCGCGCTGAACGGGGTGCTGGAGAACCTGGTCGACGGGGTCGCCGAACCCGATCCGGCGACGCTGAAGACCGCGCTGCAGCAGACCGAACGGCTCGGCAGGCTGGTCTCGGAACTGCTGGATCTCTCTCGGATCGACGCGGGCGCCTTCCCGTTGCAGCTGGAGGAGTTCGATCTCGAACTGCTCCTGGAGGAGGTCGCCACCGAAGCCGGGGTCACCGGTCGCGGCGTGCGGTTCTCCGTCGACGTCCAGCCGCCCGGCGCGACCGCTGTGGCCGACCGCGGCCGGCTCTACCAGGTCGTGGTCAACCTGCTCGACAACGCCGTCCGGCACGGACCCGCCGGGGGAGAGGTCCGGGTGCGGGCGGAGGCTCGCGAGGCCGACGTCGTCATCGAGGTCGAGGACGAAGGCCCCGGGATCCCTCTTGGGGAGCGGGACAGCGTGTTCGAGCGGTTCACCCGCGGTGAGCGGGCCGGCGGCGGGGGCACCGGCCTCGGGCTCGCGATCGCGCGGTGGGTGGTGGACCTGCACGACGGCAGCATCGCCGTCGTCACCCCCGAAGGACGGCCGGGCTGTGTCATCCGCGTCGTGATCCCCGTTCCGTAGTTCCCCGGTCGCTTCTTTCGGGCGGCCGCGCACGGCCAACGATATGTGCTTTCGCAAACTGGAGGATTCGATGAGCGAAGAGCAAGAGGAGAAGCAGGCGCACGCGTCGCCGCCCTCGGCGACGACCACCCTGCCGCCCGCCCCGCCGGTGCCGCCCGTACCGGTACTGATGCGGCCGCGGGTGCCGCCGAAGTCGGCGATCGTCCCGCTGCCCGCCTCCGTGCTGCCCGCGGCGGTCGCGGCCGGGCTCGTCACCGCGGTCGTCATGCCGGACGACCCCGGGGCGGGCTGGTTCGTGGCCGGGCTCGCCTTCGCGGTGGCCGTCCACTTCGCCGACAAGCGCGCCCGTGGTGACGCCGAGCCGCATTTCGGGCCGGTCAACGGGGTGTGGGCGGCGGCCGCCCTCGGCCTGCTCGCGGTCGGGATGTTCCGCGCGTCGGTGTGGCTGAACGTGTTGTGCGTGCTGGCGGCCTTCGTCGCGGGATCCCTCGCGGTGGTCGGGAAACGCACCGTGAACACGATCTTCTACGACGTCTTCGCGGTCCCCATCGAAGCGCTGCTTTCGATCCCGTGGGTCGGGCGCGGGCTCACAAAACTCGGCAAGAAACAGGAAGGCCGGACACGGCCGAGGTTCCTCGTGCCGGTGCTGGCGAGCGCCTTGCTGCTGCTGGTGTTCGTCCCGCTGTTGCGGGGCGCGGACGCCGCGTTCGCGAGCGTCGTCGACGCGGTGATCCCCGAACTGAACCCGGGAACCTTCGTGCGCTGGGGTTTCCTGTTCGTGGTGGCCGTGTTCGCCGTCACCGGGGCGTGTTACCTGCTGGCGGCGCCCCCGCTGCCCGCCGCCGAAGACGCGCCGCGCAAACGGCTCGCGCACCGGCTCGAATGGACGTTGCCGCTGGGTGTGCTGGTGCTGCTGTTCACGAGTTTCGTCGTGGTCCGCCTGGTCGTGTTGTTCGGCGGCACCGAATACCTGCTGGCCACGAGCGGCCTGACGGCGGCCGAGTACGCCAGGAGCGGGTTCTGGCAGCTCTCCGCCATCACCGTGCTGACGCTGCTGCTGGTCGCCGCCGCTCTCCGCTGGGCGCCGAAGACCTCGGTGGCCGATCGTGCCTGGCAGCGCGGGTTGCTCGGCGCGTTGAGCGTGCTCAGCCTGGTGCTGGTCGCGTCGGCGTTGAGTCGCATGTGGACATATCAGCAGGCGTACGGGTTCACCGTGCTGCGGCTGCTGGTCGAGGTCTGCGAGCTCTGGATCGGCCTGATCTTCCTGCTGGTGCTCGCGTCCCTGATCCCGCTGCGGTCGGCCTGGCTGCCGCGCGCGGCCATCGGAGCGGCCGTCGCGGCACTGCTGGGGCTGGCCGTGCTCGATCCGGAACGGTTCATCGCCGACCGCAACATCGACCGGCTCGCGCACGGCAAGACACTCGACACCACTTACCTGTCACGGTTTTCCGCCGACGTGGTGCCGTCGGCCGACCGGCTCCCCGAGCCGCTGCGGTCCTGTGTGCTCGGACCGGTCGTGCGGGAAATCCCGGAAGATGATTGGCGCGAATGGAACCTGAGCCGGTCCCTCGCGCGTCAGACCCCTGTCACCGCGAAGGACGGGACCGGCTGCCGGTACGTGGTCCGTCCTTGAGCCGTGACCCACGGCCTTGATCGCCCTCTTTGGGGGTGAGGGCGATCAAGGCGGCGGTGAACGGCGCCGCCGGGCCACCGAGGGGGAGGTCCGGCGGTCACCTCGTCGGAAGTGCCGTGGTCAGAAGGTGAAGACGCCGGCCGACTCGGCGTCGGCGACGCACCGGTTGGCGTACGAGGTGCGGAAGGTGACCGGTTCGCCGCGCCATTTGCCGACCGCGGAGACGTCCACCGGCGAGTATTCGAGGGTGCAGGCCCGCGGTTCCGGACGGAGCTTCTCGAACTTTCCGTCCACTTCGGACAGTTTGCCGCAGGCGTTCCCGCGTGAGGGGTGGGAACCCCCGGTGGGCCCGCAGGTGAGCGAGACGGTGCCGATCCGGCCCCTGGTGTCGTGGCTGGTCAGCTGAAACGTGGATTCGGCGGGTTGCGCCGGGGCCATACAGGCCAGCGCGAGCACGCAGGCGCCGATCGGTTCGAAGAAAGCCATATCAACCCTATCGGCTGACGTGGCCCGATCACTGTGTTCCACGCTCGGGTGAGATTTGCTCACCCGGACGTGTGGTCGTCCGCTTTTCGAATGTCGTGGGCGAGCAAAGCGACATAAAGCGAGAGCATCGACTCCGGATCTTCGAGCCGCACGCCCAGTACCTGCTCGATCCGGGCCAGCTGCTGGTAGTACGCGGTACGGGAGGTGTGCGCGGCGGCGGCCGCCGCGGACTTGTTGCCGCCGTGCTCGCAGTAATGCCTCAACGCCTGAACGAGTCTGCTGCCCTGCGCGGCGTCCCGGCTCAGCAGTGGGCCGAGCTCCCGCGCGGCGAACGCGGTGATCCGTTCGTCGCCGGCCAGCAGATGCAGCAGTCCGCGCAACCGGACGTCGTCGAGCCGGTGGAGCACGCGTTCGACGTTCTCGGCGAGTGCCGCGGCGGCGACCTGCGCGGCTTCGACGAGTGTCCGCCGCGCCTCGGCGGGCCCGCTGCCCGTGGTCCCGACCGCGACCACGGCGGGCGCGCCGGCGCGGGCCTCGTGGACGTCGGTGGCCAGCCGTCGGAGGACCGCGTCGACCCCCGCCTCCGGCGAGAGCGCGATCAGCGCACGCACCTGCGTGTCGTCGGTGGCCACCAGCGCGGACACCTTGGCGTGCCGCGCGGCGAGCACGGTCGCCTCGGCGAGTTCGCGCAGCAGCACCGGGGTGGACTGCGCGGTCTTGGCGGTCACGGTGATCCGGGGCCGCACGGCGACCCCCACCAGCAGCCGCCCGGTGAGCGGGACACCCAGCGCGGAGGCCCGCGCGGTCAGTTCGGCGGGCGGGACCGGGTTCGCCAGCAGTTCGGTCAGGATCGCGCGGTGCGCCTGGCGTTCGAGGCTGTCGGTGTCCTTCGCGACCAGCCGGTGGACCGCGAGCGCGGACGCCGCCCGTTCGGCGACCACGACGTGCCGGTGCGGCGGCGGGTCCCCGCAGACGACGACCAGCCGTCCCCAGTCGTGCCCGCGCGCGCCGACCACGGTGATCAGCCAGCCCGCGCCCTGGTGGTAGCCGGTCCGCTCGCCGACCTGCACCGGGCGCGACCGGGACGGCCAGCCGGGCAGCAGTTCACCGGGATCGGTCCCCGCCGTGTCGTAGGCGAGGACCTCGTGCGAGAGCGTCTCCAGTACGACGGGATGTTCGGTGAGCCTCGCGACCTCGCGCAGGATTTCCCCCGGTTCGGCCCCGGCGATCGTGAGCGCGGTGAAGGTCTCGTGGACCCGCTCAGCCGCGCGTAGTTCGTCGACCTGGGCGTCGACGATCAGCCCGTTCACCGCCTCGGTGACCGACACGAACCGCGTCTCGCGCGAAAGGGTGATCAGCGGGACACCGTGGCGGTCCGCGGCGTCGACCAGCGCGGGCGGCAGCTTCTCGCTCCAATGCCGGACCAGTTCGACGACGATCCCGGCGACCCCGATCCCCGCCAGGTCACCGACGTACCTGGCCAGCGCGGCGCCGTCGTCGGGCAGCGCGACCCCGGTGGTGAGCACGAGTTCCCCGCCCCGCAGCAACGGGGCGATGTCCGCGACCTCGGCGACGTGCGCCCAGCGGACCGGCGCGTCCAGCCTCGCCGCCCCCGCCACCACATGGGGCCTGCCCTGACGCAGCACCGGCAGCGCGAGCACCTCGGCGACGGTCGGGTACATCGGCCTCCCACCCGGTTCGACAACGCTGGAGACAGACTGTACGGGCGGGACCGGGAGTCCGTACACGTTGACGATGGCGTCGGTGTGGCGCGCGCACCCAGACTCGACCGGGAGCAGGTATCAGGACCAGGAAGGCGGAACCCGTGACCGACCGCATCAACCACTGGATCGACGGCAAACCGAGCGAAGGCGTGAGCGAACGATCGGGTGACGTGTTCGATCCGGCCACCGGCCAGGTGCGGGCGAAGGTCGCCTTCGCGGCGCAGGACGACGTCGACGCCGCCGTCGCGGCCGCGTCCCGGGCGCTGCCGGGCTGGCGCGGGACGTCGCTGGCGGGGCGGACCCGGGTGCTGTTCGCCTTCCGTGAGCTGCTTTCGGCGCGGCGTCACGAACTGGCGAAGATCGTCACCAGCGAACACGGCAAGGTCGAATCCGACGCCGCGGGCGAAGTCGCGCGCGCGATCGAGAACGTCGAGTACGCCTGTGGCGCGGCGCAGCTGCTCAAGGGCGGGTTCAGCGAGAACGCCTCGACCGGTGTCGACGTGTACTCGATCTCGCAGCCGCTGGGCGTGGTCGGCGTGATCTCGCCGTTCAACTTCCCGGCGATGGTCCCGCTGTGGTTCGTGCCGAACGCGCTCGCCTGCGGCAACACCGTCGTGCTCAAGCCGAGCGAGAAGGACCCGTCCGCGGCCGTGTTCATCGCGGAACTGTTCGCCGAGGCGGGCCTGCCCGACGGCGTCCTCAATGTCCTGCACGGCGACAAGGTGGCCGTAGACGGGCTGCTGGAACACCGCGACGTCAAGGCGATCTCGTTCGTCGGGTCGACGCCGATCGCGAAGTACGTCTACGAAACCGGGACCAGGCACGGGAAACGCGTGCAGGCGCTCGGCGGCGCGAAGAACCACATGGTCGTCCTCCCGGACGCGGACCTCGACCTCGCCGCCGACGCGGCCGTCTCGGCGGGCTTCGGCTCGGCGGGGGAGCGGTGCATGGCGGTGTCGGTCGTGGTCGCGGTCGACCCGGTCGGCGACGAACTGGTCGCGAAGATCGCCGAGCGGATCAAGCGGCTGCGCGTCGGTGACGGGATGCGGCCCACCTCGGAGATGGGGCCGCTCGTCACCGCCGCCCACCACGAACGCGTCGAGTCCTATGTGGAGGCCGGGGTCGAAGCGGGCGCCCGGCTCGTCGTCGACGGCCGCGGTATCGAGGTGGACGGCGAGGACGGCGGCTTCTGGCTCGGCCCGACGCTGTTCGACCAGGTCACCCCGGACATGTCCGTGTACACGGACGAGATCTTCGGGCCGGTGCTGGCGGTCGCGCGGGCCGAGGGCTACGACGCGGCCCTGGAGCTGATCAACGCCAACCCCTACGGCAACGGCACCGCGATCTTCACCAACGACGGGCGGGCCGCGCGGCGGTTCCAGAACGAGGTCGAGGTCGGGATGGTCGGCGTGAACGTGCCGATCCCGGTGCCGGTCGGCTACTACTCGTTCGGCGGGTGGAAGGACTCGCTGTTCGGGGACAGCCACGCCTACGGTCCGGAAGGGTTCCACTTCTTCACGCGGACGAAGGTCGTCACCTCGCGGTGGCCCGATCCTTCGCAGGGCGGGGTGAACCTCGGGTTCCCGCGCAACAGCTGACGACAGCGCCTCGCTCGTGGCGAGGACGGTTGGGAGTCGTGAGTGGTAAAGAGCGTTAGAGCGACCATTGCCACTCACGACCCCCGGGCAATACTGCGCAAAGTACCCAAACCGGACGCGTTGATCACAACATTTGTCCTTTTTGGACAGTCTGCGGGCACGGTGCTGGGGCTCGGTGACGAGCCCCAGCACCGCCGACTCCATCACGCGACCTTTGACGTACTCCCTCAATAACCTTCGGTGTCTTGGTAGGTGCGTCGCGAAAGCCGCTTTCGGGACATCAGGCGTCTTGGAAGTGGCTTCCGCAACCCCAGCGGCGATGGCCCTGACGTCCTAGTCACTCACGAGGTCTGGTCAGAACCGGCCGCAGTTGCCGTTGCCCGCTTGACCGTTGAACGCGCCCTTCAGCCACTCGGCGGCGTCGCCCGACGCGGTCGTCATGCCCAGCGCGTGGGAGAAGAACGGCGTGAACGTCGGCAGGTCCCTCCACTGGACGTTGGCGCCCTTGCCGCACCAGTCCTTCGCCATCTGCTTGCCGACGGCCGCCGGGATGACGTCGTCCATCGGGCTGTGTTCGACCAGCACCGGCATCGCGGGCTTGACGGTGCCGATCCGGTTCTCCGCCACGATCGCGTCGAACGGCGGCTGGGACAGGTAGGCGGACACCGGTTTGCCCTCCTTTGTCAGCGAGCTGGTCTGCTTGTACATGAACTGGAAGACCGCGTTCAGCGTGCAGGTCTGCCGGGCCTTCAGGAACAGATCGGCCCCGGCCGGGTTGGCCAGGTCCATCAACCTGGCCTCGGGATAGGCCTGGTTGATGCCGATCAGCGCGTAACCGAGGAACCCGGCGTACATCCCGCCGTCGAGCGACTTGGACAGCGCGGCCTTGTCCGCGGGCGCCGCGCCGGAGTAGACGCCCTTGACCTTCAGTTCGGGCGCGTAGGTGGCGGCCAGTTCGGCGGCGGCCGCGGCGGCACTGCCGCCCTCGGAGTAGCCGGCGATACCGACCGGGCCGTCGGCGGGAAGACCCGTTCCGGGCAGGCGCTGCGCGGCGCGGATGACGTCGAGCACGGTGTGCGCCTCGGACAGCCGGACGACGTACGGGTGGTCGCCGCTGCCTTCCACCCACGGTCCGATGTAGTCGGTCTGCGCCACGGCGAATCCGGCGCCCAGCAACGCGTTGACGAAACCGCCTTGGAAACCGGAGACCAGATCCGAGGAGCCCTCACCCGCGAGGGTCTTCGAGGGAGCGCAGTCCGGGCCCATGCCGAAGGTGAACGGCGCATAGGCCACGATCGGCCGTTCGCCGGGACCGTTCCACGGATTGTTCGGCACCAGGACGGTACCGCTCACGGCCACCTGCTTGTCCTTGTTGTCCCGGGAAAGATATTGGATCCGGGTCGATTTCGCCCCGTTGTAGGTCGAGGGCTGCGATTTGAGCACGTCACCGTTCTCGCCGGCGGGAAGCGGTGAAGAGGAAACGTATACCGAATCGGAGTCCGCGCTCGCGGCCGGCGCGCCCACCGCGACCAAAGTCACGGTCATGGCGGCGATCAGGACATGACGGAAGGAAGAAGTCATAGTGCGCTCCACACTGAGTCGGAACTTCCGCAAGTGAGCTAGATGGAAGACCTTCCGGTGCCGGTCGGTCAATGGCCGGTCGTCGAATTGTCATTCCCGTCAGGGTGGCGAAACTGATTTCACTCATGCCTTTCCGTGCGGCGGACGGGTCATTTCCGGAATTCGCCGATAACGGTTATCGTCGCGGTCATGTCAGAACCGAAGCGGTCGGCGATGCGGGTGGCCGATTCCGATCGTGAGAACGTCGCGCGACTGCTGTACGAAGCCATGGGCGCGGGGCGGATAACCGCCGGTGAACTGGAAACGAGACTGGACGCGGTCTACGCGGCCAAGACCTTCGCGGAATTCGAACCCGTCGTCGCGGATCTGTCGCCCGGCGGGGCGCTCGCCCTGTCCCACACCGGCGATGAGGAGCAAGGCGGGCGACGCTCGTTCGCCGTCATGTCCGGCACCACGCGACGATTCGACGGACCGCTTCCGTCGCGCCATGTCAGCCGCGCGTTCTGGGGCAGCGTGCGCCTCGATCTGCGGCGGGCCCGGATCGCCGCCGGTTCCTGCACGATCAGGGCGGTGGCGGTGATGGGCGGCGTCAAGATCGTCGTGCCCGAGGACTTCGCCCTCGACGTCCGGGGACTCGGCCTGATGGGCGGGTTCGGCACCGGCCGCGGGACCGGGCGGCGGCGTCCGGAGCCGGGCGCGCCGGTGCTGCGTGTCACGGGTTTCGCCTGGTGGGGTTCGGTGAAGGTGATCCGGAGGCCGTTGGAGCCGCGGCGGCGCTCCTTCCGGGGGCGCGGCTGAGGGGCCCAAAGAAGTCCGGTGGCTCGCCGGGCACTCCGCCTTCCGTAAACTCGTTGTGAGGACGAGCGAGGGAGGTGCAGGTGGCCAACGCGGAAGAGCGCCGCTTCGAAGTGCTGCGCGCGATCGTCGCCGATTACGTGTCCAACCAGGAGCCCGTCGGATCCAAGGCGATCGTCGACCGGCACAACCTCGGTGTGTCCAGCGCCACCGTGCGTAACGACATGGCGGCGCTGGAAGAAGAGGGCTACATCACACAGCCCCACACCAGTGCGGGCCGGATCCCCACGGACAAGGGGTACCGGCTGTTCGTCGACCGGATCGCGGAGGTCAAACCGCTCAGCTCGGCCGAGCGCCGGGCCATCACCGCGTTCCTCGACAGCGGAACCGACGTCGACGACGTCCTGCGCCGCTCCGTCCGGCTGCTCGCGCAGCTGACCAGGCAGGTCGCGGTCATCCAGTACCCGATGATGACCAACTCCGCCGTCCGGCACCTGGAAGTGGTGCCGCTCACCCCGGCCCGGCTGATGCTCGTGCTGATCACCGATTCCGGCCGCGTCGACCAGCGCACCGTCGACCTCGGGGACGTCATCACCGAGGAGAACGTCGGCAGGCTGCGCACGGTGCTCAACGGGGCACTGGCCGGCCGCCGTCTCTCCGAGGCCGCGGCGGCGGTCGCCGAACTGCCCGAGAAGTCGCCGGGCGAACTGCGCGACAGCCTCACCCGCGTCTGTACCGTGCTGGTGGAATCGCTGGTCGAGCACCCCGAGGAGCGGCTGGTGCTCGGTGGCACGGCGAACCTCACCCGTAACGTCGCGGACTTCCCCGGATCGCTGCGGCAGGTGCTGGAGGCGCTCGAGGAGCAGGTCATCGTCCTCAAGCTGCTCGCGGCCGCCCGCAACCCCGGTGCGATCAGCGTGCGCATCGGTGAGGAAAATGAGGACGAGCAGATGCGCAGCACCTCGGTGGTCTCCATCGGCTACGGCATGGACGACATGCTGCTGGGCGGGATGGGCGTCGTCGGGCCGACCAGGATGGACTACCCGAACACCATCGCCGCGGTGCGCGCGGTGGCGAACTACGTGGGGCAGATCCTCTCCGGTCGCTGAACGCGGCGGTGAGGTCGAAGTCAGAAGGAGAAGGCGAAGACGGTGGCGAGGGACTATTACGGCATTCTCGGGGTGGCGAAGAACGCGACGGATCAGGAGATCAAGCGCGCGTACCGCAAACTGGCCCGTGAACTGCACCCCGACGTCAACCCGTCGGAGGACGCCCAGCACCGTTTCGGCGAGGTGACCACCGCGTACGAGGTGCTGTCGGATCCGCAGAAGCGCAAGGTCGTCGACCTCGGCGGCGACCCGATGGACGGCGGCGCCCGCGGTGGCGGCGGAGACCCGTTCTCGGGCTTCGGCGGCCTCGGCGACATCATGGACGCCTTCTTCGGCGCCGCCGGTGGTGGCGGCGGCCGCGGTCGTGGGCCGCGCAGCCGCGTGCAGCCCGGCTCAGACGCGCTCATCCGCCTCGGCCTGACCCTCGAGGAGTGCGCCACCGGCGTCGACCGCGAGATCACCGTCGACACCGCCATCGTCTGCGACCTGTGCCGCGGCGCCGGCGCGGCCGAAGGCACCGGCACCAAGACCTGCGACACCTGCGGTGGCGCGGGCGAGGTCCAGTCCGTGCAGCGGTCGTTCCTCGGCCAGGTCGTCACCGCCCGCCCCTGCCCGGTGTGCCGAGGCTTCGGCGAGGTCATCCCGGACCCCTGCCGCCAGTGCGGCGGCGACGGCCGGGTCCGCGCCCGCCGCAACGTCACCGCCAAGATCCCGCCGGGCGTCGGCGACGGTATGCGCATCCGCCTCTCCGGCCAGGGCGAGGTCGGCCCCGGCGGCGGCCCAGCAGGCGACCTCTACGTCGAGATCGACGAGGCGCCGCACGAGGTGTTCGTCCGGCAGGGCAACGATCTGCACTGCAACTTCCGCATCCCGATGACCACCGCCGCCCTCGGCGCCACGGTGCCCATCGAGACCCTCGTCGACGGCGACTACGAACTCGACATCGAGCCGGGCACCCAGCCCGCCACGGAACTCGTGCTCACCGCCAAGGGCATGCCCCGGCTGCGGTCCTCCGGCCGCGTCGACGGCCGCGGCGACCTGCACGTCCACATCGACGTCGTCGTGCCGACCAAACTCGACGACGCCCAGCGCGACCTCCTCGTCGAACTCGCCCAGCAGCGCGGCGAAGACGTGCCTTCGCTGTCGTCGAACGGCTCCAAGCCCGGCGGGCTGTTCTCCAAGCTGCGCACCAAGAACCACCGGTAACCCGTGCCCGAGACGACACTGCCGGTCTTCCTCACCGCCGCGCTGCCCGGCTCCGGGCGCACCACCCTCGACGGCGAGGAAGCCCGGCACGCCGCCACCGTCCGCCGCCTGCGCGTCGGCGAGCGTCTCGTGCTCTCCGACGGCGAAGGCGGCATGGCGCGCTGCGTCGTCGAAGCCGTCCAGGCGGGCAGGGACGCGGCGCTCACCCTCGCCATCGAGGAACACTGGATCGAGGACCCGCCCGCGCTGCGCGTCATCGTCGCCCAGGCCCTCGCGAAAGGCGACCGCGGCGAACTCGCCGTCGAACTCGCCACCGAAGCCGGCGCCGACGCCATCGTCCCCTGGCGCGCCGCCCGCAGCGTCGCCCGCTGGGAAGAAGGCACCCGCGGCGACAAAGCCCTCACCCGCTGGCGCACCACCGCGCGCGCCGCCGCCAAGCAAGCCCGCCGCGCCCACGTCCCCGAAGTCGCCGAACCCGCCACCACCCGCGAACTCGCCGAACTCGCGCAGACCGTTTCCCGCGCACTCGTCCTCGAATCCGGCATCACCACCCGCCTCACCGAGATCGAACTCCCGGCACAAGGCGACATCCTTCTCGTCGTCGGCCCCGAGGGCGGCATCACCGACGAAGAACTGAACACCCTCACCGACGCCGGCGCCACCGCCATCCGGTTGGGCCCCACCGTTTTGCGCACCTCCACCGCCGCCGCCGTGGCACTCGGCGCGCTGGGGGTTCTCACCGACCGCTGGAAGTGAAAAAACACCCCACTAATTTGCGGCGAGTTATGGCGCGATCACGCAAACAGCCGTTACTCTCGTTAACTGACGCGCAACACACGGTTTCGGCGCGCCACTGGGGATGAAGCCCGGTCGCGCGCGTGAATCCCCGCCGGGCACCTCCCCCCTCGGTCCGGCGGAGCCGCGGCGGCGGTGGGCCGACCCCCAGGGCCCACCGCGCCGCGGCATCTTCATTTCGAGCCCCTTCGCAAGTACTTCGCTCCTTGCCTCGCTTCGAAATTCGCGCCGTGGCGCGATTCCGCGTGTTGCCCCGTGGGGCCCACGGTGAGGTCGACGGCCGGGGTGGTTGTGAGCGGCGTTTCGGGTTGGGGCGAAGGGTGCCTCACGGACTTGGGAACACAGGCGGCGTGAGTGAAGGCGTGACTCGCGTGATCAGGGACGTGACTCGCGTGCTTGGAGGCCGCACTCAGGGTGTTCCGCCGCGAATCACGCGAGTTCCGGCTTCGATCACGTGAGTGCGGCTGATCGGTACTCCGACCGAACGGTCGCCGGCGGCCTGTCTGCTTCAAGTACTGGGGAAGGGGGCCTTCACGCGCAGCCGTCGTGGCTGCTGGTGCGTCTGGAGCGAAAGTGGTGATCACGAGGTCCGTGAAGGCCTCCTTCACTACCTTCAGGGTAGGCAAGGAGGCCTTCACGGACCGGGCTTGCGTTCAGCCCCAGCCAGAACGACCACCCCGACCGAGACGCCTGGACGCGAAGGGGACTTTCCTCGCATGCGACGCGGCGAAAGCGCCCTTCGCCCCGTCCGCGTGGGGCTCCCGTGGGCGATAGGGTGGGGGGATGAGTGACGCGGAGACGTTGTTCGAGCGGATCATCGCGGGGGAGATCCCGTCCGACAAGGTGTACGAGGACGCGACGACGTATGCGTTCCGGGACATAGCACCGCAGGCTCGCGTGCATGTGCTCGTGGTGCCGAAGAAGCGGTACCGGAACGTCGCCGAGCTGGCCGCCGCCGATCCGCAGCTGCTCGCGGACGTCGCGTCGACGGCTCGCAAGGTCGCGGAGATCGAGGGGATCGCGGAGTCCGGGTACCGGGTGGTCTTCAACACCGACGGTGACGCCGGACAGACCGTCTTCCACGTGCACGCGCACGTGCTCGGCGGCGAGCAGCTGGGGCATTTCGGGCGCTGAAGCGCGCGGCCTGCGGAAACCGGACTGCGTGCCGCCACCCGCAACCAGTAACATCGAACTCGTCACTGTCGTTGAAAATCGCAGCGTAAGCGCAGGAAGTAGGCCCGAGGCCACGTGGCCGGAACCGTACCGGGTGAAGCCGCCCGACCCGACGTTCCCGCGGACGTCACCCCGACGAAGGCTGACGAAGCCGCCATCACCGAAGCGGCCCAGTCCCGATTCCCCATCCCCGACGCCGCCGCGCTCAGCCTGCTCGGCTCGAGGGACGAAAACCTCCGCGTCGCCGAGGAGCTCCTCGCCGCCGACGTCCACGTCCGGGGCAACGAGGTCACCCTGACCGGCGCTCCCGCCGACGTCGCCTTCGCCGAACGCGTCTTCGCCGAACTCGTGACGCTCGCCGGCCGCGGCCAGCAGGTCGACCCGGCCACCGTCCGCCGCACCGTCGGCATGCTCTCCACCGGTGACCACGAGTCACCGGCCGAAGTGCTGAGCATGAACATCATCTCCCGGCGCGGCAAGACGATCCGGCCCAAGACGCTCAACCAGAAGCGCTACGTCGACGCCATCGACAAGCACACGATCGTCTTCGGCATCGGCCCCGCCGGTACCGGCAAGACGTACCTCGCCATGGCCAAGGCCGTCCAGGCGCTGCAGGCGAAGCAGGTCACCCGCATCGTGCTGACCCGCCCGGCGGTCGAAGCCGGTGAGCGCCTCGGCTACCTGCCGGGCACGCTCAACGAGAAGATCGACCCGTACCTGCGCCCGCTGTACGACGCGCTGCACGACATGGTCGAGCCCGAGTCGATCCCGCGGCTGATGCAGGCGGGCACCATCGAGATCGCGCCGCTGGCGTACATGCGCGGCCGCACCCTCAACGACGCCTTCATCATCCTCGACGAAGCGCAGAACACCACGCCGGAACAGATGAAGATGTTCCTCACCCGGCTTGGGTTCGGCGCCAAGATCGTCGTCACCGGCGACGTCACGCAGGTCGACCTCCCCAACGGCCAGAAGAGCGGCCTCCGGGTGGTCCGCGACATCCTCGAAGGTGTCGAGGATCTGCACTTCGCCCAGCTCACCAGCCAGGACGTGGTGCGGCACAAGCTCGTCGGCGACATCGTCGACGCGTACGAGAAGTGGCAGGCGCTGCAGGACAGCAAGGACCAGGGCAGCGGTTGGAAGGGTCAGCGCCGTTCATGAGCATCGAAATCGCCAATGAATCGGGCGTGAACGTCGACGAGACCTCGATCGTGTCGGCCGCCCGTTTCGCGCTCGACAAGATGGAGGTCAGCCCGCTCGCCGAGCTGTCCATCCTGCTCGTCACCCTCGAGGTGATGGAGGATCTGCACGAGCGGTGGATGGACCTGCCCGGTCCCACCGACGTGATGGCCTTCCCGATGGACGAGCTCGACTCGTCGCGCCGTCCCGACGCGCCCGACGCCTCGCCCGCCCTGCTCGGCGACATCGTGCTGTGCCCGGCGTTCGCGAAGGACCAGGCCAAGACGGCCGGGCACGCGCTGATGGACGAGCTGCACCTGCTCACCACCCACGGGGTGCTGCACCTGCTCGGCTACGACCACGCCGAACCCGCCGAGGAACGCGAGATGTTCGGTCTGCAGAAGCGGATCCTCGGCGAGTTCCAGGCCGCGGTGGCCGCGCACAACAAGCGCGACGCGCAGCGCTCCGCGGACGACAGGCTCCTCGGCACCGCCGGCCTCGACGCCGCGCCCGCCGAAGAGCCCCCCGCCTAGGCGGTCCGCGGACATGGGTAGTCCCACGGCCCTGCTGGTCATCGCCATCGCGCTGATCCTGCTCGCCGGGGTGTTCGCGGCCGCCGACGCCGCCGTCAGCACGGTCTCCAAGGCCCGCGCCGACGGTCTCGTCCGGCTCGGCCGCCCCGGCGCGCGTCAGCTGTCGCTGGTCATCGCCGAACGCCGCCGCCACATCAACCTGATCCTGCTGCTGCGGATGACCTGCGAGCTGACCGCGACCGTGCTGGTCACCGTCGACATCCTCGGCTGGATCCGGCCGCTGTGGCTCGCCATCGTGGTCGCAGCGGGGGTGATGGTCGTGGTGAGCTACGTGCTCATCGGTGTCGGCCCGCGCACCCTCGGCCGCCAGCACCCGTACCGGATCGGGCTCGTCGTCGCGGGACCCGTCCGCGTCCTCGGATCGATCCTCGGCCCGCTCAGCAGGCTGCTGATCGTCCTCGGTAACGCCATCACCCCCGGCCGCGGCTTCCGTGAAGGCCCGTTCACCTCCGAAGTCGAACTGCGTGAGCTGGTCGACCTCGCCCAGGAACGGGGCGTCGTCGAGGAATCCGAACGCGAGATGATCCACTCGGTGTTCGAACTCGGCGACACCGTCGCGCGCGAGGTCATGGTGCCGCGCACGGAGATCGTCTGGATCGAGCACGACAAGACCGTGCGCCAGGCGCTCGCGCTGGCCCTGCGCACCGGGTTCACCCGGCTGCCGGTGATCGGCGACTCCGTCGACGACGTGGTGGGCGTGGTCAACATCAAGGACCTCATGCCCGCGTACATGGCCGAAGGCGGCTCGCAGCGGCGGGTCGAGGAGCTGATGAACCCGGCGAGTTTCGTGCCGGACTCCAAACGGCTCGACGATCTGCTCAAGGAGATGCAGGTCTCGCACAACCACATGGCGATCGCCGTCGACGAGTACGGCGGCACCGCCGGCCTGCTCACCATCGAGGACATCCTCGAGGAGATCGTCGGCGAGATCACCGACGAATCCGACGCCGACGAACGCCCCGAGGTCGAAGAACTCGAAAACGGCGCGGTCCGCGTCTCGTCCCGGCTCTCGATCGACGACCTGGGTGAACTGTTCGGGATCGACCTCGAAGACCACGACGTGGAGACCGTGGGCGGGCTGCTCGCCGAGCGACTGGGTAGGGTCCCGCTGCCGGGGGCCGAAGCCGAGGTCGCCGGCCTTCGGCTGTTCGCCGAAGGCGGTAAGGACCGGCGCGGGCGGATGCGGATCACCACGGTGGTCGTCCACCCCGCCGACGCGGACGCGGTGACCGACGCAGCCCAGGGCAGGCGCCGGACCCGGGTCCCGCAGCCCGATGAAAGTGACAGGAGTGTCGAACATGCCTGAGCTGGACGCCGAGGACGAGAAGCTGGTGACCCTGGCCAGGTCCGCGCGAGCCCGCACCCAGGCCGCCGAAGGCGCCGCGCTCCGCGACACCGACGGCCGCACGTACGCGGCGAGTACGGTCGACCAGCCGTCGTTCAAGCTCACCGCGCTGCAGGCCGCCGTCGCCGCCGCCGTTTCGAGCGGAGCCGAAGGAATCGAGGCCGCCGTCGTGGTCAGCGCCGAAGGGCTGCTCCAGGAGGCTTCCGTGCACGCGGTGCGCGACATCGCCGCCGAGGCCCCGATCTACCTGGCCGACCCCAGTGGCAAGGTGCTGAACTGATGGCCGAGCCGCATCGTTCCGGTTTCGCCTGCTTCGTCGGGCGCCCCAACGCGGGCAAGTCGACGCTGACCAACGCGCTCGTCGGCAGCAAGGTCGCGATCACCTCCAGCAAACCGCAGACCACCCGGCACGCCATCCGCGGCATCGTCCACCGCGACGACGCGCAGCTGGTGATCATCGACACACCGGGCCTGCACCGGCCGAGGACCCTGCTCGGCGAGCGGCTGAACGACATCGTCCACTCGACATGGTCCGAAGTGGACGTTGTCGGGCTTTGCGTGCCCGCCAACGAAAAAGTCGGCCCCGGCGACCGGTTCATCGCCGCCGAACTGAAGAAGATCGCCAAGCGCACTCCCGTGATCGGCGTCGTCACCAAGACGGATCTCGTGAAACCCGAGCAGGTCGCCGAGCAGTTGCTCGCCCTGCAGGAGGTCATGGAGTTCGCCGAGCTGATCCCGGTGTCCGCTGTGGACGGTTTCCAGGTCGGTGCGCTGTCGGATCTGTTGGTGCGCCACCTTCCCGAGGGCCCGCAGCTGTATCCGGGCGGCGAACTCACCGACGAGCCGGAACAGACCCTGGTCGCCGAGCTGATCCGCGAGGCGGCACTGGAGGGCGTCCGGGACGAACTCCCGCACTCGATCGCCGTCACCGTCGAGGAGATGCTGCCTCACGAGGGCAGGGACGACATGATCGACGTGCACGCGTTCCTTTATGTGGAACGACCGAGCCAGAAGGGCATCATCCTCGGGCACAAGGGTGAGCGGCTCAAGGACGTCGGCGCCCGCGCCCGGCAGCAGATCGAGGGGCTCCTCGGTTCGAAGGTCTACCTCGATCTGCACATCAAGGTCGCCAAAGAGTGGCAGCGCGACCCCCGTCAGTTGCGACGGCTGGGCTTCTGACTGAACGGAATGTCTCGATTCGGTCGCGGAGACCGGTTGATGGTGTGGAACCGGACGGGTGACCTTAGAGTCTCAACCCTTGACTCCGGTGATCGCTGATCGGGCGGCGCGCCCGGGTCGCAGTTCCACATCTCATTCGTGAAGGGAAAGCGGTAAATGACCGACAACCAGGGCCTGCCCAACTACTCCGGCGACCCTCAGGGCGGTGGAGGCTTCAACAACCCCGGCCCGCCGCCCAACAACAACCTGGTGTGGGCGATCCTCACCACGATCCTGTGCTGCCTGCCCTTCGGTATCGTCGCCATCGTCAAGGCGAACCAGGTGAACACCCTCTGGGCGCAGGGCCAGCCCGCCGCCGCGCAGGAAGCGGCCGACGCGGCCAAGAAGTGGTCGATCATCGCGGCGATCGTCGGTGGCGTGCTCATCGTTCTGTACGTTGTCCTCGTCGTCTTCCTCGGCGTGTTCGCGGCCTCGGTGGACGTGAACAACTACCGCTGATCCCGGCGCTCGAGGGGGAGACCTCATGACCGACCAGTACCCGAACTACCCGCCTCCTGGCGGGCCACCGCCGCAGCAGCCGTATTACGGCGGCATGCCGAACTACGGACCCCCGCCGGACAACAACCTGGTGTGGGCCATCCTCTGCACGGTGTTGTGCTGCTTGCCGCTGGGTATCGTCGCGATCGTGAAGTCGAGCCAGGTGCAGACGTTGTGGTCGCAGGGCTTCCACGCCGAAGCCCAGAAGGCCGCCGACGACGCGAAGAAGTGGTCCATGTGGGGAGCGATCGCCACCGGCGGTCTTTTCCTGCTGTACATCATCTTCATCGTGGTGATGATCATCATCGGCGCGTCGGCGGGAAGCTTCACGCCGTGACGTCGTCCGTCTACACGGGATTCCCGGCGCGCGGGTTCAAAGCCAAGGCCCGCGCGCTGGGGCCGCCCCTGGCCATCGCCGCCGGGGCGGGCCTCGGCTGTGTCGCCCTCTGGCTGGGCGATCCCACCACCCCGGGCGGGCCGCTTCCGGTCTGTCCCACCAAGACCCTGCTGGGCATCGCGTGTCCGGGCTGCGGCGGCATGCGCATGGTCTACAGCGCGCTGCACGGGGACATCCCCGCCGCGCTGCACTACAACGCGGTGTCCTTTGTGGTCGTTCTGCTGCTCATCTGGAGCACGGTCGCCTGGGCGGTCGGCAGGCTCCGCGGCCGTGCGGTGGACAGCTGGCTGCACTGGCGCTGGACGCCGCTCGCGTTCGGTGTCGTGTTCGTCGTCTGGTTCGTCATCCGTAACCTGCCCTTCGCCCCGTTCACCTCGCTTTACGTGTGAGTGCCGGGCCGAGGCCCGGATCGTCGGTGGTACCGAGTACGCTCCCGCGCACCGGTCTGCTCGGTGTGTACCCATGCCGTACATTCAGCCCGGGTCGCCGCAGAGGCCCCGTGCGCCAGGGGCGAGGAACCAGCGAGGGGATTTCGATGACCACTCCCTACGGCCAGCAGCCGCCGGGACAGCAGCCGCCGCCCGGATCCGGGGATGGGCAGCCGCAGTCACCGCAGCCGCAGTCGCCGTTCGGGCAGCAGCCGTCGGGAGAACAGCCCTCGCCGTTCGGGCAGCAGCCGCAGTCGCCTTTCGGCCAGCAGCCGTCGTCTCCGTTCGGCCAGCAGCAGCCGCAGTCTCCCTTCGGGCAGCAGGGGCAGGCTTCGCCGTTCGGCCAGGCCTCCCAGTTCGGGCCGCGGACCGACTACGCCCACTGGGGAGTGCGTGCGGGCGCGACGCTCATCGACTTCGGCCCGATCGTCGTGCTGCCGATCATCGGCGCGATCATCTCGGCGGTGGGGCCTGACACGATCGGCCTGTTCGTCGCCGGTCTCGGTTATCTCGCTGGGTTCGCTTGGACCGTCTACAACCGGTGGATCAAGATGGGCACCACCGGTCAGTCGCTCGGCAAGAAGATCCTGAAGATCAAGCTCGTCCGCGAGAGTGACGGCCAGCCGATCGGCCCGCTGATGGCCTTCGTCCGGGACCTGTGCCACAACCTGGACGGCTGGGTCTGCGGTCTCGGTTACCTCTGGCCGCTGTGGGACGAGAAGAACCAGACCTTCGCCGACAAGATCCTCAGCACCATCGTCGTGCCGGGCGAAGCGTCGGCGGCCGCGGCGGCGCCGTTCGGCCAGACGTCGGGATTTCCGGCGCCTCCGTCGTCTTCGCCGTTCCCCGCGCCGCCCGCGCCGTTCGGCCAGCCGCAACAACAGCCGCAGCAGCAGTCCCCGTTCGGCCAGCAGCCCCAGCCGCCGCAGCCGTTCGGGCAGCAGCCGTCCCAGCCCTTCGGGCAGCCGCCGCACGGAACCGCGGCGCCGTCACCGGAGTCCCAGCCTGAGCCGGCTCTGGGCGAGGCCGAGCCGACGCAGGTCCTCCGCCCGGGGCAGCAGCCTCAGCAGGCACCGTCAGGGTTCGACGAAGCCGAGCCGACGCAGAAGATCACCCCGGAGCAGCTGAGGCAGCAGTTGCCCGGAGCGGATGGGCCGAACGGGCCCGGAACACCGCAACAGTAAGGAAAAACCGGCGGGATCCACCCGTCGGCAAATGCGACAAAAGTGGGGAACCCCGATGACGAACCCGTACGGCCAGCAGCCCGGCCAGCAGCCCTATGGCCAGCAGCCTCAGCCCGGATACGGACCCCCGTCCGGCGCCACGCCCGCGCCGTACGGCCAGCCTTCCGGCCCGAACCCGATGCCGTACGGCCAGCCGGCGCCGTACGGCCAGCCCGCGCCGTACGGTCAGCCCGCGCCCTATGGCGCGCCGGGCGGTATGCCCGGTGGTGGTGACATCAACTCGATCCCGGACTACAAGGGCTGGGCGATCGGCTGCATCTTCCTCTGCTGGATCATCGCGATCTTCGCGATCATGAAGTCCAACGAGGTCAACACGTACAAGATGCAGGGCAACTACGCCGCCGCCATGGACGCGTCGAAGTCGACGAAGACCATGTGCATGATCGCCTCGATCATCGGCGGTGTCGGCTGCCTGTTCTCCATTCTCTGGATCGTCCTGGTCGCCGCGAGCATCTAGCCCGACCCGTAGCCGAAAGAACGACGAGGACCACTTTCATGACCAACCCCTACGGCCAGCAGCAGCCTTACGGACAGCAGCCTGGCTATGGGCCGCCGTCCGGTGGCATGCCCGCCCCCTACGGCCAGCCTGCTCCGTACGGTCAGCCTTCCCCTTACGGCGCGCCGGGCGGTATGCCCGGGGGCGACATCAACGCCATCAAGGACTACAAGGGCTGGGCGATCGGCTGCATCTTCCTCTGCTGGATCATCGCGATCTTCGCGATCATGAAGTCCAACGAGGTCAACACCTACAAGATGCAGGGCAACTACGCCGCCGCCGCGGACGCGTCGAGGTCCACGAGGACCATGTGCATGATCGCGTCGATCATCGGCGGCCTCGGCTGCGTGTTCGCCATCGTGATGATCATCATCTCGATCGTCGCGACCGCGTCGGTCTCGAGCTGCTACAGCAGCAGCTACTGCTGATTCCGGGGCGCACCACCCCGATGTCGGTCCCAGGTGGGACGATGTCGGGGTGGTGAACCTCTATCGCGACACCGGAGTGGTGTTGCGGACGCACAAGCTGGGTGAGGCCGACCGGATCGTCACCCTGCTCACGCGACGGCACGGCAAGGTCCGTGCGGTCGCGAAGGGCGTGCGTCGGACGTCATCGCGCTTCGGGGCGCGTCTGGAGCCGTTCGGGCACGTCGACGTCCAGTTCTACACCGGCCGCTCGCTCGACGTGATCACCCAGGTCGAGACGGTCGACGCCTTCGCGCTGCCGCTGGTGGCCGACTACCAGCGCTACACCGCCGCGAGCGCCATCGCCGAGACCGCGGACCGGCTGTCCGCCGAAGAAGGCGAGCCGGTGCTCAAGCTCTACATGCTCGTCGTCGGGGCGCTCCGGGCGCTGGCGGGCGGCGAACGGGACAGTTCCCTCATCCTCGACGCCTTCTTCCTGCGGGCCATGGCCTACGCCGGCTGGGCGCCCGCGATCACCGAATGCGCCCGCTGCGGCCTGCCCGGTCCGCACAAGGCGTTCAGCGTGTCCGCCGGGGGTTCGATGTGCCCGGATTGCCGGGTTCCCGGCTGTGTCCACCCCTCCCAAGAGGTGCTGACGCTGCTCGCGGCGCTCCTGCACGGCGAGTGGCCGGTGGCCGAGGCGTCGCTGCCGGTGCCGCGGCGGGACGCGTCCGGCCTGGTCGCGGCGCATCTGCAGTGGCATCTGGAGCGTCAGTTGCGGTCGCTGCCGCTGGTGGAGAGGCGTGCGCGGGAGGCCGGCGCGCAGGCGCAGTAGGGTCGCAGGCACAGGTTCACTCGATCAGGAGGCTCGAAGGTGCTGCGCAGGGGACGCGAGAACAAGGCGTCACAATTCGAACTTCGCGCGCCGGAGCCGCATCCGTCCGGTGCCCGGCCGCCGGAGATCCCCAAGGAACTCCTCCCGAAGCACGTGGCGCTGGTGATGGACGGCAACGGCCGCTGGGCCAACCAGCGGGGACTGCCGCGGATCGAGGGCCACAAACGCGGTGAAGCGGTGATGATCGACGTCGCCAGCGGCGCCGTGGAGCTCGGCGTCAAATGGCTTTCGGTGTACGCGTTCTCCACCGAGAACTGGAAGCGGAGCCCGGAGGAGGTCCGTTTCCTGATGGGCTTCAACCGCGACACCATCCGCCGCCAGGTCGACTACCTCGGTTCGATCGGCGTCCGCATCCGCTGGGCGGGCCGCCGCCCCAAGCTGTGGGCGAGCGTCATCAAGGAACTCCAGGTCGCCGAGGAGAAGACCAAGCACAACACGGCGCTGAACATGACCATGTGCGTCAACTACGGCGGCCGTGCCGAACTGGGCGACGCCATGCGCCGGATCGCGCAGGACGTCGCCGACGGGAAACTGAACCCGGACAAGGTCACCGAGAAGACCATCGGCAAGTACCTCTACCAGCCCGACATGCCGGACGTGGACCTGTTCCTGCGGCCGTCGGGGGAGCAGCGGACGTCGAACTTCCTGCTCTGGCAGTCGGCCTACGCCGAGATGGTCTACCAGGACACGCTCTTCCCCGACTTCGACCGCACCCACCTGTGGCGGGCGTGCCTCGAATTCGCGAAACGGGACCGCCGCTTCGGCGGGGCCGTCGACAAGGCTTCGGAAGGAACCTCATGACCACCGAGGCGGCGGACACGGCGGCCCTGCTCACCTCCGCGCGGGAAGCCCTCGAGCGCTATCTCGAAGTCCACGTCGACGACGACGGCGCGCTGACCTTCTCGCACGCGGACGTCCCGTGCGTCATCCAGGCGACCCGGCTGGCCGAAGGGCTGACCGTGCTGAGCCTGACCTGCGTCGTGGCCTGGGATCTGCCGGACGACCCGGCGATCGCGGCCTCGGCGGCGGAACGCGCCGGACAGGGCCTGTTCGGCACGCTCGGGGTCGTGCGTTCGGAGAAGGGCATCGACATCACGCTGAGGTACGCGTTCCCGGCCGAGGGCATGGACCCCTCGCCGCTCGGGACGCTGCTCATGCTGGTCGTCTCGACCGCGTCGCAGCTGCGTTCGGACCTGCTGGGCACCGCTCCCGGGGAGTGACCGCCAGAACGCAGGGTCACCTGGCATCATCGCGCGCATGGAAACCATTTCCAGAAGCGCCCCGGAGAAGAAGCCGGCCCGGCGGTTCAAGATCACCTCGATCGAGGTGCTCTGCGCGATCCTGCTGATCGCGATCCTCGGGCAGAGCTGGCTCCAGCAGGTGTTCGACGTGCCCGCGCTGCGGACCGGCTCGACGGTGTTCGTCGCCGTCTGCGTGCAGGCGCTGCCGTTCCTGGTGCTCGGGGTGCTGATCAGCGGCGCGATCGCGGCGTTCGTGCCCGCGCGGGTGCTGGAGAAGGTGCTCCCTCGCCGGGCCGGTGCCGCGGTCGGTGTCGCGGGGCTGGCCGGGGTCGCCCTGCCGGGTTGTGAATGCGCGTCGGTGCCGGTCGCGCGGCGGCTGATCGGCCAGGGCGTCGCGCCCGCGGCCGCGCTGACCTTCCTGCTCGCCGCGCCCGCGGTGAACCCGGTGGTGCTGGTCGCCACGGCGGTGGCGTTCCCCGGAAACCCGGAAATGGTGTTCGCCCGGTTCGCCGGTTCGCTCGCCACCGCGATGGTGATGGGCTGGCTGTGGGCGAAGTGGGGCAAGCTCGACTGGATCGCGGAGCGGGCTTTGCGGCGGCTTCCGGAGGTTCAGCACGGTTCGCGGTGGAAGACCTTCGCCGAGACCGCGCGGGCGGATCTGGTCGAGGCGGGCGGTTTCCTCGTGCTCGGCGCGATGATCGCCGCCGCGATGAACGTGCTGGTTCCCGCCAAGTGGTTCGGGGTGCTGGGGGAGCAGATCGTGCTCGGGGTGCTGGTGATGGCCGTGCTCGCCGTCGTGCTGGCCCTGTGCAGTGAGGCCGACGCCTTCGTCGCCGCGTCGCTGACCGCGATGCCGCTGCTGCCGAAACTGGTGTTCCTGGTGGTCGGGCCCGCGATCGACGTGAAGCTGTTCGCCCTGCAGACGGGCACCTTCGGCAAGTCCTTCGCGCTCCGGTTCGCGCCGGTGACGTTCGTGGTCGCGCTCTCGTGCGCCGTCGTGTCGGGTGTGCTGATCCTCGGAGGTGGCGCGTGAAACGCGAGACCCAGAACATCCTGTTGATCCTGCTCGGCGGCGCGTTGCTGAAGATCGCGATCAACGGCGACTACCTGCGCTACGTCAAACCCGCGCAGCAACCGTGGATCATCGCGGGCGGCGCGGTGATGGTGGCGCTGGGCGCGGTCGCGATCGTCCGCGACCTGCTGGCCGCGCGGGCCGCCGCCGTCGTGTCCGGGGACGTCCACGCGCACGACCACAACACCCGGTCGGCGTGGCTGCTGATGGTGCCGGTGCTGGCCGTGTTCCTGGTCGCGCCGCCCGCGCTGGGCGCCGATTCGGTGACCCGCACCGAGGCCAGGGCGCCACAGAGCGCCTCGGCGAGCAACGCGGCCGCCTTCCCGCCCCTGCCCGCCGGGGACGTGGTCCCGCTGGAGGTCAACGAGTTCGTCAGCCGGGCGGGGTGGGATTCCAGTGGCTCGCTGAACGGGCGCACGGTGCGGCTGTCCGGCTTCGTCGTGCACAACGAGGGCAACACGATGCTGGCGCGGATGGTCATCGGCTGCTGCGCGGCCGACGCCTTCCCGATCACCGTGCGGATGGTGGGCGAGGGCGTGTCGGGTTTCGGGAACGACACCTGGCTGGAGGTCACCGGGACGGTCGTGCCGGGGACCGCGGTGCGGGAGAACAGCTACATGCCGGACCTGACGCTCACTTCGGTGCGGCAGGTGCCGGCGCCGAAGGACCCCTACGAGTACTGAGCCCGGACGTCATGGGTTACGACCTGGAGTGGGTGGACCTACCGGAGCCGGCCGCGGCCGCCCGGGATCGTTTCGAGGCCTGCCTTGTCCGCTGTGTGCACGTCCCCCACTGCGCGAGCTCGTATTTCGAACTGGCCGCGCCGTTCCAGTTCCACCTGAACGTCATGGGGATGGCAGCGTGCCGCGAGGGGATGCGGCGCACGGCGATGACCTACGAAGCGGAATATCGTCCGTTTCCCGCCTGGCCTTTTGCCGACACCGAGGACTGGCTGTCCGCGGCGCAGGACCGTCGCGACGAGTATGACAGCGCCGAGCGCGCCGCTTCGGCGCAGACCGTCGCGGGCATGGTGGGGATCCCGGAGTTCAAGCTGATGAGCAACGGGCCGTGGATCGTCGGCGACCAGGAGATCGGACAAGCGCTCGAACGCTACGCAACGGCGCCCGCGGTGCTGCGCTCCGAACTGGAGGCCGACGAACTGTGGCGGGATTGGCTCGCCTGGCTCCGCGAGACTTCCGGCCACGGCGGGTTCATCGTGGGCTGACCCGATGCCATGAACGGTCCGTTCCTTGCAAAATTTGCAAGGAACGGACCGTTCATAGCGCTCGTCAGTGGTTCGAGCAGGTCCCGACGATCTCCACGGTGTGGCTGATGTCGGAGAACCCGTGCTCCGAAGCGATCTTCTCGGCCCACCGCTCCACCGCGGGGCCCTCGACCTCGACCGTGCTGCCGCAGAGGCGGCACACCAGGTGATGGTGGTGGTGCGACGAGCAACGCCGGTAGATGGCCTCGCCGGTGTCGGTGCGCAGGACGTCGATCTCGCCGGCCTCCGACAGCGACTGCAGCGTCCGGTACACCGTGGTGAGCCCGATGCCGTCGCCGCGTTTGCGCAGCTCGTCGTGCAGTTCCTGGGCGGAACGGAAGTCGTCGATCTCCTTGAGCAGCTCGACCACGGCGGCCCGCTGTTTCGTCGACCGGCGTCCCGGCACCGGCGCGGAACTGTTGGCCGTCGTCGGACTCATGCTCACTTCCCCTCCTGAACGTGGGCTACGGCGTCCACCACGATATGCGCAAGGTGATCGTCGACCAGCCGGTACACCACCTCACGGCCGCGTCGCTCACCCTGTACGACACCCGCGGTCTTCAGCACCCGCAGGTGCTGGCTGATCAGCGGCTGCGCGACATCGAGTGTGTCCACCAGTTCGTGCACGCACCTGTCCGCGTTACGCAACTGCAGGACGATGGCGATGCGCACGGGCGCGGCGAGCGCCCGGAGCAGGTCACCGGCGTCCGCGAGGACGGCGGGTGAGGCCGACGTCGCCGGTTCGGCGGGGGGACGGGCCGACGAATGCGGTCCAGGGTCTTCCGCGAGACCCGGGGCGGCAGAGTCCGGGGTCACCGTAGCCATCGCCGCCTCCATGTCCATCATGATTTCCGAAGTCATTGCCAGTAACAGTCCAGCCCATCTTAGTGTTCCCGTCCCCGGTGGTCTGTTCGCCGACCGGGCGACCACTTGGCGGCGATGTTACTGCTCCATTCGGGTGACTTCGCAAAGAAATGACCATTCCACTTCGCATGTGGTCGCCAACGGTGCAAGGTTGTCGCGGAGCGTTTCGTCGCTTCTCGTATGCCGACGACCGCGCTCTGAGGGCCCGGAGAGGCAGTGGGGAGACATGACTCGTTTCGTGACGAAGCTGGCCGCCGCGACGGCGGCCGTCGCTTTGGCGTCGGTCCCGGGGCTCGCCTCGGCGCAGACGACGCAGGCCGTCGATGAGAAGACCGGCCCCGTGTCGTTCGCGAATGTGGCGTCGGTGCGCATCGGGAACCCGGGATCGTTGATCACCGAAACCCAGCGCTCACCGCTGACGCCCGGCCAGTCGAAACTCTCCCCGGACCGCACCGTCGTCCCGCGTGACAACGGCGAGAAGAACACCTTCGGCGACAAATGGGCCGTCAACCTGGGCCGCTTCGGCGCCCAGAGCCCGTTCCCTCCCGGTATCGCCAGCCGCGACCACAACGTGCTCGCCGCGCTGCAGCAGACCACGGTCCCGACGGCGGTCGCGGAGAGCAACTACGCCCTGCTCGACAACGGGCGCGGTGGCGCGAAGCCCGCCGACAACACCGTGCTGGTCCTCGAAGGCGCGAAGAGCGCCGTCGACTGCTCGTCGCCGAGCAAGGCGACGTCGTCGACGAGCGTGGGCAAGATCTGGGTGCGGGACGAAACCGGCGCGCTCAAGCCGTCCGGCGCTTCGGGCGTCGATGTCAAGGGGCTCAAGCTCGGTCCGCCCTCGACCGGCGAAATCGACAAAACGGCCAGCAAGGACAAGACCACCTCCGACCTGACCGTGTCCCGCGTGACCGCCTTCGACCAGCTGATCCGGCAGGACGGCTGGCGCGACGGCGACGTGACCGCGGTGGCAGGCTGGAAGGTGGACATCGTCACGCACGTGCGCGACGGCGCGGGCAAGGATCTGCGCGAGGCCCGCACGACGCTCGTGCTCGGCGGCGTGAGCTGCTCGATCCCGAAGAACTTCGTCGCGAAGCCCGCCGGCGGTACCGGCCCGGGCGCGGCGCCCGAACAGCCCGCGGTACCGGGGACGGTGCCCGCGGGCGGTATCCCGCCGCAGGCCGCCGACTCGACGCGGACCGTGGTCGGGCTCGGGCTGCTGGGCGGCGGCATCGTGATCGGCGCCGCGGCCATGCTGCTCTTGCGTCGTCGCAAACCCGTTCCGGTGCGGGAGAAGTAGCGACCTCGTGCGGCCTTGGCTGGCGGCACTGTCCGCCGTCGTCTCGGCGCTCGCCATCTCCGCGGGCGTGATCGTGCTGACCTGGATCCCGCCGGAACAGCCGGTGTCGCTCGCGGAACCCGCGGTCTTGCCGGGTGAGGACGGCGCCCCGCTGGCGTTGCCCGCCGACAGTTCGAAACGCGGGCAGCGGCCCGGCACCATCCGCCTGCCCGAAGGCGGATCGGCGAGGCTCGTGCGTTCCGAGGTCAACTCCACTGGCGTCCTCCCGATCCCGCGAGGGCTCGGCGACGCGGCCTGGTGGGGCTCGCGGCTCGGTGCCGAAGCGGGTACGTCGCTGATCTCCGGGCACGTCAACTGGGGCGGCGTCAAAGGGCCGTTCGACGAGTTGTGGCGGATGCACGAGGGCCAGGAGGTGGCCGTCAGCGACGCGGCGGGCGGCATCTGGGTCTATCGCGTGCGGGAGGTCGTCACGGTGCACAAGAACGACCTGCCCGCGCAGGCGGCGAAGCTGTTCGCACAGAGCGGGCCACATCGGCTGGTCCTGGTCACCTGCGGCGGCGACTACCTGGGCGGGACCGACGGCTACCGGGACAACCGGGTGATCGTCGCGACCCCCGTTTCCGGCCCGCCCGCCTGACCCCGCGTTTCGTCCTCTGAATGCGGTAGTTGCACGCGCAAGGACCGCATTCAGAGGACGAAACGCGGGAAGTCGGTGCAACCTCTCTCGGCTCGCGTCGCGTGTCTAGCGACACCGGCCGCTCCGGCGGCCACACGCGAGCAAGGAGTAATACCCGATGGTGGGACAGTTCGACGACGGTACGGCGAGCGAGGAGCAGCCGAAGAAGCGCTCCAGCCTGGGGTTGATCCTCATCGGTGCCGCGATCTTCGTGGTGGCGGCCGTGGTCGCGGTGTTCGTGTTCACCGGAACGAGTGATCCTGTCGTCGCGGCCACCCAGGGCCAGGCGACCACGTCGGCGGCTCAGCCACCCCAGAGCCCGGCCGACCTGGGACAGGCGCCCGGCACGGTCAAACTCCCCGGCGGCGGCACGGCGAAACTGATCCGCAAGGAACTGACCGCGGACGGGACCCTGCCCATCCCCGAGGGTCTCGACGAAGCCACCTGGTGGGGCGCGAAACTGGGCGCCGACCAGGGCGCTTCCCTGCTTTCCGGCCATGTGAACTGGAAGGGGAAGAAGGGCCCGTTCGACGAATTGTGGCGGCTCAAGACCGGCCAGGAGGTCAACGTCGTCGACACCGACGGTGGTAAGTGGGTGTACAAGATCGGCGAGATCGTCACCGTGCACAAGACGAAGCTCGCCGAACAGTCGGAGAAGCTGTTCGGGCCGGACGGGCCGCATCGGCTGGTGCTGGTCACCTGCGGTGGCGAGTACGTCGGCGGGACCGACGGTTACGAAGACAACCGCATCGTCACCGCCTCGTTGGTCAGCAGGCCCTGAGCGGTCCGACCTCGCCGGAGGTCGCGCGGGGACGGGCGGTTAGTCTTGTCCTTCTAGCCCATACCCGTCCCCGCATGCTTCGGAGCGTGGAGTGCCCGCCAACACCATTGAGACCGTCGTCAGCCTGTGCAAGCGTCGAGGCTTCGTTTTCCCGTGTGGAGAGATCTACGGCGGTACCAAGTCGGCGTGGGACTACGGGCCCCTCGGTGTCGAACTCAAGGACAACATCAAGCGCCAGTGGTGGAAGACCGTTGTGCAGAGCCGCGACGACGTCGTCGGCCTCGACTCGTCGGTGATCCTGCCCCGTCAGGTGTGGGTCGCGTCGGGTCACCTGGACGTCTTCACCGACCCGCTGATCGAATGTCTCTCCTGCCACAAGCGGTTCCGCGCCGACCAGCTGGCCGAGGACTTCTCCGCCCGCTCGGGCAAGGAGGTGTCCGAGGACGACCTGTCCGAGGTGCCGTGCCCGAACTGCGGCACCCGCGGGCAGTACACCGCGCCGCGTGACTTCAACATGATGCTCAAGACCTACCTCGGCCCGGTCGAGTCCGAGGAAGGCGTGCACTACCTCCGCCCGGAGACCGCGCAGGGCATCTTCATCAACTTCCTCAACGTGCAGACCGCGGCGCGCAAGAAGCCGCCGTTCGGCATCGGCCAGATCGGCAAGTCGTTCCGCAACGAGATCACGCCGGGCAACTTCATCTTCCGCACGCGCGAGTTCGAGCAGATGGAGATGGAGTTCTTCGTCGAGCCGGGCGAGGACGAGACCTGGCACCAGTACTGGATCGACGCGCGCACCGAGTGGTACAAGGACCTCGGCATCAAGGCGGACAACCTCCGCCTTTACGAGCACCCGAAGGAAAAGCTCTCCCACTACTCGAAGCGCACCGTCGACATCGAGTACCGCTTCGCGTTCAACGCGGGCCAGGAATGGGGCGAGCTCGAAGGTATCGCGAACCGCACCGACTTCGACCTCACGACGCACTCGAACCACTCCGGTGTGGACCTGTCGTTCTTCGACCAGGCCACGAAGCAGCGGTTCCGCCCGTTCGTCATCGAGCCCGCGGCCGGTGTCGGCCGGTCGATGATGGCGTTCCTCGTGGACGCGTACCACGAGGAAGAGGTGCCGAACGCCAAGGGCAGCACCGACACCCGCGCGGTGCTCAAGCTGGACTACCGGCTCGCGCCGTTCAAGGTCGCCGTCCTCCCGTTGTCCCGCAACGCCGATCTCACGCCGAAGGCGCGCGACGTCGCGGCTGCGCTGCGCAAGCACTGGAACGTCGACTTCGACGACGCCGGCGCGATCGGCCGCCGCTACCGGCGCCAGGACGAGATCGGGACGCCGTACTGCGTGACCGTCGACTTCGACTCGCTCAACGACCACGCGGTGACCGTGCGGGAGCGCGACACCATGGCGCAGGAGCGGGTCGCGATCGACAAACTCGAGTCGTACCTGGCCGGCCGGCTGATCGGCGCCTGAGTTCCGCATACTCGCGCCGCACGCCCGGCCAATGTCATGAAAGGGCCGTTCAGGACGTTTCTTGTCCTGAACGGCCCTTTCATGACGTTCGGGAGCGGCTCACCCCTGACAACTGTCATCCTCAGGTCGTGACGCGCGGCCCACGTCCGCGACCCCCTCGCGCGACAAGCTCTAAGCATGCGAGAACAAGACATCACCGCGGGGGCGGCGGTACGGCTTTCCGGGCTGCGTAAGCACTATGGCGACGTCCACGCCGTCGACGGTGTGGACCTGACGATCGCGCCGGGCGAGGTGGTCGCGCTCCTCGGCCCCAACGGCGCGGGCAAATCCACCACCGTCGACATGATCCTGGGCCTGAGCGTGCCCGACAGCGGCACCGTGACCGTGTTCGGCCGCGAGCCGGGGGACGCGGTCGGCGACGGGATGATCGGCGCGATGCTGCAGGGCGGCGCGCTCGTCGAAGATCTCACGGTCGCCGAGACCGTCGGCATGGTCGCGGCGTTGCACCGCAAGCCGATGCCAGTGCGGGACGCGTTGCGCCGCGCCGGGATCGAGGATCTCGCGAACCGGCGCTCCACCAGGCTTTCCGGCGGGCAGAAGCAGCGCGTGCGGTTCGCCGTCGCGCTCGTGAGCGACCCCGATCTGCTGATCCTCGACGAGCCGACCGCCGCGATGGACGTCGGCACGCGCCGCGAGTTCTGGAAGTCCATGTACGAGTACACGAGCACCGGCCGCACGGTCCTGTTCGCCACCCACTATCTCGAAGAGGCCGAAGAGTTCGCCGACCGTGTCGTGCTGATGCGGTCGGGGCGGATCGTCGCGGACGGTTCGGTCGCGCAGGTCCGTGCGCTGGCCGGGGGACGCACGATCCGCGCGGTCGTGCCCGCGGCGGCGGAGCCGGTGATCGCGGGGCTGCCCGCGGTCACCGGATTCGAACTCCGCGGTGGCCGCGCCGCGATCTCCAGTTCCGATTCCGACGCCACGCTGCGCGCGTTGCTGAGCGAAATCCCCGAAGCGCACGACATCGAGATCAGCGCCGTCGGTCTTGAAGGCGCGTTCCTGTCCCTGACCACCGAAGCCACCGAGGAAACCGTCCGATGAACCCGACCTATCTCAAGACCGAGATCGTCCGCACCTTCCGTTCGACCCGGTTCGTGCTCTTCGCGGTCGCCTTCCCGGTGCTAATGTTCCTGTTGCAGGCCAACGTCTTCGCCTCGGGCCAAATGGACATCGCCGGCGTGATCATGGTCAACATGATGGCCTTCGGCACCTTCTCCGCCGCGATGACGAGTGGCGCGAAACTGGCCATCGAGCGGTCCACGGGCTGGCAGCGCCAGCTGCGGCTGACCCCGCTGACGGGCGCCGGTTATCTCGGTGGCAAGGCGCTCTCGGCGATGCTCGTCGCGCTCCCGTCGTTGCTCGTCGTCCCGCTGATCGGCGTCCTGTTCGAAGGTGTCCACCTCGACGCCGCCGGCTGGCTGCGGCTGGTGCTGGGCTGCTGGCTCGGCGCGATCCCGCTGGTGCTGCTCGGCCTGCTGCTTGGCCAGTTCGGCACACCGGAGTCGATGCAGCCGCTGAACATGATCGTGATGATGGGCATGGGTTTCCTGGGCGGCCTGTGGATCCCGATCGACGGGATGCCGTCGTGGATGGCCGACATCGCCCAGGTGACGCCGACGTACTGGCTGATCCAGCTGGTCCGCCCGGTGGTCACCGACCATCTCACGGTGAGTCTCCCGGTCGCGCTCGGCGTGCTGGGGGCGTGGACCGCGGTCCTCGGGACGCTGGTGATCAGGCGTTACCGTAAGGACAGTGCGCGGGTCTGAGAGATGGGTGAACCGGTGAGCGACTACCCGGGCAGGGTCGAGACGGGCTTGAACAGCCGGGAGAACTGGTGGGCGGACATGCCGCCGCGAACCGGACGGGGCCCCCGGCCGAGGCGGTGGGTGTTCTTCGGCCTCGCCTTCATCGTGCCCGGCTTCGTCCCCGCGGCGGTCGATCTGGCCACCGACGGGGCGACCGCGAAAGAGCTGGTGATCGCCGTTCTCCTGCTCTTCTACGGCGCCTGCTACGTGCTGTTCCCGCTCAGTCTGCGGCCTTCCCGGCGGAAGACGACCTACGTCTTCTCGGTGCTGATGCTGCTCATCGGTCTCGCGCTGGTGTTCCTGCACGACAACAACCCGTACATCCTGATCTACGCGACGGCGGTGCTGGCCTTCACGCTGCCGCCGGCTTGGTCGCTGATCCTCGACGGCGGCGCCCTGCTGCTGGTGCTGGCCGTCCATCTGATCATCGGCAAATACGACTTCGGCGATCTCATCGCGGTCATCTCGATCACGGCGGCGATGTTCTTCATGGCGAACCTGGTCCGCGCGGTGCGGAAACTGGAGGCGGCGAACCAGGAGATCGCCACGCTCGCGGTGGCGGGTGAACGCGAGCGCCTGGCGCGGGATCTGCACGACATCCTCGGCCACAGCCTCACCACCATCACGGTCAAGGCCGGGCTCGCCCGACGGATCCTGGAGAGCGGCAAGGACGACACCCGTGCCCTGCAGGAGATCAGCGAGGTCGAGAGCCTGACCCGCAGCGCGCTTTCGGACATCCGCGCCACCGTCTCCGAATATCGCGAGGTGTCGCTGTCGGCGGAGGTCGCCGGAGCGCGGGCGGCGCTGCGGGCGGCCGAAATCGACGCGGATCTGCCACACGCGGTGGACAACGTCGCTCCCGCCCTGCAGCGCACTTTCGGTTACGTGCTGCGGGAAGCGGTCACCAATGTGCTCCGGCATTCCGGGGCGAAGCGCGTGAAGGTCCGTCTCGGCAAGACCTGGCTGGAAGTCGAGGACGACGGCGAAGGCGGCGAGGCGATGGCGGGCAACGGCCTGCGCGGCCTCACCGAACGGTTGGACGCGGTCGGCGGGACCTTGACCGCCACCACGCCACCTGGGGGAGGATGGCTCGTCCGGGCGGACGTACCCGAGTCCGCCCTGCGGAGCGACGTGGCCGCGCCGCTCTCCGAACCCACTGGAGGCTGCGCGTGATCCGGGTCCTGCTCGCCGACGACCAGGCGATGGTGCGCGGGGCCTTGGCCACCGTGCTCGGCCTCGAAGCCGACATCGAGGTGGTCGCCCAGGTCGGCTCGGGCGACGAAGTGCTTCAGAGGGCGAAGGAGACCTCGCCGGACGTCGCGCTACTCGACGTCCAAATGCCGGGCAAGGACGGCCTCGAAGCCGCCGCCGAACTGCACGGCGCGCTCCCGCTGTGCCGGATCATCATCTGCACCACCTTCGGCAGGCCCGGCTACCTGTCGCGGGCGATGGCCGCGGGCGCCGCGGGATTCGTGGTCAAGGACGCTCCGCCGGAGCAGCTCGTCGACGCCGTCCGCCGGGTCCACGGCGGGCTCCGGGTGGTCGATCCCGCACTCGCCGCCGAATCGCTCGCCACCGGCGCGAGCCCGCTCACCGGACGCGAACACGACGTCCTCAAGGCGGCCAAGGACGGCAGCACGGTGGCCGACATCGCCCGCGCGCTGCACCTTTCCGAGGGCACCGTGCGCAACCATCTTTCGGCCGCGATGGGCAAGACCGGGGCGAGGACGAGGGCCGAGGCGGTGCGGCTCGCGGAAGAGCACGGCTGGCTCTGAGATCACCTCGCGGCTCTGCGAGAATCACCTTCGTGAGTACCGCCGAACGGACCAAACCCACCCGCGCGAGCTGGGTGCGCCGGACCTTGGCGGGGTTCCTGCTGATCGTCGTCGCGCTGATCGGCGGAACGGCGTTCCGGGTCTGGCAGGTGGCGCGGGAGGACGTGCGCGACCGCGCCGACGTCATCGTGGTGCTCGGCGCGGCCCAGTACAACGGCAGGCCGTCGGAGATCTTCCGTTCCCGGCTGGAGAAGGCGAAGGCGCTGTACGACCAGGGCGTCGCCGAGGTCATCGTCACCGCGGGCGGCAAGAAGGCCGACGACAACTACACCGAGGCGCACGCGGGCGCGCAATGGCTGCGCAAACGGGGTGTGCCCGTGTCGGCGACGCTGCCGGTCGGTGAGGGCAGCGACACCCTGCGCAGCCTCCGCGCGGTCGCCGAACAGGTGCAGCAGCGGGGCTGGAAGACCGCCGTGCTGGTCAGCGACCCGTGGCACTCGTTCCGGGCGCGGGTGATGGCCGACGACCTCGGCCTCGACGCCTGGACGTCGCCCACGCACCGTGGCCCGATCGTGCAGGCCCGCGAGACGCAGGCGCGCTACATCGTCCGCGAGACCGGCGCGCTGCTGTACTACCGCCTCACCAGGTTCCCCGCGGAGGTCTGAACCCGATAAGTGTCGGTGATCGCGCTTAAGCTTGGCTGGTGAGCGACACCTACACCGAGGCCGACAGGGCGCGTCTGCTGCCCGAGCGGCCCAAGGGCGCGGCGCTGGAGGGCGCGGAAGACGGGCGAAGCGCCTTCGCCCGTGATCGCGCACGCGTGCTGCACTCGGCGGCCCTGCGGCGGCTGGCCGGCAAGACCCAGGTGGTCGGCCCGGGGGAAGGTGCCGAGGTCAGCGGCGTACCGCGCACGCGGCTGACGCATTCGCTGGAGGTCGCCCAGATCGGCAGGGGGATCGCGGACGAACTGGGCGCGGACCCGGACTTGGTGGACACCGCCGGTCTCGCGCACGACATCGGGCACCCGCCGTTCGGGCACAACGGCGAGCGCGCGCTGGACGAGGTCGCGCAGCCGTGCGGTGGTTTCGAGGGCAACGCGCAGACCTTGCGGATCCTGACCAGACTGGAGCCCAAGGTCCTGCTCGAAGGCGGGGTCGCCGGCGGGCTGAACCTCACGCGCGCCTGTCTCGACGCCTCGACGAAGTACCCGTGGCCCCGGGAAGAAGGCAATCCGAAGTACGGCGTGTACGCCGACGACGCCGAGGTCTTCGCGTGGGTCCGGGCCGGTGCGCCGGAGCGCCGCACCAGCCTGGAAGCGCAGATCATGGACTGGTCCGACGACGTCGCGTATTCCGTGCACGACGTCGAGGACGGGGTGCTGGCCGGCCGGATCTCGTTGCGGGTACTGGCCGACGCGGAGGAACGCGCGGCGGTGGCCGAGGCGGCGCGCAGGTTTTCGCACCAGTCGCAGTCCACTTTGGAAGGTGCGGCGAAGGAACTGCTCGACCTGCCCGTGGTCGCGGAACTCACCGAACCGGGGCTCGACGGCTCGCTCAAGGCGCAGGTCGCGTTGAAACGGCTGACGAGCGAGCTGGTCGGCCGGTTCGCGACGGCGGTGGTCGGCGCGACGAGGGAGGTGTACGGCGAAGGGCCGCTGAGCCGCTATGCCGCACGCCTGGTCATTCCGGAGCAGGTCGCGGCCGAGGTCGCGTTGTTCAAGGCGCTCGCGCTGCGGTACGTGATGAGCGACAAACGGCGCCTCGCGATGCAGGACGGTCAGCGTCAGACGCTCGCCGAACTGGTCGGCGCGCTGTGCCGCCGCGCCCCGGGCGCGCTCGACGGCCTGTTCCTGCCCGCCTGGGAGGCCGCCGCGGACGACGCGGCCCGCCTGCGCGTGGTCGTCGACCAGGTGGCGTCGCTCACGGACGCGCAAGCGTACGCGTGGCACGCCTGGCACACCGGCCGTCACGGCGGTGTCGCGTGACTGGATGGACGACACGCGTGATTAGCCGGACGACACGGGGACACCTCATGAGTGCTAGGGGCGGTTGGAACCGTCCTTGCCACTGACGGCACCTACCTTCGGACAGGAGACGGACGGGCCCGTGCACGGTACGGTCTGCGGCATGGGAGCTGTCGAAAGCCACCTCCGGTTTGGTCTGGACCTCTATCGGGTGCTGGCGAGCCGCGCGGAGAACGCGTGCTTCTCGCCGTACTCGATCGCGAGCGCGCTCGGCCTGGTGACCCAGGCCGCCAAGGGGAAGACCAGAGACGAACTGATCGCGCTGCTCGGCGACCCGGACGAGCTCGCCGACCTGCTGGGCAAGGCCTCGTCACTGCTCGAAGACGGTCCCGAACTCGCGGTCGCGAACACGCTTTGGGCCTGGGACGGGCTCCCGCTCGAAGACTCCTTCCGCGAGGAACTCGCCACCTGGCCGGGCGGGAAGGTCGAGAGCGCCCCGTTCGGCGACGATCCGGAGGCCGCGCGAGCGCTGATCAACGCCGACGTCGCGCGGGCCACCCGCGAACTGATCCCCGAACTCCTGAAACCGGGGACCGTCGCGGAGGACACCGTCGCTGCGATCGTCAACGCCCTGTATCTCAAAACCGCCTGGACCAATCCGTTCTCGCGTGACAACACCGCGCCCGCGGACTTCCACGCGCCGTCCGGCACCCGTACGGTGCCGACGATGTGGCTCGAAAAACAGCTCGACCACACCCACGAGGACGGCTGGCAGGTCGTCCGCCTCGGCGCCGAGGGCGGGGTGGAGGCGATCGTCCTGCTGCCCGACGGCGACCTCGACGACGCCGAACTCGACGCGGGGAAGCTGGCGCGGCTGCTGGAGAACACGCGGTCCAAGACGATCGCACTGTCCCTGCCGAAACTCGACCTCGACGTCGACAGCCCGCTGACGGCGAAACTCCAGGATCTCGGCGTGCGGACGATGTTCACCGCGAGCGCCGATCTCACCGGCCTCGCCGACGACGACCGGCTCGAAGTGTCCGAGGTGCTCCACCAGACAGTGCTCCGCATCGACGAGCAGGGCCTCGAAGGCGCCGCCGCGACGGCGGTGCTGATGCGGCTGACGTCGCTCATCGTCGACGAACCCCTGGAAGTCGCCGTCGATCGGCCCTTCCTTCTGCTCGTGAGGCATGCCTCGACGGGTGTGATCTACTTTCTCGCCCGCGTAGTCGAGCCGTGAGGACGGTCAGTGAGCCTTTTCCAGGCTGAGGCGGCGAATGTGGATGCCGGGAAGGCTCCCACGAGACCCCGCCGGTTCGCCGCCGCCGACGCCGCCATCATGGGCGGCTTCCTGCTGTTCGCCTTCCTGCTCTACAACGGGCTCTGGCTCGACCTCAAGGAAGGCTATCTCTGGAACAGCGCGTCGGATCAGAACCTGTGGGAGTGGTTCTTCTCCGTCACCGCGGACAACGTGCTGCACCTGAGGAACCCGCTCAGTTCGCACTTCCAGAACCATCCGCTCGGCGTGAACCTGATGGCCAACACGGCCATGCTCGGCATCGGCATCCCGCTTTCGCCGGTCACGCTCACCTTCGGCCCGACGGTCACCTGGGCCATCGCGCTCACCGGCGGTCTCGCCGGCACGGCGGCCGCCTGGTACTGGGTCTTCTCGCGGCATCTGGTCACCCACCGGGTCGGCGCGGCCATCGGCGGCGCGTTCGTCGGCTTCGCCCCGCCGATGATCTCGCACGGCAACGCGCACCCGAACTTCGTCGCGTGGTTCGTCCTGCCGTTCATCGCGCTGAAGGTCTTCAAGATCGCGCGCGGCGAACGCCCGGTCCGCAACGGGATCTTCCTGGGGCTGCTGGCGGCGTACCAGATCTTCCTCGGCGAGGAACCGCTGCTGATCTTCGCGATGGCGTTCGCGATCTTCGCCATCGCCTACTTCGCGACGAACTACCGCGAGTTCCCGCCGATGGCGAAACCGCTGGGGATCGGCGTCGGCATCGGGGTGCTCGTGGCGCTCGTGCTGTGCGCTTTCCCGCTGTGGTGGCAGTTCTTCGGCCCGCAGAGCTATCAGGCGATCGAGCACGGCCCGGTCGGGAACGACACGGCCGCGTTCACCCGGTTCGCGACGCAGTCCGTCGCCGGGCAGCCGCAGGCCGCCGCCGACGTGTCGATGAACCGCACCGAAGAGAACGCCTTCTTCGGCTGGCCGCTGATCGTGCTGATGGTGGTCATCACCGCCTGGCTGTGGCGTGAGGTGTTCGCACGGGCGCTGGCGATCTCCATGTTCGTGATGGCCTGGCTTTCCCTTGGCGTGCAACTGATCGTGGTGCACGAGGAGACCGGGATCCCGGGGCCGTGGAAGCTGCTTTCGGAACTGCCGTTGTTCGAATCGCTGCTGGAATCGCGGCTGGCGATGGGCTGTATCCCGCTCATCGGCGCCTTGCTCGCGCTGGCGACCGAACGCGTCTACACGGTCGCGTCGAAACTGCCCGAAGTGCCGGGGGAGCGGCGATTCCCGTTGCGGCTGGTGTGGATCGGCGTCGTCATCGCGGTCCTGCTGCCGATCGCGCCGACCCAGCTGATCGTCAAGGACCGGCCGCAGACACCCAGATTCCTCGCCGACGGCACCTGGCGGAGCTACGTCGCGCCCGGCGGGACCGTGGTGCCCGTGCCGTTGCCGAGTTCCGGCGAATCCGAACCGCTGCACTGGCAGATCGACGCGGGGCTCGGCTACTCGATGCCGGAGGGCTACTTCGTGGGCCCGAGCGGTCCCGACGACAAACGCGGCCGCTACGGCGCCATCCAGCGGCCGACGTCGATCATCTTCGACCAGATCAAGCAGACCGGCGTGCCCGCGACGATCACCGAGTCGCAGCGGGTGCAGGCGCTGGCGGATCTGCGGTACTGGAACGCCGACGTGCTCGTGCTGATCCCGCGCGAACACCAGGACGCTTTCCGGACCACAGTGGACCTTCTGCTGCGGAAGCCCGCCGAGTTCATCGACGGTGTCTGGGTGTGGGACGTCCGGACGATCACTCCCTGAGCCCGGCCCGGCTCGCGGACCACCGCGAGCCGGCGAACGGCTCGTCGGCCCGGTGGTCGTTGACCCGGACCGTGCCGAAGTCGAGCCGCGCCGCGACTTCGGCGGCGTGCTCCTCGTCCGCGCCCCACACCGATCCGCACAGACCGGGCGCCGTGGCGTTCGCGAGCCCGACGGCTTCGTCCACTGTGGAGCATCGGACGACCGGAAGCACCGGTCCGAACTGCTCCTCGGTCACCACCCGCATCCCGTCGTGCGCCTCGGCGAGGATCGCCGGCGCGAAGAAGTACCCCGGCCCGTCGAGCGGTCCGCCGGTGACGATCCGCGCGCCGCTCGCCCGCGCCTCGTCGGTGAGACCGGTGACGCGGTCGTGGCGCGGCCGGTTGTTCACCGGGCCGATCTGCGTTCCCGGCGTCCTTCCGTCGCCCACCACCACTTCCGTCGCCATGGCCGCCAGCGCCTCGACGACGCCGTCGTAGACCGGTCCGACGGCGTAGACCCGTTCCACCGCCACGCCGATCTGCCCGCAGTTGGCGAAAGCGCTCCAGAAGAGCCGTTCCGCGATGACGGCCGGATCGGTGCCGGGAAGGACGATCGCGGGAGCGTTGCCGCCCAGTTCGAGCGTCAGCTGTCGCCATTCCGGCGCGGCCGCCATCCGCTTCCCGGTTTCGGCCGAGCCGGTGAAGGCGACCTGCCGGATCCCGGGATGGGCGATGAGGAGCTCGCCGAGGGGATCGTGGCCGGTCAGCACGGTCAGCACGCCCGGCGGCAGCACCTCCGCCAGCATCCGCCCGAGGTGCAGCGTGGTGAGCGGCGTGCGCGGCGAAGGCTTGAGCACCACCGTGTTCCCCGCGGCGAACGCCGGTGCGAGCATCGCGACGGCCAGCTGCACGGGGAAGTTCCACGACGTGATCGCGGCGACCGGCCCGTCGACCGGCACCCCGGATTCGGGCCCGGAACCGGCGAAGTACCGGAAGCGTGCCGCCGCTCCGGCGAACTCGGCCTCGGCTTCGCGAAGCGGTTTCCCTTGCTCCTCGGTGAGAACGGGGGCCAGCACGGGCGCGGCCTCCTCGACGACGACCGCGCACGACATCAAGGCCGCGCGCCGGTCCGTGGCACGCCAGGCGGGGGAGGCGGCCGCCGCGGCGCGTACCGCTTTGTCGACTTCGGCGGGCCCGCAGTCGGGGACGTCCGTGATCCGTTGTCCGGTGGCGGGATCCTCGACGGCGAGCATGGTCCTCCTCGGTGGAAGGAAAAGTGCCAGCTCACCAGCCTAGCGTCGATGATCGACTGGCGGTTCCGGCGAAAAGGCTAAAAAGCGAGGGTGGCGCGCGTCACCGACGGTGCTGTCACGTCCGCGCGGGCCGCCTCGTCCAGTCGGTGAACGCACTCGCACGAGGAGGACACCATGCCGCGCATTCCCGCCGTGAAGACCGCCGAAGCCGGCTTCCTGCTGAAGCTGTTCTACAAGTTCGCCGGCAAGCGTTTCGGCGCCGTGCCCGAGCCGATGGCCGTCTACGCGCACCATCCCGCCCTGCTGCGGGCGAACGGCATGCACGAGATGATGGCCGAGAAAGCCAGCAAGACGCTGCCGTCGAACGTGCGCGAGCTGGCCGTGTACCGCGTCGCGACCCAGCTCGGCTGCTCGTGGTGCATCGACTTCGGGACCATGCTGCAACTGCACGAGGGGCTCGACATCGAACGGCTGAAGAACATCGACGACTACGCGAAGTCGCCCGCTTTCACCGACCAGGAACGGCTCGCGCTCGCGTACGCCGACGCGATGACCGCGAGCCCGGTGACCGCCACCGACGAGCAGGTCGCCGAACTGGAACGCGAATTCGGCCGCAAGGGCGTCATCGAGCTGACCTACCAGATCGGCCTCGAGAACATGCGTGCCCGGATGAACAGCGCGCTCGACATCACCGCGCAGGGCTTCACGTCGGGTGATGCCTGCAAGATCCCGCTCCCCTGAAACCACCCGCGTTTAGTCCTCTGAATGCGCCCAGGCGCATTCAGAGGACTAAACGCGGTCAGAGGCCGACGCGGGTCCGCGCGGTGGTGAGCTTGTCCGGGTTCGCCATGTCGTAGATCGCCACGATCTTCCCGTCGCGGATGGAGAACGCGTCGACGTGCTCGTCGAGCGCCCGGTACCGCTCGGAACCGGGCTGCGGCGGCAGGTAGACCCCGAGGTCGCCGTTGACCAGCGCGAGCCGCGCCTGGTCCATCCCCGCCGGGTCGTACATCCGCATGAGGCCCTGGAACAGGCGGGTGACCTTGTCGAACCCGGCGACCGTGTGCACCGCGGTGCGCGCCTTGCCGCCGCCGTCGCCGACGAGGACGACGTCGGGATGCAGGACCTCCGCCACCGCCTGGATGTCCCCGGTGAGCATGGCCGTCATGAACTTCTCGATGATCTGCTGCTGCTCGGCGAGCGCGGTCCGCGGCGGCGGATCGGCGTCGGCGACCGCGCGGCGGCCGCGGGAACCGTGCTGGCGCGCGGCGTCCGTCGTGCAGCCCAGGATCTCGGCGATCTCGCCGAACGGCACCGAAAACGCGTCGTGCAGGACGAACGCGACACGTTGCTCCGGCGTCAGCCGGTCGAGGACCACCATCGCCGCCATGCGCATGCCGTCGTCGCGGACGGCGACGGCCAGCGGGTCCTCCGACGAAGGGGTGCCCAGCGGGCCGAGAACCGGTTCGGGCAGCCATTCCCCGACGTACCGTTCGCGCCGCACCACCGCGGACCGCAGCCGGTCGAGGCAGATCCGGCTGACGACGGTGGTCAGCCAGCCCTTGTGGTCTTCGATGGCCGCGCGGCGGCGTTCGTCCATGCCGCTCAGGCGCAGCCACGACTCCTGGACCGCGTCCTCGGCGTCGGACAGCGTGCCGGTGAGCCGGTAGGCGACCGACACCAGATGAGGCCGCAGCGCGGCGAAGTTCCCGGCGAGTTCGTCCAGGGCGGTGCTCATTCCCCGAGTGTGCCGCACGGCGCTCGGAGAGCGGGAACTAGAGTGATGAGCGTGGCAGGACGGATTCGGGAGAGCGACATCGCGGAGGTGCGCGAGCGCAACCGGATCGACGAGGTCATCGGCGATTACGTGGCGCTGCGCAGCGCGGGCGGGGGCAGCCTGAAAGGGCTTTGCCCGTTCCACAACGAGAAGACCCCGTCGTTCAACGTGCGCCCCACCCACGGCACCTTCCACTGCTTCGGCTGTGGTGAAGGCGGTGACGTGATCAAGTTCATCCAGAAGATGGACCTGATCTCGTTCGTGGAGGCGGTCGAGCGGCTCGCGGATCGCGTGGGTTTCCGGCTGACCTACGAAGGCGGCGGCGGAAGCGTCCAGCGCGATCGCGGCACCCGCGCCCGGCTGATCGAGGCGCACCGCGCGGCCCAGGAGTTCTACGCCGAGCAGCTGCTCACCCCGGACGCGCGTGCGGCGCGGGACTTCCTGTCGGAACGGGGTTTCGACGCCGCCGCCGCGCAGACGTTCGGCTGCGGATACGCGCCGGCGGGCTGGGACAAACTCACCAAACATCTGCTCAACCGCGGGTTCGAGGTCAAGGAACTGCTCACGGCCGGGCTGGCCAAAGAGGGGCAGCGCGGGCCGATGGACCGGTTCAACCGGCGGCTGCTGTGGCCCATCCGCGACGTCGGCAACGAGGTGGTCGGCTTCGGCGCGCGGCGCCTCTACGACGACGACCGTGTCTCGGCGAAGTACCTGAACACCGCGGAATCGCCGATCTACAAGAAGTCGCAGGTGATGTTCGGTCTCGACCTGGCGAAACGCGAGATCGCGAAGCGGCACCAGGTCGTCGTCGTCGAGGGCTACACCGACGTGATGGCGATGCACGCCGCCGGGGTCCCGACGGCCGTCGCGTCCTCGGGGACGGCGTTCGGCGAGGACCACATGAAGGTCCTCCGGCGGCTGATGATGGACGACGACGCCTTCCGCGGCGAAGTGATCTTCACCTTCGACGGTGACGAAGCCGGTCAGAAGGCGGCGTTGAAGGCGTTCGAGGGCGACCAGACCTTCGCCGGGCAGACCTACATCGCGGTCGCGCCCGACGGCATGGACCCGTGCGAACTGCGGCTCGCCAAGGGCGACACCGCGGTGCGGGACCTGGTGGCGCGGCGGATCCCGCTGTTCGAGTTCGCGATCAAGAGCATGCTCAAGGCCTTCGACCTCGACTCCGTCGACGGTCAGGTCGCGGCGCTGCAGAAGACCGTCCCGCTGGTGGCGGGGATCAAGGACCGGGCCAGCCGCGACGGCTACGCGTCGAAACTCGCCTGGTGGGTCGGCTGGCAGGACGCGGCGCAGGTGGTGAACCGGGTGCGCGGCAGCGCCGGGGCGGCGGCGAAACGCTCCGCCACCGTCGAGGTCCGGCGCCCGGCCGCCGCGGCCACCGCCACCGCCGAAGAGGACCTGCCCAGGCCCGCACCCGGCGATCCGCGCTTCATCGCGCAGCGCGAGGCGCTCAAGGCGGCACTGCAGCAGCCGATGCTCGCCGGAGCCGAGTACGACGCCCTGCCCGAGGACGCCTTCACTCATCCGGTTTACGTCGCCATCCACAAGGCGCTGCTGTCCGCCGGCGGAGCGGGCTCCGGGCTGACCGGACCCGCCCTGCTCGACGCGGCCGCCCCGCATTGCCCGCAGGGCACGGTGCGGCGCGTGCTCAGCGAGCTTTCGGTGGAACCGTTGCGCGCCAAGGGAGAGGTCGACTCGCGCTATATCTCCGCGCAGCTCGCGGCGGTGCAGGAAAGCCTGGTCGGCCGCCAGATCAACGAGATCAAGTCGAAGCTCCAGCGGCTTTCCCCGGTCGAGGCGCCGGACGACTATCGCGCGCTGTTCGGCGACCTCGTCGCGCTCGAGCAGTACCGGAAGGCGCTGAAGGAACAAGCCATCGGCGGATTGGACTGAGCATGGGCTGGCTGCGCCACCTGCTGGGTGACCGTGTCCCGGCGGATTTCGGCGGCTCGCTGGACGACGGTGAGCACGTCGTCGGGAGCGCGGCGGTCGAAGGCGGCGGATATCTGCTGGTCACACCGCTGGGGCTGTGGATCCCGGGGCCGCGCCGGGTCGGCTGGCATCTGGTCGGCAAGGCGGCGTGGTCCACCGGCGTGCTGACCCTGACCGAATCCGAGGAGACCGGCACGGCGGGGGACGCCGTGCTGCTGGCCGACAAGACGCCGGTCCGGTTCGAGCTCACCCGGCCCGGCAAGGTCCCGATCCTCGTGCGGCAGCGGGTGGACGGCTCGGTCCGAGGGCGGCACCGCAAGGAAATCGGGACCGGGGGAGCGTGGTTCGTCGAGCGCAAGGTCCCCGGTCAGGACGGCACGGTGCTGCAGGTGCGGCCCGACCCAGGCACCGATGTCGAGCTGGTCAAGGCGATCGCCGAGGAAGCGGCCGAGAAGCTGGCGAAGCCGAACGGCTAGCAGTACGCTCGTACTGTGTGGGATCCGGTGAAGTACCTCGACTACGCCGACCTGCGGGCCCGGCCGTTCCACGACCTCGTCGGGCGGATACCCGCCGAGGCGCCCCGCCGTGTCGTCGACCTCGGCTGCGGCCCCGGGAATCTGACCGCCGGCCTGGCGGAACGCTGGCCGGACGCGATCATCGAAGCGAGCGACAGTTCACCCGAAATGGTCGAAGCCGCGCGAACGCGGGGTGTCGACGCGCGAGTGCTCGACGTCAACGACTGGGTGCCCGAACCGGACACCGACGTGGTCATCTCGAACGCCGTGCTCCAGTGGGTCCCGGAACATCGTGACCTGCTCCGCCGCTGGGTGGACCTCCTGCCGTCCGGGGCGACGCTCGCGTTCCAGGTCCCCGGCAACTTCGACGCCCCGTCGCACGCCCTGATCCGCGCCCTCGCGCGCACCGGAGAGTGGGCCACGCGCCTCGCCGACGTCGTCCTGCGGGAGAACGGGGCCGTCGAAAGCCCGCTCGGCTACGGGAATCTGCTCGCCGACGCGGGCTGCGCCGTCGACGCCTGGGAGACGACGTATCTGCAGCGGCTGGCCGGGGAGGACGCCGTACTCGAATGGATCACCGGCACCGCGCTGCGGCCGGTCAAAGAGGTCCTGAGCGGGGAAGACTGGGACCGCTTCCGCGCGCAGCTCGCCCGCGAACTGGACGAGGCCTACCCGCCACGCCCCGACGGGACCACCTGGTTCGAGTTCCGGCGCGTCTTCGTGGTCGCCGTGACGCAGTGAAGGGGCCTTTCGCCGCGTCAAACGCGGCGAAAGGCCCCTTCGGCCCAGGATCAGCGCTGAGGCCGCCCGAACCGCTCACCGACCTTGGCGCGAGCGACCCCGGCGGCGCCCTGCACCATGGGGTGGTCGGCGATCTTGCGGTAGGTCCGCACGATCTGCTCGTACCGCCCGCGGCCGGCCTTCGCGCCCAGCACATAGCCCGCGGCCGCACCCAGCAGGAACATCTTCATCCGAGTCCACGCCTCCGTTCGATCTTGCTCCGGCTGTCATTGTCCCTCAAAACGCGAGCTTGACGAGGTGATGTCGAAAGTGGGGGGTGGGTGAACGGCCGCTGGAGGGCATGGGCTAAAGTTCTCTCATCGGTCGGAGCGATCCGGCCGGTACGGAGCACGATCCCCTGTAGCTCAACTGGCAGAGCATTCGGCTGTTAACCGGAGGGTTCTTGGTTCGAGTCCAAGCGGGGGAGCACAAGCCCAGGCCACAGGCCTGGGCTTCTTCGTTTTCAGGGCTCGATGTCTTCGTCTGTCAGCGCTCGGGGTGCGGGCGCCGGTTCGAGGCGTGCAGGGCTTCGTCGACGGTGTGGTAGAGCCTCAGCACGATGTCGAGTCCGGTGATTTCGATGGGCCGGATCACCGGGCTGTTGGAGTCCACGGCGATACGCAGTGATTTTCCTTGTTCCTTCGCGTAAGCGTCGGTGGTGATCAGTGTGGCGAGGCCGGCGGAGTCGAGGAAGTCCACTGTGGTCAGATCAAGGACACAGGTACCGGCGGTGTCGTCGATCGCGGCCATGACCGCCGTGCGCAGTATCGGCGCGGCGTCGGTGTCGACTTCGCCGGTCACCGCGACCACGACGCGCCCGCTCACGACGCGGCGGACGATGTCCAGGTCGGGCGGTGGCGATTCGGCCTGGGGCGGGTGATTCACACCGGGCGACGGTACCGGACCGGCGACGCGGGGAAAGGCGACGCCGGACCGGGTTCCGCCCGTTCCGCGGCGCACGGCTAGTCCTCGCTGTCCCAGGTGCGCGCCGTCGACAAGTGCGGCGCGTGACCGCTGTTTCCCCCGTGGTGCAACGCGAGTTCGACCCACACGGTCTTGTGGTCGGCGAAATTCCGGACGCCCCAGGTGGCGGCGAGCCGGTCGATCAGGAGCAAGCCCCGCCCGCCGGAACCGTCCGGGGTCCGCCGCCGCGGCCGGCGCGGCGAGGCGTCGTCGACCTCGATCCGCACGTACCGGCCCTGATGCGTGAGGCCGAGACGGCAGACGCGGGGCGCGTCACCGTGCCGGTGGGCGTTGCTGATCAGTTCGTCCGCCACCAGAACCGCGTCGTCCACGGCGAGTCCCCGGTAGTGGCACAGCAGCTGCCGGACGCCGTGGCGGACGTCCCTGGTCGGGGTCGTGTCCAGATCGAAGGTCACGTCGCCCGGGTACGGCTCGTTGCGCTCAGTGGTTCCCGGCTGCGTCGACATCCGTCCCACCGCCTCGTTCTAGATCTTTGATCGGAAAACTTCGCGCACTGAATGCAGTACCCGGAAGTGAACAAAAGCAAACGCGTCACCTTCATCCGCAGGCTCGGCTCAGGAGCTACGGTGCCGGTTTGCGTCTGATCGCGATGACGACGGTGTCGTCGGCGTGCAGGACGATGTCGTGCATCTCGGCGGCGAGGGTGTGCGGGATGGTCGCCGTGGATTCCCCGGCGTGGCGGCGTGCCGCGGCCAGCAGCCGGCCTTCGCCTTCCTGATGGTTTTTGCGGCTTTCGGTCAAGCCGTCGGTGTACAGGAGGAGCAGGTCGCCCGCGGCGAGGGTGCGGCCGACCAGGCTTCCGTTGCCAGGGTCGGGAAATCCGATACCTCGCCCGACGATGGAGGGCACCAGGAGTTCGGTGTCGCCCGCGGCGGTGACGAGGACCGGGCGCGGATGGCTGCCGTTGGCGACGGTGACGTCGCCGGTCACCGGGTCGAGCCGGGCGAGCAGCACGGTCGCCATCAGGCCGGGCTCGATGGTCGCCAGCGTGCCGGCGGCGCGGGCGATCAGATCGTGGAGGGGATGGCCTTCCAGCGCCAGCGTGCGGATGGCGTGGGTGACGGTCAGCGCGTGCCGGGTCGAGGTGACGCCGTGGCCGACGGCGTCGACGAGGGTGATGTGCACGGTCCCGTCGGGCAGCACGAACCAGTCGTAGAGATCGCCGCCGGTCGGGGAGTCCGCTTCGCTGGGCGCGTAGTGCACGGCCAGGTCGAAAGCGTCCACGGGTGGTGGTGGCGGGCGCAGCGCGTCTTCCAGTTCGCGGAAGATCACCGCGTGGGCCTGCCGGAGTCGTTCGTCCCGTTCCTCGAGTTCGACGTACATGGCGAGCACGCCGCTGTTGGTTTCGGCGAGTTCGTGTTTGAGTTCGCGCTGCTCCTGGGCGAGGGTGTCGGCGCGGGCGATGAGCGCGAGCATTTCCTCGCGGGTGGCCAGTTCGTCGTCGAGCGGAACCGGCGCCGCGCCGTGGACGGCGGGGAGGTGCCAGGTCAGGACCGCGCTGTCGCCGGCGTCGGGCAGCAGCGGCAGGGCGTTGCGGTGGTCCTGGCCGACCAGGCCGGGCAACCGGAGAGTGACCGCCAGCCTGCCGTTGCCCGCGTGGGTCGACAGCTCGGGCGGGTGCCCCGCTCGCTCGGCGAGCAGGGTCACCGCGAGGACCAGTTTGGCGCGGTCGTCGGTGGTGACCCCCGCGGCGGCGCAGGCTTCACGAAGGCGGTGGCGTAGCCGGGCGATGGGGGAGCGCGTCATGACGTGCCCGTTCCGGAGCCGACCGCGATCAGGGTGGCGTCGTCGTGCGGGTCGCGGTGCCGGTGGGCCAGGTCGGCGGCGAGGAGTGCCGGGACCGGGAGCGGGCCGAGGGGTGCGGCGCCGCGCCAGCCGGTGCCGATTCCGTCGGTGTGCAGGACGAGGACGTGGTGTTCGGGCAGGTCCACGGTCCGGACGTGGGGGTCCGGCAGGGTGAACCCGACGATGCCGGGCATGCTGAGCAGCGGCCTGCTCCGTCCCGGCGTCAGCACCATGCCGCCGATGTTCCCGACGCCGCAGAATTCGAGCAGGCCGCCGGAGATCCGGGCGAGCGCGACGGCCGCGCCGCGGGTCTGCCGCAGCGACCGGTGCATGGCGGTGAGGTGGTCGCGGAGCGGGCGGCCCGGGTTGCGGTGGAAGACGTCGATCGCGGCCACCGCCGCGTCGCCCGCGGCGGGGCCGTGGCCGAGGCCGTCCACGATGGCGATGGTCCGGACTCCGGGCACGCAGGCCAGTGCCAGGCCGTCGCCGCACCGGTCTTCGCCTTCGCGGGCCAGGCGGACGTGCGCAACGGCCGCGGCCTTGGCGCCGGTGACCAGTGTTCGTGCCGCCGCGGTGGTGCCCGAGGCCGTCGCCGACCGGATCCGGAACTCGGTGGCCAGCCTGCCTACGGCGCCGAGGCCCGTGCCGAGGGTCGCGGTCGTGCTGTGGCCGTCGATGCGCCAGTAGTCCAGGTCGGCCATGCCCGGTCCGGAGTCCGCGGCGTAGATGTCCACGCCGTCCCCGGCGAGGGAGCGGTGGATGAAGACCGTGCCGTCGGTGGCGTGTTTGTCGATGTTGCCCGCCAGCTCGGACGCGATGACGGCCGCGCGCTCGGCCAGTACCTCGGGCAATCCCGTTTCCGCGGCGACCTCCCTGGCGGCGCGCGCCGCCGTGTAGACCGCGCTGATGTGGTCGATGCGGATCTGGCGGGTGAGGTCCGCGACGGTGATGGTCATGGCTTCCAGCGCACGATCGTGACCGTGGTGCCGCGGCCGGGAGCGGTGTCGATGGTGAACTCGTCCACGAGGCGCCGGGTGCCGCCGAGACCGTGCCCGAGCCCGGCGCCGGTGCTGAACCCGTCGGCCATCGCCTGCTCGACGTCGGCGATGCCGGGGCCCTCGTCGCGCACGGTCAGCTTCAGGCCCACCCGGCCCTCTCGTACGACGGTGATCGTCATCGAGCCCCCGCCGCCGTGGATGTAGGCGTTGCGGACCAGTTCACTGGCCGCGGTGACGATTTTCGTCTGGTCGACGATGGAGAAGCCCACGGCGACCGCGCAGGCCCGCACGGCGTGGCGGGCGGTGAGGAGGTCTTCCTCGGCGCGGACGGCGTGTTCGCGCGCGGGGATGTCGCGCCCGGAACCGGTGAGTTCGTCAGGAAGCATGAGGCGCCTCTTCGGCGGCCTCGGCGGGGCGGCGCCACCCCAGCAGTTCCATGGCCTGTTCCGCGTTGAGCGCGGTCTGGACGCCGGTGAGCCGCAGGCCGAGTTCGGACAGGGTGATCGCGACCGCGGGGCGCATGCCGGCGACGATCATCCGTGCCCCGAGCAGCCGTCCGGTGGCGGCCAGCTGCATCAGCACCCGGGCGACGAAGGAATCGATGATCTCCAGCCGGGAGATGTCGAGGATGACCCCGCGGATCCCCTCGTCGGAGATGCGGGTGGTGAGTTCGTCGGTGAACCGCAGCGCGGTGGTGTCGTCCAGGTCGGCCAGCAGCCCGCTGATCAGGATGTCGCCGAGCCGCAGGATCGGCAGGCCCGCGTCCGCCGTCATCCCGTCACCGCGGCGGTGCGGTCGCCGAGCAGCTCCAGCGCGGCGGCGAGGGCGTCGGCCAGCGAGCCGCGGGTCACGATGTGGGAGAGATCGATGCCGAGCTGCGTGACGGTCTGCGCGATCGACGGACGGACCCCGCTGATCAGGCATTCGGCGCCCATGAGCCGCACCGCGCTGACCGTCTGGAGCAGATGCTGAGCCACTGCGGTGTCCACTGTGGACACGCCGGTGATGTCGATGATCGCCACACGGGCTTCGTGGGTCTGGATCGCCTCCAGCAGGCTGTTCATCACGACCTGGGTGCGAGCGCTGTCGAGCGTGCCGATCAGGGGGACGGCCAGCACCTGTCGCCACAGCCGCACCACCGGCGTGGACAGCTCCAGCATCTGCTGGTGCTGGCGGCGGATGATCTCCTCGCGCCCTTCGACGTACACCGAGAAGGTGAGCAGGCTCGCGGCGTCCAGGAGCTGGTTGACCAGCAGTGACGCCTCATAGCGCAGCGCCGGGTCCTCGCTCCGGCGTTCGACCGCGGCCGTGGTCGTGTGTTTCAGCGCGAGGATCGCCGTGGCCGTGAGGGCCGGCGCGGTACCCGCGCGAGCGCGCCGTTCGGAAAGCCCGCGCAGGGCGGAGCGGACCGCCTGGTCACGCTCGACGATCTGGCTCAGCGGCATCCCGATGGCGAGCGCTTCACGGAGCGCACCCAGCAGTTCGGTCGCCTCGCGCCGCAGCGCGGTCTCGTCGAGCCGCGCCGACGAGTCCGCCAGCTGCCATCGAACCCACTCGTCGACCAGCTCGCCTTGGTCTTCACCGAAGATCCGCGAAAGCAGGTCCCGGACGGCGGAGTCGTCCGTCCTCAGCACTGAGGCCTCCCAGGGGCTCCAGGCCGCTGCCCGATATCCACAGCAACCGTTGTCATATGACAATAGTTAGCCTACTGGAGAGAACCGGTCACGCCATACCCGGACCTAGTCGCCCGCCGCGGCCTCACGGAATTCCCGGAGGCCCGTGGCGAGCGCCGCCCTGGTCTCGGGGGTGAGTTTCGCCAGCACGGTCTGCAGGCTTTCCCGCCGCCGGGCCCGCAGATCCCGCAGATACGCGCGGCCACGGTCGCTGAGCCGCAGCGTGATTTCGCGGCGGCTGGCCGAACTGGGGAGCCGTTCGAGGAACCCGACGGCCTCCAGCCGGTCGCACAGGCGGCTCACCAGCGGCGGGGTGGAGCCGAGGACGTCGGCGAGGGCGCGCAGGTTCAGGCCGTCGTGGTGATCGAGCGCCACGACCGCGCGTACCTGGGACGTCGACAGCGGACGCGGTGACGCCTCGCGAGCCCGCTCGAACATGATCTCGAGCAGCTCGGCCGTCTCGGTCACGGCCGCCGCCACCGTCTCGGTGCCGGGCGGCTCGGAGGACCGATTCACAGACCCACTCTCGCATCCTTATGCTGAACTGTCAGCTCAGCTCACCGCGGCACGTCCTGCGACCGGTCCGACGGAGCGGTGCGGACTCATTCCCGTGTACTCGATCCGAGGGCCGGGTTTCGGGCGAGCGGAAGGCAACCCGGTGGACAGATCCTTGGCAGTCGAGCGTGTCCTGCGTGGCGTCCAGCCGCACGCGCTGCTCGACGGGCTGCGCGCGGCGTTGAGCGAACACTTCGGCGCGGGCGACGTCGAACTGCTGATGGCCGACTACAGCCTCACCGAACTGCGGCGAGTGACCGTCCTGCCATACACGACCGAGCCCATGCCGGTGGCCGGCACCACGGCGGGCGAGGCCTTCACCAGCCAGTCGGCGACGTTCGAACGCGGCGAAGACGGTATCCGCGCCAACCTTCCGGTCACCGTGCGCGGCGATCGGCTGGGCGTCCTGGCCGTCACGCTGCCCGAAGAGCCGGAACCGCCGGTGTGGGCCGAACTCGGCCGGTTCGCCGAGGCGCTCGGGCACGAAGTCTTCGTCGCCGATCGTGACACCGATCTGTACGTGCAGGCCCGCCGCTCGTCCCGGCTGACGCTCGCCGCGGAGATGCAGTGGCAGCTGCTCCCCGGTCGCGCGTGCAGCCGGCCCGAATTCGCGCTCGGCGGCCAGCTGGAACCCGCCTACGCCATCTACGGCGACTGCTTCGACTGGTCGGCCTCCGCCCGCACCTTGGCGGTCACACTGGTCAACGGCATGGGCGAGGGAAGCAGCGCCGCCCTGCTGACCAACCTCGCCGTCAACGCGCTGCGCAACGCCCGCCGCGCCGGGATTCCCCTGGAAGCACAGGCGGAACTCGCCGACCAAGCCATCTACGCGCAGCACCGCGGTCAGGAACACGTCGCCACGCTCCTGCTGGAATTCGACCTCGCGACCGGGGGGATCACCGCCGTCGACGCGGGCTCGCCGCGCCTCTGGCGGCTACGCGACGGCAAAGCCGAACGCGTCCACTTCGACGAACAGCTTCCCCTCGGCACCTTCGAAGACACCCAGTACACCGCCGAAACCCTGCAGGCCCTGCCAGGCGACCGGTTCGTCTTCGTCAGCGACGGCGTGTACAACGCGGCCGGACCCCACGGCGAGCTTTACGGCGACAGCGAACTGACCCAGGCCATCCTCACGACCGCGGACCTGCCCGCGGCGCACGTTCCGAGCGCCGTTCTCGCCGAACTGCACGACCGGCGTCACGGCGGGCTGGCCGCCGACGACGCCATGGTCGTCTGCCTCGACTGGTTCGGCTCGAACCCCAGCGCCGACCGGGAATCCGACATCGCCTCCGCGACCATCGAGGAAACATCGGACCGAGTGGCGCCGTCGCGGTAGGAACCGGCCCGGACGATCACGAGAGATCGAAGGGGGCGGGGGAGTGGCCGTCCCAGATCCGGCGGGATGCCTGTTCGGGGTAGGGCAGGGTCTTCGACTCGGTGTCCAGGACGCGGGTGAGGTGCTCGCCGGGCCGGTGGGCGGGCCAGCCCGCGTCGCCGGTGGTGACGAAGCGGACCCATGTCTGCTGGAGTTCGCGGGAGAGCGCGACGGCGTCGGGAGTGGGTTCCTCGCCGATGAGCTGGGTGCCGACGGGGCTGTTCAGCGTGCCGAACGCCAGGGGGACGTCGAGGCTGTGGCAGGCGCCGAGGATGCCGCCGAGGGCGGGGGCGACCCAGCACAGCTCGAACAGGTAGGAGGTGCCGCCTGCCGCGGTGTTCGCCTCGGCCAGCTGCTGTGACGGCATGCGGAAGAGGGCGTCGGAATACAGCGTCTCCACCAGTTCCTCCGGGCTCGCTCGCGGGAACGCGGCGCGGTAGGCCCGCGCGCCGTCCGGCCGCGGGGCGTGCAGTCGCAGGGCGGAGTGGGCGTCCTCCTCGGTGAAGGTGCCGTGCCGTCCGCTGATGACGCTGAAGTACCGGAACTCGTCCCGGGTGTGGCCGACGAGCAGTTCGGTCCCGCTCGCGCGCCCGCCGGTCAGCGCGGGCCACGGCGTTTCCGGGAGGACCTCGCCGTCGACGACGGGGCACAGCGCGGTGCCGGTCTCCGTGAGGCGTCCCCAGCTCTCCCGGTGCGCGTGGAGGCCGGCGTTGAAGGAGGTGAGCTCGGCGGCCAGGCGCCATGGGTCGATGTCGCGCAGGGCCTCGGCGGTGGGGGCCGTCGCGCCGACCCGGTCCGCGAACGCGGCGGTGACTCGCCGTGCCAGCGTGGGCGTGTTGTGCAGCCCCGGGACCGAATGGGCGATGGCCCGCCGGAACAGGCCGCGTGCGGGTTTCATCGTCAGCAGGGCGGCGACCGAGCCCGCCCCGGCGGACACCCCGCCCACGGTGACCCGGCCGGGGTCGCCTCCGAAGGCGGCGATGTTGCGCTGCACCCATTCCAGCGCCGCGATCTGGTCGAGGAAGCCGCGGTTGGGCGGCGCGTCGTCGAGGAAGGCGAATCCCTCCGCGCCCACGCGGCAATTGATGGTCACCACGACGACTCCGGCCTCGGCCAGCGCCGCCGGGTCGTACATCGGGTCGCTCGACGCCGCCGAGAGGTAGCCGCCCACGGGGATCCACACCAGCACCGGCAGTCCCGCCGCGCCGGGATCCGGCGTGCCGACGTTGAGCGTCAGCCAGTCGCTGCCTTGCGGAGACACGTCGATCGGCAGGGACAGCGGCACCACGGGGCCGAACTCGACCGCCTGCCTCGTCCCCTCCCAGCGGTGCGGCGGCGCGGGCGCGGCGAAGCGGAGCTGTCCGACCGGCGGCTGGGCGTAGGGGATGCCGCGGAACACCGCGTGCCCCTGCCGCCGGAGCCCCTGCACCACGCCTTCCGTGGTCCGCACCTTCGGCTGTTCGGACATGACGATTCCTTCCCCTCGGGCGAACCCAGGATTATGGGTCAGGTGTATTATGTCAACTGTATTGGAACGGCATGAGGGGAAGACTGGGCGATGCCGAAACAGGTGGATCACCGCGGACGCCGCGAAGCGATCGCCCGCGCACTGTGGCGGGTGGTGGAGCAGCGCGGCGTCACACAGCTGACGATGCGCGTGGTGGCGCAGGAGGCGGGTATGTCACTCGGGCAGCTGCAGCACTACTTCGCCGCCCGGACCGACATGCTCTCCTTCGCCATGGATTTCGCGTCCGAGCAGACCTCGATGCGCGTACGCCAGGGGATCGAGAAGCTCGGTGACCGTCCGCACCCCCGTGACGTGCTGCGACTGACGCTCGCGGAAATGCTCCCCCTGCACGCCGATGCCCGCGCGACCAGCCGGATGAGTACCGCCTACGTCTTGGAGGCATTGCACGACGAGACCGTGCACGAGCAGGCGCGCCGCGGCCTCGTCCAAGGGCGGGCCCTCGTCGAGCAGTTGGTCCGCCAGGCGATCGCCGACGGGCACATCGACTCCGGCCGCGACCCGGCGACCGAGACCAACCTGCTCCTCGCCCTCACCGGCTTCGCCTCCCTGCTCGAACTCGACGTGATCAAGCCCCAGGACGCACTCGCCGCGATCGACGTGCATCTGGACCGGCTGTTCAGGAGTACGTGATCGCTGTTGTGCCGCGGGTGTTCGATCGACGCTGAAGGCAGCCGGTTCAGTTCGCGCGCAGCATGGCCTTCCCCGCGATCGCCACCCTCAGGTCCACGCCGACTCGCGTCAGGCAGATCCGGCTGGTCGCGTTCGACCAAGACGTCTATGAGCACCTCGCTGCCGTACTGCGAGAACAATAGGCCGCCATCCTCGACGTCCCTTTCGCTTTACATTCCCGCGTCTTGACTCCGACCCCGTCAAGCGGCGAAGACCGCCCGGACGACGGACTCGTCACCATCGATCTCGACCAGGCCGAGCGCGCGGGCGTCTTCGAGGGGGAGGGCGCCTGCGGCGAGTCCGAGGACGCAGGCGGGGACGGCGCGAACGGTGGCGTCGAGTTCGCGGCCATCGTGCGGGTCGACCTCGAAGCCGGAGCGCGTCGCGCGGAGCTGGTAGGGCGGGCCACCGATTTCGAGGCCGATCGTCACCGCGGAGCGGACCTTCACCCGGGCGACGAGCAAGGCGGGAAGGGCGAGCGCGAGCCACTCCGGGCGGAACGAGTCGTCTCCGGGGCCGCGGGTCATCAACGGGGCGGACCAGCGGATCAGGCTCTCGATCGGCTCGCGAAGTTCGGCGCCCCAGGGCGTGAGGGCGTACTCGACCACGCTGCCCGAACCGGCCAGCCGCCGCTCGACCACGCCCGAGGACTCCAGGTCACGGAGCCGGTCGGCGAGGAGGTTGGTCGCGATACCGGGCAGGCCGTCGAGCAGCTCCCGGTACCGGGCGGGGCCGATGAGGAGCTGGCGGACGATGAGCAGATTCCACCGATCGCCCACGACTTCGAGGGAACGGGCGAGCCCGCAGTACTGGCCGTAGCTCCGCATCGAGTTCCCTCTGCTTGTTTTTCTCAAGTGCGCGTGACAAGCTCAAGTGTACCGGAGAGGGGTCGCCATGTCGGATGTCACCGCGAACGTGAGGCCCTCCTGGGTCGACGACGACCTGTTCCCGTTCGAGAGCCGGTTCGTCGACATCGACGGGAACGCCGTCCATTACCTCGACGAGGGATCCGGCCCCACACTTCTGTTCCTGCACGGCAACCCGACCTGGTCGTTCCTGTGGCGCGACGTGATCCGCGCGCTGCGCGAAGACTTCCGGTGCGTCGCCCTCGACTACCCGGGCTTCGGCTTGTCGACACCGAAGCCCGGATACCGTTACTGGCCCGAGGAGCACGCCGACGTGGTCACCGCGTTCGTCGACGCGCTCGGCCTCGAGGACGTCACTCTGGTCGGGCAGGACTGGGGCGGCCTGATCGGCCTGGCCACCGTGCAGCGGCGGCCTGACGTCTTCACCCGGCTGGTGCTCGCCAACACCTGGGCCTGGCCGGTCAACGGCGTCTTCCACTTCGAGTACTTTTCCCGGATCTTCGGCGGCCCTCCTGGCCGTTTTCTGGCCAGGCGACTGAACTTCGTCGTCAACATGTTCGTCCCGTTGGGACATCGACGACGCAAGCCGACCGCACTAGAGATGGCGCATTACCGGCGGCCCATGGACATTCCTGAGCGGCGCCGGGCCTCCGCCATGTTCCCGCATCGGGTCCTCGCCAGCCGTGACTTCTTCGCCGAGATCGAGGCCGGGCTCGCGGACATCGCCCACTTCCCGACGCTGATCGTGTGGGGCGACAAGGACATCGCATTCCGTCCCCGGGAACGTGAACGTCTGGAAGCCACCTTCACCGACCATGTGACCGTGATCGTCGAAGGCGCCGGCACCTACGTGGAATCCGACGCGCCCGAGGAATTCGTGGCCGCGTACCGCGACTGGGCGGCGTCTTAGACGCGGTCGTGGAGGGTGATCCGGTAGCCGTCGGGGTCGGCGAAGGTGAACGTCCGGCCGAAGGGGCCGTCGATCGGCGCGGAGACGATGGTGTGCCCGCCGGCGACGAGCGCGTCGTGAATGGCCTGGACATCCGTGGCGTGGAGCCAGATCGCGGCGCCGATACCGGGCTGCGGGACGGATTCGAGGTCGGTGCCGGGAATGACCTCGCGGAGTGCGAAAGCGATCGGCTTCGTCTCGAAGACGACGGCGTGCGGCGGTCCGGCCGGTGAGCGGACGAGGCCGAGGTACTGCTCGTAGAACGCCTGTGAAGCGTCGAGATCACGCGCTTGCAGCGAGATGAAATCCGGGCCGGTGGCGGGCATGGTCGTGCTCCTTTTCGTCGTGTCAGCATCCTGACATAGCCGAGGGTATGTCAGGATGCTGACACGAGTCAAGGTGGGCGCCGGTCAGCCCTTGAAATAGCCCTTGAACAGGATCTCGCTGATCTTGGTGGTGGTCTCCTGCCCGGTCTCGTAGCCGTTCTGGATGACCTTGGTGTTGTTCATCAACGCGAGGGTGTACCGCTCGTGCGGCCCGACGAAGCCGACCGAGTTCATGATCCAGGAGCCGTCGTCGTTGTCGTCGGACCAGCCGTCCTTGTTACCCGGACGGGCGGCGGGGCCGGCGCCCCAGACGCCCCACTGCTGGTTGACGTCGACGGTGCGCATCTCGTGGACGATGTAGTCGCGGTGATGGCGGGGCAGCTTCGTCAGGACGTGGTTGATCAGCCGGTCCAGGTCGTTCGCGGTGGTCAGGATCCAGCCCCAGTGATGCGGGTGCTGGTCGGTGAACCGCATGTCGGTCATCCCGTAGGACGGGAAGCGCCGCGCGAATTCGGCCTCGCCGCCGTAGCGGGTCCACAGGGTGTGGGCGGCGGCGTCGTCACTGGAGTTGAGCATGCGGTGCATCAGGTCGCGGTCTTCCGCGGTCAGCTGGACGGCACCGGAATCGTTGCGCAGCAACAGGTCGACGACCATGGCCAGCTTCGGCGTGGAGCAGGCCCAGATGAGGGTCCCGGCGTCCGCGCTCCGGTAGACGGCGCCGGTCCACCGGTCCCGCAGGACGATCCCGGTGTCACCGGGCCTGCTGTCGGCGTAGGCCTGGGCGCGGACGATGCGGGCTTGGAGTTCCCGGTCGAAACGGGTCGTCGCGCCCGCGGGCGTGGCAGGTGTCAAGGCCAGTACCACCAGCATCGCGGTCAGGACGGCGGAAAGTCTCTTCATGCGTTCCCCAGGTTTTCGGTAGCGGTTCTTCCTGAGGGACAAGACGTTCGCGGGCGGCCGAGGTTGCCACGGCCGGGCGGCCGGTCATTTTCCGGCCGATGCCGTGTGGACGAAGCCGTCCGGCCGTAGCGCGACCGCGCCGGACCGGTGCCGCCGCAGCCACGCCAGGAGGGTTCCGTCGATGTCGACCACGCCGCCGTCGGCCGGGCGCGTGCCGGGCGCGAGGACGGTGAGCCGGACGGCGTCCCGCTCGCAGTCGAGAGCCACCTCGCCGGTCGCCAGCACGGCCCACCGTCCGCCGAGGACGTCGTCGAGACGACGGCGGGTGCCGCCGGAATCGAGGACCCACGGTTGCGGGATTTTGCGTCCGACCGCGGAAGTGGTGCGGGCACCGAAAAATCCGTCGCGGTACCGGGCTTCCGGCACCCACGAGTGCTTGACCAGCGTCCGGCGCACGAACCGGCGGCGGGCGAGGGGGCGGAGCACCGCGTTGCGCAGCCGGGTGGCGGCGGGGCGGCGCTGGGTGATGAGGCCGCCGACCAGGACGGCCCGGCGGGTCACTTCGCGAACGTGCGGTTTGCGTTCCGCCTCATAGGATTCCAGTACCGATTCGGGGAGTTCCCCGCGGACGACGGCGGCCAGTTTCCAGCACAGGTTGGCGACGTCGCGTACGCCCGCGGCCATGCCCTGGCCGATCCACGGTGGCATGGCGTGCGCCGCGTCCCCGGCCAGGAACACCCGGCCGGCACGCCAGCGCGCGGCGATGCGCACGTGATGGCTGTAGACCACCGCTCGGAGGACCGTGACGTGCTCTGAGGTGATTCCCTGTCGTGCCAACAGTTCCCCGACAGCTGAGTCGGTGACCAGCTCGCGTTCGTCCTCGCCGTCGAGCACCGGGAACTCCCAGCGGTGATGCCCGAGCGGCGTCGGGCAGTCCACGGCGGGGCGACGAGGATCGCAGTGGAAGCGCAACCGCCCGATACCCGGCCATTCCTTCTTGACCGCGGTGTCGATGACGACCCAGCGGGTTTCGTAGGTGCGGCCGTCGAAGCCGATGCCGAGCTGACCGCGGGTGGCGCTGGAGCCGCCGTCGGCGGCGATCACCCAGGAGGCGCGGACCCGGTCGAGCCGGTCGCCGTCGGTGAGCAGCAGTTCCACACCGCCGGAATCCTGCCGGACGCGCAGGCTTTCGCGTCCCAGCAGCAGTTCCACGTTCGGGAAGCGGGCGACACCGGAACGGAGAACGGCTTCCAACGCGGGCTGGTACAGGAATTGCTGCGGCGGATGGCCGTGCCCCGCGGATTCGAAGGCCGCGCTCAGGAACGGGACGCCGTGGTCGTCGACGAAATCGATCGGCAGCCCGGCGAGCATGTCGCGGGTGAGTTCGTCGGCCAGGCCGGTCTGCTGCCAGATCCGCACGACCTCCTCGTCGGTGGAGATGGCCCGCGCCCGGCCGTAGACCTCGGGCTCGCGTTCGATCACCACCACCGAGAGCCCCTGCGCGCCGAGCAGGTTGGCGGCGGTGACCCCGCTGGGGCCGTAGCCGATGACGGCCACGTCGTAATGCGCAATGCCGGACACGGTGTCGTGCCTCCTAGCCTTCGCGAAGTGACCGCACCGCGGCCTGGAATCGGGACATGAGGGTGGTGACGCGCACGCCGGCGGGGGTGTGGCCCCAGAGCGAAATGCCGTCGTAGGTCGTCGGTTCCCAGGTGCGCTCGAGTTCCGGGGTGACGACGACGGGGTTCCAGCCGACCTCCAGCTCGAAACCCGATGGCGTGACGCAGTAGTAGGACAGTTCCCGGTCGTTGGTGTGCTGCCCGATCGACCACGCCATGGCGAAACCGAGTTCGATGACCCGGTGGAAGCTCGCGAGCAGGTCGTCCAGGGTGGCGATCTCGATGTTCACGTGCTGCACCGAGGTGCGGATGGGGTCGATCGCGAGGCCCGCGACGTTGGCGACCGCGATCGAATGGTGGCGTCGCCCGCTGCGCAGGAACCGGATGTTCAGCCTGGCCGGGCCGATCCGCTCGACGATCCGGTCGGACAACCGCAGATCGAGCAGGTCGTCCCAGTACGCGTGCAGCCGCTCGGGCCGGGTGGTGGTGATCGCGAGATGGCCCATGCCGCTCCGCCCGGTCACGAAGGCGGCGTTGAGCATCCGCGGCGCCGTCGTGCTCGTGCGGGCGCGGGTGAAGATCTCGGTGGCGATGCCTTTGGGGCCGGGGAAGCGCCAGAGCCGTTCGACGCCGCGGAGTGCGGCTTCCTCCGCAGTCCCTTCCGTGACCGGCAGGCCGGCCGCCGTGGCCCGGCCGAGGATCACCTCGAAGCTCGTGTGGTCGTCGACCTCCCAGCCCGCGGCGGTGACGTCCTCGGCGGGACCGCGCTGGATCAGGAAACGGCACTCGCGGTCGTCGAGCCGGAACCGGAGCGTGTCGCGGGTCAGCGCGTCGACGTGCAGGCCGATCGCGTCGGCGCCGAACCGGTTCCACTCGGTCAGCCGCCGGGATTCGACGACGACGTAACCCAGCCGCGCGGCGCCGAAGATGTCGGGGCGGGTCATGCCGCGCTCACCCAGTCGAGCAGCAGCCGGTTGAACCGGTCCGCCTGCTCGTACTGGACCCAATGACCGGTCCGGGCGAACAGATGCAGATCGCAGCGGGGCATGGTGCGTGCCAGCCACGGCCCGCCGGAGGGCCGGTTCACCTTGTCGAGGGTTCCCCAGACGGCCAGCGTCGGGATCGCGCAGCGTTCGAGCCGGCCTCTCTGGCGGGTGAAGTCCATCCGCCAGAGGGTGCGCAGGGCGTCGCGGCCGGACGGCCGCCGCAACGGCGGGGCGGCGATCACGGCGGGGTCGATGCTCGCCTGGTAGCGGGATTCGATCAGCTCGTCCGGCACCGATGAGGCGTCGTGCACCAGGTAGTCACGGACGAACGTCGTCAGCTTCGCCCGGCTCGGGCCGTTCCCGGAGTAGTAGTCCAGGAGCGCGTTGAGGCCTTTCGTGGGCGGCTTCCGGGTCGTGCCGATACCGCCGGGTCCCATCAGCACCAGCGACGAGACCCGGTCCGGCCGGTCCAGCGCGAGCCGCAACGCGGCCGCGCCCCCGTAGGAATTGCCGACCACGTGCGCCTTCTCGACATCGAGCGCGTCCAGCAGTTCGCGAACGAAGATCGCGAGATCACCGAACGGATCGGTCTGATCGAGGTCCTTTGTGGACTGTCCGTAGCCGGGCATGTCCGGTACGAGGACCCGATGTCCCGCCGCCACCAGCGCGTCGACGTTGCGCGCGTAGTTCGACAGACCGGTGGCCCCGGGCCCGCCTCCGTGCAGGAGGAGCAGCGGGGGACGCCGCGCGTCGTGGCCGCCCCCGGGCGACACGTCGGCGAGGAAGACGTCGCGGGCGCCGGCACGGACCGTGCGAGTCGAGGTCATATGTCACTCCTGTAGTGATCGATACAATTGGAGCGATCGCTACGGTAAGCTTGAGGCGACGAGACGTCAAGGAAGGGGAAACCGATGAGCCGTGCCCGCCGGATCGACACCCACCAGCACCTGGTCCCGCCGCGCTACGCGGCCTGGATGCACGAGAAAGGCATTCGCCCCGGAGGGGTGGACCTGCCCGCGTGGTCCGAAGGCGCCGCGCTGAAGTTCATGGACGGCAACGACATCCAGACCGGCGTGCTGTCACTGTCGACGCCGGGCGTCTACTTCGGGGACGTCGCCGAGGCACGCCGCTGGGCGCGGGAGATCAACGAATTCAGCGCCGAGGTCGTGGCACGAGAGCCAGACCGGTTCGGGTTCTTCGCCACCCTGACCCTTCCCGACGTCGAGGGGGCCGTCGCCGAGGCCGAGTACGCGCTCGACGTGCTGCACGCGGACGGAATCGTGCTGCTGGCCAACAACGACGGCCGCTACCTCGGCGACCCCGGCTTCGAGCCGCTGTTGCGGTTCCTGCACGAGCGCGGCGCCGTCGTCTTCGTCCACCCCGGCGAACTGCCCGCCCCGGAGGTCCCCGGCATCCCGACGTTCACCGCCGATTTCCTGCTGGACACCACCCGCACGGCGATCAGCCTGATCCTGTCGGGCTCGATGAAGAAGTACCCCGGTATCAAGTTCATCCTCGCCCACGCCGGCGGGTTCGTGCCCTACATCGCCTACCGGATTCTGCTCGCCATGCTGAACGAGAAGAACAAGGCGCAGCAGGCCTGGACGCTGCTCGACCAGAAACACCAGGTACCCAAACAACTTTCGGTGCTGAAGCGGTTCTACTACGACGTCGCCCTGTCGGCGAGCCCGGCCGCGCTGCCCAGCCTGCTCGAAGTCGCGTCACCCGACCACATCACCTACGGCAGCGACTTCCCGTTCGCGCCGCCCGTCGCGATCGGGTTCCTGAACAAGCAGTTCGAGAAGTACCCGCTCGACCCCGGCCTGCGCGCCGCGATCGATCGCGGGAACTCCGAAGCGCTGTTCCCGCGCTTGAAAGGATGAATCACGAAGGCCGGTCGCCGTCGACGAGGTCGAACACGGCCCGCGCGTGCAACGCCAGCAAGCGGTGCAGGTCGACGTCGTCCCCGCCGATCTCCTTGGCGACGAAGAAACCATCGACGGCGGCCAGCGCGTAGAGGGCGACCAGGCGCACGGTGTCTTCGGTCAGCCAGGGCGCGGACGCGGCGAAGGCCGACTCCACCCGCCGAAGCGCGATCTCCCGGACCTCCAGGAACTTCCGTCGCGCCGTGGGCTCCTCCGGGCGTCGCGCGAGCGCCAGCATCAAGCCGAGGCGCAGGAAGTCCGGCGTGGCCAGAAGGGTCTTCCCGACCTGGGTCGCGACTTCGGTGAACGCCCCGAGAGTGAGACGCGTGCCGTCCGCCGGGAGCGTGAACGCGCCCAGCCAGCTGGTGAAACTGCGCTCGATGACCGCGGCGATGAGCTCGTCCTTGTCGCGGAAGTGCCAGTAGATCGAGCTGGCCGGCAGTCCGCAGCGCTCACTGACCTGCGCGATGCTGGTGCCGTCGTAGCCGCGTTCGCCGGCGATCTCGGCGGCCGCGTCCAGGATCCGGCGGCGCGACTCCTCGCCGTTCGCGCGGCGCTGTCGCGTCTTGCGGGCTTCCGTCATCCGAGCTCCCTCCACTTACTGGAGTGAATGCTACGGGACACGGGAAGGCGTGCCGGTCACAGCGGCGGGTCGAACTTGCCGCTGATCGTGTCCATCTTCGTGCCCACGGGCGGGAATTTCGTCAGGAAGTCGTCCTTCATCCGGAAATCGATGAACTTCTGCAGATCGGGTGTCAGGTTCTTGTATTCGGCGTTGAGCACGACGTGGTCCCGGATGCCGCGCTCTTCCGGGTTGACGGCGTCCTTCCATTTGACCTTGTCGCTGGCGGTGACCGAGTAGTCCACCTCCAGGCGCCCGGCCTCTTGCCGGAACTCCGCCGGTGTCTTGTCGATACCCAACGCGTTCAGCTTTCGCTGCAGCTCCGGGTCCTTCATCCCGCCGACGGCTTCCTTGACCTGGCCGATCTTGATGTCGGCCTCCTTGAGCTTCCCCTCGAAGTTGCCCGACATCTGGGCGTTCGCCTTGCGGGACAGGGTGGTCATGTTGTCCGCGGTGCCGGAGCCGCCGAGCACCTGGTTCTGCAGGTGGCCCTTGATGAAGTAGCCGTTGGGGTGGTCGGGTTTGTAGCCGATCTTGTCGTTGGGGTCGGACGAGCGCAGCTTGTCGAGCTCGGCCCGCAGGCGCGGATCGTAGTTCGAGTGGCCCTTGCCGTTCAGGCCGTCGACGTCGGTGAGGTGGTTGCCCGCGGGGTCGGTTCCGCCCGGGTATTCGCCCTTTCCGGAGCCGTCGAGCGTTCCCTTGCCCTCCTTGCCGCCGCCCTCCATCACCGTGCGGCCGGAATCGCCGTGCGACTTGTTGGCGTCGCCGGTGATCGGGGGTTCGTGCCTGCCCGTCTTGGGCTTCTTGGCGAAACCGGCGCCGTTGCCCGCGTTGCCCGCCCCCGGGTTCTGGTTCGCCGCGGGCCGCTTGGCTTTCTTGCACGGGGCCGGGGCGTTGAAGGTGGAGTCGTCGTCGAGATAGGCGTACGGGTCGTCGGCGTAGTTGGTCTGCTTGCCGGAGTTCCTGGTCAGGCCGAGCGGGTCGGCCTCGAGGAACGGATCGTCGACGTAGGTCTCCGGATTCGGCCCGGGGGTCAGGCCCAGCGGGTCCGGCGAGATGTAGCGCGCGTTGACCGGGTCGTAGTAGCGGAAGAGGTTGAAGTACAGCCCGGTTTCCGCGTCGTGGAACTGGCCGGGGAACCGGAGCGGCGTCTCCGGGCGGGTGCCGGGGGCGACGAGACCCCAGACGCTCGTCCGGACCAGGCTGACCCGGCCGTCCACCGGGCCGACCAGCTCCGTCGGGGTGCCGATCTCGTCGGTGATCACCGCGGCGACCTCGGTGCGGCCGCCGGGCAGGGTGCGCGCCTGTGCCACCACCCGGTTCCCGTACGGATGGCGGATCCAGGTCAGGGTCTCCACCGGCGCACCGCCGAAGGTGTGCCGGGCCTCGACGAGATCGTTGCCGTCCCAGGTGAAATCGACCCGTTCGGCGACCGCTCCCGTGAAGTCCAGCCGCTCCTTGGCCACGCGCCGGTCCAGCGCGTCGTAGCGGTAACGCCACCGGGCGCCGTCCGGCGTGTGCACGGTGACCAGGTGGTCGTGCGCGTCCCAGCCGAACACCCAGGTCAGCTCGGTCCCGTCCGGCGCGGGCAGGGTCCGCCGGATCAGCCTGCCCTGCCCGTCGTGGACGTAACGCGCCGCGCCCGGGCCGAGCGACGAGGAGAGCAGATTGCCGAGTACGTCGTAGGTGTAGTGCTCCGCAGCGCCGTGATGGTGCGCCGCGGTGATCCGGCCCGCGTAGTCGTACTCGTAGCGCACTCCGCCCGCCGGGTCCTCCCGCGCGGCGACGCTGCCGTCCGGCCGCCGGTGGTAGCGCTTGGTGCCGGCCGGGGTGTGCTGCGCGACGAGCCTGCCCGCCGGGTCGAATTCCTGCCGCAGCAACGGATTCACTCCGGCGGAGACGGCGACCGTGCGCCCGGCGGCGTCTTCGCGCAAGGTCAGTTCGGTGCCCGCGATCCGCAGCAGCTCCGCCCCGTCGTCGGTCTGTCCCCAATGGACGTCCACTCCGGACGGAGTGCGCATGGTCTTGGTGTCGGTGGAATAACCGACGGCGGTGTCCCCGGCCGTGCCCGCCTGGCGGACGACCCGGCCCGCCTCGTCGTGTTCCAGCTCGACGACACCGTCCGGGCCGGTGGCGCGCACGAGACGCCCCACCGGGTCGTAACAGTAGGTCTCGGTACCCGACGGGCTGATCCGCTCGATCGGGTTGCCGAGCAGGTCGTACCGCCACTCCACGGACTCACCGGCCGCGTTGACCCGCCGCACCCGCTGCCCGGCGGCGTCGTAATCGCACCGGGTGATCCGGCCCGCGAAATCCTGCTGGGTGAGCAGCCGTCCTTCGGCGTCGTAGGTGAAGTGCCACGTCTGCCCGGCGGGGTTGGTCACCGCCACGAGCCGCAATTCCGTGTCATAGCGCCAAGTGGTGCGCGCACCGCCGGGGTCGATCGTGGCGGTGATCGTGCCCATCGGGCCGTTCTCGGTACGGGTCGTCCTGCCGAGTTCGTCGATGCGGGCGGTTTCCCGGCTCTCGCCGTCGAAGGCCCACTGGCGGCGGGTCCCGTTCGCGGCGACGACCTCCCGCAGGGAACCTTCCACCGTCCACGCGTACGTGGTCCGGCCGCCGCCGGCCTCCTCGACCGCGCGCGGCCGTCCGAAGAGATCGACCTCGAGCCGGGGCACCACGTCACCCGGGGCGGGATCGTCGACGTAGGAGTCCTCGAGGTGCTGGTCCTCGGTGACGCCGAGCGGGTCCGTGTACGGATCCGGCACGTTCGGGGCCGTGTACCGCCGCCGGAACACCCGGTCGCCGTCGGTCACCTCGATCGCGAGCTCGGTGTGGGTCCATTCCGTGAGCACCACACGCGAACCGTCGGCGCGGAGCACCGAGCGGAGCCGCCCGGCCGCGTCGTGCTCGAACTCCGTCCGCCTGCCGAGCTGGTCGGTCCGGTTGAGCAGCACGTCGCGCGGACCGTACTCGCTCCGGATCACGCCGCCGAGCCGGTCGGTCAGCCCCGCGGTGTTCCCGTCCTCGTCGAACTCGTACACCGTGCGAAGGCCGAAGGAGTCGGTGACGGTGGTGGTCCGCTCGCCGTAGCCGAGCGAGGTGTCGAGGTAGCCCTGATCCCCGACGCCCCGGACACAGCGGCCGTGCTCGTCGTAGACGTAGCGGTACCAGGCGCCGCTGTGGTCGGTCCAGCCGGTGATCCGGCCCTCGGCGTCGTGGCTGTAGCGGGCCGGATGGGGCGAGGAATTCGTGCGGACACTGAGATGTCCGCGCGTGTCGTAGTCGTAGCGGGCGACGGGGACTTCGGTGGCTTCGCCCAGCGCGCGGATGGCGCGGATCCGGCCGTCGGAGACGTCGAAGGCGATCCACGCGCCGCCGAAGTGCCTGAGCCTGGCGGGGGCGCCGTCGTCGTCGTGCTCCAGCTCGACGTAGGCGTGCTCCTCGGTGCGGATCTCCTTGAGCAGGAACAGACCCGGGTCGCCTTCGGCAGGCACGAACCGGCGTTCGGTGCCGCGTCCCGGATCCGTCAGGAAGTACTCGGCGCCCTCGCCGCGCAGCCGCCGCGGCGGGCCGTGCACGGCGGTGGCCTCCGTTCCCGGCGCGGGCACCGGGAACCGCAGGATCATCGCGTCGGCGGAGTAATAGGTGACCGTCCCGTTCGCGACGGTCAGCCGCTCGTCCACCAGCGTCGCCCACGACGGGCCGAACCAGCGACCGCCCCGGTAGGACGAGACGTGGTTGCGGACCACGAGCTGGCCCAGCGGTCCCGGCACGACCAGATCGCTTTCGGTGACCAGCACGTCCCCGCTCTGGACGTCGATCGGGTCACCGCTGCCTTCCTTGCAGCCCGGTTCGTTGGTCTCGGTCCGATCCCGTTTGCCTCCACCGCCTTTCGCGCCGGAGGTGGTGGTCGAGCCGTCGCCGTGCGAACCGTCGAGGCCGCGCGAGTTGTCCGGCGGGTCGTTCTTCGGCGGCGGATCGCTTTTGGGTGGCGGGTCGTTCTTCGGCGGGTCGTTCTTCGGGGAGGAGTGGTCGCCCGACGGGGTGGTGGAGTCGTCGCCGCCCTTGTCCTTGTCCTTGGGCGGTCCCTTGGGCTTCGTGTCCAGGTCCTTCGGCTTGCCCGAGGGAGTGACCTTGCCGCCCTTGAGGTTCTTCAACGCCTTCGCCGCGTCGTCGAACAGGTCCCCGGCCTTCTTCAGCAGCGGGACCAGCGCCTTGAGCGCCTTCACCAGTTTGGTCGTCAGGCCGGTGATCTTCGCCGCCGTCTTCGCCACGGCCGCCACCACCTGCGGCACCACCCAGGTCAGCCCGATGCCGAGGGTGAACACCACCTGCAGCGCCCACGAGATCAGATGCCCGATCAGCTCGGCGATGATGTCGCGCACCAGGGTCCGCACCGCCGCGACGACCTCGCCCGCGGTCTTCACCCCGGACGACGCGCCTTCGGACCCCTTTTGCGCGGATTGGATGACGGTGGCGGTGTCGGTCGCTTGTTTGCGGTAGGCGTCGGCCGCCTCGCCCTTCCACGACTCGATGTCCTTCTTGACCAGGACGGTCAGCTCCTCGCTGACCTCGCCCAGTTCCTTGGCCACGTTCGCCCACGTCTGCGCCTGCGCCTGGACCTCGTCGGCGTTGCCCGCCAACGCGTCCAGCGCGTCCTTGAGCGGGCCGACGTGCTCCATCAGCCACGACACCCCGGCCGCCAGGATCGCGCCGAACGGGTCCAGCGCCATCGACAGCGCGTCCAGCGCGGTCCCGACCGCGCCCATCGCGACGCCCGCCCAGTCCCCGGATTCGATCGCCGTCTTCAGCCCGTCCGCGGTCTCCAGCAACGAGACGCCGGTGAACCACTTCGTCGAATCCTGAGTGGGCGCGATCAACGGATTGGACACGCGACTTGCCTCGCTTCAAGGTGATCGGGACGCCGGGGTGACAACCTTGTCATTCAATCATCCCGAGCCCGGCCGGATCCGGCGCCCTGTGCCGGGATCGCCGGTGGGACGGGGTAAGTCTGCCCGAATGGGCAAGCGGCCCGAACGTTCGAAAACCGCGTTGTGCGCTCAAAGGGACATTGGCGACATGGTGTCGGCCTTGCGCACCAGCGCCGCGCCGAGCGTGCGGGCGGTGCGGGCGACGGTTTCGGACAGCGCGGCGAGCGGTTGCCGCGGCGCGAGTACGGCCGCGATCGAACCGACCGCGCGACCGGTCGGCAACCTGATGGCCGCTTCGATGGCGACGAGTTCGTGTTCCGCCTGCCAGACGGGGCAGAACCGGCCGATGCGCTGCGGCACGGTCGATCCAGGGCGGAAAAGGAGGTGATCCTCCGGCCGGGCGAGGCTGGCGGCGGCGATCAGGAAGTGCCCGTCGCAGGGCACGGCGAGCACCGAACTGGCTCGCGTCGTCGCGGTCAGGCGCCGGAGCTCCCCGCGGGCCAGTTCCAGCAGACGTGGATAGGGTTGCCACGATTGGCCGAGCCGGAATGCCTGCGCGCCGACGCGATAGCGGTTTTCGCTGCGCTGGACAACCTCCAGCGCGGTCAATTGCTCGAGTAATCGATGTGCCGTCGCTTTCGGTATCGAGCACGAATTCGCCAGCTGGGTCAATCCCGCTTCACCTTGATGTCGTACCAAGGCATCCAATAGGGTGAAAGCGCCTTCGAGGACGCTTCTCGGTCTTCTCTTGGTCTCCATTGAAATCCCCTCGCGCGGTCCACTGGACGGAAACCTTGCTGACAAGGCCAACACGTCGGTGTCAGGGTGGAACGGTCCCGGTGCGTATCTTCGGTCAAAAAACGCGAACTGGGAAGAGTGCATCCACCGAACGGAAAGAGGTTCGAGCAAAATGCGAAGATCCATTCGGCTGGGGACGGCGCTGGCCGGTCTGCTCGCCGGTCTGCTCGTGGCACCCGCGGCGGGCGCGGACGAGGGCGACGTCCGGATCGCCGCCTCGCCACCGTCGCAGAAGACCGCGGCGGACTTCGACGGCGACGGGTTCGCCGACAAGGCGGTTTGGCGCCCTGGTAACGGTGTCTGGTATGTGATCCGCAGCAGCGACGGCAGCGTGGTGACGCAGCAGTGGGGCGTCTCGGGTGACGTGCCGGTCGCCGCCGACTACGACGGTGACCACCGGGCCGACTTCGCCGTATGGCGGCCGGGCAACGGTATTTGGTACATCATCCAGAGCAGCAACGGCGTGGTGGTGACCCAGCAGTGGGGCGTGGCGGGCGACGTTCCGTTGACCGGCGATTTCAATGCCGACGGCCGCTCCGATTTCGCCGTGTGGCGGCCGAGTAATGGGACCTGGTACGTGCTGGGTATCGCCACCGTGCAATGGGGTGTCGCCGGTGACGTTCCGGTCGCGGACGATTTCGACGCGGACGGCCGAACCGACTTCACCGTTTGGCGGCCGAGCGACGGCGTCTGGTACGTACGGGGAATCGCGACCCAGCAATGGGGCACCGTGGGCGACATTCCGGTGGCCGGCGATTTCAACGCCGACGGCCGGGCCGATTTCGCCGTTTGGCGGCCGGGTAACGGCGTCTGGTACGTGCTCGGTATCGCCACTCAGCAATGGGGTGTGGCAGGCGACGTGCCCCTGGGCGGCGATTTCGGCGGCGACCCGCGGGCGGACTTCGTGGTGTGGCGCCCGTCGAACGGGACCTGGTACGGCCTGAACCTGTTCACCACCCAATGGGGGACAGCGGGCGACATCCCGGTCTGAGCGGTGTGAAAGTCAAGAAGCGGCCCCCGCGTCGAGGAGGTCGGGCATGCCTCTCAGCTGCCTGCGCGAGGTGATGCCGAGTTTGCGGAAGATGTTGCGCAGGTGGGCGTCCACCGTGCGGGGGCTGAGGAACAGGCGCGTGGCCACCTCCTTCGAGGTCGCGCCCGCGGCGACCTGGCGCGCGATATGCGTCTCCTGCATGGTCAGGTGGTCGTAGGAATGTCCGGTGCGGCTGCGGGCGACCTCCCCGGTCGCCCGCAGTTCGTCGGCGGCCCGCCGGGTGAACGCCTCCAGCCCGATGTCCGACAGCCGTTCGTGCGCGGTGCGCAGGTGTTCGCGTGCCTCGCGTCGGCGGCCCTCGCGGCGCAGCCACTCGCCGTACCGCAGGCGCGCCCGCGCGAGATGTACCGAGAGCGGGCTGTTTTCCAGCTGCCCCAACGCTTCCAGGTGATCGGCCTCCGCGTCGCTGACCAACGCCCGCGCGGCCGCCGCGATCCCGAGGGCGAACGCGGTTCCGGCGGGTTCCGTGCGTTCGGTCAAGGAGTCCAGCGCCGACCGGGCGACGGCGTGCTCCCCGCACCGGACCGCGGCCTCCACGAGCTCGGGCAGCGCGATCCCGGCGAGGAAGAGATCGCCGCTCGCCACGGCACGTGTCGCCGCGTCCAGCGCGGCCGGGTATTCGGCGAGACCGTTGTACAGCACGGCCGTCGCCCAGTGGGCGTTCGCGGTCAGCTGGCCGCTGCCCCGCGTCGTCGCCTCGGCGAACAGGTCGAGCACTTCCTCACGACGGCCGCGCAGGGCCGCCAGATGCACTCGCGGGTAGAGCTGCGGCGCGTCGCCGACGGCGTCCGCGATCGCCTCCTCTTCCGCGATCGCGTCCATCGCCCGGCCGAAGTTCCCGGTGAGCACCGCGTGCAGCGCCACCTGGGAGAGGCCGAGCCGGATGGTCATCGGCGATCCGGTGTCGCGCCCGGTCCGCACGAGCCAGTCGACGATCGTCGCGTGCAGCTCGATGTCCCACAGCTCGCCCGCGAGCACGGTGGCCAAGGCCGGCGTCCTGGTCCAGCCGTCGTCGTCGCCGGTGAGAACCCGGCGAAGCGCGGGAACACCGGCATGGTGTCCCTCGGTGGTCAGCCGCACGAGCGCGTCGAGGAGGTCCGGCGGCCCCGGAGGCGCCGAGCGCGCCGCGTCGAGGACGCGGTCCAGCACTCCCGCGGCCCGGCCGACGACGAGCCCCATTTCCAGTGCCGAGACGAAGAACTCGCGTGATCGCCCCGGATCGACGGCGGCGAGCCGTTGTGCCGCCCGCAAGATGAGCTCCGGCCCCCGCACGGCCCCCTCCGCGCCTTGGACGAACGCGATCCGCCCGCGCAGCAGGTCGACGGACGCGTGCTGCGGCACGTCCAAGGTCTCCGTGTCGACGCTGGCCAGCAGATCCGCCGCCGCCTCCGTCCCGCCCGCTTCGAGCGTCGTCCGCGCGGCCGCGAGGGTGCGCTCCGTCTGCTTGGCGGGATCGAGCGAAAGCGCCGCCGCCCGTTCGAGAAACGCGGCGGCGGCCGCCACACCACCGCGCGCCTGCGCCCGCGACGCCGACAGCTCCAGCTCCGCCGCGACCTCCTCGTCCGGTCCGGTGGTGGCCTGGGCACGGTGCCAGGCCCGCCGGTCCCCGGCGGTTTCCGCGTCGGTGACCTCGGCCAGCGCCCGATGCGCGGTATGGCGCTGCTCCGGCTCGGCCGCGCGGTACGCGGCGGACCGCGCCAGCGGATGACAGAAGCGCGCCCGCGTGTCGAACCGGATCAGCCCGGACGCCTCGGCGGCGGCGCTCGCGGCGGGCACGTCGATGTCCAGCCGTCCCGCGGCCGCCCACAGCAGACCGGGATCGCCGGTGGGATCGGCGCTCGCGAGGATCAACAGCCTCCGCGCGTCCACGGGCAGCTCCGCCATCCTGGCCAGGAAACTGCGTTCGATCCGGTTCGCGACCGGCGACGGCTCCGGCGGCGCGAAGCCACCCGCTTTCGGCAGTTCGATCAGGGCGAGCGGGTTGCCGCGGGCCTCGGCGAGCAGGCGGTCACGCACCCGCTCATCCAGCGTCACGGTCTTCTCCTCGGCCAGCAAGGCGCGCGCGTGCGCGTCGGTCAGGCCGCCGACCGTCAGGCCGGGCAGCTCGTCCAGGCCGCGGACCGCCTCCCGGTCGCGGGCGGCGAACACCATCGCGATCGGCTCGGCCGCGATCCGCCTCGCCAGGAACGTCAACGCCCTCGCCGACGCGGTGTCCAGCCAATGCGCGTCGTCGACCAGGCACAGCATCGGCCGCGTCCCGGCGGCCGTCGACAGCAGTTCGAGCGCGGCGAGGCCGACCCGGAACGGGTCCGGCGCGCCGTCGGCCAGCCCGAAGGCGACGAGGAGGGACTCTCGGTACGGCGCCGACAGCGTGTCGAGATGCGCCAGCGCCGGAACGCACAGCTGATGCAATGCCGCGAACGGCAGTTCGCCCTCGAACTCCGACCCGGACGCGCGGATGAGCTGGAATTCCCCGGCCATCGCCTGCCCGAGGTGGTCGAGCAGCGCGCTCTTGCCGATGCCGGGCTCACCACGGAGGACGAGTACCCCGCCTTCGCCCCGGCCTGCCGCTCGGACCAGGGCGAGGAGGCGATCGATCTCGTCGCGCCTGCCGACGAGCTGACGGGAGGACGTCGTGGGCATGGTCCGAACCCTAGCGAGATGAAGTAGGTGATTGTCGCCGACGCGAGCGGAGGCGGTCCCGCGCGATCGTTGCGGCATGACAGTACGAGAGACGAAACGGATCTCGCGCGGGATGGCGATGGCCGGTTTGGCGAGCGCCATGTTCCTGGTCATCCTCGATGCCGCGATGGTCAACCTGGCCGGATCCAGGATCCGGCAGGGCCTGGGGCTCAGCGCCGCCGAACTCACCGTGGTGGTGGACAGCTACCTGGTGACCGTCGCCGGTCTGCTGCTGCTCGGCGGCCGTCTCGCCGACGTGCTCGGGGCCAGGAAGGTGTTCCTGGCCGGAATGACGGGCTATCTCGCGGCGACCGCCTTCTGCGCGCTGGCCACCGGCGGCGGGATGCTGATCGCCGGGCGGATCGGGCAGGGGGTCGGGGCCGCGGTCCTGATGCCCGCCGCGCTGTCGCTCGTGCTCGGCCTCTACCCGTCGCCCGCGGAACGCACCCGGGCGATGGGGATCTGGGGCGCGGTCGCGGGGGCGGGCAGCCTCGCCGGAGTCTTCCTCGGCGGAACGCTGACCGAACTGCTCGGCTGGCAGGCGGTGTTCGTGACGCCGGTGCCGTTCGGTGGCCTCGGCGCGTTCGTCGTGTGGCGCGCGGTGGCGCCGGTGCCCGGCGGGCCGGGCCGGTTCGACGCGCTGGGCGCCGTCACGATCACCATCGGGATCTCCGGTCTCGCGCTGGGCATGGTCTCCGCCTCGGACGCCGGCTGGACCGCGCCCGGCACGGTCGCCGGGCTCGCCACGGGTCTCGTTTCGCTGGCGGCGTTCGTGGTCGTCGAGCGGCGTTCCGCGCGGCCACTGGTCCCGCTGGGGGTGTTCCGCCGGAAGCCGGTGGTCACCGCGAATCTGGTGATGGTGCTGATCGGCGGCACCCTGACTAGCCTGTTCTTCTTCCTGCCCCAGTACCAGCAGGACGTGCTCGGGATGAGCCCGCTGGCGACCGGGATGACCCAGCTCCCGCTCGCCGTCATGATCATCGTCGGCAGTGTCCTCGCGCCGATACTGGCGAAACGCGTCGGACCCGGCCGCGCGCTGCCGGTCGCCCTCACCGTCCTGCTCGCCGGTTTCCTGTGGCTGGCTTGGGATCCGACGACCAGTGGCTTCTCGGTCAGCTTGCTGGGCGCGTTCCTGCTGATCGGCACCGGACTCGGGCTGGGCGCCGTCAACGCCACCGCGATGGCGGTCCGCGACAGCGCGGACGGCGAAGCGGGTCTGCTCAGCGGACTGGTCAACGCCGCGCAGCAACTGGGCGGCGCGGTCGGCCTCGCCGCACTCGCCGGAATCGCCATCGGCGCCGCCGGAACCCACGGCGACATCTCGTTCACGACCGCTTTCCTCGGCGAGGCAGCCTTCGTCGTCATCGCCCTCGCGGTGTCGCTCGCCTCCGCCGAACGTTGATCTCGACCAGAAAGGACACTCCACAATGGACACCGTGTTGGTGACCGGCGCGACCGGAACCGTCGGCTCCGCCTTGATCCCCGCCCTTCGAGCTCGCGGAGTCGCCGTCCGCGCCATGACCCGGGACCCGGGCCGCTCCATTCCCGGCGCCGAAACCGTCGTCGCCGATCTGGGTGATCCGGAATCCGTCGCCGCGGCACTGAAAGGCGTCGACGCGGCCTTCCTCAACAGCCCGTCCGCGGCCGACGCCGCAGCACACCAGATCCGGTTCGCCGACCTGGCCCGGGACGCCGGCGTGAACCGGCTCGTGCTGCTCTCGCAGTACGCGGCGAACGCCGACTCGCCGGTACGATTCCTGCGCTGGCACGCCGAAGTCGAGGAATACGTCCGAAACCTCGGGATCGAGCACACCGTGCTGCGCCCCAACCTGTACCTGCAGGCGCTGCTCGCCTTCTCCCGCACCATCGCGCAGGGCTTCATCGCCGCACCCATCGGCGACGCCGCCGTCAGCGCGATCGACACCAGGGACATCGCGGACTCCGCCGCGGTGGTGCTCACCGATCCGGGCCACGCGGGAAGGACCTACACACTGACCGGCCCGCGCGCCGTGACCCACACTGAGATCGCCCACGCGCTTTCCGCGGTTCTGGGCCGGAGCGTAGTCTTCCACGACACGTCCGCCGACCAGTTCGCCGCCGCGCTGAGCGGTCTGCTCCCGCCGTGGCAGCTCGACGGCCTCATCGAGGACTACGCCCACTACGCCCGAGGCGAAGCCGCCGAAGTGCACACGTCCGTCGCCGACCTGACCGGGCACCCCGCGCGTGACGTCACCGATTTCGCCCGCGACCACGTCGCCGCCTTCGAGGCCGTCTGATGATTTACCACTGCATCCGGTTCACGCTCAAGCCTGGAGTGTCCGACGAAGAAAAACACGCGTCGTCGGTCCCGATTTCGGCGGTTAATTCGACTACGGCGCCGTGACTGTGCTCGAAGACATCGAGGGGTACGAGCAGTACATGAATCACCCGGCGCATCTCGCGGATGTGCCGGATGTGGCGGAGTTGGTTGCGGGGCTTGGGGAGTACACCGGTAGTGCGGCGCCCGGGAGTTGCCGATTCATCATTTAGTCGACTAACCGCGTGGACCTCTTCGCATTTAGTCGACTAAATGCGAGTCGCTCAGGGTGATGCGGCGTTGGCGACTGTTTCACCCTTCAGTGTTGTCGATACGAGTTGGCTTGTTGCTTAAAATTACGAACATGTGTTCGATTTCTTCGGCTATTATGGAGGGGTGTCCGAGACCTTCCTTCCCGAGTTGCCGCAGGAGCTGTGGCGCGCCGGCAAGCTGGAGCTTGCGCATGGCGTGCAGCACGCTTTGCAGGTGATCCGGATCGCGACCGCCTGTCTGGGGCAGTTCCTGGCGGAGATCGAGTCTCGGGGTGTCAAAGACTTGTACGGGCATGGGAGTACGGCGAGCTGGCTCGCCGAGATCGCGGGGTTGTCACGGGGTGAGGCGGGTCCGATCGTGAAGCGCGCCATCGCGCTGAACCCCACCCGGGCCCTGGATGGCACGGAGGTTCCGCCGGTCGCGCCCGCGACCGCCGCGGTCGCCGCTCAGGGACTGGTCGGGGATGAGCGGATCGATCAGATCCTGGAGATCTTGAAAAACCTCCCGGCCGACATTTCGGCTGAGGATCGGGCGGGTGCGGAGCAGATCCTCGCCAATCTCGCCCCGAGCGCCGGTCCCCGCCAGCTCGCCAAGGCTGAAGCGAACCTGCAGGGCTTACTGAACCCCGACGGCAAGGAACCCAAAGACCCCGAACCCAAGGAACCACGCCGCGAGATCACCTTGGAGCGGCGCAGGGACGGGTTCTGGAAACTCACCGGTCTGCTGGATGACGAGACCGGGGCCCGGACCGCCGCCGCGCTGGAAGCACATGCGCAGCCGCGGCCGGTGGATGAGTTCGGCCAGGCGGACTTGCGGATGAAGTGCGAGCGCCTGGGAGACGCCTGGGCCGAGCTGCTCGATCTGGCCATCGCCTGCCCGGACCAGCCGGGGACCAGCGGCTACCGCACCTTGGTGCACGTCACCGTCGGACTCGAGGAACTGAAGTCCGGTCTCGGGACCGCCTGTCTCGACTTCGTCGGAACGATGACCGCCCGCGAAGCCCGACTGGCCGCTTGCGATTGCCTGATGCTGCCGGTGGTGATGGGTGCCTCGGGTGAACCGCTGGATATGGGACGCCTGAGACGGTTCGTCACCCCAGGCCAAAGACGTGCACTCAACATCCGCGACGGCGGCTGCGCCTTCCCCGGCTGCCATCGGAAACCCAAGAACTGCCACGCCCACCACATTCACCACTGGGCAGACGGCGGCCCGACGGATCTTCGGAACCTCGTGTTGCTCTGCGGGTTCCATCATCGGCTGATTCACCACGGTGATTGGGAAGTCCGCATGGCCGCCGATGGGTTACCGGAGTTCATCCCACCCCAGTATCGAGATCCGCTCCGACAACCCCGCCGCAACACCCTGCACCACGTCTGACCACCGAGGAGCCCGCCAGCCACCCAGGCGACGGGCCCCTCGGCATGCCCGCAGTCGGTCACTGAGCCTTTAGGTTGCTCATGTCGTTCCGGGAGAATGCTCCGAGCGGAGCAGACCGTAGACGAGCACATCGACATACTCGCCGTGGTAGAAGGATCTGCCGCGCATGACCCCTTCCCGGCGGAACCCCAGGCGTTCGAGGGCTTTCTGCTCGCCGAGGTTACCGCCATTGGTGAGGGCTTCGATTCTGTTCGCGGTCGTGCGGCCGAACAGGTAGTCCACGAGCAACTTCTGCGCCGCCGTGCCCACCCCCTGTCCACGATGCTCGGGTAGCACCCCCACGCCGATCTCGTAGGTGACACCCAAGGGGAAGCCGCGGGGCTTCCAGGTGACGATACCGACAACCGTGTCGTCGGCCCGCGCGATCGCGACCGACGCGGACTCGGCGGAGATGTACCCGTCGAGCTCCCATCGCTTGCGGCGTGCCCTCGGATCACCGAATCCGGGCCACTCGAACTCGCCGAGCGCATCGGGATCCGTGCAGAGACGGTCGAGAAAGGCGAGGTCGGCCTCGGTGAACGCCCTCAAGTGGACTGTGTCCGGGCGGTTCGCTGGAATCATGAAAGCCAGTATCGCGTCCGGAACACCACCTGTCAGGCAGCCTTTGAAAGGGCTCACTGTGTGGGTTTCGGGACATCTGACGTCCCAAAGCCGAGACCATGAGCGCGTTCCCGGTCCGCGCGCGCCGACGCCGGATCGCCGCTCTCGTCGGCCAGAGCCGCTCGTTCGACGAGTGTTTCGATCTGGGCCTGTGTCAGCCCGATGCGTTCGTAGAGCTCCTCGGCCTCGGACAGGCGGCGGTGCGCGTTCGCGTGGTCGCCCTGACGGCGCAGGAGCCGTCCCGTCTCCTGCAGCGCGCGAGCCTGGCCCATGGCCGCCCCGTGCTTGCGGAACAGGGCGAGCGCCGTTTCGCATTGGGTGAGCGCCCGATCGGGTGCGTCGAGCGCGGCCAGGTTCCGCGCGGAACGCAGCAGCACGTACGCGTAGTTGGTGTCGTCCACCGGGGTCCGGGTGCCGCCGTGCTCCTGCGCGAAGTAGCGGACGCAGACGTCGAACTCCTCGGCGGCGTCGGCGAACCGGCCGTTCCGGTACCAGTACGAAGCCCGCATCGTCCGCGCCACGTGGACTCCGAGCGGGTAGCCGGCCTCTTCGAACAGACGCGCCGCCTCGTCGAAGAGCTTCGGTGACGTCGTGGCGTCGGCGTCGCGGGCGTGGGCGCTCGTCAGGTACACCCGCGCCCAGCCCTGTTCGCGCCGGTCGCCCGCCTCCACCGCGGCGTCCCACGCCAGCCGGGCCATCCGGATCGACTCCTCCGCCCGGTCGCGCAGCGAAGCGTGCACCCAGGACAGATAGTTCCGGTGCACCGCCTCGTCCCGTTTGCTGCCGAGCGCGATGGCCGAGTTCACCGCGAGCCCGAACACGTCGTACCAGACGCTCGCGGTCCCGCCGATCTCCGAATACCAGTGCATCGACTCGGCGAGGTCGAGGACCGGCCGGTGGTCACCGCGCGCGGCGACGCTTTTGACCGCGGCGAGCCAGTTCTTCAGCTCGGCTTCGAGCCATCTGCCCGCGCCGGTGTGGTCACCGAACGACGGCGTGGCGGCCGGGAGCGGGCTGACCCCGTCGGTCGGGTGGAAGTAGCGGCCCGCCGCCGTCGCGGTGCGCACCAGCCAGTCCGTCAGCCGCTTTTCCGCCGCTGCGGCGACTTCGGGGGATTCCTCCCGGGCGAGCCGTTCGGTCGCGAAGACCCGCAGGAGGTCGTGGAACTGGTATCGCCCGTTCTCCTGAGACGTCTGCAGCAGGCTCGCGTCGGCCAGTTCCTCCAGGAAGACGGCGGCGTCGTCCTCGTCGGAAGCTTCGACGAGCGTCATCGCGGCACCCACCGGGAAATCCGCGGCCGGGACGAGGGACAGCCGCCGGAACATCGCGGCGGCGTTCGGGCTGAGCTGGCGGTACGACAGTTCGAACACGCTGCGCACGCAGAGATCGCCGGCGGTCAGTGTGGTCAGCCGACGGCCGCGGTCGCGGAGCTGGTCCACCAGACGCGACAGCGGCCACGTCGGACGGCTCGCCAGCCGATTGCCCGCGATCCGCAGCGCCAGCGGCAGCCTGCCGCACAGTTCGACCAGTTCGAGTGCCGCTCGCCGTTCGCGCGCGACGCGGTCCGCCCCGATGATGGCCGACAGCAGGGAGACGGCGTCGTGCTCGCTGAAGACGTCGAGAGGGAGCCTGCTCGCGCATTCCAGGCCCACCAGCATCTGACGGCCGGTGACCAGGGTGAGACACCGCGGCCCGCCGACCAGCAGCGGGCGGACCTGGGCTTCGTCGGCCGCGTCGTCCAAGACGATCAGGACGGCCCGATCCCGCAGGAGTGACCGGCACAGGCCCGCCCGGTCTTCCGGATCGGCGGGGATGCGCACCGCGTCGACACCCAGCGAACGCAGGATCAAATGCAGCACGTCCGCCGGGTTCGCCGGGTCGGCGGACATACCGCGCAGCTTCAGGAAAAGCCTGCCGTCGGGGAACTCCTCGGCGAGGTTGTGCGCCACGCGGACCGCGAGGGTGGTCTTGCCGGTCCCGGGCGGTCCGCTCAGGATCGCGACCCGTCCCGCCCGGCGCCGTCCGTCGCACAGATCCGCGGAAAGGGCACGCAGCGCGTCGAGATCGCTCTCGCGTCCGGTGAGGTCGTCGACGTCCGCCGGAAGCACGCCGATCAGGTGCGTCTTGGGGATACCGGGGGAGGGGGCCCGGCCCCGCCTCGCGGCCTTCTGCAGGCCGGTCAGCTCTTCGTCGGTCAAGGACAGCGGCGCGGCGAGTGCTTCGATCGTCCGGCGTTGCGGGCTTTTCGCGATCCCCCGCTCCATGTCGCTGATCGCGCGGACGCTCACCCCGGACCCCTCGGCGAGCTCCTCCTGCGTGAGGTCGGCGCGGACGCGGTAACCCTTCAGCAGCACGCGGAAACTCGTGGCTGCCCGGCCAGGGGCGGCGTTCGTCATGATCGGATTATCCCGTCCCGACCTGCGGCCTCAACTTGACTTTTGTCTCACGGGATAGCGGGCCGTGATCGCCGCCGCCCTGTCCCGCAAGGAATCGCGTAACCAAGGCGGGGCAAGGGCTTCCGCGTCCGCGGCGAGGTTCCACAGCGCCCATTCGGCGTGCCGCGCGTCCTGGAACGTCACCTCCAGCCGCAGCGTGCCGTCCTCGTCGGTTTCCTCCGCGAGGACGGCCAGCGCGGTGCCCACCAGCTGGTCCCGCCGTGCCGGATCCACCCGCACCTCGACCGCGACCTGGTCCCCGCCGGTCCGGAACCTCGTACTGCGTTCCTGCCAGGTCCGGTCCAGATCGACGCGCTCCGGTCGTTCCGCGGATTCGGGGAGTTCCTCGGCGGCCCGTAGCCGGGACAGCCGGTAAGTACGGTCCTCGCCTGCCCTCGTGGCCAGCAGATAACCCTGATCCCGGACGGTGACCAGCCCGATCGGATCCACCGTGCGCCACCGCGCCGCCTGACCCGAGGCCGCGTAGTGAATGCGCAGCTTGTGCCCGGAGAACACCGCGCGCCGGACCTCGGCGACGATGGTGTCGGACACCTCCTCGCCGGCCACCCGGCGCGAGAGGAGATCGGTCTCCGGGTCGATGAGCAGGCGCCGGGCCGCGCCCGCCGCGGTGTCCCGCTGGCCCTCAGGCAGCGCGTCGATCACCTTGAGCATGGCCGACGCGAGCGCGGAACCGAGGCCGAACGCCTGCGCGCCACGCCGCGAACCCGCGATCAGCAGCGCGAGCGCCTCGTCGTGGTTCAGCCCGGTGAGTTCCGTCTGGAAACCGGGCAGCAGCGCGAAACCGCCGTGCCTGCCGCGTTCGGCGTACACCGGGACACCCGCCGCCGACAACGCCTCGATGTCGCGCAGCACGGTGCGGGTGGAGACCTCCAGTTCGCGGGCGAGCGTGGTCGCGGACAGCCTGCCCCGATGACGCAACAGCAAGACCAGGGAGACCAGCCGGTCGGCGCGCATGCGAAAACTCTAACGGAATACACGACACAGGATGTCGTGTATTCGCTGCGAAGCTCATCCCCATGACAAGCAGGACTGTGGCCACCGAGCCGAACGATCTGGGCAGGTTCTTCATCGAACGAGGCAACGCGGGCGATGTCGAAGGGCTGGTGGCGTTGTACGAACCGAACGCGGTGCTGGCGTTCCCGCCGGGCAACGTCGCGACCGGGCACGCGGAGATCCGCAAGGTGTACGAGGAGTTCGTCGCGGCCGCGCCGGAACTCCTGCCGGGCAGGCAGCACCCGGCGCTGGTGAGCGGGGACCTCGCGCTCACCGCGTCCACGCTGACCACCGGTGAGATGACCGTCGAGGTCGCCCGCCGTCAGCCGGACGGCTCCTGGCTGTGGGCGCTGGACCAGCCGGTGTTCGTGCCGTGACGGGTCGGCTCGCCGGTGACGGGCCCCGTCACCGGCGAGCCGGGTACGGCGTCAGACCGTGCAGTTCCTGGCCGTGCCGGTGTTCACCTTGGCGCCGGTGAACTCCTCGATGATCGCGATGTTCTCGGGGGCGTAGTTCTTGGCGACGATCTTGGCCACGTCCGCACTGCCGAGTTTGGCGGCATGGGGTGCGGATTGATCCAGCCAGTAGGCCGTCCGAAGGAACTCGATGAGCACGAATTCGCGTAATTCGGGCTGTGCCTTGATCTTGGCCCAGTAATCGGGATGCTTCGTCTTGGCGACGCGCAGGTACAGCTGGAGGTAGCGCATGTTCGTCGCCGCGATGTCGCGGGAATTGCTCGCGCCGACTCCTTGGATGTACTCGGCGACGACGGTCGCCGCGGGCAATCCCATGAGCCCGGCGTTGAGTTCCGCGATGACCCCTTGGATCCGGTACGACCCCTGCTGCTGGTCGCGCAGGTAGATGTCGTCCATCGACCGCGTGAGATCGTCCGTGATCAGCGGCAGTATTTCGCGACGCGGGAATCCGCCGTGGATCGGGACCTTCATCGCCTTGCGGGAAGCGTCGATCCAGGCGGAGACATAGACGTCCCACGAGGTTCTCGAAGGATCCAGATCCCACATGTGGGTCTCTTCGTGGATCGCCACCATCAGGGACTCGGCGAGCGCGTTGAAGCTGGTCTTGTTCACGAACTGGCTGAAGTACTTGTCCTTGGCCTGGGCGGTCGCGAGGCCTTCGCCGCTGGGCCAGCGCCGCTTGTACACGGCCTGGATCGTTTGAAGCCACTTCGTGGACTGGAAACCGGCCTTTATGTCACTGACATCGGCTTTCGGCTGGACGGGTTCTTCATAACAGAAGGGGGCCGCCGTCTCTTGCGCGGCGGCGGACACGGGGAATGGGGAGAGGGACAGGACGAGGCACGCGGTCAGCACGGTAATGCGATTTCGGCGCATGAATTCCTCGGTTCACGGTAGGGTTTTCCGTGGTCGGACGGAAGTGTCCCCTATCGATCACCGTCACTTCAATGATCCGGCCCGTACTGCGGCTGGACAGGCTAGGAATTATGGCGGCGAACGGGCTATTCCGCGGCCAGCCGGGATCGGCGCATGCTGTAACCGAAGTAGATCAGCAGGCCGAGCGCCATCCACCCGGCGAAGACGATCCAGGTGGCGCCGTCGAGGCTGAGCATCATGTAGCCGCAGCACAGCACCCCGAGGACCGGTGTGACGGGGGAGAACGGCACCCGGAACGAGCGCGGTGCCTCCGGCTGCCGCCGTCGCAGCAGCAGGACGGCGACGTTCACCAGCCCGAAGGCGAAGAGCGTGCCGATACTGGTGGCGTCGGCCAGCTTTCCGAGCGGGATGAACGCGGCCAGCGCCGCGACGAAACCGGAGACCACGAGGGTGTTGATCCGGGGCGTGCCGCTTTTTGGGTCCACTTTGGACAGCGCGGCGGGCACCAGGCCGTCGCGGGACATCGAGAACAGGATGCGCGTCTGTCCGTAGAGGACGGTCAGCACCACACTGGAGATCGCCACGATCGCGCCGACGGCGAGCAGCCCGGCCCACAACGGGTTGTCCGCCACGACGCCGAGCACATGCGAGAGCGCGGCCTCCTGGCCGTCGAACTCCTGCCACGGCAACGCGCCGACCGCGGCCACGGCGACCAGGCAGTACAGCACGGTGACGATGGCGAGCGAGAGCAGGATCGCCCGAGGCAGGTCGCGCTGCGGGTTCTTCGCCTCCTCGCCCGCCGTGGACGCGGCGTCGAAACCGATGTAGGAGAAGAAGAGTTTCGCGGCACCCGCGCTCAGCCCGGCCAGGCCGAGCGGCAGGAACGGGGTGAAATTCGCCGCCCGCACCGCCGAGAACGCGATCGCGCAGAACAGCACCAGCGTGCCGACCTTGATCACGACCATGATCGCGTTGGCCCGCGCGCTCTCCTTCGCGCCCGAAAGCAACAGGAACATGGCGAGCAGCACGACGACGATGGCCGGGACGTTGACGATCCCGCCCGACCCCGGCGGCTGGCTCAACGCGTCGGGGATGGCGAACCCGAACGTCAGCCGCAGCAGTTCGTTGAGGTACTGCCCCCAGCCGACGGCGACCGACGCCACCGAGACGCCGTACTCGAGCACCAGACACCAGCCGCAGACCCAAGCGACCAGTTCGCCGAGCGTGGCGTACGCGTAGGAGTAGGACGAACCGGACACCGGGATCATCCCGGCCAGTTCGGCGTAGGAGAGCGCCGAGAACAGCGCGGTGACACCGGCCAGCACGAACGACAGCACGACCGCGGGACCGGCGACGGGAACCGCCTCACCGAGTACGACGAAGATCCCGCTGCCCAGCGTCGCGCCGATGCTGAGCATGGTCAGCTGCCCGAGGCCGAGGGAGCGCTTCAGCGTGCCGTGATCACTTTCGGTGATCAGGTCGGCGACCGGTTTACGCCGCACCGCCGCGGCTCGCAAATTCATGACGACGACCGTATCTGCCGCGTCTGAAGCCTCCGGGCCCGGCTATCGCCCGTCGAGCTGCCGGTCGTGCGTCCGGCGCCAGACCAGCAAGGACACCACCGCGCCGCACAGGCAGAGGAACATGTCCCACTGGGTGTCCCAGACATCCCCTTGGGTGCCCAGGAAGTCGTCCGCGCCCGAACCGGCGAGGAGTGCGCTGGACCACTCCACGAATTCGAAGCAGGCGGCGATCGACAGGCAGACACAGACGGTCAGGAACGCGACCCAGCCGCCGGGGCGCAGTGGCGTCCGTCGCAGCAGCACCTCGCGCACGGCGATCGCGGGGACGAAACCCTGGACGAAGTGGGCGAACCGGTCGTAGTTGTTCCGCTGAGTGCCCATCCAGGCCTGGAACCACTCCCCGGCCGGCGTCTCGGCGTAGGTGTACTGCCCGCCGTAACACAGCACGAACGCGTGCAACACCAGTAGCCAGCACAGCAAACGGGTCAAGGGAAAGCGCTTGCGCAGTGCCACCACCAGCGGCAACCCGATCAGCACCCAGACGACTTCCAGCAGCCACGTGCCGGGGGATTTCGCCTGGACGCCGGTCACCACGAGTGCCGCGAGCACCGCGCCTGCCAGCAGGGTCCCTTCCGTCCGGCCGACACCGCGCACCATGGAAGGGACCCTACTTCGACGGACTCCCGCTCGCTCAGTTCAGCTTGCGCATGTCGGCGGGCAGACCGCCGCCGGCGTAGACGTCCTCGGTGAGCTTCGCCAGCGCGGTGAGCGCGACGTTCTGGCTGAACGGCCCGTAGGACACGCGGGAGACACCGAGCTTCTGCGCGGTGGCCAGCGGGATCGAACCCGGGACGCCGATCAGGTTCACCTTGCGCTCGCCCAGCGCCTCGACCAGCCTGCCGACCTGGCTCTCGTCGAGCTTGCCGGGCACGAAGACGTTCGACGCGCCCGCGTCCAGGTACGCGCGGCCACGGGCGATCGCGTCGGCCAGCACCTCTTCGGGGTCACAGTCGCCCGCACGGAGGAAGGCGTCGGTGCGGGCGTTGAGCACGAAGTCGACACCGGCGGACTGGGCGGCGGCGACCGCGGCCTCGACGGCTTTGACGGACTCGGCCAGCGGTTTCATCTGGTCTTCGAGGTTGCAGCCGACCGCGCCGACCTCGATCGCGCGGGCGACCGTGCCGCCCGGGTCGCCGTAGCCGGCTTCCAGGTCGGCGGTGACCGGCAGATCGCCCGCCACCCGGACGATCAGGGCGACCTCGGAGATCATCTCGTCGCGGGGGATCACCTCGCCGTCGGGATAGCCGCGGGCGGCGGCGATACCGTGGCTCGGCGTGGCGAGCGCCTGGGTGCCAGGGGTTTCGGCGACGACCTTCGCGGTGATCGCGTCCCAGACGTTGACGACGAGCAGCAGCTCGGGGGCGGCGTGCAACTCCTGCAGCCGCGTGGCCTTCTCGGCGGTGGAAACCATGCCTCCAATCTAGAGGTTGCACCCGGATCACGACGAGGAGATGAGTGCGCCAAACCTGTTACGCCCTGGGCCGAGGCCACGACTGGGAGGCATAGCACGTTCGAGGGAGGCCCCATGGAGCTGACGATCAACGCCGCCGGCGACGAACAAGCGCTGACCGAGTTCTACAGCTGGCTCCGCGAAGACGCCGACGTGACGCGGTCCGCGACGCTCAGTCTCGCCGGGGCACGGAACCCCGATGTCTTCGAGGTCATCTGCATGTCCATCGGCTCCTTGACCGGGCTGGCGAACCTGGGGATCGCCTGGGGCAACTTTCTTCGCTCCCGCAAGGAAACACCGCCGTTCACCATCACGGTCGAGGGGGAGCTGACGGCGGAACAACGTGCCATGATCCGGAACCTCGACCTGCCGTTGTCGTGACGGCTCAAGCCCCGCTTCCCAGCCACCGCAACGTTTCCAGCGCCACGGCCACGTCCACCGCGTTCTCCGCCAACGGCCGGGGGAGCAGTTCGTCGGCCCGCGCCAGCCGCCGGACGACGGTGTTGCGGTGCGTGTAGAGCCGTTCCGCAGTCCGCGTCGTGTTGCCCAGTTCGTGCACGTAGGTCCGCACGGTCTCCCGGGTCTCGGCGTCGGCGTGCCGGAGTTCGCCGAGGGTGTCCGCGATGAACTCGCCCGCCTGCGCCGGATCACCGGTGAGCAGCACGAGCAGCTGGATGTCCTGGTACCGCGCGATCTGCTGCGGTGAGGTGAGCCGGGCGAGCATCCGCTGGGTGGCGGCGGCGTCCAGGTGGCTGCGGCGGAAGCCGTCGATCCCGCTGCCAGGCCGCCCCAGTGCGACCCGGACGTCGGGATGCGGCGCGAGGTCTTCGGTGAGCCGGTCCGTGCGCGGTGGCGTCCGGCCGGGCAGCCAGACCCACAACGCGGCGGCGCTCGCGACGACGGTCAGCCGGTGTGAGGCGCCGCTCGCCCGCATGAGCGTTTCCGCGGCGGTTTCGAGCTGTTGCGACGACGGGGTGACCGAGCCACTCCAGACGATCGCGGCCGTATGCGGGCCGGCGAGCGGGTAGCCGAGCTGGGCTTCGGCGCGCGAGCGGCTGATGGGCGCGCCTTCCAGCAGCAACGTGACCGTCGCCCGCCGTTCGGCGTGGGCGCCGCGGGTCAGTTCCGTGCGTTCGGCGGCCATGCGTTCCGACACCGCGGCGACGGTGTCCTCGATGAACGTGGTGATGGACAGCGACGAGACGTCGAGCAGTTCGCGGAGCAGGACCGGATCCGACGTGAGGTCGAAACAGATCTCGATCCACCGGCGCCAGGCCACTCCCTGCGCCCGCCGGTAGGCGTCGAGGCCGCCGGAGTCGAAGCCGCGGCGCACCATGTCGCGGGCGCCGTCGAGCACTTCCTGGTTCAGGTTGGCGGAGACGCGTTTGCCGGGATGCTGCACGTTGGCGGCCGCCCAGTGCAGCAGATTCGCCAGATTCGCGCGTTTGGTCCCCTCGGTGAGCACGGGGTCCTCGGCGACCGCGCGCATGCTGTCGCCGCCGAGGGAGGCTTCGTGCAGCTCCTCGATCCATTCGGCGCGCGGATGCAGCACGATTTCCGCGCCTCGCCGGAAGAGATCACGGGCCTCGGGCGACAGGGTCGGCCACGGCGATGCGGCACTTTGCACCATGAGTGCAGCATGATGGTGCAGATAGTGCTAGCGCAACTCCACGTCCGCCCCGCATCGTGGAGGGAACCGAGACGAGGCTGGAGTACCGCATGACGACGAGCACACCCGTCGAGCACCTCGACGTGGTCATCATCGGTGCCGGGATTTCCGGGATCGGGGCCGCGCGCTACCTGAAGACCGAGAACCCGGGCAAGACGTTCGCCATCCTGGAGGCCCGCGGCACGTCCGGCGGCACCTGGGACCTGTTCCGCTACCCGGGTATCCGCTCCGACTCCGACCTCCACACCTTCGGCTACGAGTTCAAACCTTGGCGGGACAAGCAGTCGATCGCCGACGCGCCCCGGATCCTGTCGTACCTGCGCGAGACGATCGCCGAGAACGGCATCGAGCCCAGCATCCGCTACCACCACAAGCTGCTCTCGGCCGCTTGGTCGAGTGACGAGGCGCGCTGGCTGCTGGAGATCGAGCGGACCGACACCGGCGAGCGCACCCGGCTCAGCGCGGGCTGGCTGTTCAACGCGGGCGGCTACTACCGCTACGACGAGGGCTTCACCCCGCGCTTCGAAGGCCGCGACCGCTTCGCCGGCACGATCGTGCACCCGCAGCACTGGCCGGAAGACCTCGACTACGCGGGCAAACGCGTCGTCGTGATCGGCAGTGGCGCCACCGCGGTCACCCTGATCCCGGCGATGGCGGGCACCGCGGCGCACGTGACGATGCTGCAGCGCACCCCGACGTACGTGATGCCGGTGCCGCGCGAGGACAAGATCGCGAACGGTCTGCGCAAGATCCTCGGCGACGAGCGGGCGTACGCGTTGACACGCCGCAAGAACATCCGCAAGGGACTCGCGGTCTGGCAGTTCTGCCAGAAGTTCCCGAAGACCGCCCGCGGGCTCATCCGGTACGTCAACAAGAAGCAGCTTCCCAAGGACTATCCGGTCGACGAGCACTTCAACCCGCCGTACGACCCGTGGGACCAGCGGCTGTGCGCGGTGCCCGGCGGCGACCTGTTCGCCGCGATCCGCAAGGGTCAGGCCGACGTCGTCACCGACAAGATCAAGACGTTCACCGAGAAGGGGATCTTGCTCGAATCCGGGCGCGAACTGGAGGCGGACATCATCGTCACCGCCACCGGCCTGAACCTGCAGGTGTTCGGCGGGGCGAAGTTCAGCGTCGACGGCAAGCCGGTGGTCCTGTCGGAAACGGTCGCGTACAAGGGGATGATGCTCTCCGACGTGCCGAACGTCGCTTTCGCGATCGGGTACACGAACTCGTCGTGGACGCTCAAAATCGGCCTGCTGTGCGAGCACTTCTGCCGCCTGCTGACGCATATGGACACCCACGGCTACGACGTCTGCCGCCCCGTCCTCGCCGATCCGGACATGCCGACGAAGCCGTTCCTGGACTTCGCCGCCGGATACGTGCAGCGCGCTCTCGACCAGCTCCCGCGTCAGGGCGACCGCATGCCGTGGCTGACCTCGATGAGCTACCACTCGGACATCAAACTGCTGCGTGCGGACGACATCACCGATCCCGAGCTGCACTTCTCCCGCGCCAAGGTCCGTGAGGCGGTGGGCTCGTGACCGACAGCTTCGCCGACCTCCCCGGCGGCCCGCGGCTCTGCTACCGCGAGGACGGCCCGGCCGACGGGGTGCCGCTGGTGCTGATCGCCGGCCTCGGCCTGGACCTCACGTCGTGGCCGCGGGAAATGACCGACGGTTTCACCCGCCGCGGCTTCCGTGTCATCCGGTTCGACAATCGGGACGCGGGTTGTTCGGACCGCATCAAAGCGCCGAACCCGGGCAAACTCCGGCAACTGCTGGCCAAACCACTGCCGGGCGCGTACGACCTGGGCGACATGGCGGCGGACACCGTCGGCCTGCTGGACCACCTGGGCATCGAGAAGACGCATCTGGTCGGCATGTCGATGGGCGGCATGATCGCCCAGACCGTCGCCGCCAGGAACCCCGGCCGCGTCCTGTCGCTGACGTCGATCTTCTCCACCACCGGACATCGCCGCGTCGGGCAGCCCGCGAAGTCGACGTTGGTGCGCATGGCGAGGCGGCCCGCCCGGACGGTCGAAGAATCCGTGGTGGGACACCTGTCGCTGATGGGTCACCTCGGTTCGGCCTCGTTCCCGCTGGACAAGGACGTCGAAACGGCCTGGGCCGAGGGACTGTGGGAACGCGCCGGCGGACGGCGCGCCCGCAGCGGTATCGCCCGCCAGATCGGCGCGATCCAGGCCAGCGGCGACCGCACCGCCGAACTCGGCCGCATCACCTGCCCGACGGTCGTGGTCCACGGCGACACCGACCGGATGGTCCACCACAGCGGTGGTCGCGCGACCGCCAAGGCCATCAGCGGTGCTCGCTACGTCGAAATCCCCGGAATGGGGCACCACATCGCCCCGGATCTGGTGGAGCGGCTCGTCGAGCTCACCGCCGAAGTGGCCCTCGATCCGGCAGGAGAAACCCGATGAGCAGCGTTCGCGGGAAGGTCGCCGTCGTCACCGGCGCCGGTTCCGGCATCGGCCGTCAGCTGGCGCTCGAACTCGCCCGGCGCGGAGCGCGGCTCGCGGTGTCCGATGTGGACGAAGGCGGGCTGGCCGAGACCGTCGCCGAGGTCAAGGCCCTCGGCGCGGAAGTACAGGGCGCGACACTGGACGTCAGCGACCGGGCGGCCGTACAGGAGTACGCGACCGCCGTCGCCGGGCAATTCGGCGTGGTGCACCAGATTTACAACAACGCGGGGATCGCGGGCGGCGGGCAGACCGTGCTCGACGCCGAATGGGAACTGTACGACCGCACGCTCGCGGTCAACCTCTTCGGCGTCATCAACGGCACCAAGGCCTTCCTGCCGCATCTGATCGAATCCGGTGACGGCCAGGTCGTGAACATCTCCAGCCTCAACGGTTTCATGGCCCAGCCGACGCTCAGCGCCTACTGCGCCAGCAAGTTCGGCGTCCGTGGGTTCACCGAGGCGTTGCGCACGGAGATGATCGCGGGCAGGCATCCGGTCCGGGTCACGGTCGTCCACCCGGGCGGCGTCAAGACCGGCATCGCCTCGGCCGCGCTGAAGGAAGCCGAGGCGCGCGGTATCGAGCCCACCGCCGAACAGCGGGAACGCGTCCGCGTGTACAACGAGAAGCTGCTGAAGATGCCGGCGGATCAGGCCGCCCGCATCATCGTCGACGGGGTCGAGGCGGGGAAACCGCGGGTACTCGTCGGAAACGACGCGAAACTGGTCGACCGGCTCGTCCGGTTGCTCCCGCGGCGGTATCCGAAACTGATCGTCGACTTCGAACGGCGGCGCCTCGCCCGCTAGCCCTCGACGCTTCGATGCCCGAACAGGCCGAGCAGCCAGGTGTAACGGACGGCTTCGCGTGCCTGGTCGTAGGCGTCCGGAGTGCCGATCCAGATGGCCTGCGTGATCAGCTCGATGGTGGCGGCGACGACCGTCCGCGCGGTGAACGGCGGCGGTGACGGCAGCGCGGGATCGGTGGCGCGCAACCATTCCGCCGTCCGGTCGAAGACGGCTTCCCCGGCGCGCAAGGTCTTCTCGCGTGCTTCTAGCCCCGCGTCGCCGAGCGCGTAGATCTCCAGCAGCGCGGCGCGGACGGCGTTAGGACGCCGATGCACGTAGTCGACGAGGAAATCGCAGCAGACGGCGACGGCGTCCAGCGGAGTGGCGGCTTCGGCGCCCGCGGCGACGCCCTGCGTGATGAACTCGGTGGTGATCTCGCGATAGGCGGCGAGGAACGCGTCCTGTTTACCGGTGAACTGCTCGTAGAACGAGGTCCGTGACACGCCCGCCGTGGCGGTGATGTGGCCGACGGTGGTGGCGACGTAGCCGCGTTTGCCGGTGTTCTCCAGAACCGCGTCGATCAGCCGGGCCCGCTGGGTTCCGGCGACCTCGTCGCGGCTGAGGTTGTGCGGCCCCTTCGGCAGCTTGCGGTGCTCGGTCACGTGCGGCACCGTACCGGTCCCCGAAATCCGTGAAGGCCTCCTTCCCAACTCTCAGAGTAGGGAAGGAGGCCTTCACGGACCGAGCGGTCAGCTGACCGGCACCTCCGGGGCGAGGGAGTTGCCGGGCGCGATCTTCCCGCAGCTGGACGGCGCGGTCTTGCCCGCGAACCGGTCGTTGAGCCAGCCGATGGCCTGCGGCGCCCAAGCGGCGGCCGCCCCGACGTGGCTCAGCAGGTCGTACTGGTCGTACTTGATCGACTTGTTGCCGGTGTCGCAGTACTGCCGGGCGAGCGAGCGCACGTCACCGGCGACCATCACGCCGTCACCGGTCCCGATCCCCGGCGGGTTGCCGAAAGTGCCCTCCACGACACCGTTGTTGCCCTGCGCGATGTAACCGGGCACGGTCGGCGTCGGCGCGGAACCGAGGTTGATCTTGTTCACGGCCTCGACGTACGGCAGCACCTTGTTCGGGTTCGTGTACTCGGGTTTGACGAATTTCTCCCACGTCAGCCCGGGATAACGGCCGAGCGCGTCGACGATCGACGCCTTCTCCATGTCCTTGAGCACCTGGAGCCCGTACGAATTCGCGTACGGCTTGAGGTCGATGTCGAAAGACCGCGAGACGCCGATGAGCGCCATCGGGATGACCCCGGTCCACGCGACACTGCCGTTGACGTATTTGAGATTGTGCGACGGTTTGACGAGCACCCCGCCTTCGGTGAAACCGACGAGGTTCTTGTTGACCTCGGGCGCGTAATCCGGCGCGAGCGCGGCCGCCCAGCCGGTCGCGATGGCGCCGCCCGAATAGCCGATGAGCCCGAACCGGGTCTTGTCGTTCATTCCCGTCCCCGGCGACCTCGTCGCGGCACGGATGGAATCGAGCGTGTTCTTCCCGTATTCCGGCCCGGCGGCGAAGTTCGCCTTCTGGCCTTCGGTGTCGGGGATGACGACGTTGTAGCCCAGCAGCAGCGCGGGCGCGATGAACAGCGACTCCGCGTTGGCGATCAGGCCGCCGAGCGAGACATCGCCGGCGATCGCCCTCGACGGACCGTGCTCGGGATTCAGCGAATCGTAGAACGATTGGTACGAAACGGCTTTGGTGCTGTCGCCGGTGAGGCTGCGCAGCACCGAGGTGACGTTGGCGGACGGCTTCCCCTGCGCGTCGGTGGACCGGTAGAGCAACTGGGTCACCTTGAGCGGCGTGGAAATGCCGAGGACGTGGTAATTGAGCGTCCGGGTCTTCAAAACGGTCCCGGGGCTGTACGAAGACAACGGTTCGCTGCCGTCGTAGCTGTAGAACGGGTCGGTGGCGGGGGCGGCGGAGGCGGCGGGCGCGGCGGCGAAACCGACGATGAGGGCGATCGCGACGGCCAGCAGACGAGCGGGCTTTCGGGTCATGACTCCCCTTTGAATCATGAAGTGGGTCACATTTGGATTCCCGGAACCTACCAGCCGGTAACGTATGATGTACAGGGGAGTACATGATCTATTGTCGCGAACTTGATGTCGCGGCCCAAGAATGCACCAAGTGGGGGTTGCTCTTGAGATGGCGCAAAGGCGACTGTAGTGAGAGGTAGCCGAACCAAGAGCGGGGTGGTGGCCTTGAGATGACGGGCGCGGGCGATTCCGGCGCCCGCGGCGAGGACCGGGGACACGAGGCTGAAGCCGATCTGGTGCGAGCGTATGAAGACGGCGTCACGATCGCCGAACTCGCCGCCCGTTTCGGGATGACCTACTACAAGACGCGTGCCTCGCTGATCTCGGCAGGCGTGGAGCTGAGGCAAGTGGGGCCGACTACGCCGTCGGCCCCACCCGGCCTCGTCCAGGCATACCTCGACGGGGCGACCATTCACGATGTGGCAAAGCGATTCGGGCTGAGTTTCGGTGTCGCCCGAAGGATGTTGCTACAGAGCGGGGTCCAGCTCAGGCCCAAAGGGGGTGGGCCTTCCGGCGCTGGTCGTTCTTGATGCTGCTGCCCGTGATCACGATAGGAGCGGGTCGATCAATATGTGCGCCACCAGTCGCTGACCATCAGCGTAGTGATGGTCACGAAGAGCATCATCATCGCAGGCATCGAACGCATGAACTTGTTCAACTGCAGTCCTTACGGGGGTTGGGGAGGCTTGCGATCCGAGGCGACCGGGGATCGATCATCTCGGATATGCCTGCAAGCTAGAGCCATCGGCTGCTTTCGCGCAAGTACCTACGTCCGACTCTTGACAGCGTGCGCTCTACGGAAAGTTGCATTCTCGCACGCGCTAGCTGCGACAATCAGCCGAAAGGCGGGCGCACGCCACCGGAACGCGACCGGGCGAGTTCACCTATCCGTGTAGTTTTCGGCTGGCCTGTCGGGATGGTGGAAGCATCGCGACCGTGTCTTCGTCGCTCCGCCCCCTGGCGGCTGGGATCCCGATCGTGCCTCCTTGGCCGAGCTCCGCGAGCCGCGACTCCAGCTCGGCTGCCTTGGTATGGCGTCCCCGATCGCGGTAGAGGCCGGCTGCGCGTTCGAGAACGTCACGTGCGTCAGGGGAATTCCCCCGATCGGCGAGAATGCGGCCAAGGGTTGCGAGTGCTCGAGCCTGCCCTGTGGCGTTGTTGGTACGTTCGGCGAGGTCAACGGCATGGTCCGCGTACCGAAGCGCTTCGCGGTCCTTGAGTTGCGCGTGCGATAGGGACGCTAATACACTGTACAATTTCATTGTCGCTGGTAGCAGATGTGTCTCGTCTGCCAGCAGCAAGGCCTTGTTGCCGTGCAGAGCGGCTTCGTCGTACCGGCTGAGTTGTGTCAGTACTCCCGCCAAGGCGGTGTGGACGGCCATCTGCCCGGACGCGTCACCGGATTCGCGACGGATTTCCAGTGCGCGCCGGTAATGTTCGACTGCGGCATCGTGCTCGCCCGCGACTTCGAGTGCGTCCCCCAGCCGGTACTCGGCGGTGCCCAGGTGGCCTGGGTCGCGTACGACGTGCGCCAGTGCAAGGCATTCGCGATACCGGCTGATCGCTTCTTGGGCGCGGCCGGCGTGGTGATGGCGCCGGGCCATGTTGAGGAGGACCGCGAGTCTGCCGAAGTCATCGCTCTGCTCGTGGACGAGATCGTACGCGGCCCGGAGGTAGTGATCCGCCGTCTCGTCGTTTCCGATCAACATGTGGACTTGGCCAAGATCGTTAAGCGTACTTGCCTCGGCGACCGGGTCGTTGGCTGCGGAAGCGGACCGGGCTGCGATCGTAAGGCCGTTCACGATGTCGTCGTAGAACCCGTACCGGTCGTAGATATCGCTGGTGGCATGCGGAATACGCCAGGCGTAGTCGTGCAGTCCCAGGCGGTGGGCGTCCTCGACGAGCGCGTTGAGATTCGTCCTCTCCTGAAGACACCATTGGCGTGCCGCGGCGGGAGAATCGAAATCCAAGGGCAGAGTGCCGGGTTCTGGCGGGATCATCGGTGGCCGCGGTTTGTGCGGATGCACAGTCGCGTGCGCGTTGAAGGCCGTGTGCAGGTAGAACGACAGTAGTCGTTTTCGTGGTTCGTCTCCGTCGTTTTCACGGCCCGCGAGGGTCGCGGCATACCGATGAAGAATGTCGTGCATGCGGTAGCGATCGAGGTCGCCGGGGTGCTGGATGAGATGCGCGGCAAACAGCGCATCGAGTGACCTTCGGGCGGCCGGCACGCTGATCGCGCCTGCCGAGGCGAGTGCCGCAGGGCTCATCTCCGTACCGGGGTGGAGACCGAGCAGACGGAACATGCGCTGTTCGGTCTCCTCGAGCAGGTTGTAGGACCACGAATAAGCTGACTGCAGGTGGAACCCGTCGCCGTCACCGTCGTCGCCGATCGTCAGAAGGGTTTCCGCGTCCTTCAGTTGTTCGGCGAGGGTGCGCAGGCGCAATCCGCCCCGGCTGGCCGCGCGGTCGGCCACGATGCTCAAGACGAGCGGGATGCAGTCGCACAACCGTGCGAGCGTTTCGAGGGCTTCGGGTTCATCTTGCCCGCGATTTCGCATCCGATGCGCGAGCAACTCGCACGACTCGGCGGGCGACAACGGTTCGAGCGCGATCGAAGGGACGTTGTGCAAGGCCGTCAGCGGAGTCAGACGCCGTCGCGACGTGAGGATCACCGTACACGGCGTCAGTACGTCCAGAAGTGGTCGGACGTGGCCGAAGTTTTCCACGTTGTCCAGGACAACGAGCAGAGGGCGCACGCTGAGAAGTGTGGCCAGTTTCGCCATGCGTCCCGCAGGGCTGACGATGCGATCGACACGAAAATCGAGCGCGGAAAGCAGAGCATCCACGACGTCGTTGGCCTCCAGACGTGGAGTCCGGCTGAATCCGTGCAAATCGATCATGATCACACCGTTGGTGAACCTCGCGGCCGCGCGGTGGGCCCAGTAGCCGATGGTCGTCGTCTTGCCGACACCGGGCGGTCCGGTCACGCAGACCAGTGTCGCCAGTGGAGCGCCGGACACGTCGAAGGTAAGGGAGTCGAGTTTCGCCAAGGCATCCTCGCGTCCGACGAGACGATCGATATCACGGGGCAGCCGTCGGAGCGGGATGACACTTTCGTCGACTTGCTCAGTTCTTCTGTCTGCGATGGCCGGCGTGACCTGAATGGATTTCGGAACCTGCTCTGTGAGTTCTTGATGGAATTCGCGGAGTTCGTCGGCGGCCTCGCCGTCGCCGTCGGTGCGAAACCCCCGGTACTTTCTCAGGTAGAACTCCGTGATTTCGCCACGGCGTCCGGCGGAGTTCAACGCCTTCAGGCGGAGCTTGGCGAAGCCCACTTCGTCCGGATGGTCGCGATCGAGTTCGTCCAAGCGCTGCAGGGCGGTCAGCGATTGTCCGGTGGCGATCAGTTCGTCGAGCAGAAAAGTGTTCGCGGGTATCCAATCCGAATGGATGAACGACGTGCGCCACTCTTCCGCCGGCCTGGTCGTGAGATCGGCCAGTGGATGCTCTCGCCACAGACCCACCGCCGCTGTGGCGGTCTCGCACGCGCGCAGATGTTCGTCACCGTCGCCGAACGCTCTGGCGGCTTTCATCGCCTCGCGAAAGGCGACGTAGTCGATCAGCGAAGGATCTATGTCGAGGGTGTACCGGCCGTTCGCGGTGACCAGTGTCGCAGGTGCGCGCATCTTCCGGAAAAGCTGGCGAAGCCGGGTCACATACTGGTACATCGTAGCCCGCGGGTCGCGCGGACGTTGTTCTTCTTCGTCCCAAACCCATTCGACTACGTTTTCGATGGAAAGACGTCTTCCGGGACGTGTCAGCAGAGCCGCGAGGATGCCCTCTTCGCGCCGCCGCCCCCAATTCACGACCAAATTCCCGTGCATTCGCACCGTAGTCTGCCCGAGAACTCCGAAGGCAACTTCCATGGCAGCCCCCTTCCCATCGGCAGTGTCGCTGCCGCCCCTCGCCTCGCACTCCAGTTTCACATTCTTTTACGTTTCGAACCAGCGTGGGCTGCGCGGAACAGAGGAGGAGTGATCCTTTGTCAGGAGTGTCAACCGTGGGAAGAAAGGGTCGTGTCAGGCGCGCGAGCCACTCTCGTTGTCACATTCGACGACGGGAGGGGATGGTCATGAGCAGGGAGATGTGGATCCGGGGGCCGATCGGGGTGGGCGCGGAGGCGAGGGTGACCCGGGCGGGGTGCCGGACGGCGCTCGTGGTCGTGCCGACGATGACGGCCGGCACGCGCCTGTTGGACATCGTGCCCCTGCTCGAGTCGGACCACAGGGTCCAGTTGGTGTTCACCGTTCCGCACACCACGGATCAGTGGCCGGGGGTGGAGGAATTCGTTCGTGCGCAGCACGGTCTGCTCATGCCGTGGGAGCAGGCGGTCCAGCACACGTTCGATCTCGTACTCGCTGCCAGCCATCGCCATCTCGAGCAACTCCGTGGCCCGATCCTGCTGGTCGGCCACGGCGCGGGAACGATGAAGTCACATCTGTACAGTCGTAAGGCGGGGACCCCGACGCTGCCCGCCACCGGTCTCGATCGTGAGCTTCTGAGCTATCGCGGCCGGATCCTTCCTTCGGTCCTCGCGCTGGCCACCGAGGATGAGCGCACGTCTCTCGGTTCCCTCTGTCCCGAAGCGCTGCCCGTCGCGGTCGTGGCGGGGGACATCTGCCTGGATCGGATGATCGACGGCGACCGGTTTCGTGAGCACTATCGGAACGCGCTGGGAGTGGGGCCGCGGCGGCGACTGGTGACGATCAGTTCGACGTGGTCGACCGACTCGATCTTCGGCCGGGTCCCGAGTCTCTGCAAGGCGATTCTCGACGCCCTTCCCTCCCCGCGGTACTCGGTCGCGGCGGTGTTGCATCCCAACGTGTGGACCGTCCACGGACGGAGGCAGGTGACTGCCTGGCTGTCCGACTGTGTCGAGGCGGGCCTTCGACTCATCCCGCCGGATCACGGCTGGCAGGCGACCATGATCGCGTCCGACTGGGTGATCGGTGATCACGGTTCGACCACCGCCTACGCCGCCGCGATCGGCCGCCCGGTCACCCTGGCGGCCGATCCGGACGACCGGCTGCGCCCGGGAAGCATCGCAGATCTGGTCAGGGCGAACGCTCCGCTCTTGGGACCGGGCTCGTTGTGGGGTCAGGAGGCCGATGCGATCCGCCGTCAAGAGCGCTTGTCCGCGGTCGCCAGTGCGGCGATCAGCTCAGTCCCGGGGCGGTCGGCAGGGCTCCTCCGGTCGGCCATGTACCGCCTCCTGAGGTTGCCGGAGCCGCAGTGCTTCCCGTCTGTCCCGATGTTGCCCGCGCCGCTGCCGATCGAGGTGTGACGGAATGGGCATCGTATGCGCCGTACACGGTCTTGCGCCGGGTGTGTCCCGTATTCGTTTGCGAGCCAATGGCCGCGAAGGCGATGTCGTCGCGGTGGCGGCCGGGCGAGGCGCCTGGGAGGCGGCAGGTGACGTGCTTCTCGTCGACGACGATCGAACTGCGGGCGGGGCACACATTTCCGCCGAGACCGCGTTGAGCCGTCACCCAGGTGCGACTGTCGCGGTCGTGCTCCATCCGCGTGGCTACGTCATCGCAACCCGGACGAGCACGGTGGCGATGGCGGTGAAGCGGTCCCGGCGCGAACACGAGGACTGGGCCTCACGGCTGAGCGTCCTCTCCAGGCGAGTCGCTGTGGGTATCTCCCAGATCGGCGTAGAGGGCCTCAGCTTCGGCGAGATGGCTGGCGCCTTCCTGCTCTCGGCCGCACTGCAGTTCGATGCGGCCGAGAGCGGTCAGGAGCTCGGCGGTGTAGTAAGGGGAATCGAGGGAACGGACCGTCCGTAGTGATTCGGTCAGCCGGTCGATGGCGTCTTCGGCCCGGCCTTCGGCGGCGTGTATGCCGGCAAGTGCCATGACGGAGCGCGAGTGCTGGGCGACATCGCCGATATCGGCCATTACGGTCGCGGCGGCGGTCAGTTCGATCATGGCTTCGCTGTGCCGGCCGAGCCTGGCGAGCACCTCGCCTTGCCGACGCCGGCACAAAGCCACCCCGCGCGGGATTCCCAGCTGCTCCTGCAGATCGGCGGCTTGGCGGTAATAGTCGAGGGCCCCCTCGAGATCCCCTTGCCCGCGCGCCGATCTGCCCAGTTGGGAGAGCGCTGTCGCTTGCGTCGGGCCATGGTTTTCTTGCCGTCCCAGACGAAGCGCGATGAGGTTCTGCTCGGCGGCCTTGTCGTACCGGCCGAGCTTGGCGTACGCGAAGCCGAGCTGGGACCTGAGTCGCGCTTGGATCAAAGGCAGATTCGTCCGAGTAGCCGCCAGCACACCCCTTTCGTTCATCGCGATCCAGGGCCGGTAGTCCCGGTGGTGCAGGAAATAGCCCCACGACGCCTCGCAGAACTGCCACACGATGTCGTCCCAGCCGTGATCGGCCGCCTCACTGAACACAGCGCGGATCACGGGCAGATGCTCCCGCCACCAAGCGAGGCCGTCGGCGCGTTCGACGAAGTCCTTCGACCGTTGTGTACGGGTGGCGTACCGAGCCCGATGGGGATGGATCGCCTCGTCGGCGGCCAGAACGCGGTCGAGGTACCACCCGGCGAACGACCTGGCCAGCCGATCCCGCTCCTCGCCGGGCAGCGCGGAGGCGGCACGCGCTCGTGCGTCGCTGTGCAGCACCATGTGCTGGACGAACCGGTCTTCACCGGCCTCGGCGAGGAGATTCGCCTCGATCAACTCGTCGACGTCGTCTTCGACGGAATCGACCGGACGACCGAGCGCGGCGGCCAAGGGCTCGGTGGACAGGAACGGCCCAGGATGCACTCCGCACGCCAGGTACACCCGTGCCGCGCTCTGTGGCAGACCTTCGTAGACGACTTCGAAGATCGCGTTCAACGAAAGCGCTTTGTCGGCAGGCCTGTCGCCCGTCGACGTCCACCGACCGTAGGCCGCGGCTTCTCGGGCGAGAGATCGCCGCGGCCGGCTTCTCAGCCGGGCCGCCACCACAGAGAGGGCCAGTGGGAGCCCGCCGCATGAGGATACGATCCGCGTGGCGGCGGATGGGTCGGAACGAATGCGTTCACTCCCGGCGTACCGCTCGAACAGTGCCCATGCCTGGGATTCGGTGAGAGGCGGGAGATCGACGAACTGAGCTCCGTCGATACCCAGGTCGGTGAGCCGCCACCGGCTGGTGACGACGATGACCGTCGTTTGCCCGGCAGGAAGGAGAGGGCGGACCTGCGCGACGGACGCCGCGTCGTCGAGCAACATCGCCATCCGTCGCGAGGCTGTCGCCGTGCGAAACGCCGCAGCTCGCTGGTCCAGGCTCGCCGGGATCTCCGCAGGCGGTGTTCCCAACGCGGTGAGGAATCCGTGAAGGACGTCCCCAGGGGCTTCCGGTGGCTGCTCGCGCGCACCGCCGAGGTCGCTGTACAGGACTCCTTGGGGGAACTCGTCCGCTTTGCAGTAGAGCCAATCCAAGGCCAGTGACGTCTTGCCGACGCCGCCCACCCCGCTCACCACCATCAGCCGTCGCCCCGTGCCTTCGCTCCGAAGCCGGTCGAGTTCCGCGGTGAATCGTTCCCGGGCTTCGAATACCGCGGGGGCGGCCGGTATCTGCCAAGGCCGGTCCGCGGGGACTCCGAGGCCGGCCGGAGCGGTCATGATCTGACCCCACCGCTCTTCCCGGCTGTTTTCGGCTGATGCGAGCGCAGTCCCAGGTCATCCATGCGGTGTCCCCCCGTTTGGTGTCCGGCTGGCCAGTGTCTCCAATTGTGCGGTTGTAAGCGAGCAATTGTGTGTCAACTAATACACGAACAGACGAATTTGCACGTGCGTTCGCACGGGCGTTTCGACCTGTGGCACCCGAATATCCGCATGAGTCCATAGTGGACGGCTGTTTTCCCGTCCTGGATTCAGATTCCCTTGTCGATGAGTTTCACGCCATCGGGCGCATCCTGCTCTTGCGCGCCCGTCGGCGCGTCCGGCTCCGTCAATGAGCGGGTCGCGAACCAGCATAAGGCGGGAAGCGCGATTAGCGGCAGTAGGCCGGTTTGCAGAGAGGTGTGGTCGGCGACCGTTCCGATGACAGGACTCGCGAGCCCGCCGATGCTGACCGTCAGGCCGAGCGTGACGCCGCTGGCGGTGCCGACCCGCGTGGGGAGGTAATCCTGGGAGAGGGTGATCTGGAGTGAGAACGGGATGTACAGGCTCACCGCGGCCAGCAGGACGAAGGCGAAGAAGGCCGGGCCCGGCACGAACACGACTCCCGCGACCGTGCCGACGGTGGCCAGATACGACCACCGGATCACGGTGACCCGGCCCCGGCGTCCGGCCAGCCTGCTTCCCAGCAGGGTGCCCACGGCGCCGCCGACATAGAGCAGGAACAGGGCGGTGGTGCCCGTCGTCGTGCCGCCGCCGGTCCGCTGCTGGGCGTAGAGGGAGACGAACGTGCTCAGCCCGACGAACACGATCGAGCGGAAGACGACCGCCGCCGACAGTTTCGCGAACGACCTCCAGTCGTCGACGCCGGTGGCGTCCGATCGCGAGCCGCCGCTGCCGGCCTTCCGCGTGAGGGCGCGCAGCACGGGAAGGCAGAGCACGGATCCCGCCAGCGCGGGAACGACGAGCAGTGGTGACATCCGGAGCCCGCCCAGCGCCATGACCGCGGCGACGAGGACGGGTGCGGCGGCGAATCCGACGTTCCCGCCGAGGGAGAACCAGCCCATGGCCGTATGCCCTCCGCCGCTCGCGATCCTCGCGACCCGTGCGGCCTCGGGATGGTAAGCGGCCACGCCGATTCCCGACAGGGCGACGAAAGCGAGCGTCAGCGCGTACGAGTCGACCAGCCCGCCGAGCCCGATCCCGAGGCCACCGAGGAGGGTGGCCGACGGCAGCAGCCACGGCATCGCCCAGCGGTCGGTCAGCGCGCCGAACAACGGCTGCGCCACCGACGAAAGCAGCGACGCGGCGAGCACGATTCCCGACACCGCCGCGTATCCGTAGGCGCGTTCGGCCGCGAAGAACGGCACCAGCGCGGCGACCGAACCCTGATACACATCCACACACGCGTGCCCGGCCGAGAGCAGGGCGATCGCTTTGATCTTCGGCATCCCATCATGCTCGTCGCGGGCACCGGTGTCGCGCTTCCGATAAAATGACAAACGATGACGGAAATCCGCCACCTGCCCGCGGCGCCGACCCAGGTCCGGTCCCTGGCCTCCGGCACGATCGTCGACGCGCATCGCCACGACGAGCATCAAGTCGTCTACGCGGCCCGTGGCGTCCTGGCCATCACGACCGACAAGGGTTCCTGGGTCGCGCCGGCCACCAGGGCGATCTGGGTGCCCGCCGGGACCGTGCACGCCCACCAGGCGCACGGCGACCTCGAACTCCGGCTGGTCGGCCTGCCCGCCACGGTGAACCCGTTGCGGCTGAACGAACCGAGCGTGCTGGCCGTCGGCCCGCTCCTGCGCGAACTCATCCGCGCGTACACGGATCCGCCGCGCGAGGACACCCCGGAACGCCGCCGGCTGCGCGCGGTCCTGCTCGATCAGCTGCGCGCCTCGCCGCAGCAACCCTTGCACCTGCCGACGCCGGACGACCCGCGGCTGCGCGCACTGTGCGAGATCCTCAGCGCCGATCCGGCCGACAACCGGACACTGGCCGCCCTCGGCGCCCTGGTCGGGGCCAGTGACCGAACGCTGGCCAGGCTCTTCAAGGCCGATCTCGGCATGACGTTCCCGCAGTGGCGCACGCAGTTGCGGCTCTACCGTGCTTTGGTCCTCCTGGCCGAGGACACTCCGGTGACCGCGGTGGCGCATGCCTGCGGCTGGGCGTCCACGAGCGCGTTCATCGACGTCTTCCGCCGCGCCTTCGGGCACACGCCGGGCACGCACTACGACCGGTGAACGCGAAAGCGGGGCCGGTCCACAATGGACCGGCCCCGCTTCTTCGTTCGCTTCTTACGCCTCGCTACGGCGACGGCGCACCAGCAGCACCATCAGCACACCCGCGCCGAGGAGCGCGCCACCGATGACCAGCGGCATGGTCGCGGAGGCACCGGTGTTGGCCAGCTCGTTGCCGCCACCCGACTCGGCGCCACCGGGGGTGGTGGGCGCCGGGGTCTCGGTGGCGGGGGCGCCACCCTGCTTCCAGGTCGCGGTCGCGTTCGCGACGACCGAGGTCTTCTCGGACTCCGCCACGATCAGGGACTGGGCGGGCACCTTCGCGTAGTTCTCGCTGACGAACAGGCGGCCGGTGTCGAGGTGGCCGCTGACCTTCAGCGCGAACGTGCCGTTGCCGTCCTTGGCGTCCTTGGGGACGTCGACGTAGACCTTGGTGCCGTCCTTGACGTCGGCGGCCTTGATCTCCTTGCCGTCGGCGTCGGTGACCTTGACGCCCTCGGGCAGCTTGCTCGTCAGCTCGGTGATGTCACCGCTGGTGGCGATGCTGAACGGACCGATCCGGGAACCGGTCGCGCCCGAGGCCTTGGCCGGGCCGATGTCGAGGGTCGGCTTCGGCTGCTGGCCGATGCCGACGTTGTCCTTGCCGACGAGGTAGTCGTAGACGGCCAGCACGTCGGCGGAGTCTTCCGCGGCCGCGCCCGAAATCGGCTCCGCGCGCTTCAGGTCCTTGCCGTCACTGAAGTGCCAGACCGCGGCCTGGGTCGCGGTGATGGCCTCCTTGACGGAAAGGCCGCCGTTGAGCTTGACGTCGCTCTTGCCCAGCGTGGCTTCGAGAGCCTTCGCCGAGGCCGCCGGGTAGCCGTGGTGCAGCACCCAGTTGATCTTCTCGTTGTTCTTGTTGAACGGCGAGGCGGTGTCCGGGTACTTGTTCCACGGGCGCTCGATCATGTCCTGATCGGTGCGCATGCCGACCTCGACCTGCACGCAGTACATCTTGAGCTTGCTGCCGTCCGACAGCTTCAGCGTGAACAGCACCGTGTCGGCGTGCTTCCCGCCTTCGAAGTTCACCTTGAAACCGCCGGTGCCGGCGTCACCGTCGACCCGGCCGCGCGCCGCGCCGTCGTCGGCGAGGGCGGCCGGAGCGGCCATCGTCAGCGCGACGGCCGCGGTGGCCACCGCGATCCCGCCGCGAACCAGAACTGACCTGCCGTGCATGTGTCTCCCATCCGGATACGGACCACGAATGCCAGCGCCGCGTGCGACCACAGGCCCCGACCGCAACGGCTCGCCCGAACGGGGGATGAACAATCCCATCGAGCGAGAGCGGAGCATACAGAGGTCATACATGTGGCTACTCAGGGGTATGGCCGATGTCCGGATTGCCCCGAAAGAAGGGTGAACGCCAAGAGAATGATCTTGGGCGGGTAGATGACGGGATTCGAGGGAAAGAAACCAACGAAAACCTCGCGGATGGAGGTACCGCCGCTCCGCCGACCGCTGTTGAATTGGACCAGACCATTCACTGGCGATTGGAGTCCTTCATGACGCGACGGCACCTCCGCCGGGGGTTGTCCCTGGTGGCCGGGCTCACCGTGGCCGGGGCACTGCTCCCGGCCGCGAGCAGCGCGGAGACCCAGGAAGCGCGGGGTGTTCCGCTCGGCGAGCTGACCGCCACGGCGACCAAGGTCGCGTCCGGGCTGGTGAACCCGACCGCGATCACGGCGCTCGACGACGGGAGCGGCCGGATCCTCATCGTGGAGAAGCGAGGGGTCGTCCGGGCTTACCACCCCAAGACCGGACTCGCCGCCAAACCGGTCCTCGACATCAGCGACAAGGTGAACGGCGCGGACGTCGAACGCGGACTGCTCGGGCTCGCGATCGCCAAGGACCGGCGCGCCTACGTCGCGTACACCCGCAAGTCCGACAGCGCGGTGACGTTGTCCCGCGTCCGGTTCGACACCGGGGAGCTCACCGAGCTGATCACGCAGCCGCACGCCGAGTTCCCCAACCACAACGGCGGCCAGCTGGCGTTCGGCCCGGACGGCTACCTGTACTGGGGGATCGGCGACGGCGGCGGAGGCGGCGACCCGCTGGCCAGCGGGCAGCGGCTGGACACGCTGCTGGGCAAGATCCTGCGCGTCGACGTCAACCGCGCGTGCCGTCCGCTGAAGTACTGCGTGCCGCCGGGCAACCCGTTCGTCGGCGTCGCGGGCGCGCGGGCGGAGATCTGGTCGTACGGGCTGCGCAATCCCTGGCGGTTCTCCTTCGACCCGGCCGACGGCTCGCTGTGGATCGGCGACGTCGGCCAGGGCCGCTTCGAGGAGGTCGACCACCTCGCCAAGGGCAAGGGCGGCGCGAACTTCGGCTGGTCCTGCAAGGAGGGGCCGGTCGTCTTCGACGAGACGCGGTGCAAGGACGGCGTGACCTACACCGAACCGGTCTTCCACTACATCTCCGGCGCGGAGGGCTGCGCGGTGATCGGCGGGCACGTCTACCGCGGCCGGAAGTACGCCTCGCTGGTGGGCGGGACCTATCTCGCCACCGACTTCTGCCAGGGAACGGCCTGGGCCGTCCGCAAGAAGGCCGACGGCACTTATGAGAGCGCCAAGATCGGCCAGTTCCCGCTCGACGCCACCACGTTCGGCACCGATCAGAACGGCGAGCTGTACCTGGCCGACGAGACGCCGGGCGGGCTGCACCGGATCTCGTTCGCGCGCAAGGGCTGAACCGGCTTCCCCTGCCGCGTCCGCCCGGCGCGGCAGGGGACCTGATCGTGTTTCATCAAGTTTTCATCCTTCCTCCCTAGCTTGGGTTCGTTCGATGAATTCAGTGATGGAGGGCGACGTGGAGCAATCATTCCCACCCGGAGGCGCGCAGTGGCCGCCGCCGCAGGGCTGGGTCCCGCAACCGGTACCGGCGCCGCCCGCCCGGAAACCCCGGTGGCCGCTGTTCGCCGGGATCGCCGGGCTGGTGGTGGTGCTCCTCGCGGGTCTGACGACCTGGTTGCTGTGGCCCTCGAACGCCGGCCGTGAACCCTTCGAGCAGGCACTGGCCGGGCTTTCCTCGGCGCCCGCCGTCCGGAACAGCACCTCCGCGGTCGGCGGGATGATCGAGACGGACGTCAAGACCACGGCGTACGGCGAGACGTCCGGCACGATGTCCTTCCAGGGCAAGAAGATCGAGATCCTCGTCGTCGGCGGGAAGGTGTTCTTCAAAGCACCCGACGGGATGCTGCCCGGGGCGTCCACGGACTCGGCCGAGGAGCTCAAGGACCGGTGGATCACCGGTGAGGACGAGCTGTTCGGCCCGGTCCTGCAGCAGTTCGAGTCCCCGGAGAAACTCGCGACCCGGTTGCGCGAGGCGCTGGAGCGGGCGGACGAGATCACCGAGGGCCCGAGTATCCGGGACGTCCCGGCGCTCAAGGCGAGCACGCCCGCCGGCGACCTGTACGTGTCGAAGGAAGCGCCGCACCGGCTTCTCCGGTACTCCGTGAAGATGCCCGGCGGCATGCCTTCCCTGCCCGGCGCGGGTTCGCGGCCACAGCCGCCGTCGGGTGCCGGTCTTGGTGACTCCGATGTGGACGCCTTGTCGCCGCAGGAGACCGACGCCGTCTACGAAGAACTGACGTCGAACACCAAGAAGCTGACCGGCGCCGTCAATACCGGTGTGCGGTTCGACATGGACGGCGCGGCGACGGTCGCGTGCAGTGCCTCGGGCTGCACGGTGACCGCGAACGTCTCGAGTTCCGCTTCGGCGAGCGGCGGGAAGGTCACCGGTCAGGTCAACGCCACGATGACCGCGAACGTCACCATCGGCGGCCGCTCGGCGGGCAGTTGCCGGAACACGGCCACGCTGCCGATGAACGGCTCCGGCTCGATCAGCTGCGTCAACGGCGGGGCCGGCGGTGTCTTCTCGGCCGTCGAGGCGGAGAAGAAGGCGGACGCGGAAGCGCGGTCGCGGGCGTCGGGCGGCGTTCCGGTTCAGTACCAGATCGAGAGCATCGCCTCGGTTTCCGTGCTGGCCGAAGCGATCGGGCAGGTCGAGATCACCCGGCTCGTGGACGAGCTGGGACAGCGGCGGTCCCAGCTGGGCGGCAAATAAAGAAACAGCGCCGGGCGAACGGCTTCGATGCCGCGCGCCCGGCGCTTTCGCGTCCCGTCTGTTCGGGTCAGTCCGTACCGGATTCGATCGCGGCGTGGTCGAGCAGTTCGTCCTCGCCCGAGGCCTTGCCGCGCGAGGCGATCGCCTGCGCGCCGCCCGCGTCCATCGCCCCGATCAGGCCGGTAGACGCGGCCTGCGCGGCGCCGATCAGCGTCGGGTGCCCGCCGCCGACCATGCCGAGCCCGGCGTACTGCTCGAGCTTGGCGCGCGAGTCCGCGATGTCGAGGTTCCGCATGGTGAGCTGGCCGATCCGGTCCACCGGGCCGAACGCCGAGTCCTCGGTGCGCTCCATGGACAGCTTGTCCGGGTGGTAGCTGAAGAACGGGCCGGTGGTGTCGAGGATCGAGTAGTCCTCGCCGCGACGCAGCCGCAGGGTGACCTCGCCGGTGACGGCCGCGCCGACCCACCGCTGCAGCGACTCGCGCAGCATCATCGCCTGCGGGTCCAGCCAGCGGCCTTCGTACATCAGCCTGCCGAGGCGGCGGCCCTCGTTGTGGTAGCTGGCGAGGGTGTCCTCGTTGTGGATCGCGTTGACGAGCCGCTCGTACGCCGCGTGCAGCAGCGCCATGCCCGGCGCCTCGTAGATACCGCGGCTCTTGGCCTCGATGATCCGGTTCTCGATCTGGTCGGACATGCCGAGCCCGTGCCGTCCGCCGATGGCGTTGGCCTCCAGGACCAGGTCGACCGCGGTGGCGAACTCCTTGCCGTTGATCGTCACCGGGCGGCCCTGCTCGAAGCCGATCGTGACGTCTTCGGCCGCGATCTCGACCTCGGGGTCCCAGAACCGGACGCCCATGATCGGGTTCACGATCTCGATGCCGGTGTCGAGGTGCTCCAACGACTTGGCCTCGTGCGTCGCGCCCCAGATGTTCGCGTCGGTGGAGTAGGCCTTCTCAGTGCTGTCCCGGTAGGGCAGGCCGTGGGCCTGCAGCCACTCGGACATCTCCTTGCGGCCGCCGAGCTCGCTGACGAACGCGGCGTCCAGCCACGGCTTGTAGATCCGCAGGGACGGGTTCGCGAGCAGGCCGTAGCGGTAGAACCGCTCGATGTCGTTGCCCTTGAAGGTGGAGCCGTCGCCCCAGATCTGGACGTCGTCCTCGAGCATCGCGCGCACCAGCAGGGTGCCGGTGACCGCGCGGCCGAGCGGGGTCGTGTTGAAGTAGGTGCGGCCGCCGTTGCGGATGTGGAAGGCGCCGCAGGACAGCGCCGCGAGACCTTCCTCGACCAGCGCGGCCTTGCAGTCGACGGCGCGCGCGATCTCGGCGCCGTAGGCCTTCGCCCGGCCGGGGACCGACGCGATGTCGGGCTCGTCGTATTGGCCGATGTCAGCGGTGTAGGTGCACGGCACTGCACCCTTCTCGCGCATCCACGCGACCGCTACCGAGGTGTCGAGGCCGCCGGAGAAGGCGATCCCGACGCGTTCGCCGACAGGCAGAGAGGTGAGTACCTTGGACATGATGGAAGTATATGCATAGGAGTGTATGACCATGCAAGCCGGGGTGAGCGGCGCAACTCGGGTGGGTGGTCGCCTGGGTCGTGAGTGGCGATTCGGGTTCTAACCCGAATCGCCACTCACGACCCAGGCGACCTGTCCGCGGGCCCGGCCGCCTCGAATACCCGGCATGGAGACTTCGCGGGCCGCTCGGCAACCACGCCTTCCCTTCTTCGGGGCGGCGCTCATCGGGGTCGTGGCCCTCGCCGCGGCCTTGGCGGCCGGCCATCTGGTGGCCGGGTTCATCAGCGCCAACGCCTCGCCGTACCTCGCGGTCGGCAACGGGGCGATCGATCTGACGCCGGTCGGGTTGAAGGATTTCGCGGTCCGCACGTTCGGCGTCTACGACAAGCTCGTGCTGCTCGGCGGGATGGCCGTGGTGATGGTGCTCGCCGCCGCCGTGGCCGGAATCGCCTCGCGCCGGTCACCCGTTCCAGGCATCGTGCTGATCGCCGCCTTCGGCCTGCTGGGCGGGCTCGCCGTGGCGCTGCGGCCCGACCTCTCGCCGGTCGCGCTGCTCGCGCCGCTGGCCAGCCTGATCGCCGGGGTGGGCGTCTTCCTCTGGCTGCATCGCCTGGCCTCGGCCACTCCCCAGACCGAGGTCGCGGGCGCATCACGCAGGTCGGTGTTGCTGGCCGGAGCGGGTGCCGTCGTGGCCGCAGGGGCGGCGGGGGCCGGAGGTCAGCTCCTCGCAGGCACGCGAGACGCGGAGTCTTCGCGGACGGCCGTCGGGCGGCTCGTTCCCGCCGAGCCGGCGCCGCCCATTCCGGCCGACGCGGATTTCGCGAAACTCGGCACGCCGACGTTCCTCACCTCGAACCGCGACTTCTACCGCGTCGACACGGCGCTGTCGGTGCCGCAGGTCCGGGCCGAGGACTGGAGTCTCCGGCTGCACGGCATGGTGCGTGAGGAGAAACGGTTCAGCTACGACGACATCCGCGACCGGCCGCTGATCGAACGCACGATCACCATGACCTGCGTGTCCAACGAGGTTGGTGGGACGTACGTGTCCACGGCGAATTTCATCGGCGTGGACCTCGGGGACCTGCTGCGGGAGGCCGGGATCCTGCCCGGTGCCGAGCAGATCTTCTCCACCAGCGTCGACGGCTGGACCGCGGGCAGCCCGGTCGTCGCCGCGCTCGATCCGGAGCGGGGCGCGATGCTCGCGATCGGGATGAACGGGGAACCGCTGCCGGTGGAACACGGTTTTCCCGCGCGCATGGTCATCCCCGGTCTCTATGGCTACGTTTCGGCGACGAAATGGGTCAAGGACCTGGAGATCACCACGTGGAAAGCGCGGCGCGCGTACTGGCTCGATCGCGGCTGGGGTGAACAGGCCCCGATCAAAACGCAATCCAGGATCGACAGTCCGAAAGGTTTCGAAACAGTACCCGCCGGCAAGGTCCGGGTCTCGGGTGTCGCCTGGGCGCAGCACACCGGGATCGAGCGGGTCGAAGTCCGGCTCGGCGCGAACGGAAGCTGGCTGCCCGCAACGCTTTCCCGTGAGGTTGGGCTGAACACCTGGCGGATGTGGTGGACCGAATTCGATGTTCCGGCGGGCAGCCATCAGGTCACCGTCCGGGCTGTCGACAAATCCGGTTACACCCAGACCGACGCGCGCGCCGGAACCGTCCCCGACGGGGCGACCGGCTGGCATGTCATCAGTTTCACCGCACGGTGATCGGCGTCACTCGAATGGGTGGCAATCCGATTTCACCGTGGTTCCGAATACCCGGTAAGAGTCCGAAAAACAAATGGAGTGATTTTCCGTGAGCAAGCTTCGCGTCGCAGGAATCGGTTTCACCGCGGTCACCGCGCTGGCCCTGGCCGCCTGCAGCAGCAACGACAGCGCTTCGTCCGGCAGCTCCAGCAGCGCCCCCGCGCCCGCCCCGTCCTCGTCGATGTCGGCCCCGATGTCCAGCGCCGCTTCCGGTGACGGCGTCACCACCAACGCCGACGTGTTCGGCCCGGCCTGTTCGCAGCTGCCGCAGGGCAGTGCGCCGGGTTCGCTGGACTCGATGGGCCCGCAGCCGGTCGCCAGTGCCGCCTCGACCAACCCGCTGCTGACCAAGCTGGTCGCCGCGGTGAAGGCCACCAACCTGGTGGACACGCTCAACAGCCAGCAGGCCATCACCGTGTTCGCTCCGGCGGACCCGGCCTTCGAAGCCTTGGGCGAGGCCAAGTTCACCGAACTCGCCGGCAAGCCGGACCAGCTGGCGCCGATCCTGCAGTACCACGTCGTCGGCAAGCGTTACGACGCCAAGGGCCTGGAGTCCGCCAAGTCCGTGGAGAGCCTGAACACCGCGGGCGGCCCGGTCAAGATCGAGGGCTCCGGCGAGAACATGACCGTCAACGGCGCGAAGATCCTGTGCGGCAACATCCCCACCAAGAACGCCACCGTCTTCGTCATCGACAAGGTACTGACCCCGGGCACCAACAAGAACTAGGTCCCCACCCCGCGATCGCGGTGGCCATGCCTCACGGCACGGCCACCGCGATCCGCGTTTCAGGGAACGAGCGCGGCGGCGTCCACATCGGTCACCACGAGCCGCAGACTCGCGTTCTCCCAAGGGGTTCCGGCCAGCACAGCACGCAACGTGGCCCCGGCGACCTCCGTGAGCGGCGGGATCGGCACCTCCAGCGCGACCACGCGGATCTCGACGACGTTCTCGGAGATGTCGACGGCCATCACGTCGAGATCCCACGGCACCGCCGACGCGGCGGCCGTGGTCGACGGCGTGGCCGCGCGCAGCCCCGGTATCTCGCGGAGGGCGCTGAGCAGCGAAGCGGTCAGTTCGGAACGTGCGGTCACAACAGTCCTCCACGGATTTCGATGTCCAAAATGGACACCGAGACGGCGGACGGGGTGAGCCCGGTCGCCTCGGTGACCGCCTTGCCCACGGCCCGCTGCACCGCCTGCGCGGTCGCGGCGGCCTGGTCCAGGCCGGAGAGCGAAAGGTCGATCTCCACCCGGACGTCCGGCGGGTCGTGCTCGACGAACGCGCGGACCCCTTCCGTGGGCGCCGGTTCGAGGCCCTTGATCCGCTGCCGAGCGATCCTGGTCAGCGAACCGGCCAGCCCGCGCAGCCCGGGTTCCAGGCGTACCACGCCGGGGACCCGGGCCGCGGCGTGCGCGGCGACCGCCGCGATCACCGGCGGGGCGATCACCGTCTCGACCAGTTGCCGGGCCGTGGCCTGCTCACGCGTCATAGAGGTCCTCCACCACCAGATCGAGCCGGGCCAGGCGGACGCCGACCCTGGCACCCGCCGCCGCGGTGACCCGCTCACGGACGACGTCCAGCGAGTCACCCTCGAAATCATGCGCGATCGCCAGGCTCAGCTCCACGTTCACGGCCAGCGGGTCGGCGATGTCCGGTGCGGGCAGGACCCGGCAGCGCCGCGCGCGGACGCCGTCGACGGAGTCCGCAGCGAACCGCAGCACGGCCGCCACCGCCTGATCGCTCACCTGGACCTCGCCCGGCTCCGGGCTCGCCAGCGGCACCAGATCGCGACGCCGCACCTCGGCGCGGATCGCGGACATGATGCGGCCGGTGAGATCCGGCGACGGCTCGGCGTCGTCGTCGGCCAGTTCCCTGGTCAGCCCGCGCAGCACCAGCAGGCTTTCGCGGGTCGCCCGGCAGTGCGGGCAGTCGAGTTCGTGCGCGTCCGCCCGGCCGGCGTCGACCTCGTCGAGCCGTTCCCAGACCTGTTCCACATCACGGCCGCACGGCAGCAGGTAGTCGCGGGTCGCGTGGTTCATCGCCATGGCGCCATCACCTCCGCCAACTGTGCTCGTGCTCGCGCGATGCGTCCGCGCACCGCGGTGGTGGTCGCCCCGATCGCCTTCGCGATCTCCTCGTAGGAGCGACCGTGGACCTCCCGCAACAGCCAGCAGGCCCGTTGCTCGGCGGTCAGCTGGTCCAGCGCCCCGGTGAGCGCCGTCATCTGCGCGCTCGTCTCGGCCGCGCGATCCGGACGGCCCGCCGAACCGGTGGACTCCTGCTGGTCCAGCTCGACGTCGGCCACCGGCTTCCTGGCGCGGATCACGTTCAGGCACCGGTTGGTCGTCATCCGGTAGAGCCAGCCGACGAACGCCGCGTCCTCCTGCAGCTGGTCGAGCCGCCGCCAGGCGATGAGGAACACCTCCTGGACGACGTCTTCGGCGTCGCCCTTGTTCCCCAGCATCCGCAGCGCCAGCCGGTACATCGGCCCCTGGAACCGCAGGACGAGCTGCTCGTACGCGCGGATCTCGCCGTCGCGGGCGCGCGCCACCAGCGTCGCGTCGTCCAGCACCGTTTCGCCGGCCGCGAGCGGCTCTGTTCTCGCCGAAGTCGTCATCGAGCGCACCTGTGCAGCGCCGTCATGCCGAAGCTCCCTTCACCCCACCCGGACAGGTGGTCACCCTTCAAGACACCGCTTCCCCGGAAACGTCACGCGGGAAACCCGATCCAGCCGACCACGGCACGGCGGATCGCGCACGCCGAAGCCGGGTGGTCAGCCCTGCCGGGCGAGTGCGGGGTACTCGTCGAGGGTGATGTCGGTGGCGAACCTGTCGGTCACCCACAGCATCCCGCGCAGCAGGAACCGGCGCTTGAACATCTGGTCGCGCAGTTTGATCCGCAGCGGGGTCGGCGGCGCGAGGAACGGCCCGGCGTTGGCGTTGCGGGCGATCTTGGCGTAACCACGGAACTTCTCGTCGTACCGGCGGAAGGCGAGTTCGTGGTCACCGTCCGCCGCGGCGAGTTCGCCCGCGATGACGTACGCGGCCACCACGGCGAGCCCGGTGCCGAAGCCGCCCAGCGTGTTGCCGTACGCCGCGTCGCCGAGCAGCGCGACGCGGCCGGTGGAGTAGCCGTCCATCGTCACCCGGGCGATCGAGTCCAGGTAGACGTCGTCCGCGCGCTGCACCATCTCCATCAGCTCGGGCAGCCGCCAGCCACCGCCCTCGAACGCGGTGGTCAGGATCTCCTTCTGCCGTCCGGTGTCGTATCGGTCGTAACTGATTTCCGGGGAGGCGAACACGAAGAAGGCGGTCGCCTTGGGTCCGCCGGTGGCGGCCATGCGGCCGGGCTCGTTGTACATCACGGCCGGGCCGCCGTCGGTTTCGCCGGTCTCGACCAGGGCGTAGTAGTGGCCGAGGTGCTGCACGTAGTCGGCTTCCGGGCCGAACGCCAGCCGTCGCACGGTCGAGTGAATGCCGTCGGCGCCGAAGACGAGGTCGAACCGCCTCGGGGCTTCGCGCTCGAAGGTGACGTCGACGCCGTCGGGGGTCTCGGTCAGCGAAGTGATCGAGTCGCCGAAGACGTACTCGCAGTCCGCCGAGGTCCGGTCGTACAGGATCCGGGCCAGATCGCCGCGCCGGATCTCGACGTCGCCGCCGGTGAACTCACCGGGCAGGACGGCGAGCGGCCGCCCCTCGGCATCGACGATGGTCTGGTCGAGCCCGCCGGTCTGCTGCCGCTCGATCTCGCCGAGGATGCCCATCTGCTCGAGGACGGCGCGGTGGGTGGCGCCCTTGAAATCGACCGCCTGGCCACCGCTGCGGAGTTCCCGCGACCGTTCGACGACGGTGACCGCGTAGCCCTGGCGGGAGAGCCAGAAGGCGAGCGCGGGACCGGCGATGCTGGCGCCGGAGATGAGGACTGTCTTGTTCGTCATGGCAGGAGCTTCACGGCCGGCGTTGACGAAGCGCTGACAGTCCGCTGACCGCTCCTCGTCAGCTCCAGCCGGGGAGCGGAAGGGTGAGTTGCCCAGGGGCTTCCGGCGGCGCCGTCTCGTAGCGCGGGGGTGTCGCCGACAGCCCGATCGGGTTGCGGGTCAGCCGCACGGAGGTGCCGTCGGGTCGCGGCAGATCGACCGTCGGGTTCAGGCCGAGCCGTTCGGCCAGCGCGAACGCGCCCGCGACGTCGTTGACCTCCCCGGCGGGAACGCCCGCCGCGCTCAGCTCCGCCGCCCACTCGGCCGCGGGACGTTTGCCGAAATGGTCTTCGAGGAGCGCGCGGAGCCCAGTCCGGTGCGCGACCCGCGCCGGATTGGTCGCGAACCGGCTGTCCTCCGCGAGTTCCGGCAGGCCGATGACCTCGCACAGCGCCGCGAACTGCCGGTCGTTGCCGACGGCGAGCGCGAGTTCGTGATCGGCGCAGGGGACGAGTTCGTACGGGGCGATGCTGGGATGCCGGTTGCCCATCCGCGCCGGGACCGTCCCGCCGGAGGTGTAGGCGCTGCCCTGGTTGACCAGGGCGGCGAGCAGGCTGGACAGCAGGTCGATCTCGACGCGCTGTCCCTGTCCGGTGCGGTCGCGGTGGCGCAGGGCGGCGAGGATGCCGACGCTCGCGAACAGCCCCGCCAGGACGTCGACGAGCGCGACGCCGACCTTCTGCGGTTCACCCGCCGGGTCGCCGGTGATGCTCATCAGCCCGCCGACGGCCTGGATGAGCAGGTCGTAACCGGGCAGCGCGGCGCCGCCGCCCGAGCCGAAACCCGTGACGGAGCAGAGGACGAGGCCGGGGTTCGCCGCCAGCAGCACCTCCGGGCCGAGGCCGAGGCGCTCCATCACGCCCGGCCGGAAGTTCTCGACCACGACGTCGGCCTCCAGCGCGAGCGCGCGGGCCTGGGCGAGGTCGTCCGGATTCCCGAGGTCCAGCGCCACACTCGTCTTGTTCCGGTTCACCGACTGGAAGTACGTCGCCTGCCCGGCCGCGTCGTAGGGCGGGCCCCAGCTGCGGGTGTCGTCGCCCGTGCCCGGCCGCTCGACCTTGATCACCGTCGCGCCGAGGTCGGCCAGCAGCATGGTGGCGAACGGGCCGGCGAGCACCCGCGAGAAGTCGAGGACGCGAAGCGGGCCGAGTGCGGTTTCGGACATGGCCCGACCCTAAGTGGCCGCTGCCGTCCTCGAAGTTGTGATCGCGCTCACGAATCCAATGCTTTCCTCTAGGTACCTACTATCCCCAGGAAGGTAGCTTCGGTCGCGTCAACGCAACGTGATTCGAGGAGAGACCATGATCGTGGTGACCGGAGCGACCGGGAACGTGGGACGGCTGCTGGTGGAAACCCTTGCCACGTCGGGAGAAGAGGTGACGGCGGTGTCTCGCCGGATCTCGGCGGCGGACGTGCCCGACGGCGTGCGGACAGTGCAGGCCGACCTCACGAGGTCCGACGGATTGAAGCAGGTCTTCGACGGCGCGGATCGGATTTTCCTGCTGACCTCGGGGGAATTCATGGCGGCGGGCGGCGACGTCGCGGAAATCGTCGCGGCGGCCGGGGGAGCGGGGATCGTGCTCCTGTCCTCCCAAGGAGTCGGGTCCGGACGGCACGCGCCCGCGTTCGAAGAGGCGGTCAAGGCGTCGAGTCCGGAGTGGACGGTGCTGCGTCCGGGTGGTTTCGCGTCGAACGCCTTCCAATGGGCACCGTCGGTCCGGGCCGACCGGGTGGTCGCCGCCCCGTTCGGCGACGTCGCCTTGCCCGTCATCGACCCGGCGGACATCGCCGACGTCGCGGCGGCCGTGCTGCGCGAACCCGGCCACCACGGCCGGACCTACGTGCTCACCGGACCCGAACCGATCTCGCCCCGGCGGCAGGCGGCCGACCTCGGCGAGGCGCTGGGCGAGCCGGTGCGGTTCACCGAACTGAGCGAGGACGAGGCCCGCGCCGCGATGTCGGAGTTCATGCCACCGGTGGTCGTGGAGGCCACGCTCTCGATCCTCGGCGCGCCCACGGAGGACGAACTGCGGGTCAGCCCCGACGTCGAAAAGGTGCTCGGCCGGCCGGGACGCACGTTCGCCGAATGGGCGGCGCGGAACGCGGCGGCGTTCAAATGAGCGGGAGGGCTCGATGAGAAAGTTCTCATCGAGCCCTCATCGGCGGCTCACCCGGTCCGGGCAGCCTGGGGGTATGCGAGTCCGAATCATCGTCCTGACCGGGGTCGCCGCCGTCGTGGTGGCGGCCACCGGCACGTTCGCCGTCATCGCGGCCACCGCGGTCTCGCCGCCCGATCTCGGCCCCGCCGTGGTCGCCCCCGCGGGCCGGGCCGTCTCCGGACCGGGGGAGGCGGGCGCCCCGCCCGCCGTCGTCCCGCCCCGGCTGGCCGGGCACGACGACGACGTCGATGATGACCCTGATGACGCCGATGACCACTTCGACCTCGACGACTGAGCGGGGCCGATGAGCGCCCGCGCCCGGATCCTCGCGTGGGTCCTGCTGGTCGTGCTGCTCGCGCTCGCCGGTTCGCTGCTGGCGACCCGGACCGTCCTGCACAACCAGCTGGACCAGCGCCTCGACAACGAGATCGCGCACGAGACCGGCAAACTTCGAGCCTTCCTGGCGTCTCCGGATGCCCGTCCGGCCGGGCAGCCCGCCACCGTCGAAGCGGTCCTCGGCCGCCACTTGGAACGGAATCTGCCCGAGAAGTACGAGACGTTCTTCTCGATCAGCGACGGTGCCGCGTCGAGGCGGAGCGCGATCGAGCCGCCGGTCCGCCTCGACACGGACCCGAAATTCGTCGCCGAACTCTCCAGGGCCACGAGCCCGGCGTACGGCACGGTCACCACCGCGGTCGGATCCGCGCGCTACGGCGTCGTCCCGGTGACCATCGAGGGCTCGCCGGGCCGCGGCGCGCTGGTGATCGTCGAGTTCGTCGACCATGCCGCGGGCGAGATCAACGACGTCGTCGGCGTGATGGCCGCGATGTCGGGGGCGGCGCTGGTACTGGCCGGGCTGATCGGCTGGCTGGTCGCCGGCCGCATCCTCGCGCCGGTCCGGGAGGTGCGCCTGGCCGCCGAGCAGATCGGCGAGACCGATCTTTCCCGCCGGATCGAGGTCCGGGGCTCGGATGACGTCGCCGCGCTCGGCCGCACCTTCAACACGATGCTGGACCGGCTCGAAAGCGCCTTCGCCGGGCAGCGTGACTTCATCGACGACGCCGGGCACGAACTGCGCACGCCGATCACGATCGTCCGTGGCCATATCGAGCTGATGGGCGAAGATCCCGAGGAGAACGCGGCGACGCGACGGCTGGTCCTCGACGAACTCGGGCGGATGCAACGGATCGTGGACGATCTGCTGGTGCTCGCCAAATCCGGCGACCCCGGCTTCCTCGCGCCCGGTGAGACCGACCTCGCCGATCTCACCGTCGAAACCCTGGCCAAATCCCGTCCGCTGGCCGACCGTGTCTGGCGGCTCGACGCGGTGGCCGAGGTGAAGGTCCGCGCGGACGGGCAACGGCTCGCGCAGGCGCTGCTGCAGCTGGTCTCCAACGCGGTCCGGCACACCGCACCCGGCGACGAGATCGCCCTCGGCTCCGAGGTGACGGCGACGACGGCGCGGCTCTGGGTCCGTGACACCGGCGAGGGTGTCCCGCCGGATTCGAGGAGCCGGATCTTCGAACGGTTCAAACGCGGCAGCAATTCCAGCGGCGACGACGGAGCCGGGCTCGGCCTGGCGATCGTCGCCGCGATCGCCGAAGCGCACGGTGGCCGGGTGCTGCTCGACACCGTGCCCGGCGAAGGAGCGACGTTCACCATGGAGATCCCCGTCGCGGAAGGTGCGGACCGGTGACCAGCGTGCTCGTGGTGGAGGATTCCGCCAGGATCGGTGCCTTCGTCGAGAAAGGCCTGCGGGCGCAGGGTTTCGCGACCCGCTGGGTCAAGACCGGGTCCGAAGGGCTGACCGAGGCGTTGACCGGCGCGCACGACCTCGTGGTCCTCGATCTCGGTCTCCCGGACCTCGACGGCTCGGATCTGCTGCGGGCGCTGCGCGCGGCGGGCCGCACGGTGCCGGTGATCATCCTGACCGCGCGAGACAGCGTCGTCGACCGGGTCGCCGGGCTGTCCGGCGGTGCCGACGACTATCTCGCGAAACCGTTCGCCTTCGAGGAACTGCTGGCGCGGATCCGGTTGCGGCTACGGGGAAATCCCGAAGCCGAGCCGGCTGTGCTGCGGGCCGGGGACCTCGCCCTCGACCTGCGCACACGGCGGGTTTCGGTGGCGGGGGAGGAGAAGGACCTCACCGCCCGCGAGTTCGCGCTGCTGGAGACGTTGCTGCGCAACCGCGGCCAGGTGCTGTCCCGCGAGCAACTGCTCGGCGGGGTCTGGGGTTTCGATTTCGATCCGGGCTCGAACGTGGTGGACGTCTACATCCGTTACCTGCGCGGGAAGATCGGCGCCGAGCGGATCGAAACCGTGCGGGGGATGGGCTACCGGCTCGGTGAGTCCTGATGAGACTGTTCTCATCGCGATCTCACGACGGTCTCTTTCTCGGGCGCCACAGTGGTTTCCATGACCACGACACTGCTTCATCTCACCGTCGACCTCGTCGCCGCCGTGATCCTCGCCTACGGTATCTACGCCCGTCGCCATCATCGAGGTGACCTCGCGTGCGCCTATCTCGCGCTGAACGTCGGAGTCTGCGTTTCGGTCGCCGTGCTGCTTTCCGTGTCGACCGCGAGCGCGCTCGGGCTCGGCCTTTTCGGGGTACTGTCGATCATTCGGCTGCGATCCGATTCGATCAGCCAGCAGGAGGTCGCGTACTACTTCGTCGCGCTGGTGCTCGGCCTGGTGAACGGGCTGCCGTCCGCGGACTGGCGGATCATCGCCGTCTTCAACGTGCTGTTGCTGGCCGTCATGTACGTCGCCGACCACCCGTCGCGCACTCGTGGTCCGCAGCGGCGGACGGTCGTGCTCGACACCGTGTATCCCGACGAGCAGACGATGCTGATGGAGCTGCGCGCGCGGCTCGGCGGAACGGTCGTGCGGCACAGTGTGTCCGAAGTGGACTATGTCCGCGAGGTCACCGTCGTCGACGTCCGGTTCCGGCCGGGCACCGCCACCGTCGTCCACGGCGCTCCGGCGGGGCACCGGTGAACGGGCGCGGTACGGCCACCGTCGCCGCGGTGGCGAAGAGGCTTCCTTCGCTGTCGCTGGCCGAAGTCGTCGCCACGAGCGGGCTGATGAGCCGGACGGACCGCAAGTACGTCCTGCCGCTCAACGACTTCCTTGCCGTCGCCGACGTGCTGTCGCTCCGCTGCCTGGAAATCGGCGGGCAACGGGTGTTCGGCTACTCGTCGACCTATTTCGACACACCGGATCTGGCGATCTTCCGCGCGCACCGGCAGGATCGCCGTCGCCGGTTCAAGATCCGCACGCGGACCTACACCGACTCGGCCGACACCTACTGCGAACTCAAGGTCAGCGGACGACGCGACGAAACGGTCAAGGTCCGCCGCCCGCATCCGGTCGAGGCTGCGCACGGCCTGACCACGCCCGCGCTGACGTTCCTGGACGACGCCCTCACCGCCGCCTACGGCCGCCCCGCGCCCCGGCCGCTGCTTCCCGCGCTGGTCACCGACTACCGGCGGACCACCCTCGTCACCGCCGACACGCGGATCACCTGCGACACGTCGCTGATCTGGCGCTCCGGCGCGCGGAGCCTGGCGGCGGGGGACGACCTGGTGCTGCTGGAGGTGAAGTCGGCGTCCGAGCGCAACAGCGTCACCGAGGCGCTGGCGAAACTACGGATCCGGGAGCAATCGGTGAGCAAGTACTGCGCGGGCCTCGTGGCACTGGGGCTGGCGACCGGCGGGAACCGGTGGCGACCGGCGCTGCGGCGACTCGGGGTGGCGTAACGATCGCGGCGCGGCCGCCGACCCTTGCCTTCGGGTTCCGAGCGAGGGAGGACGAACATGAGGACCAGGGAGAAGGCCGCGCTCGCCGTGGCGGGGCTGGCCGTCGCCGCGGCCGGGGGCACGGTGTTCGCCGGGACGTCCGGCGCCGTCGGCCCGTCGCCGGCGCCGAGCGTGCAGGCCGCGGAGACGTCGTGCGTGACCGACGGCGCCGGGATGTGCACCGTGCAGCACACGCTGGGCGCGGTCCCGGCGGTGGTGGTCGTCTCGGCGAACACGCCGGGACAGTTCAACGCGTACATGCTGAACACGGTGCAGGGTTCGTACACGGCGACCACGTTCAAGGTGCGGGCGATGTTCGACCAGACCACGCCGAAGGTCGGCGGGGCGATCTGGTTCAGCTATGCGGCCTATGGCGCACCGATCGTTCAGCCGACCAGTTCGAGGACGTTCCCGCCGGCGTCCACACCCACCACACCCGAGCCGCCGGGTCGTTGACCGTCCAAATTGGACTGGCAATCGACTACCGCGGCGGCCGGTCGTCCAGCTCGTCGGCCAGGATCGCGTCGATCCGGAGACCGGCTCGCCGCAGTACCCGGATGCTCGCCCTCAGTGACAACACGATGCCGATGACGACCACGACACCGAGCCCGATGGCGACCGGATTCGCCACGAGCGCCTCCCTGCCCGACGGGCCCGGACGGCGAACCGCCCGGCGCTGGTCCCTGAAACCTAGACGAGCCGGCTTTGCCCGGCGCCGGAAACCAGCTGATCGGCCTAGGCGATCGGGGCAGGTGAACGCTGTGATAGCTTGGAGCGAACTGGGACTTCTGTGCGTTCGCAAACCCGCTGTTCGGGCGGGGACGGCTCCCGCGGAGGTGTCAGGGCACCGTTGGGGCCGGTAGCTCAGTTGGTTAGAGCAGGGGACTCATAATCCCTTGGCCGTCGGTTCGAGCCCGACCCGGCCCACCATATCGATATCGTTGCCGACCTGTGGGGATATTGGCCCTTCGGCGGCAATTTCGCCTTGGCGCTAATCGCGGCTGGTCTCCGTTTGCTCCGGTGTGCCGATAGTAGAAGAAGCGCTCCGCGGAGCCGGTTGGTGGCGTAGCAGACTCTTTGCTTCGTCGTCACAACCGCTTCGGTGGGGGCTTCAGTGGGACCGGGGGTATCGTGTCGCGGTTTTCGACCGCGAGGTGGGTGCGACGAGGAAGAACCCGGCGTGCTCGGCGCCCCCGGACGTGGTCGACGGCGGCCTTCACGATCGCCGCGAGAATGGATCGACGTCGGGTTCGGTTTGCGAGAGCGGACGATCCCGCCGAGTACTCCACAGCGCGTCGCCACGCAGAGGTATCTGAGGGGGTAGCGGGCCAAAAGCCAGGACCAGCCGCGCGGTCGGTGACCGTGCTGATCTGGTCGGCGGCATCGCGTTCCATGCAAGAATGACTACTGTTCGCTGTCGGCGCTGTTTCGCATCTGGGTTAACAGTGCGTCCACTCTTTCAAGCTCGGGATGCTCTTCCCCCAGGACTCTGAGCATGTCTTCGCGCAGTTGCTCCACCATTTCAAACACGTCCCGGGTCGGTCCGGCATCAGCTTTTCCGATCGCCAAATCAAGCCGAGCTGCCAGGGTCTCGGGATGATCGGGGCCGAGCTCGCGTTCTATGGCCGCGACCAGTACCTCGTCGAGTCTCTTCATCCTGGGCGTATTTCGGGGGTAGACCCCAGGAGTACGACTCGATTCGCGTGGCGGAGGGGGCATCCACCGCTGGTGCTGCCCAGATTGCTGTCGTGTCGATGACTCCTGTCCCCTCACTGGGAGGTCGTTGTAGTAGGTGACGTTGGCTCCCTCGGAGGTTGTGGCGCCGTCGCCTCCGAGAGTCCCACTGGATGAGGAATCTGCGATGCGACGGACAGCTTCAGGGGTCTGGCGTCCGAGCCTTTCGTCCAGCACGATGCGCAGCTGTGCGGCAGCGATCTGTTCCTCCGTGAAATGTTGTGGCTGATTCACGCCGCCGACCCTCCTCCTTCGTAGGTTTCGCGCGCCAACTCGTCCAAAAGCGTGTCAAGTACACGCCCTTGGAACACGTCTAGCAAGGCAAGCTCGTCTGCTTGCGCGAGTTCTGACTGCGCCAGCTTGGTCAGAAGTTTCAGTCCGGCAACGCGCTTCACCGGCGCATCGTCCACGGCAAGCTCTGCCGCCCAGGTGAACCGACGCCACCACTCCTCGCGCCGTGCTGCCCGCTCTCGCTGCTCGGTCGCCCGGTCGTTCGCTCGGGCACCCAGGCGTGCGCCCACGAAGGCGCCCGAGGTCGCGAGAACGCCGACCAGGGCGGTCACGCCGATTTGCCACCCGTTCACCGCTAGGGATCCCCTCCCCGTAGCTAGGCGGCACACACTACCGAAGGGGCGAGTGATATACCGGGCCGCGATCGTCACAGACAACTCGCACGGGGGCGGGGGCCTGATCACTATGGGCTGGCAAGGGACCCGAAACGACGTGGCTGTGTGTGCCCCGCGCAGATAAGCTCATCCGCCGCCGACGAGGGCGCCGCTGGTCGGTCACGACGTCGGCACCGGCCCGATTGGCCCAGCAAGTCTACGGTGTTTCACGATCGACTGACGGGTGTCAGTCTGTGCTGGAAATGAGGCCGATCCGGTAGGCGAGGACGACTGCTTGAACGCGGTCCCGTAGGTCGAGTTTCGTGAGGATCCGGGATACATAGGTTTTCACCGTCTCGGAGGAGATGACCAGTTCCGCGGCGATTTCGGCGTTGGACAGGCCTGCGGCGAGGTGTTCGAGTACTTCCAGCTCGCGGGCGGTCAGTGTCCGCACGACGGTGTCTCGTGCCGGGCGGGAGGTGTCGGCGGGGCGGAGCCGTTCGGCGAAGTGGCCGATCAGGCTTCGGGTGACCGCGGGGGCGAGCAGGGACTCGCCGCGGGCGATCGTGCGGACGCCGTCGACCAGTTGCGCGGGTGGCGTGTCCTTGAGGAGGAATCCGCTGGCGCCGGCGCGAAGTGCTTCGTAGACGTATTCGTCGACGTTGAACGTGGTGACGACCAGTACCTTCACCGGTGCTTCGACGCCGGGGCCGGCCAGCTGGCGGGTCGCCTCGATGCCGTCGAGGACGGGCATGCGGATGTCCATCACGATCACGTCGGGGCGCAACCGCCGCGCTGCCTCCACCGCCGCTCGACCGTCGGCCGCCTCGCCGACGACCTCGATATCGGGCATCGCGGAGAAGATGGTGACATACCCGGTGCGCACCAGTTCCTGGTCTTCGCAGATCAGTACCCGGATCGGCTCGGTCATGCGGGACTCCCTGGAATCATGGCCCAGACACGGAAGCCGTCGTCGTCGGGCAGGCCGCCGGACACCAGGTCCCCGCCGAGCATGCGCACACGTTCCCGCAGTCCGGTCAAGCCCCGGCCACCGGATGGTGTGGCCGTGTCGCCTGCCGTGGGACCGACGGTGATCACCTCGACCTCGATGTGGTCCTTGCCGTGTCGGATCCGGACCTGGGTCGGGTTTCCGGTGGCGTGTTTGAGCGCGTTGGTGAGCGCCTCCTGCACCACGCGGTAGGTCGCCAGCTCCACGTCGACCGACCGCGGTCGTTGCTCGCCCTGCTCGGTCCACTCGACGGGCTGACCCGCCAGCCGGGCCTGTTCGACCAGATCGGCGACCTTTCCCAGGGCCGGTGTCCGGTCCGCTGTCCCGGATTCGCCGGTCGCCTCGAGAATGCCGAGCAGGGTCCGCAGTTCCGTCAACGCCCGGCGTCCGGTGTCGCTGATGGCGCGCAGCCCTGTCCCGGTCCGATCCGGTGCGGAGTCGAGCAGGAACTGCGCCGCGTCGGCCTGGACCACCATCGCGGTCACGTGGTGGGTGACCACGTCGTGCAGGTCCCGGGCGATGCGTGCCCGTTCGGTGGCCGCGGCCACCTCGGCCGCCAGCCGTCTCCGTTCGGCTTCTTCCGCGCGCCATCGGCGCATGCCGGTGCCGGCCAGCCAGATCACCACCAAGACGAAATAGAACGCGAGAAAGTCCGGAAACCGTTGCGGTGAGCCAAGATTGTGCAGTACTACCGCGAGTACCGCATAGCCCGCGGTCAGCGTTGCGGCAAGCGCCCGGCGGAACCGCGTCAGGTGCGCGCCGGCGGCGTACAACGCGAGGAGGATCCCCACCTTGCCGAACGTGTCCGGGTAGCCCAGCACCTGACCGATCGCGAACGCGGTACCGATGATCGACAGGCACGCGGCTGGCATGCGGGTGCGTACCGCGAGCGGCAGGCACATCGCCAGCGTCAGCGCCGCACCGATGCCGCCCGTCTCCCGCCGGGGGAGATCGCCGATCTCCGGGCCGATGTGGGCGACGGTCGGCGCGAAGGCCAGTACGGTCAGCGTCGCCGCCAATAGACTGTCTTTTGTGGACGATGGGAGGTCGCGCCACCCGCTGAGTGCGGTGCTGAGGCGGGATGCCGCTCCGGCAAGCATTCGGCGAGCTTAGCGCCGCCGCATGGGCACGAGGTTGCCGCGTTTGTGAGCGGCGACGAGCATGGGCACGGCGAGCAGCAGGCTCACGACGACGGGGACGATCGATCCCTCGATGCCGAACTGGCCACCGGTCACCAACTCCGGGCCCATCGGTCGGGTGATCAGCAAACCCGGCGACGCGTGACCAGAGACCGGGAGGCCGAGCAGCCCGACGGTGGTGTTCCAGGCGAAGTGCAGACCCACGGCCGCCCAGATGCTGCGCAGCCACAGGAAAGTGGCGCCCAGCAGGACACCGGCCTCGACGGCGATCGCGAACCCGGTCCACAGCGTGGCACCGGGGTTGGCCAGGTGGATGGCACCGAACAGCACCGCGGTGCTCGCCAGCGCGAACCAGCTGCCGCCCAGCCGTTCCAGTCCCTGCAGCAACAGGCCGCGGAAGAGTAGTTCCTCGGTCACCGCCGCACCGAGTTGCACCGCCATGATGCTCATGACGGTCACCACGGCGCTACCAGGCGCCCAGGTGAACGAGAACTCGGTGATCACTATGAGCATCGACACGGCGATGAACAGGAAGCCGAGCCCGATGCCGAGGAACGCCAGGCTGCCTGCCCGGGTCTTCGCGATCTCCGGTGTGCTTCGCCGTGCGACGTAGCGCATCACCGCCCAGTAGACGGCGACTGCGGCCACCGCGCCCACGGCCGCCAGCACCGGCGGTCCACCCGAGGACAGCGCCGACACCCCGCCGACACCGACTATCCCGGCCAGCGTCCAGACGAGCGGGAACCGCAAAATGCGCCCCGCTCGCCCAGGCTGATGATCTGCCGCTGCGATCGGACTCGTGTGCATGGTGTCCTCCAGAAGAACCACGGCCGCACGGCTGCGCGACCCGACGGAAACGCTAGAAGCGCACCGACATCAGCGAATCACCATTGAGCGGACGATCCGAGTAGCTCTCACGGGGGACCGATCTTGTCGGGACATCACGTGCGGCCGCCGTCGCAGCGGGTTGCGCGCAGCGCGGGTTTCTCGAGGCCTCGGTACGGCCGCTCGCCAGCCGGCGCAGCTTGTCCCGGGATACGCGGAGCCGCCGAGCAGCCGTTTGCCCAGATTCGGTAGCACGTCGCACCGGATTCGCGCAGGCCTCCGCGACGTGCACGGCGTTCCCGACCACCGCTCGGTCGAAGATGCTGTTCCTGCTTGTCGCGTAGATAGACGTGCTCTCGAACTGCGGCCCTGCTGGAGTCGGCGCTCGCCCCCGCGGTTTCGCTCGGGTCGAAGCTGGAGCAGGTGCGTCGGAGCGCGAGTTGGTCGTAGGCATTGCCGGCGTGCAGCTTGGCGGGCCTTGCGGCGTCGCGGGCCGCGCTGGGAGTTGACTGCGGGGATCGCCATCACCAGGGGTTCGAGCGCGAGCGAGTCATGAGTGTTCGCGGCGGAGATCCCGACCGTGAGCGGAAGGCCAGCACGGTCGGACTGGACGTGGACTTTCGAGCGGGCTTACCTCTGCCGACAGGGCTGAGGTCGGGTCGGCAACCAGCTGGTTAAGAGCCAGCGACCCTCCGTGTCGGATGGTGCCGAGTGATGTCGAACAAGACCTTTTCGTCTGGTCGCAGCGTGTCCGCGGTGTCGGGGTACGTCGCCTGGTGTCGGACTGTTTCGGACCTCTCGGGCTCGCAGATGCCGGGTTCTGTCGCCTGGTCCAGCCGCCTTGGATGGCTGGATTGCCGGGTGGTGTGAACGATGATGTTGGAGGGGCGGCGCGATCCGGTTGTGTCGGCTGTGAGCACGATGGTGGCAACCGTGGTCGGGTTGACGTTTCTCTTCGGGTTCGGCAATGTCTTCGTACTCGCTCTCGGGCTTGGTGTCCCGGTGTGGGTCGCGCCCCTTATGTGCAACGGTTTAGGATTAGGTTCATAAGGCGCCAGCGGAAGCATTCTTCTTCCACATCGTATTGCTGGGATTCGAGCCAGGACCGATAATCGGGCGAGATGGTCGCCAGGATGCCTGCCACGTCCCCGTTCTCGGCCATCGCGAGCAGTTCTTGGATTCCCGACGCGATGCGCTGCCCGAGGTTCTCGTCGGCGCTGGACGCGGCCCGTGCGTAGAAGGCGGGGCCGTCCGGTGAGCTCCGGACGAGGAGAGGCGGCCTGTCCTCGGGGAATTTGGCCACCGCGTGCCAGGGACATTCCACGGTGACCACCCCGGAGCACCACTGCATGAAGCTCAGTGGGTCGGCGTGCTCCGCTTCCCAGCCCCAGTCCGCGACACATCCACAGGTGTGCGCCATTGGAGTCCAGCTGATCGCGTCGTTCAGGTCTCCGAGCCTCAGAGGGTTCACGGTTACGATCGTCTGACTGTCTGTCCCGGGCACTGCTGCGAAGAATATGTCGGCCACTAGGTCGCCTGCCTCACGTGCCTTGGTCAGCCACTCGAGCGCCTGCGCGGTGTCACCGTGCTCGTGAAGGTAGATCGCGTAGCGGCCCATGGCCAGCGGATGCCCTTCCGACGCGGCCCTCTTGAACCATGTGCCCGCTTCGCTGCTTTCCTCCAGTTCATCCAGCGTCAGACCTACGTAGAGCATGGCCTCGGCTTCGCCCGCCTCCGCGGCCGGCCGGAGCCAGGTCAAGGCGAGTTCGTGCTCGCCTTCATGCCAGACCAAGGTGCCGAGGGCCAGCATCGCGTCCTGGCGTCCCAGGTTCGCGGCGCGCTGAAGCCAGGTCTTCGCTTCGTCGGAGCGCTCCTGCGACAGGTAGATCTCGCCGAGGCATAACGCCGCGCTCGCATACGTGGTCGTGAGACCTACGCGGAACCTCCCGATCGCGGCGTCGGTTGCCCCGATCGGCATTGCCATGTGGTGGAGATCAGCGCCTGCGAACGCGCGGCCCGCCTCGGCTGCCTCGTGCAGACATTCACAGGCTGCGTCTAGATCTCCTTGATCGCGCAACATGCAGCCGAGGAAGAGCTTGCCCGCGCCGTTGTCCCCGGCTTCCGATGCGGCTTCGTACCAGTGCCGCGCCATCTGATAGTCGCCGCCGTCCTCCAACATCTGACCGAGACCGACCATGGCGCGCGGCACGCCGGCCTCCGCGCCCCGACGGATCCAGGCGTTCGCCTCGTCGGTCCGGCCGAGCTGCTGTAACGCGGCTGCGAGGGGCGCCATCGCTTCGTTGTCGCCGGCCTCGACCGCACGGTGGTACCAGGTGGCTGCGCCCTCGTCGTCGCCGTCGTCGTGGCGTGCCAACCCCAGGGCAGCCATGGCGGAGGTGTCACCAGCCTCCGCGAGACGGCTCCACGCGGCTTCCGCGTGATCGCGATAGCCGCAAGCACTAGCGAACATCCCAATCGCCATGGACGCCTCGTGATCCGCATGCGCCGCCAAGACGCCCCAGGGCTTGTCCGGGGACTGTCCACGCTCGCCGTAGCGCCGCGCCGCTCGGTGCGTGAGGATATCGGCTGCCTGGTAGCCATCGAGTTCTCCGACGCGGCGCGCCATCGGGACGAGTGGGGCGACGTCCCCGCGCACCGGACGCAGCGCCCATTGGAGCGCCGAGTCGAACCAACCGGCGGATGCCGTGGCCCGCTGCGCGCTGGTCAGATACTCCGCGGCCAGCGACCGCAGAAGACCAGGCGGGACGACCGCAGGGTGACCGCACAGTCGCGCCTCGACGGCAGCGGTGATGACGGCTGCGCCCACCGGGTCGCTGGGCCGCTCCCAGCGGCGGATCAACTCAGGCGCGCATGCCAGGCACGATGGAATCGCCGCGTCCGCCGAGCGTTCGATCGCCTCGCGGACGCGGGGATCTTGTTCGCCAACCGTTGCCGCCCGCCGGTACTCAGACTCTGTGAAGGCGGAGGCGAGATCGAACCTGATGGCAAGGCGGAGGATCGCGGCGGCGTCGGCGTTCAGATCCAGCGCATGCTCCGTGACGGGCGGGACGCAAAAACGGTCAAAATCTGCAGGCCACATAGTCCCGATGACAAGAAGAGGACCGCTCTGCTCCGCGAGAATCTTCCGGATGGCTCGCAGACTCAGCGCGCCGGAATCCAGATAGTGGGTTAGCTCGTCGAGCCAGATGACCGATCGGTCCAGCGGGATTCCAGAGAGCAGCAACTCGTCGAGGTCGCCCGCCGTCGGCGGGATGATCATGCGCCAGCCGGAAAGTTTGGCGCGCACAGCCTCATAAATCGATCGAGTCTTGCCCGATGCCGACGGCCCTACTACGACGACGAAGCCGCTTCGGCGCGCCGCGTCGCCAACTGCCTTATGGAGTTCGGCGTCCATGTCGCGACGCACATACTCGGGCAGCTGCGCCGACAACGACTCAGGGAGTCCTGACGGGAGCGGCAACGCGGCATGGATACCCAGAAGAGCCCGGTCGACCGGGGAATCGACGATGGGCCACCGTTCCGCCTCGGTGATGAACCACTCGATGAAGTCGCCTCCGGCTTGAGCACCTCGATCGGCTGTGCCCGTCACGGGATCGATCGAGCCGAGCCGAGACCGTACCCATTCCTCATGAGTCCGCTTCATCGCCTCAAGCCGTGAGACCGTCCAGGTGGCGGGATGCGAATCGATGAGCTGATGGTGATAGTTGCAGAGGAGAATCAGGTTCTCGTACTGATTGCGTTCGCGGGACGTGAGCAGGGAGGTCCCACGAGGGCCGTTGGCACTGTCGCCCACAATATGGGCTATCTCGCCCAAGGACGCCACGGGTTCGCTGTCTGTCTGCTTCGCCGTGAGCGCCTTCTTGCAACGGGGAAAAGCGCACATGTCGCCAGAGCGTTGGAACAGCTTGCGCTGTTCCGTTACAGGAACCGCCATTTGACCCCCTGAGAAGCGTTCAGCTAGTGCGGCTAATGCGGTTTCGTCTTCGGCTCGCTACATATATCACCGAGACCGCGCCGCTAGACACTTTACGTGAGTGGCAGCGCAAACGGTCACAGCCCGCTTCGCCGTCGGCGCGTGACCCTGCCAGCTTCATCAGCACGACACCGTTCGATCCCACCCAGGACCTGGCACAACCGCTTCACACCGAACTCGGCGCGATGCTCGGAGATGAACCGACAGCGGTAGATCATCGATCCATCTCTTTGGCAAAATAGGTGGCCGCTTTACGCAGGATCTCCTTCTCTTTCTCCAGCTCAGCGACCCGCTTCCGCAACCGCTGCACCTCATCGGTGACCTCAGGACCCGCCGCCGGCGCGGCCGCTTCCTCCTTGGCCTTGTTCACCCACGACCGCAAGGTCTCATGATTGACACCCAACTCACGGGCGATCTGACGCAACGGACGATCACCCGAACCAACCAGCTCCACCGCATCCCGACGGAACTGCTCCGGATACTTCGACGAACGCGACACCAAGACATCCTCCCTCCAGACCCATGTCTGGAATCAAGACGTCCGGCCCCAAGGGGCAACCCCAACTCGTCGGGTGTGGCCGCTGTAGGTGGTGATGCGTTCGGCGGTGGCCAGGTCCCACACCTGCACTGCGCCACCGCGGCCGTTGGTGACGGCGACGGGGCGACCGCCCGATGACGTCGCCGACGGCCTTCCGCTCGACCGCCCGTAACCCGGCCGACGACGATCGACGGCGCGAATCGCCTCCTCGATCTCGACAACGGTCGGACGCCCACCGGCAGCAATCCGCCTCTGCGGCGGTACTCGCGGAGTACGTTCGACCCACAGCTCGCGCTGCAGGGCAGCCTCGGCCGCCCGCCACGGTCGAAGCAGTAGACGTTCGGTCACGAGCAGTACCTCACGTCCTGTGATCTCTCCGGCTGTCATGAAAACAATCTCCCACGTACACACGTCCGGACATGCGGATGAGAGGAGGTGGTCGTTGGCGCCGGCACAGCACCGGCGCCCGAGGAGCCTGGGGGACAGGGTGGCATTCGGGTATCAATCGGTCGGGACGGACTCGCCCAAGAGTTCGCTGACCACTTCGGGTTGTGCAGGGCTCGTCCTCCACGCAGTGCGGGTCATGCACAACCCGAGACGGGCACGGCTGGCACTGTCGTAAGTCGGACCACGGGAAGATGTCGAGTCCCGTCAACCGACATGATCGCTGGCATCGGTGTCGCCGCCAGACTGCTTGCGGCGTGCCCGCGTCGTCTACCGAGATTCCGACCGTCGGCAACCCCTTCGCATGCAACCATCTGTCGTACTCATGTTCGAGAACGTCGATTCCGCTCGGTGTGACGTTGACTGGGCCGTTCGGCGGTTGTGGGATTTACGGGTAGCCGGATGATGATCTATATGAATCTTCATCGTCGATTATTGTGTGCCGTTGCATGTGGTGCCGTTGGTTTGATGGTGTTGTTCCTTATGGTGGCGCCGGTATTGTCGCCTGCTTCGGCCGTTCCGGCAGCCGAAACGACCGCGGAAGCCGCGCCGCCCGATACTGACGTGGGGACTCCAGTCGATGACTCGGGTGCTGGAAATTCGGGGGAGGACGCGGAAGTGGGAGCTCCGGAAGAAGACGCAGATATCGAGGGCCCCGAGGCGCCTCCGGGAACTAAATACCTGCCTGGCAGCGCGGATAACGATAAGTCAGCGGTGCGGGACCGCGCGGCGTTGCGCGATGGCAAGCATTCGGCAGATCCGAACCCGGGCGTGGAGGGCGGAGTGGCCGCGGGGTGTGCCACTGTGGATTTCAGTGTGGAGCGACCCGTATATTCGGTAGTGGCCCTCGAGCGGATATACGGTCGGGTCCGCCTGACTGATGATCAAGTGCTCAAATGTCTGGGGCAGCACATCGAGGTCTGCGCGATAATGTACCCTTTTACCGACGTGGTGAAAGATTGCGCCGTCCGGGAAATCGTATCCGGCACCACCTTGTATCTCAGTAACGGGATCGTGGACTGCGCGGGGACCTGGGCGACGTTGGCTGGCTGGGAGCACGAGACCGCTGGCCGCCTGTCGCCGCCAAGCAGATATCACGTCGCCGGGGACGGCACATGTCAGGAAGGCGAAGCCGACGACAACCAACCCGTCTCGAGGGATTTGGAGGCGGTCACCCTTGCCTATCGGGCCAGAATCCCGGCAACTGAGAACACCAATGACTACCAGTGGGACGCCAAGAGTCCTGGCGAAATCGCGAACATCATCTCCTTGATGAAGACCGCGAACAGTGGAACCCCTGAGGGGAGGCTGGAAGCGGACCGCGGGCTGGAGGACTATGGCTATGAGCTCGAGTTCATCACAGACACGACCACGGGCCGAAATTATCTCCTTCTCTATGAGCTGAACCCGTTCAATCGCGGGTGGGGTCTGTATGTGCTGCGCTATGACGCGACGTCGGCGCCGGCAAACTTGGCAGTTGAGGCTCCTCATCCGATTCACGACGAGCTGTCCGTCAACTTCGGTATCAAGACTTTTATCGATCTTGACGGGAAGATGTTCGCGATGGCCGGCACTCATCGCTACAACAGCACCGAAGTCCGCGATCCTGTGAAGTATCCCAAGAGTCGAATATCGGACATGGCGCGCAGCTACGAAAGTCTTTTTCATAAAGTGCACGCGAATTTCACGACCGGGCACCCGAATGTCACAGGAGGGACATGGAGTCCAACTCATGTGCTCCAGATCCACGGTTTCGAAGCGCGCGACGGATATCCGGAGCTTGTACTAAGTAACGGAAGTTGTCAGCCGCATCCGAAGCTTCGGAGTTTCGCCGAGAAAGTTCGCTACAAGGGTGTTTCTTCGGGTGTTTTCGAAGGAGACGCCGCATGCTCCAAACCGTCGAGGAATTATCCCGCCGTCGGCGCGACGATCAACCCGCAGGCCAAACACACGCGAAAGAAGGGCGGCTATTTCTATCATGTCGAAGCGGTGAGATCGCTGCGGTTCGATCCTGCCCGGTACCATCTTGTCGCCAAAGCGCTCGGTGAAACGTTGTTTGAGGGTGACACCGGCGTACCGGCGAAGATCGGACCAGCACCCGGATTCGACCCCGATGCGACCGCGGCCTACGCGCGGACGCATGCCCGGAACTACAACGGCAACTATTGGAACTGGGACCATCGAGGTCCTGCCGTGGGTGGTGACAGTCCGAACTTCGTGAGCCAGTCTCTGGCTGCGGGAGGCTGGCAATGGTACGAACCCGGAGACGGTGAGCTTGGCGATCACCAGAGCAGCAACTACTGGTATTACCGAGGAAATGCCACGAACGGTAACGGCGTCGGCGCCACTACCTGGTCATGGGTGAACGCTGAGACCTGGAGCTCGTTCGCGAGAAAGTCGGGTCGCGTGACAAAGATCAAGTATCTGAGTGACGTCGGACTCGGCGACGTAGTACAACTGGCACTGCCGGACTCCAAGACCAAGGAGATCCGGTCGATGATCGTTACTGGTCTCGATTCCAACGGTCCGCTGGTGAGCTATCACTCGCCGGACGTAGTGAACTTTCCTCTGTGGCTGTTGTTCCAGAGTCATAATCTGAGCTGGGCCGACTCCGAGGTCGCGAACACGCATCGTCCAGGTATGGTATTCACTGCCTGGCGAACGGTGAGCGTCAGCGATCACGCGCACCGCGACAGTGGAGTCTCTCAGCCGGGAGTCCCAACGACCCAAGCACGGCTGGAACTAGATAGTTTCATCCCTATTCCTGAGGGATCGATGGAGGGCTACGACGCCAATCAGTTCCCGCACTGGAAGCAGAGCGATGGTTGCAGTACCAGGCAGATCGTGCTTCGGCGTGACGGCAGAGCAGTCCGGCTCGGCGCCGGCTGCCAACCAGCGTCCGGCGTCTGGTTCAGTGAATATGACGGCCTTGCCGTCACCGACCCGCAACTACTCCAGATCGATCATGTTGTGCCGCTCGCCGATGCGTGGCGCTCGGGCGCCAACACCTGGACCCGCGAACGGCGCAGTGACTTCGCCAACGATCTTGCAGGACCGGAATTGAGGCCGGTGACCAAGGAGGTCAACAACAACAAGCGCGACAAAGATCCTGCGTCCTGGGTACCGCCACGACAGGGTGCGCACTGCGGATACGCCAAGCACTGGGTCCACACCAAGTTCCGGTGGGGCCTGAGCATGCAGGTCGAGGAAAAAGACGCGTTGCGAGCGATGCTCGGCCGGTGCCCGGACTGACTGACCGGACAACGTGAGAAATGGGGGTCCGGTGGTTCATCTGCCGGACCCCCGGCGTACCTGACCATGCGCCACCGGACAGCCGCTACTCGATGGTGTGCGGTCAGAAACTGTCCCAGTAGTAGTGCACCGACCTCAGGTCCCCTCGGGCCAGGTCGGCCGGGTCACCGAACAGATGCGCGATGCCACTGTCACCCCAGCCCTGTGCTACGTCCTGATCGATCGTGACCAGCACTTGACCCGCGGGCTCACCGATCGATGGATAGTTCGGATAACTGCGCGCGTCCTCCTGCCTGAAACTGGCGCTGCCTCCCACTGAGCTACCGAAGACGAAGGTCTCACGGAACGGGCTTTCGATACCGAGGACGTGGAAATTCCATCCGTTGTGCAGAAGATCTCCTGGATGGTCACCGCGTTCGCCGTTGAGCTTGGCCAGTTCACGGACCAGCCGTGCCAGGTCCCCCTGGTCGTCAGGGGTGAATTCGGCTAGTTGCGGAAGCGCGCTGCCGACCGTGAACGTCACACCTCGCGCTTCGGTGGGGCGGAAGGGCGCGTACACCTCCGGCTCGTCTCCAGCCTTATGCCAGGGTGTCGGAGCTGTCGGCGGCGCCACCGGACGCGCAGTGGTATCGGAATACCAGCGGACCTCGAAACCGGACTTGCCTCCCGTCTCGTCATATGTAAGCCCGAAATTGAGGCTGTCTGCGGCGACAAACCACTGGAACAACCCTGTCGACGGGAAGCCGGGCAACGGCCCGACATCGGTGAAATTGACCTGAGCGACGCAGAACATCGGAACGTCGTTGTACCGCGGCCACGGCACGCCTTCGGGCAGATAAGGATGACCAGCCAGATAGGACCCCGTCACCGACACCGGCGAGCCACCACCCAGTCGCAGATCAGCGGCAGGAAGGGAAACCTGGTTGAGAAGCGGCCGCAGCTCGTCGATCACTAGCTGTCGTCGTGTTTCCTCGACGGAACCGTTCATGCCGCAGACGATACAACGGCAGCACCGGCAGACCCGCACAACAGAGGATACCGACGATCACGTTCACCGACACGTCACCACCAACGGATCAGCCTCAGTTGTTCGCGCGAGAGCGCCGGCGGCGAAGGCGTAGACCCTGCCGGGCTGTCGGAAGCACGGTGTCCAGGAATGCCCGGGTATGGGGTGCGCCCTCGACACTGGGCACGGACCGGTGCTCCTGGTCAGCGCCGGTATCGGGATCAACCCGATGGCCGCCATGCTGGATCACCTTGCCCGCACCCAGCCGACGCGGCGGATCAACCTCGCCCACGCCGACCGCTCGCAGCCCGGTTTCATGAATGTTGACGCGCTACCGCTTCCTCCGGACACCACCGCCTACCTGTGTGGTCCCTTGCCGTTCATGCACGGAATCCGCGCCGGGCTGATCCAGCGCGGCCTGGCAGCCGAGCGCATCCACTACGAGGTCTTCGGCCCCGGAATGCTCGACCGGGACTGACCGCTGTATGTATTAGGTCGCGGCGTCGTGCTCGCGGCCAGCAAGATCGTCGCCTGCCCGGCCCGCTCGAGGGAGAATGGACAGCCGGCGTGGTCGGCGAGCGCGAAGGCCAAGGGGTTTTCTTCGCTTGCGTGGGGCGACTTGCTGGAGTCGCCCGACGCGGTGATCATCACTCTTGTGGTTGCAGTCGGTAGAGTGTGCCCGCCTTCACAGCGATGATCCCGCCGATCGCGGTGCCGGCTGGTGCGACGGCTTGCCAGGCCATTCCTTCCGGTGCGGGAGTCTTGGTTCTGGCGGCTGAACTCGGCAGGCCGATGAGGCCGCCACCGACGACGACATTGTTCTGATCGACGACGAGAACACAGTCGGCCCGCGTGCCGCCAATGGTGGCCCAGCCGCTGAGGACCGTGTCTCCAGCCGGCGGCATGCTGGTTTCGCCGCGTGTGTTCCCTGGTTCGGTGCCATGGGGGAGTGGGGCCGGAGTCGAGAGGTGGGTGCCGAGTTCGGGTCCGCCGCAGCCAAGGGTGAAGGTGTCGTTGAAGGGGTAGGCGCCGAGTGAGCGCGCCGCGGGCGCGGCCGCGCGTTGGATGTGCAGTGTGTCGAGGACGGTGGGTGCGTCCACGCGCAGGGCGATGGCCGCGAGGCTCAAGGGGGCATAGTCGTGCCGGACGCGTTCTGCTTTGGCGCCGCCGATGGCGTGGGTGACCAAGGCGGCCGCCGCGGTGCCGATCAGCAGCTCCCGTAGTGGCCATTGTGGACGGTTGATGGCCGCCAATGCCAGTAGGGCACTGGTGGCGAGTGCGCCGATGACGGCGTACCGGCTGATGAGTCCGACGTTACCGCCGGGTACCTGATCGGTCGTACGGCCCAGCGCTAGCATGCCCGCGAGCAAGATGGCGTACGTGGCGAGCGCGATCCAGCCAGAGACTCGAGGACTTGCTTCTCGGGCAAGGTAGACCAGCGCGGCGATTGTGATCCCGCCGGCGATCACCGCGACTACTGCGATGTCGGCCGACCACAGCCCGCCGAGTGCCGCAGCGAGAACGGACAGCCTGCCGTCGGGGTCGAACGCCGACGTGGCCAGCGAGTGCTGACCGGACGGTTTGGTCAGGAACCACGCCGTGACAACGAGAACTCCGGTCACGCCAGGGATCAAGACTCGCAGGCGCGAGTCCTTACGCAGCCAGGCGATCAGTGCCAGAACGAACCAGATCGGCAGAGCCGCACCGAAACTGAGGCAACCCAGCGCTGCCGAGATACCCGCTGTCCAGCTCCTGCCGCGATGTGCACAGGCGATCGCGAGCACGCAGAAGAAGACCGCGGGGATCCAGCTGATCCCGTTGGTGCCCTGCAACCACAGCTCCGCCGCATGCGAGGTGAACAGCAGCCACGAAAAGCCTGCCACGACGACGGTTTTTGTTGTCGTGGAAAGGGAATCCGGGAGCATCGAGTACAGGCAGGCCACGATCCCGGCCGTGAGCAGCACCGTGAGGATGGTGAGGACCCGGTTGTCCCCGCCGAACCACGCCGCGTCCGCCCAGAACATCAGCGAAGGCAGGACGAAGGGCTGATCGAGGTGATAGGTGAACACCTGACCGAACAGCAGATCGCCATTATCGTCGGTGATTTTCGCCAGTACATGCCAGTAATCGAGCAGCACATGCATTTTCGGAGCCCGCACGGCGGTGAACAGAGCAAGCCCGAACGGGACGACCGCGAAAAGCCACAATGCGACCGGTCCGCTTCGTCGCCACAGGCGGGCCTGCGCGGGGCGTGGAAGCGTGTCCGCGGTTGCGGGACGGGCGGGGGCGAGGTGGTTCACGGATCTCCTGCCGGGGTGGGGTGAGCACTCGGTCCGGAGAGTTGAGCGGTTTGCCCGATTCGGCTCCGGAACGGCTGTGACCAGTGTCTTTACGGCACCCGGCCGGTGCTTGGCAAGAGTGAGGTTCACCTCAAGAAGTGATGTAACGACTACGTGTGGTCGCGACGATGAACGGCTCGGTCGGGCGGGTCATCCCCTCGATCACGCCCCGGCCCCCGACAGGCCGAGGCGGCACTGCGTCGACGGCTTTCGCCGTCGCGATGGAGGGGGCTTTCGTGTTCCTGTTGCGCCGTGAGATCGAAAGAACCCGGTGGATCAGAGCTCTGATTTTCCTGTTGATCGCCGTTCTGGTGATCGGGAGCACGGAGACTGTCTCGGCTTCACCGAAGGCGGCGGCGGCCGAGCGGATCGATCCGCGTGAGGTCGGTGTCCTGCCGTCCGAACCCGCCGCGCCGGTCACGCCACAGGCGCCGTCCACGGCGGATTTCGGAGCCAGATCACGGCTTGACGGCGGTGCGGGCAGTCATTTCGATCCGCAGCGGTCGAAGCCGGTGTCGCGGTCGATGTTCGTCACCGAGTATGAGAATCCCGATGGCACCCGGTCGGTGCGGCAGTCGAACCAGCCGCTGAACGTGCAGGACGCTGCCGGGAACTGGCAGCCGGTCCAGACCACTCTGTCGACCGATCCCGCTACCAAGCGCGCCGACGCGGATCAGCATCCGCTGAGCCCGTCGCTGGCGACGAAGGCAGACGACGGTGCGGTGCTGCAGGTGGAGTCGGGTGGGCACACCGCGAGCCTCGCGATGGACAAGGCCGCAGGATCGACCGCCGCGGTGAAGGGTGATTCCGTCACGTATCCGGAGGTCGCGGCCGGGACGGATCTGGAGTACGAGGTCACGCCGGGTGCGGTCAAGGAGACCATCAAGCTCAAGCGCCTGCCCGCTGATGGCCGGTCGTCGTGGAAGTTCAAACTCAACACTGGTGGCCTGACCCCGAAGCTGGAGAACGGCACGGTCGTTCTCGCCGATGAGGGCGGGGCGGCGAAGATCGTGATGCCACCGATCGAGACCTGGGATTCCGCGGGCAACGGCGAGACCGCGCCCGCGATGACCGGCGGCACCTACTCCCTCGAACAGGCCGGAGCGGACTGGTGGCTCACCGTCGCCGTCGACGCGAACTGGCTGCGTGACCCCAAACGCGTCTACCCCGTCTACGTGGACCCGACCTTCACCTACGGGGTCAAGGAGTCCCATTCGTACCGTTCGGACGGCACGAACTGTGACGCCTGCGGCTTGCGGATCGGCAACAGCCAGGCCAAGGGCGACACCTACAACCGCAGTGTCTTCAACGTGGATTACACGCCGCTGTTCGGCAAGACCGTCGTCGGCGCCCGCATGGATCTGACCCGCAACACCAGCGTCGTCGGCTCGTTGAAGACCTGGAACGCGAACCTGCACCACGCGTCCGCGTTCAACTTCAACGGCGTCGGCGGCTACATGACCAGCGCGCTCGTCGGTGACGTCGGCAGCTTCGTCGGTGAAGGCCTGACCGGCTTCATCCGCGATCGCGTGAACGCCCGCGACGGCTCGGTCTTCTTCATGCTGATCGGCGCCGAGAACGCCGGGACCTGGACCTACAAGAACCTCAACGCCACCCTCACCGTCGACACCGGTTCCCCGGCGCCCGCCACCACGCTGGTCGCTCCGGCCGACGGCACTGTGTCGACCTCGCTTACCCCGACCTTGTCGGTGAAGCCAGTAACCGACCCCGATGGCGAGCCGGTCAAATACTGCTTCCGCATCGCGACCGGTGCCGACGCCAAGTCGGGTGTCGTGGTCGAGTCCGGCTGCCTGCCGACGCCGACCTGGACGGTCCCCGCAGGGATTCTGCAGGACGGTGTCGCCTACACCTGGCAGGCGATGACCTACAGCGGTACCACTACGATCACGCCGACGTGGGTCGGTCACTTCAAGATCGACCAGCGGATCGGCGACCACGGTCCCTCTCCGACGGATGATGCCGGCCCTGTCACGGTCAACCTGGCGAACGGCAACGCCTCGTTGTCGCAGCAGACACCGACGTTCGAAACCGTCGGTGGGAACGCCGGCCTGACTTTCGGCTACAACTCACAGCAGCGGGAGAACAAGGGCCTCAAAGCTTCCTACTTCGTCGACCTGTCTCACAACGGCCTGATCAGCGACGCCCAGCAGCCTGTGCTGGTACGGACCGAGCCGCAGGTCAACGTCGACTGGGGCGTGGATTCGCCGTTCGCCCCGGCCTTGCCGGGGGACTGGTTCGTCGCTCGCTGGGAGGGATTCTTCCAGGCGCCGGTGGCAGGGACCTACCAGTTCGCCGGCGTGCACGATGACGGTGCCGTGGTGTGGATCAACGGCGCCAAGGTCTACGACGTCGGCACGCCCAGCGATCTCAACTGGACTCAGGCGACCAACGTCGCGCTGACCGCCGGCCAGCGCGTGCCCATCAAGGTCGAGAACGCCGAGGCCACTGGCGCGGCCAAGATGCGCCTGTTCGTGCGGACCAGCGACAACACCACCGTCGCTCCGCAGATCGTGCCCGCCGACTGGCTCTACACCTCCGACCTGCCGGTCCTGCCGCAGGGCTGGACCCTCTCGGCGGACTTGGACGGAGACGGCTCGAGCTACACCGAAGCCAAGGTCACCGACCAGAACATCGTCCTGACCGACGCCACGGGCGCCAAGCACACCTGGACCAAGAAGAGCACCGGTGGCTACACCCCGCCCCAGAGCGAAGACGGTGTCCTCGCCCTGGATACCTCGGGCCGGGTCACGCTTCACGAAGGCGGCGACGTGTTCACGTTCCGCGCCGACGGCAAGCTCGATACCCAAGGAACCGCGGCCGATTCGCGCAAGCCCGCCGCGTTGCAGAACATCTACAGCGGCACGCCGTCGCGGTTGACGCAGATCAAGGACCCGGTCTCCGGGCGGGTGCATACGTTGCACTACAACCGGCCCGGCGACGACTGCTACGGCTCAGTCGCCGCACCCGCAGGCACCGACGCACTGCCGCCGTCACAGATGCTGTGCCGCATCAGCTACTGGGACGGGACCGAAACCCGTCTCTGGTACGCCCAGGGACGGCTGGCCCGCATCGAAGATCCCGGAGCCGAGAACAACGACTACCTGTACGACGCGAACGGTCTCGTGACGGGTGTCCGCAGTCCGCTCGCGGTCGATTGGGTGGCCGCAGACGCGGCCCACCGCAACACCACGGAGACGTACACGACCATCGCCTACGCGGTCCAGAACGGGAAGACACAGGTCACTTCCGTGACCGAGCCTGCGCCCGCTCCCGGACAACCGCGGCCTTCGACCAGCTACCGATACGACCCGGCGAGCCGCACGACGTACACCGACACAGCCGGTCTCACGCCGGCGACCGGGTTCTCGAGCAAGGTGACCTACGACGAAGCCGACCGGACGCTGTCGACGACCGACGCTACCGGGAAGACGTCCACCCAGGAATGGAGCCCGAAGGACCTGCCGTTGTCCACAACCGACCCGGCAGGGCGTCGCAGTACGACTATCTACGACTACGCCGACCGCCCGACGGATGCCTACGGCCCGGCGCCAGGGTCGTGTTTCGCCGGTCAATCGCCCAACAGCAGCTGCGCGATGTCCCACGGCCACACCGGATACGACGAAGGCATCAACGGCCTTGCGGTCGCGTACTACGACAACGACAGCCTCTCCGGAGCGCCCAAGGCATACACGACCGGCATCGCTGGCCCCGCCGGACAGTTCGTCAAGAACTGGAACAGTGACGCGCCGACCACCGGGATCACCGCCGACCATTTCTCGCTGCGCGCGACCGGGGACATCGTCTTCCCCGCCGCAGGCGACTACACCTTCCGCGTCCTCGCCGATGACGGTGTCCGGGTCTGGGTCGACGACCAGATCGTGATCGACGACTGGCGCAACACCACGCCCGCGTGGCGCTCGGGAGTCGTCCGCAACTCCACACCGGGCGCTGCCCGGCGAATCCGGATCGACTACTACGAATTCGATCTCACCGCCCAGCTCGAACTGCACTGGACCACACCGGCCGGAACGCAGGAGCCGGTGCCCGGCAGCCAGCTCAAGCCGCGGTACGGGCTGACCACGTCGACGACCGCGACGGAGTCCGACAGTGTTCCCGACAAGTCCGGTGTCACCCGGTTCGACGAGAACGGGCTCGACCCGGTCTATGGTCTCGCCACCTCCGGGCAAGGCAATCCGGGAGGGTTGAAGATCACGGGCTCGGTCGGCTATGAAACGCCCGGTAGCGGCTACCTGCGTAAAACGAGCAAGACGATGGCCACGGGCGCGAAGACCGTCTACGCCTACTACGGGGACGCCGAGACCCGCACGAACCCGTGCGTGGCAGGCAGCGCACCGGTCAACCAGGGTGGCCTTGCCAAGGTGATCACTTCGGCGGCGCCGGCGACCGGGCCTGCCAGAGTGGACGAGCGGGTCTACGACGCCTCCGGCCGAGCCGTAGCCGAGTCCGATGGTGGTGAGTGGACATGCACCACTTACGACGACAGGGACCGGCCGCTGGAGGAACACGTCCCGGCATCGGCAAGCTCGCCGGCGCGAACGGTGAAGCACCAGTACTCCGTCGGCGGCGATCCGCTCACCAGCGCAGTTTCCGACGAGAACGGCACGATCACCACCACTGCCGACCTGCTGGGCCGGATCGTCGCTTACACCGACGCCAACGGAGTCCGGACCAGCACCGCGTACGACCAGGCCGGCCGGACCGTGTCGAGCACTGTCGCCCCGCCCGACGCCGCAGACGCTCCGCGGGTACTCACCTTCACCTATGACGACGCCGGGCGTGCGCTGTCGCAGAAGCTCGACGCCGTCGTGCTCGCCACGGTGACCTACGACTCTGCCGGAGAACTCGCCACCGTCGCGTACGCCAACGGAACCTCGCTCGCCGGGGTGACCAAGGACGCCGCCGCCCGCACCCTTTCACTGGGCTGGAAGACCAGCGACAACAAGGACGTAGTGTCCCAGGTCGGTCGCACGGCGGCGGGGACGATCGTCGACGAATCCCTGGCGGGCGTTGACGCCCGCCCGAACGCGCCGAACTACATCTACGACGGTGCGGGCCGCCTGACCGAGGCGTTCGTGACCGGTCACCGCTACACCTACGACTACACCTCCTCGGCGTCCCCGACCTGCCCAGCGGGAACGCAGGCCAACGCGGGCGTCAACACGAACCGCATGCGTCTGGTCGACGAGTCCGCGACAGGAACTGCCGAAACCCTGTACTGCTACGACGCCGCCGACCGCCTGCTCGCGACACAGGGCGGCACCGGCCTGTCCGGCTTCACCTACGACCGGGCGGGCAACACGACCGGGTGGACGGCCGCCGACGGCACCGTCACCACGCTCACCTGGGACGGATCCGACCGCAACACCGGGGTCAAAACCAGCGGCCCGGTCGCCGCGGCCAACGCCGAAGTCGCCTACACCCGGGACGCCACCGATCGCATCGTCCGGCGAGACCCGCGGAACTGCGACAACAACGCCGTGATCCGCTACGGATTCACCGGCGACGGGGACGCCCCGGACCTCACCCTGGACGCCGCCGGCCGGCTGACCTCGCTGTCGTTGTCTCTGCCCGGTGGAGTCCTATACACCACGAAGGTCGGCAGCGACGGCGCGTTCACCCCGGCGTACGACCATCCGTCGGTGCGTGGCGACCTGGTGCTGACGACCGACGTGGCCGGCCATCAGGTCGGCACACTGCGCGCCTTCGACCCATATGGTCAGCCGTTGAGCAGTACCGGAGCCGTCGATCCTCAGGCCGTGCCTGACAACTCGCCCGGGTCGATGGACTACGGCTGGCTGGGCGAACACCAGCGGGCCTACGAACACGCGGGCGGGATCGCGCTGGTTCAGATGGGCGCGCGGCCTTACAGTCCACTGCTCGGACGGTTCCTGTCGGTGGATCCCGAAGAGGGGGGCTCCGCGAACGACTACGACTACGTCGCCGGTGATCCCATCAACAGCCTCGACCTCGACGGTCACGGTTGGTTCAGTTCGCTCGTCGGCGCGGTGACGCGGGTGGCCCAGGTGGTCTCGTGGGTGCCGGGACCGATCGGCTCGATCGCGAGCGGTGTCGCCGCGGTGGGCAATGCGATCCAGGGCAACTGGGGAGCGGCCGCCCAGTACGCCTTCGGCGCCCTCACCGGTGGCGCGTCCAAGTGGATCGGCGCCGCCGTCGGCGCGGTGAAGGCCGTCGGCCGGGTGGCGTCGAAGGCAGGCCGGTGGTTCACCGCGACGACTCGGTCAGCGAGCGCGGCAAGCCGAGCGAACAGGATCCTCCGCAAGGTCAAGATCGGTGGACAAGGCATCGGGTACAAGAGGCACCGGATCGCTCTGCACGCTCCTCACGCCGTGAACAGGCGGTATTCCAAGCGCACCAAGCCGCATGTGGGACGATGGCACATCCACACGGGTAAGAAGCGGACGGCCAGGCGGGTGTTCCGGGTCTGGAGGAAAATTTGAGTGACCCGGTTGAGGTGATCGTCTTCCGCGACGAGCCCGGCGAGTTCGCCGACATGGCACCAGATTTCGTCGCCCAGGTCGGTGTGCTTGCGACTTTCGAGTCGCTGACGGTGCAGTGGCCGGAATCTGCTGGTATCGAGCAGAAGCGAAGGCTGCTGAGGTTCGTGGCCACCGCGGCCGGCGAAGGCCGGTCGCGGGTGGCCAGGCCCCTGGGGAAGCTCGATGCGGACGGCGAAGCTGACGCGCTAACGTCGTTCCTAAGGGCGGTCGATGGCGATTCGTGGTGGCTCGGGGATGTGGCCATCAAATTCGACGCAGGGGACTTGACCGAGATGATCTGGTTTCCCGGCGGCGACGGCGTGTTTCTGCACATCGGGGCGGCAGCGAACCTGCTCGACTTCACCGTCATCCCGGCAATCCATGAAATTGCCATCGTCCTCGACTGGCAGCTCACAGTGCAGTGACCGATCTGGCCCGGCCGACCTTCCGCAAGCGAGGAAGCATAAGCCGCCCGCTGGGTGACCACACAGTTGCCGCAATGAAAGCAGTCCATAAAGGACGAACGGCAGGCGCGCCGGACTCGGACGGTGCTCGCGGTCGCGGCACCGTATCCAGCCTCCTTCGCTGAGCCCAGGCGCCGCGCCGTCGAGCTGCTTGGCTCCCCGATCCGCCCGCCGTGGGTGGCGAGCCGGCGTCGATGCGCGGCCAGCGCGGCTACTACGGCGTCGGCGATAGCCGAGGCGGCGATCTCTTGTACCCAGTCCACTGTGGTCGGATCGTCGCGGAAGTAGTTGGTGAACAGTACGGGATCGTGTTGTTGCGCGCGGCCGAGGGAGGTGGACGTCGCGCTGCGTCGTCTGTCGCGCTCGCTTGGCGTGCGCAGTCGGTTTGAAGCTGACCTTCAACGGCTCACCGGAATCGACGGGGAGGCCCGGTTCCTCGATTTCTCCAGGATCGCATTGCCCAGCAGTTCGGAGAGCTACTGCCCGGTCCTGATGACGGGCATGCCGATGCTCACCGGCCCGGTACGGGCGGAGTCCTCAGTCTGCCGATCGAGTGCGGCCAGCTTCGTGTGGGCTGCTTGAGGCTGACGGTGAGATCGTCGATCTCTCCGCGCCATACGTTGAGTTCGGCTTCGCCGATCCGGTTACGGAGGTTGTTCGCGATCTCGACCAGCCGGGCGCGTTGGCGGGGGTCGACGCGCAGGACCGGGCATCGGATGCAGGCGTGCTCGTGCTGGCAGGAGGAGCCGTAGGGGCGGCCGCAGGTGCCGAGTTCCAGCTTGCGTGCGTGGAAGTGTTGCTGGAATTCGGTCCATTCCTCGTCGGTTGGTTCGCGGTTCTCGTCGGCTGGCCGGATCGCGCGACGCTGGCGAGGAATGCCCGGTAGGTGCGGCCCAGGTCGTCCTGGAAGGGGACTGTAGAACGAGCGGTGTAACTCCCGATCATGGAAGTGCACCTGATGACCGACATGATGTCCGGCGTGGAGAACGCTGAGGATTCGAAGCCCTTGACCGGTCTGGACGGCTTGGATGAGCAGCTCGTCGCGCAGTTGCTGAGCAGCGCCAAGGCCAGCGGGCTGAAGCTGACCGGTGAGGGCGGGGTGCTGCAGCAGCTGACCAAGCGGTTGCTGGAGTCCGCGCTCGAGGGCGAGATCACTGATCACCTCGGCTATGACAAGCACGATCCGGCCGGTCGTGGGACCGGCAACTCGCGCAACGGCACCCGCCCGAAGACCGTGTTGACTGATGTCGGCCCGTGATCTCCTTGGCCGCCAAAGGATTGACCACCGGGGAGATCTCCGCGCACCTGGCCGAGGTCTATGGCGCCGACGTGTCGCGGCAGACCATTTCCGCCATCACCGACAAGGTGGTCGAGGGTATGACCGAACGGCAGAACCGGCCGCTGGACGCGGTGTATCCGGTGATCTTCATCGACGCTATCCACGTCAGAATCCGTGACAGGCAGGTGGCCAACCGGCCGATCTATGTCGCGCTCGCGGTGACCTGCGAGGGCCGCCGGGACATCCTTGGCTTGTGGGCCGGCGACGGCGGCGAGGGCGCCAAGTACTGGCTGCACGTGCTCACCGAGCTGAAGAACCGCGGCGTGGCCGACGTGCTCATGGTCGTCTGCGATGGGCTGACCGGGCTGCCCGACGCGATCACCACGGTCTGGCCGCAGACGATCACCCAGACCTGCGTGGTGCACTTGCTGCGCAACAGTTTCCGCTACGCGGGCCGTCAGCACTGGGATCCGATCGCCAAGGCCCTCAAACCGGTCTACACCGCGCCGACCGAGGCCGCCGCGAAGGAGCGGTTCGGCGAGTTCACCGAGACCTGGGGCGCCCGATATCCAGCGATCGTGCGGTTGTGGGACAACGCCTGGGCCGAGTTCGTGCCGTTCCTCGCGTTCGATCCGGAGATCCGGCGGTTGATCTGCTCGACCAACGCGATCGAGAGCCTTAACGCCCGCATCCGCCGCGTCGTTAAGGCCCGCGGGCACTTCCCCAACGAGCAGGCCGCGCTGAAATGTGTCTACATGGCGATCATGAGCCTCGACCCGGCCGGCGCCGGCCGCAAACGCTGGACGATGCGGTGGAAGCCCGCCTTGAACGCATTCGAGATCGCCTTCGACGGTCGCCTGGCCGCCGGACGCAAGTAGTTCCCTTCAACCCGAGTTACACCGCTCGTTTGACAGACCCGGCGCCCCGCCCCCCCGCCC
>NZ_JPLW01000004.1:229474-501418 GCF_000754115.1 Amycolatopsis sp. MJM2582
CCCGGCGCCCCGCCCGCCCGCCCAGACACCCCCCGCCTCGTTAACACCGTTGCCATGTTCCGCGACGCTGGAGGTCATGACCGACCAGCCGCCGCCACCAGCTCGACGACGACGTCGGTGCGGCGGACTTGACGCCGAGGTGATCGGCGGCGGTGTCATGGTGTCGAAGGCCATAACGGCGCGGAAGCGGTGGAGACGTTGCCAGCCATGAAGTCCTCCTTCAGTTGGGCGGTGGAGGTCGCGGTGCAGGATGACGGGAGTGTCCTGATCATTTGGGGGTGGCTGGCGATTCCGGGGGTGCGGGAGGGGGCCGCGCCGGTGAACGGAGGGCATGGTGATCCTGCTGGCAGCAAACGTGCTGCCGAATGGACGGGCACGTCGTCTCCGAATGGGCTCCGTTGCACACGAAGAGCCCGATACAGGCCGACACGCAGCGGCACCTGGCCTGGGCTCAAACTGGTGTTGACCTGCGAAAAACGGCAATATTTAGCATCTGACGACACTGGCTGACATGTCGGATCTGCGGTCTCATAATCCCTTGGCCGTCGGTTCGAGCCCGACCCGGCCCACCATATCGATATCGTTGCCGACCTGCGGGGATATTGCCCTTCGGCGGCAATTTAGCCTTGGTGTCAAGCGCGATTGGTCTCTGTTTGCTCCGGCGTGCCGGTAGTTGGAGAAGCGCTTCGTAGCAGCCTTTCTCGTCACAGCTCGCTGTGGCGGGAAGAGTACAAGTCCGACTGCTGTGGCGCTGGCCTTGCGCGGGGGTTCGTGTGAGGTGTCGATCGCCAGGATTCGGGCAGTGCCCCGATGGTGGTTGTCAACGGGGAATGGGTTTCCGGTCACCATAGTTCGTCGAGTATTGCGAGTTGTTTCCGAAGATTCTGGCGTCCTTGGGCGGAAGGGCGTGTGCGACAAGGATGAGGGTTCGTCGCAATTCGGCCGGGTCGGGGCAGCATTGCGGCACGCCGCAGCCACAGTGAGGGTCCCAGAGTCGATGCATGGGTTCATGGACGAACAGCTTCCAAGCTTGAAGTGCTTCGGCGGAGGCCCCGGGCCAAAGCCGGGTGCGTTCGAGGCGGGCGATGCTGGCTCGTCCTCGGGGTGAGAGGCCCCGAAGCGGGAGAATCCGCTCGTCAGTGCGGCAGCGGCGATGAGTATCCGCCCGGACACGGCCTGGTGATCTACGCGGCATTGCCCTTTCGGATGGTCGACATGGCGTTGATTGTGGCACGCGCGGGCTTGTGGTGCGGTGGCGGTCAAGCCGCTTGGGCGGTGGGGTGTTGATGGTGGGGTCGGAGAGGGTCGCGAAGGCGCCGAGGGCATCGAGCATCTCATCGACCTCGCCGGCGACGGTTTCCGTTGCTGAAGAACGGCTTTTCAGGCTGTCGGCGGTATCTTGCCCGCGCTCGCAACTGCGTTCCTGGTAACCTCTTCACTTTCGATGGGGGAGATGAGCGCAAGATGTCGAACGTGGAGTGCCTCGGCTCGCTGAGAGCCGGTCGAATCGCAGTGGTTGTCGCCGCGTCGGCAATGCTATTGCTAGCCGGGTGTTCGTCGGACAAGTCTGGTTCGGCGCCGCAGGGCAAGGTCGCCGAGAGTGCGGCCCCGTCGTCCGCTGACCCGGCTGTCGAGACGGCCGCCCCGGACGCTTTGTGTGAACTTCTCACACCTGCTGACCTGTCGATGATTGCCGGAGAGGCGTCCGAGCCGAAGGCGTTGGCAGTCGGCGGATTGCCCGCGTGTCACTGGGAGACGCCTGCCGGAGGTCGCGTCCAGGTGATTGGTACGTCAGCGGAGAAGTGGGCAACGCAATTGCCCGCGGCAATAGAGCAGGTGAAGAAGTCGGGACTGCTCGACGATCCGGAGACGGCTCGTAAACTGGAAGCGGCTCGCGACCTGATCGCCTCAGGCAAGGAGATCGCACCGGATCGTGCCTGTGAGCTGTTCTCCACGCTGCTGGAGGTTCAAGGACTACCGGCCGGCAGTTCCCGCACCGTGAATCTGATTCCCACCCGGGAGAACCCCAAGGCCATCAACGGACAGACCTGTAGTGGCGGGAGATTTACGTCCGTCCAGCTCGTCGCGCCGAACCTGAGCGGCTCCGACGACGAGGCCTCGAAAATGTCGAGCGTGCTGACCAAGGCACACGAACGCAACCGCAGCTAAGCACCATTCAGTCGGCGCTCTTCTGTCTTGTCGTTTCGCCGTATCCCAATACCGGCGGGAAGCGAGCCGGAAGGGCGTTCCGGATCAACTGGACGAGGTTTCGGGTCATTTGTGCTGACTTCGCCGTCACCGGACTTGTCGGGGGCGCCTGCGAAGATGGCGGCATGACGGAAGAACCCCTGAGGTCGATTCGGATCGGCGGTTCCGGCTGGAGACGCTGTGCGATGTCGTCCAGGCTGAGCTGGCGGCCGCCGGGTTGCAGGTGGTCCCCGGCGGCCGTCCGACCGGCGTCGCCGGTGCGGTCGTGTCGGTCGACTTGCCCGATCTGCGCGGAGTGCTTGTCGACTGGCAGGAGCACGCGCTCCTTCTTGACGCGGGGCAGGAGGCCTGGGCCGACGACCCACATCGGGAAGGTGACGAATGCGCCGCGTTCTCGCAGTTGATGTCCGCGATCGGCGAGGCGATGGCCGAGGCGATCCGGAAGATCCTCGCTGCTGCCGGGCTTGAGGTATCCCGCACTGACAACGACTACTCGCCTCATGAACTCCTGGTCACCCGCAGAGTGGCCCCGTCGGTGTGGAGCGTGCGACGGGATGCCCAGTTCACCCGGCGGTATGACTCGATGCGCGCAGCCTGGAACGCGCGGAACGCTGCCGACTGCCCGACCCCCGACTGCGAGACCCACCACAGTCGCTGAACAGACCGACGCACACGTAATGTCCAATAAGGACAGAAGCGGCTGACCGGAACGGCGGGATGGGACGCGAAAGCCACTTTCGCGACATCTGATGTCCCGAAAGTGGCTTTCGCGACATGGCCGCGCGCCCCGACCTCGTCAGAACGGCCAGTCCGCGTTCCGTCCCGCTTCGAGGAGCGGGATCATCGTGAAAGCGGCGTCCGTGAGGCCGCCGAAGGTGTGCCGGTTACCGCGCCCGGACGTCGAGTGGCCGCGCTCGTAGCCCGCGAGGTTCCACGTGTACAACGCCGTGTCCTTCGGCACGGCATGGTCGACGTTGCCGGACGAGTGCTGCTCGTCGGTCAGGATCACCACCCGGTCGTGGTAATCCGGACGCAGGTGGCGCTGGATCGCGCCCACGGTGTCGGTGCCCGCGCCGATGAAGTAGCCGTCGTTCTTCCACCGGTCGAGCCCGCGCAGCAGTGACTCACCTCGGGGCACGTCGAAGGCCTTGGAACCGGTGCCGCCGTAGTAGGCGTTCGAGAACGACACGACGTCCGCCGTCTCGCAGCGGGCGCCGAGCGCGATCCCGAAGATCGCGGCCGCGTCCCACCGCATCAGCGTGCCGTCCTTGCTGAAACCCGCGTTCATCGAGCCCGAGGTGTCGACGAGGATCAGTGTCCTCCCGGCGAGCCGTGGCACGTTCGCCAGCGACTGGGCGATCGCCTTTTCCAGCGGGTACGACCAGCGCAGCGACGGCGCCGCCCGATACGCGGAGAGGAACCTCATCGGGAACTGCCGCGACTTCGCGATCTGCTCCGGATCGGCCAGCCGCGCCGCGACGCCCTCGGCCACCTCGTCGGACACGCCTGCCTCGTCGAAGTTCCGGAGGTTCCGCAGCAGCGCCATGTAGCCCATGGAAGGGATCACGGCTTCCCAAGCGCGCGCGTCCATCGGGCCCTGGAGCCAGCCCGCCAGGGACTCCCACGTCATGCCCGCCCGCCGGAGGGCGGACCGTGCGGTGTCGGGACGGCTGAAGAGATCGCGCCGCTTCTCCTTGTCCCACGCCATGAGCTCCGCGCGGGCGCCGAGGACTTCCAGTTCGGCGGGGATCTCGCGACCGGGGTGGAACCGGACGTCGACGATGTGCTTGAACAGAGCGTCCTGCGCCGGGTCCTTCGGGTCCGGGTGGGCCAGGCCGAGGACGTCCGCGAACCGGAAAGCGCGCGCGGCGGAGTCCCACTTGAGGAACGACTTCTCGTCGAAGAGCCGGACGGCCGCGTCGGCGATGCCACGCTTGAGCGGCTTCGGAATCCTCTTGCCGTACAGGGAGGTCCAGTACGCGAGCAGTTCGCCGGGCTCGTCGGCGCGCTGGAGCACCGAGCCGACGACGGCACGGTTCGCGATGGAGGCGTCAGACAACGGGTCACCGGCGAGCCGGGCGCGGACGTATTCGGCGGCGCCGACGATCGCGGCGGTCCGCATGTTCGCCTCCGTGCGGAGCCAGCGCAGGAACCGCGTGGTCCACTCCGGGTCGGCGAGCGCTGTCTCCCGGACGAGGTCGGCGAATCGCGTGTCGCGCTTGTCGCCGGTCTCGTAGAAGGTGTTCTCGCCGACCATGTTGGTGACGGCGAGCAGGAACAGTTCGGACTTGGTGTCCCGCGCGTAGCCGTCGCCACCTTCGTGGGTGACGCCGCCGGGGCTCTGCTCGCCGGCGATCGGTGAGCTCGTCGCCGGCCGTGTACCGGTGGTGTTGAACTTCGACACCCTCGACCCTCGTTTCGTTCGAGGGGAGCTGCGATTCCGGATGAGGCCCGAGAAAAAGTCGGTGACGGTGGCTGTCCAATGCTCTACCGATTGAGCTACCGGCAGGATGGCTGCCGGGCGGGGCTCGAACCCGCAACCCTTGGGTAATCGAAGTAACCGTCGCCTGCGCACCGGGCACATCCGAAATCATGGCTCCCGAGAAATTGTCGGTGACGGTGACGTTCGGATGAGGAAGTAACCGTTACCTGCGCACCGGGAGTGCTCGCTCAAGCTAACAGAGTGCTCGCGCCCGCGTCTCCGGAATTAACCGGCCGGCCTCAGAAGCGGGGAAGCTCCAGCAGGTTGTCCTTCCAGATCCCGTCCGCGCGCGTGCGGAGGAATTTCGGGCCGAAGGTCGGCTTGATGATCTCCACGGCCACCCGGTGGATCCCCTCGTCCACGTAGGCCTTGCCGTCGTCGTCCTCGAGCCACGCCACGATCGCCGAAACGAAACTCTCGCCGGTCTCGCCGCTGCCGGGGTTGATCCAGCGCAGTTTCGTGATGCTTTCGTGGAACTTCCCACCTTCGAGCCGCGCTGCGATGATCTTGATGGCCATGGTGCTACCTCTTCGGCTGGATGCCCTCGAGCGAACAGGGGTAAAGCGGTACTCGCCACCTGTCCTCACCCCGTTACGCCGTCCGGTCGCCGTGCTTCGAACGTTACGAGTTCGAGCGCGGGGCGTCGTTCTGAGTCAGATGACGCAGACCGCGCGCGTTTCGCCATGTCACCGTCCTCACGCCGGCGGGAACTCCGGACGGCGGAGAGGGGAAACGAACATGTGCGCTGCCCACAGGAAATCGGCACTGGCGGGACTCGCCCTGGCCGTCGCGGTCTTGGCCGGCTGCGCGCCGGACCCGGCACCGGCGGCCCCGCAGGCGGCGCCCTCGCCGTCCGCGGCGGATCCGGCCGCGGCGGTGACCTGGATGAACGGCTTCTGCGGCGTGGTCAAGGACTTCATCGAAGGCAACAACAAAATGCCGTCGGCGAGTGGTGAGACCTTGGAGGCCATCAAGAAGAGCACGAGCGATCAGCTCGGGCACTACGCGGCGATTCTGAGCAAGACGGTCGATGGCCTCGGCGCGCTGCCCGCCGCTCCGGTTCCGGCCGGAGACGCGGCGAAGCAGGAGTTCCTCGCGAAATACACCTCGGCGCGCGACAAGACCGTGAAAGCGAAGGCGGGTCTGGACGCGGCGGGGAAGAACGACACCGCCGCGCAGGGCCGCGCGGTCGACGGGCTCATCGCCGCCCAGAAGGACACGCATGGCGCGCTCGACCCGGTCGCGGCCGTCTTGGGCGCTCCGGAGCTGAAGACGGCCGCCGCGACCGCGGAACGCTGCCGCCCCTGACTCGTGAGTGGCGAGGACGGTTCTAACGTCCTCGCCACTCACGAGCCCGGCACCCGCTGGCACGTTCATTCCTCGGCGAGGATCTTCCGCAAACGCGTCAAAGCGCGGTGCTGCGCCACTCGCACGGCACCGGCCGTCGAACCGACGACACCGGCGGTCTCCTCCGCCGACAGGCCCACGACGATCCGCAGCACGACGATCTCCCGCTGCTTGTCCGGCAGGATCCGCAGCAGTTCGCCCATCCGGTCGCTCAATTCGTTGTGCAGCGCCCGTTGTTCCGGGCCCACGGATTCCGAGATCCCGTCGGGGACCTCGGCGACGGGCTCGGCGCGGTTGCGGGCGGCGGCCCGGCGGGCGTCGGCGACCTTGTGCTGGGCGATGCCGTAGACGAAGGCGAGGAACGGCCGTCCCCGTTCCCGATAGGTCGGCAGCGCGCGGAGGATCGCCACACAGACCTCCTGCGCGACGTCGTCCGCCGACGCGTACGTCCGTTCCTGTCTGCCGATCCGCGACCGGCAGTACCGGATCACGAGCGGGCGCACGGTGGTCAGCAGCTGGTCCAGCGCACGCTGATCACCTTTCCCGGCGGCCGCGACGGGTTCGTCGAGGGTGTACCACTGCGACGGCGTCACCTGCTCGGGTTCCGACTCCGCCGGGGTTCCGGGCGCCACCAGGGCGAGTTCCCTGACCATCGCGCGGTTTTTGATCCGGGCGAGGGTGTCTTCGGCGTCGAGGCCCATTCGCAAGGCGTAGAGGAAGGCGCCGTTGGCGCTGTCCAGCCGGTCGGCGAAGCCGGGATCGTGCTCCGCCAGCCGGCCACGCGCGTGGCGCAGTGTCGCGCCGACCGCCTCGTCCGCGATCCCCAGCACCCCGGCGATCTCCCGCTCCGAGTAGCCGTCCAACGTCCAGGCCATGGCGAGTTGCTGGCGTTTCGGCAGGTTTCCCAGCATCGTCAGGACGGCCGACGCCTCGTCGGCGAGCGCGGTGAGCTTGTCCTCCCGGCCGGCGTCGGCGGAGGCCCAATCGGCCCGGACCGCGGTCTGCTCCTTCGCCCGCCGATGCCCGACGCGGCGGACCCACGCCTTCGGCTGCGTGATGCCCGGCCAGTCTTCGTAGGCGTTGAGCAGCGCCTCCGCGGCCGCGTCGCGGGCCGGGTCCAGCGCGAAGCCCGCCTTGCACAGGAAGCCGGTGAGCAGCGGAAATTCGGCGTGGAAGAACTCGTCGAACCCTTCGTGGCCCATCACCCGCACTCACCGCTCTCAGCCGCCTGACGCGAATGCCCTCACAGGACAGGTGCAGTGAGCGGGCCGCTGAGTGTAACGATTCGGTCAAGGTGATGTTTGCGGTGCGTACGAGGCCGGATACCCGGAAGTCGTTTGACGGGGAAGGGAAAATCGGAAAAAAGGAGGTGATAGGAAAATGGAAACGAGGATGGCGGGAGACCTGAGTGAGGCCGCTTGCCGCGGTGAGGATCCCGAACTGTTCTTCCCGGTCACCGAAACCGGCCCCGGCGCACGTCAGGCGGCCAGGGCGAAGGCCGTCTGCGCGCGGTGCCCGGCCGTATCGGCCTGTCTGGCCTACGCCGTGGACAACGGATTGGCCCACGGCGTTTTCGGCGGGCTGACCGGCGGCGAACGACGCCAGCTGATTCGCGTCGGCAACGCCGCCTGAAATCACTCGACATCGCGTTCCTCGAATTTCCACTGTGTTCTTCGTGCGCGCGAAAAGAGGGGCCCGGTTCCGCGAACCGGGCCCCTCGGTCGTGGCGATCAGGCGGCGGCGGTCTCCTCGGCCAGCCGCTCGTTGCCCGACTGGGTCTTGAGCGGCTTGTGCTTGAGGAAGGCGACGGCGACGATCACCAGCAGCGCGATCGGCGCGCTGATCAGGAACAGCTCGCTGGTCGCCTCCCCGTAGGCCTCGCGGACGACGTTCGCGACCGGTTCGGGCAGCGTGGCGATGTTCGGCACCGCGCCGCCCTCGCCACCGCCGGGCAGCGGCCCGAGCTTTTCGCTCATCAGCGCGACGACCCGGTTCGCGAGCACCGCGCCCAGCGCGCTCACGCCGATCGAGCCGCCGAGGCTGCGGAAGAACGACAGCGTCGAGGTCGCCGTGCCGAGGTCGTGCGCGTCGACGTCGTTCTGCGAAACCAGGACCAGGTTCTGCATCAGCATGCCGACGCCGACGCCCAGCAGCACCATGTACGCGCCCAGGATGACCAGGTTCGTCTTCGCGTCGATCGTGCCCAGCAGCGCCAGGCCTGCCGTCATCAGCGTCGCGCCGAGCAGCAGGTGGCTCTTCCACTTGCCGGTGCGGCTGATCAGCTGACCCGAAACCGTGGACGACACGAGGATGCCGAAGATCATCGGCAGGCTCAGCAATCCGGCCACCGTCGGCGATTTGCCGAGCGACAGCTGGAAGTACTGCGACAGGAACACCGTCCCGCCGAACATCGCGACACCGACGAGGAAACTCGCGAGCGTGGTCAGGGTGACCGTGTGGTTGCGGAACAGGGTCAGCGGCAGGATCGGCTCGGCCACCTTCGATTCGACGTAGACGGCGAGCGCGAGGATGACGACGCCCGCGGTCACCAGGCCGACCGTCCACCACGAGCCCCACGCGAACTGGTGCCCGGCCAGCGAAGACCAGACCAGCAGCGTCGAGACACCGGCCATGATCAGGAACGCGCCGAGGTAGTCGACCTTCACGTCACGCCGGATCGTCGGCAGGTTCAGGGTGCGCTGCAGCAGCAGGATCGCCGCGATCGCGAACGGGACCCCGAGGAAGAAGCACCAGCGCCAGCCGAGCCACGACGTGTCCACCATGACCCCGCCGATCAGCGGGCCCGCGATGGTCCCGACGGCGAACACGGCGCCGAAGATCCCCGAGTACTTCCCGAGTTCGCGCGGCGAGACGATGGCCGCCATGATCACCTGCGCGAGCGCGGTGAGCCCGCCCGCGCCGATGCCCTGCGCGACCCGGCTGCCGATCAGGAGCTCGATGTTGCCGGCGAACCCGGCGACCAGCGAACCGACCACGAACAACCCGAGCGAGAGCTGGATCAGCAGCTTCTTGTTGTACAGATCGGAAAGTTTGCCCCAGAGCGGCACGGTCGCGGTCATCGCGAGCAGTTCGGTGGTGACCACCCAGGTGTAGGACGCCTGCGAGCCGCCGAGTTCGGAGACGATCCGCGGCAACGCGTTCGCCACCACCGTCGAGGCGAGGATGGCGACGAACATGCCCATCATCAGCCCCGACATCGCTTCGAGGACCTGTTTGCGGCCCATCGAGCCCGCCGGGGCCTCCGGTTCTCGTGGTTCGGTCGTGGATACGGACATGGTGGTCCCCCTTCGTGTTCCTGTGGTGCCGGGCGCGTCAGCGCGCGCGGCCGCCGGGCTCCGGGAGCCCGGCGAGAAGCAGTTCGACGGCGTCGTCGAGCAGGTCGAGCGCGGACATCCGGCCGTCGTGCTGATACCAGAGCATCAGCACGGCGTTGACCGCGCCGCCGAGCGTGGACAGCACCAGCGCCGGGTACAGATCGGCCTTCGGATCCACGCCCGTGCGGCGGGCGATCGCCTCGATCATCGGCGCGATGGTGTCGTGGTTCATGGCCACCGCGCGCGAATGCAGGGTGGCGTTCTCCTGAATGGCCTTCATGCGGCCGAGCCACTCTTCGCGGTTCTCGTCGACTTGGGCGAAGTCCTCCTTCAGCGCGTCGACGAAAGCGCGCGGAGTGCTGACTTCCTTCGGCGTGGCAAGGAACTTCTCGATGGTGCGCCGGGTCCGCTCCGCGGTGTCGGCGTGCGCGATGACCACAGCGTCCTCTTTGGACGCGAAGTAGTTGAAGAACGTGCGCGGTGAAACCCCCGCTGCCGCGCTGATGTCCTCGACCGTCACCTGGTCCAGGCCGCGTTCGGCGACGAGCCGGACGGCGGTGGTCGCCAGCGCGCGGTGGGTTTCCAGCCGCTTGCGTTCGCGGAGACCTTTGACGGGTTCGGGCATGGGCACCACGATACGCGCAAAGATGCAGATACTGCAAAATTGCAGTTTGTGAACCGTGCCACTGCCGGCCGGAGCCGGGCCGCCTGGCAGACTGCGGCGGGTGAGCGGAACGGTGCTGATACTGGGCGGACGCAGCGAGATCGGCCTCGCGGTCGCGGAACGGCTCGCCAAGGGCGGGGCGCGCCGGATCGTGCTGGCCGCGCGACGGAGCGCGGACCTCGGAGCGGAGGCCGAGCGGCTGCTGGCCGCGGGCGCGGAGACCGTCGACACCGTCGAGTTCGACGCCGACGACCTCGCCGCGCACGGGCCGTTCCTGCAGAAGGTCGTCGCGGAACACGGGCCGCTCGACGTCGTCGTCACCGCCTTCGGGATCCTCGGCGACCAGGCGCGTGCCGAAGCGGACGCCGGACACGCCGTCGCGATCGTGCACACGGACTATGTGGCTCATGTGAGTGTGCTGACGCATGTGGCCAATGTGCTTCGTGAGCAAGGAAACGGCAGCCTCGTGGTCTTCTCGTCGGTCGCCGGGGTGCGGGTCCGGCGGGCGAACTACGTCTACGGATCGGCGAAGGCGGGCCTCGACGGTTTCGCGAGCGGGCTGGCCGACGCCCTGCACGGCACCGGTGTACGGCTGCTGCTCGTCCGGCCCGGCTTCGTGATCGGCCGGATGACCGAGGGCATGTCGCCGGCGCCGTTCTCCAGCACCCCCGATCAGGTCGCCGACGCGACGGTCGCCGCGCTCCGGAAGCGCCGGGGAACGGTGTGGGTGCCGGGACTCCTGAGGCCCATGTTCGCGGTGATGCGCGTGGTGCCACGGGCGATCTGGCGGCGCATGCCCCGCTAGGGAAGCGCTACGCGGTCGGTCTGCCACTCGGTGTCGCGATCGACTGTCTGCTTGATCACTTCGAATGGTCCGAACGGGCTTTAAGACCCGCTTATGACACGTTTCTCAGGTAATTCCCAGCTAACGCGGTGATCCTCGAATGCGGGGGATCATTCACGGAAGCGGGGAGAAGGTCGTGCTGCTCACGTCGCGAGGACGGCGGATCGGCGGCCGTGTCGCACTGGGCCTGGTGTCGACGGCGGTCTTGGGGGTCACGGGTTTCGCGTGGACCCAGCTGAGCCGTTTGGACCAAGCGATCGTCACGGCCGACGTGATCGCCCCCTCCGCGCAGGTACCCGACGGCCCGGCGGGCGAACCGCTGAAGGTGGCGCAGAACATCCTGCTCGTCGGAATCGACTCCCGGACCGACGCCAACGGGAACCCGTTGCCGCAGAACGTCCTCGACGCGTTGCACGCCGGGAGCGGCGACGACGGCGGCGACACCACCGACACCATGATCGTGGTCCACATCCCGGCGGGCGGGGCGGGTGCCACGGCCATCTCCATCCCACGCGATTCCTATGTGGACATCGCGGGTGGGTTCGGCAAGCACAAGATCAATTCGGCGTACAGCCGCGGCAAGAACGCCGCGATGAACACACTGCGTGCGCAGGGCCTGTCCGGTCCGCAACTCGAGGTCAAGGCCAACGAGGCGGGCGCCAAGCTCACGATCCAGACGATCGAGCAGTTCACCGGCCTGTCCATCAACCACTACGCCGCCGTCAACCTCGCCGGGTTCTCCGCGCTGAGCGAAGCCGTCGGCGGTGTCGAGGTCTGCCTCAACAACCCCGTGCAGGACAAGTTCTCCGGTGCGTCGTTCCCGGCGGGCAAGCAGTTGCTTTCGGGCCCGCAGGCGCTGGCCTTCGTGCGGCAGCGGCACGGCCTGCCCAGCGACCTCGACCGCATCGCGCGGCAGCAGGCGTTCCTGTCGAGCATGGCCAAGACCGTCCTCGACGCCGGGACCTTCACCGATCCCACCAGGCTGAGCTCCCTGATCGGCGCGATCCAGGGTTCGGTCGTACTCGACCGCGGCTGGGACGTGCTCGGCTTCGCGCAGCAGCTGCGGGGGATGAGCTCGGGGGCGCTGAAGTTCCAGACGATCCCGGTACAGAGCCTTTCGCTGCCGACGCCGTCCGATGGTGACGCGGTGAAGGTCGATCCGGCCGAGGTGAAGGCGTTCGTGAAGTCCGCGCTGAACGCGACCAGCGTCGCCGCGGTGGGGGATTCGACCGGCGGGATCGGGATCAAGCCGGTGGCGGCCACTTCTTCGATCGCGCCTCCGCCTTCGTCGTCCGGTTCTTCCACGCCGCCCGCGATGGCCGGCTGCGTGAACTGAGCCTTCCCGGCCGCCGCGAAGAGGGCCCGGAAACTCTTCCAAGATTCTTTTGAACCGCATCGAGCCGTCGTCCGTGTCGATGGCGTAGGGGAGTTCCAGAGAGCCTGGAACCCAAGGGTGCAGGGGAGAAAGAAGCATGCTTCGCAATCGAGTTCTGCCGATCGCCGTGCTCGTCACCGCCGGGGCGTTGTCACTCGCCGCCTGTGGTTCGCAGAACACCGCGCTGCCGACGGGACCGGCGCCGGCCGAGCAGGTCTCCGAGGGGTTGTCCTTCCTCGCCGGGACCGCGAAGGCCAACAACGCGCAGCCCAAGACCGGTGACTGGGCAACGGGTTCCGACGGCACGGCCGGCACCGCGGACCAGAACGTCGCGCGCAAATGGGTGCAGCTCAAGGCTTCCAAAGCGGGAAACCTCGATCCGGTGGTCGTCAACGGCGCCGGCCTGACGTTGTACCGCTTCGACAAGGACACCGCCAAGCCGTCGAAGTCGACCTGCAACGGTGAATGCGCCAAGACCTGGCCGCCGGTGCTCGTCACTCCCGGCAGCAAGGTTTTCCTCGCCGGGATCAGGAAATCCGCCGTCGGCACGGTCAAGCGCGACGACGGGACCCTTCAGCTGACCCTCGGCGGCTGGCCCGCCTACCGGTTCGCGAAGGACACCAAACCCGGTGACACGCTCGGGCAGGGTGTCGGCGGAACGTGGTTCGGGCTCGCGCCCGACGGCCAGAAGGCGCAGAACGGGCAGCCGGAGGAGACGGCACCGCCGCAGAAGCCCGCGTCCAGCGCGGTTCTCTTCGACGGCAAGAACTTCAGCGACGACGAGCCGTCCCAGGGACTCGCGGGCAAGGGCTGCCAGAACGTCGCCCGCCCGGACGTGACGTCGTCGGTCTCCGCCTCCGGTTCGCTCAAACTCTGGTCCGAAAAGGACTGCAAGGGCAAGTCCCTCGTCATCGACGGTGACGTCAAGGATCTCGCCAAGCTCAAGTTCGACGACACGATCAGCTCGGTCTTCTTCGGTTGACGGACAGCAGAGACGGGAATGGTGTGATGAAACGTCGGTCCGGCTGGGCGATCATGGCGAGCCTGTCTCTGTTCCTCACCGGTTGTGCCGCGACGGTAGGGGGAGCGGCACAACCGGTGGACCCCACCCGCGTCGCGGGGCTCGAGATCACCGACGGCCCCAGCGGGTTCAAACCCGGCGTGCTCGACGCCGGTCTCCCGGTCGTCGGGGGTGACGGCGGCGAGATCGACCGGCTCGCGGCCAACGCCGTCGCCGACGTTCAGCGGTATTGGCGCGAGCATCTGCCCGCGACCTTCGACCGCGAGTTCCGGCCGCTGACCACGCTCGTCTCCTACGACTCGGGCGGCCGCGGCCGCGAGGTCTGCGGCACCTCGACCGCCGGGCTGGTGAACGCCTTCTATTGCTCGGGGGAAGACGTCGTCGCGTGGGATCGCGGGGAGTTGTTGCCGATGCTCAACGATTCCCTCGGCCCGGCGGCGGTGATGACCGTGCTCGCCCACGAGATCGGCCACGCCGTCCAGTTCCGGCTCGGTCTGCCGGGCGCGGCGCCGTCGATCGTCAAGGAGCAGCAGGCCGATTGCTACACCGGGGCGTACCTCCGCTGGGTCGCCGAGGACAAGTCGCCCATGTTCCAGGTCTCCACCGGCCGCGGGCTCAACGAAGTGCTCACCGCCCTGTTCCAGATCCGGGACTCCGCAGGGGTCGCCTTCGACGACGACGGGGCGCACGGCAACGCGTTCGACCGGGTTTCCGCGTTCCAGTTCGGGTTCACCGACGGACCCGCGCGATGCGCGAAGATCGACGTGCGGGAAATCGAAGGCCGGAGCACACAGGGCGGATTCGGTTCGGCCGCGGCGAACGTCCGCCTCGACGACCGGCAGGCCCTGGCCGACCTCACCACCAGCCTGCGGCAGGCCTTCCGGCTCGCGGCCACCCCGCCGACGCTCACCACCGGAGCGGCCTGCGGCGTGACGGCGGAGGACGCGCTCGCGTCGTACTGCTCGGAGTCCAACCAGATCAACCTCGACCTCGACGGTCTCGTCCGCATCGGGACCCCGCCGCGCAGGGGGCGGCAGGGCGGCATCGGTGACTTCGCCGCGTTCGCCGAGGTCGCGTCGCGCTACACGCTCGCTGTCCAGCAGGAAGGCGGGTTCCGGCTCGACGGGCCGGTGGCCGCGCAGCGCACCGCGTGCCTCACCGGCTTCTGGGCGTCGACCCTCACGGAAGGTGGGGCGCTCACGTTGTCACCGGGCGACCTCGACGAGGCGATCGCCGAGATGCTGACGCGGAACAGCCTGATCGCGGCGGACGTCCGGGGCCGGACGCTCCCGGCGGGTTTCGCGAGGGTCGCCGCCTTCCGCGACGGTTTCTCGTCCGGCACCCAGGACACCTGCGGCACGAAGTACCGCGCGTGAAGGCCCCCTTCCCTCGGCTCAGCAGAGGGAAGGGGGCCTTCACGCGCAAAGCGCCGCTTACACGAAGGCGCTCTGGCCGGTGATCGCCTTCCCGACGATCAGCGTGTTCATCTCCCGCGTGCCTTCGAACGAATAGATCGCCTCGGCGTCGGTGAAGAACCGCATGATGTCGTTGTCCAGCACGATCCCGTTGCCGCCGAATATCTCACGGCCCCAGGCGACGACCTCCCGCATCCGCGAGGTCACGAACGCCTTCGCCAGCGACGAGTGCTCGTCCTTGAAGATCCCGGCGTCCTGCAGCCGCGCGAGCTGCACCAGCATGCCCCACGACGCGGTGATGTTGCCGAGGCTCTTCACCAGCAGGTCCTGCACCAGCTGGAACCGCGCGATCGGACGGCCGAACTGCTCGCGCTCCTTGGCGTAGTCCAGCGCGAGTTCGTAGGCGCCGATCATCACGCCCAGCGCCTGCCAGGCCACGCCGCCCCGGGTCGCGCGCAGGATCTCGGCGACGTCGCGGAACGAGTCGATGCCCTGCAGCCGGTCGGCCTCCGGCACCCGGACGTCGGTCAGCGTGATCTCGGCGTTCTCCACGATCCGGAACGCGAATTTGTTCTCGATCTTGACCGGCACGAATCCGGGCGAGTCCTTCTCGACCACGAAACCCTTGACGTTGTTGTCTTCCTCGTCGCGGGCCCACACGATGACCAGGTCGGCGAAGGTCGCGTTGCCGATCCACTTCTTGGCGCCGTTGAGGACCCAGGTGTCGCCCTCGCGCCTTGCCGTGGTGCGCATGCCGCCCGCGACGTCGGAACCGCCGAGCGGTTCGGTCATCGCGAAGGCGCCGATCTTGTCCATCGCCGCCATCGACGGGAGCCAGCGGTCACGCTGTTCCTGGCTGCCGCCGGAGTAGATACTGTACATCGCGAGTCCGTTGTGGACACCGAAGAACGTGGCCACGGACGGGTCCGTGCGGGTCATCTCCATCGCCATCATGCCGCTGAGCAGGTGGCTGGTGGCCGGAAGGTGTTCGCCGTAGCCCTCGTAGGGCAGCCCGGCGAGGCCGAGTTCGCGGAACTTGCCGACGAGTTCGTGCGGGAACTCGCCCTTGGCCCAGTACTCGTTCACCAGCGGCTTGACCTCGGTGCGCATGAAGTCGCGCGTCTTGAGCAGCAGCTTGCGCTCCTCCTCGGGCAGCAGGTCTTCGTAAGCGTAGAAGTCGGCGGTCATGTCAGTTCTCCTCCCTGGCGGCACTGTCCAAAGCGGACAGAACAGCGAGCTGCTTGCGGTCGCGCGTCTCGGCGAGTTCCGAGTACGTGGAGGAGCCGTAAGCGGATTCCACGGCTTCGATGAGCCGTTCCTGTTCTTCGGGGTCTTGCGAGGGCTGCCCGAGGCCCGCCCACATCTTCTTCATCGACTTGCCGATGTGCTCGGCCATGTGCCGGTAGCCGCCGGGGCCGCCGCCCAGATGGGAGCCGAGGAACGGCCCGACCGTCGACCAGCGGATGCCGAGCGAGTTCGTCATCACCGTGTCCAGTTCGGACGGTGACACGACACCCTGTTCCACCAGGTAGATCGCCTCGCGGCTCAGCGCGTTCTGCAGCCGGTTGCCGACGAAGCCGGGGATCTCCTTGCGTTCCACCACCGGGGTACGGCCGACGAACCGGTAGAACTCCACGGCTCGCTCGACCGACTCGGCACTCGTGCGCTCACCGGGTACGACCTCGACCAGCGGGATCAGATGCGGCGGGTTGAACGGGTGTCCGATGAGGACTCGCGACGCGTCGTCCAGCTCCGCCGCGAACGCCGTCGAAGGGATCGCGGACGACGAGCTGAGCAACAACGCGTAAGACGGTGCTTCGCGGACCAGCGTCGCGAACAGGTCCTTTTTGAACTCGACGTTCTCGGGTCCGTTCTCCTGCACGACGTCCGCGTTCCGGACGGCCTCCGCGACGTCGGCGGCGAGGTGGACGCGAGGGGCGAGTTCCGCGACGGACCGGCCGAGATGCGGGGCGAACGTCTCCAGTGCGTCCGCGACGGCGTCGGCGAGGTCGGGCCGCGGATCCGAGACCTGGACCTCCATGCCGTGCGCGGCGAACAACGCCGTCCACGACAGGCCGATCGTGCCCGCGCCGATCACGGCGGCGGTGCGAAAAGTCATGACCGTGCTCCCTTCAAGTAGTCGAAGACCGGCTTGACCGGGGCGAGCGTCAGGTCGGTGAGGATGTGGCTCGCGGAGACGACCTCCCGCACCGGGAGATCGGCGAGCGGGGCCAGCACGTGCTGGAACAGCTGCAGCCGCGCCGGCCCGGTCCAGGCCTCCTTGACCACCACGTCGGTGATCTCGGTGCGGACCAGCTCGAAGACCCGGGGCGAACCGTCGTAGTCCGGGATGGTCTTGAGCATGAACGTCGGCACGGTGATCTGCGCTTCCGCCTCGGCCACGTCCAGCCGGTGGTGCTTGTAGCCCATGGTCGCGGTGGCGACGCGCTGGCTGCCGTAGTCCAGGGTCCCGACGAGCGCGCCGTTCTCGGCGAACAGCCTCGGCGAGCCGATGGTCTTCGGGTAGGCGCTGATCTCGCGGCCGGACGCGGTGGCCGGGAAGTTGTCGAGGTACATCGCGTGCAGGTACTCGCCGCGTTCGCCCTCGAAGCTCACCGGGATCGCTTGCCCGGACTCGGTGTAGGGCCCGTAACCGCTGACGTCGCCCATCTTCATCACCTCGAACCGCACCAGCGGCTCGTCGATCCGCAGCGGCTCCGGCACGACGGCGCGCAGGGCGTCGGCGTCCGTGCGGTAGACGATGTTCAGGTACTCGCGGTTCGTGAACCGCGGCACCACCGGTGCGTACGCGGGGTTCGTGAGCGGCGTGGTCACGTGCCGGAGAACGTCTTGCTGCTTCATCTCACTCTCCAGTCCACTGTGGAGCGCGGCGCTCGGCGAAGGCCTGCATGCCTTCGCGGACGTCGGCCGACTTCATCAGCGCCGGAAGCTCCGAACGCTGAGAGGCAAACGCTTGCGCGTCGGGGACGCCGTCCGCCGCGCGGACGATCTTTTTGACCAGTGCCAGCGCCAGGGGAGCGTTGGCGGCGATCCGCTCGGCCAGTTGCAGGGCGACCGCGGCGGCCTCGCCGATCGGCACGACCCGGTTCACCAGGCCCAGGCTTCCGGCGCGTTCGGCGCCGATCGGCTCTCCGGTGAGCAGGAACTCCATCGCCAGGTGATGCGGGATCCGCTTCGGCAGCCGGATCACACCGCCCCCGGCGGCGATCAACCCGCGTTTCACTTCGGGGAGCCCGAACTTCGCGTCCTCGGCGGCGACGATGAGGTCGCAGCCCAGCGCCAGTTCGAACCCGCCACCCATCGCCCAGCCCTCGACGGCGGCGATCAAGGGCTTCGACAGTTCGGCCTCGGTCAGCCCGCCGAACCCGCGGCCGGGGATCTCGGGCGATTCGCCCTTCAGCGCCGCCTTGAGATCCATGCCGGCGCTGAACGAGCCGTCCGCGCCGGTCAGGACCCCGGCCCGCAACGTGGGATCGGATTCCAGCAGGTCCAGTGCTTCGGCCAGACCTGCCGCGACGGCGGCGTTCACCGCGTTGCGAGTCTGCGGCCGGTCGATCGTGATCAGCAGCGTGCCGCCGACCCGTTCCGTGCGTACTTCGTTGCTCATGGTTCTTCCTCAGCGAGTGGTGGCGAGTTCGCGCAGGACGTCTTCGGTGTCCTGACCCGGCAGGGGAGCCAGGCGCCGGACGGAACCGGGGGTCGCGGAGAACTTCACCGGGATACCGATGGTGCGGATCGAGCCCTCGCTCGGGTGCTCCACGACGTCGAGCAGGTGGCCGTCGCGGACGTATTCGTCGTCCTGCGCGTGGTCGAGTTCGAGGACCGGGGCCATCGGGATGCTGTGCTTCGCGCAGACCTCGGTCCATTCCGCGGTGGTCAGCGCCGGGGCGCATTCGGCGATCATCGCGGCCAGTGCCTCGTGGTCGGCGCCGTCGATCGCGTCGCCGTTGACCCGCGGGTCCTCGGCCAGTTCCGGCCGCCCGGCGGCGTGGAAGAAGTCGCGGAAGTTCTGCGGGTTGTACGGGATCACGCAGGCCATTCCGTCCTTGGTGTGCACCGCCTGGTGGCCGGGGTTCATCGACGGACCGAAACCGGTCGGTCCCTCGGCGGGCTCGAAGACGTGCCCGGCGAGATGCTCGACGAGGTTGAACGCGATCAGCGTGTCGGTCATCGGGATCTCGACCCGCTGGCCCTCGCCGGTCCGGTCGCGGTGCACCAGCGCGGCGAGCACGGTGTAGGCGATGGTCAGGGACGAGACCTTGTCGCCGATGATCGTCGGCAGGTAGACCGGCTTGCCCAGCGCGCGGTTCGCGACGTCGACCAGCCCGGACGACGCCTGCACCGTCTCGTCGTAGGCGGCGTGACCGGCGCGGTCGGAGTCGCCGCGGAAGCCTTGCGCGTGGGCGTAGACCAGGCCGGGGTTGCGCGCGGCGAGGTCGGCGTAGTTCATGCCGAGCCTGCTCAGCGCGCCGGGGCGCATGTTGGTGATCAGCACGTCGGCGGTGTCGATCAGCTTGAGCGCCTGCTCGCGTTCCTCTTCGTCCTTGAGGTTGAGGGCGACGCTGCGCTTGTTGCGGTTCACGTTGAGGTTGAGCGCGGTCATGCCCGGCGTCGTCCGGAACCTGCCCACCCGCACGGTGTCGGCGGGGGACTCGATCTTGATCACGTCGGCGCCCAGGTCGCCGAGGATCTGCGCGGCGTACGGGCCCATGACGACCGTCGAGAGGTCGATCACGCGAACGCCGTCCAGTGGTCCGGTGGCGGTGTGAGTCATTGTGCTTCCCTTCGCCGTTGTTCGCTCTACGACCGAAGTTAGGCGCGAATTGCGGCAAAGGGAATGATCAAGAAAAGAAGAATGGTATGACCACGGTGGTCATACCATTCTTCAGGTCGAAAGCGGTTCGGCGAAGATCTCGCGGACCCCGGCCACGAGTTCGGCGAGGTCGCCCTCCTCGCCGCGGTCGCGCCGCCAGACCAGGGCGGTCTCCAGCTGGGGGCGGAAATCGGCGAACGGCAGGATGGTCGCGCCGTCGACCAGGAACAGATGCATCGGGCTGGCCGGATCGAGCATCGTGATCGAGAACGACGAACCGTTCGCCACCAATTCTGAAATGCCCGAATATTCGGTTCCGCCGACCTTGAGCCTTTTCTTGATGCCCGCTTTCGACAGGGTGTGGTCCATATCGTCCGAATAGGCCGGAATGCTCTCCGACGCCGACGGGATGTAGGACAGATCACGTAATTCGGCGAGGTCCACGGTTTCCCGTCCGGCGAACCGGGCGGCCGGGACGACCGCGCCGAGCCGCTCCACCTGAACCGGGACGATCTCCAGGGCGGGATCGGTCACCGGCATCCGGACCAGCGACAACGCCAGCTTGCCTTCGTGCACGGCGGCGACCAGATCGGGGGTCGTGCCCGGCCAGCGCTTGAGCTCGAAGCGGTCGTGACAGCGTTCTTCGAGGCGTTTGACCCGCTCGCGCAAGGCCGGGTGCACGCCGGCGGGGATGCCGACGAACACCGTGCTCCGCCGGGGTTTCACCGCTTCCTGCAGCCGCCACGGGATCGCGTTGACCTGTTCGAGGACGTCCCGCGCGATGGGCAGCAGCGCGGAACCCGCCGCGGTGAGCGTGACGTGGTGCGTGCTGCGGTCGAACAGCCGGTGGCCCAGTTCGTGTTCGAGATCCTTGATGCGCTGGCTCAGCGGGGAGGCGGCCATATGCAGTTTGCGGGCCGCCTGGGAGAAGTTCAGTTCCTCGGCGACGGCCACGAAATACCGCAGGTGCAACATCTCCACCCGATCACCCTAACCGCAGAGCCACCGTGAACGCGGCTCCGCCTTCCGGCGCCGGGCCAGCCGTCAGCGTGCCGCCCATCCGGGTGACCAGGCCGTGGGCCAGCGCGAGCCCGATACCTGAACCGGCCGGGCGGCTGTCGCGGTAGCGCCGGTTCAGCACCCCGCGCTCGAACGCGACCGGATAGTCCTCCGGCGCCAGTCCGGGACCGCCGTCCCGCACCGCCAGCCGGGCCTGGCCGTCCGCCGCGACCAGCGAGAACACGATCGGTGCGCCCGCCGGGGTCACGCGCAGGGCGTTCTCGGCCAGTCCGTCGACGACCTGGCGGAGCCGCCGCGGATCGGCGATGACCGGCACCTCGCCGGGCGGCCGCTCGACCACCAGCGTGACGTCCTGCCGCGCGCACCGCAGCCGCCAGACGTCCGCGCATTCGTCGACCAGCGCGGCGAGATCGAGCCGCGCCGGGTCGAGGCGGAACTCGTCCGCGCCCAGCCGCGCCAGCTCCAGCAGATCGCTGACCAGGCGTTCCAGGCGTTCCGCCTCGCGATGGATGGTCTGCCCGGCGCGGCGCGCGTCCTCGCCTTCGGCCACGCCGTCACCGATCGCTTCGGCGAATCCGGTGACGGCGGTCAGCGGCGTCCGCAGTTCGTGCGACACCGAAAGCAGGAACTCGCGCTGCCGCGCCTCGCTGTACTGCAGCGCGTCGGCCAGCTCGTTGACCGATTTCGCCACGTCCGCGACCTCGGACGGGCCTTCCACCGGAACCCGCAGGTCACGACGCCCGGCGCGCATCCCGCTCGCCACCGACGCGACCCGGCGCAGCGGCCGCGACAGCATCCGGCTCAGCACCAGCCCGGCGATCGCGGCGACCGCCAGCCCGGCGCCGAGCGCGAGCACGGTGTTGCGCACCAGCGTCCGGGCACGCGCCTCGCCGATCTCCGTAGCCTGGACGAGCGCGAACGCGGCCCCCTTGGCGCCCACGGTGCGGACTTCGACCAGGTATTGCCGTCCCTCGACGAGCACCGTGGCCGAGCCGGTGCGGGTCAGGCCCGCCTTGGTGGCGGCGATCGCCGCTTCCGTCCCGGCGCCGCCGAGTGTCCCGTTCGGACGGCGGACGACGACGTCGATCCCTTGTCCGCGTACGACTTCGGCGACCTTGCCGACGCTGAGCCGGTTGCCGATCCCGGTCTCGTCCAGCTGGCTCGCGACCACGTCGGCCTGTGCCGAGAGCGACTGCCGGAGCACGTCGGTGCCGGTGGTGCGGATGAGCCGGGCCGCGACCAGCCCGGCGACCACCACCGCGACCGCGGCGATCGCGAGGCAGACCACGGTGATCCGCAGCGCGAGCGACGTCCGGTTCATCCGGCGTCCGCCGCGTAGCCGATCCCGCGGACCGTCCTGATCGGACTGTGCTCGCCCAGTTTCCCGCGCAGCTGGGCGATGTGGACGTCGACGGTCCGCGTGCCCGCCGACGCCGCGTACCCCCAGACGGAACTGAGCAGCTGCTCGCGGCTGAACACCTGGCCCGGCCGTCGAGCCAGATGGGTCAGCAGATCGAACTCGGTCGACGTCAGCGCGATCTCGGCACCGCCCGCCCAGACACGACGCTGCGTGACGTCGACCCGGACGTCGCCCGCGGTGTAGGTCTCGGTGGGCGACGGCGTCCCGGCGGCCCGCCGCAGCACGGTCCGGACCCGCGCCGAGAGTTCACGCGGGCTGAACGGTTTCGTCAGGTAGTCGTCCGCGCCGATCTCCAAGCCCAGCAGGCGGTCCAGCTCGTCGTCGCGCGCGGTCACGAACAGCACGGGGGTCCAGTCGCCGTCCGCGCGCAGCGTCCGGCAGATCTCTATACCGTCCATTCCGGACAGCCCGATGTCGAGCACGATCGCGGCCGGGCGCGTCCGCCGGATCGTGGCCAGTGCCGCGCCGCCGTCCGCCTCCACGTGCACGCCGAACCCGTCCCGCCGCAGGTACAGCGAGGCGAGTTCGGCGATCGCGGGGTCGTCCTCGACGACCAGCACCAGCCCGCGTCCCGGTTGTGTCGTCACCGGCCGATCCTGTCACGGGGCCGGGTCGCCGGCCATGTCCTGTTCGATCGAGTCGAGGGTGTGCTGGACGTCGCTCAGCTCACCCGGCGCCGGGCTCGACGCGGGCTCGTCGTCTGTGCACGCGGCCGTGCCGAACAACGCGAGCGCGGTCAAACCCGCGGCCAGGAGGCGTTTCACTTGCCCGCCTTGCAGTGCGCACCGGCGAACGCGTCGAGTTTCTGCTTCGCCGCGGCGAGTTCGGGAAGCCGTCCGCTGCGCTTGTCGGCGCGCTTCTGGAGCCTGTCGGCGGTGTCGTTGTGGCCCTTCTTGCGCTGGCCCTCGGCCCTGGCCTTGAGGTTCGCGACCGAACCGCGGACCTCGGGGCCGCCGTTGATGCGTTCGGTGAGCTTCGTGGTGCGCTGGGTGAGCTTGGGCAGCCATTCGGCGCACAGCGTCTGGGACTCTTCGGGGCTCAGGGTGATCGGCGCCTGGGCCGAGGCGGCGGGCGCGAGCGCGACGAGGCCGGCGGCGGTGAGGCAGACGGCGATGGTGTGTTTCAGCATGCGAAGAGCGTGGCGCGACCGGATACGAGGAATGTGGGGGAAATGTTCGGGTTTTGTAAGCGATACTCGGACGATGGGGCTCAAGACCTTGACCGCCACCGTCGTGGCGACACTGCTGTTCACCGCCGCACCCGCCGTCGCGTCACCCGCGTTCGTCCTGCGTGACGGCGTCAGCGCGCCGGTGTTCTCCTACGAGAAGGCCATCCGGGAGACCGCCTGGGTGGAGACCGGCCAGGACCTCGACCGCGACGGGCAGGTGGACCGCGTCGCCGCCGACATCATCCGCCCGGCGGAACCGGCCGCGCGAGGGCAGCGCGTCCCGGTGATCATGGACGTCAGCCCGTACTTCGAAAAGGTCGGGCGCGGCAACGAGCGCCAGCCGAAGACGTACCTCCCCGACGGCACGCCGTCGCAGTTCCCGCTCTTCTACGACAACTACTTCGTCCCGCGCGGATACGCGGTCGTGCTGGTCGACGTCGGGGGCACCAATCGCTCGTCCGGGTGCTTCGACGACGTCGCGTCCGGCAACGGCGTCGTGAACTGGCTCAACGGGCGCGCCCAGGCCTTCCGCACACCGTTCGGGCCCGAGCGGGTCCGCGCGGACTGGGCGAACGGATCGGTCGGCGCGATCGGGAAATCGCAGGACGGCGCGACGGCGATCGGGATGGCCGCGTCCGGGATCGAGGGTTTGAAGACGATCGTGCCGATCGCGGGGGTCAGTTCGTACTACGAGGTGCACAACTCCCACGGCGCTTACTTCGGGTGGGCGGGCGGCGCCGGGTTCTACAACGAGCGTGCCGAGAAGCTGTGCCGTCCGTTCGAAGAGGACAACGCGCGGCGCGCGGGGACGGACGGGAACTTCAACGAGTACTGGCGCGGGCTCGACTACGTCGCGAAGACCGGCAAGGTGCGCGCGAGCGTTTTCGCGTCCATGGGCTTCCACGATCTCAACGTCAACCCGATCCAGTTCGGACCCTGGTGGGAGGCGCTGAACGCCCACGGTGTGCCGCGCAAGGCGTGGCTGCACCAGGCGGCGCACGTCGACCCGTTCGACCTCGACCGGTCGCTGTTCGTGCGGACGCTGCACCGCTGGTTCGACCGCTGGCTGCTCGGCGTCCGCAACGGCGTCGAGACCGAACCCGCGATCCGCGTCGAGCACACGCCGGACCGCTGGACCGACGAACGCCGCTGGCCACCGGTGACGGGGACGCGCGTGATGTGGCCATCGGTGTCAGGCGGGCTGGGGAATCGCCCGTCGCCGGGCACGGCTTCGGTGACCGACGATCCGGCGCGCGGAGCGTCACAGTGGGTGGAGAACCCGGCGCAGCCCAGCCCGGATCGGGTCGTCTTCGCCGGTGAACCCGTGCGAGTGGACACGCGCGTGGCCGGGACCGCCACCGTGACGGTGACCGCCCGTTCGGACAAGCCGAGCGCGCGGCTCGGCGCGGTGCTGGTGGATTACGGGCCCGCGACCGTGCGGAACACGACGTGGCCGGCGCTCGGCACGAAGGACCTGACGACCCGCTCCTGCTGGGGCGCGGGCACCGCCGCGGACACCGGCTGCTTCCTCGACACCGTCGCCGATCTGACCACTGTGGACAGACAGATCGTCGCGACCGGATGGGCGGACCTCGGCCATCACCGGTCACTGTGGCGGGGTGAGCCGCTCGTGCCGGGTAAGGCGTACACGATGACGTTCCGGCTGAGCAGCCTCGACCACGTCGTCCCGGCGGGGCACCGGCTGGCGCTCGTGCTGGGCGGGACCGATGGGGACATGTTCGATCCGGCGCTGCCCGCGCTCGGCTCCCGGGTGACGTTCGAACTGGGCGGGACTTCGCTCTCGGTACCCATCGCCCGCGTTTAGTCCTCTGAATGCGAGAGGGGAGGGGCGTCGTCTGGCTAAGGTCGTAACCATGAGCCTGCCCGACTTCTGGCTGCGCCGGCCCGCCGTCCCGGCGTCGGCCGCGCTGCGCGGGCGGTTCGACGCGCTGCTGGACGAAGCGCTCGCGGCCGGCCCCGACCGGCCTGTCGCCTACCACGTCGACGCGCCGAAATGGCAGTTCCTGTGCCACGTCGCCGACCGCGCGGATTTCGTCCTGCACGGCTCGGGCGACCCGGGTATCCCCGAATTCGTCCCGCGCCGTCCGCCGGACATCACGGAGTTCGGCAGCAGGCACGCGGTGTTCGCGGCGGCCGACGGGATCTGGCCGATGTTCTACGCGATCCTCGATCGCGACAGCGCGCCGGTGTCGATGTGCAACGCGTGCGTGCGGGCCAGTGGTGAGGCCCGCTACCACTTCTCGATCAGCGCGCCCGCCTTGGCGCGGCGGCCGTGGCGGACAGGAACGGTGTACCTGCTGCCGTCCGCGACCTTCGACCTGGAACCGGCGGACGGGGACATCCGGCCGACCCAGGCCGCCAGCCCGGTACCGGTCCGGCCGGTCGCCAAACTCACCGTCGGACCAGAGGACTTCCCCTTCCTCCACGACGTCCACGGCCACGACGACGCGGAACTGCTCGCCAGAGCGGCCGCCTCTCCGGATGGCTTTCCCTGGCACGAACCCCGGTGAAGGAGAACGCATGGCGAAGATCCAGCGCATTTCCGTCCACGGCCACACGAGCGCGAGCCCCGATGTCGTCTACGCGCTCCTCGTGGACCGCGAGCATTGGCCCGACTGGTCGCCCATGGGCTCGTTCCGCCTGCTCGACAAGGGCGACGCCAACGGTCTCGGCGCCATCGGCGTCTTCAGTACCAACGGCGTCAACAGCTGTGAAGAGGTCATCGCGCTCGAACCCGGCAAACGCTTCGGCTACTCGCTGAAGAAGGGGCTCCCCGTGCGGGACTATCGCGCCTACGTCGACCTCACCCCCGAGCGGAACGGCACCGCGATCCACTGGCATTCCACGTTCACCGCCAAGATCCCGGGCACCGGCTGGTTGTATCGCCGCTTCCTCGGCCACTTCATCGGGCGCATGGTCGAGAGCCTCGTGGCGCGCGCCTCGCGCGGCGCACCATAAAGTAGGCGCATGGCAGCCCCACGACGCACGCAGGAGGAACGCAGCGCCGCGATGCGCGTCAGGCTGCTCGACGCCACGATCGACTGTCTCGTCGAGTACGGCTACGCGGGCACCACGACCACCCGCGTCGCGGACCGCGCCGGGGTGACCCGCGGCGCGCAGGTGCACCACTTCCCGACCAAGACCGACCTCGTCACCTCGGCGATCCGGCATCTCGCGGCCAAGCGCACCGAGGTCGCGATGGCGGAGATCGACCGGCTCAAGGCCTCGGCCGACCCGGTCGGGGACGCGTTGCAGCTGCTGTGGGAGATGCACCAGGGCCCGGTCTTCTCGGCGACCGTCGAGCTGTGGGTGGCGTCGCGGACCGACGCGGAACTGCGCGCCCAGATGGCGGTGGTCGAGCCGATCGCGACGAGCAGCCTGGTCGAGTTCGGCAAGGCCCTGCTGCCGGACCATTCGGCGCATCCGGAGTTCCTGCACGCGGTGTACACGGCGATGGACGTCGTCCGCGGCATCCTCATCGCCAGCTGGGCGACCCGCGACCAGACCGAGCTGGAGGCGCGCTGGGAGCGCGGCCGCCGCCATCTGATCCTGCTGTTCGAGGCGTTGATGCAGCCCGCTCCCTCTCGTTGAGCGTGTTACTCTCCCCGGGAGAGTGAGGAGGTCACGTGCTCGGAAACCCGTACGACCCCGACTGCCCGACCCGCGCGCTGCTCGACCGCATCGGCGACCAGTGGACCGTGCTGATCGTCGGCGTGCTCGGCGACGGCCCGCTCCGGTTCACCGAGATCGGCAAACGCGTGCGCGGCATCTCGCAGAAGGTCCTCACCCAGACCCTGCGCAGCCTCGTCCGCGACGGGATCCTGACGCGCACCGCGTATCCGGAGATCCCTCCGCACGTGGAGTACGAGCTGACCGCCCTCGGCCGCAACCTCGCCGAACCGCTCGAGATGCTCGACAAATGGGCCCGGGTCCACATGGGCGAGGTGCTCGACGCCCGCAAGAGCTACGACGGTCAGCTCACCGCTTGACCAGACCGGCCTCGTGCGCGAGCAGTCCCGCCTGGGTCCGGTTCGCGCAGCCCAGCTTGACCAGCATCCGCGACACGTAGCTCTTCACCGTCGCCTCCGCCAGGTGCAGCCGCGCCGCGATGTCCGCATTGGACAGTCCTTCGCCGAGACAGGCGAGGACGTCGATTTCGCGTTCGGTGAGCCCTTCGGTCTTCCGGCGCGCGTCGTCCCCGCGACGCCGCCCGTCGGCCGACATCGCCACCAGACGGCGCGCCGCTTCGGGGGAGAGCACCGTATGCCCGTCGGCCGCGACCCGGACCAGCCCGATCAGCTCCTCCGGCGGGGTGGATTTCACCAGGAACCCGGCCGCGCCCGCCCGCAACGCGCGGATGACGTAGGTATCCGCGTCGAACGTCGTCAGCGCGACGACCGCGGGCGGCTCCGGGAGTTTCGCGATCCGCTCGATGGCGGTCAGCCCGTCGACCCCGGGCATCCGCAGATCCATCAGCACCACGCGCGGCTTGTGCCGGATCACGGCCTCCACCGCCTCGGCGCCGTCCTGTGCCTGCGCGACCACCTCGATGTCGCCCGCGGAGCCGAGGATCGTCCGCAGATGCGCGCAGACCATCGGCTCGTCGTCGACGACGACCACCCGGATCACCGATCCCCTTCCGCCGTCGGGACGTAGGCGGGCAGTATCGCATCGACGCGGAATCCGCCGCCCGGCCGAGGCCCCGCCGCGAACCGGCCGCCGATCAGCTCGACCCGTTGCCGCAATCCGGCCAGCCCGGCGCCCGAACCGCTGCCGGCCAGCGCCGGATCCGGTGGGGTGCCCGCGCGCGTGTTCTCCACCGCGACGTCCACACCGTCCGCGTGGTGGCGGAGTTCGACGGTCGCGGACGAGCCCGGCGCGTGTTTGCGGACGTTCGTCAGCGCCTCCTGCACGACCCGGTACGCCGTCCGGGCGACGGTCGGGGAAATCCGCCCGGGGTCGCCACGCACGATCAGTTCGGTCGGGATGCCCACCGACGCCGATTCGGCGACCAGCGTCGCCGGATCGCCCGCCTGGCCCTCGGTCAGGGTGGGCGGCCCGGCGTTCGCGCCGTTGCGCAGCACCCCGACGAGATCACGCAGTTCGTCCAGCGCCAGCGCGCCTTCACGACGGATGTCCTCCGCGGAGGTCCGCACCGCCTCGTCCGCCGAGACGACGCCGAGCGCGCCGGCGTGCAGCACCATCAGGCTCAACCGGTGCGTGACGACGTCGTGCATCTCCTCGGCCAGTTTCCGCCGCTCCTCGGCACGGGCGCGTTCGGCGAGCAGGTGCTGTTCGCGTTCGGCCCGTTCGGCCCGGTCCCGCAGCGAGCGCAGCAACTGGCGCCGGGCCTCGAAATACAGCGAAAGCGTGGTGGGCAGCGCCGTGCTCAGCAGCCCGAACGGGGTGGTGTTCCAGTGCGCGTCCCACGGCCGGGACGCGCAGACCGCCAGGATCGCGGTCAGCCACAGCAGGGTCCGCCGGTCGATCAGGCGGGCCAGCTGGCTCAGCACCACGGGGGTGATCGTCGGGACGGTCATCAGCGTCAGCTGCCGTTCCGGCACCAGCAGGCCGGGGGAGAGCAGATCCGAGGCGAGCATCAGCAGCCCGCCCGCCACGATCAGGCCCGCGACCAGCCGGGGGAACCGGAACAGCAGGATCAGCGAGAGATCGAGCAGCACCTGCAGGGTGACGCCCGCGGCGGGCCCCGCCCAGCCGGACGTCGGTTCGCCGAACACGTACAGCGTGACGTCCAGGCCCACGAACGCGAGCGCCGCCAGCGTGAGCCACCCGGTGTCGACCGGGCCCGGCCGGAACGACCTGCTTCTCTCCACCGGATCACGGTAACCACCCGGCGGCCGCGACGGGGTGATCCGCAACTTTCGTCTATCCCATGACCCTCCTTACCCGGTATCCGGCAGCGAGCGTCTCGGCTGGACTGGAGAACATGAGCATCGCGACCCAGACCGTCCGAACAGGACGGGAGCAGACCTTCGCCCGTCTCCCGGTGCTCGTCGTCGCCACCTTGGCCGGGGCCGCGCTGCTGGCCACGAGCGGCCGCTACGCGCACGGTTTCGACGAGCTGTACTTCCTGATGGCGGGCAAGGAACACCTCGCGTGGGGCTACTTCGACCAGCCGCCGCTGATCCCCGCCCTGGCCGGGGCGATGGACACCCTGTTCCCCGGTTCGCTGGTGATGCTGCGGTTGCCGATGACCCTGGCGGCCGCCGCCGGTGTGGTCGTCACCGCGCTGATCGCCAGGGAACTGGGCGGCGGACGCGGCGCCCAGGTGCTCGCGGCCGGGCTCTACGCGACGTCCGGCGTGATCATCGTCAGTCACTGGATCGGCACCTACGTCTTCGATCCGTTCCTCTGGACGGTGATCGTCTGGCTGGTCGTCCGCTGGGTACGCGTCCGCCGGGACGGGCTGCTGGTCTGGGCGGGCGTCGTCACCGCCGTCTCCCTGCAGACGAAGTTCCTCGTCCCGGCTTTCTGGGTGCTCGCCCTGCTCTCCGCGCTGGTGCTCGGGCCGAGAGAGCTCGTGCGGCGGCCGAAACTGTGGCTCGGCGCGGGAATCGCCGTCGTCGCGACGATCCCGACGTTGCTCTGGCAGGCGCGGAACGGCTGGCCGTATCTGATCATGAACGAGGTCGTCTCGGCGGAATTCCCCGGAACGTGGCCCTTTCTGCGCGACGGCTTCCTGACGGCGGGGATCGGGGCTGGTGTGCTCGCGTTCGTCTACGGCCTCGTCCGGCTGAACCTCTCCCGCGAACTTCGCGGCTATCGCTTCCTGGGGGTGGCGATAGCCGCGCTGATCGTGGCGTTCCTGGTGCTGCACGGACGTTCCTACTATCTGATGGGCGTCTTCGCGCTGCCGTTCGCCGCCGCGGCGACGGGCTTTGCGAAGCACATCCCCCGATGGCGGCCGGTGGCGTGGCCGGTGATGGTGCTTTCGGCGGTGATCACCCTCGCGGGCCTGCCGATCTATCCGGCGACCATGGCCAGGACGAGCTTCGGGCCGATCGCGCTCGGCAGTTCCTTCGCCGGTGGTGAACTGCCGCAACAGGAATTGGTCAAGGCGGTCGGCGAGGTGTACGCGGCCCTGCCGCCGGATCAGCGCGCACGCACGGCGGTCTACGCCGAGATCTATCCGTTCGCCGCCGCCACGGAGTTCTACGGCAGGCGGTACGGCATCGACCACGTCTACAGTGGACATCGCGGCTACTGGTATTTCGACCGGCCGCCGGATTCGGCGGACGGCGTGCTGTTCCTGGGATTCGATCCGGGGCTGCTCAAGCCATACTTCACCACGGTGACCCCGGTGGTGGAAGGACTGCTGTGGCGGTACGACGGTAGACGGGGTTCCTGGGACGAGATCTGGCCCAAGCTGGAAAGGCACTGACGATGACCGAACTTTCGTTGCCCGCCAAGGCCTATCTGCTCGCGTGCGACGTCGGCGCGGCCAAGCTGCGCGACCGGGCGCGCGCGGGCCTGCTGATCCGCGGCGCCGCGCTCACCGACCTCGTGCTGCGCGGCCGCGTCACCGACGCGGACGGCCGGGTCGCGGTGACGGGCGCCGGGCCGACCGGGGACCTCGTCCTCGACGAGCTCTTGGCCGAAATCGGCCGGGAGAGCCCGCGCAAGTGGAAAGGGTGGGTGCGCAAGGACGCGCGTGGCACCTTGGAGGCGCTGGAGTCCCAGCTGGACACGGCGGGTGTGATCGACTTGAAGACCGCCCGGATCCTGGGGTTGTTCCCGTCGCGCCGTCCGGTCGTGCGGGATCCGGCCGTCGTGGAAAGGTTGCGGGCCTCGGTCGATCAGGCGTTGCGCGGCCCGGCGACGGCGTCCGATGTGGACACCGTGGACGCCGCGCTCACCGCGCTGGTGGCCGCGGTGGAGCTCCGCGGTGTCGTTTCGGGCCGGGACAGGCGTCGGTACCGGGACCGGATCGAAGAACTGGGCGAGCGTGGCGGGGACGTGGTCCCCGCGTTGCGGAAGCTGTTCCGGGAGCTACGGGCGGTGCGGGCGTCGGCCGCGTCCTCATCCGGCGGGAGCTGAACCGAACAGCCGGTCGAGGTAGTAGTCCACTGTGGACAACGCCTCTTCCGGTGTGCGGTGCTTCATCACGATGTTGGTGCCCTGGGAATCGGCGAGGGCCCACAGGATCGCGGACTCGTGCATCGGATCGGCCGACTTGTCGACAGTGCCCGCGTCCTGGCCCTGGCGGATCAGGAGGGCGAGCAGCTCGAACAACTGCGGGACGCCGTCGGTGAACGCGGCCGTGAAGGAGGGGTCGGAGATCGCGCGGATGAAGAACGCGACACCCATCAGCCAGTCGCCGCGGCGGCGCTCGTCGAGCGGCAGGATCTCGACCATGATCGCGCGGATGATGGCCTGCGGTGTCGACGGCAGTTCACCGGCCTCCAGCTGGGCCTTGATGCGCTCCTCGTAGACCTGCGAGCGGCGTTCGACGGCGAACAGCAGCATCTCGTCCTTGGTCTTGAAATAGTGCTGCACCAAGCCCATCGACATGCCCGCTTCGGCGGCGACGTGCCGGAGGCTGACTCCTTCGAGGCCCCGCGTGGCCGTCAGCCGCGTCAGCGCCTCGGCGATCTCCGCGCGGCGCGCGGCGTGATCCACCTGTTTCGGCACCTTCACCATCCGTTCCGCCGTTTGCAATGCGATCGCATTGCCACTACTGTCCCAGGTTATTACGATGCGATCGCATTGTAAACGAGCTCGGGGGTGAACTCGGTGGAAGCCGAACGGGGGAAGGTGCGGCTGCGGCCGCCGCGGAACGTGCTGGATCAGCGCGTCGTGGGCTGGTGGCGGCTGCAGGGAACGCTTTTCTGGGGCGCGCCGGTGCTGGTGCTGGTGGTGCTCGGGCTGCTCATCACACCCGCGCGGTTCTGGCTGCTGACGCCGGCGGTGGTGTTCGCGGTACTGGGCCTCGCGTGGGTGATCGCGATGCCGCTGTGGTGGTTCAAGGTGCATCGCTGGGAGGTCACGGAGACGGCGGTGTACGCGCGCTCCGGGTTCTTCTGGCAGGAGTGGCGGGTCGCGCCGATGTCGCGGATCCAGACCGTGGACACCCTGCGCGGGCCACTGCAGCAGCTGTTCAAGCTCGCGACCGTTACGGTCACCACGGCGTCGGCGCGGGGCGCGGTCAAGATCCGCGGCCTCGACCACGAACTGGCCGCGAGCCTGGCGGAGCAGCTCACCGAAACGACGCAGGCGACGCCGGGGGACGCGACATGACCTCGGGCGAATTCGAGGGCTGGAACACGCTCGACAAGCGGACACTCGCCGTCACCGCGGTGATGATGACCGGCGCGGCCGTCGGTGCCGCGATCCCGACCACGGCCGCGATCGTCGGCGGCGGCGCGGGATTCTGGGTCGCGCTCGCCTGGGTCGTGGCGGGCGGGCTGGTCCTCGTCGCCGGCGGAGTGCTGGCGGACCTCTTCTACTGGAAGGGGGTTCGCTACCGGCTCACGCCGGACCGTCTGGAGACGGCGTTCACCCTGGTCTTCCGCTCGCGGAAATCCCTGCAGCGCGAGCGGATCCGTAACGTCGACCTGACGGCGAACCCGCTGCACCGGCTGTTCGGCGTGGCGGTGGTGACCATCGGCACCGGCTCGCACGAGTCGGGCGGGCAGGGCCGGATCAAGCTGAACCCCGTCTCGCGCGCCGAAGCCGAGCGGCTGCGCGCGGAACTGTTGCGCCGCGCGGAAACCGTGGAGACCGACGAGGACGCGCCGCTGGCCGAACTCGACCGGAGCTGGATCCGCTACGCGCCGATGTCGTTCCTCACCCCGGCGCTGGGGCTCGCCGCGGGCGGCGGGCTCATGCAGGTCTCCGAATGGGCGGGTCTGCAGAAGGGCCTGATCGACTGGGTGATCGGCCTGTTCCGCGGTATCCCGCTGGTGGTGGCGATCCTGATCCTGCTGGCGATCGCGATGCTCGTCGGCCTGGTCGGCGCGCTGGGCCTGTGGGTCGAGATGTGGTGGAACTACCGGCTCGACCGGGAGGCCGGTGGCACGCTGCGGGTGCGCCGGGGCCTGTTCACCACGCGCTCGATCTCGATCGAGGAACGCCGGATGCGCGGCATCGACCTCGTGGAGCCGCTCGGGAACCGGATCTCCGGCGCGGCGCGCGTCGACGCGATCGCCACCGGCATGCGCCAAAGCGACGACAAGGACAAGACCGACTACCACACGCTTCTGCCCGCCGCGCCGGTCGCGACGGCCAACCGGATCGCCGCGGCGGTGCTGCGCGAACCGGTCTCGCCGACCGAAGCCGTCCGGCTCACCGGGCACCCGCGCGCCGCGCGGGGACGGCTGCTGCGCTGGTGGATCGGCTCGGTGGTGGTCCTGCTGGCGATCTTCGCGATCCTCGGCTTCCTGCTGACCGACGTCCTGCTGGTGATCGGTGCCGCGCTCGGCGTGGTGCTGCTGCCCGCGTCGGTGCTGCTGGCGCTGGACGCCTACCGCAACCTCGGGCACGGGATCACCGGGCGGTACCTGGTCGGACGGCACGGCACCGTGCGGCGGAGCACCTTCGCGCTGGAGCGCGACGGCGTGATCGGCTGGACGGTGAAGCAGTCGATCTTCCAGCGGCGCAAGGGTTTGCTGACCGTCGTGGCGACCACGGCCGCCGGTGCCGGGGCGTACTCGGTGTACGACGCGGGGGAGGAGCAGGGGCTGCTGTTCGCGGAGGAGTCGGTGCCGGAGCTGCTGACGCCCTTCCTGGAACGGGCTTGACGCTTCGGTCCAGCGGGTCGTGAGTGGTGTTTCGGGGCGCGGAACGTCTCGGTTCCTCCACGTTTGGATCCGTTGATGAGGGATTTGGGACAGTGAACGTCCCCAATCCTTCATAGACAACACTCGACCCGGTCTGGAACGGGGCGAATCCCGCCCACACACAGGTCAGACGTAGACAATCAATACCGGCCGGTCTTCACGGACCTGCGGGCTCGATGACAGGGGACTGTGTGGATTTCGGGTCATCCAACGCCCCAAAATCCACACAGTCAGCGGCCTGAGCCGCCACGGAGGTGGCCGGCGGTGCCGTGTCTGCGCACGACACCTTCGGCCTGCCCTCAAGAGAACCGCCCTTGCCACTCACGACCACCGGGACCGACGCTTCGGCCGTCACCGAAGCGTCCGCTGGCTACCGTCGTGCCATGACCGCCTTCGCCGCACTCCACGTCCCCGGTTCCCCGCTGCTCCTGCCGAACGTCTGGGAGTTCGGCACCGCCGCCTTCCTGACCGCGCAAGGCTTCCCGGCGCTCGGCACGACCAGCCTCGGGGTCTCGGCCGCCGAGGGCGAGCCGGACGGTGCCCCGTCCTCGAAGGACGCCACCGTCCGGCTGGCGCGACGGCTCGCCGGGCTGGACGCGCTGATCAGCGTCGACCTCGCCGACGGGTTCAGCGAAGACCCGGGCGAGGTCGGCGCGCTGGCGGTGGAGCTCGCCGAAGCCGGTGTCGCGGGCGTCAACCTCGAAGACGCCCTCGGCGACCCGGTGCGGCACGCGGCCAAGATCGCGGCCGCGAAGGACCGCGCTCCCGGTCTGTTCGTCAACGCCCGCACGGATACGCATTGGCTGGGAGAGCCCGACATCGGCGCCGCGATCGACCGTTCTCTGTCCTATGTGGACGCAGGAGCGGACGGCGTGTTCGTGCCAGGGCTCGCCGAAGCCGAGGACGTCGAGCGGCTGGTGAAGGCCGTCGGGGTGCCGGTGAACCTGCTTTTCCTGCCCGGCAAGGTCACCGTCGCGGGGCTCGCCGGGCTCGGCGTCGCCCGGATCAGCCTCGGGTCGCTGCCGTACCGGATGGCGCTGGCCGCCACGCTGCGCACGGTGGAGGCGGTGCGCGACGGCGGCGAACTCCCGCTGATCCCGCCGTCCTACGCCGACGTCGCGGCTCTACTCCCGGATTCTCATTAACCTCGGGGACATGCAGACCTTCGGAGCCGAATTCGCCGTCCCGCCCGGCTATCTGAACACGCCCAGCATCGGCATCCCGCCGTCGCACGTGGCCGACGCGGTGGCGGAGGCGGTCGAACGGTGGCGGCGCGGCGAGGCCCGGCCTGCCGACTTCGACGAGCCCGTCGCGCGGACCCGGGCGGGCTTCGGCGCGCTGATCGGCGTCCCCGCCGAGCGGGTCGCGGTCGGGGCGTCCGTGTCGCAGCTGATCGCGAACGTGGCCGCCGGACTGCCCGACGGCGCCAGTGTCCTGGTCGCCGCGAACGACTTCACGAGCGTCACCTTCCCTTTCGCGGCCCAGGCGCACCGCGGCGTGAAGGTCACCGAAGTCCCGCTGGCCGAGCTGACCGAGCGCGTCGAAGGGCACGACCTTGTCGCGGTCAGCGTCGTCCAGTCGGCGGACGGCGCCCAAGTCGACCTCGCCGCGCTCCGGGCCGCGGCCGAGGCGGCGGGCGCGGCGGTCCTGCTCGACGCCACCCAGGCCGCCGGATGGCGGCCGCTGGACCTCGGCTGGGCCGACTGGGTGGTCGCCGCGGGCTACAAATGGCTGCTCGCGCCGCGCGGGGCGGCCTGGCTGGCCGCGCATCCGCGGGTGCTGGAGCGGGCCGTGCCGGTCGCCGCGAACTGGTACGCGGGCGAAGACCGTTGGCAGACGGTCTACGGGCTTCCGCTGCGTCTGGCGGAGGGCGCCCGGTCGCTCGACCTGTCCCCGGCCTGGCTCGCGTTCGTCGGCGCCGCCGCCTCTCTCGACTACCTCGCGTCGTTGGACCTCGAAGCCGTCCGCGCGCACTGCGTGGGCCTCGCCGACTCACTCCTCGAAGCGATCGGCTCACCCGTTCAGGGGAGTGCGATCGTCTCGCTCGACGCCGACGCCCGCCGGGTGGCGGAAGCGGGCATCGTGGCCGGTACCCGGGCCGGAAGGCAGCGCTTCGGCTTCCACCTCTACAACACGGCTGACGACGTGGAACGAGTGATAAGCACGTTCAGGTGAACCGCCGGGAGCGCGTGAACTACCGTATGTTCCCGTGGTTGGTGCGCAATTTACCCCGGGACCGACGGAAACGACCCGGCTTCAGCCGGTGCGACCGGCAGGGCCGGGCGGACCGCCGTCCGCGCCGAAGCCGCCTAGGGACACCAAGGCCCTGGCGCTCAAAGGCGGCGGGCTGGTCGCCATCGCGGTCGTCTCGGCCCTGCTCTGGTGGCTGATCCGGCACGAGCCGGAGCCGACGCCGGTCGCGGACCCGCCGGCGAAGACCGGCCAGTTCCAGTACACGCTGGTCGAAGGCCCGCAGGTCACCACCGACTGCGCGAGCAAGGCCTACGGCGACACCAAGAAGTTCTTCACCGACACGCCGTGCACGCGCCTGTCGCGGGCGCTGTACACGACCGAGACCGGCGGGAAGAAGGCGCTCGTGTCGGTCGTCCTGGTCACCATGCCCGGCGAGGTCACCGCGACCCAGCTCAAGGCGCTGACCGACAAGGACGGCACGGGCAACGTGTCCGACCTGGTGCGCGACGGGACCTTCAAGGCGCAGGGCGCGCCGAAGATCTCGGGGCAGGACGCGGCCTACGACTCCCACGTCACCGGGCCCGAGGTGGCCATCGTGCTGGCCGGCTTCTACGACAAACAGAAGGACAAGCCGGTGCTGGAGAAGATCGCGACCGACGCCCTGCGGCTTTCGGGCGACCTGCGCCGCTGACCGGACCCGCCTCCGAAGTGTCATGAAAGGGCCGTTCAGGACAAAAGATGTCCTGAACGGCCCTTTCATGACATGAGGTCAGGCCGACTGGCCCGGCATCGCGATCGCCACCGGTTTCGCGCCGAACTCCGCCCGCCACGCCGTACCCCGCCGCGCCGACCCGATCAGCGCGTTCAGCGCAGTCGTCCGCAAAGCGGCGTCGTCGGTGCGGTCGACCACGCCGAGCCAGGCCGCGGACGCGTCCGCTTCGGCGGTCGCCACCAGTTCCATCGCCGAGTTCGCCTCGGTCACCGGCCTCGGCGGCACGTACGCGGCCTCCGGCCCGGCGGGCGCCTGTCCCGCCGCGGTAAGCATGCGTTCGCAGACGTCACGGCGTTTGACGTGCTCGGCCGTACCCCGCGACACCGCGCCGCTGAACGCCGCGGGCAGGTACGCGCTGACCAGCCCGTACACCCAGATCGCCGCGTGTTCGGCGGCCAGCGCCTGCTGGACGGCCTCCGCCGCCTCGCCGCCGAGCCGGACCCCGGCGGGCACCTCGACGGCTCCGGCGTCGTCGCCGCGGCCGAGCTTCTCCGAACTCTGCTGCAGCGCCGCGCAGCCCGCCGCGATCGAGGCGACCATCCCGGCGCGGTAGCGCGGCAGGGTGGGCACGAGACCTTCGGCCTGTTTACGGGCCACGGCGAGCCGTTCCTTGAGCCCGTCCAGCGACGACGGCGGTGGTATCGCCGCCGGACCCGGTTGCTCCGGCTTCGGCCGGTTGAGCCGGTCCACCTCGGTCTTGAGCGCCGCCGCGTGCGCGGCCCGCGCGGTGGCGACCGCTTCGCCCTCGGCGCCCAGCGCCTTCGCGCCGGCCGCGTCGGTCTCCGCCGCGCGCAGCAACGGGCCCAGCGGGTCGGGGCTTTCGTCGAAGCCGGGGGAGCAGGCGGACGCCAGCGGCACGGCCAGCACGGCCATCGCCCCCATCCGCAGGAAAGTGCGACGGCTCGGCTCTGTCGATCTTCCGGTCACGCCGCCCCATCCTGCCAGTACCCCGTGCGGGGCCGCCGCTCGCGCGTCACGCGGGGGTGACCGGATAAGCTGGTCCACTACCGAACCCGGATCCACGCCGCCGGGTCGCCCACAGCCGAACAGGAGCGCTCCACCGTGCCCAACGACCTCGCCAGCAGGCTGGAGCCCATCGTGGCCGAAGCCGTCAAGGCCGCGGGTTTCGACCTCGACTCCTTCGAGGTCCAGCAGGCAGGCCGCCGTCAGCTGGTCAAGGTCGTCGTCGACGGGGACGACGGCGTCGGGCTGGACGAGGTGGCGGGCGTCAGCCGCGCGGTCTCCGCCGCGCTCGACGAGAACGAGCACGTGATCGCGAGCGCGTACACGCTCGAAGTCACCTCGCCGGGCCTGGACCGGCCGCTGACCGTGCAGCGGCACTGGCGGCGAGCGAAGTTCCGTCTCGTCAAGGTCACCCCGGCCGAAGGCGCGGCGTTCATCGGCCGGGTCGGGCACGCGGGGGAGAAGTCCGCGCGCGTGCTCGTGGACGGCGAGATCCGGGACGTCTCTTACGCCTCGGTGACCAAGGCGGTCATCGAGATCGAGTTCAAGCAACCACCTGCCGAGGACCTGAAACTGTTGGAAACCGATGCGTCGGCCCTGAACGCCGCCACCACGGAGCCGAAGGAGGAGCCGAAGTGAACGTCGACATCGCCGCGCTGCGCGCGATCGAACGGGACAAGGACATCCCCTTCGAGACGGTGATCGAAGCGATCGAAACCGCGCTGCTCACCGCGTACAAGCACACCGAGGGCCACCAGCCGCACGCCAGGATCGACATCGATCGCAAGAGCGGGCTGGTGCGCGTCCTCGCGCACACCCTCACCCCGGACGGCCAGACCGACGAGGAATGGGACGACACCCCCGAAGGTTTCGGGCGGATCGCCGCGACCACCGCGCGGCAGGTCATCCTGCAGCGTCTTCGCGACGCCGAGCACGAGAAGACCTTCGGCGAGTTCTCCGCCAAGGAGAACGAGCTCGTCGCCGGCGTGGTGCAGCGCGACGCCCGCGCCAACGCCCGCGGCATGGTCGTCATCCAGGTCGGCGACATCGAGGGCGTGCTGCCCGCGATCGAGCAGGTGCCCGGCGAGACCTACGAGCACGGCGACCGGATCAAGGCCTACGTCGTCACCGTCTCGCGCGGCAACCGCGGCCCGCAGGTCACGCTGTCGCGTTCGCACCCGAAGCTGGTGCACAAGCTGTTCGCCCTCGAGGTCCCCGAGATCGCCGACGGCACGGTCGAGATCGCCGCCGTCGCGCGGGAACCGGGACACCGGACCAAGATCGCGGTCCGCTCGACGGTGCCCGGCGTCAACGCCAAGGGCGCCTGCATCGGCCCGGTCGGTGCGCGGGTGCGCAACGTGATGAGCGAGCTGGCGGGCGAGAAGATCGACATCATCGACTACTCCGAAGACCCGGCGAAGTTCGTCGGGAATGCGCTGTCGCCCGCGAAGGTTGTATCGGTGAAGGTCGTCGACGAGCGGGCCAAGACCGCTCGCGTCGTCGTGCCGGACTTCCAGCTTTCGCTCGCGATCGGCAAGGAGGGGCAGAACGCCCGCCTCGCCGCCCGGCTCACCGGCTGGCGGATCGACATCCGCAGCGACGCCGCCCCTGAGCAGGGTGACGAAGCACACGCCGGGCAGGCGCGGCCCGCCGCGGCAACCGGTTCGGCTGAGTGAAGGTCGAAGCGCTAGACTTACGAGTGGTTCAGAGCCCGCGGCCGGGAACCGACCTCCAGCATGACCGGGAAACCCCGGTTCGCACCTGTGTGGGTTGCCGTAAGCGGGCCTTGATCGGCGAGTTGCTGCGAGTGGTCGCGGCGGACGGTCGGTTGGTCGTCGACGAACGTCGGCGGCTGCCGGGCCGGGGTGCCTGGTTGCATCCCGTGCCGGACTGTCTGGCCAAGGCCGAGCGGCGCAGGGCGTTCCCCCGAGCACTTCGTGTTCCGGGGTCGCTCGACGCCCAGGGTGTCCACGAACGCCTGGAGCGGCACGCCGAAGGCTAAAGGGCGCCGGGACATCCCCGGTGCCGGATGGAATCAGGAAGCAGGTCGACCCGTCATGAGTCAGCCGTGAAGCTGAATCAATGAACGCGCGACAATAGGACGAGGTCTGCGGGTCTGCCGCCGGCCTCCCCAGATGAGGAGAGCTGTGCCAGGCAAGGCCCGAGTACATGAGCTCGCGAAAGAGCTCGGCATCACCAGCAAGGAAGTTCTCGCCAAGTTGAAGGACCAGGGCGAGTTCGTGAAGTCCGCGTCGTCGACCGTCGAGGCACCCGTGGCCCGGCGTCTTCGTGACGCTTATTCGTCCAAGGACGGCCAGAGCAAGAAGCCCGTCCCGACTCCCGGCCCGCGCCCGCCGGCGAAGCCCGCTGCCCCGGCTCCGGCCGCGAAGCCCGCTGCGCCCGCGCCCGCGGCGAAGACCGAGGCTCCGGCCGCCCCCGCGGCGTCCGCCCAAGCCCCGTCGGCTCCGGCTCCGGCCCAGCAGCCGTCCCGTCCCGCCACCCCGGGTGCCCGCCCGGGTCCGCGCCCCGGCCCCCGGCCGCCGGCGCCGAAGGAAGAGGTCGCTCCGGCGGCGAAGGCCGCTCCGGCCGAGCCGAAGAAGGAGACCCCGGCGGCACCGGCCACCCCGCCCGCGTCCCAGACGCCGTCGCAGGGTTCGGTCGTGCCGCCCAAGCCGCAGGGCCCGAAGCCCGGCGGCCCGAAGCCCGGCCCGCGCACCCCGCGCGTCGGCAACAACCCGTTCGGTGTGGGTTCCGGTTCCCCGGCCCCGCGTCCGTCCGGCCCCCGTCCCGGTGGCGGCCAGCAGGGCGGCGACAGCCGTCCGCCGCGTCCCGGTGGCGGCCAGGGCGGCGACCGTCCGGCTCCCCGCCCCGGTGGCGGCGCGCCCGGCGGTAACCGGCCGAGCCCGGGCAACATGCCCCCGCGCCCGAACCCCGGCATGATGCCGGGCCGCCCGGCCCGTCCGGCCGGTGGTCCCGGTGGCGGCCGTGGTGGGCCCGGCGGCGGAGCCCGTGGTGGCCCCGGTGGCGGCGCTCGTGGCGGTCCCGGTGGCGGCGGCGGAGGTTTCCGCGGCGGTCCCGGTGGCGGCGGCGGTGGCGGTTTCCGTCCCGGTGGCGGTGGCGGCGGTTTCCGTCCCGGTGGCGGCGGTCCCGGTGGGGGCGGCGCCCCGGCCGGTGGCGGCGGCTTCCGCGGTGGCGGCGGCGGTCGTGGCGGCCCCGGTGGCCGTGGCGGTACCGCGGGTGCCTTCGGGCGTCCCGGTGGTCCCTCGCGCAAGGGCCGCAAGTCGAAGCGGCAGAAGCGCCAGGAGTACATGGACAACATGCAGGCGCCCAGCGTCGGTGGTGTCCGTCTGCCCAAGGGGCAGGGCGAGACGATCCGCCTGCCGCGTGGTGCCTCGCTGACCGACTTCGCCGAGAAGATCGACGCCAACCCGGCTTCGCTGGTGCAGGTGCTCTTCCACCTCGGCGAGATGGTCACCGCGACGCAGTCGGTGTCCGACGACATCCTGGAACTGCTCGGCGGCGAAATGAACTACAACGTTCAGGTCGTCAGTCCCGAGGAAGAGGACCGGGAGCTGCTCGAGACCTTCGACATCACCTACGGCGAAGACGCGGGTGAGGAAGAGGATCTGCAGGTCCGTCCGCCGGTCGTGACCATCATGGGTCACGTCGACCACGGTAAGACCCGCCTGCTCGACACGATCCGCAAGACGAAGGTGCGCGAAGGTGAAGCCGGTGGCATCACCCAGCACATCGGCGCCTACCAGATCGAGACCGAGCTCGAAGGCACCCCGCGTCTGATCACCTTCATCGACACCCCGGGTCACGAGGCGTTCACCGCCATGCGTGCCCGTGGTGCCAACTCGACCGACATCGCGGTGATCGTGGTGGCGGCCGACGACGGTGTGATGCCGCAGACGGTCGAGGCGATCAACCACGCGCAGGCCGCCAAGGCGCCGATCGTGGTCGCGATCAACAAGATCGACAAGGAAGGCGCGAACCCGGACAAGATCCGGCAGCAGCTGACCGAGTACGGCCTGGTCGCCGAGGAGTACGGCGGCGACACGATGTTCGTCGAGATCTCCGCGCGGCAGAACATCAACATCGACGGCCTGCTCGAGGCGATCCTGCTGACCGCCGACGCCGCGCTGGACCTCCGGGCCAACCCGGACATGGAGGCCCAGGGTGTCGCGATCGAGGCCCACCTCGACCGCGGTCGCGGTCCGGTGGCCACGGTGCTGGTCCAGCGAGGCACGCTGCGCGTCGGTGACTCGGTCGTGGCGGGTGACGCCTACGGCCGCGTCCGCCGGATGGTCGACGAGCACAACGTCGACGTGACCGAGGCGTATCCGTCGCGTCCCGTCCAGGTCATCGGGTTCACCTCGGTGCCGGGTGCGGGCGACACCTTCCTGGTGGTCGACGAGGACCGCGTCGCCCGGCAGATCGCCGAGCGCCGCTCCGCCCGGACGCGCAACGCCCTCAACGCGTCGCGTCGCAAGCGGGTCAGCCTCGAGGACCTCGACTCCGCCTTGAAGGAGACGAACAGCCTCAACCTGATCATCAAGGGTGACAACTCCGGTACCGTCGAGGCGCTCGAAGCCTCGCTGGTGCAGCTCGAGGTCGGCGACGACGTCGAACTCAACGTCGTGCACCGCGGTGTCGGTGGCGTCACCGAGTCCGACATCGACCTGGCGACCGCGTCCGACGCGATCGTCCTGGGCTTCAACGTCCGTGCGCAGGGCAAGGCGACCGAGCGGGCCACCCGCGAAGGCGTCGACGTCCGGTACTACACGGTCATCTACCAGGCGATCGAGGAGATCGAGCAGGCTCTGAAGGGCATGCTCAAGCCGGAGTACGAAGAGGTCGAGCTCGGCAAGGCGGAGATCCGCGACGTCTTCAAGTCGTCGAAGATCGGCACCATCGCCGGTTGTCTCGTCGTCTCGGGCGAGATCCGCCGCAACGCGCGGGCCCGTCTGCTCCGCGACGCGACCGTCATCGCCGAGAACCTGCCGATCAGCTCGCTGCGGCGGTTCAAGGACGACGTGGTCGAGGTTCGCGACGGGTACGAGTGTGGTCTGACGCTGGGGTCGTACAGCGACCTCAAGGTCGGCGACATCATCGAGACCTACGAGCAGCGCGAAAAGCCGCGTGCGTAAGTGACACGGGCGGCGCTCCTCCGCATCTGGGCGGGGGAGCGCCGCTTCACTTCGAATCAACCCAGAACCCCACATGTTCGTAGGAGCTCTTGAGCTCGACATCCTGCTGGGCGACGTCCATTCGCTCAAGCAGAAGCGATCCGTGATCAAACCGGTGCTGGCCGAGGTGCGCAGGCGTTTCGACGTCTCCGTCGCCGAAGCGGGCCATCAAGACCTGCACCGGCGCGCGCTGATCGGTGTGGCCGTGGTCGCGGCGAGTGGCGAGCACGTTCGTGACGTGCTCGACTCGTGTGAGCGCCTCGTGGCCGGGAGGCCGGAGTTCGAACTGCTCTCCAGCCATCGCCGGCTGCTCGGCCCGGATGACTAAAGAAGATCTTTCGAGGAGACGAAATCCCATGGCCGACCCCGCTCGGGCTCGTAAGCTCGCCAAGCGGATCTCACAGATCGTCGCGCACGCGATCGAGCACGACATCAAGGATCCGCGGCTCAACCACGTGACGATCACCGACACGAAGATCACGGCGGATCTGCACGACGCCACGGTCTACTACACGGTGCTCGGCGAAAACCTGGAGTCCACGCCCGACCACGCCGGTGCCGCCGCGGCGCTCGAATCCGCCCGCGGCGTCCTGCGCACGAAGGTCGGTCAGGGCACCGGAGTCCGCTACACTCCGACGCTGGCCTTCGTGGCCGACAGTATTCCTGAGGACGCCAAGCGCATCGAAGACCTTCTCGCGAAGGCGCGGGAAGCGGATGCCGAGGTCGCCCGGCGGGCCACTGGGGCGCAGCACGCCGGCGAAGCCGACCCGTACAAGCCGCCGCGGGAAGAGGCCGAAGACGATGAGTTCGCCGACGAGGAGACCCGTCGCTGAGGGACCGGACCACGCCGTGAGCCGGCGTGGTCTCCTGCTGGGAGCCGCGGCTCTCGGCGGCTCGGCGCTGCTTTCCGCTTGCGGCGCCGAGAAACCACCCCTGGTGGGGCCACCGCCGGTGGCCCCGCCGTCCACCCCGACCCCGCTCACTGAAGCGGTCACGGTGCAGAAGATGCGGTCGGCGGCGCGCAACCGCGACGTCAACCTCGTCATCATCGCGCCGGACGGCGTGTCCCGGGTCGGGATGCCGGTCTGCGTCGCCCTGCACGGGCGCGGCGCGGACGCCCGGACGTTCCTGAACCTGGGCGTGCAGGACGCGCTGAACCGGGCCGTCGCGTCCGGGATGCCCGGTTTCGCGGTGGCCGCCGTCGACGGGGACAACTACTGGGTGGACGTCGGCAAGGACGACGACCCGCAGCGGATGCTGTCCGACGAGCTGCCCGGCTGGCTCGCCCAGCGCCAGCTGCGGCCGCCGTCGGCGATGTTCGGGATCTCGATGGGCGGATTCGGCGCACTGCGCTACGCCCGCGACCACAAGAACCTCAAGGCCGTCGCCGTCGCCAGCGCGGCGCTGTTCGTCAGCTGGCCCGATGCCAAGTCCCGCAAGGTCTTCGAGGATCGCGCGCAGTGGGAATCGCATGAGCCGCTGCTGCACACCGGCGACCTTTCCGCCGAGGCGACGGGCGTGTGGTGCGGGAATTCGGATCCCTTCGCCCGCGCCGACCGCAAACTCATCAAGGCACTGGACCCCGCCGTCGCGAAGATGACCCCGGGCGCGCACAACGACGACTATTGGCGCGAGATCATGCCCGACGTGCTGAAGTTCGTGGGGGACCGCATCGCCTGACCCCGCGTTTCGTCCTCTGAATGCGGTAGTGCGCGATGCCAACTACCGCATTCAGAGGACGAAACGCGGGAGGGGGCTAGAGGGGTTTGGAGGCGACGATCAGGTCTCGCACGATCGCCTGGTCCACCCGGTGGGCGAAGCCGGCGTACGGGCCGTCCTCCCGGACCTCCAGGCCCGCCTTGTCCAGGATCGCGGCGAGTTCCTCGCGCGGCGCGACATTGGTGTTCCACGAGATGCCGAGCGCGCCGCCCGGGCGCAGCACCCGCGTCCACACCGGGACCGCGGCCGCGAGCAGATCGCGCGGGCTGCGCGCGAGCGACGCGTCCTGGGTGCGGTGGCTGCCGTGCTGCACGCCGTACGGGGCATCGGTGACGATGAGGTCCACCGAGTTCGGCCGCAGCAGTTCGTCGGTGGTGAGCGTGTCGCAGTTGAGGTAGCTCAGCCGGCGCACCTCGCCCGCCTTGTACCGCTCCTTGGTGATCCCGAACCCGATGTCGAGCCGCCTGCCGAGCCGGACCTTGTTGCGGCGCACCTGACCGGATTCGGCGCTGTGCTTGATCCGCTTCTGCTTCAGCCAGGTCTTGACGAACATCTCGTAGGAATCGAAATCCTTGCCGTCCACGTCGAGGCCGGTGGCGTCGAAGCCGTACATCATCGCCTGGTTCAGCGTGGTGCCGCGGCCGCAGAGCGGGTCGAGCAGGTGCAGCGGCCCGTCCAGCATCGCGGCAGGCTCCGCCCTCGACAGCAGGGTGACGTTGACGAGGAGTTTGGTGAACAGCTCGTTCGTCTTGCCCGGGTACTTCTGGATGGTCAGCAGATCCGAGTCGAAGTTCGCGAGCGGGCTGATCGTCACGGGCTTCAGCACGCCGTCGCCGAGTTCGAACAGCGCGTACAGCGCCGAAAGATTCGACAGCAGCGCGAGATCGCGTTCGGTCAGCGGGGCGGGTGTCGTGAAGGTGAGGTAGCCGACGCCGCCGAGTTCCGTCTCGCCGATTTCGGAGATCTCGGTCGCAAGAGCGGACAGACCGAACACCGCCAGCTCCGCGCGCAGGAGGGCCGGAGTGGAGTCGGTGTAGACCCGGTTGGCGGACGGGTAGACCAGGATCGCGTACTCGGACATCCGGTAGAGCGTAGCTTGACTGATTGTGACAGCCACTCCAGTGCCGAACCTGAAGGAAGCCGCCGCCCTCCTGGCGCGCGCCACCGACGTGACCCTGCTCGGCCACGTCCGCCCGGACGCCGACGCGCTCGGCAGCGCGCTGGCGCTGGGCCGGGCGCTTCAGCTGCGCGGCGTCAAGGTCCGCGTCTCCGTCGGCGAACCCGAGGAGATGCCCGAAACCCTGCGGAGCCTGGACGTCGGCGGGCTCTACGTCCCGGCGAGCGAGCTGCCGGAGAGTGAACGGCTGCTGGTCGCGCTCGACACGCCCACGCCGGGCAGGCTCGGGAAACTCGCGCCGCGGGTGGACGCCGTCCGCGCGGCGGGCGGCGACGTCCTGGTGATCGACCACCACGCGTCCAACGTCTTCTACGGCACACACCACGTCGTCGACGACACCGCCGAAGCCACCGCGGTCCTCGTCTTCGCGTTGCTGGAGGAGCTCGGCACCGAGATCGACGAGCCGATCGCGCGCTGCCTGTACGCGGGGCTGGTCACGGACACGAGCGGGTTCCGCCGGGCCCGGCCGTCCACGCATCTGATGGCCGCGAAGCTGCTCGAAGCCGGTGTCGACCCGGACAAGGTGGTCCGCGAGATCGTCGACGACCACCCGTTCGCGTGGCTGCCGATGCTTTCGGAGGTCCTCGCGGGTGCCCGGCTGGAGCCTGACGAGGCTCGCGGCTTCGGCCTCGCGCACGCGGTCGTGACGCTCGACGTCGCGCGGTCCGTCCGTGCCGAAGAGGTCGAAGCCGTCGTCGACGTCGTCCGGTCCACTCGCGAGGCCGGGGTCGCGGTGGTGCTCAAGGAGGCCGAGCCGATCGGGCCACAGCGGCGATGGACGGTTTCGCTCCGTTCGGCGGGCGGCGTCGACGTGTCGGCCGCGGCCGGGGAACTGGGTGGTGGAGGACATCGCCAGGCGGCCGGCTGCACCGCGGAGGGCACACCCGACGAGGTGCTCGGCAAGCTCCGGGAGGCCCTGTCGAGGGCGCCGCTGCTCTGACGAACGGTGTCATCGTAATTTCATCGGTGGTTCCTAACGTGAGCCACGATGAACGAACGAAACTCCCTGAGCCGCCGGATCTTGGTCACGCTGGGCGTGATCGTGCTGTTCCGGCTGGGCCAGAGCCTGCCCACGCCCCAGTCGGTCCGCCCGCCGCTGAGCGATCATTCGTGGCGCTGGATCCTCGACCTCCTCACCGGCGGTCGCCTGGCCACGGTGTTCGGGTTCGGTGTCCTTCCCTGCCTGGTCGCCCCGTTCGTCCTGCGAGCGCTGATCGTCCTGATCCCGCGGCTGGCGGCGCTCCGGGCGGAAGGTGAGGCCGGAGCCCGGGTGCTGACGCGGTACCGGCGACGGCTCGTCGTCGTGCTCGGCCTGCTGGGCGCCGTCGGCTTGGTCGTGTCCGGCGCCCAGGACGTTCTGGACGGAGCCGTGACGGTGGCGTGCCTGACCGCGGGTACCGCGGTGGTCCTTCGGCTGACCGAGCTGATCACCGACCGGGGTTTCGGTCACGGCGTCCGGATCCTGTTGCTCGCGCAGGTCCTGGCGGTGCTGCCGCCGGAGTTCCTGCGCCTGTACGAAAGGACGGGCTGGGCCGCCGTCGTGGTGATGGCCGTGGTGACACTGTCGATCACCGTGATCACGATCGTCGTCGCGCAGGGGCAGCGCCGCGTCCCGGTGCAGTACGCCAAGCGGATGATCGGCAGACGCGCTTTCGGCGGCACTCCGTCCTACATTCCCCTTCGCTTCCCCCAAGCGAACAGCCCGGCCGTGCTCGCCGCGGCCCTGCTCTGGGTGCTTCCCTTCGGCCTGGGAGATCCCTGGTGGATCGCGGTCTACTTCGTCCTCGTCTGCCTCTTCGCCTTCGTCAGGGCGGCCGTGGCGCAGGACATGGACAAGGTGGCGGGCGAGCTGGTGCGGGTAGGCGGTTTCGTCCCCGGGATCCGGCCGGGGAATTGGACCGCCGAATACCTCGACTACGTGAACCGCCGGATCATCGCCTTCGGAGCGTTCAGCTTGGGAGTGGTCGCGCTGCTCCCGGTCGCCGGGTTGGCCCTGCTGCGCGTCACCCCGGCGACGCTGTTCGTCGCCGGGGTGACCCTGCAGGTGGTGCTCGTCTTCCTGGTCAGTGTCTCGCTCGACACCACGCGGCAGATCGAGTCGCTGCGCCGGCAGCGGCGGTACCAACCGTTCCTCCGCTGACCGTTTCAGAAGTGCGGGAGCCACCCGCCACCGAGAGCGTCGGCAGGACCGAACTTGTTGCCGCCCTTGCCGTTCCACAGGTAGAGGGTGCCGGTGGTCTTGTTGATGGCGCCGATGTCGCTGTGGCCGTCCTTGTTGACGTCGCCGAGGGACATCAGCGTGGCGTGGTAGTCGCCCCAACCACTTCCGATGGCGTCGGCGGCACCGAACTTGTTGCTGCCCTTGCCATTCCAGATGTAGAGCGTGTTGCCGTCCCGCACCGCCGCAAGATCGGTCTTGCCGTCGTTGTCGAAGTCACCCGCCACCGGCGCGGTGAAGGGTTCCCAGCCGCCACCGACCGAGTCGGCTGGGGTGAAGTGGTTGTTGCCCTTGCCGTTCCAGATGTACAGGGTCCCGTCCTTGACCGCGGAGAGGTCGCTGACGCCGTCGATGTCGAAATCCCCGGCCACCGGTGCGCTGAACGGTTCCCAGCCGCTGCCGACTGCGTCCGCGGCGCCGAACTTGTTGCCGCCCTTGCCGTTCCAGACGTAGAGGGTGCCGTTCTTCACCGCGGCGAGGTCGGTCTTACCGTCCTTGTTGAAATCACCGGCGGCGGGCCGGGTGAAGCCTTCCCAGCCACCACCGACGGGGTCTGCGGTGCCGAAGTTGTTGCTGCCCTTGCCGTTCCAGATCGTCAAGGTGCCGGTTCCGGTGGCGTAGATGTCGCCGACGCCGTTGCCGTCGAAGTCCCCACCGTCCGCGGTCGACCGCTGCCACAGCGCGCTGACGATCTTCTGCGCGTCACCGGCCTCGGTCTGGTAGCGGTCCGGATAGGCCGAGACCTGCACCGCCTGGCACACCTCGCCGATCGGCGCCGAGCTCCAGGACCCGTTCGGGTACACCCGCACCATCTTGTCGAGGAAGGCGTTGGTGGCCCAGACGGGGTTGAGCCGGTTCGTCGCGGTGCCCCAGGACGCGCGTTGCTGGAACAGGCCGAGGCTGTCGTGGTCGACCTCCTCGCTGATGTTCTGGAGACTCGTCTCGACGATCACCGTCGCGATGGCGATGGCCGCGGCTCTCTGGCTCAGCCCGCGATCGCGGACGGCGTCGACGACCATGCGGGCGCACGACATCCGGTACGCGGTCAGGTATCCCCGCATCTTCGCGGTCAGGGTGCCGTTCAGCTGCGTGGCCAGGGCGGCGTCGCCGCTGGTCGTGCCCGAGCGGTCGCACGGGGCCGTCGCGTAGGCGGCGGTCACCAAGCCGGCCGGTTCTTCTTCGGCGTGCGCGACGGGGGACAGGGCGGTGATCGCGAAGACGGTCAGGGCTGCCGTGGTCACACGGCGGGTGAAGTTCTTCGACACTGGTCGACCCTCCAAGGTCGTGGGGTGGGGACGGAAGCGGTCAGAAGTGGGGGAGCCAGCCGCCACCCAGGGCGTCGGCGGGGCCGAATTTGTTGCCGCCCTTGCCGTTCCACAGGTAGAGGGTGCCGCTGGTCTTGTTGATGGCGCCGATGTCGCTGTGGCCGTCCTTGTTGACGTCGCCGAGGGACATCAGGGTCGCTTGGTAGTCGCCCCAGCCACCACCGAGAGCGTCGACGGGGCCGAATTTGTTGCCGCCCTTGCCGTTCCAGATGTGGAGGGTGCCGTCCTTGACGGCGGCGAGGTCGCTCTTGCCATCGTCATCGAAGTCGCCCGCGATGGGCGCGGTGAAGGGTTCCCAGCCGCCGCCGATGGTGTCGGCGGGGGTGAAGTGGTTGTTGCCCTTGCCGTTCCAGATGTACAGGGTCCCGTCCTTGACCGCGGAGAGGTCGCTGATGCCGTCGTTGTCGAAGTCTCCGGCGACGGGGGCGCTGAAGGGTTCCCAGCCGCTGCCGACTGCGTCCGCGGTGCCGAATTTGTTGCCGCCCTTGCCGTTCCAGACGTAGAGGGTGCCGTTCTTCACCGCGGCGAGGTCGGTTTTACCGTCCTTGTTGAAGTCGCCGGCGGCGGGACGGGTGAAGCCTTCCCAGCCGCCGCCCACGGGGTCTGCGGTGCCGAAGTTGTTGCTGCCCTTGCCGTTCCAGATCGTCAAGGTGCCGGTTCCGGTCGCGTAGATGTCCCCGACGCCGTTGCCGTCGAAGTCCCCGCCGTCGAGGGACTTCTCGATGACCTTGTCGTAGCGGATACCGCGGTAGGTGGTCATCTCCGACCAGGAGTTGGTGTTGTGGTTGGTCTTCTGGCCGTAGTCGTTCTCGGAGTAGACCCAGGCGCCCGCCGAGTGGTCCTTGGGGTCGACCCACTTCTCGAACAGCTCGATGTGACCGTTCTTGAGCAGTGCGTCACCGGGCAGCAGATCGTGCAGGCTCGGCAGCCAGGACTTGTGCGAGTAGGACTCGAAGTCGCCGGTGTTGAGGTCCCAGCCGTCGGATTTCTTGGGCAGGTGCCAGGCCATCGCGACGAGGCCGGAGCAGTCGGGCCGGTACTTGCCGCCGGTGCCGTCGGAGATCGCGTCCGCCTGGTCCTGGCTGTACCAGGTGTCTCCCCGGTCGTACCAGTACTTGGCGCGGGCGATGATCTCGGCGCGCGTGATCACGCCGCCCACTGTGGACGCGGCACTCGCCTCGTTCCGCGTGCCGAACGTGAGCAAGCCTGCGACGAGGGTCACGAGGGCCATGAGCGCGGCGGCGAACCGGACCGCTCTGGGAGAACCGGAGCTGTTCATGACGACCTTTCCTGAGCATGATGTGGAGTGGACGACACAGAGGCTCCGGGAGGCCGCTGTAGCCACGCTTCAACGCGAGCTACAGCGAGAGGGGCGCGCTGTGGCTGGATCCGCTCTGGGGGAGGGACGGATGAGGTTTTCTCTGCTCGGGCCGATGGAGGTGGCGGGCCCGTCGGGGCCGATCGCGCTCCCGGGGGTCAAACCGCGCACGCTGCTCGCCGCGCTGCTGCTGGGCTCCGGCCGGACGGTGCCCACCGAACGGCTGATCGGCGTGATCTGGGGCGAGGAGCCGCCCACGACCGCCCGCGCGGTGGTGCAGACGTATGTCGCGACGCTGCGCCGGGCGTTCGACACGGCGGGCTTGCCGCAGGTGATCGTGTCCGATCGGAACGGCTACCGCGCCGACGTCGCCGAGGACGCCCTCGACGTGCGGATGTTCGAGCGGTTGGTGGAACGGGGACGGCAGGCCGCGCAGAACGGCGACCACACCGAGGCGGCGGATCTCTTCCGCACCGGCCTCGCCCTGTGGCGGGGACCCGCGCTCGGCGGGATCGGGGAGTCGTTCCTGCGTGCCGAAGCGACCAGGCTGGACGAGCTGCGGCTGACCGTCACCGAGGAACGGGTCGACGCGGACCTGGCGGCGGGACAGGGACCGCGGCTGCTCGCGGAGCTCACCGAACTGGTCGCCCTGCATCCCACGCGGGAGCGGCTGCGCGGCGGGCTCATGGTCGCGTTGTACCGGTCCGGACGGCAGGCCGAAGCGCTGGAAACCTACGAACGCGGCCGGAAGGTGCTGGCCGACGAGCTGGGCATCGATCCCGGCCCGGAGCTGCGCCGGGTGCACGAGTCGATCCTGCGGTCCGACACCGCCCTGCTCCCGGCCGTCACCTCCCGTACGCCGCGGCAGCTGCCGTCGCCGCCACCCGACTTCACCGGGCGGGCGCCCGAACTCGCGGCGCTGCGCACGACCTTGGTGCGGCCCGGCGGGATGCCGGTCGCCGTCGTCTCCGGCGCGGGCGGCGTGGGCAAGTCCACTTTGGCGCACCGGGTCGCGCACGAGATCGCCGAGCACTTCCCCGACGGCCAACTGCACCTCGAACTCCACGGCTCCACCGACAGTCCCGCGACCGCCGAAGAGGTACTCGGCCGTGTCCTGCGCGATTTCGATCCCGCGACCACGCCGCCCGGCTCCCTCGACGAGCGCGTCGCCCGCTACCGGACGGTGCTCGCCGGCACCCGCACGCTCGTCGTGCTCGACGACGCCGCGAACGAGGCCCAGGTCCGGCCGCTGCTGCCCGGCGGCCCGGGGTGTGCGGTGGTCGTCACGTCACGCAACCGGCTTCCCGCGCTGGCGGGCGCGACGTTCTGCGAACTGGGGGTGCTGCCCGCGGACGCCGCGCTCGACCTGCTCACCCGCATCGTCGGGGCCGAACGCGCCAGCACCGAGCCCGCTTCGGCCGCCGAGATCACCGAGCTGTGCGGCCAGTTGCCGCTCGCGATCCGTGTCGCCGGCGCGCGGCTGGTGTCCCGGCGGCAATGGTCGTTGTCCCGGCTGGCGAACCGGCTGGCCCAGGAACAGCGCCGCCTCGACGAACTGGTGGTCGGCGACCAGGAGGTGCGGGCCAGTATCAACCTGAGCTACACACTCCTGCCCACGGCGGCGCGGACCGCGTTGCGACGGCTGGGTTTGCTCGGCCTCACGCATTTCCCCGCATGGGTCGCCGCGGCGGCGATGGAGTCCGACCCGGACGACGCGGAGCAGGTGCTCGAAGACCTCGTCGACGTGTCGCTGCTCGAAATCGACGGCGTGGATCCCTTGGGACTCATGCGGTACCGGCTGCACGACCTCGTCCGCTTGTTCGCGCTGGAACGCGCCGTCGAGGAGGAGCCCGCCGCGGACCGGGCGGCCACCGTCGAGCGGGTGCTGGGTGCCTGGATCTGGCTGGTCGAACGGATCAACGAGACCCTGCCGCCGGTCGTGCCGTCGATCCAGGGCACCTCCCGGCTGGGCCGTCCCGTCGCCGAGGAGATCGCGCGGCGGGTCGTGGCCAGGCCGTACGAATGGTTCCGCGCCGAGGAGGAGGCGATGACCACCGCCGTCGAACTGGCGGCGGCGTTGGACCTGGTCGACATCGCGGTCGGGCTCTCGTCGGCCTTGTGCGGCACCGCGTTCGGCGGGCACAACCGGGTGCTCGACGATTCGCTCGGCTCCTGGCGCCGCACCCACGACGCGGCGCTCACCGCCGCCCGCCGCACCGAAAACGCCTTGGGCGAGGCGACTTTGCTGGCGGGGCTCGGGCAGCTGTACTACGAGCACGACGACTTCCCCCGGTCCCGCGCGCATCTGAGCCAGGCACTGTCGATGTTCCGCGCCGCGGGCGACGTCCGCGGCGAGGCCGCCACCCTCGCCGCGCTCGGCGCCGCCTGCCGCGAGCAGGGCTACCTGCCCGAGGCGGTGCACTTCCTGGACCGGGCGGGGCGGATGTGGTCCGAACTGGACGATCCGGGGGCGATGGGCCACGTCCACCGGCTGGCCGGCACGGTGCGGCTGGAGCTGGGCGAATACCCGGGAGCGCTGACCGCGCTGATCGAGGCGCGCGCGTCGTTCGCGGCGGCGGGCTCGCGGCGCGGCGAGGGACTGACCTTGCGCAGCCTGTCGCTGTATCACCGGGCCCGTGGTGAGTGGGCCGAAGCCGAGGAGTTCGCGCGTGCCGCGCTCGCGGTGTTCGAGGGCACCGAAGACCGGATGCTGGCCGCGTATTCCGAACGCGCGCTGGCCAAGGCGTTGCTACGGCGCGGGGATTCGGTCGCGGCGCGGCGGCTGGCGGACAACGCGCTGGAGGTCTGCCGTGAACTCGGCGATGCCTTCGGCCACGCGTGCACCCTCCGCGTCGTCGGGGAGGTGCATCTCGCGGAAGGCCGGTTGTACCAAGCGAAAGACTGCCTGGAGGACTCGCTCCGGCGGTGGACCGACCTGCGCGCCGAACTGTTCCGGGCACGGACCCTGCGCACGCTCGCGGAGGTCCACGACGCGCTCGGCGACGTGCCAGTCGGGGAGCGGATGACCGCGGAGGCGTGCGAGATCTTCCGGACCTACGGTGCTCGCGAGTACCGGGAGCTCTCCGCTGTAACCGGGTTACAGCGTTCCTGAAGGACGTTCGTGGACAGTGGGGTCCATGTCTTCGTTCGTGTCGTTGTCGGATCCTCACATCGCCGCCGTGCCCGTCCGGGAATGCGGGGAACCCCTGGTGGACCTGCGGGAAACCGGCGCCATCCGGATAGATCCCCGGCTCGCCGACGAACGGGGTGCCTTCGCGCACGTGCGGCTCAGCGTCGCGGACCGGCTCGTCGCGGCGCAATGCCAGCTCCCGCGCGGGCTCCGGCTGCTCGTCGTCGAGGGATTCCGGCCGAGGGAGGTGCAGGAGCGGTACTTCGCCGACAGCATGGCCAGGATCGCGCGCGCCAACCCGGAGTGGTCGTCCGGGCGGGTGGCCGCCGAAGCCGCCACCTACGTCTCACCGCCCGAAGTCGCGCCGCATGTCGCCGGGGGAGCGGTGGATCTCACCCTGTGCACCGTCGACGGCGTCGAGCTGCCGATGGGGACCGACGTGAACGCGACACCGCCGGAGTACGGGACGGAATGCTTCACCGAGTCCGCGCTGATCGGCCCCGAAGCCCGCGAGAACCGGGAAACGCTCATCGACGCGATGACCACGACCGGCTTCGTCAACTACCCGAGCGAATGGTGGCACTGGTCCTACGGGGACCGGTACTGGGCGTTCACCACCGGGGTGAAGCACGCCCGCTTCGGTCCAGCGGATGGGACTGTCGTACCAGACCTTTAGTCTCCAGGGGTGCCTGAAGCTTCCGAACCCGACGAACGCGTCCCGCCGAAACGCGTCCTCGGCCTCGCCGTGCCCGCGCTCGGCGTCCTCGCCGCCGAACCGCTGTACGTCCTGGTGGACACGGCCGTCGTCGGGCATCTCGGCGCGCTGCCGCTGGCGGGCCTCGCCGTCGGCGGTGTCGTGCTGTCGCAGGTTTCGAGCCAGCTGACCTTCCTGTCGTACGGCACCACGTCGCGGACGGCGCGGCTGCACGGCGCCGGCCGCCGTGGTGACGCCGTGCGCGAAGGCGTCCAGGCGACCTGGCTGGCGGTGATCGTCGGGCTGGTGGTGATCGTCGCCGGGCAGCTGCTGGCCGCGCCGATCGCCCGCGTCCTGTCCGGGGACGCCGCGATCACCGACGCCGCCGTCTCCTGGCTGCGGATCGCACTGTTCGGCACGCCGTTCATCCTGATCACGATGGCGGGCAACGGCTGGATGCGCGGCGTGCAGGACTCCGCGAAACCGTTGCGCTATGTGCTGGCGGGCAACGGGATCTCGGCCGTGCTGTGCCCGGTGCTGGTGTACGGCGCGGACTGGGGGCTGGAAGGTTCGGCGATCGCGAACGTCGTCGCACAGGTGATCTCGGCGTCGCTGTTCGTCGCGGCCCTGGTGCGGGAGCGGGTGCCGCTGCGCCCGGAGCCGAAGGTGATGCGCGCCCAGCTCGGCCTCGGGCGGGATCTGGTGCTGCGCAGCCTCGCGTTCCAGGCGTGCTTCGTCTCGGCCGCCGCGGTCGCCGCGCGGACGTCCACCGAGGCCGTCGGCGCGCATCAGGTCGTACTGCAGCTCTGGACGTTCCTCGCGCTGGTGCTGGACTCGCTCGCGATCGCCGCGCAGTCGCTCGTGGGCGCCGCGCTCGGCGCCGGGGCGAGCAAACGGGCGCGCGGCGTGTCGAACCAGATCACCGTCTACGGCCTGGTGTTCGGCTGCTTCCTCGGTGTCGTGTTCGCGTCCGTGGCCGGGGTGCTGCCGCGGGTGTTCACTTCGGACGCGGCCGTACTCGGCCAGATCCCGCACGCCTGGTGGTTCTTCGTCGCGCTGCAACCGATCGCCGGGGTGGTGTTCGCGCTCGACGGCGTCCTGCTCGGCGCGGGAGACGCCGCCTTCCTGCGCAACGCGACCCTGCTCAGCGCGGCGGTGGGGTTCCTGCCGCTGATCTGGCTGTCGCTCGCCTTCGGCTGGGGGCTGGCCGGGATCTGGACCGGGCTCTCGCTGTTCATGTTGCTGCGGCTGGCGACCCTGCTGGTGCGATGGCGCTCGGGCCGGTGGGCCGTGGAAGGCGCCGTCCGCGTTTAGTCCTCTGGATGCGGTCCTTGCGCGGGCAACTACCGCATTCAGAGGACTAAATGCGTGGTGGGGGCGGTCCCCCAAGTGTCATGAAAGGGCCGTTCAGGACGAAAAATGTCCTGAACGGCCCTTTCATGACATCCACGCGCGACCCGGCGAACCCCATACCGGCAGCCGAGTGAACCGCGGCGCTGTGGCGAAAACCACCCGGGTAACGGGTATGTTTCGCCGTTGCTTAGGAGCTACAACTATATGAGGCGGCAGTGCGGGCGTCTCTCACCGCCCGAAACCGCGCCCAAGGAGGACCACTGTGACAGGCCGAGCCACCCGCCGGTCCTGGTTCATCTGGTTGGCCGCGGTCACCGTCTACCTCCTCGCCGTCTTCCACCGCACCTCGTTCGGCGTCGCCGGGCTCCAGGCCGCCGACCGGTTCGGAGTCGGCGCCGCCGCGCTCGGCACGTTCACCGTCCTGCAGGTCGGCGTCTACGCCGCGATGCAGATCCCCACCGGCGTCCTCGTCGACCGCTACGGCCCACGACGGGTGCTCACCGGCGCCGTGTTCTTCCTCGGCCTCGGCCAGATCCTGCTCGCGGTCGCCGATTCCTACCCGCTCGGCCTGCTCGCCCGCGCCGTCGTCGGCTTCGGCGACGCCCTGACCTTCGTGAGCATCCTGCGGCTGATCGCCGCGCATTTCCCCGGCCGCCAGTACGCCCTGCTCGCCGCGCTGACCGGGGCCATCGGGTACGTCGGCAACCTCGCCGCGACCCTTCCGCTGGGCCTGCTGCTCGACGGTCCCGGCTGGACCCCGACGTTCCTCGCCGTCGGCCTGGTGACGGCGCTCTACACCGCCGTCGTCGCCCTCCGCGTCGAAGACATCCCGCGCGGCTTGCCGGAGCCCGTGCGCGAAAAGGTCCATCCGAAGGTACTGGGCCGCCAGGTCGCCGACGCGTGGCGCACGCCGGGGACTCGGCTGGGCTTCTGGGTCCACTTCAGTACGATGTTCGCGCCCAACGTGCTGACCATGCTGTGGGGTGTCCCGTTCCTGGTACAGGGGCAGGGATATCCGAAGGCCACCGCGAGTTCGCTGCTGATCGTGTTCGTGTTCGGCTCGATGATCGGCGGCCCCGTGCTCGGCGGGCTGATCGGACGGCGCCCGTCGCTGCGGATGCCGCTCGTCGGCTGGTACATCGGCGGCGCGGCGGTGATGTGGGCGGTCCTGCTCGGCTGGAGCGGGACGATGCCGGTCGCCGTCCTGGTGCCGGTGTTCGCGTTCCTTTCCCTCGGCGGACCCGTGTCGATGATCGGTTTCGCGCTGGCACGGGACTACAACCCGCTCTCGCGCGTCGGCACCGCGACCGGGGTGGTGAACGTCGGCGGCTTCGTGGCCACGACGATCTCGGCGCTCGCGGTCGGTGTCCTGCTGGAGTGGACGGGCGGCACGTTCCGCCTGGCGCTGCTGTCGGTCATCGCGGTGCTCGCGTTCGGCACCTTCCGGATGCTCGTGTGGTGGCGGCGCACCCGCGCCGTGCTGTTCGAGGCCGAGGCCCGCGGCGAGGCGATCCCGGTGCAGATCCGGCGCCGCCGCTGGGACGCCGAAGCGCCGCTGCCCGTCTCGTCCTAGGCCGAGAGCCGAAAGATAGGGTTCGGCCCGTGTCGCGCCCCAATCAGGCTCAAGCCAAGAAACGTCCCGCCCCGCCGCCCGGTCTCGTCATCGTCGACAAACCGTCCGGGATGACCTCCCACGACGTCGTCGCCAGGGCGCGGCGCTTCATGGGCACCCGCAAGGTCGGGCACGCCGGCACCCTCGACCCGATGGCCACCGGTGTCCTCGTGCTCGGCATCGAACGCGCGACGAAACTCCTCGGCCACCTGGCCCTGGACCGCAAGACCTATCTCGCGACCCTCTCCTTGGGACTGTCCACCACGACCGACGACGCCGAGGGCGAGCCGATCGCCGAAGCCGCCCCGGAGGTCGTCGAGAAGATCACCGACGAAGCGATCGCCGCCGGGATCGCCGCGCTGACCGGCGACATCCAGCAGGTGCCGAGCGCGGTCAGCGCGGTCAAGATCGACGGCAAGCGCGCGTACGCCCGCGTCCGGGCCGGCGAAGAGGTCGTGATCCCGCCGCGTCCGGTCACCGTGCACCGCTTCGATCTGCTCGCCACGCGCCGCGAGGCGGGCCGGATCGAACTCGACGCGATCGTCGAGTGTTCGTCGGGGACCTACGTCCGGGCGCTGGCCCGCGATCTCGGCGCCGGACTGGGCGCCGGCGGACATCTGCTCGCGTTGCGGCGCACCACGGTCGGGCCGTTCACCCTCGCCAAGGCCCGCACCCTCGACCAGCTCGAAGACAAGCCGGAGCTGTCGCTGGACCTCGACGCCGCCGTCGCCGCGGCGTTCCCGCGCCGCGATCTGGACGCCCGCACGGCGCAGGCGGTCCGATATGGACAGAGGGTGCCCTCGGCCGGGATCGCGGGCACGTACGGGATGTTCGGACCGGACGGCCGGGTGCTCGCGCTCGCCGCGGACGAAGGCGAACTGGCCCGGTCGGTGGTCGTGTTGCTGCCCGCCTAGGGTGGTGCACGGAGCCGGGCCTGAGGAGACGGGGCTAGAAGTGCAGCGTTGGCGTGGTTTGGGTGACCTCCCCGGGAGCTGGGGACGGTGCGTGGTGACGATCGGCGTCTTCGACGGCGTGCACCGCGGTCATCAGGAGCTGATTTCGAGGACGGTCCGCGCCGCCGCCGAACGCGGCGTGCCGAGCGTGGTGCTCACCTTCGACCCGCATCCGTCGGAGGTGATCCGGCCGGGCAGCCATCCCGCGCAGCTGACCACGTTGCGCCGCAAGGCGGAACTGGTCGAGGGCCTGGGGGCGGACGTCTTCTGCGTGCTGCCGTTCACCCTGGAGCTGTCGCGGCTGACGGCGCACGAGTTCGTCCACGAGGTACTGGTGGACAAACTGCACGCGGCCGCGGTGATCGTGGGGGAGAACTTCACCTTCGGCGCCAAGGCGGCCGGTGACGTCGCCCTGCTCCGCACGCTGGGGAAGCGGTTCGGTTTCGTGGCGCAGGGGGCGGAACTGCAGGGGCTGCTCGCGCAGGAGCAGGCGGACAACGACATCACGTTCTCCTCGACCTACGTCCGCTCGTGCATCGACGCGGGGGACGTCGTGGCGGCGTCCGAGGCGCTCGGGAGGCCGCATCGGCTGGAGGGCATCGTCGTCCGGGGCGACGGCCGGGGGCACGACCTCGGCTACCCGACGGCGAACCTGTCGACGCCGCGTTTCGCGGCGGTGCCCGCCGACGGTGTCTACAGCGCTTGGTTCACTCGTTCGTCGGATTCCGGCCGCCGGTTGCGCGCCGCCGTGTCCGTCGGGACCAATCCCACCTTCTCCGGGCGGGAGCGCACCGTCGAGGCCTTCGTCCTCGACATCGACGAGGATTTCTACGGACAGCACGTTTCGCTCGATTTCGTCGCCAAGCTGCGGGATCAGGTCCGGTTCACGACGTCGGAAGGTCTGGTGAAGCAGATCGACGAGGACGTCGCGCGGACCAGGGAAATGCTCGGCGAGCAGGACTGACCGGACCCGGCCACGGCCGGACGAGAATCGACAAACACGCCCGCCTGGGTGCGTTCCGGTGGCAAGATGTCACGGACCGCGCGCATGGCGTTCGATGGGGTTAGGGGAGCGGACCAGGTGGAGGACCACAAGATCGTCCAGCGGAACATAGCGCTGCAGAAGGAGTGGTACGGGGAACCGCTCGGCGATCGCGTGCGGAGACTGGTCGTCGCCTTCGACATCTCCCAGGCCTTCCTCGCCGAGGTCCTCGGCATCAGCGCCCCCATGCTCAGCCAGGTGATGAGCGGCCGTCGCGCGAAGATCGGGAACCCGGTCGTCCTCGCCAAGATGATCATGCTGGAGCGCAAGGTGCTCGTCCCCGCGGTCGCCGCGGGCGACCGCAAGGCCATGCAGGAGGCGCTGGAAGACGTCCGCGATTCGCGGCCGACGGTGGGCCGGGACAGCATCCCGGTCGGCGCCGTCGCCGACGACCAGGGCGTGCTCGCCGCGCTGCGGGACATCGGCGAGGACGAAGACCTCACCGAGGCCGCGAAGCTGCTCGACGAAGATTTCCCGTCGCTGGCGGATCTGCTGCGCCGGGCGGCCAAGAACGGCTCGTGACCCTCTTCAGCGCGCTGATCCCGCCGGACGGCGTCCTCGACCGGGTCGCCGCCGCGGTGGGCACTCCCGGAGGCGACGGTTTCCGCTGGTCGCCGCGGGAGGACTGGCACGTCACCCTCGGTTTCTACGGCGCGGACGACCCGGCGGAACGAGGCGATTGGCTCGCCGGACGGCTGGCGGACGCGGGCCCGCTCGACCTCCGGCTGGAAAAGGCCGCGACATTCCCCGGGGTCCTGTGGTTGAGTGTGTCCGGAACCGGGCTCCACGAGCTGGCCCTGCGGGCCGGCGCGGAGAGTGAGGGCAGGCCGTACGTGGCCCACCTGACACTGGCCCGCTTCCCCCGCGACCGGCCGGACGCCGCGAGCGCGTGGGAGGAGCGGCTGGCCGGGTTCACCAGTGAGACTTGGACGGCGACCGAGGCCGTTCTGATGAGCAGTGACCGTGAGCAGGGCGTCTCGCGCTACCGGGTGATCCGGTCGTACGCGTTGAACCACGCCCGCGACTGAAGCCGCTGATCACGAGGCTGGTAACCTCGATGATTGGGTCCGGCTGCAGTCCGTGGCGGCCGTGACCGTCTCACCCGGCGTGAAGCATCGTCCGGGCCGCACGGCACAGAGTATCTAGGAGCACCACTGTGGCTTTGTCCACCGAAGAGAAGAAGTCGATCCTTGCCGAGTACGGCGTGCACGACTCGGACACCGGATCCCCGGAGGCCCAGGTCGCGCTGCTGACCAAGCGCATCGTCGGCCTCACCGAGCACCTCAAGGCTCACAAGCACGACCACCACTCCCGTCGCGGGCTTCTGCTGCTGGTCGGCCGCCGCCGCCGGCTGCTGAACTACGTGATGAAGGTGGACATCGAGCGTTACCGTGCGCTGATCCAGCGTCTCGGCCTGCGCCGATAGCTCGAACCCGAGGGGGAGTGACCACATCGGTCGCTCCCCCTCGGTCCAAGTACAAGGAAACACGCGGCGCGAGCGCGCACGAGGAACCGTCCGCCGGTCCTCGGTAGTGGTTCCCGGGCAACGGCCCGGGGGCTTCGATCGAAGACCGGCCTCACTCCTCGAGCGTCCGCAGGCGAAACAGGTCCCAGGGTGGGAGACTCGCGCCGTTACAGAGGATCAAAAGAGGAGATACACCCTATGACCGACTCCACCGGAGTCACCGTGCACGAAACCGAAGCCGTCATCGACAACGGCCGTTTCGGCACCCGCACCGTTCGCTTCGAGACCGGCCGCCTGGCCCGTCAGGCCGCCGGCGCCGTCGTCGCGTACCTCGACGAAGAGACCATGCTGCTCTCGGCGACCACCGCGTCGAAGCACCCGAAGGACCACTTCGACTTCTTCCCGCTGACCGTGGACGTCGAGGAGCGGATGTACGCCGCCGGACGCATCCCCGGCGCGTTCTTCCGTCGCGAGGGCCGCCCGTCGACCGACGCGATCCTGACCTGCCGCCTGATCGACCGGCCGCTGCGCCCGTCGTTCGCCGACGGTCTCCGCAACGAGATCCAGGTCGTCATCACCGTCCAGAGCCTCAACCCGGAAGACCCGTACGACGTCCTCGCGATCAACGCGGCCTCGGCGTCGACGCAGATCGCCGGCCTGCCGTTCTCGGGCCCGGTCGGCGGCGTCCGCGTCGCGCTGATCGAGGGCCAGTGGGTCGCGTTCCCGACCTGGAAGCAGCTGGAAGAGGCCACCTTCAACATGGTGGTCGCCGGCCGCATCGTCGGTGACGACGTCGCCATCATGATGGTCGAGGCCGAGGGCACCGAGCAGACCCTCGACCTGATCGCCGCCGGTGGCAAGGCGCCGGACGAGGTCGCCGTCGCCGAGGGCCTCGAGGCCGCGAAGCCGTTCATCAAGGTGCTGTGCGAGGCCCAGCAGCAGCTGGCCGAGCTGGCCGCCAAGCCGACCGGTGAGTTCCCGGTCTTCCTCGCCTACGAGCAGGACGCGTACGACGCCGTCGCCTCCATCGCGACCGACGACCTCGCGAACGCCCTGACCATCGCGGGCAAGCAGGACCGCGACAACGCGACCGACCAGGTCAAGGCCGCGGTGCTGGAGAAGATCGGCCTGGGCGAGGGCGAAGCCTTCCACGGCCGCGAGAAGGAGATCGGCGCGGCGTTCAAGGCCCTGTCGAAGAAGATCATGCGCAAGCGCGTCCTCACGGACAAGATCCGCATGGACGGCCGCGGCCTGACCGACATCCGCTCGCTCGCCGCCGAGGTCGCCGTGATCCCGCGGGCGCACGGTTCCGCGCTGTTCGAGCGCGGTGAGACCCAGATCCTGGGCGTCACCACGCTGAACATGCTCCGCATGGAGCAGCAGATCGACTCGCTCTCCCCGGAGACCACGAAGCGGTACCTGCACCACTACAACTTCCCGCCGTTCTCCACCGGCGAGACCGGCCGCGTCGGTTCGCCGAAGCGGCGCGAGATCGGCCACGGCATGCTCGCCGAGCGCGCCCTCGTGCCGGTCCTGCCGAAGCGGGACGAGTTCCCGTACGCGATCCGCCAGGTCTCCGAGGCGCTGGGCTCCAACGGTTCCACCTCGATGGGCTCGGTCTGCGCCTCGACCATGGCGCTGCTGAACGCGGGTGTCCCGCTGAAGGCGCCGGTCGCCGGCATCGCCATGGGCCTCATCTCCGACGAGGTCGACGGCGAGACCCGCTACGTCGCGCTGACCGACATCCTGGGCGCCGAAGACGCCATGGGCGACATGGACTTCAAGGTCGCCGGCACCAAGGACATCATCACCGCGCTGCAGCTCGACACGAAGCTCGACGGCATCCCGTCGGAGGTCCTCGCGGCCGCGCTGAAGCAGGCGAAGGACGCTCGCCTCACCATCCTGGAGGTCATCGCCGAGGCGATCGACGGCCCGGACGAGATGAGCCCGTACGCGCCGCGCGTCACCAGCGTGAAGATCCCGGTGGACAAGATCGGCGAGGTCATCGGCCCGAAGGGCAAGATGATCAACTCGATCACCGAGGAGACCGGCGCCGACATCTCCATCGAGGACGACGGCACGATCTACGTGGGCGCGGCCGACGGCCCGTCGGCGGAGGCGGCGATCGACAAGATCAACGCCATCGCCAACCCGCAGCTGCCCAAGGTCGGCGAGCGCTTCCTCGGCACCGTGGTGAAGACGGCCGCGTTCGGCGCGTTCGTCTCGCTGCTGCCGGGCAAGGACGGCCTGGTGCACATCTCGAAGCTGGGCAACGGCAAGCGGATCGCCAAGGTCGAGGACGTGGTCAACGTGGGCGACAAGCTCCGCGTCGAGATCGCCGACATCGACAACCGCGGCAAGATCAGCCTGATCGTGGTCAAGGACGAGGAAGCCGCCGAGAAGCCCGCCGAGGGTGACAAGGCCGAGGCCCCGAAGGCCGACGCGTAGTAGTCCTGGCTGGACCGATGTGAAACGTCAGGAAAGGGTCGTTCAGGACATTTTTCGTCCTGAACGACCCTTTCCTGACATGTGAGTAAGGAATCCGTTGGCTCGTCAGGTTCCCGGGCACGAACAGCCCGTCGGCAGCACCCGCACGCTGGAGTCCACTTCGGACGGCGCGGTGGTCAAGCGCAGTGTGCTGGCCGGTGGCCTCCGGGTCATCACCGAACACGTCCCCGCGTCCCGTTCGGCGACGGTCGGGCTGTGGGTCGGCGTCGGCTCGCGCGACGAGCCGTCGTCGGTCGAGGGCGCGGCGCACTACCTCGAACACCTGCTGTTCAAGGGCACCACGAACCGGGACGCCACCCAGATCGCCGAAGAGATCGACGCGGTCGGCGGGGAGTTCAACGCGTTCACCGCGAAGGAGCACACCTGCTACTACGCGCAGGTGCTCGACGAGGACCTGCCGCTCGCGATGGATCTCGTCACCGACGTCGTGTTCGAGGCGCTGTGCACGGACAAGGACGTCGAGACCGAACGCAGTGTCGTGCTCGAAGAGATCTCGATGCGCGACGACGACCCCGAAGACCTGCTGCACGAGACGTTCGTCGGCGCGATCCTGGGCAACCACGCGCTCGGCCGTCCGGTGCTCGGCAGTGAGAAGTCCATCATCGAGATGTCCGCTTCGGCGCTGCGCGGGTTCTACCGGCGCCGCTACACACTGCCGCGGATGGTGCTCGCGGTCGCCGGGAACATCGAGCACGGCCAGGTGCTTCGCTTGGTGCGCAAGGCTTTGCGGAACCGGCTGACCGGAACGGCGACCCCCGTCCCGCCGCGGGGCGGACGGGCGCGGATCGCGATGGCGCCGAAACTCGCGCTGCACACCGACGACACCGAGCAGGCGCACGTGATGCTCGGCCTGCGTTCGCTGTCGCGGCACGACGACCGGCGGTTCGCGCAGTCGGTGCTCAACGCCGCGCTCGGCGGCGGGATGAGCTCGCGGCTGTTCCAGGAGGTCCGCGAGAAGCGAGGCCTGGCGTACCAGGTGTATTCGTCCGTCGCGAGCTACGCCGACGCTGGGCACATGGCTGTGTACGCCGGTTGCCAGCCGGAGAAGCTCGGCGAGGTCGCCGGCGTGATCCGCGAGGTGCTCGAACTCGTCGGCAAGGACGGGCTGAGCGAAGCCGAGGTCGCGCGGGCGAAGGGGCAGCTGCGGGGCGGGCTCGTGCTCGGCCTGGAAGACACCTCGTCGCGGATGTCGCGGATCGGCAAGAACGAACTGAACTACGGCCGCTATCTCGGCGTCGACGACACGGTGGCGCGGATCGACGCCGTCACCACCGAAGAGGTCTGTGCGCTCGCTCGCACTCTGCTCGCCCGCCCTGGTGGCGTCTCGGCGGCGGCGGTGGTCGGGCCGTACGCTCACGCCGACGACCTTCCGGACGATCTGCACGAGGTGATCGCATCATGACCGCTGGGATTCGCGTCGGCGTGCTGGGCGCACGCGGCCGGATGGGCCAGGAAGTGGTGAACGCCGTCAACGGCGCCGACGACATGGAGCTCGTCGCCGCGCTCGACGCCGGTGACGACTTCGCGGCGCTCAAGCAGGCGCAGGTCGTCGTCGACTTCACCCACCCCGAAGCGGTGATGGACAATCTCGAGTTCCTGACCGGCAACGGGATCCACGCCGTGGTCGGCACCACCGGGTTCAGCGAGGAGAGGCTGGAGAAGCTGCGCTCGTGGCTCGCCGCCGACCCGTCGCTCGGCGTGCTCATCGCGCCGAACTTCGCGCTCGGCGCGGTACTGGCGATGCGGTTCGCCCAGCAGGCGGCGCGGTTCTACAACTCGGCCGAGGTCATCGAACTGCACCACAACCGCAAGGCCGACGCGCCTTCCGGCACCGCCGCGCACACCGCGCGGCTGATCGGCGAAGCCCGCGCGGAAGCCGGTCTCGCTCCCGGTGAAGACGCGACGACGTCCGAAGTGGACGGTGCCCGCGGCGCGCTCGTCGACGACGTCCGCGTGCACTCGGTCCGGCTCCCCGGGCTGGTGGCGCACGAGGAGATCCTGTTCGGCGGCGAGGGGGAGACCCTGACCATCCGGCACGATTCGCTGCACCGCACGTCGTTCATGCCGGGCGTGCTGCTCGGCGTGCGCTCGGTGCTCACCCGGCCCGGCCTCACGGTCGGTCTCGAGAACATCCTCGACCTGTGAGGGCCCGCAACTTCGCGCTGGTGATGACGGCGGCGCTCGCCGTCTACGTCGTCCTGCTGGCGGGCCGGGCCATCGCGTTGCTGCGCACCGGCGAGACGGTGCCGGTGATCTTCGGCATCGGCGTCCTGCTGCTGCCCGTGCTCGGGATCTGGATCATCGTCACCACCTGGCGTTCCGGCGTCCAGATCCAGCGGCTCTCGCGGCGGCTGGACGAGGAAGGCGGCCTTCCCGACGTCTCCGATCTGCCGCGGCGGCCTTCGGGCCGGGTGGATCGCGACGCCGCGGACGCCTGGTTCGACGAACGGCGCGCCGAGGTCGAGGCGGATCAGGAGAACTGGCGCGTCTGGTACCGGCTGGCGTACGCGTACGAGATCGCCGGGGACCGGAAACGGGCCCGCGCGACCATGCGGCGCGCCGTGGAACTCGAAGCCGCCTCCCGCACTTAGAGGACTAAACGCGGGAGTGGGCGTTCACGCATCCAGAGGACTAAATGCGTGAGGTCAGTAGTGGAACCAGCCCGCGAACAGGGCGGGTGAGGCGGCCAGCAGGCTGAACCGCAGCCAGCGGCCCACGAAACCGGTGGCCAGGAAGGTCGCCAGCGGCATCCGCACCAGGCCCGCGAGCACACTCGTGGCCATGTACGGCGGCAGGCCGACGACCGAACTCACGCCGTACGTGCCCGCCATCCAATGCGGATGCCGATGGCACCGCTCACGCAAGGCGTCGAGCCGGGCACGCATCTTCTTGGTGCGCGCCCGCCACCGTTCCCGGCGCGGGGTGGGCGGCCGCTCGCGGTGCAAGCGGTCGTGCAGCGGTTTCGGCAGTTTGATCGTGCCCTTCGCGGCGAGGTAGTAGAGCGTCTTCCCGCCCACCTGACCGGCCGCGACGATGGCACCGAGCAGCAGCCACGGCAGCGTCGGCTGGCTCGCGCACAGGCCGATGAGGAACATCTCGATGCTGACCACGGGGAGGATCGCGGAGCCGAAGGCGACGCCGAACGACAGGAGCAACCAGCCCACCATCGTTGCCTCCCCGTTATCTTCGTCCTCTCCAAGTTATCAGCTGAAAACCTGGACGCACTGGGGCCAGCCCCCGTTCCCGGCCTCGGGGCCGCACCAGAAGATCACCTGTTCGTCGGCTCGCGGCTACCTGCCGCTGCCATGCTGGAGCCGTGGCCGACGTGCACGACGCGGTCCGCGGCAAGGGTTTCGCGGATCGCTTCGCCGACTTCTGCGCGGCCGTGGTGCGGCGCCTCCCCTTCGGGCTTTCCCGGCTGGTGGCGCCGAGTTTCCTCGGTTTCGCGCTCATCAACGGGTTCACCTTCGGGGTCGACCTGCTCCTGCTGACCCTGCTCCGCGGCTGGCTCGGCCTGCCGGTGTGGCTGGCGATCACGCTCGCCTACGCGACGGCGTTCGGGCTGAGCTTCGTGCTGAACCGCAGCATGAACTTCCGCTCGCACGCGCCCGTCGGCAGGCAGGCGGTGCTGTACGTCATCGCGATCGTCATCAACTACGTGGCGTTCCTGCTCGGCGTCGGCGCGGGATTGGCCGCGCTCGGCGTCGACTACCGCCTGTCCCGGCTCATCGCCGGGGCGTGCGAAGGCGTGTTCATGTACTCGGTGATGCGCTGGGTCGTGTTCGCGAAGTCAGGGAGTGAGCTCCAGGTCGAGCCCGCCGGTGAGGCGGACTTCGCGCACGTTCGTGCTTCCGGTGTCGAGGATGCGGACGGTCCCGTCGGGCGACCAGCCCGCGCGGCGGAAAAAGCCCAGTGACGCGTGATCGGTCTGGGCGACCCAGCTGATCCCGCGGGTGGCGCCGTCTTCGCGCAGCCAGGCGGACGCGTTCGCCAGCAACCGTCCCGCGTGCCCGCGGCGTCCCCAGCGCGGCTCGACCAGCAGCGAGGCGATGAGCGCCGTCGTCGAAGCGTCGTCGGGCAGCGATCCGTCGGCCGTGGCGACCTCGCTCTCCGGCGCGCGGCCGACGACGCAGAAGCCGACGGTGAACTCGCCTTCGGTGGCGAGGAAGACACGTGTGCCCGGGTACTCGATCGTCTCGATCCAGGTCTTTTCGAGTTCCTCGATGTCGAGCCCGGCGACAGCCGCTTCGCCGAGCAGCTCCGTGTAGGCGCTTCGCCAGGTATCGCGCTGGATGCGGGCGATCTCGGGGGCGTCGGACACGACTGCTGGGCGGACTTCGGCGGCGGCCATGCTGCGCAGATTAGCCGCACCGCCGAAAACTGTCGGTGGTGGATGGCAGCATGCGCACGATGAGCACTACGACCATCAGCGGTCCGGTCGCGCGCCGGATCGCCCTGGCCGCACAAGGGTTCGCCGACGCGCGTCCCGGTGGAGCGGTGACGAGGAGGCATCTGCAGCGCGTGCTGTCGCGGATCCAGTTGCTGCAACTGGATTCGGTGAACGTCGCGGTCCGCGCGCACTACATGCCGTTGTTCTCCCGGCTCGGCGCGTACGAGCCCACGCTGGTGGACGACGCGGCCTGGTCCCATTCCGCGCGCAAACCCCGGATGCTGGTCGAATCCTGGGCGCACGAGGCGAGCCTGCTGCCGGTGGCGGACTGGCCGCTGTTGCGGTCCGGGGCGAAGCGCATGGGCTGGTGGACGAACTACGCGCGGGTGCTGGACCAGACACCGCAGCTGGTGGACGACATCCTGACCGTGATCAAGGAACAGGGACCGATCGGCGCGGGCGGCATCGAGCGCGCGCTGGAGGGCAAGTCGGGCGGTTCGAGGCCCGGTTCGTGGTGGGAGCGGTCCGAGGTCAAGAAGGCCTGCGAGTGGCTTTTCGGCATGGGGCAGCTGACCACCGGCACGCGCCGGTCGTTCGAGCGGCTGTACGACCTGACCGAACGCGTCGTCCCGCCGGAGATCCTGTCGCGGACCGTGAGCCCGGAGGAAGGCGCCCGCGAACTGATCACCCGCGCGGCCGTCGCGCTGGGCATCGGCACCGAACCGGATCTGCGGGACTACTACCGGCTGGGCCCCGACGTCAGCAAGCGGGCGGTGGCGGAGCTGGTCGAGGCGGGGGTTCTGGAACCGGTGACCGTGGACGGCTGGCCCGCCCCGGCGTACCGGCACGTCGCGGCGAAGGCGCCGAGGTCGGTCACCGGCCGGGCGCTGCTGTCACCGTTCGACCCACTGATCTGGGAACGCGCCCGCACCGAGCGCATCTTCGACTTCTTCTACCGCATCGAGATCTATGTCCCCGAGCCGAAGCGGATCTACGGGTACTACGTGTTCCCGTTCCTGCTCGACGGCGAACTCGTCGGCCGGGTCGACCTCAAATGCGATCGCGCCGCCGGGGTGCTTCGCGTCCAGGGCGCCTTCGCCGAGCCTGGGGTGGACGTCGCGCGGGTCGCCAGTGAGCTGGCGGGCGAACTGCGGCTGATGGCGGAATGGCAGGGGCTGGACGGGGTCGCGGTGGGGGAGCGGGGCGATCTCGCTCCGGTGCTCTCACGCCTCGTGTGCTGAACTTCGCGAACGCTATGAAAGGTCCTTTCCTTGCAAATTTTGCAAGGAAAGGACCTTTCATAGCGTCGGCGCTTCTCGCGGGGAGGTCCGTGAAGGATTTGGGACATTCAACGTCCCAAATCCTTCATCAACGGCCGTTTTCGAGTGAAGGTCCCGGCGGCCTCGGGCATCGAGCACATGTTCCGGATCCGGGGCTGGAGCAGGCGGCATCCACGGCGGATGTGGCTCAACCCAGGCCACGGGACGGCGCTGCTCGACGCGGCCGGGAACGCGGAGCTGGTCTGGGCGACCACCTGGGGGCACCAGGCGAAGTCGCCCGCTACGCCGGGCCGCGCCCTCTCGTCTGGCTAGATGACGATTTCGACCTGTATCCCGCCGCCAGGGACGCGTTCCTTTCCCGGCGGGACGGAATGGTCACGCACCTGCTGCGGGTCGATCCGCGCACGGGTATCACCGATGTCCATCTGGCGGCCGTTCGCGAGCACCTGAAATGAGCAAGGGACCTTTGCTCCCACCCCCGTGGAAAAGTGCGAGCAAAGGTCCCTCGATCCCCCTGCAGACCGCGGCTCAGCCGGCCGCGCTGGTCACCACCGCGTCACCCGTGCCGGTGCGCGCCCGCACCTTCAGCGAGACCTCCGAAGGCGCGCTCTCCGCGACCTCCAGTTCGCTCGACACCGATCCGGTCGTCGACGAGAGGTCGATCTCCGCCTGGACACCGCCGCGGATCCCGACGCGGACCTCACCCGATCCGGTGGTCAGTTCCAGCGTCCCGGAAGCGGCGTCGGCCACCGAGAGGGAGCCGCTGCCGGTGCGCGCCAGGACCTCGCCCGCGACCTCGCCGAGCCAGACGTCACCCGTGCCGGTCGCCACCGTGGCCGAACCGCTCACCGACGCCGCCTCGACGGAGCCGCTGCCGGTACGCAGCTGGAGACCGGACAGGGTCGGCCCGAGCTTGATGTCGCCGGTGCCGGTGCGGACGATCGCCGAACCGTTGGCCCGTTCGAGCGCGATCTTGCCCGCGCCGGTCATGAGGTCGGCCCGTCCGGCGGAACCGGTGACCGTCACGTCGGCCGCCCCGGCCCGCACCTCCAGATGCGAACCGGCGGGCGCCCGGACGGTCACGGCGAGCGGGACGTTCTTCAGCTGCCAGGCCTTCGGCGCCTGGACGACCAGCCGGTTGCCGACCTTCTCGATCCGCGTCTGCGCCACGGCGTCACCCACAGCGCCCGCCGACCCGACCGGTGAACCGCCGAGCTGGTCGCCGAAACGTTCCCCGACCCAGCTGAGCAGGCTCGTCATGCCGTCCACCCACGGCTGCTGTTCGCCGCCGTCCCGGCGGACCTCGGTGTGGACCCCGTTCCCGTCGGTCAGTTCGATGGTCACCCGGCCGATGGCCACGCTCACGTCGACCTCGATCGGGCCCTCGGCCTCGAAGTCCTCGACGCGCACGGTCTCTTCACCGGCGGGAATGCTTTCCTCGGTCATGTCCGTCCCCCTCAGCCCTGGACCCAGCCGTGCAGGTGCGAACCGGCACCGCCGCCAGGCTTCTGCTTGTGCTGCCAGTGCTCGCTCCCGCTCTTGCCCAGCGCGCCCTGGACGGCCTGCGAGACGAACGTGTTCAGCGAAACGCCCTGCGAGGCGGCCGCGGCTTCGGCCTGGCCCTTGACCTGCTCGAACAGGCGCAAGGTGATCCGGGTGATGTCGCCCGTGTCCACCTTGGGCGCGCGCGGGGTCTCCCGCGGCGTCTCGGAGCGGGGCGCGGACTGCTCGGCGCCCTCACCCGCCCCCGTGACGACGACGCGCACGTCGCGGCCGTCGAGCCGGACGTCGACGACGTGCCCCGGCAGCGCCGAAGTCACTTCGGCGGCGAGGTCGGCGAGGGCGTTCATGATGGTCAGCCGGGCGGCGGGCTCCAGCGCCGACGACAGCAGCGCGGCAGCGCGCCGCGTCTGCTCGTCGCCGGCCGAAGCCGTGTTCGCGAGGTCCTCGCGAAGGCTTGTGATGTACGGCGTCAGATCCATGACACCACTATGACGTCATTTGTGATGTCACGTCAAGGAGACCTGACGTCACCGTGATGTCGCCCCGGCGTCAAAGACGCTTGCGGTTACGCTGCCCGGAGTCGTGGAGCAGGGGTCGAAAAGGAGTGCGAACGTGGCCGAGACCGTGTCACCCAAGGTTCAACTGATCGCGAAGACGGAGTTCTTCCCGCCGTCCGACGTACCGTGGTCGACCGATGCCGACGGTGGTGAGGCGCTGGCCGAATTCGCGGGCCGGGCCTGCTACCAGTCCTGGAAGAAGCCGAACCCGAAGACGGCCACCAACGCCGGCTACCTCGAGCACATCATCGACGTCGGCCACCTGTCGGTGCTGGAGCACGGCTCCGTCAGCTTCTACATCACCGGCATCTCCCGGTCGCTGACGCACGAGCTGATCCGCCACCGTCACTTCTCCTACTCGCAGCTCTCGCAGCGCTACGTGCCGGAGCGCGACGCCGCGTTCGTCGAGCCCGACGTCATCGCGCAGGACCCGGAGCTGCACGCGAAGTTCCTCGCCGCCTCGCAGGCCGCCGTCGACGCCTACACCGAACTGCTCGCCGGGCTGGAGGAGAAGTTCGCCGACGTGCCGAGCGCCACCCTGCGCCGCAAACAGGCCCGCCAGGCCGCCCGCGCCGTGCTGCCGAACGCGACCGAGACCCGCATCGTGGTCACCGGCAACTACCGCGCCTGGCGGCACTTCATCGCGATGCGCGCCACCGAGCACGCCGACGTCGAAATCCGCGCCCTGGCCATCGACTGCCTGCGCGAGCTGCAGAAGGCCTCCGGCAACGTCTTCGCGGACTTCACCATCTCCGCGCTGCCCGACGGCACCGAGGTCGCGTCCAGCCCGAAGGTTCTCGAGGGCTGATGCGACGCCTCGCGATCGACGTCCGGCCCGGCGAGTACGCGGTCGCCCGCCTCGCCCCGGACGCGCCGGTTCCGGCGAACCTGCTCGACCCCGGCGAGCCCGTGCTGATCTCCCTCACGCGGACGCCGGAAGAGCTGTCGGTGATCTGCCCGGCCGGTCTCGCGCCGGCCGGGGCCACAGTCGAGGACGGCTGGCGGCTGCTGTCGGTCCGCGGACCGCTCGCGTTCACGCTGACCGGCATCATCGCGGCGTTGTCGAGCGAGCTCGCCGCCGCCGGCGTGGCGCTGTTCTCGATGTCCACATTCGACACCGACCACGTGCTGGTCCGGGCCGCCGAACTGGAGCGCGCGGTGAAGGCGCTCCGGGAGGCCGGGCACGAGGTCACGGTCTGATCCATCAGCCGGGCGAAGGAACCTTTCGGGACGCGAACGGGTCCGAGTTAGCATCCTGCGCGAACCGAAGGAGCACCGAACCTTGACCGACGAACAGACCCGTCCGTACGGGCCGCCCCAGCAGACGCAGCAGGCCACCGGCGCGCGGATCGTCGCCGGCCGATACGCCCTGCTGGGCGAGCTCGGCCGCGGCGGGATGGGCATCGTCTGGCGTGCGCAGGACCAGGTGATCGGCCGCCAGGTGGCGATCAAGGAGCTGAAGTTCCCGAACGCCCCCGAGGACGCCTCGGTGCTGTCGGAGCGGATGCTGCGCGAGGTCCGCTCCGGCGGCCGCCTCAACGATCCGGCCGTCGTCACCGTGTACGACGTCGTCACCGAGAACGGCGCCACCTACATCGTGATGGAGCTGGTCGAGGCGCCGACGCTGGCCGACCTGGTGCGCGACCGCGGTCCGCTGCCCGCGCAGCAGGTCGCGCTGGTGGGGGAGCGGGTGCTGTCCGCGTTGCGGGCCGCGCACGCCGCCGGGATCGTTCACCGCGACGTCAAACCCGCGAACATCATGGTCGCGCCGGACGGCCGGGTGAAACTCACCGACTTCGGTATCGCGCACGCCGCCGACGACCCGCGCCTGACCACCAGCGGCATGATCGTCGGCTCGCCCGCGTTCATGGCGCCGGAACGGGTCGAGGGCCGCGACGCGATGCCCGAATCCGACCTCTGGTCGCTGGGCACGACGCTGTTCTTCGCCGCGGAAGGCATCGTCGCGTTCGAACGGTCGACCACCGCGGCGACCCTGCACGCGATCATGACCGAGGCGCCGTACCTGACCCGGGTCCAGGGCCCGCTGGCCGCCGCGATCCTCGGCCTGCTGGTCACCAAACCCGAGGCGCGGATGTCCTACGACCAGGTGCGCAGCCTGCTCGCGGCCGCGCAAGGCGTGCAGGCCCAGCCCACGCCGCCCTCGGGCGGCACGGCGATGATGCCGCAGTCCGGCCAGCCGATGACCCGGCTCGCCCCGGCGCCCGAGGCGAAGCGCAACCTGCGCCCGTTGTGGCTCAGCCTCGCCGCGGTGGCCATGATCGGCGCGCTGGTCGGCGGGATCTTCCTCGGCCGCTGGATGGCCGCGCCCGAGGGGAGTTCCCAGGCGCAGCCGACGCTGACCTACGGCATCAACGGCCAGGTCAAACTCGGTTCGTCCGGGGACTGCTACAACGTGCCGCTCAGAGAGGGCATCAACCTGAACGACGGGGTCAGCTGCGACAAGGACCACCTGCTGGAGATCTTCTCCAAACGGGCCCTGCTCGAAGTCGAGTCCCCCAGCGACGACGACGCGAAGATCGCCGAATACCCGGGGGCGGAAACGGTCAACCGGATCGCCGAGGCGACCTGCTCGGCGACCTTCAACTCGAACGTCGTGCCCGCGGCGCAGCGGGCGTCGCTGACCTGGCGGGCGCTCGTCCCGACCGAAGCCGAGTGGAAGCGGCCGCCCGGCGAAGAGGACCACACCTACTCGCGGGGCTACTACTGCCTGCTCGCCAAGACCGACGGGAGCCAGATCCCCTCGCAGATCACGACCAAGGTCAAATAGCTCACAGAGAGTTTGCGCCGAGTTCGCCTTCGTCGCGGAAAATCTCCCGCATTCGACGGGAACGACCACGTCGGCAAGGGTTCGGCGCTCGCAGGAGGTACCTTCACAGCATGTCCACTCCACCCACCGCAGCGCCGGGAAGACCGTTCGGGCGCGTGCTCACCGCGATGGCCACCCCCTTCGACGCCGACGGGGCGCTGGACCTGAAGCGGGCGCAGGAGCTGGCCGAACACCTCGTGGAACTGGGCAACGACGGTCTCGTCGTGAACGGCACGACGGGGGAGAGCCCCACCACCACCGACGCCGAGAAGGCCGAGCTGGTCCGCGCCGTCGTCGAAGCCGTCGGCGACCGCGCGACGATCGTCGCCGGGGCGGGCACGAACAACACCGCGCACAGCATCGAGCAGGCGAAGCAGGCCGAAGCGGCGGGCGCCCACGGCATCCTCGTCGTCACGCCGTACTACTCGCGGCCCAGCCAGGCCGGGCTCTACGCGCACTTCACCACGGTCGCCGACGCCTCCGGCCTGCCGGTGATGCTCTACGACATCCCGCCGCGCTCGATCGTGCCCATCGAGGTCGACACGCTGCTGCGGCTCGCCGAGCATCCGCGCATCCTCGCGGTCAAGGACGCCAAGGGCGACCTGATCGCCGGCTCCGAGGTCATCGCGAACTCGCAGCTCGCCTACTACTCCGGTGACGACGGCCTCAACCTGCCGTGGGTCTCGGTCGGCGGCGCGGGCGTGGTCAGCGTGATCGGGCACGTCGTGGCGGGCCGCATCCGCGGCATGATGGACGCCTACGAGTCCGGCGACACCTCCACCGCGCGCACCAACCACCGTGGCATGCTGCCGGTCCTGCGGGCGATGTCCCGCGTCGGCGGGGTCGCGTTCTCGAAGGCGGCCCTGAAGCTGCGCGGATTCGACATCGGCGACCCGCGGCTGCCCATCGTGGCCGCGAGCGACGAGCAGCTCCAGGCGATTTCCGCGGATCTCGCCCAGGGGGGCGTGCCGCTCGGGGAAAGCGCCGCCAGTGACTGGCATGGTGCACGAGTGGCACAAGCAGATTCAGCGGCGGCCTACACGGCGCCGACCTCACATACCAGCGTAGGGACCATGCCTCGGTGAGTTCATTGCCAACCGGACCCGGACCGACCACCCCACCGCCCGCGCTGCCCGAAGGCGCCTTGCGCGTGGTCGCGCTCGGCGGGATCGGCGAAGTCGGCCGCAACATGACCGTCTTCGAATTCGACGGCCGTCTGCTGATCGTCGACTGCGGGGTCCTGTTCCCCGAAGACGACCAGCCCGGCGTCGACCTGATCCTGCCCGACTTCCGCGCGATCGAAGACCGCCTCGAGGACATCGACGGTCTCGTCCTCACCCACGGGCACGAGGACCACATCGGCGCCGTCCCGTTCCTGCTGCGGCTCGTGCCGGACCTGAAGATCTACGGTTCCCGGTTCACGAACGCGCTGCTCGCGGCCAAGGCCAAGGAACACCGCCAGCGGCCGAACCTGATCGAGGTCCGCGAGGGCGAGCGACGCAAGGTCGGCCGGTTCGACCTCGAGTTCTTCGCGGTCAACCACTCGATCCCGGACGCGCTCGCGGTGGCCATCCGCACACCCGCGGGGGTCGTGCTGCACACCGGCGACATCAAGCTCGACCAGCTCCCGCTCGACGGCAGGCTGACCGACCTCGCCGGGTTCTCCCGGCTCGGCGACGAGGGCGTGGACCTGTTCTGCGTCGACTCGACCAACGCCGAGGTGCCCGGTTTCGTCATGCCGGAACGCGACATCGGCCCGGTGCTCGACGACGTCGTCCGCAAGGTCGGCCAGCGCGTCATCGTGGCCTGTTTCGCGAGCCACGTGCACCGGGTCCAGCAGGTGCTCGACGCGGCCGTGCGGCACGGGCGCCGGGTCGCGTTCGTCGGCCGGTCGATGGTCCGGAACATGGGTATCGCGGCCGATCTCGGCCTGCTGAACGTGCCCGACGGTCTGCTGGTCAACCTCGACCAGGCCAGTGACCTGCCCGAGGGCAAGGTGCTGTTCGTGTCGACCGGTTCGCAGGGCGAGCCGCTGTCGGCGCTGTCGCGGATGGCGCGCGGCGAACACCGGCAGATCTCGATCCGCGCCGGCGACACCGTCGTCCTGGCCAGCTCGATGATCCCGGGCAACGAGACCGCGGTCTTCGGGGTCGTCAACGGCCTCACCCGGCTCGGCGCGAACGTCGTGCACCAGGGCAACGCCAAGGTGCACGTGTCCGGGCACGCGTCGGCGGGCGAGCTGCTGTACCTGTACAACGCGGTGCGCCCCAGCAACGTCATGCCGGTGCACGGCGAGTGGAAACACCTGCGCGCCAACGGGGAACTGGCCGTGCGCACCGGTGTCGCGCCGGAGAACGTGGTGATCGCCGAGGACGGTGTCGTGGTCGACCTCGTCGACGGCAAGGCCACCCGGACCGGCCGGGTCGAGGTCGGGCACGTGTACGTCGACGGCCTCTCGGTCGGCGACGTCGGCGAGTCGACCCTGTCCGACCGGCTCGTGCTCGGCGAGGGCGGGTTCATCGCCATCACCGTCGCCGTGGACACCAGCACCGGCCGCGCGGTGACGCGGCCGACGGTGTCCGGACGCGGGTTCTCCGACGACCCGAAGGCGCTCGACGCCGTGGTCCCGATGGTGGAGATGGAACTCGCCAGGACCGAGGCCGAGGGCATCACCGACACGCACCGCATCGCGCAGGCCGTGCGCCGCGTCGTCGGCCGCTGGGTCGCCGACACCTACCGGCGCCGCCCCATGATCGTGCCGACGGTCATCCCCGTCTAGCCCCGAACGCGCGTGAAGGCCCCCTTCCTCCATCCATGCCCCCGCCGCCGCCCTCAACGGACGCGCTGGCGCGCGCATGCCTGAATTCCATCAGCCGAGGGAAGGGGGCCTTCACGCGCGAGTGGCGGCCGCGAGCAGCAGTGCGAAGGCGACCGTGATCGCCTGGCCGAAGAGGGCGTTGCGCGCTTTGCGCTGTTCCGCACGGGTGGGCCGGTTCATCACGAATTCCCCCGGTTTCGAGTGTTTTCCTTACCGGGCAAGTGTTTCGCGAGCCACGCGGGGGCACCTCCCGCCTCGGTGGGGTTTCTCTACGCCGAAAGTCGTAGCCTTCCCCTAAGGGTGCTCTCGGCGTACCCTCGGACGCTCCTCGAGCCCCATGCCGGGAGAGCCGATGGGACGCCACGCCACCAGCCGGACCCGAAGACGGATACTGCTCCCGCTGCTGGCGCTCGCGCTGGCGGCCGTGCTCGGCGCGGCCACCTGGGTCGCCGTGGCCATGGCGCGGTCCGAACCCGACTGCGAGACCACGCGGGTGGTCGTCGCCGCGTCGCCCGACATCGCCCCCGCCGTCGCGGAGGCGGCGGGCGCCCTCGCTCTCGCGTGTGTCGCGTTCGACGTCCAGCCCCGGGAATCCCTCCAGCTGGCGCAGGAACTCTCCGGCACCGCGCCCAAGCCCCAGGCCTGGATCCCGTCGTCGACGCTGTTCCTGAGGCAGGCCACCGGTGTTCCGCCGTCGGGGCCGTCGATCGCCAGTTCCCCGGTGGTGCTCGCGGTCGCGGAACCGGTCGCGCGGGCGCTCGGCTGGCCCCGCGAGCCGCTGACGTGGCCGGAAGTGCTGGGCCACGCCGGGATCGTCGCCGGAATGCCGGATCCGGCACGCGATCCCGTCGGAGTCTCGGCGCTGCTGGCGCTCCGCGAAGTCACGAAGGACGCCCCGGATCCGGCCGCCGCGTACGTCGCGTCGCTCCGGAAGTTCGCCGCCACCACTTCGGGTGCGACGGTGTTCCCCGCTCCGGAGAACGCGGTGCTACGGCACAATTCCGTACTTTCCGAAGGCGAGACCGCGCTGGTGGCCGCGTACTCGCCCGCGGCCATGGCGCTCGACTATCCGTTCGTCGAGATCGCGGGGGCGACCCGGCGGCAGGCCGAGGCCGTCGCGGAGCTCAAACGTGCCCTGCTCTACGGCGCCGCGACCGGCACGCGGTCCGAACTGCGTGCTCCGGGCGGGCAAGCGTTGCGGCTGACCGAAACCGATCGACGCGTCGAGGCACATGGGCAGCGCAGTGCCGAGATCCCGGCGGCCGCCGAAGTCGGCAAGGCGCTCAGCCAGTGGGCCGGTGTGAACGCGAGCGCCCGGGTCCAGGTGCTGATCGACGTGTCCGGTTCGATGAGCGCGCCGGTACCGGGAACGGGGAAATCCCGCCTGGCGATCACGCTGGAGGCGGCGGAGAACGCCCTGCACTTGTTCAAATCCACGTCACAGGTCCGTTTTCTGGCCTTCGCGACCAAAGTGGACGGTGAGCGGGACTACCGGGAGATCCTGCCGATGGCCCCGGTCGGGCAGCAGCTGGCGGCGGTCGATCGGCTGCGTGCCGTCCGGGCCGTACCGGACGGGCAGACCGGGCTCTACGACAGCGTCCTCGACGTCTACCGGCTGGCGCACAAGGAATTCGAGCGGGGGAAGCTGAACCTCGTCATCGTGATGACCGACGGCCGTGACACCGATCCCGGCGGCATCAGCCGCGAGAACCTGGTGGCGGAGCTGGGAAAGCTGCGCGACCGGGAGCGTCCGGTGCCGGTGATCGCCATCGGGATCGGCCCGGACGCCGACGAGACCGAACTCGGGCAGCTCGTCGCGCCCGCCGGCGGACAGGCCTTCCTCAGCCGTGATCCCGCGAAGATCGAAGAGGTGTTCTACGGGGCTCTCGGCCGGATCGCCGGCGCTGGATGAAGTAGACGCCGAGGATCACCGCCAGGCTGATCAGGCTCAGGTAGAGCTGGGCCCGCGTGTCGTCGTCCACGAACAACATCGACGCGACCACGGCCAGCGTTCCGGCGAGGGTGAGCCAGCTCAGCCACGGGTAACCCCACATGCGCAGTTTCAGCCGTTCCGGCGCCTCGGCCTCCAGACGGCGCCGCATCCGCAGCTGCGAGCCCGCGATGATCGCGTAGACGAACAACGCGACCGCGCCGGCGGAATTGATGATGAAGTAGAAGATCTTGTCCGGGGACACGAAATTCATCACCACGGCCACGTAACCGACCGAAGTGGACACCAGGATCGCCTTCCACGGGACGCCGCGCCGGTTCGTGTCCGCGATCCATTTCGGCGCCCAGCCGTTGCCGCGCAACGCGAACAACATGCGGGAAGCGGTGTACAGCCCCGAATTCAGCACCGACAGCACGGCCGTCAGCACCACCGCGCTGACCACGGTCTCGGCGGCGGGGATGCCGAACCGGCCGAACGCGGCGGCGAACGGGCTGGTCGTGGTCGGGATGTCACGCCAGCCGGTGATCATCACCAGCAGGGTCACGGAGCCGACGTAGAACACGATGACCCGCCACACGATCGACGACGTCGCCTTGCGCACGGCGGCCTCGGGTTCCCGCGATTCGGCGGCGGCGATGGTGACGATCTCCGCGCCGAAGTAGGAGAAGATCACGATCACCACCCCGTGCACCACCGAGAACGGGCCGTTGGCGAGGAAACCGTCCTGCGCGATGTTGCCGACCGAGAACGAACCGCCGGGCCAGGCGCCGAGCACGAACAGGATGCCCACCACGAGGAACACCACGATCGTGGCGATCTTGACCGACGCGAGCCAGAACTCCGTCTCCCCGAACGAACGGGCGGAGGCGAGGTTCGTCGCGGTCAGCAGCAGCATCAGCACCAGCGAGAAGATCCATTGCGGCACAACGGGAATCCAGGTCTGGAGGATTTTCGCCCCGGCGACGGCCTCGAACGCGACCACGCCGACCCAGAAGTACCAGTACAGCCAGCCGACGGTGAAGCCCGCCCAGCCGCCGAGCGACGTCCGCGCGTACTCCATGAAGGACCCTTGCGACGGCGAGGCGGTCGCCATCTCGCCGAGCATCCGCATCACCAGCACGACGATCAGGCCGCCGATGGCGTAGGAGAGGACGGCCGCCGGGCCGACGGTGTGGATGACCGCGCCGCTGCCGATGAACAGGCTGGCGCCGATGATGCCGCCGAGGGCGATCATCCGTACGTGGCGTTGCCGCAGGTCCGGGCGCAGTCCCGGCCGTTCGCGCGTGGTTTCGGGGTCCATGTCGCGGTTACCTCCTGTCGGAGCGGCGGCGGATCGCGGGATTGTCGCACCGTGGGCCGGGGAGGAAAAGTGTTTGCGCAACCCCAGGTGAACAGGCCGATGTGGACTCTGCCAACCTAGGCACCTCCACCGCGCGTTCCGAGGAGCTCTTCGATGCCGCACGCCGTCCTCCGGTTCCTGCCCGCCGTCGCCCTGGCCGCCGTCGCGCTCGCGGGCTGCTCGGACGAGGCGCCCCAGTCGCAGACGGCGCCGTCCGGGTCGTCGCCGGTGGCGCAGCAGGCCGCCGTCCCGTTCAACGACGCCGACGTCGCCTTCGCGCGGCAGGCCCTCGCGCACCATCAGCAGGGCATGGATCTGGCTTCCCTGGCGGAAACCCGCGCGGCGAACGATCAGCTGAAGGTGCTCGCGAAGCGGATCATCGACACGCACGAACCGGAGATCGCGCGGCTCTCCGGGCTCATCGAGGCGTGGGGTCAGCCCGCGCCCGACGACCCGAACCTCGAACACGTCCAGCGCGACGGGTACGTCAGTCCCGGCGACATGGCGGAACTGGCCGCACTGTCCGGAAAGGACTTCGACCGCCAGTTCGTCACGCGGTTGCTGCGCCAGCGCGAAGCAGGCGTCCGCATCGCCGACGCCGAGACCCAGCACGGCCGCAACCCCGACGCCCGCGACCTCGCCGCGACGACTTCGCGTTCGCAGCAGCAGGAGATCGGCGACCTACGGGGCTTCCAGCAGGGTTGAGTCCGTCTGGACCACGTTGGAATTCAGCTGGACGATGTACGCGCCGGTCAGCAGCACCACCGCGCCGGCGGCCTGGATCCAGCTGAGCGCCTCGCCCAGCAGCAGCCAGGCCGCGGCGGCGGCGATCAGCGGCTCGACCAGCCCGACGACGCTCGCCACCGAAGCCGGGAGATGACGGAGCGCCGCCATCCCCGTCGCGTAGGCGAGGACGGTCGCGATCAGCACCAGCGCGATCAGCAACGACCACACCGGCGGCTCCCACGGGCCGAACGTCGTCGGCGTGTCGAGGACACCCCACGGGATCGTCCACGGCGGGGCGACCGCGCACACCAGTACCGCGCCGATCGTCATCCCCCAGGTGACCATGCCGAGCGGATCGCGGTCCGCGACGCCCCGCTCGCCGAGGAGGAAGTAGCCCGCCGAACAGACGGCGGCGCCGAGCCCGGCGAGCAACCCGAGGACGTCCAGGCTGAGCCCCTCCCAGACCTGCGCGACCAGCACGAGCCCCGTCATCGCCAGCGCTATCCCCGCCCACATCGCCTTCGGCAGCCGCACGCGGCGCACGAACCGCACCCATAGCGCGATCAGCACCGGTGAGGTGAACTCGAGCAGGATCGCGATCCCGACCGGGATCCGGCCCGCCGAGAGGAAGTACATGAGCTGGACGCCCGCGACGCCGAGCGAGCCGTACGCGAGCAGCAGCGGCCACTCGTTCTTCGTGACTTTGAGGAGCTTCGGCCGGAAAACGGCGACCAGCGCGAGCAACACGATCGCCGACAGCCCGATGCGGATCGCCGCGACCTGCTCCGGCGACAACCCGGCCTGCATCGCCGGTTTGCCCAGCACACCCGAGGTACCGAAGAAGAGCGCGGCGAGCAGGATCAGCGTGATGCCCCGGCCGCGATGCGCGACGTGCTGGCTGGGGGCGGCGGCGAGTTCGGCGGTCACGGCCGGAGGGTAGAGGCCGGGTGACTGTGGGGCGACCCGTTTTCCCACCGGTTGGTCTTCGAGGCCCTGGCCGCGGATGGTCACCGGGCCGGTCCGTGAAGGCCGCCTTGAGGGACTCTAGGTCCCTCAAGGAGGCCTTCACGTACTTGGCGGGCGAGCAGTCAGAACGAGGTGCCGCCGTCGGTCCAGTTCGTCTGGGCGAAGTCCTCGTCGTCGACGGGGGCGCGACGCGGTTTGCGCGCGGGCTCCGGCTCCGGCTCCGGGGGAGCGGCGACCGGTTGCTCGGGCTCGGTGGCTTCGAGAGCCTGGGGTTCGGGCGTGCCGTTCGGCCAGACACAGGGGGAGGTGGCACCGACGTAGAACTTGCCGAGGTCGTTCGCCTTGATCGACATGTCGAAGGCATCGCCGGTGTTGCGGGCGAAGACGTACTGATCCGTCGGCCGGGAGTCGGTCAGGATCTTGAACGCGTGCGACTCCCACCACTGGGTGATCGCCGTGAAATGCTCGGCGAACCGTGCGGAGTCCAGGCCGATGACCTCGTAGGTCGCGGAGATCTCGAAGCGGCCCAGTGGGCCTTTGTCGGTCGGGTCCGTGCATTCGGAGCGGTTCCGCGTGAACGGCTTCAACTCGGCACCGGCGGGCAACGCCGACAGCGCGCCTTGGATGTACTGCTCGACCTTGTCGCGAGCCTGCTGTTCGGTGATCGTCGATTCCATGTCGTCCCCACCTCCAGGGGAACAGGCCGCCGAGAGCATCAGCGAGGCGAGGATGAATGTGAGGGCCCGGTTCACGTCGTCGGTTTCCCGGCGATGATCTGGCCGAGATTGTTCAGCGACGGGTTGTTGTCTTCCCAGTATTCGCTGTGCGCTTCCTTGCTGTACCCGCCCCACCCGTCCGTACCCGGCGCCGACGTGAACACCTGCCCGCCGAAGTCCGCGTCGGCCGGGTCCTGGCCGAGGATCGGGTCGTACCCGGCGATCTCGAGGTTCGCCAGGTTGATCATGTCGTGCTCGGCCACGGTCGCGTGCACGTGCTTGCCGATCTCGTCCTGATCCACCCCGTCGAGATGCAGTTCGCTCACGTCGTGCGCGCCGACGCCGGGGCTCGCCACGAAGACGAGTTCATCCGCGGCGAGGCCGCCGTCGACGGCCGCGTGCCCGACGACGGTGGTGCCGTAGCTGTGCCCCATCACCGTGTTGTGCGAGGGCGCGCCTTGATGCGTTTCCCGTAGCCCGTCTTGGAATTGCGCGAGCGCCGCCTTACCGCCGTCGGCGTACTTGGGGCTCGCGGCGTCGGTGATCTCGTTCGGTGCGTCGTAGCCGAGCCAGGTGATCACGGCGGTCGACGGGGAGCCAGACGTGGTCGCCGCGGCCCACATCTTGTCGGACCGGTTGAGGTCGCCGCCGATCTTCGACAACTCGGAGCCGGTCCCCGGCACGTACGTCGCCACGTTCACCGCCGTGTCGGGATTCCCCGCCGAAACGATCGCCTTCCCGTCGCCGCCGGTGTCCAACCCCAGCAGGAACGCCTGCGGGTCCGACCGGTCCAGCCGCTGTTGGATGGCTTCGAGGCCTCTGAGTTTGGGATCGCCTTGGAGTCGCGCGATCTCGCGGGCGAGGACGGCGCGGTTGGCGGCGTCGCGGTCGGTCGCCGGGATACCGTCGAGATTCCCGACGAGTCCCGGATTTCCTTGCAGCAGGGCGACTTTCGCCGTGTCCGACAGGCTCGCCCACCACGCCTTGTTGTCACCGGGGGTGCCGTTCTCCGGCGGGCCGATGATCGACAGGCCGCTTTGCGCGGCTCCGGCGTCGGCCGCTTGGGCGAGCGTGCCGCCACCCTGTTCGGTGATCTCGCCCCGCAGCGCGCGACGCAGGATCTCGGCGAAATCGGCGTCGACGTCGGCCGCGCGGCGCAGGCCTTGTTCGACCCTGTCCGCCAGTTCCGCCATTACGCGCGGTTGGTCGGGCGATGGAACACCCGCGGGCGTGATCTCGCCGCCGGGACCGATGGCCAGCCCGTTCCGTCGCGCCAGTTCGTCGGTCTCCCGCACGAACGCGACGATCCGGTCCAGCGCGATCTGCACCTCGTGCGCGCCCCGCCGGACCGCGGACGCCTGGGCGACGAGCCGCTCCAGGGTGGAGGTCAGCGATTCGCCCCGCGTCTTCGCGGCGGTGGCCGCGTCGCCGGTCCAGTTCGTGAAGCGTGCCATGGCTTCGACGTCGTCGTCGGCAGCGATGATCCGGGTGCAACCGTCGTTGAGCGCGTCGGCGACCTGGCCGATCGCGGCCGGATCCCACCGGCGCACGTCTCCCCAGGTGAGCATTAGACGGGGAGTTCCCGTGACGCCGCCAGCTCGTTGGCGCGGTAGCGGACGGCCGCCTCGTCGAGCCGTTCGGCGTAGTCGGCGGTGTTCCGCGCCCAGCCGGGCACCGCCCGGCTCCAGGCGTCCGCGAGCAGCCGGGCCGCTTCACCGGAAACGCCACCCGGCAAGCCGGTCGCGACGCCGGCGAGAGTGGCCGAGAGGTCCACCTTCCCGACGTCGGCCGAAGCCCGTTTCGCCGCGTCTGATGCCGCGCCGATCGCCGCCAAGGCCACCTCGTACCCGCCGGTCATCCCGCTTCCTCCCCGTAGCGTGACGCTGTGTGACCACCCTACGACGCAGGAGACGGACTTGCGGTTCCCTTCACCCGTCCTTGAAAAGCCCGTCAGCGATGTAGCGCGAGACGGTGGCGAGCCGCCGCCCCTGCAGACGAAGGGCGTCGAGGGCGAGGTCGTCGGGTTCGGCGGACTTGCGCGAGACGAACGAGCCGCCGTACGGATTGCCCGATTCGAGCAGGTGGGGGTCGGTGTAGCCGAGCGGCAGGACGATGGCGCCCCAGTGGTAGAAGATGTTGTTCGTCGCCAGCACGGTCGATTCGAGCCCGCCGTGCGCGGTGGACGCGGTGGTGAACGAGGTCGCGACCTTGTTCACGAGCTTCCCCTTGGCCCACAGGCCGCCGGTACTGTCCAAAAAGGACTTCAGTTGCGCGGCCGGGCCGCCGAACCGGGTCGGGCTGCCCGCCGCGAAACCGTCGGCCCACTCCAGGTCTTCCAGTGTCGCCGTCTCGTGGTGCGGTCCCGCGTCCACCCACGCCTGCCAGCGCGGATTGCTCGCCACCGCGCCGGGCGGGGCGGTCTCGGGAACCGTGCGGACGCGGACGTCGGCTTCGGCCTCGCGGGCGCCGTCGGCCAGCGCCGACGCCAGTTTCGCGGTGTTGCCGGTCGCGCTGTAGTAGACGACGAGGATGCGGGTGCTCACGTCCGCCGACCTTAGGCGAGCGTGAGCCCCCGTCTCAGGATCCGGAACTCAGCGCTTCTTCCAGGGGCTGACGGTGTCCGTCGGCCGCGTCGGGTCGTGGAACCGGGGCTTGTCCAGTTCGTCGCGGCGCAGCGGGACCAGGCCGTCGGTGATGGCCTGCATGATCTTGGCGTGCGCGCGGACCCCGGCGCCCGGCCGCTCGGGCTCGACCTCCGACAGGTCCACCGGCTCGCCGAAGTGCACCTTGAACCGCGGCCGCCGCATGGGCGCGCTCAACCCGGACTTGGCGAGCGGCACCAGATCGGCGGGACCGTTGACGGTCTCCGTCCCCCAGTAGACGGCTTCGTGCGCGCCCCACTGGCTGATCGGGATCACCGGCACCCCGGCGGCCAGCGCGAGCCGCGCCGCGCCGGTCTTGCCGCGCTCCGGCCACAGGCCCGGATCGTGGCTGATCCGGCCCTCCGGATAGACGATCAGCGGGTCGCGAGTGGTCCGCAGCGCCTCGGCGGCCTCGGCGAACTGGCCGATGGCCGTCGACGCCTGTTTGCGGTCGACCCGCAGGTGGCCGCTGACCCGCAGCGCCGGGCCGATGACGGGCGCGTCGAGGATGCCGCCCGCCAGCATGAACCGCGGGTTGATCCCGATCCGTTTGCAGGCAGCCATCAGCACGAACGCGTCGAACACGCCGATGTGGTTGGCCGTCATGAGCAGGGGCCGCCGACGCAGTTCCGCCGAAACACCGCCGGTCACGGTGAGTTTGCCGACGAAGTTGACCAGCCCCCGGTCGATGTTCAGCATCGTGCGCCAAATGGCCGGGGCGCGGCGAGCCGAATTCTCATCCTGATGCAGCGCGAACATGCGCAGAGCATTTCATGAACGGCTTTTCACCCGGATGGCCGCTCAAGCTGTGACCTGAGACGAATGTTCCGGATGTGCTCCGAGTGGCGGCCGGGGCTGGAGGGTCGAGGCGGTTACCGTGGAGACATGGCTAGCGGGTCGACGACCAGGAAGCGGAGTACGGCGCGAAGCGGCGGCAGCAAGGGGCCGGCGCGCAAGCCGCGTACCCCGGCGAAGCCCAGGTCAACGGCTGCGAGGAAGCCCGCTCCACGGCGTCCGGCGCCGCGGAAACGCTCGTCCGGCACGTTCGCCAAGGGCGTGCGCGGCACCTGGAATCTGCTCGCGAAGGGCCTCGGCACCCTCGCGCGGACGGTCGGCCGCGGCCGCGAACTGGAACCCGAGCACCGTCGCGACGGTCTCGCCCTCGGTCTCATCGCACTGGCGCTGGTGATCGCGTTCGGCGTCTGGTGGCGGGCCGCCGGTCCGATCGGCGGCTGGGTGGAACTCGGTACCCGGTCGCTGCTGGGTGCCGGAGCGGTGACGCTCCCGCTGGTGCTCACCGTGGTGGCCGTCGCGCTGATGCGGTCGGAACCGGTGCCCGAAGCCCGGCCGCGGATGGTCATCGGCACCCTGCTGGTGGTCCTGGCGGTGCTCGGCCTGCTGCACATCTTCACCGCGCTGCCCGAGACCAACGACGGCCGGATGTACGCCGGTGGCGTGATCGGCGCGTTCTCCGGCGGCCTGCTGACCATGGGGGTCACCACCTGGGTCGCCGTGCCGCTGCTGGTGCTGGCACTGCTGTTCGGCACGCTCGTGTTCACCGGGACCCCGGTCCGGGAGATCCCGCACCGCCTGCGCAACTGGGGCCTCGACCCTGAGGAGATCGAGGAGGCCGAGGCCGAGCGCAAGGCCATCCACGAGGAACGCGACGCCGTCACCGAAGCCGACCCGAAATCGGTCCGCCTGCGGAAGCCGTCGCGCCGCCGCCAGGCCACGGGTGACCAGGAGGGCGAGCAACTCGACATCGAAGCCGCGCTGGCCGAGGCGCCGACGCCGCTGCGCGCGCCGAAGCCCGCACCCAAGCCTGTCGAGGAGAAGAAGCCGAAGAAGGCCGAGGCTCCGCTGTCGGTCACCAGGACCGTCGAGGGCGACTACAAACTCCCGCCGCCGGACCTGCTGAAGCTCGGCGACGCGCCGAAGTCCCGCAGCAAGGCCAACGACGCCATGATCGAGGCGATCACCGGCGTGCTGGAGCAGTTCAACGTCGACGCGCAGGTCACCGGCTTCACGCGGGGACCGACGGTCACCCGGTACGAGGTCGAACTCGGCCCCGGCGTGAAGGTCGAGAAGATCACCGCGCTGACCAAGAACATCGCCTACGCGGTGGCGACCGACAACGTCCGGCTGCTGGCGCCGATCCCCGGCAAATCCGCGGTCGGCATCGAGGTGCCGAACTCCGACCGCGAGATGGTGCGCCTCGGCGACGTGCTGCGCGCGCCGTCGACGGTCAAGGACAACCACCCGATGGTCATCGGGCTCGGCAAGGACATCGAAGGCCACTTCGTCACCGCGAACCTGACGAAGATGCCGCATCTGCTGGTGGCGGGGTCCACCGGTTCCGGTAAGTCGAGCTTCGTCAACTCGATGCTGGTGTCGCTGCTCGCGCGGTCGACGCCGGACGAGTGCCGGATGATCCTGATCGACCCGAAGATGGTCGAGCTGACCCCGTACGAGGGCATCCCGCATCTGATCACGCCCATCATCACCCAGCCGAAGAAGGCCGCCGCCGCGCTGGCCTGGCTGGTGGAGGAGATGGAGCAGCGGTATCAGGACATGCAGGTCAACAAGGTCCGGCACATCGACGACTACAACAAGAAGGTGCGCTCGGGCGAGATCACCGCGCCGCCGGGCAGCGAGCGCGTGTACGCGCCGTACCCGTACATCATGGCGATCGTCGACGAGCTCGCCGACCTGATGATGACCGCCCCGCGCGACGTCGAGGACGCGATCGTCCGGATCACCCAGAAGGCGCGTGCCGCCGGTATCCACCTGGTCCTGGCGACGCAGCGCCCGTCGGTCGACGTCGTGACCGGCCTGATCAAGACCAACGTGCCGTCGCGGCTGGCGTTCGCGACGTCGTCGCTCACCGACTCGCGGGTCATCCTCGACCAGCCGGGCGCGGAGAAGCTCATCGGTATGGGTGATGCGCTGTACCTGCCGATGGGCGCCGGGAAACCGGTCCGCATCCAGGGCGCCTTCGTCGGCGACGAAGAGATCGCCGCGGTGGTGAACTTCGCCAAGGAGCAGGCGCAGCCGGACTACACCGACGGCGTCACCGCGGCGAAGGCGGGCGAGAAGAAGGAGATCGACTCCGACATCGGCGACGACCTCGACGTGCTGCTGCAGGCCGCCGAGCTGATCGTCACCTCGCAGTTCGGTTCGACGTCGATGCTGCAGCGGAAGCTGCGGGTCGGCTTCGCCAAGGCCGGGCGCCTGATGGACCTGCTGGAAAGCCGGGGGGTCGTCGGTCCTTCGGAGGGCTCGAAGGCGCGAGACGTGCTGATCAAGCCGGAGGAGCTGGAGTCGGTGCTGTTCATGATCCGCGGCGGCGGGGACGCGAACGGCGGCGACGTCTCCGACGACTGAACCGGTCCCTGGATGATGCTTCAGGCTGTTCTGTGCGGTTTACTGTCACAGAACAGCCTGAAACTTTGCCAGGGAGGTGATCAGGGTGCTCCGGAGCTTCCGGTTGGGCAACCACCGCTCGTTTCGCGACGAGCAGGAGTTGCTCCTGATGCCCGCGATGCCGGGGGACGAGCGCGCGGCGGTTCCCGTGGCGGCCGTCTACGGGGCGAACGCCTCCGGAAAGTCGAATCTGCTCGACGGGCTCTTCACCATGAGGTCCCTGGTGGAGGGTTACTGGAGCCTTCTCCATCAAAGTCACTTCCGGCTCGGCTCGGGGGACAGCAGGCGCCCGTCGACTTATGTCGTGGAACTGATGCTCGACGACGTCCGCCACACCTATGGATTCCGGATCGACGGTGAGACAGCGGCCGACCGGGTGGTGGAGGAGTGGCTCTACACCTATCCGGAGAAGCGTCGGCGAGTCATCTTCGAACGGCAGGGCGGCAGCGTCCGATTCGGGAGCACGACCGCGGACCTCAAAAGCAAATTCGCCGTGCTGGAGGAGTTGATCCAGCCGAACGCGCTCCTGCTCAGTGTCTGCGACCGGCTACAGCTCGGCCCCCTGGTCCCGGTCTATCGCTGGTTCAAACAGGAACTGCGGGTGTGGCTCAGGAATCAGCAGTGGGAGCCGCTCGAGGTGCAGCGAAGGGTCACCGAGTTCATCGACGTGGACCCGGACAACCGGGCGCGATTGATCGCCTTGCTGCGAGCCGCTGACACCGGGATCACCGACATGGTCGTCTGGCAGGACAAGGGCAGCGACCATCGTTCGGTACGACTGCACCACGGGCAGGGCGCCGAGCCCTTCAGCCTGTTCGACGAATCGGCCGGGACGAACAATTGGCTCGGGCTCTTGCCGACCGTCCTGACCGTGCTGGACAACGGATGGGCCTTCGTCGTGGACGAGATCGACACCAGCCTCCATCCCAAACTCGTGGCGGAGCTGATCGGCTTGTTCCGTGATCAGGGCGTCAACCGACGCGGAGCCCAACTGGTCTTCACCACCCATGACACGACTCTCCTGGGCACCATGCTCGGCGACGACGTGCTGGAACGAGACCAGATCTGGTTCGTCGACAAGAACGCCGAAGGCGCGAGCGAGCTTTACCCACTTACGGACTTCAAGCCGCGCAAAGACCAGAACACCGAACGGCGCTATCTCGCCGGTAGCTATGGGGCCGTTCCGGTGCTGGGTGACTTCGCCGAGGCAGTGCTGGGCAGATGACTCGCCGGGAGAACAGCGGCCGGAGGCGGTCGGCATTCAGGGAGGAGCGAACGTCGGTCCTCGTCGTCTGCGGTGCCGAGGCCACGGAGCCCGCGTATTTCGAGGGGCTCAAACGGGCACGGCGTAACCCGGCCGTCACCATCAAGATCAAGGCGAAGCGCGGCGACCCGGACACGGTGGTCAAGTACGCGGCGGGAATGCGCGATCGTGCGGAGGGAACGCACGACGAGGTGTGGTGCGTGGTCGACGTCGACGAGTTCGACCTCGACAAGGCCGCGGCGACGGCCGGCAGGCTCCGGATCAATCTGGCGATCTCGAATCCGTGCTTCGAGTTCTGGTTGCTGCTTCATTTCGAGGCTTGCTCGGCGCCGTTGACCTGCTACGGGGACGTGGCGAAACGGCTGGTCAAGCACGTACCGGGGTTCAGTAAGTCGGCGTTGCGGTTCGCGGACTACGAGAGTGGGATCGAGGCCGCTGTCCAGCGCGCGAAGAAGCACAACGTCGAGTTGGGCTTCGAGCACGGTCGGAACCCGTCCACCGGAGTCTGGGCCTTGGTCGAAAAGATCAACTGAAGACCGGTGCAACGGACCGGAGCCTCCGCTACGTCCTTGACCCGTGGACCTCAAGAAGCTGCTCGTCGTCCTCTGCGCACTGGTCGGCCTCGCCTGCGGGGCCGGCAGCTCCGCCGCGCGCGAGCAACCCGCGCCGGCCCAGCCCGCGCCGGTGCAACGACCTCAGCCCGCTCGCGACGCCCAGAACAGCGTCGAGCTGGGGAAGACCGTCGTCCTCAAGACCGGTGACACGACCGAGGTCGCGTCGAAGGACGTCAGCATCCGCTTCGCTCGTCTGGTGTCCGATTCCCGCTGCGCCACGGGAATGGTCTGCGTCTGGGAAGGGGAGGCCGTGGTCGAGCTGACCCTGGCCGAACCGGGACGCGGCGAGCGGACGACGGCGGCCCTCGCTTCCACCGGACGTGGTGGCAGGCAGTCCGTCGAGTTCGCCGCCTGCCGGGTGGACCTGGTCGCCGTGAGTTCGGGGGGCGACCAGGTCACCCTGCGGGTGTCCAAGGCCTAAAGGGGATTGCCCCAGCCGTCGAGATACGCGACTTCGGACAGTGGCACACGCGCCGCGGGTTTGAAATCCGGCACCGTCGTGTAGGCGACCGGCAGCAGCCCGACCTGCGTGACGTCGGCGGGGATGCCGAGGATTCCGGCCGCCTCCGCCTCGTGGGTCAGGTGGTACGTCGTGAGCGTCGAGCCGAGGCCGCGTGACCGCAGCGCCAGCTGGAAGTTCCACACCGCCGGGAAGATCCCGCCGTAGAACGCGGCGTCGGTCGCGTTGTCGCCGCTCGGCCTGCCGGTCAGGCACGGGATGACGAAGACGGGCACCCGGTCGATCACGTCGATCAGGTGCTGTCCCGACGCGAACGCCCGCGTCACCGAAGGCTCGGTGATCGCCTCGCCCAGCGCCGCCGCGTTCGCCTCCAGGTATGCCTTCCCGACCCGCCGGAACAGCTCGGACAACCGGTCCTTCACGCCCTGATCCCGCACGACGAGCCACCGCCACGCCTGCTGGTTGCCCGGTGTGGGTGCCTGCAGCGCGAGCCGCAGGCACTCGTCGAGCACCTCGGGTTCCACCGGCCGGTCCAGGTCGAGCTTGCGGCGGACCGCCCGCGTCGTGCTGAGCAGGTGGTCGGTGACCGAGGTGTCCATGTGCCGCCCTTCTACAGATGCTTCACCAGGAAGCGGTCGATCAGGTCGCTGATCGGTTCGAGGTCCTCCTCCAGCGCGAAATGCCCGGTGTCGAAGAGGTGGACCTCCGCCGAGGGAACATCTTTCCGGAAAGCTTCGGCTCCCGCCGGGACGAAGAACGGGTCGTTGCGGCCCCACACGGCGAGTACGGGCGGCTGGGCCTCGCGCAGCCACGCCTGGAACTTCGGGTACGCGGGCGGGTTGTTCCGGTAGTCCCAGAACAGGTCCAGCATCGCCTCCGCGCGGCCGGGGCGTTCGAGGAAGTACTGGTCCAGCAGGTAGTTCGCGGGATCGATGGTCTCCGGGTCGCGGGCGCCGGTGTACTGGTAGCGGATCTGCTCCGGTTCGAGGATCGCCTCGAAGCCGCGCCGCGCCTCGGTTTCGTCGGTCAGGGAAGGGAAGTCCGGCATCGCCGGGCCGAGCCCCTCGACGTAGGCGTTGCCGTTCTGCGTGATCAGCGCGGTGATCTGGGAGGGCCGTGAGACGGCCAGCCGCAGGCCCGTCGGAGCGCCGAAATCGAAGACGTAGAGCGCGTATCGCCGCAGCTCCAGCGCGTCCACGAACTCGCCGACGACCTCCGCGAGCCGGTCGAAGGTGAACGTGAAGCCGTCGGGCGTGATGGTCTGCCCGAAGCCCGGAAGGTCCGGGGCGACGAGCCGCCACCGGCCGGCGAGACGCCGCATCAGCCGCACGAACTGGTGCGAAGACGTCGGGTAGCCGTGCAGCAGGAGCAACACGGGAGCTTCGGGGTCACCGGCTTCGCGATAGAAGACCTCGACGTCGCCGAGCTTGACGGAACGGTGCCGGATGGTCGCCATGAGCACTCCCTAATGGTTAAAACTGCCTCGAACCATTAGTACCTGATAGTGTCAAGGCATGCTCGATCTCGACTCGCTCCCCGGTGACGATCTCGCGGTGAACCTCGCCGACACGGTCATGCTGGCCGTCTCGCCGTCGATCGACCTGCTCGACGAGGGGCACGCCCGGTTCTGGTCGGCACAGGCTCTGCCGGAAGGTGCCCGCGCGCCTTCGCCCGAGCAGACGAGACGGCTGCGTTCGGCGGTGCGTGAGCTGCTGGATGCGGTCGTGGCGGCGCGGGAGCCCGAGGCTTGGGCGGTGGAGCGGGTGAACGCGGCCGCGGCCGCCGTCCCGACCAGCCCGCGGCTGATCGACGGGGGAGTGGAGACGTGCTGGCACGGCGAGGACGGCGGGGAGATCGCCCTCGCCGCCGTCGCGGTCGCGGCGATCGACCTCGTGTCCGGGCCGCGCGCGGCTCAGCTGCGGCGATGCGGCGCGCACGACTGCTCGATGCTGTTCGTGGCGGCCAACAGCAGGCGGGTGTGGTGCACGCCGTCGCTGTGCGGCAACCGGGTCCGGGTCGCGCGCCACGCGGCGAAGGGCTAGAGCTCCAGCAGCATCCGGCTGTTGCCCAAGGTGTTCGGCTTCACGTACGGCAGGTCGAGGAACTCCGCGACACCCGGATCCGCCGAGCGCCGCATCTCCTCGTAGACCTCCTGGGTCACCGGCGTCCCGTCGATCTCGACGAACCCGTGCCCGGCGAAGAAATGGGTCTCGAAGGTCAGCACGAACAGCCGTTTCAGCCCGATCTCGCGCGCGAAGTCGATCAGCTGCCCGACCAGCGCGTGCCCGATGCCGCGCCCGCGGGAGTCCTTGTCGACCGCGATGGTGCGCAGCTCCGCGATGTCCTCCCACAGCACGTGGAGCGCGCCGCAGCCGAGTACGTCGTCGCCGTCCTCGACCACCCAGAACTCCTGGACGCTCTCGTAGAGGGTGACGAGTTCCTTCTCCAGCAGCACCGTCCCGGCGTCGGAGTCGACCAGCGCCTTGATCTTGCGGACGTCCGCGATCCGCGCCCGGCGGACGGTGGGGCGGCGGTGCGGGAGGGGGTCTGAGGGCACGTCCACCATTAAGCCATCCCCGGCGCCCGGCCCGGTCGAGGGCTCGCCCGAGCGAGCGATCGCCGACCCCGCGAACAGGCCAGCTACCCTAAGGCACGTGCCTTCTCCCACCACTGATCCTGTCGCCACCCGTCGCGTTTCCTTGTTGACCCTCGGTTGCGCCCGCAACGAGGTCGATTCCGAGGAACTCGCCGGACGGCTGGCGGCGGGCGGCTGGGAGCTCGCCGCCGAGCCCGAGGACTCCGACGTCGTGGTCGTCAACACCTGCGGCTTCGTCGAGTCCGCGAAGAAGGACTCCGTCGACACGCTGCTCGCGGCGTCCGACACCGGCAAGAAGGTCGTCGCCGTCGGCTGCATGGCCGAGCGCTACGGCAACGAGCTGGCCGAAAGCCTGCCCGAGGCCGACGCGGTCCTGGGCTTCGACCACTACGCCGACCTCGCCGAGCGTCTCGACGACGTCGTGGCCGGCCGCAAGGTCGAGTCGCACACGCCGTCCGACCGCCGCAAGCTGCTGCCGATCAGCCCGGTCCAGCGCCCGACCGCCGCCGAGTCGGTCGAGGTTCCGGGGCACGCGCAGCACGGCTGGGGCCCACGCGTGTTGCGGACCAGGCTCGACACCTCCCCCGTGGCCGCGCTGAAGATCGCCTCCGGCTGCGACCGCCGCTGCTCGTTCTGCGCGATCCCGTCCTTCCGCGGTTCCTTCGTGTCGCGGCAGCCGGACGAGATCGTCGCCGAGGCGATGTGGCTCGCGGAGAACGGCGTCAAGGAGGTCTTCCTCGTCTCGGAGAACTCCACCTCCTACGGCAAGGACTTCGGCCGCGACGGCGCCCGCGCGCTGGAGCTGCTGGTGCCGCGCCTGGCCGCGGTGCCCGGTATCGAACGCGTCCGCGTCTCGTACCTGCAGCCCGCCGAGACACGCCCCGGCCTGGTCAAGGCCATCGCGACCACCCCGGGTGTGGCCGACTACTTCGACCTGTCCTTCCAGCACTCCAGCGAGACCGTGCTGCGCCGCATGCGCCGCTTCGGTTCCACGGACTCGTTCCTCGCGCTGTGCGACCAGATCCGGGAGCTCTCGCCGAACGCCGGTATCCGCACCAACGTCATCGTCGGGTTCCCCGGCGAGACCGAAGAGGACGTCGCCGAGCTGGAGCGCTTCCTCAACGGCGCGCGGCTCGACGCGGTGGGCGTCTTCGGTTACTCCGACGAGGACGGCACCGAGGCCGAGACCTTCGACGGCAAACTCGACGAGTCCGTGGTGGCCGAGCGGGTCGCGCGGATCTCCGCGCTGGTCGAGGAGCTGACGTCGCAGCGCGCCGAGGACCGCATCGGGGATTTCGTCGACGTCCTGATCGAGCAGGCGGAGGACGGCGAGGACCCGATCGGCCGCGCCGCGCACCAGGCCCCCGAGGTCGACGGCGAATGCGTCCTGATCGAGACCGAAGACCTGCCCAAGCTCGCGGTGGGCGACTTCGTCCGCTGTGAGGTCGTCGACTCCGAGGGTGTCGACCTGATCGTGCGGCCCGCGCCGCCCGAGGCCGACCGGTGAATGCCGCCCCGAGCGACGCCGGGGCCGGTGAGGGGACGGGCGGTGAGCACGCCCGGGTACCCGAGGCCACCCCGGTCCCGACCCTGAACCTGGCGAATCTGCTCACGATGTCGCGGCTGGTGCTGGTGCCGCTGTTCGTGATGGCGCTGTTCGCCGGCGACGGGGAGGACACGTTCTGGCGCGCGATCGCCACCGCGCTGTTCGCGATCGCGTCGTTCACCGACCAGGTCGACGGCTGGGTCGCGCGCAAGTACGGGCTGATCACCGACTTCGGCAAGATCGCCGACCCGATCGCCGACAAGGCGCTGATCGGCGCCGCGCTGATCGGCTTGAGCGTGCTCGGCGAACTGGGCTGGTGGGTCACCATCGTCATCGCGGTCCGCGAGATCGGCGTGACCCTGCTGCGCTTCTGGGTGATCCGGCACGGCGTCATCCCGGCCAGCCGGGGCGGCAAGGCCAAGACGCTCGCGCAGATCGCGGCCATCACCGCGTACCTGCTGCCCCTGCCCGCGTCGGCCGAGCCGGTGCGCTGGGTGCTGATGGGGCTCGCGCTGGTGCTGACCGTCGTGACCGGTCTCGACTACGTCGTACGCGCGGTCCGGCTGCGCGCGGCGGGACGGCGTGCCGCGGGCGCATGAAAGCTGAGACCTTGATCACTCACCTGATCGAGCGTGGGGAGACGGTGGCGACGGCCGAGTCGCTGACCGCCGGTCTGGTCTGCGCGACGCTGACCGAGGTCCCCGGATCGAGTGCCGTCGTACGAGGCGGACTGGTGGTCTACGCCACCGACCTCAAGGCGAAGCTGGCCGGGGTCGACGAAGACCTCCTCGCCGCGCATGGCGCCGTGCATCCCGAGGTCGCGGCGCAGTTGGCCGCCGGCGCGAGGGACCGGTGCGCCGCCACCTGGGGTCTCGGCCTGACCGGTGTCGCGGGCCCGGACGGACAGGACGGGGTCGCGCCCGGCGTCGTCCACGTCGGTCTCGCCGGGCCGGACGTCCTCACCGTCCGTACGCTGGGCTTGAGCGGTGATCGAGCCTCGGTCAGGGCGGGTGCCGTCTCCGGTGCGTTCGCCCTGCTGGGGGAACATCTCGCATGATCGCCGCGTTCGCCCTTGGCGTATTGCCGTGTCAACACCTGCGCCCAGGGCACCGCTCTGGGTAACGTAGGGGGTAGTCAGTCCTGGAAGGGAGGCGCGTGATGACCGTGCTGTTGCGCGAGGCGATCGGCGACCGGCTCCGACACGCCCGCACGAACCAGCGTCGAACGCTGCGGGACATCTCCCGCGCCGCCAGGGTGAGCCTCGGTTACCTGTCCGAGGTCGAGCGCGGGCAGAAGGAGGCGTCCAGCGAGCTGCTGGCGTCCATTTGCGAGGCCCTGGACCTTCCGCTCGGCGAACTCCTGCACAAGGTCGCGGCGGACGTCTCGGCGATGGACAACGTCGAGGTCGCCCCGGTGGACGAGAAGGTCGAAGCGGGCAAGAGGCGCGCTCCGGAGCGGGAAAGCGCCGAAGCGGGCGAGCTCGAAGGCGGCCGTCTGGTGTCCGAGCTGATCGGCAACGATCTGGCCGACCTGCGGATCTCGCCGCCGCCGCGGATGAGCCCCGCGCTGCGGACGACGATCTCCGCACCGAAGATGGTCGCCGCTTAGCGAAGGTCGTGAACGGGAAGAGGCCCCAGGCAGTCGCCTGGGGCCTCTTCCGTCAGTTCGCGTCGAACGTGCCCGCCTGGTAGGAGCCACCCTTGGTGTGTGTGATCACGAGCAGCCGGTTGGCGGCGTTGATCATCGCGACCAGGTAGACCAGCGCGGCGACCTGATCGTCGTCGTAGTGCTTCCGCACCCGGGCCCAGGTCTCATCGGAGACACCCTGGTGCGCGTCGACGATCCGGCTGCCCTCCTCCGCGAGCGCCAGCGCGGCCTGCTCGGCCTCGGTGAACACCGTCGACTCACGCCAGGCCGCGACCAGGTTGACGCGGACCGCGGGCTCCCCGGCAGCCGCCAGGTCCTTGGCGTGGGCGTCGACGCAGAACCCGCAGCCGTTGAGCTGGCTGGCCCGCAGCGACACCAGTTCCTGGGTGACCTTCGGCAGGGTCGAACCCTTGATGCCGACACTGACGTTCGCGAAGCGTTTGCCGAGCTTGGCGCCGAGCTCGGTGCCGTTCAGATCGAAACGGGAATCCATGATCTCGTCCTCTTTCGTGGTCGTGTGCCGAACGACCACCAGATGCCGCCGGTCAGGCTGCGCTGACAGGCTCGGGGCGTGACGAGCGCCACGGCTTCGACGTGTCAGGAATCGGGGAGACGCGGCGTCTGGTGGGGGCCACGCGTCGCCGAGAACAGGAGCGAGTCCATGTCCGACACCGCCACGGAGGCGTTCGTCGCCCACCGGAACCTGCTGTTCACCGTCGCCTACGAGATGCTCGGTTCGGCCGCCGACGCGGAGGACGTCCTGCAGGAGACCTGGCTGCGCTGGTCGGGCGTCGACCTCGGCACCGTGGAGAACCCGCGCGCGTACCTGGTCCGCGTCACCACCCGGCAGGCGCTCGGCAGACTGCGCACGCTCAGCCGCCGCAAGGAGTCCTACGTCGGTCCCTGGCTGCCCGAACCGCTGCTCACCAGCCCCGACGTGGCCGACGACGTCGAGCTGGCCGACAGCGTCTCGATGGCGATGCTGCTGGTGCTGGAGACGCTCACGCCGACCGAGCGGGCGGTGTTCGTACTGCGCGAGGTGTTCGACGTCCCCTACGGCGAGATCGCCGAAGCCGTCGGCAAGACCCCGGCCGCGGTCCACCAGATCGCCCACCGGGCACGGGCGCACGTCGCCGTCCGGCGGCCGCGCGGTGTCGCTTCCCCCGGCGAGACCAAGGACGTGCTCGACGCGTTCCACCGCGCGGTCCGGACCGGTGACCTGCAGGGACTGCTCGATGTGCTGTCCCCGGACGTCGTCTTCCTCGGCGACGGCGGCGGCGTGGTGCAGGCCGTGCTGGAGCCCGTGGTCGGTGCCGCACTGGTCGCGCCGCTGCTGGCCGCGAGCCGTCCGGTCCGCGACGAGGCGGCGACGATGGCCACGGCGCAGGTCAACGGCCATCCCGCGCTGATCCTCCGGCTCGGTGGGGAGGTCGACACGGTCGTCGCGCTGCGGGTCGAGGACGGACTCGTCACCGGCCTCTACGCGGTGCGCAACCCCGAGAAGTTGTCACGTATGGACCAGGAGACCGTCCTGGGGCGCTGACTCCGGTGGTTTTCACCCACCGTCACCGGCAGGTGAACCCGAAAGGTCGTGGACGTCACAGTCAGGGGGATCCCTGAATTCCGTCGGGGTCGCCTGGAACGCGGGACGCCGACCTGACACGATGGAACTCAACGCCGGGGTCGGGACGTTGCAACATCACAGAGGGGACGCCCCACCTCGAGGTAACAGCCCGTGGGATGCGAGAAGGCAGGCGGAGGAGATGGCCAACCCGTTCGTGAAGTTCTGGAAGTACATGATGGCGGCGTTCTCGTCGAAGATCGACGAGCACGCCGACCCGAAGGTACAGATCCAGCAGGCCATCGAGGAGGCACAGCGCAACCACCAGGCGCTGACCCAGCAGGCCGCCTCGGTGATCGGTAACCAGCGTCAGCTGGAGATGAAGCTGAACCGCCAGCTCGGCGACGTGGAGAAGCTGCAGGCTTCGACCCGCCAGGCGCTGGTGCTCGCCGACGAGGCGCGTGCCAAGGGCGACGAGCAGAAGGCGACCGAGTTCGAGAACGCGGCGGAGAGCTTCGCCGCGCAGCTCGTTACCGCCGAGCAGAGCATCGAAGACCTCAAGACCCTGCACGACCAGTCGCTTCAGGCTGCGGAGCAGGCGAAGAAGGCCGTCGAGCGCAACGCGACCATGCTGCAGCAGAAGCTGGCCGAGCGCACCAAGCTGCTCTCGCAGCTGGAGCAGGCGAAGATGCAGGAGCAGGTCTCCGCTTCGCTGAACCAGATGAGCCAGCTGGCCGCGCCGGGCAACACCCCGTCGCTGGAAGACGTTCGCGACAAGATCGAGAAGCGCTACACCACCGCGCTCGGCTCGGCCGAACTCGCACAGAACTCCGTCCAGGGCCGGATGATGGAGGTCCAGGCCTCCACGACGCAGCTCGCGGGGCACTCGCGGCTGGAGCAGATCCGCGCGTCCATGAAGGGTGACTCCGTCGCTCAGGTGACCGACGGCAAGACCGCCGCCGCGCCGAAGGCGTCGAGCTCCGCGGACATCCAGCGTGAGATCCAGGCACGGGTTCAGGCCGAACAGGGCAAGAACCCCGCCTGACACACCAACTGGAGCCGGTCCCGCACCCCGCGCGGGTGCGGGACCGGTCTCACCAGAAGACAGGGGAGAGGGCATGGGGCAGGGCAGGCGCAAGGACTTCGGGGAGTTCACCGCCAAGCTTGAGAAGCACATCGAAAAGCTGCCCGACTACGCCCAGCGCGCGCAGGAGAAGCTGCAGCGCTACATCCCGCCCTCCGAGCAGGGTTCTTCCCCGCGCCCCGCTCAGCCGGCGCCGCCCCGGCCGCGCCCCCAGATGCCGCAGATGCCGGCCATGCCGAAGATCTCGCAGCAGCTGACGTCGATGGCCGCCGGGCAGATCCCGGTCGTGGCCGACGCGAAGGCCAAATGGGCGCGCTGGAACGAACCCGCCGCCAAACTGGAGCGACGCAAACGCCGCGCCTCGCGGGCGCTGACGTTCTGGATCCTCCTCACCTTCCTTTGTGGACTGTTCGCCGTCGTCGCGGGCACCGGTCTGTTGAAGAACGGTGAGGCCGACGTCCTCCAGGCCATCGCGGGCGGCGCCTTCGCCGTCATCTTCGGGACTTTCGGGGTGAAGTCGGGGCTGCGGCTGCGGACGCTCAACCGCACCGTGCTGCCCGCCGCCCCCGCCACTCCGCCGCCGCTGCCCCCGGCGCGGTCGGTCGCGCGTGAGCCGATGGAGCGCCTCGCCGAGAGCGAGGCTTCGCTGGCGGAGCTGCTTCGCCAGCTTTCGCAGCCGACGTCGCTCGGCACCATGCCGGTGTCGGAGATCGCCGTCGCGGACGCTCGCACCACCGCCGCCGAGGCGGCACAGGCCCTGCGCGGGCTGGCAGGTCGGATCCAGGCCATCGAACGCGGCCGCGACGCCGCACCCGAGCGGGAACGCGGTGCCCTCGACGCCGCCATCAGGCAACTGCGCGACCAGCTCGAAGACGGTCTCGACGGCTACGGCGGCCTCGTCGCGGCCGCCGGGCACACCGTCGCCGCGAGCTCGGACGGCATGACGTCGTCCAAGGAATCCCTCTCCGACGCGACCGACAAGCTCGCCGGCCTCGCCATGGCCCTGCGCGAGCTCTCCTGATCTCGGTGATGTCCGTCTGATCACGCGAGTTCCGCCTTCGATCACGCGAGATCGCTGTTCAAACACGCGAGGTCCGGAAACGGGTAGGGTCTGAGCAGGCGCTTTCCTGGACCATCGTCTCATTCGTCGTCGCTAATACTCCATTGCGTAACGACCTGCTCACTGTGCGGTACCGAAACGCTCGCGTGACCCGAATCCGCTGGTGACGGCGACCCGCGGTGCCTAACGTTTCTTCCATGCACGCAGTGCTCATCCCGGCCCGGGCCTGAACCCAGCCCGCGTGAGCGGGCGTCCCAGGGTGGCGGACCGGACACAGTGGATCTCGCGCAGTGGTCTTTCTCGTCCCCGCCGAGGAAAGGACGCCCAGTGACGACGCTCCCCCCGGAACCAGAGCCGACCCCCGTCCCGCCTCCCAGCTCCTACCAGCGCGTCATAGCCGCCTACGACCGGATAGCCGAAGTCGACCGCCCCGACGTCTGGATCACCCTCCGCCCGGTGGAAGACGCCCTCGTGGACGCGAAAGCCGTCGATGAACGGCTGCGCGCGGGCGCGGATCTGCCGCTCGCGGGCACCTTGGTGGCGGTCGCGGACGTCGTCGACGTCGCCGGTCTTCCCACGGCGGGCGAGGACGTCTGCTGTACCGGCGCCACCTCGGTCTCCCGCCTGACCGCGGCCGGGGCGGTCGTGATCGGCAAGACCAACTGCGACCGGTTCGGCAGCGACCTCGAGCACACCCGCAGCCCCTACGGCGCCGTGAGCGCGGCGCTGAACACCGCCCGGGTCTCCGGAAGCGCGAGCAGCGGCGCGGCCGTCGCCGTCGCGCTCGGCCTCGTCGATCTCGCGGTCGGCACGGACACGGCGGGCGCGGGCCGCGTTCCCGCTTCGCTCAACGGGATCGTCGGCCTGAAGCCGACACTGGGTCTCGTGCCGAAGACCGGCGCCGCGCCGTGCGGCGGGATCGCCCTGTTCGCCCGCAGCCTCACCTTGGGGCAGCGCGCACTGGGACTGATGACCGGTCCCGACGGGATCGACCCGCTCGCCCGCGACTGGCCGCCGGACGTCCGGCTGTCGGCGGGCGACCGGCCTCGGGTGGCGATCCCGGGCTCCGACACGCTCACCGGCCTTTCGCTGCAGTCCCGATCCGCCTTCCTCGGCGCGGTTTCGGCGCTGAGGGCGTCCGGCGCCCTCGTGGAGACCGTGGAGGTCTCGGCACTGCTGAAAGTCGGCGAGCTGATCCACGACGACGGCTTCACCGCCGACAGGCACCGTGTCGCCGAAGCCGGGATGCTCGCGCTCCGGATGCTGTCCGAGTACGACGCCCTCGTGCTCCCGACCGTCGCGGACCATCCCGAGGTCTCCGAGGCGTTGTCCGATCCGGACGGTGTCTCGAAGCGGCTGGAGCGCTTCACGGCGTTCGTCAATCTGCTCGACCTCGCCGCCGTCACGGTTCCGGCGTCGCCGTCGGATCTCGGGCCGTACGGGGTGTCGGTGGTGGTGCGGCCGTTCGACGACCAGGTCGCCATCGACCTGGCCGCCGTGCTCACCGACGAACAGGCCGATTTCCCTTATCCCGCACCGGGTGCGGATCTCGTCGTGTTCGGCGCGCATCTGCGCGGGCAGCCCTTGAACGGCAGCCTGGTTCGTGCCGGGGCGCGGTTCACCGGACTGGTCCAGACCGCCGAGGGCTACCGGATGTTGTTGCTGACCACCGATCCGCCCCAGCCCGGGGTGGTGCCAGTGAGCGCGACGGGCGAGCACACGATGCTTTCGGGTGAACGCTGGCGGCTCTCGCCCGCCGCTCTCGGTGCCTTCGCGGCCACGCTGCCCGCGCCGTTCGTGCTGGGCCGGATCCGGCTGGAGAACGGGGAAACGCCGCTGGCCGTCCTGTGCGACCAGGCCGCCGCCGCGACGGCGACGGAGCTGACGCGGTACCAGTGCTGGCGTGCCTACCTCAGGTTCGTCAGTACGGCCGGGCCGCGAGACCTCGGGCGACCCGCTTGACCAGACCGGGACCGTGCAGGGCGAAACCGGTGTAGAGCTGGACGAGACCGGCGCCGGCGTCGAGCATCCGTGCGGCGGCGCCGGCGTCGAAGATCCCGCCGACGCCGATGATCGGCAGCTTGCCGCCGGTTTCGTCGTGCACGAACCGCACCACCTCGACCGAACGCGCGGTGAGCGGACGGCCGGACAACCCGCCCGCCTGCTCGCCGACGGCGGCCTCGGGCGGGGCGATCCCTTCGCGTGACAACGTCGTGTTGGTCGCGATCAGCCCGGCGACGCCGTGGTCGAGGCAGACCTCCAGCAGCTCCGCGAGCGCTTCGTCGGTGAGGTCGGGGGCGACCTTCACCAGCACCGGCGTCGGCTTCGCGTCGCCGGCGAGCCCGGCCGAGGTCTCGCGCAGCTCGGCGAGCAGTTCGGCCAGCGCGGACTTGTCCTGCAGCGCGCGCAGCCCCGGGGTGTTCGGGGAGCTGACGTTGATCGCGAAGTAGTCGGCGTACGGGTACAAGGCCCGCAGCGAGAACCGGTAGTCCTCGACGGCTTCGTCGAGCGGGGTCACCTTGGACTTGCCGATGCTGACGCCGAGCGGCACCGGCGGCTTCCCGGTCGCGGCGAGGCGGGCTGCGAGCGCTTCGGCGCCTTCGTTGTTGAAGCCCATCCGGTTGATCACCGCGTCGGTCTGGGCGAGGGTGAACAGCCGCGGTTTGTCGTTGCCCGGCTGCGGATGCCGGGTGACCGTGCCGACCTCGACGAAGCCGAAACCGAGCGCGGGCCACGCGTGCAGCGCGCGCCCGTTCTTGTCCATGCCGGCGGCGAGCCCGACCCGGTTCGGGAAGCGCAGGCCGAGGAAGGTGACCGGATCGTCCGTCCGGTAGACGCGGCCGAGCGCGGCGAGCGCGGGGGTGACCCGGCTCAGCCTGGCGAGCGAACCGATTGTGCGTTCGTGCACGGTTTCGGGGTCGCTGCCGGAGACCCGGTAGAGAGCGGGGCGGACGATCTTGTCGAAGAGCACGGCCCCATCATGCCTGGTGAGCTCTAACGCTTCGCCTTCCACTCGTCTTCGAGCATCGCGAAGACGAGTTCGTCGGTCCATTCACCCTTGACGACCTCGTTCTCGCGCAGATGCGCCTCCTTGCGCATGCCGAGGCGTTCCATCAGCGCGGCCGACGCGGTGTTGCGTCCGTCACAGCGGCCGATGATCCGGTGCAGGCCCAGCTCTTCGAAGCCGAGGCGCAGCAGTTCGGTGGCGGCCTCCGCGGCGAACCCCTTGCCGTGGTGATCGGGATGGAAGACGAACCCGATCTCGCCCTGACGGTGCTCGCTGCTCAGGTATTCGAGGTTCAGGTCGCCGATCAGCTGCCCGGTCTCGGTCAGCTCGACGGCCACCGCGAGGAGCTGGCCTTCCTTCGACAGGCTGCTGCTGTGCACCCGTTTCGCGAGCGCGGCGGCGGATTCGGCCCGGCTGCGCGGGCCCCAGTAGAGGTAGCGGGCGACGTCGGCGCGGGACTGGAAGGAGTTGAGTTCGTCGAGATCCGCGGAGGTGAAGGCGCGGAGGGTCAGTCGCTGGGTGATGATCGGGAAATCGGGCCTCAGCATGGCGTCAATCTATCCAGTCCACGGGGTTCCCGGGGGCGGAACTGCGGTGGACGGTCTTCTGGGGCGCCGGGCGGCACCCCGGAAATAGGGGTACCCCCGAGGCGGCTCCCGGACGCCGGGAATCGGCGTCCGGGCCCGAGCCGGACCGGTGCTCGGGAACCTCGGGGGCCCGGTGACTGCCTGGTATTCGCTAGCAGGCATCACGCGAAGCAGAGACGACGAGCCGAAGGTGGCTCCAACTTGCGTTGTATCGCTGCTCTGAAGTCCTACGCGTGGGGTCCGCTAGCGGACAGCCACCTCACGAGTCCTGTTGGAATACAACTTTGGACCACCTCCTCTCTCGTGTACCGCCACGCTATGCGAGGAGTTCGGGGTCCTGCAACAAGATTTCGTCGATCTCCCGCAGCAGGGCGGTCTTGTCCGCCGAGGGCAGAAAAGAGGCTTCCACGGCGTTCTTCGCGAACAGGGCGATTTCGGCCGGCGTCAGCCCGAGGGCCTCGGCCACCGCCAGGTACTCGCCGTCGAGGGTGGCGCCGAACATCGGCGGGTCGTCGGTGTTGAGCGTGACGGTCACCCCGTGGTCGAGCAGCCGCCGCACCGGATGCGCCGCGATCGAGGGGAACTGGCCGGTGCGGAGATTCGACGTGGGGCAGACCTCCAGCGGTATCCGTTGCACGGCAAGGTGTTCCAGGAGCGCCGGGTCGGTGTGCGCGCCGACGCCGTGGCCGATCCGTTCGGCGCCGAGATCGTGCACCGCCGACCAGACGGTGGCGGGCCCGGTGGTCTCGCCCGCGTGCGGGACGCTGTGCAACCCCGCCTCCCTCGCCGTGGTGAAGAACGGGGCGAACTGCGCGCGGCCGACACCGACCTCGGGGCCGCCGAGCCCGAAGGACACCAGCCCTTCGGGGCGTTCGCGGAGCGCGAACACGACCGTCTCGCGGCCGGCGACGACCCCTTTCTCGCCGGGAATGTCGAAGCACCAGGCCAGTTCCACCCCGTGGTCGGCCCGCGCCGCGGCCCGTCCGGTGGCGAGCCCGGTGAGGAGATCGTCCGTCGACATCCCGTCGAGCACGTGGTTGTACGGCGTCACGGTCACTTCGGCGTACCGGGCGTTCTGCGCGGCCAGATCGGCCGCCAGCCCGGTGACGAGGGTGTGGATGTCGCGGGCGTCGCGTACGAGCGACGTCACCGCCAGGTAGTTGCGGAGGAAATGCGGGAAATCGCGGAAGGTGAAGAACTCGGCGAGTGCCGAAGGCTCGGTCGGCACTCCCGCGGAAGGCCGTCGGCGGGCCAGTTCCAGCACCGTGGGCAGGCTCGCCGAGCCGACGAGGTGGACGTGCAGTTCGACCTTGGGCAGGGCGTGCACGAACGCGCGCAGCGCCCCGCCCGTGAGGATTCCGGGCATGACAAAGCTCCCTGGGAGAAGTGAAGGGTGACGTGCGGAAGGAGCGGGCGGCTCAGGGAGCGAGGTCGCCGCGTTCGGTGTCGGCCCCGTAGAGCGGGAGCTTGAACAGCGTCACGGGTCCAGCTTAGCCGCCGGGAGCGGGCCCGGACTGGCATTTCGGGCAGAACCAGGTCGGCCTCGCCTGGTACCCGTCGCCCTGGGGCGCGACCTTCAGCCGTCCTCCGCAGCGGAAGCAGCCTTGTTTGGTCCGTTCGTAGACCCAGTGTTCGCGGCCGCGCCGCAGATCGCCGGTGGTGGTCTGCGAGGTGCGCCAGGCGTTGCTCTTCAGCAGTTTGCGGCCGAGCGCGACCGCTTTCGCCGTGTCCACTTCGGACACCGGTGTCCACGGCGTGACGCCGAGCAGGAAGCACATCTCGACCTTGTACATGTTCCCGATCCCGGCCATGATCCGCTGGTCCAGCAGGGCGTCGCCCAGTTCGCGGTCCGGGTCGGCGGCGAGCGCGGCCGCCGCCCGCTGCGCGAGTTCATCCGTCCATTGTGGATCGAGCAGATCCGGGCCGAGGTGGCCGACCAGGCGGTCTTCCTCGTCCGTGGGCACGAGTTCGAGGTCGTGCACGCGGAAGCCGATCGCCTGCAGCTCTTCGGTGGCCAGGATGACCCGCGCCTGATGCGCCGGATGCCGCCAGCGCGCGCCCGCCCGGTAGACGTCCCACTTGCCGTCCATCCGCAGATGGCTGTGCAGGGTCAGGTCACCGGAGAGCCGGGTCAGCAGATGCTTGCCGACCGTGCCGACGCCGAGCACGTCACGGCCGGCGAGATCCGTCGTGGCCAGCTGGGGGACCCGGAACTCGCCGCGCAGCAAGGTCTTGCCCGCCAACGCCTTGTCGAGGACCTTGCCGGCGAGGAAGACGGTGTCGCCTTCGGGCATCGGCGGCTATCCCGTGCCGGTGTCGCTCAGCTTGGCGGGCGCCTCGGTGGTCTCGGGCTCTTCCTCACCGCGGACGCGATGCCGTCCGGCCCGGCTCGATCGCAGGACCTTCGCCAGCACCATGTTGAAGGTGAGCGCGATCTCCTGCGCGCCGGGGGAGTGCCATTCGTGGATCGGGCTGCACGCGCCCTGCGCCTGCTGCACGGCGAGCCGGTCCGGGATGGCCGTCGGCATCACCAGCGGGCCGAAGTTCTCCCGCAGTTCGGCCACGCGGAACTGGTGCTCGTAGGAGCGCACGCGGAGTTTGTTCACCACGACGCCGATCGGCCGCAGCCCCGGGTTCTGCTCCTCGCGGATTTTCTCGATCGCGTCGAGGGCGCGGCGCGCGCCGGAGACGGCGTACATCGTCGGCTCGGTGACGATCAGGGCGCTGTCCGCGGCCACCAGCGCGGAGCGGGTCAGCCTGCCCAGCGACGGCGGGCAGTCGAGGATCACCAGTTCGTAGGGTTCCTCGCGCAACGGGTTCGTGTGCAGCTCGTCGAGCGCGCGGGAGAGGTTCTCCAACCGGCGGCTGTCGGCGTCGGGCTCGTTGAGCATCTCCAGCTCTTCGGCGCCGACGAGCACGTCGATCTGGTCGCTCCACACGCTGGGCGCGATCGCCCGTTCGAGTACCGAACGCACCGGCGTCTCGAGGACGTCGGCCAGTGTGCGATCGGTGAAGGGCGGGTCCAGCGAGGTGGTGGCGTTGCCTTGCGGGTCGAGGTCGGCCACGAGGGTCCGGGCGCCCCTACGCAGCGCGGCGGACGCGACACCGAGGGCGACCGTCGTTTTACCGACGCCACCCTTCAGGCTGAGAACAGCGACCGTGTGCACTCGATACAGCCTACGGGCAGTCCGCGGGGTGGCCCCTTGGCAAGGTGTCGAACACCGCATCGGACTACACCCGACGGGCCGGCGAAGGCGGGCATTACCCTGTGCGTTTATGAAGACGGACACCGTGGCCACGCGGGGATCGGGGGCGGTTCGCCGGGTTCTCGAAGCAGAACTCCGGGCCGCACGGGCGCGAGGCGCACAACAGCCGCACGTCGTCGACGTCGGCGGCGGCAGCGGCGGCTGGGCGGTGCCGCTGGCGTCGGCGGGCTGCCTGGTGACCGTGGTCGAACCGAACCCCAACGCGCTGGCGACCCTGCGCCGCCGCGCCGAAGAAGAGGGCGTCTCCGGAAGCATCACGGTGATCGCCGACGACTCCGACGCGCTCGGAGCCCACGTCGCCGCCGGATCGGCCGACCTCGTCCTCGCGCACGGCCTGCTGGAAGTCGTCGACGACCCGGCGCTCGTGCTCGCCGCGCTGGCCGCCGCGGTCAAACCCGGCGGCGCGGTCTCGGTGCTGGTGGCGAACCGGCACGCCGCGATCCTGCAGCGCGCGCTGGCCGGACGCCTCGGCGAGGCGCGGGAGCTGCTCGCGGCCGAAAGCGGCGTGCTCGGCGGTGGCCGGGAGACGGTGCTGCGGCGGTTCGACGCCGAGGCCCTGCGCGCCCAGCTGATCGAAGTGGGTCTCGAGGTGACCTCGCTGCAGGGCGACGGCGTCGTGGCGGATTTCGTGCCCGGCGGGGTGCGGGAAGAGGACCTGGCCGAGTTCGAGCTGGCGGCGGCGTCGGTCGCGCCGTTGCGGGACATCGCGAGCCGGCTGCACCTGCTGGCCCGCCGCCCGGCCTGATTGTCGCGGAGCCCTTCCGGATGTCATGAAAGGGCCGTTCAGGACGAGAAATGTCCTGAACGGCCCTTTCATGACACTCGAAGCGGGGAACTGTCGGTGGCCCGGGCTAGCGTCTGCCCGTGGGACGAAACGCTGAACTGCCCGGAGGGATGGCCCGCTACCGCGTGACGACCGGGGCCACCACCTGGCCCGACGACACCGGCTGCGGCCTGCTGCACGTCGACATGGACGCCTTCTTCGTGTCCTGCGAGCTGCGCACCCGCCCGGAGCTGGTGGGCAAGCCGGTGGTCGTCTCCGGCGGCGGGCCGAGGTCGGTCGTCGCCGCCGCGAGCTACGCGGCGCGCGAGTTCGGCGTCCGGTCGGCCATGCCGTTCTCGACGGCCAAACGGCTCTGCCCGCAGCTGATCTGCATCACCCCGACACCCGGGCTCTACGGCGAGGTGTCCCAGGGCGTCATGGGGATCTTCCGCGAGCTGACGCCACTGGTGGAGCCGCTGAGCCTGGACGAGGCCTTCCTGGACGTCAGCGGGGCGCTCAAACGGCTGGACTCCTCGCCCGCGCGGCTCGGAGCCTGGATCCGCGAGCGGGTGGCCGCCGACTTCGGGATCAGTTGCTCGGTCGGCGTCGCGAAGGTCAAGTTCGTCGCGAAGCTGGCCTCCGGGATGGCGAAACCGGACGGCATGGTCGTCGTCCCGGCGGCCGAGACGCTCGCGTTCCTGCACCCGCTGCCCGTGTCGGCGCTGTGGGGCGTCGGCAAGCGCACCGAGGAGCAGCTGCGGCAGCAGGGGCTCGACACCGTCGCCGACGTCGCCGCCGCCCCGCTGTCCAGGCTGCGGCGCTCGCTCGGGCGGGCGCTGGGGGAGCATTTGTACGCCCTCGCGAACGGGCACGACGACCGCAAGGTCATCCCCGAGTCGCCGGACAAGTCGATCGGCGCCGAGGTGACCTTCGACGTCGACCTCCACGACCGCTCGGCGCTCGGGCTGGAACTGCTCCGGCTGTCGGAACGCGTCGCCGCCACCTTGCGCCGCCGGGGCCTTCGCGGGCGGACGGTGTCGATCAAGGTCCGGTTCGCGGATTTCAAGACCATCACCCGCGCCAGGACAACCGCCGTCCCGGTGGATGTGGCCCGCGACATCCACCGCACGGCCGTCGAACTCCTCACCGAGCACGCGCCGACGGGCGCAGTCCGCCTGATCGGCGTAAGAGTCGAGGGATTGGACACGGAGAGTAGTGGAGAACAGCTGCTTTTCGCATCTCCCGAACCCCGTTGGCGGGATGCGGAAGTCGCCGCCGACGTCGCGAGGTCGAAGTTCGGTGCCGCCGCGGTGCGGCCAGCGTCACTGCTGACCCCCCGTGACCAGTGACATCGCCTGCTCGGTCGTCTTCGAGAGAGCCGAGTCGGGTGGTTTCGGCCAATTCGATCCCTTCTGGATACGGGATCGGGTAGTCGGACGAGCGCGGGGCTCGTATCCTGGACAGAGACACCCCGCCTGGGGTTGTCTGTTGGGTCCATGACGTTGCGCGGCCCGGCGCCCGCGACAGCTGTGCCGGAGGAGGAAAGATGCCACTCTCCGAGCATGAGCAGCGGCTGCTCGATCAGATCGAGCGCGAGCTCTATGCCGAGGACCCCAAGTTCGCATCCACGGTGCGAGGCACCCGGTTGCGCCGCCCCGCCCGCCGACGGCGTTTGCAGGGCATCGCCCTGTTCGTAGTGGGCGTCGCACTGTTGGTGCTCGGCGTGGTGGTCAACATCCGGGTGGCCGAGATCCCAGTGATCAGCGTGCTCGGGTTCCTCGTGATGTTCTTCGGAGTCATGATGGCCGTCACATCGATTCGGCAAGGAGCCGAAGCGGAGGGCGGTAAGGACAGCGGTGGCCCGGGTGGCGGCGGAGGTGGCGGCGGCAAGTCGTCCACGCGCCGGAGCTCGTTCACCCAGCGCATGGAAGAGCGCTTCCGCCAGCGCTTCGAGGAGCAATAGCTCTCACACACGCGAACATGCCGGCAGGGCGACGCCTTGTCGGCATGTTCGCGTTGTCCTGCCCGGGCTCTAAGCGCGTGAAGGCCTCCTTCCCTCGGCTCAGCCGAGGGAAGGAGGCCTTCACACGCACTCGGGCGCTACTTGTCCCGCCGCCGCAGTGAGCGCGGGAACAGGCGGCCCTTCCACGACATCGGCGCGTTCCGCTTCAGGCTCTTGCGCACCTCGTCGAAGGCCGGGCCCAGCGTCCGGTCGTCGGCCGGCTTGTCCGAGTACCACGACCGCTCCACGACGCCGATGACCGTCCGCAGCCCGGAGCGGCCCTCTTCGTCCAGCCGGTGCTTCTCGACGACCTTCCGGCCCGCCACGCGCACCGTGTCGCCGCCGGACAGCGGCAGGCCGCGGTCCGCGCACTCGTCCATCAGCTCGCGCCACGCCGCGTCGGCCGCGGCGGGGGAGCGGGACGCGATCTTCTGCAGCCGCAGCCGTCGCTTGATCTCCCGGATCGCCGTCGGCGTCCCGAGCCCGCCGAGGACGACCACCAGTGCCAGCGCGAACCACCACGAAACCCACGCAGCCAGGAACGCGAACGCCGCCACCCACAGCGCGATCGCGATCAGCGGCAGCCAGTTCGTCACGTTCTGGTTGTCGAGGAACCCGTGTTCCGGTTCCGGTGCGTCCGGGGAGGACGACGACCGCATCAGCGCCCGGTATCTCAACCGCGACCGCACGATCGCGACCACGGTCAGCGCGGCCGCCAGCCCGCCGAGGATCCCGGCGAGGATCGCGGGCCACAGCGGCTCTTCCTCCTGCTGGCCCGTGCCGCCGTCGGCACCGAGGTCCTCGCCCTGGTCGCGGGGGGTGCCGGTGGCGGGGGCGCTCGACGCGGGCGCGCTCGGCACTTCCTGGGTGTCGTTCGTCGTGGAGCTGCCGGCGTCGTTCTGCAGGTACGGCGGGACGACCGCGCGGCCGTCGAGCAGCGGGGTCGGGTCGAAGCTGACCCAGCCCTTCGTCTGGAAGTAGACCTCGACCCACGCGTGCGCGTCTTCGGAGCTGATCGAGACGTGATCGCCCTTGGGCGTCCCGGAGGTGAAGCCGATGGCGACCCGCGACGGGATGCCGACCGCCCGCAGCATCACGGCCATCGCGGACGCGTATTGCTCGCAGAACCCGCGTTTGCCGTTGAGGATGAAGTCGGCGAGCGCGTCGGAGTCGGTCGCGTCGGCGGTCTTGGTGTCGTACACGAAACCGTTCTGCGCGGTGAAGAACGACCAGAGCGCCTGCGCCTTGTCGAAGTTGTTCGACTCGTTTTCCGTCAGCTGCTTGGCCTTCGCGACCACGCGGGGATCGACGCGGTCGACCTGGGTGAACTGCGGCGGCACCTCGGCCAGGCGGGGGTCGTCGAGCCGGAGTTCGTCCTTCGACGGTTCCTTGATGGACGCGGTCTCGGTGTAGGCGGGCGCGTTCTGCTTGGTCGTGGTGAACACGGCACCGCCGACCGGGTCGTACAGCCAGTTGTCGGCCAGCCCGTTGAGCGCCCTCGGCGCGCCGTAGATCGGCAGCCAGTTGTCGACCCAGTTCGTCGGCTCGATCCGGATCTCGCGTCCGGGCCCGGCGCCGTCGTCACCCGGAGCGGGCGGAAGCCCCTTGTTGGCCTGCACGCCCTGCTGGGCGCGGCCGTTCTGCGCCAGCCCCCAGCCCTTGTTCGGGGTGTAGGTGTCGAGGGTGAACGCGCGCAGCAGCCGTTTGTCCGCGCCCAGCCCGTAGACCTTGAACAGCTCCACGTTCTCGCCCTGGTCGAGCAGGCCACGCAGCTGGGTGAACGGCTCGACGCCGAAGCCGCCCGCGCCACCGCGGCCCGAACCCTGGCCGCCGGGAAGGCTGCCGACGGTGCCGACCCCGGTGACGGCGGTGCCGATCACCAGGCCCATCGCGATCGCGGCGGCCACCACGCCGACAGGCGCCGACAATGTGCTCGCCGAATTGCCCAGTCCGGGCGCGTCCCGGTTGCGCCAGCGGCGATGGCGGTGGTTGCCGTCGACGGCGAGCAGACCGGCGAACGCGGCCGCGCCGAGCAGGAACGTCCACCACGGCAACATGTCCTCGGCCAGCGCGGCCGGGACGGCGTACACGCACAGCAGGACCAGTCCGGTCGCGGCGGGCGCGGCGGCGGCCACGGCCAGCGTGTCGACCAGGACCGCGACCAGGCCGATCGCGATGGTGATCAGGCAGAGGATCGGCGGGGTGCCCTCGACCGGCGGCAGGCCGACGCGGATCTGCTCGGCCGCGGCGGCGAGGACACCACGCAGTTCGTCGAGGGCGTCCGGGCCGGGGAAGATCTTCAGGATCCCGCTGGTGGTGAACGCCCCGGTGATCAGGAGCAGCAGCACCAGCAGTTGCGCCAGGCCGACGACGATGGTCGGCGCGCGCAGCGAGCGCAGGGCGAGGCCGGTCGAGGCGATCAGCACGACGGCGACCAGCAGATAGCCGAACCACGCCCAGCCGGAGACCACGCCGGTGAGCGAGGTCGAGGCGAACAACGTGGCGAGCCCGGCGGCGACCGGCGCGAGCACGCTGCTCGTCCAGACGGGCGGCGGGGCGGCGGGGCGCGGTTTGGGGGTGTGCCGCAGGGGCGGCGCGGTCGCGGTCACAGGCCGCCTCCGATCAGCGTGCCCCGGCGGGTGGCCGTCTGGCAGAGCTCGGCCCAGACCTGCGGCATGGGCGATCCGGGACCGGCGACGACGACGCCCCAGCCCGCGGCTCGCAGCAGCGCCACCGACTCCTCGGTGGCGGCGGCACGGTTTTCGGGCCGGTTGACGCCGGACGACCAGCCGGGGGTGTCGAGCAGCACGGCGAGGCTCCGGATCCCGCGCGGGCGGTACCGGGACAGCTCGTGCACGGATTCGTTGCTGACGGTGCCGAGCACCGCGATGAGTTCCTGTCCCTCGGCCGGGTCGTGGCCGAGGGTGATGTCGCGCTGGTGCGCGGGCTGGAGCGCGGCGAGGACGTCGAGCACGACGTTGTCGTAGTGCTCGCCACCCTCGCCGGGGGTGTCGGCCAGGGTCAGGCCGTGTTCGGTGATCAGGCGGACCCGGTGCCCGGAACGCCGCAGGTGCAGGGCCACGGAGGCGGCGAACGAGACGGCCCATTCGAGGCTCGCCGCGGGGCCGGTGCCGTGGTGCGCGGCCGCGCGGTGGTCCAGCAGCACCGTGGTGCCGCCGCGCCACGGCCGTTCCTCGACGCGGACCATGATCTCGTCGCGGCGGGCGGTCGAGCGCCAGTGGACCTTCCGCAGGTCGTCGCCTTGGCGGTACTGCCGGACGATAACGTCCGACTCGCCCTGCCCGGCGTGCAGGCGGATGCTGCCGTCGTCGCCCGCGCCGATCCCGGCGCCGCTGGGCAGGCCCCACAGGCCGACCACCTTCGGCACGACGACCAGCCGGGAATGCGCGATCAGCTCACGTTCGAACTCGCACAGTCCGAACGGGTCGGTGATCGTCGCCCGCAGCGGGCCGACCTGCTGGATCCCGCGCAGCACCGGCTGCAGCGGATACCGCAGCGCGACCCGGCGGTCGTGGGGGAGGCGTTCGACGACGAACCTCGGCCGCGAACCGAGCGCGTAGGGCACGCCGTCTTCGAGCAGCACCTCACCGGCCGGGAGCCTGCCGTTGCGCCAGAGTTCGAGCTGGACCTCGCCCGGCGAGCCGACCGAGACCCGCTCCGGGCGTAGCGAGCGGGCCGCGCCCAGCCGCAGCCGGGTCGCCGAGATGAAGAAGGCGACCAGCAGCGGCAGGGCGATCACGAACACCGCGACCCGCAGCAGATCCCGTTCGTTGAGCACGAACGAGCACGCCGCCGCGGCGACGCCGGCGGCGAGGAGGCAGCGGCCGCGTGTGGTCAGGCCGGACAGCGCACGCAGCATGGCCACGTTTCCTTTACTCAGCGGTGGTTCGTGCCCGAGGAGCCCTGCGGAACGGGAACGCGGTGCAGGATCGCGCGGACCACGTCGGTGGCCGACCGGCGGGCGGCGTGCGCCTCGGTGGTGAGCACCATGCGGTGGGCCAGCACCGGCACCGCGACCGTGTGCAGGTCGTCCGGGACGACGAACTCACGGCCGGACAGCGCGGCCTGCGCGCGGGCGGCGCGGACCAGCTGCAGGGTCGCCCGCGGCGAGGCGCCGAGACGGATCTCCGGCACCTGACGGGTCGCGGCCACCAGGTCGACGGCGTACCGGCGGATCTCCGGCGACATGTGCACCGAGCGCACCGTCTCGATCAGCCGCTGCACCGACTCGCGGTCGGAGACGGGCTCGAGGTCGGCCAGCGGGTTGTGCCCGGCGTGCTCGTCGACCATGGCCAGCTCGGCCTGCTGGTCGGGGTAGCCGATGGACACCCGCGCGGTGAACCGGTCCCGCTGGGCCTCGGGCAGCGCGTACGTGCCCTCCATCTCGATGGGGTTCTGGGTGGCGATCACCATGAACGGCTCTTCGAGGTGGTAGGTCGAGGTGTCGACGGTGACCTGGTGCTCTTCCATGCATTCGAGCAGGGCCGACTGCGTCTTCGGCGAGGCGCGGTTGATCTCGTCGCCGACCACGATGTTCGCGAACACCGGGCCGGGACGGAACTCGAACTCGCCGCTCTGCCGGTTGTAGATGGACACCCCGGTGACGTCGCTGGGCAACAGGTCGGGGGTGAACTGGATCCGGCTGACGGTGCAGTCGATCGAGCGGGCCAGCGCCTTCGCCAGCGAGGTCTTGCCGACCCCGGGGACGTCTTCGACGAGGAGGTGACCTTCGGCGAGCAGGGTCACGAGCGCGATGCGGATGACGTCGGGTTTGCCGACCAGTACCCGCTCCACGTTGGCGGCGATCCGCCGCGCGGTCTCGTGCAGTTCGTCCAGCGACGCTGGGGCTTCACGGCCGTTCTGCCGGCCGCTGATCGAGCCGGCGCCCGTGGGGTACGGGGCTTGCCCGGTTGCCTGCTCGCCCTGGTGTTCGCCGGGCGTCGCAGACTGGATTCTCGACGTCACTCGACCTCCTGATGCCGCGTGGCTGGATTTCCGCTGGGTCCTCTGCCGGACCGTTCAGTCCCCCGGGCAGCGGTCAGCCTCCCACGAAGTGTGTCAAACTCGGGCGAACTCGTGGGGGGAACCCCGCCAACCCCAGTCGATGACTCTGTGCAACCAGAGACCTTACCTCGATCGGGTGAGGTGAGCGCGTTTTCGGGTGCTCCCGCTGACACCTTGTTTTGTCGTATGCTCCGGTGCGAGGTCGCTCGACTACGGAGAGGCGTAATCGCATATGAGCGAGGTGAGTACCGCCAAGCCGAGGTTCGATCTGAGCGGGTTCGCGGTCGCGCCGGAGCTGGCCGCCGACGCCCACGTGAAGATCTCCGCCCTGCAAGACGTGGTCGGCCAGATGGTCCGCGAGGCGAAGGTGCTCGGCCGCACGGTTCCCCTCGGCGGGGGATACGCGGACGAGGTCGGCAAGTTCATGGCGCAGTACGGGATCGGCGCCGAAGGCTCCGCGGTCGAGGCGCTCACCGCGTTCGGCAAGGAACTCGAGGCGCTCAAGAACCGGATCGAGAAGGCGCTGGCGAAGTACACCCGACAGGATGAACAAGCGGCGGCGGATGTGGATTGTGTCGGCGGCTGACCCCATGAAGTCCGGCCTCTCCGCGCTCGGCGTCCTGGTCGTCCTCACAGTGTCCGCCTGCGGGCAAGGGTCCGCGGGCCAGACGCCGGTTCCGGCCGCCGACGGCGCCCCGGCTCCCGCGTCTTCGTCCTCGGCTCCCGCGCCGGATCGCGGCGTGGATCCGTGCACGCTGCTCGACCCGAAGGACAGGTCGACCGCCGGGATCACCGTGCTCGGCGTCGCGAAGGAGATCAACGGCGCCCGCGCCTGCGACTGGACGGTGCCCGCCACGTTCGGCGTCACCATCACCGTGGACGAGAAGAACGGCCTGGCGGATCTCGAGGTCGAGCGCAAGACCGCCACCAAGACCAAGGTCGGCGGCCGGGAGGCGCTCAAGGTCGCCGACAAGAGGGCCGCCGACGGGACCTGCGCGGTCCTGCTCGGCATGGGGGAGAAGGCGAGCGTCCAGATCGACGTGAGCAACACGAACTTCGCCGACACCCCGCTCGCGTGCGAGCGCGCGGTGACGGTGGCGGGATTGGCCGAACCGAAACTGCCTTAGGAGTGACAGTGCCTGATGGAGAGACGCCGGGACGCGAGGTCCCGGTCGCGGCCACGCGGTACGAGGCGTACAGCCACGAAGCGCTGGCAGCCGAGGTCGAAGCGGGCAACGACCCCGAGGCCGCGGGCGGTATCGGCGCCGGCTGGGACGCGCTCGCGCGGCGCATGCAGGACGCGACGTCGGAACTGGCCGGGCTGGTCGGCAGCAGTGAGGAGAACTGGCGCGGGGAAGCGGGCGACGCGCTCCGCGGCGTGCTGGCCACGGCGTCCGGCTGGCTGGCGTGGTCGGCGGACCTCTCGTCCTCGCTCGGGAAGGCCGTGTCCGGACAGGCCGAGGCCGCCGCGCGGGCCCGCGCCGACATGCCGCCGCCGGTGGATTACGACCCCGGCGCGATGATCCGCGGCGCCGCGGCGGGTGGGAACCTCGCGCTCCTGGCCGCCCTCGCCGACGAGCTGGAGGCCAAGCACGCGGAAGCCGAAGAGGCCCGCCGCAAGGCCGTCGATGTCATGAACACCCGCGATGCCTCGCTGCGTTCGCTGACCCCGCGGGTCTCCTTCGGGAAGCCGCCCGAGCTGGGGCGGTCTTGATCCGGGTTTCCGCGTCGGCGTTCGACGTCCTCTGGACCGATCTGGGGCACGCGGCCCCGCCGTGGCCGTTGTCCGTGCGCAGCGTCGGCACCACGGAAGCGGAACGCGCCGAGATCCGCGGCGCGGTCTACGACAACCTCGCCGAACGAGGCCTCTATGACGGGGACCGGCTCGACGCCGCCCTGGAAGCGCGGCTGGACCTGCTCGCACGCGCCGAGGTCTACGTCGAATGCGAGGCGCTGGCCGACATGACGGCTCCGGCGCCGTTCCGCGCGGTCGCGGCCGCGCGCGGGCGGCACGGCGTGCTGGCCACGCAACCCGAGCAGACCATCGCGCTCTCCGGGATCGGCGACGGCGAGGTGTTCGGCGCGATCGTCGACGTCCTGCCCGAACTGCGGCCCGGCCCCGGTTACGGCATCAGCCTGCCCGCGGCGCGCTTCGGCGACGCCCTGGAGGATCCGGTGTTCGGCGACGGCGGGCGATCGTCGGCTTCGGACAGCCAGCTGCGTGAGGTGCTCGCGATCCAGGCGCGGCCCGTCTACAGCGCGGGCCAGTTCACCGTGCGGACCCGCGACCGCGACGGCCGGGCGCACCGGGCGGGCGGGCTGACCTGGTTCGACACCGACGTCGGCGCGTACTGCGCGGCGCGCACCGAGGGCCGCGGCGGGCAGACGTGGGTGAACGTGTCCCCTGTGGACGGTCCCCGGCTGGCCGCGCGATTGGCTTCGCTGCTCGACCCGGACCGCTAAGTTGTGACGAGACGAAAGCCTGAGGGGGCCTTCGGGAAGTGGGGGTTTCGGAATGACCGTGCCATTCGGTGGCCGAGTGCGGGATCCGCAGGAGTGGATGCGGGAACAGGAGCGGCGCAGCGCCGCTCTGCTCGCCAAGGCGGAACAGGCGAAGGCCGAGCTGGAGAACAACGTCGTCACGCTGAGCAGCCCGGACCGGCTGGTCACCGTGACGGTCAACCCCGGTGGGGGACTGACGTCGCTCTCGCTGTCCCCGCAGGCACAGGAGCGTCCGCCCGCCCAGCTCGCGTCGCTGATCATGAGCACCTACCGCAAGGCGACGACGCGCGCGGCGGACCGGACGCTGGAGATCATGGCCGGGCTGACCGGCGAAGACTCCGACGCGGTGGACTTCATCAAGAGCACCTTGCCGCCGAGGGAAGAAGCGCAGCCCGCCCCGGAACCGGACGACTCCGCACGCTTCGGCGTCTCGGCCGAACCGCCGCCCGCTCCGCCCGCGAAACCCCGGCCGTCCCGTCCCGTGTCCGATGAGGACGACGGCGAGGACTTCCAGCACGTCGACTGGACCGGCCGCTCGTGAGCGGGCCGGGATACGGCGTCTCGCCGGAACGCCTCAAAGCGCACGCGGACCAGGTCGCCGACCTCGCCGATCGCATCCGCGGCGCGGCCTCGGCGGCGAACCAGGTCGGGATGGGCGGCTTCCAGGGCTATGGCCTCCTGTGCGCAGTGCCCGTCGGCGGGGTCCTGCAACTGGCCCAGGGTGACGCGGACGAGCTGATGACCAGCGCGGCGAATCTCGGTGACGCGTTGTCCGACGCGCTGCGGAAGGCGGCCACGGACTACACGAAGATCGACGACGACGCGGCGCAGCTCGGCCGGGACCTGGGGAAGAAGCTGTGAGCGAAGGACCTGTCGCGGGCCCGAGGGAACAGAACCTGGTCGCGCAGAAGAACGAAGAGAAGAAGAACTTCAAGGGTGGCGGCCTGGCGGACAGCCTCGAAGGGCTGGCCGGCACCCTGAATCCCGATCAAGGCCAGGACATCGACTCGTTCGCGCTCGCCATGGACGGGGTCTCGGTCGGGCTGGACCTGCTGTCGATGGGCTTGAACCCGCTCGGTGAGCTGGTGAAGGCCGGAGTCGGCTGGCTGATGGAGAACCTGGAGTTCATCCGCGAACCACTGGAGATCCTCACCGGTGATCCCGATCTGGTCCAGCAGGCGGCACAGACCTGGAACAACATCGCGACGGAACTCGAGGCGGTGGCGGGCGACTACGAAGGTGCGCTGAGCACGACATCCGGGTGGGACGGTGACGCGGCGATCGCGTACCGGCGGATCGCCCTGCAGTACACGCAGTCCTTGCGCGACGTCGCGGCCGAGGCGAAGGATTCGGCCCACTGGATCACCACGGGCGGGATGGTGGTGGCGACCGCGCGGGCGCTGATCTTCGACATCATCGCCGGCTTCATCAGCGATGTGATCACCCGTGCGCTCCTGGCCCTCGCCTCATCGTGGTTCACCCTGGGCGGCTCGGTCGCGGCCTTCACCGCGAGCATCTTCGCCGACGCGGTCAAGGTCATGGCGAAGATCCAGAAGAAGCTCGGCAAGCTGCTCAGTGCCATCCAAAAGTTCGTGAAACGGTTCGAAGGATCGAGCGACCGGGCCCGGGAGGCGGCACGGGCCCTGGGGCGTAAGGCTTCGGACCTGGGCCACGAGGCCAATCAGGCGATCAAGGCCAGTGACAAGACACTGGACGCTTTCAAAGCCGACAACCTCAAGCTCGCGAAGAAGGCCTTGGACTCCGACGCGACAGGTGCCGAGCGTGTGCTCAAACACGCGCGGGGCGGGATGAACCGGATGGAGAACACCGTCGCGGGCAAGATCGCCGACAACACCTACCTGAAGGTCGGGAAGGAAGCAGGCAAGGCCGCCGCGGAGAATCGCGTCCAATACGACGGCGGATCGGCCGAGCGCGGCAGGGTCACACCGCCCACCACCGGCCGGATCAGCGGAACGCTCGACGACGACGATGACTGAACGGACCGGACAAGACGAGCGGCCGGTTCGGAAACGGCGAGGCCGGGTCAGTCTGAGGGTGCTCTCCGGTGTCGTCGTCGCGGTGGTGACCGCGTGGTTCATGTTCTCGCTCGGATTGTCACTGGGGATCAGCGACACGGGGAAAGTGGACCGGTTCGGGGTGGCGCGCATCCAGGAATGCCACCGCAGCCCGCTGCGGTTCTGGCTGATCCATGTCTGCCAAGCCGAGGTGACGTGGGATCGGAAGGCGCCGGGCAAGCCCCTCGTCAGTTCCGCTGTGATCGGTTCGGTTTCGAACCTGTCGGGCGAGGTGAACGTCGTGTCCTACCAGTCCGCGGGCCGCTATGGCGGGTCGCAGTACAACGCCGTCCCCGTCGAGCGCCCAAGGCCGCTGTTCCCGTTCGGTTGGTGGTTCTTCTTCACTGTCGTGAGCTTGGTCCCCGGGTATGTCGCCGGGTGGTTCGCGGGCAAGGGCATCGACCGGCTCCTGCCTGAACCGACGGAGAAACCCAAGGACTGGCGCGGCGTCAGCCGTCGCGCCACATCGGGAATGAACGGACGCCGTCGCAAGCGCAACCGCGGCTGACCTCGTGAGTGGCGAGGACGGTTAGAACCAACCGTGTCCTGGATACCTAGTGGCGGCCTTGCGTGATTGGTTGGACGACACACGTGATCAGACGGACGACATGTGTGTCTGAACGGACGGCACGGGGCGGAGGCTTCGCCGCAGGTGTGTCGTCCATCTGGTCACGTGTGTCGTCCGTCTGATCACACGTGTCGTCCGATCAGTCACGCGAAGGCGCCGTTCGGTACAGGTCCTCGTGCGTGGCGAGGACGAGGGCCGCAGTCCTTTGTCGACCCGGGTCATGGGATGACCCGACGGTCACCCTCCATTGTGTCCTCGGCGGTCCCCACCACGCCCCACCGGATTCCCCACTTTCACCCCCACTCCGCACCACAGCAGGGTTCCGGCGGCCGATATCCGGACGTGTCAGGCATGGATGAGGTTGCTTCGATACCCGCCCAGGGGGATCTTGGCCACCGTCCCCCACCGAGCCCCCACCAGGCCCCACCTGGCTGACCAGCGAAAACGTCTGACACGACGGAGTGGTCGCGGCTTTTGCCGCGTTGACTGTGGTGAAAAGTGGGGTACGGTGGTGCGCAGTGGGGCAGAAGGGAGCCCCGTGGCCGGGCTTGGCTGTTCGCAGCCGAGATCGGTAGGGAGGTGGAGCCGGTGTTCCTCGGCACCCACACCCCGAAACTGGATGACAAGGGGCGGCTCACGCTGCCCGCGAAGTTCCGCGACGCGCTCGCCGGTGGGCTGATGGTCACCAAGGGACAGGATCACTGTCTCTTCGTCTTTCCCCGGGCCGAGTTCGAGCAGATGGCGAGGAAGGTCGCCGACGCCCCGTTCACGAACGAGGCGGTCCGGGCCTATCAGCGTTATCTCTTCGCCGGGACGGACGAACAACGCCCGGACGGGCAAGGACGTATCGCGATCGCGTCCGAGCTCCGACGCTATGCCGGGCTGAACAAGGAGTGCGTGGTGATCGGGGCGATCACCAGGCTGGAGATCTGGGACGCCCAAGCGTGGCAGGGCTACCTGGACGAACACGAGGACAGCTACGCGAAGGCTCGAGAGGAAGTTCTGCCGGGCGTCTTCTAGACGTGGCCGAGGAAGCACCCACGCCGTCGGGGGGCGCGGGTTCACGCTTCGGACACGCCGGGAACCGTCCACACGGATGCCGTGAGGCCTCTGTCCGCTCAGTGGCCCTGGTACACCTTCCCCGGTACCAGGTCAGCAGGCGGGCGGACAGGGACCTGACGGCATCCGGCATCTTCCCCGGCACTACAGGAAAGGGGGGAAGACATGGCAGACGAACACGAGCACGTCCCGGTGTTGCTCGACCGCATCGTCGAACTGTTCGCGCCGGTCTTCTCCGACCGCGAGGCCGTGCTGGTCGACGCGACCGTCGGGCTCGGCGGTCATTCCGACGCGCTGCTCACCGCGTTCCCCCGGCTGCGCCTGGTCGCCCTCGACCGTGATCCCAACGCGCTGGAGCTTTCCGCGAAACGGCTTGCGCCGCACGGTGATCGTGTCGACTTCGTGCACGCGGTCTACGACGAGATGCCGTCCGCGCTGCAGGGACTCGGACTGTCCAGAGTGGACGGGATCCTGTTCGACCTCGGGGTGTCCTCGATGCAGCTCGACCGGGCCGAGCGCGGTTTCGCCTATTCCAAGGATTCCCCGCTCGACATGCGCATGGACCCGACCACCGGGTTCACCGCGGCCGACGTGCTCAACACCTACGCCCCCGGCGAGCTGATCCGGATCCTGCGCGACTACGGCGAGGAACGGTTCGCCCAGCGGATCGTCAAAGCCGTTGTGGCGGAACGGGAGAAGGAACCCTTCACGCGCAGCGGACGGCTGGTGGAACTGCTGTACGACGCGGTCCCCGCGGCGAGCAGGCGCACCGGCGGACATCCGGCGAAGCGCACCTTCCAGGCGTTGCGGATCGAGGTCAACGGCGAGCTGGAGGTGCTGCGGCGGGCGATGCCGCGGGCGCTGTCCTGCCTGGCCGTCGGCGGCCGCATCGTCGTGGAGTCCTATCAGTCCCTCGAAGACAGGCTGGTCAAGCAGGCCTTCGCGGAACTGGCGAAATCCCGGACGCCGGAAGGGCTTCCGGTGGAACTGCCGGGCCACGGCCCGGAACTGAAACTGCTCACCAGAGGGGCCGAGAAGGCCGGCGAGGCGGAGACCGAACAGAACACGCGGGCCGCCTCCGTGCGGCTACGGGCCGCCGAACGGATCGGAGACCGAGCACGATGACCGCTCCCGCGAAGTCCCGCGGCCGCCGGACACCGCCGCCCGGACGGCGTGCCCGCGCGACCGCCACCGCCGACCAGGCGACCGACACCACCGAGACCACGACGTCCCGCGCCTCCCGTGGCCGGACGTCGGCGGCCGAGCGCGCCTACGCCCGCCGTGCCCAGCGCGCTGACCTGCTGCAGCGAGACCAGCAGCGCAACCGTCCCGACGCGGAAGGCGGCGCGGGCAAGGAAGAGCCGAAGAAGAAGCTCAAGCTGCGCTGGCCGCGTTCGCGCGCCTCGTTCGTGCTGATGATGATGGGCATGCTGGCCGTCGGTGTGGCGTGCACGCTGTGGCTGACCACGCAGGCCATCGCCGATTCGTACCGGCTCGAACAGCTCCGCACGACCAACGCCGGGCTCGCCGAGGCGAAGGAACGGCTGCAGCGCGAGGTCGCGAAGGCCGAGTCGCCCGCATCGCTGGCGCCCAAGGCCAGGGAACTGGGCATGGTGCCCGGCGGCGACCCCGCGCATATCGTGGTCGGCCCGGATGGACAGTCCACTGTGGTCGGTGAGCCGAAGAAGGCCGAAGGGGAGGCGCCCGCCGCCTCGACCGAATCGACGGCGCCCCCGCCCGCCGAGGGAACGCAGCAGGGCACCCCGTACGAGGGCGACCAGCCCGCGGTGCCGCAGGAGAACGCGGCGACCCCGGCGCAGGGAGGTCAGTGATGTCGCCCGGCCGCCCGGCTCAGGCCAGGGCCAGGTCGGCGGGAAGCGCGCGGCGGACCTACGCCGCCGGGACCCGTCGTGCCACCGCCCGCCGGGGCAACGGCGGGAACCGGAGCCGGTTCACCGGTGTCCGGATCCTGCTGATCGTCGTGATGGTGCTCGCCGGCCTCAAACTGGTGCAGGTGCAGTGGTTCGAGGCCGGCGCGCTGTCCGAGGCGGCGGAACGGCAGCGGACGTCGGTGATCGAAAGTCCCGCGCAGCGCGGCTCCATTCTGGACCGCAACGGGACGAAGATCGCGTTCAGCGTCGAGGTCCGGACGCTCGCGGTGAGCCTGAACTGGCTCCACAAGACGATGGACGACTTCGCCGCGAAGAACCCGACCAAGGGCAAGAACTTCGAGTCCGAGGTGGCGGGCGCGGCGAAGCTGATCGCGGCCAAGCTGCCCGGGGTGATCACCGAGCAGGAACTGCTGGACAAGTTCCACAAGCCGGACGGCTTCACCTACCTGGTCCACGACATCGAACCTTCGGTCGCCGAGGCGATCGTCAAGGAATACCCGTGGATCAGCGTCGAGAAGCGTTCGAAGCGGGAGTATCCCGGTGACTCGGTCGGCGCGAACATCGTCGGCTACGCGAACTGGCGCACCGACGACAAGGACGTCTCCAAGCACAACCTGCACGGTGGCTACGGTCTCGAAGCCTCGCGGGACAACGATCTAGCCGGAACACCGGGCCGCAAGATCGTCAACACCCGGAACGGCAACGACAATCTCGTCATCCCGGGTACCGAACGGGACATCCAGAACGCCGTCCCCGGTTCGGACCTGCAGCTCACGATCGACACCGACCTGCAGTACGAACTGCAGCGGCAGCTGAGCGATTACGTCGCCAAGTCGAAGGCCAAGGGCGGCCAGGCGGTCATTCTGGACTCGAAGACCGGCGAGGTCTACGCGCTGGCCAACGACAAGACCGTCAACCTCAACGACCCCGCTTCGCGCAGCGAGACGGAGAACCTGAACAACCGCGCGGTGACCACGCCGTTCGAACCCGGTTCGGTGAACAAGATCGTCACCGCCGCGGGCGCGATCGACGCGGGTATCACCACGCCGGAGGCCTCGCTGCCGGTGCCGGGTTCGTTGCAGGTCGCGGACAAGATCGTCAAGGACGCCTGGCACCACGGCACCCAGCAGTTCACCACCACCGGCATCTTCGCGAAGTCGTCGAACGTCGGCACCCTGTTGCTGGCGCAGAAACTCGGCGAGGACCGGTACGCGGATCTGCTCAAGAAGTTCGGACTCGGCCAGCGCACCGGGCTCGGCCTCCCCGGTGAGAGCCCCGGTGTCGTGCCGCCGCGCAACCAGTGGTCGGCCACGACCTTCGGAAACCTGCCGATCGGACAGGGACTTTCGATGACCGTCGTGCAGATGGCGGGGATGTACCAGGCCATCGCGAACGACGGCCTGCGGGTGGAACCCCGGGTGGTCAAGGCGAAGGTCAACCCGGACGGGACCCTCGTCCCGGAACCGGCGCCGAAGACCGTCCAGGTCATCAGCCCGCAGGCGGCGAAGACCGTACGCGAGATGATGCGCGCGGTGACGCAGAAGGGCCGCGGGCAGCAGAGCGGCACCGGGCCGAAGGCGGCGCTGGAGGGCTACCAGATCTCGGGCAAGACGGGCACCGGCCAGCAGGTCGACCCGCAGACGAAGACGTACAGCAACCATCTGTACAACATCACCTTCGCCGGGATCCTGCCCGCCGACAACCCGCGTTTCGTGGTCGGCATCCGGCTCGACGCGCCGGACGCCACCCTGCAGCAAGGACTCTCGGCCGCGCCGCTGTTCCATTCGGTGGCCGCGTACCTGGCGCAGCGGTTCCAGATCCCGCTGTCGGACGGTCCGTCGCCTCAGGTGCCGCTGGTGCTTTCCTGACGTGACACGCGTGTCCGGAGCCGCAACTCGCGTGCTTGAAGGCGGAACTCGCGTGTTCGGGGCCGGATCTCGCCCAGCGGGAGCGCGCTGAGGCTCGCTGTCCTCAAGCGACAGTCGGAAGCCCTTGCGTGCCAAGGAGAGCTCGCGAAACCCATTACCACGAGCATGATCGCCGCGCTCACACCCCGCACCGCTTCAGTCACCCGAATGCCGCGCCGGTAACCTCCTTGGCTGTGTCGGTGCCTACTTCAGATCCCCGCAGCGGTCCCGCCGTCGAAAGCGGGTCCGGCGCGACGGCTGCCCAGGTCCCGGACAGCCCGGTCAAGGCCGTCGCCGCACCCCCTCGTCCGGCCAGGATCGAGCCGATGCCGCTGGGCACGCTGCTCGCCAGGGCGGGCGCCCGGCTCGTGGTGGGTGGCGACGACCACCCGGCCGCGGCCGAGTTGACGGTCACGGGCAGCACGCTCCGCGCCCAGCACGTCCTCCCCGGTGACCTTTTCGCCGCGCTTCCCGGTGCTCGCGCCCACGGCGCGGACTTCAGCGACCAGGCCATCGCGGCCGGTGCGGCCGCCGTGCTCACCGACGAGGCCGGTGCCGAGCGCCCGGTGCTCCGCGACGCCGGTGTGCCGATCCTGGTGCACCCGGACCCGCGGGCCGCCCTCGGCGAGATCGCCGCCTGGATCTACGGGGAGCCGTCGCTGGAGCTGTCGGTCCTCGGCATCACCGGGACGTCCGGCAAGACCACGACGTCGTACCTGGTCGACGCCGGGCTCAAGGCGGCCGGGCTCACCACCGGGCTGATCGGCACGGTCGAGACCCGGATCGCGGGGGAGCGCCTCGCCAGCGGGTTCACCACCCCCGAGGCGCCGGATCTGCAGGCGCTCCTGGCGGTGATGGTGGAACGCGGCGTCACGCACGTCCCGATGGAGGTCTCCAGCCACGCGCTGTCGCTGGGCCGGGTCAACGGCACGCGCTTCGCGGTCGGGGCCTTCACCAACCTCTCCCAGGATCACCTGGACTTCCACAAGGACATGGAGGAGTACTTCGCCGCCAAGTCGCTGCTGTTCGACGGCCGGTCCACCGCCGAGGTGGTCGTCGTCGACAGCGCCTGGGGCCAGGCACTCCTCACCCCGCACACGGTGACCGTGTCCACCGAGCCGGGGACGGACGCGCTGTGGCGCGCCACCGACCTCAACCCCACCCCGGCCGGCGAGCAGACCTTCACCCTCCACGGCCCCGAGGGCCTCACCGCCGCGGCCAAGATCCCGCTGCCGGGTGAGTTCAACGTGGCCAACGCCGTGCTCGCGGCCGCGATCCTCGACACCGCCGGTGTCCCGCTCGACGCCATCGTCGCCGGGCTCGCCTCGGTCGAGGTGCCGGGCCGGATGGAGCGGGTCTACCTCGGCCAGCCGTTCACCGCGGTCGTCGACTACGCGCACAAGCCCGCCGCGGTGGCGCAGGGGCTCGACGCGCTGCGTGCCCGCACCGAGGGCCGGATCATCACCGTCCTCGGCTGCGGCGGGGACCGTGACACCGCCAAACGCCCGGTCATGGGCGAGGCCGCGGTCCGCCGCAGCGAGGTGCTGATCGTGACCGACGACAACCCGCGGTCGGAGGATCCGGCCGCGATCCGGGCGGCGATGCTGGCCGGTGCCCGCAACGCCGGACCGGCACTGGGCGGCGAGATCCTCGAGATCGCCGACCGCCGGGAAGCCATCGTCCACGCGGTCGAGCTGGCCCGGCCCGGCGACATCGTGCTCATCGCGGGCAAGGGCCACGAGACCGGCCAGGAGGTCCAGGGTGTCGTGCACCCGTTCTCCGACCGGGAAGAGCTGGCCGCCGCCATCCGCAGACGTCTGGAGACAGTGTGATCGTGCTCAGCCTGGCCGAGATCGCCGCCATCGTCGGCGGGCGGCTGCATCGGACCGACGGGACCGCCGAGGTCACCGGAAGCGTCGAATTCGACACCCGCGAGGTCACTCCCGGCGGTCTGTTCATCGCGCTGCCCGGCGCGAAGGTCGACGGCCACGACTTCGCCGCGCGGGCCGTCGAGGCGGGCGCCGTCGCGGTGCTCGCGGCCCGCGAGGTCGACGCCCCGGCCGTGATCGTGCCGCCGCTGGCGGCCGGCGAGGGGCACGAGCGGGCGTTCGCGCTGGTCTCGGACAAGGACGGGGCGGGTGCCGCGGTGCTGGCCGCGCTCGCCAAACTCGCCCGGCACGTGATCCAGAAGCTCGCGGGTGACCACCTGACCGTCGTCGGGGTCACCGGTTCGGCGGGCAAGACCTCCACCAAGGACATCATCGCCCAGCTGCTGGAGCCGCTCGGCCCGACGGTGGCGCCGCCGGGCTCGTTCAACAACGAGCTGGGCCACCCCTGGACGGCGCTGCGGGCCGACGACTCGACGCGGCAGCTCGTGCTGGAGCTCTCCGCCCGCGGGCCCGGCCACATCGCCGAGCTGGCGGCCATCGCGCCGCCGCGGATCGGGGTCGTGCTCAACGTCGGCACCGCGCACGTCGGCGAGTTCGGCTCGCGCGAGGGCATCGCCAAGGGCAAGGGCGAGCTCGTGGAGGCGCTGCCGAGCGCCGAGGACGGCGGTGTCGCGGTCCTGAACCTCGACGACCCGTACGTCGCGGCCATGGCGAGCCGGACGAAGGCCCGGGTCGTGTTCGTCGGCGAGAGCGAGTCCGCGCAGGTCCGCGCGGTCGACATCACCCTCGACGACGAGGCGCGCGCGTCGTTCCGCCTGGTCACCCCGGACGGCGAAGCACCGGTGAAGCTGCCGCTCTACGGCGAGCACCAGGTCGGCAACGCGCTCAGCGCGGCCGCTGTGGCCCTGGAGATGGGCTCGACGGTCGAGGAGGTCGCGGCCCGCCTGTCGAGCCTGGAGCGACGCTCCGAGCGCCGTATGGAGGTCACCACCCGCGCCGACGGCGTCACGGTCCTCAACGACTCCTTCAACGCCAGCCCCGAGTCGATGCGGGCCGCGCTCAAGGCGCTCGCGTCGATGAGCGCGAACCGCCGCTCCTGGGCCGTGCTCGGCGTGATGGGCGACCTCGGCGAGAACTCGGTCGCCGCGCACGACGGCATCGGCAGGCTCGTCGTCCGGCTCAACATCGACAAGCTCGTGGTCATCGGCCAGGCCGCCGCGGCCACCCATCAGGGTGCCCAGCACGAGGGTTCCTGGGGCGAGGAGTCGGTACTGGTACCCGACGTCGAGGCCGCCATCGCCCTGCTGCATGATCAGCTCCGCGCGGGAGACGTGGTGCTGGTGAAGGCGTCCAAGGCCGCCGCCCTGTGGCGGGTGGCCGACGCCGTGCTCGCCGCTCCCGTAACCGACGCTGAATCCCCTGTAGTAGCCCCTTCCCCCTCTCACGAACGCTCGAACGGTGGTGACGCGTGATCAGCATCCTGATCGCGGCCGCGGCGGGCCTGCTGGTCTCCATCCTCCTCACTCCCTATCTGATCCGGGTGTTCTCCCGGCAGGGCTTCGGCCAGGAGATCCGGGAGGAAGGACCGCAGGGACACAAATCCAAACGCGGTACCCCGACGATGGGTGGTGTCGCGATCATCGTCGCGATGGTCGTCGGGTATTTCGTGGCGCATCTGATCAGCGCGCTCAGCGGCGGCAACGGCACCGGCGGCCCGTCCGCCTCGGGGCTGCTGGTCCTCCTGCTGGCCGTCGGCCTCGGGCTCGTCGGGTTCCTCGACGACTTCATCAAGATCCGCAAACAGCGCAACCTCGGGCTGAACAAGACCGCGAAACTGGTCGGCCAGCTCGTCGTCACGATCGCCTTCGCGATCCTGGCGCTGCAGTTCGCCGACGAACGCGGGCTCACCCCGGCGTCGGAAAGCCTGTCCTACGTGCGGGACCTCGCGCTGATCACCTTCCCGTCGGTGTTCTTCGTGATCTTCTGCTACATCGTCATCTCGGGCTGGTCGAACGCGGTGAACTTCACCGACGGCCTCGACGGTCTCGCCGGCGGCACCGCGGCGATGGTGCTGGCGACCTACGTCGTCATCGCGTTCTGGCAGACCCGCCTCTCGTGCGCGGTCACCCCGCAGGCCGCCTGCTACGACGTCCGTGACCCGCTGGACCTGGCGGTGGTCGCCGCCGCGGCGACCGGCGCCTGTGTCGGCTTCCTGTGGTGGAACGCCGCACCGGCGAAGATCTTCATGGGTGACACCGGTTCGCTGGCCCTCGGTGGCCTCGTCGCCGGGCTGTCGATGACCACCCGCACCGAGCTGCTCGCCATCGTCATCGGCGGTCTGTTCATGGTCGAGATGATCTCGGTGGTCGCGCAGATCGCCGTGTTCCGCACGACCCGGCGGCGGCTGTTCCGGATGGCCCCGTTCCATCACCACTTCGAGCTCGCGGGCTGGGCCGAAACCACCGTCATCATCCGGTTCTGGCTGCTTTCGGCCATCTGCTGCATGTTCGGTCTCGGCCTGTTCTACAGCGAACAGCTCGGTCTCGGGGGTTAAGCGGTGGAGCTGGCCGGGCGTCACGTCCTCGTCGCCGGAGCCGGGGTCACCGGCAAGTCGATCGTCCCCGTCCTGGCGGAGCTGGGCGCGCGGATCACCGTCACCGACGGCAACGCCGAACGGTTGGCGGAGCTCGAAGGGCTCGGCGCCGAGCTGGTGCCGGGCCTGACCGAGCCGCCCGGAGACGTCGAGCTGGTCGTCACCAGCCCCGGCTGGAAGCCGACGTCGCCCCTGCTGGTGGCGGCGGCCGAAGCGGGGATCGAGGTGATCGGCGACGTCGAGCTGGCGTGGCGCGTCGGGCAGCTGCGCGACAAGCCGCCGGTGTGGCTCGCGATCACCGGCACCAACGGCAAGACCACCACGGTCGGGATGCTGGAGTCGATCCTGCGTACCGCCGGGGTCGACGCCGTGGCCTGCGGGAACGTCGGTTTCGCGGTGCTCGACGCGGTGCGCGCCGGGCACGAGGTGCTGGCCGTGGAGCTGTCGAGTTTCCAGCTGCACTGGTCGTCGACGCTGGCCCCGCTCGCGTCGGTGGTGCTGAACCTGGCCGAGGACCACCTCGACTGGCACGGCTCGATGGAGGAGTACGCGGCGGCGAAGGGCCGGGTCCACACCCACTCCCGGACCGTCGTGCACAACCTCCACGAGGAGTGGTCCGCCCGGCTCGCCGACGAACACGCGCCCGCCGACGCCCGCCGCGTCGCGTTCGGCATGGACACCCCGCGGCCCGGCGAACTCGGGATCGTGGAAGACCTGCTGGTCGACCGCGCCTTCGTGGCCGACCCGGCGACCAGCGCCGACGAACTCGGCACGCTGGCCGACGTGCGTCCCGCCGGTCCGCACAACGTCTCCAACGCGCTCGCCGCGGCGGCGCTGGCCCGCGCGTACGGCGTCACCGGCGAGGACGTCGCCAAGGGGCTGCGCGAGTACCGGCCCGCCCCGCACCGGGCCGAGGAGATCGGCGAGATCGACGGTGTTCGCTACATCAACGACTCCAAGGCGACCAACCCACACGCGGCGAGCGGTTCGCTGCGCGCGCATCTGAACGTCGTCTGGATCGCCGGTGGCCAGCTCAAGGGCGCTTCCGTGGACGAACTCGTCGGTTCGATCGCCGGAAGGCTGCGCGGAGTCGTGCTGTTCGGCGTGGATTCACCCGTGATCGCCGCCGCTGTCGCGCGACACGCGCCGGATGTCCCGGTGAACAGCCTCCCTTCGGGTGACGATGACACCATGACTGCGGCGGTGAAGGCGGCCCGCGCCCTGGCGCGCCCTGGAGATGTGGTGCTGCTGGCCCCCGCCGCGGCGTCGTTGGACATGTACTCGAGCTATGGCGCACGCGGCGACGCGTTCGCGAGCGCGGTCCGTGTCCTGCGCGACGGTGCGGGGGAGACCAGTGACGGCGGTTGAGGAAAGAAAACGCGAGCCCGCGCAGCGCAAGCGCCGTGAACGCAAGGAAAGCCCGTTCGTCGCCTTCCGCACCGCGCTGACGGCCTGGCTTTCGCGGCCGCTCGCCTCGTTCCACCTGGTTCTGGCGCTCACCGGCGTGCTGACCGTGATCGGCATCGTGATGGTGCTGTCCGCGTCCTCGGTCGCCTCGTACAACCCCAAGACCGGCACCGGCGTGTACGCCCAGTTCAGCAAGCACCTCATGTTCGTCGCGATCGGCGCCGTGGTGTTCTGGATCGGGCTGCGGGTGCCGCTGGAACGCGTCCGGCGGCTGTCGGCGACGGCGACGGTGGTGTGCCTCGGGCTGCTCGTGCTGGTGCTGACCCCGCTCGGGTCCACGGTCAACGGCTCACAGGGCTGGTTCCGGCTCGGCGGGTTCGCCTTCCAGCCGGTCGAGGCGGCGAAGGTCGCGCTGGCCTTCTGGGGCGCGCACATCCTGGTGATCAAGTACAACATCATCAACCAGTGGCGGCATCTGCTCGTCCCGGTCGTGCCGATCGCCCTGCTGATGTTCGCGCTGGTCATGATGCAACCCGACCTCGGCGGCACGATCACCCTCGCGGTGGTGCTGATGGCCCTGCTGTGGTTCGCGGGCGCGCCGAAACGGCTGTTCGGGGTCATCCTCGCCGGTGGCCTGGCCGGGATCCTGGTCCTGGCGATCATCGCCCCGTACCGGCTGGCGCGGGTCATGTCGTTCGTCTCCGGCGACCCGGACACCAGCGCCGACGGCTTCCAGGCCAACCAGGCGAAACTCGCGCTCGCCGACGGCGGGTTCCTCGGCAAGGGCCTCGGCCAGGGCCAGTCCAACTGGGGCTACCTGCCCAACGTGCAGAACGACTTCATCTTCGCCCTGATCGGCGAGGAACTCGGCTTCATCGGCTGCGCGGTGGTACTCGGGCTGTTCGCCGGGGTCGCCGTCGTCGGCCTGCGGATCGCCACCCGCAACCTCGACCCGTGGATCCGCATCGTGTCCGGCACGCTGACCGTCTTCCTGGTCGCGCAGGCCGGTATCAACATCGGCTACGTCGTCGGTCTGCTGCCGGTCACCGGCGTCACGCTGCCGTTGATCTCCTACGGCGGCACGTCGCTGGTGATCACCATGCTCATCATGGGGATCCTGGCCAACGCCGCCCGGCACGAACCGGAGGCGGTGGCCGCACTGCGCTCGCAGGGGCCAGGTAAATTCGGACGCCTGCTGAGGCTTCCCGCGCCCGAGCCGTACCGCCCGCCGGCCAAACGCAAGGGCGGCGCGGCCAGGGGAGGCGCCGCCAAGGCGGCGAGGCCCGCGCCGAGGACGGCGAGGCCTTCGCCCGCACAGGAGCGGCGCCGTTCGGTACGGGAGCCCGGCAGGAGGACGGCCGCGCGAACGGCGGTGAACCGCGGTACCGCGAAACGGGGTACCGCAAACCGGAGAGGTCATAGGTGAACAACCCCGTCAGAGGTGGCGTTTCAGGCGAGGTCACCGGCAAGGCGCCGGTGGTCGTGGTCGCCGGCGGTGGGACCGCCGGGCATATCGAACCGGCACTCGCCCTCGCCGACGCGGTGATGCGCCTGCGTCCCGACGCGAAGGTGGTCGCGCTGGGGACCCAGCGCGGACTGGAGAACAAGCTCGTCCCGGCGCGCGGGTACCCGCTGGAGCTGATCCCGCCGGTGCCGATGCCGCGCAAGCCGACGCCCGAGCTGCTGAAGATGCCGCTGAAGGTCCGTGACTCGGTCAAGCGCACCCGCGAGATCCTGGACCGGGTCGGCGCGGACGTCGTCGTCGGCTTCGGCGGCTATGTCGCGCTCCCGGCGTACCTCGCCGCGCGCGGCCGCACGCCGATCGTGGTGCACGAGGCCAACGAGAAGCCGGGCCTGGCGAACAAGGTCGGCGCGCGGTTCGCCGTCCGCGTCGCCGTCGCCGTCCCGGGGACGCCGCTGGCGAAAGCCGAGGTCATCGGCATCCCGCTGCGCCGCTCCATCACCTCGCTCGACAGGGCCGCGCTGCGCGCCGAAGCCCGCGAGCACTTCGGGCTCGACCCCGACGCCCCGACCCTGCTGGTCTTCGGCGGTTCGCAGGGCGCGGTGTCGATCAACGGCGCCGTCTCCGGCGCGGCCAAGGAGTTCGCGGACGCCGGTGTCGGTGTCCTGCACGCCCACGGACCGAAGAACACGCTGGTCGTCCAGGAGTTCCCCGGACGGCCCGCGTACGTGCCGGTGCCGTACCTGGAGCGCATGGATCTCGCGTACGCCGCCGCCGACGCGGTGCTGTGCCGCTCCGGTGCGATGACCGTCGCGGAAGTGTCCGCGGTCGGCCTGCCCGCGGTGTTCGTCCCGCTGCCCTACGGCAACGGCGAGCAGGCGGTCAACGCCCGGCCCGCGGTCGACGCCGGTGCCGGCCTGATGGTCGACGACGCCGACCTCACCCCCGCCAAGGTCGCGGAGCTGGTGATCCCGCTGGTGTCCGACGCCGACCGGGTCGCGAAGATGAGCGCGGCCGCGGTCGGCCTCGGTCACCGTGAGGCCGACGAGACCCTTGCCAAGATCGTGCTGGAGGCCGCAGGTGCCTGATCAACTCCCCGACACGCTCACGCGTGCCCACCTGATCGGGATCGGCGGCGCCGGGATGAGCGGCATCGCCCGTATCCTGCTCGCCCGCGGTGTCCAGGTGTCCGGTTCCGACGCCAAGGAGTCGCGCGCGTTCCTTTCGCTGCGTGCCCAGGGCGCCGAGATCGCCGTCGGCCAGCGCGCCGAGAACCTCGACGCGTTCCCCGAAGGCCCGTCCTCGGTGATCGTGTCGACCGCGATCAAGGACGACAACCCGGAACTGATGGCCGCGCGGGAACGCGGGATCACCGTGCTGCACCGCGCGCAGGCGCTGGCCGGGCTGATGGAGGGGCACCGCGTCGCCTGCATCGCCGGGACGCACGGCAAGACGTCGACGACGTCGATGCTGACCGTCGCGTTGCAGCAGTGCCGTCTCGACCCGTCGTTCGCCATCGGCGGCGACCTCAACGAGTCGGGCGCGAACGCCCATCACGGCGAGGGCGGCGTCTTCGTCGCCGAGGCCGACGAGAGCGACGGGTCGTTCCTGGCGTACTCGCCGTCGGTCGCCGTGGTGACCAACGTCGAGCCGGACCACCTGGACCACCACGGCACGGCCGAGGCGTACGTCTCGGTGTTCGCCGACTTCCTCGGCCGGATCGTGCCGGGCGGGCTGCTCATCGTCTGCGGTGACGACGAGGGCGCCGGGAAGCTGGGCGCGCTGGCCGAGGAGCGGGGCATCCGCGTCCGCCGCTACGGGCGTTCGGTCACCGGCGCGGACGACGCGAAGGTGCTCGACTACGTTCCCGCGCCGGACGGCGGCGTCGTCCGGATCTCGGTGCGGGGCGAGGAGATCGTCCTGCGGGTCGCGGTGCCGGGTGAGCACATGGCGTTGAACGCGATCGCCGCGCTGCTGGCCGGGATCGAGCTCGGCGCGCCGATCGAAGGACTGGCCGAAGGGCTGGCCGCGTTCGGCGGCGTCCGGCGGCGGTTCGAGTTCAAGGGCCGCGCGGGCGACGTCCGCGTGTACGACGACTACGCGCACCACCCGACCGAGGTCGACGCGCAGCTGCGCGCGGTGCGGACGGCCGCGGGCCAGGGCCGGGTCGTCGTGGTCTTCCAGCCGCATCTGTACTCGCGCACGAAGGCGTTCTCGAAGGAGTTCGCGGCCGCGTTGTCGCTGGCCGACGAGGTCGTCGTGCTGGACGTCTTCGGAGCGCGCGAGAAGCCGGAGCCCGGGGTGAGCGGCGCGCTCATCGCCGACCAGATCTCCGGTGTCCCCGTGCACTACCAGCCCGCGTTCGACGTCGCGGCGAAGCTCGCGGCGGATCTGGTCAAACCCGGCGACCTGCTGGTGACCATGGGCGCCGGCGACGTCACGCAGCTCGGCCCGGAGATCCTGGCCGAACTGGACCGGCGGGCGGGCTAGCCCATGACACAGACCGGGGAACGCCGCCGCCCGGCCGAACCCGGTCGGCGTCCGCGCTCCGAACGGGTCAAGCGGACCCCACGGGCCGAACGGACTCAACGCCTGAAGCAGCGGCGCGGCAGGCGGTCGATGGACGACCGCCGCCGTTCCGCCCGGCCGACCCGGCACAAGGAGCTGCGGCGGCGCTGGGTCGCGCTGCTTTCGGTGCTGACCGCCGTCGCCCTCGTCTACCTGCTGTGGTTCAGCTCGATGCTGGGGGTGCGGCAGGTCGACGTCGTCGGGGCGAGCTCCGTGCCCGCGGACCAGATCCGCGCCGCGGCGGCGGTGCCGGACCAGAAGCCGATGCTGCGCCTGGACACCGACGAGATCCGCGACAAGGTGGCGCAGATGCCCGGTATCGCGACCGTCGACGTCTCCCGGTCGTGGCCGAGCACCCTCGAGATCACCGTGACCGAGCGGACCGCGATCGCGTTCTTCGACAGCGGGCCCGGCGGCGACGGCGTGCACCTCGTCGACGGCGGGGGAGTGGTGTTCAAGACCGTCAAGGAACGGCCCGCCGGGCTGCCCGAGCTCAAGCTGCCGTCGGTGTCGGCCGACGACCCGGTGACCCGCGCGGTGACCGGCGTCCTCGGCGTGATCCCGCAGCAGTTGCTCAAGCAGGTCACCACCGCGACGGCGAAGACCCCCGGCAGCGTCGAGTTCGCGCTGGCCGACGGGAAGACCGTGCGGTGGGGGACCTCGGCCGACACCGAACGCAAGGCGAAGGTCCTGGCCGCGCTGCTCACCCGCGAGGGCAAGGTCTTCGACGTCTCGGCCCCCGATCTGCCCACCGTCTCCTGACGCGTTTCGTCCTCTGAATGCGATAGTTCGTATCCCCGACTACCGCATTCAGAGGACGAAATGCGGGGCGCTCAGCGGGTGACGAGGGCTTCGATGCCGTCCAGCATGCGTTCCAGGCCGAACGCGAAGGTCTCGTCGGCGGCTTCGCAGGTGTCCGCGTCGTAGCCGCCGCTCTCCCAGATCCGCGTCATCGCCGGATGCCGCGCCACGTCGAAGTACTTCTCCCAGAACACCGACCGCTGCCCCCACCAGGCGTCCGTCGACTCCCCGGTCTCCTGCTCGACCTGCGCCGTCTCGGCGAAAAGCGTCGCGTTGGCCTGCACGTAGATCTCGATGCTGTTCGCGGCCGCGGCCGCCTCGCGCGGTTGCAGCCCGATGTCCGACACCGCCGCGATCACGTACTCCTGGCCCGCCATCAGTCCGGGCCCGAGCACCGGCCGCACCATCGACGTCGAACGCAGCCACGGGTGTGCCCGGAACACGGCCAGTGTGCGCTCGGCGTAGAGCCGCACCTGTTCGCGCCAGCCGTCCGGCCGCGGGTCGCCGGGGCCGGGGAGGTTCCGTTCGGCGAGCACGGAGTCGACCATGAGATCGAGCAGTTCCGTCTTGCCGGGGACGTAGGTGTAGAGCGTCATCGTGCCCGCGCCGAGTTCCTTGGCGATCTGGCTCATCGACACGGTCGCCTCGCCCGCCCGGTCGGCGAGCGCGACGGCGGTGGCGATCACCTGGTCGAGGGTCAGTTTGGGTTTTCGTCCCCTGGTCGGCTGCCGGGCTTCGCCGCGGTCACGCCACAACAGATCGAGGCTGCGCTCGAAGTCCATCCACACTCCACTCGGCCGTGAAGCTGGATTCTACATTCTCGTATGCTGTACGGTTAAACTGATCCCGTAGGGCGTACGAAAAGGAGTGGGGAATCGTGACGATCCTGGTGACCGGTGCGACCGGAAGCGTCGGCAGGCTGCTCGTCGACGAACTGGTGAAGGCCGGGGCGCCGGTGCGGGCGTTGACCGTCAACCCGGCGAAGGCGGCACTGCCCGAGCAGGTGGAGGTCGCCAAGGGCTACCTGGGCAAGCCGGAGACGTTGCCGGAAGCCCTCAAGGGCATCGAGACCGTGTACCTCGCGCCGCTCGCGGCGAAGGTGGACGACTTCGTGAAGCTGGCGAAGGAGGCCGGGGTGCGCCGCGTGGTGGCGCTGTCGGGCAGCAACGCCGACGACCCGGCGGACAACTCGAGCGGCGTGGACTACGCGATCATCGAGAAGGCCGTCCGGGAGGGGGAGTTCGACTGGACGTTCCTGCGGCCGGGCGCGTTCATGAACAACACGCTCGGCTGGGCGGAGACGATCAAGGCCGAGCGGGTGGTCCGCGAGGCCTACCCCGAGGCACGGATGACGCCGATCGACCTCGCGGACATCGCCGCCGTCGCGGCGCACGTCATCCTGACCGAGGGACACGTCGGCAAGAAGCACACGCTGAGCGGGCCGACTGCGATCAGCCAGCGCGAACAGGTCGCCGCCATCTCGGCCGCGCTCGGCGAAGAGGTGGTCTTCCAGGAGCTCACCAGGGAAGAGGCGAACAAGCAGTGGGCGGCCGCCGGGGTCCCGGCCGAGATCGCCGAGTGGCTGCTCGACGGCTTCGCGTACTTCACCGAAAACCCCGACAAGCCGACCGGCGTCGTCCAGGAACTCACCGGCCGGCCCGGCGTCACCTACGCGGAGTGGGCGGTGGCGAACGTCGAAGCCTTCCGCTGAGCCGTATCTCGCGTGATTGAAGCCGTCACTCGCGTGATTGGAGACGTTCCGGCTTCAATCACGCGAGATACGGCCTGGAACACGCGAGATACGGGTTGCCGACGCGTCAGCGGGCCCGGCGGGGGAGGCGGGTCGGCAGCGGAGCGCCCCGCGGCTGGTCCGAAGCGGGTGGCGGGGACGATCGCTGCGGCTGAGGCAGGGGCGGCGGGGCCTGAGCGGGCCAAGCCGGGGTGATCATCGCCTGAGCCCCGACCCGGCGGACGGGCAGCCCGTGCGATTTCCGGGCGGGCAGGCCGGGCCAAATCTCGCCCGCCTCCTTGGCGGCGTCGCGGATCGCGGTGCCGTCGAGCGAGGTGCGCGACTCCTCGATGTCGCGGTCGAGCCACTGGACGATGAACTCCAGCGGCCCGTCGGGCGGCAGCGGCCAGAGGAAGATCTCGTGGTCGACATGGAACGCCGAACCGCCCAGCCCCTGCGCGCGCAGCACCGGCTGATCCGGTTTGGTGGCCGACGGCACGGAGATGGTCTCCGAACTGGCCCGCCTTCCGTCGGGGAACAGCACCCCGACCAGCAGCGCGTTGTAGTCCGGGACCCGGCGGTGGTCGATCAGTCCTTCGCCGGGTTCGTCGAGCAGGAGATCCCGCGAGTACACCGACAGCTGGAAGGACACCGACTCCGGCCACACCTCGATGCCACGCAGCGCCACGATGGTCCGTTCGGCGCGGCCCAGCGGCATCGACCACGGCAGGATCGCCGGGACGATGTACTCGTGCGGCGTCTCCACCCAGGGGCGGCCGTTGTAGCCGAACAGCTCCTGTTCCGGCACCGGGAACAGGGGGCGGCTGCGCGGACCGTCCGTGAAGAAGCTCATCGTGGCGCGGCGGAACGCGGGGTGAAGCTGTCCGACCTGCCGTTCACGCCGTCGACTACCACCATGCGCTCACGGTAGCCGATGACCATGCCGGTACTGAACGGTTTCAAAGCACCTTTCGCGTCACCCGAAGCCCTTGATCTTCACCTTCGTGCCCTTCGGCACCTTGGTGCCCGGCTGCGGATCCTGCTCCAGGACGAAGTCGAAACCACCGTTTCCGCCGCCGTGACCGTTCCCGTTTCCGCGACCCTGACGGTCCGGCTCCAGACCCGCCTGTTTCAGGATCTGGATCGCCTCCTCCATCCGCTTGAAGGTCACGTTCGGTACTTCGACGGCGTTCGAAACGAACACGCCGATCCGGCGGTTGCTCGCCTTGCCGCCGCCCTTCGGGTCGGTGCGGATCACCTGACCGGCGGCGAACTGGTCGGAGAACTCCTCGCCGGCCTGGAACGGCTGGAAGCCCGCCTGCTGCAGGATCTGGAACGCGGCGTCCTTGCTCTGGCCCGTGACGTCCGGGACCGGCGGCAGCGGCTCGGGACCCTTGGACAGGATGATCGTGACCTGCCCGCCGATGTTCAGCTGCGAACCGGGGCCCGGATCGACGCGGACCACCTTGTTCTTGGCGACGTCGCTGTACTCCTGCTCGCCCTGGACCGGCGTCAGCTGCGCGGCCTTGATCGCCGTCTCCGCGTCCTGCTGGCTCGTCCCGGCCTGGATGTCGGGCACGATCGGACGGCCCTTCGACAGCACGACGTTGACCGTGGCGCCCGGCGCGAGCGACGTGCCCTCCGCGGGGTCGGAGCGGATCACCGTGTGCTGGGCGGCGGTGTCGCTGTACTCCTCGGTGTAGGCCGGGGTCAGCTTCGCCGACCGGAGCGCGTCACCGGCGGCGGCCTGGTTCATCCCGGTGAGCTTCGGCACCGACGACGACGTCGGGCCGGAGTCGTTGAGGATGAAGGCGAACGCGCCGATCAGACCGCCGAGGACCAGTACCGCGGCCGCGATCATCAGGTAGAGCCGTTTGCGTGACCCCGGCTGCTCGTCGCCGACGGCCGGTTTGGGCCGCGGGGGAGGCGTGCGGGGCGGCTGCGCGGCCGGGATCTGCGGCTCGCGGTGCAGCGCCTGCGTTCCGCGCGGCCCGGTGACCGGCAAGGTCGCTTCGGCGACCGGGGGCAGCACGGTCGTCGCGGCGGCGGCCGGAGCCACCGCGGGGACGGCGGGGATGCCGGGGTGGTGCGCTCGGCGTCGGTCTCGCGGTCGGCGTCGGCGGGCAGCGGGACCGGCACCGGGACCGCCGGGACGCCGAGGACGGTGCGCAGATGGTTCAGCTCGGCGAGGAACGCCGCGGCGTCGGCCGGTCGCTGCTCGGGGTCGCGGCGCGTGGCGCGCAGGATCAGCTCGTCCAGCTGCGGCGGGATCCCCGGCCGCAGCTCGCTCGGGCGCGGGACGTCGTCGTTGACGTGCCGGTACGCCACCGAGAGCGCGGTGTCGCCGGTGTACGGCGGGCGTCCGGTGAGCATTTCGTAGAGCAGGATCCCGGCCGAGTAGACGTCGCCGCGCGAGGTGGTCGCGCCGGTCGCGACCTGCTCGGGCGAGACGTAGGCGACGGTGCCGAGGATGACGCTCGAGCTCGTGGTGCCCGCGCTCGCGACCGCGCGGACCAGCCCGAAGTCGCCCACCTTGACCACACCACCCGACAGAGCGGTTCCCCCGCGGCCGATGAGGACGTTCTCCGGTTTGACGTCGCGATGCACCAGACCGGCGGCGTGCGCCGCGGCCAGCGCGGAGAGGACCGGTTCGGTGATGCTCAGCGCGAGCGCGACGTCCAGTGGACCGCGTTCGGCGAGCAGTTCGCGCAGGGTGCCGCCGTCGACGAGTTCCATGACCAGGAACGCGCGGCCGGACTCCTCGCCGCCGGGGGTGTCGAAGCCCTGGTCGTGCACCGCCACCACGTGCGGGTGGTGCAGCCGGGCCGCCGAACGGGCTTCCCGTTCGAAGCGTTCGACGAAGGACCTGTCGTCGGCGAACCGCGGGTCCATGATCTTGATGGCGACCTGGCGGTCCAGGCGGGTGTCGACGCCGCGGTACACCGACGACATCCCACCGCGTGCGAGCAGCTTGTCCACCCGGTAGCGGCCCTCGAGCAGAGTGCCCACCAGCGTGGGGTCCGTGCGTGTCACGGCTATGGATCGTACGGAAGTACCCATGTTCTGGTGTACGGGACCTGGGTCGCCGGGGATCACGATTCCCTGCATTTCGTCGAATTGGCGGTATCCGTGACCATGCGGGCACTGTCCGTCATGACTCGTGGCCGTCACCCATGCGCACTAACGGAGGGGGAGACGGAATGTGGCACAGTGTCACCTGTGAGTGGTATTCCCGTCGCCGACGACGTTCTCGATGCAGATGTGGCCGTTCTCCCGCTTCCGGAGGTCGCGACCGCGCTGAACGTCTCGGCCAACAAGGTCCGCCAGATGCTGCGCGACGGCCACCTGATCGCCGTCCGGCGCAAGGGCGAGCTGTACGTCCCGGCCGCGTTCCTGGTCAAGGACGGCGTGGTCAAGGGCCTGGCGGGCACCATCACCGTGCTCGCGGACTCCGGGTTCAGCCGCACGGAGATGCTGCGCTGGCTCTTCGCCGAGGACGAGACCCTGCCCGGGACCACCCCGGTCAACGCGCTCCGCACCAGCCACGGCACCGAGGTCAAACGGCGCGCGCAGGCGATGGCGTTCTAGTCCGCCCGGACGTTCTGACCAGTACATACGCCGCAGCAGCGAGAAGCTGGAACCCCGCCGCGGCACCCAGCGCGGCGGTTACGGAGAGTGCACTCAACGGCCCCGCGACCGCGGCTCCGACCGCGAGCCCGGTGATCTTCACGCTCGCCGCCGTCGTGAAAACCTGAGCTCGCACCGCCGCGGGTGCTTCGCGATGCCGGATGGTGAACAGCGCCGAAAGCTGGGGCCCTTCCGCGAAACCGGCGAGTACGGCGGCGGCCAGCAGGAGCACCACGCCGTGGCCTGCCGCCGCGAGCAGGAAGCTCGCGCCCAGCAGGACGGTGCTGGCGAACACGGTGCGATCCGGCTGCGGTGGCGTGCGGGCCAGCACGGCGTTCGCGGCCAGTGACGCGGCGGCCAGCACGGTGAGCAGGAGCGCGCCGAACCCCGGATTCCCCAGTCGCTGGGCGCCGAGCAGCGGATAGCAGACCACGGCGATCCCGATACCGACGAAGGACACGGTGGACGTCGCGGTGGCCCGCAGCAGCGCGCGGTTGCGGAAGAGGACCGCGAACCCGTCGGCGAGCTGACGGCGGATCGGTCTCGTGGGCTTCGCCTCGGTGGCGGGCAGCGACCATGCCGCCGGGAAGGCGGCCGCGACCAGCGTGATCGCGAGCGCCACGGCGGCCGGGGCGCCGGCGTACGCGGCCACGAGCCCGGCGAGTCCCGGCCCGGCCAGGCTCGCGGCGGTGAACGTCATCGCGTCCAGCGTGCTCGCCCGCTCCAGTGGTGTGCCGCCGCGGACCTGCGGCAGCTGCGCCGTCCAGCCGCCCGCCAACGCGGGGTTGAGCAGCCCGGCCGCGACGGCCACCACGATCGCCGCGGGGAGCTCGACCAGCGTGAGCACCGCGCCGAGCCCGCCCGCGTACGCGAGCAGTGCCCACGCCAGCAGCCGTCCCGGCCGGGGACTGCGGTCGAGCAGGGCGCCGAGCAGCGGCCCACCCGCCGCCGCGGAGATCGTCAGGCCCGCGAGCAGCGCGGATCCGGTGGCGGCCGAGCCGTCGACGCTCAGTCCCAGCAGGAGCAACGCAGGCCCGGACAGCTCGTCGCCGGTCCTGGCGACCGTCGCGCCGGTCAGGTAGACGGCGAGCCTGTAACGGCTTCTCATAGCTGAGACGTTACAGTGGGATATGACTTCAGCGCAGCGGGATTTCCTGCCCGGCCGGTCGGCGCGGGCGGCGGCGCAGCGGGCGGTGGATCTGATGGTCGTGCTGCTGGCACCGGATCCGTCGGCTTCCTCGGTCCGTGCCGTGCTGGAAGCGCACGGGGAGACCTCGGTCGAGCTGGCGCCGTCGGATGTGGCGTCGTTGCGCGAGGCGGCCGCGGAACTACGGGAGGTGTTCGCGGCGCGGGATGTCGCGGAGGCGGCCGACGTGCTCAACCGGCTGCTGGCCCGCTACGCGCATCCGCCGCGGCTGACCGATCACGCGGACGGGTTCGGCTGGCATCTCCACGTGGACGCCGACGACGACGGGCCGTGGGGCGCGTGGCTGGTGACGTCGTCCGCGCTGGCGCTGGCCGTGCTGCTGGCGGACCGTCAGGCGCCGCCGGGCGGGTTATGTGCTGCTTCGGGCTGCGGGAAGCCGTTCGCGCACTTGGGCGGTGGGAGCCCGCGGCGGTATTGCTCGACGCGGTGCGCCACTCGGGAGCGGGTGGCGGCTCACCGGCGCGATCGGTCCCGGATGTCATGAAAGGGCCGTTCAGGACAAGAAACGTCCTGAACGGCCCTTTCATGACATTTGCGAGCGGGTCAGGACTGCTGCTTGTCCCGCCACTGGATCCAGGACCGCAGCTTGTCCAGGTTGTAGTCGGGCCCGCCGGTCGCCACGGTGAACAGCGAGACACCCAGGTCCAGCAGCTTGGGACCGAGTTCCTCGGGCTCACCGTCGACGGCGACCGAACGCTCGATCTCCTTCGGGTCGCGCCCGACGTCGGCGCAGTGCTGGTCGAGGATCTTGACCTTGCGCTCCACCACCTCCGGGTCGCCGAAGCCGTGCCAGATGTCGGCGTGCTTCGCGACCAGGCGCAGCGTCTTCTTCTCGCCGCCACCACCGATCAGCACCGGGATCTTGCGGGTCGGCGCCGGGTTCAGCTTGCCGAACCGGCTCTCGATCCGCGGGAGCGCCTCGGCCAGGTTGTCGAGCCGCCCGCCCGCGGTGCCGAACTCGTAGCCGTACTCGTCGTAGTCCTTCTCGAACCAGCCGGAGCCGATGCCGAGGATCAGCCGTCCGTCGGAGATGTGGTCGACGGTGCGGGCCATGTCGGCGAGCAGTTCGGGATTGCGGTAGCTGTTGCACGTCACCAGCGCGCCGATCTCGACCCGCGACGTCGACTCCGCCCAAGCGCCCAGCATGGTCCAGCACTCGTAGTGCAGTCCTTCGGGCTCGCCGTAGAGCGGGTAGAAGTGGTCCCAGTTGAAGACGATGTCCACACCGAGGTCTTCGGCCTCCGAAGCCGCCCGGCGGATCGCCTTGTACTCGGCGTGCTGGGGCTGAAGCTGGACGCCGATCCGGATCTTCCTGTTCGAAGCAGAAGTCATGATCGCAGCCTAAGCCTGGAGTTGCTCCACTTGCTCGCCAACAGCCTCGGCAGAGCGACACCCAGCCGGCGGCGGCGGGGGACGACCGCGCGGGTGTTCAGCACGTCGTACCCGAGGGCCACGATCTCGTCGAGGATGCCTTCGTAGAGCACGAGCGCGGTCCGCACGCAGTCGCGGGCTTCCTCGCGCAGCAACGGGATGCCCGCTTCGGCGCGGCGGTACACCGCCCGGTTGCGGGCCACCGCGACGGCGAGCGCGCGCCGCACCCGCCGGTCGGGCAGGCCGCGGGCGCGGGAGGATTCGAGCAGCTCACGGTCGACGCCGAACGCGGCCAGCTCTTCGGTCGGCAGGTACAGTCGCCCCCGGTCGAGGTCCTCGCCGACGTCGCGCAGGAAATTGGTCAGCTGGAACGCCTCGCCCAGCGCGGCGGCGCCGGGTACGGCTTCCTCGACCGGGACGACGGTGCCGAAGATCGGCAGCATCTGCAGGCCGATCACCTCGGCCGAACCGTGGATGTACTCCCGCAGGTCGGCGTAGGTCGCGTACTCGGTGATCTTGAGGTCCATCGCCATGGACCGCAGGAACGCGTCGAACAGGTCGCGGTCGAGGCTGTGGCGCCGCACGGTGTCGGCGAGCGCCGTCAGCACCGGATCAGCGGGCGTGTCACCGTCGAAGACTTGCGCGACCATCGCGGCGACGTCGTCCAGCGCGACCGCCGGATCGGTGCCGGGCGCGGGATTGTCGACCACTTCGTCCGCCATGCGGGCGAAGCCGTACAGCGCGTGCGCGAACGGCCGCGTCCGCGGCGGCAGCAGCCGGGTCGCGAGGAAGAAGGTGCGGCCGTAGTGCGCGTTGACGCGGCGGCATTCGGTGTACGCGGCCCGCAACGCCGGTTCGGTGATGCCCGCGGCGTCGAGTTCGCTCATCGGCCGGTGACCCTTCCCGCCGCGAGCCTGCCGGAGATCACCACCGGCGGGATGCCGACACCCGGCGTGGTCCCGCAGCCTGCCAGCACGACGTTGTCCACCGCCCGCATCAGGTTCCCCGGCCGGAAGGGGCCGGTCTGGGCGAAGGTGTGCGCGAGCGAGAACGGAGTGCCCGCGGTGAGCCCGCGGTCCGCCCAGCCCGCCGGGGTGATCATCTCGTCGACGGAGAAGTCGTCGGCGAAGCCGGTGAGGCCGCGGTTTTCCAGCGTGCGCAGGAGTTCCGCGCGATACGCGGGCCCGACCCGGTGCCAGTCGATCTTGCCCCGGGTGAGGTTCGGCGCCGGGGCCAGTACCGAGATCACCTGGTCGCCGCCGGGGGCGAGGGCCGGTTCGGTCGCCGTCGGCCGGGTCACCAGCAGCGAAGGATCGCTCATCAGCTTGCCTTCGCGGATGATCTCCGAGAACGTCTTCTCCCAGGCATGGCCGAAGAAGATGGTGTGGTGGCCCAGATCCGGCCACGGTTTCGGCGCGTGCCCGTGCAGCACGACGGCCGACGGCGAGTACCGCAGCGGCAGCGGACGCCGGGGGCGGGCACCGAGCAGCCGGTACGCGGTGCCGAGTTCGGTCGCGAGAACCACGGTGTCGCAAGGGATCCGCTCACCCGTGCGGGTCCGCACCGCGCGCACCCGCGAGGAAACCCTTTCCAGCCAAGCGGCTTCGGTGCCGAAGCGCAGCTCCGCGCCGGCGCGTTCGGCCGCGTTCGCCATCGCCCGCGCGATCTCGCCCATCCCGCCCGACGGGTAGTAGACGCCGCCGACGGTGTCCATGTAGGAGATGACGCCGTACGCGCCGATCGCGCGCGCCGGATCGAGCCCCGCGTAGAGCGCCTGGAAGGAGAACAGCCGGCGCACCCGGTCGTCGCGCAGGAACCCGCCGATCTTCGGGCCGAGCCGTCCGAAACCGCCCAGCGCGGCCAGTTTCGCCAGCTCCGGGTGCACGAGATCGAACGGCGAATCGAAGTTCGCGCCGATGAAGTGGTCCTTCTGCACCGCGTACAGCTCGGTCAGCCAGCGCCGCAGCCGCCGGTAGCCCTCGGCCTCGGCCGGACCGGCGGCCTCGCGGATCTCGGCCTCCATCGCCGCCGCCTCGGTGTGCACGGCGATCGTGCTCCCGTCGGCGAACCGCGCGCGATACGCGGGGTCGAGCCGCGTCAGCGTGAGGTTGTCCGCCAGGGATTCGCCGACGGCGGAGAAGGCTTCGTCGAGCAGTTCCGGCATGGTCAGCACGCTGGCGCCGGTGTCGACGGTGTTGCCGCCGAAATCCGCCTGTCCGGCCCGGCCGCCGGGAGTCTTGTCCTGCTCCAGCAGGGTCACCCGGCGTCCGGCGCCGAGCAGGTGCAGCGTCGCCGACAGCCCGGCGAGCCCGCCACCGATCACCACCACGTGGTCACTCGGACCGGTGACCGTGCGCATCAGTAGGTCCGCTGGGTCGCCTTGACGACCAGTCCGGTCAGCGCGGCGGGGGCGGGTTCGGCCAGGTGGGCGCGGTCCAGCGCGGCCATCGCGGAGTCGGTGAGCTCGTCGATACGGCGTTCCACCGCGTCGACGGCGCCGACGTCCTGCAGTGCCTCGCGCACGGTCTCGACGGCGTCTTCGGACAGGTGCGCGTCGCCGATGGCGTCGGAGATGACCTTCGCCGCCGCGTCCTTGCCCTGTTCGGCCGCGCGCTGGAGACCCAGCGCGACCAGCAGCGTTCGCTTGCCCTCACGCAGGTCGTCACCCGCGGGCTTGCCGGTGACCGACGGGTCGCCGAACACGCCGAGCAGGTCGTCCCGCAGCTGGAACGCCACGCCGACCTCGTCGCCGAACTCGCGCAGCGTCGCGATCAGGGCGTCGTCGGCGCCGCCGAGCGCGGCACCGAGGTGCAGCGGGCGCTGGACGGTGTACGCGGCCGTCTTGAGCTTGCAGATGTGCAGCGCCGCCTCGGGGGAGGCGTCGCCGGTGGCCTGGGTGCGGACGTCGAGGTACTGCCCGGCGAGCACCTCGGTGCGCATCGCGCGCCACGCCGGCCGCGCCGCCGCGAGGGCCGCGGGCGGGAGCGGGGCCTCGCCGAACATGTCGTCGGCCCAGGCCAGCGCGAGATCGCCGACCAGGACGGCGGTCGCGAGCCCGAACGTGCTCGGCGACCCCAGCCAGCCGCTGTCGGCGTGCAGTTTGGCGCCCGCGATGTGCACCGTCGGCGCACCGCGGCGCGAATCGGAGGAGTCGATGAGGTCGTCGTGGATCAGCGCGCACGCCTGGATCAGCTCCAGGCTCGCCACCGCCTGCAGGACACCTTCGACGTCCGGCCCGTCCGGGTCGCCGCCCGCGCCGCGCCAGCCCCACCAGGCGAACGTCGGGCGCAGGCGTTTGCCGCCGCCCAGCACGAATCCGGCCAGCGCGTCGATCCCGGCCCCGACCGTGGGCTCGGTGCGGCGGATTTCGGCACCGGCGCGCTCGAGGAATCCGGCCAGCGCCCGCTCGACGTGGGCGGGCAGATCGGCGTCGTAGGCGGACGTGTCCATGAGCACATCCTCCGGGAAGGACGTCGTCGTGACCCAGTCGGGTGCCTTCGAATGTGGCGGAACTCGCCGCATTTAGTCCTCTGAATGCGATAGTTGCACGCGCAAGGACCGCATTCAGAGGACTAAACGCGGGTCTTGTCGTAGTGCCGCTTCGCCCGCGCCCGGTTCCCGCAGTCCGACGAACTGCACCAGCGCCGCGACCGGTTGCGCGTGTGGTCGGTGAAGATCCAGCCGCAGCCGGGGCCCTCGCACTCCCGGATCCGTTCCAGCTCCCCGGACCGGAGCAGGTCCTCGGCCGCCAACGCGAGGAAGTGCGGCAACGCGGTGTCGTCCACCAGCGGCACCTGCCACCGCAGCGGCAGGGACGGCGTGAGTTCGGCGTGCCGGTACGCCGCCAGCAGCGGTTTGCGCAACGCCGTGACGTCCGGCGGATCCGACGTCAGCACGCGATACAGCGTCTCGCGGAAGTCCTTCACCGCCTCCAGGACGGCTTCGGAGATCTCCAGCCGTTCGGTGCCCGCGCCGACCAGGACGACCCACTCGGACAGCCGTTCCGGCGCCGAAAGCCGGTCTTCCCGCCGGGCCGGATCGCGTCGCCAGGAAACGGTGTTGACCAGGTCCAACGGCACGCTCCCGCCGATGCTGTCGTACCCGTCCCAATGGCCGTCCACGCATCCTCCTAATGGTCAAAACGAGTTTAGCTTGTTAGAGTCGAACCATGACAACGCTCCGGCACAACTATCTGGCCGGCGCCCGTGTCGGGCTCGGACTGGGTGTCGCGACCTTCGTCCTCGGTGTCACCTTCGGCGCGTACAGCCAGACCCTCGGCTGGGGGATCGCCGCCCCCATCGTCGCCTCGATCGTGGTGTTCTCCGGCTCGGCCCAGTTCGCGATGGCCACCGCGCTCGCGGGCGGCGGCAACCTCGCGGTCGCGGTCGGCGCGGCCGCCCTGATCAACGCCCGGTTCCTGCCGATGGGCGCCGCCGTCGCCGCCGACCTGCGTGGCGGGCGCCTGCGCCGCGCGTGGGAAGGCCAGGCCGTCGTCGACGGTTCATGGGTCGCCGCCCACCTCGGCGAAGGACGCTTCGACCGCGAGAAACTCATCGGCTGCACGCTCGTCCAGCTGCCCGCGTGGGTGCTGGGGACGGTGCTTGGGGTCCTGGCCGCGCCGCCACCGGACGTCGTCTCCCGGTTCGGGCTCGACGTCGTGTTCCCCGGCTTCTTCCTAGTCCTGCTCATCGACGAACTGCGCCGGTCACGCCAGGCGGTGCTGACCGCGGCGCTCGCCGCCTGCCTCGCCGGGATCCTGGTGCTGTTCGTCCCGGTCGGGCTCGCGCTGATCGGCGCTTCGGCCGCCGCGCTGGTCGGGCTGGGGGTGCGGCGATGACGCTCTGGCTCGCGATCGTCCTGGTGGCGCTGGTCAGCATCGGGTTCAAAGCGGCGGGACCGGTCCTGCTCGGCGACCGGACGCTGCCGCCGCGGCTCGCGGGGGTGATCGCGTTGCTCGCGCCCGCGCTGCTGGCCGGGCTCGTGCTCACGGACGTGACCGGTCCGGCCTGGTCCGGGCTCGACTGGACGCTTTGCGCCGGTCTGGCGGCGATCGCGGTGACGTACGTGCTGCGCGTGCCGGTGCTCGCCGCGATCCTCTGCGGCGTGGTCGTCACAGCAGTGCTGCGGTTCCTCGTCTAACGCCAGAACGGTCCGCTCAGCCCGGCCTGCTCGAAGTAGGCGGCCGCCGCGGCCGGTTCCCGGCGGGTGTAGCCGTGGTCGAGCCTGCCGTCGTACCAGCCGGCCGCGAGCCGCCACAGCGTCGCCAGATCCATGACGTAACCCTTGTCCTGCCCCGTTTCCGCCAGCCATTCGTCCACACAGGACTCACCGCAGAACAGGCGCTGGTTGGCGCAGGTGTGCACGACGTCGTCCCACATCCGCGCCACCGGGACGAGGAAATGCGCGACCAGATCACCCTTCGGCGGGGTCCGGTCGTTCACCATCAGCGCCTGGGGTTCGCCGCAGCCGCGGCAGCGGGTGGACACCAGCACCTCGGGCTCGCCCTTGACCAGATGCGGGATCGCGAACGTGTCCCACGCGCAGCCACCCCACCACAACGTGCGCTCGCCCATCACGGAGAACCCGAGCGGGATCGCCGCGAACGGATGCGCCAGCACGACGTGCTCGCATTCGTCGAGGACGAGATGGCGCCGCTCCGCGAGCCGGTGCAGCGCCTGTTTCGCCACCGCGAGCGATCCGTGGGCGGCGTCGGCCAGTTCCGGGGCCGTCGGCGGCCTCCCGTGCTCGGCGAACGCGCGGTAGACCGCCACGCGGACGTCCTCATCCCAGCTGGTGTCGGTTTCGGCGCTCATGGCGGCTCCCTGTGCTCCTCACCGAGTCTCCCCAGGCGGGCCCCGCTCGGCAACCGCTCGTCCGCCCATAGCCTGAGAGGGGGCTCCCAGCCAGCGGACATTCCCCCTTAACATGGCCGTATGACGTCGGTGGTCGAGCGGTTGCAGGGTGATGGACCCGTGTTCTCCATCGAGTTCTTCCCGCCCCGGGACGCGGCCGACGAGGCCGTGCTGTGGAAGTCGATCCGGGAACTCGAGCCGCTGGACCCGGCGTACATGTCGATCACCTACGGCGCGGGCGGCTCCAGCCGGGACGGCACGATCCGCAGCATCGCCCGCGTCGCGACCGAAACCACGCTGGTGCCGATGGCGCACCTCACCGCCGTGAACCACTCGGTCGCGGAACTGCGCAACGTCATCGGCTGGTACGCCGCCGTCGGCGTGCGGAACATCCTCGCGCTGCGGGGCGACCCGCCGGGCGACGTCTACGGCGACTGGGTCCCGCATCCGGACGGGCTGAACTACGCCGAGGAACTCGTCGAACTGGTGCGTTCGCTCGGCGACTTCTGCGTCGGCGTCTCGGCCTTCCCGTACGGCCACCCTCGCTCGGCCAACCTCGAAGCCGACACCGAGTACCTCGTGCGCAAACTGCGCGCGGGCGCGGATTTCGCGATCGCGCAGCTGTTCTTCGAACCGGAAGACTTCCTCCGCCTGCGTGACCGGGTGGCGGCCACCGGCTGCGAGGCACTGGTCATCCCCGGCATCATGCCGCTGACCACGCCGCGGACGCTGCACACGTCCATCAAGCTGTCCGGCGCGCCCGCGCCGCGGCGGCTGCTGGACCGGCTGGAGCCGCTGGCCGACGACCCGAAGGCCTTCCGCGCCGCGGGTATCGACGCGGTGACCGAACTGGGTGAGCGGCTCATCGCCGAAGGCGTGCCCGACCTGCACTTCTACACGTTCAACCGGTCCAAGGCCACGCGTGAGGTGGTCAGCAGGCTCGGGCTGGTCCCCGCCCGGGCGTAACTCCGTACCGAAGTCGCCCGCGATCCCGGTAGCGTGCCGGTCATGGCTTCAACCGCGCGAAGTGTGCACGAGATCTGTGACCGGTACGTCGACGAGTACGCCGCGGCCGACCCGGTCGCCGCGACGACGTTCGGTATCTCCGGATACGACGACCAGCTGACCGACTATTCGCCCGCCGGGCACGCGGCCAGGGCCGCGATCGCCGCGCGCGCACTGGCCGACATCGCCGCGGCCGAACCGGTCGACGACGGTGAGCGCGCGGCGAAAGCCGTGTTCAGCGAGCGGATCGCGCTGAACCTCGAAATCCACGAAGCGGGCCTCGACATCGCGGCGCTGAACGTGATCGAAAGCCCGGTGCAGGAACTGCGCATGGTCTTCGACTTCATGCCCACCGAGACCGCGGAGGACTGGGCGACGATCGCCGCCCGGATGGCGAGGGTGCCCGAAGCGCTCGACGGTCTGCGTACCTCGCTGCTCGCGTCCGCGGACGCCGGCCGGGTGGCGGCGTTGCGGCAGGTCGGCAAGGTCGCCGAACAGGCCGAAACCTGGGCCGGGCTGAAGGACGAGACCGGTTTCTTCGAGACCCTCGTCTCCGGCGCGAAAGACGTCGACGAGAAGCTCCGCGCCGAACTCGGCCAGGCCGCCCACGCCGCCCAGGAGGCGTACGCGGAGTTCGCCGGTTTCCTCCGCGCCGAACTCGCCCCGCTGGCACCGGTCAAGGACGCCGTCGGCGCCGAGGTCTACCAGCTGTGGTCCCGCGTGTTCACCGGCGCCACCCTCGACCTGGACGAGGCCTACGCCTGGGGCTGGGCCGAGTTCACCCGCCTCGAAACGGAGATGCGCGAGGTCGCCGGCCGGATCAAACCGGGCGCCACCCTCGCCGAGGCGGCCGCCGCCCTCGACGCCGACCCCAAGTACACCGTGCGTGGCCGGGCGGAATTCCAGGCCTGGATGCAGAACCTGTCCGACAACGCGCTGAAGTCGTTGCGCGGCAAGCACTTCGACATCTCCGACCGGGTGATGGCGCTGGAGTGCAAGATCGCCCCGCCCGGCGGCACCGTCGGCGCGTACTACACCGGCCCGAGCGAGGACTTCTCCCGCCCCGGCCGCATGTGGTGGTCGCTGCCGCAGGGCCGGGACGAGTTCACCACCTGGCGCGAGGTCAGCACCGTCTACCACGAGGGCGCGCCGGGTCACCACCTGCAGATCGCGACCGCGGTCGACCAGTCGGAGTCGCTGAACAAGTACCAGCGGCTGCTCGCGTTCACCTCCGGGCACGCCGAGGGCTGGGCGCTGTACTCCGAGCGGCTCATGGAGGACCTCGGGTTCCTCGCCGACGACGGCGAACTGTTCGGCATGCTGTCCGAGCAGCTGTTCCGCGCCGCGCGGGTGATCGTCGACATCGGCATGCACCTGGAACTGGAGATCCCGGCGGGCACCGGTTTCCACGAGGGCGAGCGGTGGACGCCCGAGCTGGGCCTGGAGTTCATGCTCACCCGGACCGTCACCGACCCGGCCCACGTGCACGACGAGATCGACCGCTACCTGGGCTGGCCGGGGCAGGCGCCGTCGTACAAGCTCGGCGAGCGGCTGTGGCTCACCGCCCGCGAGGAGGCCCGCGCGCGGCAGGGCGACGCGTTCGACATCAAGCAGTTCCACACGCGGGCGCTGGCGCTCGGCGGGATGGGGCTGGACACGCTGCGGGAGATGCTGGCCGCTCTCGACTGAGCCGCCGCCCTTCCCCGAATGTCATGAAAGGGCCGTTCCTGACGAAAAATGTCAGGAACGGCCCTTTCATGACATCTGGCCCTCCGCGTGCCGTAATTCACGTGCCCCCGCTACCGCGGCCTTGATACGTTCCCCGCGTGCACCGGATCTTTCTCGTCACCCCACCCCCCGCCTCCTGAGCGGGGTGTCTCCGGCCGCGCGGCGTTCCCGCCGCCCGGCCGATCCGTGCTGCACTGAAGCACCCCGCGTCGTCGACGTCCTTTCCGACAGACACAGACGCAGGAGCGTTTCCCCATGTCCGTTGCCGTACCCACGCGCGCCCGATCGTCGGCCGCGCTCGTCCTCGCCGGGGTCCTCTGGGGGACCGGCGGCCTCGCCGGATCCCTGCTCGCCTCCCGGGCGGGGCTCCATCCGCTGAGCGTCGCCGCGTACCGGCTGCTCATCGGCGGCGTGATCGCCACCGGCTACCTCTGGCTCACCGGAGGCCTTCGCGGCCTTCCCCGCACGCCACAGGCCCGCCGTCGCCTCCTGGCGGTCGGTGGGTTGTTCGCGCTCTTCCAGACCAGCTACTTCGCCTCGGTCTCGCTGAGTTCCGTGAGTGTCGCGACGATGACCACCATCGGCAGCGCGCCGGTGCTGCTCGCCGTCGCGACGGTCGTCAAAACCCGCCGCCTGCCCGGAGCGTGGACGGCGGTGTCCCTGGCCGGGTCGCTCGCCGGGCTCGCGCTGCTGCAATGGACACCAGGGCAGGAAGTCAACGTCGCCGGTGTTTTGTTCGCTCTGCTCGCCGCGGCCGGGTTCGCCGCGCTGACACTCGTGACCGCGACCCGCGTCGAGGGGCTGGATCCCTTGCCCACCACGGCTTTCGGTTGCCTGATCGGCGGCGCCGCGCTCACTCCCGCCGCGTTGTGGTTCGGGATGGCCGTGCCGCTTCAGGCCGACGTGCTCGCGCTCGTCGTCTACTTCGGTGTGGTGCCGACGGCGCTGGCGTACGCCGCGTACTTCCGGGGTCTCGAAAGCGCGCATCCGGTGCTGGCCGCGCTGTCCGCGCTGCTCGAACCGCTGACCGCCGCGCTGCTGTCCATGGCCGTGCTCGGGGAACGGCTCGGTGCCGTGGGCTGGTGCGGCGCGGTGGTGCTCATCGCCGCGCTCGCCGTGGCGTATTCCAGGCCCTAGAGCGGCAGCGTCCGGCCGAGGATCGCGAAGGGCCGCGGATCCCCGGCGAAGTGGTAGTCCCGCAGCACATCGACGAATCCGACGCGCCGGTACAGGTTCCAGGCCCGGCTGGTGCCTTCCGGCGTGGAAAGGAGGACGTGGGCGCTGGGCACGCCGTCGAGCAGTCGTCGCAAGAGGTCTTCGCCGATCCGCTTCCCCTGGCTTTCGGGGCTGACGTGGATCTCGGTGAGCTCGAAGTAGTCGGACATCCAGTGCTCGGCGGTGGCCTGGCCCTCGCGACGGGTCAGGCCGTGGCGGACCTGTTCGTGCCACCACTGGCCGCCGCGGCCCTTGTAGCCGTAGGCGAGCCCGAGCAGGACACCGTCTGCGTCGAGCGCGGCCATGCAGCGCCAGCCTTCGCGCAGCGCGTGCGTGAGCCACATCGGCGCGCGTTGCTCCGCCGTGCCTTCGGGGTAGCGCATGGCGTTGACGTAGATGGTCAGCGCCTCGGGGAGCCGGGCGCGGAACTCGTCCGCGGACAGCTGGACGTAGCGGGTGCATTCCGAGGACATCGCGGTCACGGGCGCCCATCCTGCCTGTCGCCCGCGACGTCCGCGGGAGTGCCCCCGGTCAGTGCCACGAGGCCGTCGAACGTCGTGGGATACACCGACTTCGGATGCCCGGCGGCCGCCCAGACGACTTCGTGGGCGCGTAACGCGGTGTCGACGAGGGTGGTCAACGCCTTCGGGTGACCGATGGGGGCGACGCCGCCGATCGGCTGCCCGGTGTGCGCGCGGACGAAATCCGCGTCCGCCTTGCCGATCTCGTCGGCTCCGGTCAGCGAAGCGAGGAGACCCGTATCGGCGCGGTGCGCGCCTGAGGTCAAGGCGAGCAGGGCCGTTTCGGTGTCGCCGGTGCGGCTGCGGAAGACGAGGCTGTTCGCGATCGCGCCGACCTCGACACCGAGCGCTTCGGCGGCCTGGGCGGCCGTGCGGACTTCGGCGGGGAGGATCCGGATCCCGTCCGCGGCGGCCTGCTGGCCCGCCTCGGCGAGCGCGGCCGCGACCTTGGCCACCGAGGGATGGTCGATGGTGCTCATACGCCTATGAGATCACGTGGCCGATGCCGTGTCCCGCACCACATGCGGCGACCACCCGGCTACGGGGTTGAAGAAGTGGGCACTTCGGGGTTACATTGGAGTTGTTCGAACAGACGTTCGACATTCGGTGAGCGCGCACCGGTAGGTGCCCGGCGCGGGGGCGGGGGAAGCGCCTCGGCGCCGGGCACCGGCCGGCGCTCACGTACAGGAGGAGGGTCGTCATGTCCGTTTCGGTCGTGTCCCCTGACGAAGCCGAGAGGCCGGGGGGCACCGCGCAGGCCGCCCTGCCCATGTCGTTGCGCCCGCCGGCACCACCCGCGGCGGTCTCCTTGTACGCGCAGGCGAGGCGGGGGCTCGCCGAAGCAGAGCGGGAAAACGATCCCGCGGAGCGGTTCATCGGCGCTTATCTCGCCGCGTTGCGGGGCGCCGCAGCGGTACTGGAGGCCCGCGGGCGTCCGCACCGGGGTCGTGCCCGGCCGGCGAGCGGCTGGGTGCTGCTCGACTCCGTCGCGCCCGAGCTGAAGGAATGGGCGGCGTTCTTCGCGGCCAACTCGGCGACGCGGGCCGCCGCGCAGGCGGGTATCACCGGCAAGGTCACCGTCGAGCTGGCGGACGAGCTGACGCGGGCCGCGACGGTGTTCCTGGAACTGGTGCGACGAGTGGTGCACGGGCTGCCGATGGGTGATTCGGCGCATGTGGCTTAGTGCTCCACGGAGAGGGGGTGCCCGATGGCCGGGCAGGCCATGATCGACCAGGGCAGGTTCCTGGAGGTGATCGGCGCCGAAACCGAGCTGATGGCTCAAGTGGCGCACACCGCGTCCGCCGACGCGCCGGTCCCCACCTGCCCCGGCTGGACACTCGGTGAGGTCCTCCGGCACGTGGGCAGCGTGTACCGGGTCACCCGTCGCTGGATCGCCGACGGGCGGCGTCCGGAGCACTGGCAGCGCAAACCGGGGCCGGGGCAGACCCTGGAGGAGTACTTCCGCGAGGGCCGGGACGAGCTCGTCGCCGAGCTGTCCGCGCACGATCCGGACGAACTGGCGCCGACCTGGTGGCCCGCGGACCGCAGTTACGGGTTCTGGCGGCGCCGGATGGCGCACGAGACGACGATCCACCGGATCGACGCGGAGAGCGCGGCCGGCCGGGAGGTGTCGGAGATCCCCGAAGACGTGGCGGTCGACGGGATCGACGAGGCCCTGGTGCTCTGGTTCGGGCAGCGGCTGCCGTTGCTCGGGCTGTCCGGCACCAAGACCGGATCCGTCGGCGTCCGCACCGCGGGCCACACCTGGATCGCCAGGGCCGGCCCCACGGAAACGGTCGCCTGGCGGTGCTCGGCCGACGAAGCCCAGCGCGCGGACGATCTGATCACCGGGAAGCCGGACAAGATCTACCGCTGGCTCTGGGGCCGGGCGGGTCCGACGGCGGTGACGGTCAGCGGAGACCAGGACATGGCGGGACAACTCTGGGCCCTTCTGCGGCTCGCGACCCGATGACCGGTCGGTGGGGAAGCCAAACCGGTCAAGAGCGGGTCGACGGAGCTGAAGATGTGCCTGTAGAGCGACCGAACACGTGAACCCGCCCGGCCGAAGGCCCCGCTATCGCGGTGGCAGGTCGCCCCTTCCGCTTAGCGTGACGTGCTTGAGCGGCGAGCGCCCTGCCGACGTCGATAGCGGTCGCGGGTTCACCTACGACAAGGAAAGTGTCGGTGGTGCCGTCTAGGTTCACGGTGTGGTGGCACATCTGGTGAACCTGGTCTTCGATTCGGCCCTTCCCAGGGATCTGGCGGGTTTCTGGGAAGGGCTGTTCAGCTGGGACGCGCCGTTCGAGCCGGCGTTCCGTTCCGAAACGCGGCCCAAAGGCCGCAAGAACCGGCTGCATCTGGATCTGGCGAGCCGTTCGCCCGGGCACCAGGCCGAGCTGGTGGACCGTGCGCTGTCCCTCGGCGCCCGGCACATCGACGTCGGCCAAGGCCCGCCGGAGGAGAAACGGGTGCCGTGGGTGGTGCTCGCGGATCCGGAGGGCAACGAGTTCTGCGTCCTCGAGCCGCGAGAGCAGTACGAGGGCACCGGTGCGATCGCCGCGGTCGTCGTCGACGCCCTCGACCCGGAGCGGCTCGCGCGGTTCTGGGCGGCCGCGCTGGGCTGGGAGATCGGCGTCCGGGAAGAGACGATCGTAGGCCTGCGGCCGCCGGACGGTCGCGGTCCCTGGGTCGAGTTCCTCGCCACGAAAGAGGACAAGGTGGAGCGGAACCGGCTGCGCTTCGAGATCGCGCCACGGCCGGGCGGGAGCCGGGCGGCCGAGGTCCGGCGTCTGCTGGGGCTGGGCGCGCTAGGGCGCGGTACGGCGAGACAAGGCGCCGTGTCCCTGGTGGATCCGGAGGGCAACGAGTTCAGCGTGCTCACGCCCCGCTGAGTGTTTCGCCCCGGTTGCGCGGCGGCGTCGAACGCTGACCTGAGCGAAACACCCGCGCCGTGGGCAGGCAACAACCGGCCGGGACCGTTGAGGCCATGGAGACCTATCGAGTCCGGCCCACCCTGGTCCATCCCGGCGAAGAGACGGCGGCCGCTTCGGCCTGGCGTGTCCGGATCCGCGTCGACGACCGGCCCGGCACGCTGGCCAGGATCGCGATCCGGCTGGCCGACCTCGAGTGCAACATCCTCGGGCTGTCGGTGCTGCCGGTGCCCGGCGGCGTGCTCGACGAGATCGTCCTGCGGCCGGCCACCGGGCTGCCACGGCAGCTGCTCATCGACGCGATCCGCGACGAAGGATGCGAATGCTCCGCCGTCGTCGACGCCGATCTGGCGGAACTGGTCGATCCGGCCACCGCGACCCTCACCGCGGCCAAACGTGCCGTCGAGGAACCCGATGGCCTCGCGGAGGTGCTCCGCGGTGTCCTGGCGGCCGACGTCGTCACGAAGGTCCCGTCGATCGAGTCGAACCCGGCCCGCACGGAAGGCGGGCACCGGGCGGTGTTCCCCGCGGGGGACGGCGCCGCGTTCGTCGCCCGCCGCCGGTGGTCGCCGTTCGTCGAGCTGGAATTGAGCCGCGCCGTCGCGCTGACCGGCCTGATCGCCGCCGTCCGCGACAACGTGACCGGCCCGATCGTGCTCGACCGGCCCGACGGCGCCGCGGTCGTCCTGCGCAAGGGAGTCCCGGGTGACGCGGAAGCGGTGTCCGCGCTGCATCAGAGATGCTCGATGACGACGCTCTTCCACCGCTATCACACCGGAATGCGTGCCGTACCGCGTCGCTGGCTGCACCGGCTCCTGATGCCGCCGCGCGGGATCAGCCTGCTCGCGGTCTGCGGCCGCGACGTGATCGGCCTCGGTCAGCTGATCCCGGCGGCCGACGGCGGCGCGGCCGAAGTCTCGCTCCTGGTCGAGGATTCCTGGCAGCGCCAAGGCATCGGCACGGCTTTGCTGGCCCGCCTCGCCACGCTCGCCCTGGCCAAGGGGGAGCGCGAGCTCACCGCCGTCTGCCTGCCCGGCGACGATTCCCTGTACCGCACCGCCGTCCGCGTGGGGCTCCGCCCCGAACGCGTCGCCGGCGACTCCGGCACCCTGCGCTTCCCGCTCCCCGACCCCCGCGTTTAGTCCTCTGGATGCGGTAGTTCGCGCTACCAACCACCGCATCCAGAGGACGAAATGCGGGACGGGGTCAGCGGTTCCAGAACCAGTCTTTGCCCCGCGCCTCGCCAAGTGCGCGCTTCTTGCGCTCGGGAGTGAGCCGCTCCAGGTACAGCTTGCCGTCGAGGTGATCGGTCTCGTGCTGCAGGCACTGGGCGAGCACGTCGACGCCTTCGACCTCGACGGGCTCGTTGCGCAGGTCGACACCGCGCACCACGGCGTGCTTCGCGCGCACCACCGGGAACCACAGCTCCGGCACCGACAGACAGCCCTCGCCGATCTCGTGCGTCTCCTCGGACAGTTCGACGATCTCCGGGTTGATCACGTATCCGCTCAGCCCGCCCACGTCGTAGCTGAACACCCGCAGCCCGACCCCGATCTGCGGCGCCGCCAGCCCCGCACGCCCGGCCGGTTTCACCCCGTCCATCAGATCGGTCACCAGTGACTCGATCTTCTTGTCGAATGTCGTGACCGGGTCGCATACGGTCTTGAGCACGGGATCCCCGAAGTAGCGCAGGTCGCGCATCACCATGTTCGAACGTCCTTTTCCGCAGGCCTGAGCGGTGATTCTAGGCCCGCAGGCGCAGTCCCTTGGGAGTCGCCCGGAAACCGGCCTCCTGGAGGACGGTCGAAAGCTCCGAAGTGAGCGCCACCTCGCCATCGGCCTTCTGGACCGCGAGCTGCCCGAGCCAGCCCTCCCGCACGGCCGTGGACAGCGCCCGCGCGGCCGACCGCAACGTCTCCTGATCCTCGGTGAAGCTCAGCAGCGACCGGCCGCCCCGCTCGACGTACATCGCCGGGACACCGTCCACGAGCACCGCCAGCGCGCCCGCTTTCCTTGCCGGGCGGTGCTTCGTGTCACCCGTCGCGGCGGGCCACGGCAACGCGGCACCGTAGGGCTGGGCCGGATCCGCGGCGGCGAGCACGACGGCGCCTTCGGTGGTCGTGCGCTGGTTCCCGGATTGCGCGCGCAGCCTGTCGACGGCGCCCTTCGCCGCGAACTGCGCCGCGCCGAGCCCTTCGACCACGTACCCCCGGACGACCTGGCCCGAATCCTCCATCCCGCGCAAAACCTTGTAGATCCCGGAAAAACCGCCCGTCACGCGCTCGGTGTCGAGAGCTCCGCGGGTGAGGACGCCGTGCCGCTCCAGGAAGGCCTCGGTCCGCGCGTGCGCGCGCCTGGTCGGATCCGGTTCGCGATCGGGGGTCAGGGCCCAGCGTCCCGCGACCGTCGGCGGCCCGGTGCGCGAAGGCATCGCCGGGCGCCCGGCTCGAAGCCGTGCGTACCGGCCGCGAGGAGCCTGCCGCCGTGGTTTGTGCGCCGCGCCGGAGCCGGAGACCTGCGCCCGCAGCGGGCCCAGCGTGTCCCCGGTGACCAGCCCGGCCCACACGAGATCCCACAGTGCCGCCACGACTTCGCCGTCGTTGGGTGGGGTCTCGACCAACGGCGACGCGCGATCCACCAGCTGGCGGAAGAACTGCGCCCCACCCTCCAAAGTGGACAGAATGGCTTCGTGGAGCGGACCGGAGGGCAGGTCGTCGTCGAGATCCGGCAACAGCAGATCGGCGACGTCCGTGGGCGCGAGCGCCAGCCAGCCGTCCCCGCCGGACAGGGAACCGCAGCCGCACCAGGTGACCTCGCCCGCCGTGGTGAGCTCGTCCAGCAGTGAGGGGGTGTAGCCGGGCAGCCTGCTCGGCAGAATCAGGGACTCGACCGCGCTCGCCGGCAGCGGGGCCCCGGCCAGTTGCTCGACCACGGACAGCACGTCGTCCGCCGTCGGAGCCGACCGCACCCGCGCGCCGATACCGTGCCACGAGGGCAGGAACCGGCCCAACGCCGCCGGTTCGACCGGCTCGACCTCCGCCCGCAGCCGGGCCAGCGACGCCCGCCGGAGCCTGCGCAGCACCGACGCGTCGCAGAACTCGATGCCGACGCCGTGGGTTTCCGGATGCCCGACCGGGCTCAGCTCGCCCCGGACCAGCCTGCCCTGCGCGGTCAGCCTGTCCAGCACGCCGGTGACCACGGCCGTCCCGAGCCCGAACCGCTTGGCGGCTTGGCGGGCGCTGAACGGGCCACGGCTTCGCGAATAGCGGGAAAGCAGGTCTCCGACCGGATCCTCGACCGGTTCGGTGAACGCCTCCGGCACACCGACCGGCAGCGCGGTGCCCAGCGCGTCCCGCACCCGGCCCGCGTCCTCGATCGCGATGAACCGCTCGCCGCCGCCGATACGCACCCGGATCACCCGTCGCGCGGCTTCCAGCTCTTCCAGCCATTCCCGCTGGATCCCGCGCGCGGCGGCCTCCTCGATCGAGAGATCGCCGAGGAACCGCAACAGATCCGCGGCGTCTTCGGCGTTGCGGGCGTGCCTGTCCGGGTCGAGCCGCTGCAGGGAGCGCTCCACTTCGGCGACGACCTCGGCGTCCAGCAGTTCCCGGATCGCCTCGGTGCCCAGCAGTTCGGCCAGCAGCGTCGAATCCAGTGCCAGCGCCGCCGCGCGCCGTTCCGCGAGCGGGGCGTCCGTCTCGTACAGGAACATCCCGACGTAGCCGAAGAGCAGGCTGCGCGCGAACGGGGACGCGGACGGCGTCTCGACCTCGACCAGCTTGACCTTCCGGGACCGGACGTCGGCCATCAGTTCGCGCAGCCCGCCGACGTCGTACACGTCCTGCAGGACTTCCCGCATCGCTTCCAGCACCACGGGGAACCGCTCGTACTTGGCCGCGACCGAAAGCAGCTGGGACGCGCGCTGTCGTTGCTGCCACAGCGGGGTGCGGCGGCGCGGATCCCGGCGGGGGAGCAGCAGCGACCGCGCCGCGCATTCCCGGAACCGTGCGGCGAACAGCGCGGAGCCGCCGACTTCGGCGACGATCAGCTGCTCGACCTCTTCCGGATCGAGCAACACGTCTTCGACCCCGATGGTGACCTCGGCGCCGTCCATGTCCAGTGCCTCGGGCAGCCGTAGCACGATGCCGTCGTCGGAATGCGCCACCTGGGCGTCGACCCCGCGGTTCTCCCGCAGCCGGGCCGCGATCGCGAGCGCCCACGGCGCGTTGACCTGCGCGCCGAACGGCGAGTGCAGGATGACGCGCCAGTCGCCCAGCTCGTCGCGGAACCGTTCCAGGAGCACGGTTTTGTCGTTCGGCACATGCCGGGTGGCCGACTTCTGCTCTTCCAGGTACGCCAGTAGGTTGTCGCAGGCGTACTCGTCCAGCCCGGCGACGGCGGCGCGTTCCCTGGCCGCCGAGGGCTCCGAAGTGGACAGTTCGCGGACGAACGCGCCCAGCGCCCGCCCCAGTTCCAGCGGACGGCCCGGGGCGTCGCCCTTCCAGAACGGCATCCGGGCGGGCTCACCCGGCGCGGGGACCACGATCACCCGGTCGTGGGTGATGTCGGTGACCCGCCAGGAGGAGGTGCCGAGCAGGATCGTGTCGCCGACGCGGGACTCGTAGACCATCTCCTCGTCGAGCTCGCCCACCCGCGACCCGGGTTTGTCGTCGCCGCCCGGCGTCATCACGGTGAACAGGCCGCGGTCGGGGATCGTGCCGCCCGAGGTCACTGCCAGCCGCTGCGAACCCGGGCGGCCGTGCAGCTCGCCGCTGACCCTGTCCCAGGTGATCCGGGCGCGCAGTTCACCGAACTCCTCGCTGGGGTACCGGCCGGCGAGCATGTCGAGCACGGCCAGCAACGCGTCGTCCGGCAGGGACGCGAACGGCGCTGCGCGGCGGGCCAGTGCGGCGAGTTCGTCCACCGTCCACGATTCGAGCGCCACCATCGCCACGATCTGCTGCGCGAGCACGTCCAGCGGATTCCGCGGATACCGGACCGCCTCGATCGCCCCGGACGCCATCCGTTCCGCCACCACCGCGCAGGAGACGAGGTCGCCACGGAACTTCGGGAACATCACCCCGCTCGACACCGCGCCGACCTGGTGCCCGGCCCGGCCGACCCGCTGCAGGCCCGAAGCGACCGTCGGCGGCGCCTCGATCTGCACGACGAGATCGACCGCGCCCATGTCGATGCCCAGTTCCAATGAGGACGTCGCCACGACACACGCCAGCCGTCCGGACTTGAGCTCCTCTTCCACATGCGTGCGCTGCTCACGCGACATCGAGCCGTGGTGCGCCCGCGCGATCACCGGGGCCGCGCCGGTGGTGAGCCCGGACTGGCCGATCGCCTCGGCCGGATACCGCTGATCCGGCTCCAGCTCGCTCTGTTCCGCCACGAGTTCGTTGAGCCGGGCCGTCATCCGCTCGGTGAGCCGCCGCGAGTTGGCGAACACGATGGTCGACCGGTGCGCCTGGATCAGTTCGAGGACCCGCTCCTCCACCGCGGGCCAGATCGACGGCCGCCGCGGTGCGCCGTCGATGTCCTCCAGCGAGCCCGGCAACCGCGCGAGGCCCGCGTCGAGGTCTTCGTTCTGCTTCGGCCCCTGAGGACCGTCGAGATTGGACATGTCCTCGACCGGGACCTCGACACGGACCTCGATCGTCTTCGCGAGCTTCGGCTGGACGATGGTGACCGGCCTGCCACCGGCCAGGAACGAGGCGACCTCGTCGATCGGCCGGACCGTCGCCGACAGCCCGATCCGCTGGGCGGGCTTCTCCAGCAACGCGTCGAGCCGCTCCAGGGACAAGGCCAGATGCGCGCCGCGTTTGCCGCCCGCGACCGCGTGGACCTCGTCGATGATCACCGTCTCCACGCCGCGCAGCGAATCGCGGGCGGAGGAGGTGAGGATGAGGAACAGCGACTCCGGCGTGGTGACCAGCACGTCCGGCGGGTTCTTGCCGAACGAGCGCCGCTCGGCGGCCGTGGTGTCACCCGTGCGCATGCCGACGCCGATGTCCGGCACCGGCAGCCCCAGCCGTCGCGAGGCCTGCGAGATGCCCGCCAGCGGTGCCCTCAGGTTGCGCTGGACGTCGACCGCGAGCGCCTTCAGCGGCGAGACGTAGAGGACGCGGCAGCGTTTCCGCGGCTCGGACGGCGGCGGCTCGACCGACAGCCTGTCCAGTGCCCAGAGGAAGGCCGACAGCGTTTTACCGGAGCCTGTCGGGGCCACGACCAGCGCGTGTTCCTTCGCGTGCGCGGCTCGCCACGCCCCCTCCTGCGCGCGGGTGGGCGCGGCGAAGGCCCCGGTGAACCAGTCCCTGGTCGCGGGGGAGAAGAGGTCGAGTACGTCTGCCACGCCCTCCATAGTGCGCCGGACCACCGACAGTTTCGCTCCGAGGGCTGTGACGAGGCACCCGGTCGGGACGAGATCGGCGGGTTCCGCACGTGCGGTGACCTCGCTCATGGGAGCATCACGGCCAGCGCGGCCGGATCGGTACTTGGGGCGGTCGCCGTTCGTCTGTTGAAGGGGTATGAGCTGTGCGGATCCTGTCGGTGGACCTCGGGACGTCCAACACCGTGGCCGTCCTATCGGCGCACGGGAGGCCGCCGCGGGTGGTCGAGGTCGACGGTTCGGCCAACATGCCGTCCGCGGTGTTCGCCACCGAGGACGGCACGATCATGGTCGGCCGCGACGCCGAACGCCGTGCGCGGCTCGACCCGACCCGCTTCGAGCCCAACCCCAAACGCCGGATCGACGAGCAGACGCTCCTGCTGGGCACGGACGTCATCCCGGTCACCGAGGTGCTGGCCGCGATCCTGCGCCGCGTCCTCGACGAGACCACCCGCCAGCTCGGCGGCGAACTGCCCGACGAGGTCCGGCTCACCCACCCCGCGCAGTGGGGACAGACCCGCCGCAACGTGCTGCTGTCCGCCGCCCGGCTCGCCGGGATGGGCGGCAACATCGTGCTCGTCCCCGAGCCGGTCGCCGCGGCCGCGCATTTCGCGTCGTTCCCCGGCAAGACGCTCGCGCCGGGGCAGGCGCTCGCCGTGTACGACCTCGGTGCCGGCACCTTCGACGTCGCGATCGTCGGCGCGACCCCGAACGGCGGCTTCACCGTCGTCGCCGAAGACGGCCTTCCCGACCTCGGTGGTCTCGACGTCGACCAGGCGCTGCTGGTGCACGTCGGCCGCGAGGTCTCGCACAGGGACCCCCAGCGCTGGCAGCGGGTTTTGCGGCCCGAGTCCACTCCGGACCGCCGTACGCGGCGCGCGCTGCAGGAGGACGTGAAGGCGGCGAAGGAAGCCCTTTCGCGGCACCCGCAGACCGAGGTCCCGATGCCGGAGCCGTTCGAGGACGTCCTCGTCACGCGAGGCGAACTCGAAGCGCTGGTGCGGCCGTCGATGCTGCGCAGTGTCGAGCTGATGTCGCGGGTGGTCCGCTCGGCGGGGATGACCCCCGACCGGCTCGCCGGTATCTACCTCGTCGGCGGTTCGAGCCGTCTCCCGCTGGTCGGCAGCCTGATCGCGGAGAAGCTCGGCGTCGTCCCCGGCAGCCTCGACCAGCCCGAGACCGCGGTGGCGCTCGGCGCCCAGCACGTCGCTTCCGACGGCATCAGCTCGCGGACGCAGGGTGTCGAAGGGCAGGTCGCGGCGGGAACCGGGGCGCATCAGGTCGGCCCCGGCGCGTCGGGACCGTATGCGCCGCCGCAGCAGGTCGCGTCGATCCCCGGCTACTCGGGCGGGGGCCCCGGCCAGTCCGGCGGCTTCCCCCAGTCGGGTTATCCGAACAGCGGCCCGCAGCAGGCGCAGCAGCCCGCGCCGACGAATTTCCCGACGTACTCCCTCGCCGGGCAGGCCACCGCCGAGAAGGCGCCCGCGAGCAAGAAGAAGCCGCTCGTCATCGGCGCCATCGTGGCCGTCGTCGTGCTGCTCGCCGCCGGGCTCACGTTCTTCCTGACGTCCTCTTCGGCGACGACGTACACGGCCGACGAGTGCAAGGTGCCCGGCGCGGCCGACGACAAGGGCCTCACCGGATGCCTGCGCCAGCTCGCGGGGAAGATCGCCGACACCGGGGACTGCAAACCCGGCATGGGCAACGGGCCGGCGAAACCGGCGGAAGACCTCGGTGTGACGTCGACCTGCTCCGCGCCGGGCCGCGCCGGGACCCAGGTGACCTATCTGCAGAGCGACTCGGCGGAGAAGCTCAAGGCCTACACCGACGGGCTGCTCAAGTCGGCGGGCGGGGACCGCACCGAGGCCAAGTGGGCCGGCAACGCGCTGGAAGGCCAGTACTCCTCGGCCGCCGGGCGGAACGCCGCCGTGCTGGTGTTCACCGTGACCGACCGGCCGCTGGTCGGCTTCATCTACCAGGTGCCTGCCGAAGGACAGACCCCGACGCCGGGTGAGCTGGCCGATTACTTCGAGAAGAGCGTCCAGCCGGGCGAATAGCCCCCTTTTCGCGCGTGAAGGCCTCCTTCCCTCGGCTCAGCCGCGTGAAGGGGGCCTTCACGCGTTTCCCGCCTAGTGCCCGGGCTAGACTCCGCTTGATGCGTATCACGGTCTTCCGGCGGCTGATGGCCGACGAATTCGGTCCAGGACGTGCGGAAACCCTCTCCAGGGATCACGTCTTCGGCGAACTCGGGGGCCGGACCGTCGAACAGGCCCTCGACGCGGGAACCTCGGCCAAGGACGTCTGGCGGGCGGTCTGCGACGCCTTCGAGATCCCGCCCGAGCGGCGCTGACCTCGAAGAACGGGCAAGAACCCTAGCGCAACGGCGTGTCGGCGACGGCCTCGAACACACGTTCGTCTATGGTGTTGTCCACAACGGGGTCAGCGATCCACAGCTTGGGCGCGAGGCCTGGAATTGTCGGTGGTCGCCCGTAGCGTCGGACCCGACAGCTCAGAACTGAATCAAGCCCTACCCGGCTCAACCAACGAGGTGGACTCCATGGCACCAGCAGCACCCGACAAGGACAAGGCGCTCGAACTGGCCCTCGCCCAGATCGACAAGCAGTACGGCAAGGGCTCGGTCATGCGCCTCGGCGAAGAGGGCCGCGCGCCGATCGAGGTCATCCCCACCGGTGCCATCGCACTCGACGTCGCGCTCGGGATCGGCGGCCTGCCCCGCGGTCGCGTCATCGAGATCTACGGTCCGGAGTCCTCCGGTAAGACCACCGTCGCCCTGCACGCGGTCGCCAATGCGCAGAAGAACGGCGGCATCGCCGCGTTCATCGACGCGGAGCACGCGCTGGACCCGGAGTACGCCAAGAAGCTCGGCGTCGACACCGACGCGCTGCTGGTCTCCCAGCCGGACACCGGTGAGCAGGCGCTCGAGATCGCGGACATGCTGATCCGTTCCGGCGCGCTCGACATCCTGGTCATCGACTCGGTCGCCGCGCTCGTGCCGCGCGCCGAGATCGAGGGCGAGATGGGTGACAACCACGTCGGTCTGCAGGCCCGGCTGATGAGCCAGGCGCTGCGGAAGATGACCGGTGCGATGAACAACTCCGGCACCACCGCGATCTTCATCAACCAGCTGCGCGAGAAGATCGGCGTCATGTTCGGCTCCCCGGAGACCACGACCGGTGGTAAGGCGCTGAAGTTCTACGCGTCGGTCCGCCTGGACGTCCGCCGGATCGAGACGCTGAAGGACGGCGGCGAGCCCGTCGGCAACCGCACCCGCGTCAAGGTCGTGAAGAACAAGGTCGCGCCGCCCTTCAAGCAGGCCGAGTTCGACATCCTCTACGGCAAGGGTGTCTCCCGCGAGGGTTCGTTGATCGACATGGGTGTCGACCAGGGCATCCTGCGCAAGTCCGGCGCCTGGTACACCTACGAGGGCGACCAGCTCGGCCAGGGCAAGGAGAACGCCCGCAAGTTCCTGCTGGACAACCCGGACATCGCCAACGAGATCGAGAAGCGCATCAAGGAGAAGCTCGGCATCGGTGCCGCCGTCGACGCCGAAGCCGCCCCCGCGCCGGTCGACTTCTGAGTTCCGGAGCCCCGCAACCGGGGTGAAGTCGCCGATTGACCGTTTCGACTGGAGTGAGAGCTGAATGCGTGCGCCCAAAGTGGATCCGGCGGAGCTGCCGCCGGACGAGCGGAGGAAGAAGGCCAAGGAGATCTGCTTCGATCTCCTGGCCGCGCGCCCGCGTTCCACGGAGGAACTGCGTCAGGCCCTCAAGCGCAAGGGCTTCGACGAGGAGACGACGGAGACCCTGCTCGGTAAGCTGGACCAGGCAGGGCTCATCAACGACGCCGAGTTCGCCGAGATGTGGGTGCGTTCCCGCCATGCCAACATGGGCCTGGCACGGACCGCCCTCGTAGCCGAACTCAAACGCAAAGGAATCGATGGGGATATCGCCGTCCAGGCCGCCGAAGAGGTGGACCGAGAGGCAGAGGAGCAGCGCGCCCGAGAGCTGGTACGGAAGCGCATGCGCTCCTTGGGCAACGTCGACGAGCAGACGGCGATCCGCCGCCTGCTGGGCTTCCTCGCCCGCAAGGGCTATCCCCAAGGGCTGGCCTACACCGTGATCCGCGACGAACTCCGCGAGTTCGGCGCCGAATCGGCACTGCTGGACGACGCCACCCTCGACTGAGCTTCCGCACCACAGCCACTCACCGGCCGTACGGGCACACTTGCCCGCGCGGCCGGTGTTTTGCGTTCCCGGGCGATCACGCGTGTCGTCTGATCGGTCACGTGAGGCATGGGCCGGGGTGGTCGTGAGTGGCGTTTCGGGTTAGAACCCGAAACGCCACTCACGACCCCGGTGACCACGGGCCTGCCGCCACGGGAACCCCGCACAGCCCAGATCACCCTCCGCCAAGCCTCTGAACAGCGCCGATACGACCGATCAGGAATCGAGAAGCGCCGGAAGCCCGCCGCGAAATAGCGTTACCGGCATGAACTTCATCGACGCCATCACCCTCGAAGTGGCCGACACCGAGGCCGCCGAACGCTTCTACACCACCGCCTTCGGGCTCGGCTCCGAGCTTCGCTTCCGGGCGTCGCAGGAGCCGTCCACCGGCTTCCGCGGCTACACCCTTTCCCTCACGGTCTCCCAACCCGCCAACGCGGACGCGCTCATCGACGCCGCCGTCGCCGCCGGGGCGACCGTGATCAAGCCCGCCACGAAGTCGATGTGGGGTTACGGCGGAACCGTCCAGGCTCCGGACGGCGCGATCTGGAAGATCGCCACCTCGGCGAAGAAGAACACCGCGCCTGCCACCCGCGAGATCGACGCCATCGTGCTGCTGCTGGGCGTCGCCGATGTGGCCGCGAGCAAGAAGTTCTACGTCGAGCACGGTCTCACCGTCGGGAAGAGCTTCGGCCGCATGTACGTCGAGTTCGAGTCCGGATCGGACGCGATCAAGCTGGCGCTGTACCGGCGCAAGGCCCTGGCCAAGGACGCCGGCGTCGCCCCGGAGGGCACCGGCTCGCACCGTATCGCGATCTGCGGCGCCGCCCCGTTCACCGACCCGGACGGCTTCGCCTGGGAGACCTCGGCGCTCGCCGCCCAGTCCTGATGTGCCACTTCCGGATGCCCCCGCTCGCCGCCTACCTTGGAGAAAACGCCATGACCACGACCTACGAAGGATTCTCGGCCGAAGAGAAGGCCGCGATGAAGGAACACGCCCAGGACATGAAGAAGGCGGCGCGTCGCAGCTCGGCCGCCGACAAAGCGGCGGCCGCGGAGCAGGACGTGATCGCGAAGATCGCCGAGATGTCCGATGAGGACCGGGCGCTGGCGGAGCTGGTCCACACCGTCGTGAAGGCCAACGCCCCGATGCTCGCGCCGAAACTCTGGTACGGCCAGCCCGCCTACGCGCTGGACGGCAAGCTCGTCTGCTTCTTCCAGCCCGCGGCCAAGTTCAAGACGCGGTACGCGACGCTCGGCTTCAACGACGCGGCTCAGCTGGACGACGGCGCGATGTGGGCGACCGCCTTCGCGCTGACAGGCGTCACGCCCGACGTGGAGCAGCGCATCGCCGCCCTGGTGAAGCAAGCCGTCAGCTGACGGGAGTGGCAGCCCGCTTTACCGCGTGAGTGGCCACACGCGGGACGGCGGGGAAACCCTAGGCTCGGGTGATCACTGGGAGGACGAACATGATCACCATCGAGCCCTTGAAGCCTGAAGACCGCGAAGCCTGGGAAGGCCTGTTCCGCGCGTACATCGCCTTCTACGAACGTGTTGCGCCGCAAGAGGTCTACGACCGGGCTTGGCGCGAGTTCCAAACGGGGGAGCGGATGCACGCGCTCGGTGCCCACGTGGGCGGCGAGCTCGTCGGGATCGTGCATTTCCTGGTGCACCCCAGCACTTCCGCGCTCACCGACGTCTGTTACCTGCAGGATCTGTTCACCGCGCCGGAAGCCCGCGGCAAGGGGGTCGCGCGGGCGCTGATCGAGGCCGTCGCCGACTGGGCGCGTTCCCGCGAGTGCGGCAGGGTCTACTGGCACACCAAGGAATCCAACGCGACGGCGCGCCGCCTGTACGACCGGGTCGCGGTCAACCGGGGCTTCATCCAGTACCAGCTCCCGCTCTGAAAGCAGTGAAGGCCACCTTCGCGAAGGTGGCCTTCACAACACGGATCAGAGCTTCGAAGCCTCCGCCGCGAACGCCTCGATCTTCCCGAAGTCCTTGGCGGCCAAGGCATCCTTCGGCGTCAGCCAGGAACCGCCGATGCAGCCCACATTGGACAGCGCGAGATAGTCCGGTGCGGTCTTCACGGTGATCCCGCCGGTCGGGCAGAACTTCAGCCCGGGCAGCGGCCCGCCGATCGACTTCAGGTACGCCACGCCGCCACTGGCCTCGGCGGGGAAGAACTTCAGCGCGGTCAGCCCGCGTTCGGCCAGCCGCATCGCCTCCGAAACCGTGCTCGCGCCCGGCAGGAACGGCAGGCCGGTGTCGAACGCGGCGTCCAGCACGGCGTCCGTGCAGCCAGGGGTCACCAGGAACTTCGCACCGGCGTCGGCCGCCTGCTTGGCGTGTTCGGGCGCCGTGACGGTCCCGGCGCCGATGACGATCTCCGGGACCTCCGCGGCGATCCGCTCGATCGAGGCGAGTGCCGCCGGGGTGCGCAGGGTCAGCTCGATCACGCCGATCCCGCCCGCGAGCAGGGCCCGCGCGGTGGGCACGGCGTCGGCGGCGTCGTCGAGCACGACGACGGGCATCACGGGGGACAGGCCGAGCAGGTCGGCGCCGGTGGTCACTGGGTTACCTCCACAGGGGTCAACGTGTGCGCCGGAGCGCCGAAGTGTTCCGGCGTGAGCGGTCCGAACACGCTCGCGCCCTGATCGGCGGGGCCGACCGCGCGGCGCAGCGCCGCGAACAGCTCCCGGCCGGTGCCGGTCCAGGATGCCTCCGAAGGCGGGGAGTCCACCAGTTCACGACGGGCGAGTTCTTCGTCACCCACGAGGACGTCGAGCGTCCCGGCCTTGGCGTCGAGGCGGACGACGTCGCCGTCGGCGATCCGCGCGATCGGGCCGCCCGCGGCGGCTTCCGGGGTCACCTGGATCGCCGCGGGGATCTTGCCCGACGCGCCCGACATCCGGCCGTCGGTGAGCAACGCCACCTGGTGCCCGCGGTCCATCAGCACCCCCAGCGCCGGGGTGAGCCCGTGCAGTTCCGGCATGCCGTTGGCCCGCGGGCCCTGCTGGCGGATGACCACGACGACGTCGCGGTCCAGCTCGCCGGCCTCGAAAGCGTCCTTGAAGGACTTCTGGTCGGTGAAGACCCGCGCGGGGGCCTGCACGATCCGGTGTTCCGGTGCCACCGCGGACACCTTGATCACCGCGCGGCCGAGGTTGCCCGCGACCATCCGCAGCCCGCCGTCGGCGGCGAACGGCCGCCACGCGGGGCGCAAGACGTCCTCATCGAGGCTGCGCGTCGGGACGTCGCGCCAGACCAGCTCGCCTTCGGAAAGGATCGGCTCCTGCCGGTAGCGGTGCAGGCCCGGTCCGGCTACGGTCTGGACGTCCTCGTGCAGCAGACCCGCGTCGAGCAGCGTGCCGACCAGGAACTGGATACCCCCGGCGGCGTGGAAGTGGTTGATGTCCGCACTGCCGTTCGGGTACACGCGGGCCAGCAGCGGGATCACCGACGACAGATCGGAGAAGTCGTCCCAGGTCAGCTGGATGCCCGCGGCGGCGGCGATCGCGACGAGGTGCATCGTGTGGTTGGTCGAACCGCCGGTGGCGAGCAGCGCGATGACGCCGTTGACGACGGCTTTCTCGTCGATCACGCGCGAGACCGGCGTGTACTCCTCGCCGCGCGAGAGCTTCACGACGCGACGCCCGGCCTCTTCGGTGAGCACCCGCCGCAGTGGCGAGTTCGGCTGCACGAAGCTGGCGCCCGGCAGGTGCAGGCCCATCACCTCGACGACCATCTGGTTCGAGTTGGCGGTGCCGTAGAAGGTGCACGTGCCCGCCGAGTGGTACGAAGCCGCTTCGGCGTCCAGGAGGTCTTCGCGGGTCGCCTTGCCCTCGGCGTAGAGCTGGCGCACGCGCGCCTTCTCCTTGTTCGGCAGCCCGGAGTTCATCGGCCCGGCGGGCACGAGGATCGCCGGGAGGTGCCCGAAGGACAGCGCCCCGATCAGCAGGCCGGGGACGATCTTGTCGCAGACGCCGAGCAGCAGCGCCGCGTCGAACATGTCGTGGGACAGCGCGATCGCGGTCGACATCGCGATCACCTCGCGGCTGAACAGCGACAGTTCCATCCCCGGGCGGCCTTGGGTGACGCCGTCGCACATCGCGGGTACACCACCGGCGAACTGGGCGACGCCGCCCGCCTGGCGGACCGAGCCCTTCAGCATCGCGGGGTACTCCTGCATCGGCTGGTGCGCCGAAAGCATGTCGTTGTAGGACGAGACGATCGCGACTCCCGGCGCCCGCGCGGCGCGCAGTGCCGCTTTGTCGACACCTTCCATCGCGGCGAAGCCGTGGGCGAGGTTGCTGCAGTCGAGGCCGCGCCGCACCGGCCCTTCCTCGTGGGCGGCGGCGACGCGCTCGAGGTACGCGGCGCGGGTTTCGGCGCTGCGGGCGGCGACGCGTTCGGTGACTTCGGCGATGATGGGGTGGACGTTCGGGGCGGTGCTCATTGTCCGGCTCCGGATCACTGGTCGTGGTGGTCCGCGGGACGGCAACGCTGACGTCGCTGGGTCGTGACAGTGGCCACAGTAGCTCAGGGGAAAGCCCGAATCAAAATCGATACAGAAGATCGACTCGCGTGACCTGCGTCACGCCCCTAGGTTCTACTGTGCTACTTGTCACATTGCACAACGCGCGGCAGAGTCGGGATGGCGAGGAATCGCTTGCCCTCGAAGGCTCAAGCGGCCAACCGAACCGACCATCGGGAGGTACCGATGTCCACCACAGAGATCGCCGAGCTTCGGCGAGCCATCGGTCAGCTGAGGCAGTGCGTCGGCGCGCTGCGGTCCCGATACGGCGACGCCTCGGCGGTACGGCGCCTGGCGAACGACGTCGAGCGGCTCGACATCGACGCGACCGACCTCGACACGACCCCGAACGCGGTGCCCGCGCAGGCGAAGGCCGCCGATCGGGTCCAAGTTCCCGATACGCCCTATGACCCGGCGCTGTGGCACGGCGCCGATGACGAAGGCGTCGGCGGCTACAAGCGCGACCAGCGGTGAGCGCCCCCGCCGGCCAGGGAGCCGGACGGGGTACGGGGGTCCGCGCACCGTCGCGGGCCCGGATCGCCGAAAAAACGCTGCGCACCGACCGATGGTGGCTGTCCCCGCTGCTGACCGTCCTCGGCCTTTCCGCCTTCATCATCTACGCGACGATCAGGTCCTTCGTGCGCACCGCGTACTGGGTGCCCGAGTACCACTACCTGACGCCGTTCTATTCGCCCTGTGTCTCGGAATCCTGCGTCGAAGGCTCCCGGCATTTCGGGGCCTGGATCGGCGAACTGCCGGGCTTCATCCCGCTCGGCTTCCTGGTCCTGCCGTTCCTGCTGGGCTTCCGGCTGACCTGCTACTACTACCGCAAGGCCTACTACCGGGCCGTCTGGTTCTCGCCGCCCGCCTGCGCGGTCGCCGAACCGCACGCGAAGTACACCGGGGAGACCCGGCTGCCGCTGATCATCCAGAACGCCCACCGCTACTTCTTCTACGTGGCCGTGGTCGTCTCGCTGGTCAACACCTACGACGCGATCACCGCCTTCCACGGCAAGACCGGCGGATTCGGTTTCGGGCTCGGCAACATCGTGCTGCTCGGCAACGTGATCCTGTTGTGGGCGTACACGTTGTCGTGCCACTCGTGCCGTCACGTGACCGGCGGCAGGCTCAAGCACTTCTCCAAACATCCGGTGCGCTACTGGATCTGGACCCAGGTGACGAAACTCAACACCCGCCACATGGCGCTGGCGTGGACGACGCTCGGCACGCTCGTGCTGACCGACCTCTACGTGATGCTCGTGGCGAGCGGTGCGATTTCGGATCTGCGGTTCATCAACTAGCGGCGCGGGAATCTCCCGTCCCCGGCGACAAGCTTCGAGGTGGCTCTTTTCATGACCGAGGTCGAACGGCTCAGCTACGACGTGGTGGTGATCGGTGCCGGCGGTGCCGGCCTCCGCGCGGTCATCGAAGCCCGTGAACGCGGCTTCAGCGTCGCGGTGGTGTGCAAATCGCTTTTCGGCAAGGCGCATACCGTGATGGCCGAAGGCGGCTGCGCGGCGTCGATGGGCAACGCGAACTCGAACGACAACTGGCAGGTGCACTTCCGCGACACCATGCGTGGCGGGAAGTTCCTCAACAACTGGCGGATGGCCGAACTCCACGCCAAGGAGGCGCCGGACCGGGTCTGGGAACTGGAGACCTACGGCGCGCTGTTCGACCGCACCGCCGACGGCCGGATCAGCCAGCGCAACTTCGGCGGGCACACGTACCCGCGGCTGGCGCACGTCGGCGACCGCACCGGGCTCGAACTGATCCGCACGATGCAGCAGAAAATCGTTTCGCTGCAACAAGAGGACTTCAAGGAGACCGGCGACTACGAGGCGAGGATCAAGGTCTTCGCCGAATGCACGATCACCGAGCTGCTGACCGAAGACGGCCGGATCTCCGGCGCCTTCGGGTATTGGCGCGAGAGCGGCCGGTTCATCCTGTTCGAGGCGCCGGCGGTGGTGCTGGCGACCGGCGGTATCGGGAAATCCTTCAAGGTCACCTCGAACTCGTGGGAGTACACCGGCGACGGGCACGCGCTGGCGCTGCGGGCCGGGGCGACGCTCATCAACATGGAGTTCGTCCAGTTCCACCCGACGGGCATGGTCTGGCCGCCGAGTGTGAAGGGGATCCTGGTCACCGAAGGCGTCCGAGGTGACGGCGGGGTCCTCAAGAACACCGAGGACAAGCGGTTCATGTTCGAGTACGTCCCCGACGTCTTCAAGGGGCAGTACGCGGACAGCGAAGAGGAAGCCGACCGCTGGTACACCGACCAGGAGAAGAACCGCCGCACGCCGGATCTGCTGCCGCGCGACGAGGTGGCGCGCGCGATCAACTCGGAGGTCAAGGCGGGCCGGGGATCGCCGCACGGCGGGGTCTTCCTCGACATCGCCAGCAGGCTGCCCGCGGAGGAGATCCGCAAACGGCTGCCGTCGATGTACCACCAGTTCAAGGAACTCGCCGACGTCGACATCACGAAGGAACCGATGGAGGTCGGCCCCACCTGTCACTACGTGATGGGCGGGATCGAGGTCGACCCGGACACCGCGTCGTCGAGCGTGCCGGGGCTGTTCGCCGCCGGCGAGTGCTCGGGCGGGATGCACGGCTCGAACCGGCTCGGCGGCAACTCGCTGTCGGATCTCCTGGTCTTCGGCCGTCGTGCGGGCCTCGGCGCCGCGTCCTACGTCGCGGACCTGAAGGACCGCCCGAAGGTCAGTCAGTCCGATGTGGACGCCGCCGCGGCGATGGCGCTCGCGCCGTTCGACCCGCCGGGTGACGGTGTCGAGGAGAACCCGTACAGCCTGCACACCGAACTGCAGCAGTCGATGAACGACCTGGTCGGCATCATCCGCAAGGCGGAGGAGATCGAGCGGGCGCTGGAGAAGCTCGGGGAACTGCGCGAGCGGATCAAGCGGGTCACCGTCGAAGGGCACCGGCAGTTCAACCCCGGCTGGCATCTCGCCGTCGACCTGCGGAACATGCTGATGGTCAGCGAATGCGTCGCCAGGGCCGCGCTCACCAGGACCGAGAGCCGGGGCGGGCACACGCGGGACGACCATCCGGGCATGGACGCCCAGTGGCGCAACAAACTCCTGGTCTGCTCGGCGACTCCGGGCGACAACCCGGTGGTGCCGGACATCGGCGTCGAGGTCAAGGCCCAGGTCCCGTTGCGGCAGGACCTGCTGGAGCTTTTCGAACTGTCCGAGCTGGGGAAGTACTACACCGACGAAGAACTGACTTCGCACCCCGGGAGTCCGGCATGAGCTACAAGGCGAGTTTCCGGGTCTGGCGCGGCGACGCCGATTCGGGTGAACTGCAGGACTACAGCGTCGAGGTCAACGAAGGCGAGGTCGTCCTCGACATCATCCACCGGTTGCAGGCCACCCAGGCCTCGGATCTGGCGGTGCGGTGGAACTGCAAGGCGGGCAAATGCGGTTCGTGCTCGGCGGAGATCAACGGCAAGCCGCGGTTGCTGTGCATGACGCGGATGTCGACCTTCACCGAGGACGAGGTCATCACCGTGACGCCGATGCGGACGTTCCCGGTGATCCGCGACCTGGTGACCGACGTGTCGTTCAACTACACCAAGGCCCGCGAGATCCCGTCGTTCACCCCGCCCCCGGAGCTGAAGCCGGGGGAGTACCGGATGCAGCAGGTGGACGTCGAGCGCTCGCAGGAGTTCCGCAAGTGCATCGAATGCTTCCTGTGCCAGAACACCTGCCACGTGGTGCGTGACCACGAGGAGAACAAGGAGGCCTTCGCCGGGCCCCGGTACCTGATGCGGATCGCCGAACTCGAAATGCACCCGCTCGACGTCGCCGACCGGCGTGACGAGGCGCAGGAGGAGCACGGGCTCGGGTACTGCAACATCACCAAGTGCTGCTCGGACGTGTGCCCGGAGGGCATCCACATCACCGACAACGCGCTGATCCCGATGAAGGAGCGCGTCGCGGACCGGAAGTACGACCCCATCGTGTGGCTGGGGAACAAACTGTTCCGGCGGGACAAGTAGTCACGAGGAAGTCCGTGAAGGCCTCCTTCCCTACCCTGAGAGTAGGGAAGGAGGCCTTCACGGCTTTTAATCGGTTGCCCCCACTCACTCGCCTGTCGCACACTTACCGCACACCGACCAAGGAGGACACATGACGCGACGTTGTTACGCCATGTTCCTTGGCATGGAAGAGAAACACGGCTCCACGCCGCCGTCCTAGCCGGACGACGCGTACGTGGAGCCGCCCTTCGAGAAACCGAACCGGGCGGCTTTTTCTTTGCGGTGACCCTGTTTTCTGGAACGAAGCAGTCCGGTACGCGACGCGTGCCGGACTGTGTTCCAGGCCAAGGCGCGTTGGTCCAGCGGAATGGATACCGGGTTTTCACCCCGGTGACGTGGGTTCGACTCCCACACGCGCTACGCCCCGGCACGGCGGGGAAACCTGTTCCGTCGTACCGGTGCGGCGGTGTGGGGTCCGTGTCTCCCATACCGCCAGACGCGCACGGTCCGGCGACCGGCCGGGATTCATAGCCCCGGCCAGCCTGGCTCGACACCAGGGTGCGCGACTCAGCCCGTCTTGCGGGCGCTGTGCACGTCGCCGCTTTCGTGGCGGCGCAGGACGAGATCCTGGAAACCGTTGTCGCGCAGGCTTTCTTCCAGGTTGAGCCCGTTCGTGGCGACGACCACCAGCAGCCCGCCCGTCACCAGGCTCGCGGCGACGCGACCGAGATGGGCCGGCGATTCCAGGAAAGCGACGACGACGTCGAAGGCCCCCATCACCGGCAGCCGGACGAGCTGGTGGACCTCGTACGAGATCCCGACGGGGTCGCGTTCCTCTTCGCGTTGCGCGGCTGCGATCGAGGCCTGATCCGCGTCGACACCGACCACGCGGCGCGCGCCCTCTCGCCGGAACAAGCGCGGATAGCGGCCATCACCGCACCCGACGACCAGGACCGCCCTGCCCGCCAGGTCCGGCAGCGCTTCGAGCAGCGTCGCGGCCTGGTCCGCCATACGGCCGACGCTAGCCGAGCGGCTGCTGTCCCGACAGGACCAAGAGGCCTATCTCGACACTTGCTTGGGTTATGTAGCCGGCGACCCGCGGATAGCTGTGGTCACAGCGGAATCCGGTGATGCGGCACTGCCGCATCCTCGGCAAAGCGCGAGCACAGCAAGAGGCCCCGTCGCGCGCTGCGCGGCGGGGCCTCTTCCGGATTTCTGGACAGATCAAGCGGAGGCGGCGGCTCCCAGTCCGGTCTCCTCGGCCTTCTTCTCGTCCAGGTCGATGTGCTTCTTGCTGCGCCGGTTGCGCTTCTCCAGATACGTCGCCAGCGCCGTCAGCAGCAGGCACAGGCAGATGTAGATACCGGTCGCGACCAGCGTCGACGGCACGATCGGCCGACCGAATTCGCCTTGTGTGCCGATGTAGCGGGCGTAGTACAGCAGTTCCTGGAAGGTGATGATGAAGCCGAGCGCGGTGTCCTTCAGGAGCACCACCATCTGGCTGATGATCGTCGGCAGCATCGCCCGGATCGCCTGCGGCAGCAGGACGGTGAACATCACCTGGGTCTTGCGCATGCCGAGTGCGTACGCGGCTTCGGCCTGGCCCTTCGGCAGGGCCTGGATGCCGGCGCGGAAGACCTCCGCGAGCACCGAGCCGTTGTACAGCGTGAGACCGAAGACCACGCCGAGGAACGGCGTCATCGGGACGCCGACGGCCGGGAGGCCGAAGTAGAACAGGAACATCAGGATCAGCGCGGGGATGGCGCGGAAGAACTCCACGATCACGCCGGAGATGCGCCGGATCCAGGCGTGGTCGGAGAGCCGCCCGGCCGCGAAGACCGCACCGAAGATCAGCGCGAGGACCGCCGCCGCCGCGAACGCCCGGAGCGTTTCCAGTACCGCGTTCAGCAGGTCGATCTGAACCTGCTGGTACTGGAGCCATTCCCATTTGCGCGCGGTGAACTGGCCGGTGTCGTAGAACCGGTAGACGACGAAGGCGATGAACGCGGCGATGGCGACGACGCCGATGACCGCGTAGATGCGGTGGCGCATCCGCGCCTTGGGGCCGGGGACGTCGAACAGGACACTGCTCATCGGGCCACGCTCCAGCGCTTCTCCAGGCTCCGCTGGATGAGAGAAAGTACGGCGACGAGGATGATGAAGCCCAGGGCGACCCACAGCAGGCCGATCAACTGGTTGTCACCTCGTTCCGAGAGGTACGACCGGATCGCGCCGGCCTCGGCGACCGAGAAGCCCGCGGCGATCGTGGTGTTCTTCAGCAACGCGATCAGGGTGCTGATCAGTGGCGGCGCCACGGAGCGCAGCGCCTGCGGCAGGACGATCTGGCCGAGGATCTGGCCGAACGTCAGTCCCAGCGCGCGCCCGGCCTCGGCCTGGCCGACCGGGACCGTGTTGATGCCCGACCGGACGACCTCGCAGATGAACGCCGAGGTGTACACGATCAGCGCGACGACCGCGGCGGTGAAGAAGTTGAGCTTCACGATTTCGAGCAGGGGGTACGCGAACACGAAGAACGCGAACACCAGCGTCAGCGGGGTGTTGCGGATGAGGGTCACATAGGTCGTTCCCGCCGCGCGGAACGCCAGGACCGGACTCACCCGCAGCATCGCCAGGATCGTGCCGAGGATCAGGCTGCCGACCGCCGACCAGAGGAACAATTCGATCGTGGTGAGGAAGAACGGACCGTAGAGATCCAGGTTGTCGAGCAGGACGTTCATGGAGCCTTTCCCCGCTGCCGTCGACTGGAGGTGGGTGTGGAGCGGCCGGTGAACCCGTCACGGGTCCACCGGCCGCTGGTTACATCAGTACTTCTGCAGGGTGGGCTTCTGCGCCGCCGAACCCGACTTGCCGAGGGTGGCGTCGTAGATCTTCTGCCAGGTGCCGTCGTCCAGCGCCTTCTGCAGGGTGTCGTTGATCTTGTCGCGAAGGACCTTGTCGTCCTTCTTCAGACCGATGCCGTACGGCTCCTTCGAGAAGGTCTTGCCGACGACCTTGAAGCTGTCGGAGTCCTCCGAAGCGAAGCCCTTCAGGATCGCGTCGTCGGTGGTGACCGCGTCGACCTCCTTGGTGCTGAGCTTCTCGACGCACTGCGAGTACTTCTGGAACTCGACGATGTTGCCGGGCTCGGTCAGGTTCTGCTCGCGGACGCGCTGGATCGGGGTCGAGCCGGTGACCGAGCAGACCTTCTTGCCCTTCAAGGTCTCCGGGCCGGTGATCGTCGTCTCGTCCTTGCGCACCAGCAGGTCCTGGCCGGCCTCGAAGTACGGGCCGGCGAAGGAGATCTGCGCCTTGCGCTTGTCGTTGATCGTGTAGGTGCCGACGTAGTAGTCGACGTCACCGTTCACGATGGCCTGCTCACGGGCACCCGAGTCGACCGTCTTGAAGGTGATCTTGTCTTCGCCGAAGCCGAGGCTCGCGGCGACGAGCTTCGCGATTTCGATGTCGAAACCGGCGAACTTGCCGCTCGTCGGGTCCTTCTTGCCGAGACCGGGCTGGTCGTCCTTGGCGCCCAGGGTCAGCTTGCCCGCTGCCTTGATCTTCGCGAAGACCGGGGAGCCCGCGAGGTCGACGTTCGACGCCACCGTGTACTGGGGCAGCTGGGCACCGGCGTTCGCGCCTTCGGAGCTGCCGCCCGGCGAGCTGGGCGTGCCTTCCTTGCCACAAGCGGTCAGTGCGAGACTGCCGACGAGCAGACCCACCGCAAGGGTGCGGATCCTCATGTGAACCTCTCCTGTTTCTTCCGTCGATGCGGCACGAGCCCGCGCCGCGGAAACGCTTAGTGGGTCAGGATCTTGCCGAGGAAGTCCTTGGCGCGATCCGTCTTCGGCTTGGTGAAGAAGTCGTCCGGGGTGGAGTCCTCGACGATCTCGCCGTCGGACATGAACACCACCCGGTTCGCCGCGCGCCGCGCGAAGCCCATCTCGTGGGTGACGACGAGCATCGTCATCCCGTCCTTGGCGAGCGTGGTCATCACGTCGAGGACCTCCTGGACCATCTCCGGGTCCAGCGCCGAGGTCGGCTCGTCGAACAGCATCACCTTGGGGCGCATGGCCAGCGCGCGGGCGATCGCCACCCGCTGCTGCTGCCCGCCGGAGAGCTGGGCGGGGTACTTGTCGGCCTGGTTGGCGATGCCGACACGTTCGAGCAGGTCCATCGCGGTCTTGCGGGCCTCGGCCGAGTTGACCTTGCGGACCTTCATCGGCGCGAGCATGACGTTCTCGACGATCGTCTTGTGCGCGAACAGGTTGAACGACTGGAACACCATGCCGACGTCGGCGCGCAGCGCGGCCAGCGCCTTCCCTTCGGCGGGCAGCGGAACGCCGTCCACCGCGATCTCGCCGGAGTTGATGGGTTCCAGCCGGTTGATCGCCCGGCACAGCGTCGACTTGCCAGACCCGGACGGCCCGAGCACGACCACGACCTGCCCACGCGGCACCTCGAGGTTGATCTCCTTGAGCACGTGCAGGTCGCCGAAGTACTTGTTCACGGCGGCCGCCTTGATCATCGGCGCCGCCACCTCCGCGGTCATCTGGCCTCCAGGAGCGTTCGTTTGCAGGGGACTGCGGGGTCAGGCACCACGCGATGGCGGAAACCTACTCCCGTCGGACCGCTTGTAAAGGCGGCTTGACCAATACTTAGGGTTTCAAGTCCGTATCGTTCTCAAGCCACCGGACGGCCCGATCCGCCGCCGTCCGGCGCTGATCAGCCTAGACAAAGCGGGGGTGCCTCGTAACCGGGGTCACACAAGATCTGTGACGCATCGTGACCATTACCGCGTGCAGCGGGTCCCTCACAGGGCCATCCGGCCCAGCGGTACGGGCAGCGCGAGTGGTGACTCACCCCATAGAGTCGTTCCTCAAGTCGTCGCGGTGCGGGGACGGCGTGAAAGGGAAACACGGGTGCGGGTACTGCTGGTGGAGGACGACGACCGGGTCGCGGGTGCCTTGACGCCCGCGCTGACCCGGCGCGGCCTGACGATCAAACGCCTGGCCTCCGGCGCCGGGGTGCTCGATCTGGTGCACGAGGTCGACGTCGTGCTGCTCGACCTGGGGCTCCCCGATATCGACGGGATCGTGCTGTGCCGCCGGATCCGCGCGGTCAGCGACGTCGCGGTGATCGTCGTTTCGGCGCGGGGCGAGGTCGACGACCGGATCCAGGGACTGCGGTCCGGTGCCGACGACTATCTGGTGAAGCCCTACGACGTCGACGAACTGGTCGCCCGCGTCGAGGCCGTGCGCCGTCGCCGAGGGGAGCGGCCCGCCTCGCCCGAACCGGCGGGCGTCATCCGCGCGGGTGATGTCACCGTCGATATCGGACGCCATGAGGTGCAGGTCGACGGACAGCCCGTTTCGTTGTCCCGCAAGGAATTCCAGGTGCTCGCGCTGGTGGTCACCGCCCGCGGCGCGGTCTGCGCCCGCGACCACGTGCTGAACGAGGTCTGGGGGCATCGCGGCCCCGCGGAGAGCCGGTCGCTCGACGTCCACGTCGCCACCCTGCGGACCAAGCTCGGCAGGCCCGCGCTGATCGAGACCGTCCGCGGCGTCGGGTACCGCCTCGGCGGCGCCTACGGCCCGGCCGAGGAGGGCTGAGCCGGTGCGCGTCCGGCTCCAGGCGATCGTGCTGACGCTGGTCGCGGCGCTCGTGTTCGGCCTCGGCATCCCGCTCTCGCTCAGCGTGGCGGCCAGTGCGCAGCTCGACCTCTTCCTCGACCGGCTCACCGACACCTCCCGGTTCGCGTCGCTGGCCCAGCGCCCGCTGGTGGAGAACCGGCCGGACCTGATCGAGGACGAGCTCCGCCGCTACACCGAGGTCTACGGGGTGCCGGTGGCGATCGTCGACCAGGACGGCGAATCCGTCGCCAGGGGGCCGGGGGAGACGGACGGGATCGACCTCAAGGATCCCGTCATCGCCTCACATCTGCAGCAGGCGCTGGCCGGGCGGCGTTCGGAACCCGGTCCGCTGCTGCTGCCGTGGTCCACCGAGCCGCTGGTGCTGGCCGAGCCGATCCTGATCGACGGCGAGGTGCGGGGCGCGGTGATCACCGTCTCCTCGACGGACAAGGCCCGCACCGCGCTGCTGTGGTGGTGGCTGCTCATCGCGGCGGGCGCGGTGCTGGCGTTCGGGCTCGCGTTGCTGGTCGCGGTGCCGGTGGTGCGCTGGATCCTGCGCCCGGTCCGACGGCTGGACGACGCCACCGGCGAACTGGTCGCCTCCGTGGTCAGCGGCCGCGAGGTCAAACGGGTGGGGGAGACGGGCGGCCCGCCGGAACTGCGGCAGCTCGAACGCTCCTTCGACCGGATGGCCGCCAGCGTCGACGAGGCGTTGTCCGCGCAGCGCGCGTTCGTCGCCGATGCCTCCCACCAGCTGCGGAACCCGTTGACCGCGTTGAAGATCCGGCTCGGCAACCTCGACGGGCACGTCGACGACGACCTGGCCGCGGCCGATCTCGAAGCCGCCCTCGTCGACGCGCGACGGCTCAACCAGATCCTCGACGAGCTCCTTTCGCTGGCCAGGGCCGAATCCTCGGGCGGCGAACTGGTGCCGGTCGGCCTCGACGAGACGGTGGGCGCCCGGGTCGCCGACTGGACCGTCGTCGGCGCGGCACGCGACATCACCCTGGTCGCGTCCGGGCTGGGTGGTGGGCTGAGGGTGCTCACGCCCGCGCGCGGCCTCGAAGTGGTCCTCGACGCGCTGCTGGACAACGCGCTCAAGTTCACCGAGCCGGGGACCGAGGTGCGGGTCGACGTCACCACGGCGGACGGGAAGGTGGACATCGCCGTCCGCGACCACGGCCCCGGCCTGCGCGACGACGAACTGGACCGCGCGGCGGACCGGTTCTGGCGCAGCACCGCGCATCAGAACGTGCCCGGCTCCGGCCTCGGCCTGGCGATCGTCACCGAGATCCTGGCCAGATCGGACGGTTCGCTGCGGCTCGGTTCACCCGAAGGCGGCGGTCTCCAGGTGACCGTGACGCTGCCTCTAATCCTTGAGTGACCGGAAGTAGCGCAGCGCCCCCGGATGCAATGGCAGGGGAGCGGTCTCGATGGCGGGGTGGACGTCGATCGACAACGCCGCGCCCGCCGCCTTGACCAGCTGGTCCCGCGCGTCGAACAGCCCGCGTACCAGCGCCTCGGCGACGTCGTCGCGCATCGACGTGGGCACCACCAGGAAGTTCGGCAGCACGAGCGTGGTCACCGGCGACGGCAGGTTGTAGGCGGTCACCGGGATGGTCGCGGTCCGGTACACCGGGCTGGTGGCCCGCAGCGCGTCCGCGAGGTCGGTGATGTCGAGCAGCCGCAGGCCGACGGTGTGCACCTTCTCGGTGATCGACGGTGTCGGCAGCCCACCCGACCAGATGACGGCGTCGATCTGCCGGTTCTCCAGCGCGGGCAGCGCCTCGGGAAGGCCCAGGTTGCGCCGGTCGATCGCGCCGGTCAGCCCCGACGCCTTCAGCAGCTGCTTCGACAGGAACTCGACCCCCGAGTCCGGCGAGCCGATCGCGACCTTGCGGCCGCGCAACTGCGCGAACGATTTGATCGACGAGTCGGCGCGCACGATGACGTGCAGGTAGTCGTCGTGCACGCGGGCCAGCGCGGCCAGGCCGGGGCTCTTGTCGGCGGCGGCGACGTCGGCGGCCACGAACGCGACGTCGGCCTTCCCCGCCCGCACCCGGTCGACGTTGTCCGGCGAGCCGTGCGTCTCCTGGATCTCGGGTCGCTCGGTGTCCAGCTGAGCGGCCCACGCGTCGGCCAGCGCCTCGGCCAGTTTGTCGTAGACGCCGCCGTTGAGCCCCGCCGCGATCCGCACCTTCGTCCCGGACAGATCGGGTCCGCACCCGGCGACCAGGGCACAGACCACGGCGATCACCACCGCGAGCACTCCTGGTCTCCTCATGAGGGTCGATCGTGCCATGTAACCCCGCCCGCGTACCCTCGAAGGCGAGATGAGCGCGCGCACTTACCAGATCCGCACCTTCGGCTGCCAGATGAACGTGCATGACTCCGAACGTCTTGCCGGGCAGCTCGAGGACGCCGGCTACGTTCCGGGTGACGGCGAGGCCACACCCGACCTGATCGTGTTCAACACCTGCGCGGTGCGGGAGAACGCGGACAACAAGCTGTACGGCACCCTCGGTCATCTGCGCCCGCAGAAGACCGCGAAGCCGGACATGCAGATCGCCGTCGGCGGCTGCCTCGCGCAGAAGGACCGCGGCGAGATCGTCAAACGCGCGCCCTGGGTGGACGTCGTCTTCGGCACACATAACATCGGCTCGCTGCCGACGCTGCTGGAACGCGCGCGGCACAACGCCGAGGCCGAGGTCGAGATCCTCGAATCGCTCGAGACCTTCCCCTCGACGCTCCCGGCGAAGCGCGACTCGGCGTACGCGGGCTGGGTGTCGATTTCGGTCGGCTGCAACAACACCTGCACCTTCTGCATCGTCCCGGCGCTGCGCGGCAAGGAACGCGACCGCCGTCCCGGCGAGATCCTGGCCGAGGTAGAGGCGCTCGTCGCCGAAGGCGTGCTGGAAGTGACCCTGCTCGGCCAGAACGTGAACTCCTACGGCGTCGAATTCGGCGACCGGCTCGCGTTCGGGAAGCTGCTGCGCGCCTGCGGTTCGGTGGACGGGCTGGAGCGCGTCCGGTTCACCTCGCCGCATCCGGCGGCGTTCACCGAGGACGTCATCGACGCGATGGCCGAGACGCCGAACGTGTGCCATCAGCTGCACATGCCGCTGCAGTCCGGTTCGGACCGGGTGCTGCGCGAGATGAAGCGGTCCTACCGTTCGGCGCGCTACCTCAAGCTCCTCGACCGCGTGCGCGAGTCCATGCCCGACGCCGCGATCACCACCGACATCATCGTCGGCTTCCCCGGCGAGACCGAGGAAGACTTCCAGGCGACGCTCGACGTCGTCGCGCAGGCGCGGTTCTCCAGCGCGTTCACCTTCCAGTACTCGATCCGGCCGGGCACGCCCGCCGCCGAGATGGACGGGCAGCTGCCGAAGGAGGTCGTGCAGGAGCGCTACGAGCGGCTCGTGCAACTGCAGAACGACATCTCCTGGGACGAGAACAAGAAGATCGTCGGACGGCGGGTCGAGCTGCTGGTGGCCTCCGGCGAAGGCCGCAAGGACACCGAGACACAACGGATGAGCGGTCGTGCCCGTGACGGCAGGCTCGTCCACTTCACGCCGACGGGGCCGCTCGTGGACCGCCTCGTGCGGCCGGGCGACGTCGTCGAGACCGTGGTGACCTACGGCGCGCCGCACCACCTCGTCGCCGACGGTGACCTGCTGTCGCACCGCCGCACCAAGGCGGGGGACAACTCCGAGGCCGGGCTGCGGCCGAAGACCAACGGCGTGACGCTGGGCCTGCCGGGCTTCGGCGCCCCGGCCGTCACGCCGGAACCGGTGAGCGGGTGTGCGCTGTGACCGAACCGAAGATCGACGAACTCGCCGCCGAGATCGACGAGGTCGGTGCGCGCGCGGCCAAGACGATCGAGCTGGGCAGGCGCGGGTTCTCCATCGCCGTGCTGGTGTTCGTGCTGCTGATCGCGCAGCTGCTGCCCTGGGTCGGCGAGCACGCCGGCTGGGAGGTGCTGCTCGGCCGGGGCGGCGGGATCCCGCAGCTGTTCGCCGCGACGTCCACCGGCATCGGGGTGTTCGTCGGCGCTGTCGCGCTGGTGACCCGGCGCTGGTGGCTGGCCTGGGTCTGCGCCGCGGGCGGCTGGTTCGCCTCCGTCGACGGGATGCTCGCGATCTGGTCCCAGCAGTCCTCGCACGCGACCGGCGCGGCCGGTGGCGGTCCGGGCTTCGGGCTGATCGTCGCCTGGATCGCCACCGTCGCGCTGGCCATCTACTGGATGCGTGCGGCCTTCTCCCGCAGCTAGCCGACCCGCAGGGTGAGGTTGCTGGACGTGTACGCGCTCGCGTAGAGCGTCGTTTCCGGGTGGTAGGCCCGCAGCGTGACCACCGCGCTGAAGGAGAAGCTCAGCTTCAGGGAGAACGTCGAGTTGGGCCGGCAGGTCGTGTCGGCGATGTTCACCCACACGCTGCCCTGAAGCTGCTGCACGATGATCGCTTCGAGGCTTTCCGTCCCGTCGGCGCCCTCCGCGGCTTGCAGCGTTCCTTTGAGGGTGACCTTTTCGTTGACCTTCGCCTCCTTCTTGCTGAGCGAGGCGTCGAGTTTGACCTTCTTCTTGCCCGCTTCGGCGGAGGCCGGGGCCGGTGCCGGGGCGGCCGTCGCCGACGCGGCCGGGGCGAGCCCGGCCACCAGAGCACAACTGATCGCCAGGGCGGCGAACGCCCGGCGTGCTGGGGGAATCAGTGTCTGGTTCATGATCGAAGTCGACCACGGTTGAGCGCGGAGAGCGCCCGAATACGCACGAAGGTGCCAGGCGTCCCTCCACAGTGGAGTGACGCGTGCGCCCGCCCCCGAACGCCATGAAAGGTCCTTTCCTTGCGAAATTCGCAAGGAAAGGACCTTTCATGGCACTACAGAACGCCGAAAGACCTACCGGTCCGCGATGGCCGCTTCCGCCGCCTCGAGCCACTCACGCCACTGCGCGGCCTGCTCGTCCGCCTTCTTCGCGCGCCGCTCGTCGCCCGCCGCACGGGCCTTCGCCGCCTGCGACTCGAACTGCTCGACCCGCTCGCGGAACTGCGCCGCCCTGGCCTGCGCCTCCGGGTCGGTCCGCCGCCACTTGCTGTCCTCGGCCGACTTGATCGCGTCCTGCACGGCCTTCAGCCGCCCGTCCAGCTCGCGGATGCGCTCGCGCGGGACCTTGCCGATCTCGTCCCACTGGTCCTGGATGCGGCGCATGTGCTGCTTCGCCGCCTCCAGGTTCGCGGCGGGGTCGATCTTCTCGGCCTCGACGAGGAGTTCTTCCTTCTGCTGCGCGTTGGTCGCGAACTCGGCGTCCCGCTCGGAGAACACCGCGGACCGCCGGGCGAAGAACTTGTCCTGCGCGGCGCGGAACCGCTGCCAGAGCGCCTCGTCGCTGTCCTTGGGGGCGCGGCCGGCGGCCTTCCACTCGGTCATCAGGTCCTTGTAGCGACCCGCCGTCTCGCCCCAGTCCGACGACTCCGAGAGCGATTCGGCCTCGGCGATCAGCTCTTCCTTGCGGTGCTTGGCGCCCGCGCGCTGCTTGTCGAGCTCGGCGAAATGCGAGCCACGGCGGCGGTTGAACGCCTCACGGGCTTTGGAGAACCGCTTCCACAGCTCGTCGTCGGTCTTGCGGTCGACGCCCTTGACGGTCTTCCACTCGTCCAGGATCGCGCGCAGCCGGTCGCCGGCGGCCTTCCACTGGGTCGACTCGGCGGCGAGCTTCTCGGCCTCGTCGGCGAGGGCCTGCTTGCGGACGACGGCGGCCGCGCGGGCCTCCTCGCGCTCCTGCTTGGCCGAGGCCAGCGCCTTCTCGGCGTGGGCGATGACCTGCTCGATGCGGCCGTTCAGCGCGGCGATGTCGCCGACGACGGCGGCTTCGGCGAGGCCGTCACGCAGCTGTGTCGCCGTCGCCAGCGCGTGCTTCGGGTCGCCCGCGCCGGACTCCAGCCGGGTCTCCAGCAGCTCGACCTCGGTGCGCAGGTCGTCGAAGCGGCGCGCGTAGTGGAGCAGACCCTCGTCCGGGCTCCCGGCCTGCCAGACACCGACCGCGCGTTCGCCGTCGGCCGTGGTGACGTAGACCGTTCCTTCTTCGTCGACCCTGCCCCAAGCGGACGGGCTGGGCTCGGCGGGCGGCACGGGGGGTGCGGGATGCCCGCCACCGAGCGCGTGCGGTACCGGGTGCGGTGCCGGGGTACCGGTGGACGTGTTCTCCTGGGCCATCGCAGGCTCCTTATCGCCTGTACGCCCGCTGGCGCGGGCGCCCCGCCTAGCGGCGGGGCCGGGTAATGCGTTGCCGTCTTGCTTCGGGGGCATCAACCCCTTGCGGCATTCAAGCAGCTCAGCGTCCACCGTGGAACCGGATGAACCACCAGAGGGCAGTGATCCTACTTCCGGAGGACCCTCCGTGTCGGTCGGTTGCGGGTGGTAGGTGGCGGGGAAGGTAACGTCGGCGGCCGTGATCCGCCGTGTCGCCGTGCTCCCGCAACCCCCGCTGCTCATCCCCGAACTGGCCGCCGGAGCGGCGGACGAGTGCGCCGAGCTGCGCGAAGCCTGCCTCGCCGCGGTGAGGCGCCTGACCAGTGCTTCGCCGGACTGGATTGTCATCGGCGCGGCCACCGGCGCCCCCGAGGTGCCGGAACACGCGAGCGGGTCGTTCCGCGGTTTCGGCGTCGACCTCGGCGTCTCACTCAGCCGGGTGACGGCCCCCGAAACCGAGCTGCCGTTGCCCGCGCTCGTCGCCGGCTGGCTTCGTGAACAGGTCGGCGCGTCGTCCGTCCGCGTCCATCTCGTGGATGCCGCCACCCCCTCCGACCAGTGTGAACAGTTCGCCCGCGCGGTGGGCGACCACTCCGCCGTGCTCGTTCTCGGTGACGGTTCGAGCAGGCACGGCCCCCGTTCCCCCGGAGGTGAGGACGCGCGCGCCGAGGATTTCGACGCCGGGGTCCGCGACGCCCTGGCCAAGGCCGACACGGGAGCGCTGGCCGCGCTCGACCCCGCCTTGGCCGCCGAACTCGGGGCCGGTGGCCGCGCGCCCTGGCAGGTCCTCGCCGGTCTGGCGGACGGGGATTGGACCGCCGAGGTCCTCTACTCGGCCGCGCCGTTCGGCGTCGGCTACCACGTCGCGGTCTGGGAACGCGCGTGATCCGGCCAGTCGCGGTCGTCGGGCCCACGGCGACCGGGAAGACCGCGCTGGCGGTCGAACTCGCCCTCACCCTCGGGGGTGAGGTGGTCAACGCGGACGCGTTGCAGCTCTACCGGGGGATGGACATCGGGACGGCGAAGGCGACTGTCGAGGAGCGGCGAGGCGTGCCGCATCACCTGCTCGACGTCCTCGACGTCACCGAGACCGCCTCCGTCGCCGCGTACCAGCGCGATGCGCGTCGGCGGGTCGAGGAACTCCTCGAAGCCGGTCGCGTGCCGATTCTCACCGGCGGGTCGGGGCTGTACGTCCAAGCCGTGCTCGACGATCTCAAGTTCCCAGGTACCGATCCGGACGTGCGCGCCCGGCTGACCGCCGAGACCGACGAACTCGGCGTCGCCGCGATGCACGCCCGGCTCACGGAACTGGACCCCGTCGCCGCCACGGCCATCCTGCCGACCAACGGCCGCCGGATCGTGCGCGCGCTGGAGGTCATCGAGATCACCGGCGAACCGTTCTCGGCGAACCTGCCGAAACCGGGGCCCGCGCGCTACGACACCGTCCTGATCGGCATCGACCGCGAACCGGAGGAGCTCGACATCCGCGTCGACCGCCGCGTGGAGCTGATGTTCGAAGCCGGACTCGTCGACGAGGTCCGGACGTTGCTGGGCCAAGGACTCCGTGACGGGCTCACCGCTTCGAGGGCGCTGGGCTACCAACAGGTGATCGCCGCGCTCGACGGCGACGGCGACTTCCCGGCCGCCTCGGCGGCCACCGCACAGGCCACCCGGAGGTTCGTGCGGAGACAACGTTCCTGGTTCCGGCGGGACAAGCGCATCCGGTGGTTCGACGGCGGTTCGGAGCGGCTGGCCGAGCGCGTCCTCGAAGCGGTGGCCCAGTAATCTTGGGGCCATGGGCGGCATCGAATTCCTCAAGGGACACGGCACACAGAACGATTTCGTGCTGCTTCCCGACCCCGACGGCCGCCTCGAGCTGACCGAAGCGCAGGTGGCCGCGTTGTGCGACCGGCAGCGTGGTCTCGGTGCCGACGGCGTGCTGCGTATCGTGCGCTCGGCGGCTCTGGGTATGGAGTCCGAAGGCGAATGGTTCATGGACTACCGCAACGCCGACGGGTCCATCGCGGAGATGTGCGGCAACGGCGTCCGGGTCTTCGTCCGGTACCTCGTCGATTCCGGGCTCGTGCCCGAACGCGAGTTCGTCATCGGCACCCGCGCCGGTGACCGGCCGGTGCGGATGCACGCCGACGGCTCGGTGACCGTGCAGATGGGACCGGCGGCGATCACCGGCACCTCGGTCACCGTGGTCGCGGGCAAGCCTTTCTCCGGGGTCGCGGTCAACGTCGGCAACCCGCACCTGGTGTCGGTCGTCGACGACGACGTCGACGTGCTCGACCTGCGCGACCAGCCCGACTTCGACTCCGACGTGTTCCCCGACGGCGTGAACCTCGAGTTCATCAACCTGCTGGGCGACAACGCGCTGAAGATGCGCGTCCACGAACGCGGCGTCGGCGAGACGCGGTCCTGCGGCACCGGCACGGTCGCCGCGGTCGCCGCCGCCCTGCACCTCGCGGGTACCGACACCGGTGAGGCGACCGTCGACATCCCCGGCGGCCGCGTGGTGGTCGAGATCCGCCGCGGCGGGTCCACGCTGACCGGGCCGGCGGAGATCGTCGCCCGCGGGGAACTCGACGAGACGTGGTGGGCCGGGCTCGCTTAACCGACCGCGATCGGCTCCTTGGGAAGGTCGCGAAGCTTCCGGATCGGCGAGAACACCACCCACAGCAGCGCGGCCGTCTCGCCGACCGCGACGAACCACAGCGTCCCCCGGATCCCGATCGCCTCGCCCAGCACGCCGCCGATCAGCCCGCCCAGCGGCAGCATCCCCCACACCACGAAGCGCACGCTGGCGTTCATGCGGCCGAGCAGCCGGTCCGGGCAGACGGCCTGCCGGTAGGACACCTGCGCGACGTTGTAGACGATGATCCCGAACCCCGCGATCGCCAGCGCCGCGGGGAACAGCACGATCCGCCAGCCCGGCGCGGCGAGCGGCAGCAGCAGCTGGAACGGCCACGTCAGCAGCGGGACGAACCAGATCGACCGCGCCTGCCCGATCCGCCGGGTGATGCGCCCGGCCAGGATCGCCCCGACGATCCCGCCCACGCCGCCGGTCGCCAGGACGACGCCGACGACCGCCGGTGACAGGCCCAGTTCCCGGTTCAGGAACAGGATCTCCACCGCGGTGAAGGCGCCGTTGAACAGGTTCGCGGTCGCGGTGCAGGCGACGATCGAGCGCAGGGCGGCGTCGGTGAAGACGAACCGCAGTCCCTCCGCGATCTGGGGGAGCAGTTTCGCCTCTTCGTGTTGCTCGGGTACTTCCTCGACGGTGCGGATCCGCAGCAGGCACAGCGCCGAGGTCAGGAAGCCCACGCCGGTCATCAGCACGGCGTTGGCCGCGCCCGCCAGCTGCACGAGCCCGCCGCCGATGCCCGGGCCGGTCAGGAACGCGACCGACTGGCTCGCCTGGAGTTTCGCGTTGCCCTCCAGGAGATGCTCGCGGCCGACCAACGACGGCAGATACGACTGATAGGCGACGTCGAAGAACACCGTCGCGACGCCGACGAGCGTGGCGACGATGATCAGCTGTGTCAGCGACAGGACCCCCGCCCACCAGGCGAGCAGAACGGTGAACAGCAACGCCGCGCGGACGAAGTCGGCCCGCAGCATCAGGACCCGGCGCCGCATCCGGTCGACCCACACCCCGGCGGGCAGCCCGATGATCAGGAACGCGATGGTCTCGGCCGCGGTCAGCAGTCCCATCTGGAACGGCGTCGCGGCCAGCACGGTGGCCGCGAGCAGGGGGATCACGGTGTGGCCGGCGAAAGCACCCACCTGACTGGCCGTGTCACCCGCCCAGAGCCGCCGGAAGTCCGCGTGGAAGAAGAGGGAGTCTCTGCGCACGACGCCACCTTGGCGCCAGTGATTGGAAACTGTCAATCACTAATCGCTCTAGGCTGTCCCGGTGCCCACTCCACGACGCGCCGCCACCGAGGCCGAGATCGCCGCGATGGCCTCCGGAATAAGGCTGCGCATCATCCGGTTGACCTACTCCGAGGCGCTCACCAACAAGGAGCTCGCCGAACGGCTCGATCGCGATCCGGCGACGACGCTGCACCACGTGCGCAAGCTCGTCGACACCGGCTTCCTCGAAGCGCTCCCGCCGCGACGCGGCACGCGCGGTGCGAAAGAAATTCCGTATCGCTCGACCGGGTTGTCATGGCATCTTGATTCCCGCGACAGGGGGATCGATCAGGCGATCTTCGAGGCTTATCTGGCCGAGATCGCCGACGTGGGATTCGACGAGGTGCAGCAGACGCGCCTGGTCGTCCAGGTGCCGGACGAGCAGATCATCGAGTTCGAAACACGGCTGATGGAGCTCGTCGACGACTTCATGTCCCGGCCGGTCGACCCGGAAGCGAAACGCACGGCCATCTACCTGTCGAAGTATCCCAGCAGGTAATGAATTCGGTCCCGCCGCCGAAACGTGGGACCATGGAGGCACGATGACGGAACTGACACACAACGATCTGAACGACATGGACCCTTCGACCGGCGAACTGGAGCTCGAGGACCGCGCCTCGCTCCGCCGGGTAGCGGGCCTGTCCACCGAACTCGCGGATGTCACCGAGGTCGAATACCGGCAGTTGCGCCTGGAGCGCGTCGTTCTGGTCGGTGTGTGGACCGAGGGCAGTGCCCTCCAGTCCGAGGCCTCGCTCGCCGAACTCGCGCGGCTCGCCGAAACGGCGGGCTCCGAGGTGCTGGAAGGCCTGGTGCAGCGGCGGATCCGCCCGGATCCCGCCACCTACATCGGCTCGGGCAAGGTCAAGGAACTGCGGGACATCGTGATGGCCACCGGCGCCGACACGGTGATCTGCGACGGTGAGCTCTCGCCCGGCCAGCTGCGTCAGCTGGAGGAGAAGGTCAAGGTGAAGGTCATCGACCGCACCGCCCTGATCCTCGACATCTTCGCGCAGCACGCTCGCTCCAAGGAGGGCAAGGCGCAGGTCGAGCTGGCCCAGCTGCAGTACCTGATCCCGCGGCTCCGCGGGTGGGGTGCGGCGCTGTCCCGGCAGGCCGGTGGCCGCGCGGGTGGCGCCAACGGTGGTGTGGGTCTGCGTGGTCCCGGTGAGACGAAGCTCGAAACCGACCGCCGCCGGATCAACAAGCGCGTGGCCAAGCTGCGTCGCGAGATCGCCGCGATGGACACCATCCGCGAGACCAAACGCGGTCGCCGGGTGGCCAACGAGGTGCCGAGCGTCGCGATCGTCGGCTACACCAACGCCGGCAAGTCGAGCCTGCTCAACGCGCTGACCGGCGCCGGGGTGCTCGTCGAGGACGCGTTGTTCGCCACGCTGGATCCGACGACCCGGCGGGCGCAGACCCCCGACGGCCGCACCTACACGCTGACCGACACCGTCGGTTTCGTCCGGCACCTGCCGCACCAGCTGGTGGACGCGTTCCGGTCGACGCTGGAGGAGGCGGCGAGCGCCGACCTGCTCGTGCACGTCGTCGACGGCGCCGACCCGACGCCGGAAGAGCAGGTCAACGCGGTGCGCGAAGTGCTCGCCGAGATCACGAAGCGCCGTTCCGAGCCGCTCCCGCCGGAGCTGCTGGTGATCAACAAGGCCGACGCCGCCGACGAGGTGTCGCTGGCCCGGTTGCGGCACCAGCTGGCCGGTTCGGTGCAGGTGTCGGCGCGGACCGGCACCGGGATCACGGAGCTGGCCGAGGTGATCGCGGAGCGGCTGCCGAGGCCGGAGGTCGTGGTCGAGGTGCTGATCCCGTACTCGCGGGGCGAGCTCGTCTCCCGCGCCCACGCCGACGGCGAGGTGCTGGAGGAAGAGCACGTCGAGACCGGTACCCGGCTGGTCGTCCGCGGCAGGCCCGAGCTGGCCGCGGCGCTGAGCGACTTCCAGACGAACGGTTCGGCTCTGTAGGCAAGTACGTGAAGGCCCCCTTCACTGCGCAAGACGCAGTGAAGGGGGCCTTCACGTCCCTTCGACGCTGGTGGTGGATTCGTGACCGTGCCGACCCGCGCTGAGGTCCGTGAAGTGCTGCAGGCTCTCGTCGACGGTGCGATCACGCCTGCACAAGCCGACGACTGGGCGCGTCCCTGGCTCGTCGACGACCGCTTCCCAGTAGAGGACGAACTGGTCCGGCAGGCACTCGACCGGTTGTTCGGCGCCGACCTGATGACTTCACCGTCGAGTCACTTGCATGGCCCGGTCGACTTCCAGGTATGGCTGGAGGAGTTCGACAGTCAGCGCTGAAAGTGGCCTTCGCGACATTCCGCCCCATCTCGGCGTCCGCACCGAACTGCGCGCCGTCCCGGACGTCTCCGTAGTGTGGGGCTTCAGGGGTTCCACGGTACGGAGGTGGATGTGCGGGGGATTGTCGCGGCGACGGTCGTGCTGGCGGCGTTCATCGGCGGGACGGCTCCCGCCCTGGCGCAGGAGGTCCCGGCTCCGCAGCCGGTGTGCAAGAACAGCGACTCCCGGCTCAGCGAGCTTTCCGGGCTGGTTTCCGACGGCGAGCACCTGTACGCCCTCAACGACGGCGGCACCAAGACCCAGGTCTTCGTCCTCGGCCGCGACTGCAAGGTCCAAAAAGTCATCTCTGCGCCCACGGACCCGTACGACCCCGAAGACCTCGCCCGTACCGCGGACGGCACCTTCTGGCTATCCGACACCGGCGACAACCGCAAGCGGCGGGACACGGTCGCGCTGATCTCGCTGACGCCGCAAGGCAAAGCGACGCTGCACCGGCTCACGTACCCCGACGGGCAGCACGACGTCGAGGCGTTGATCATGGACCGCTCCGGCACGCCGTACCTGATCACCAAGGACGTCTTCGGCGACGCGAAGGTGTACCGGCCGACAGGGCCGCTCGCCAGTCCCGGGCCGACCCCGCTGGAGAGTGTGGGGTCACTGCAGATCAAGGAGACCTCGACCCCCGGCGGGCCCGTCGGGTCGATCGGTTCGATGACCGTCACCGGCGCGGCGTCGATGGCGGACGGCTCGGTGGTCGCGTTGCGCACCTACACCGACGCCTACCTCTACGCCGTCACCGACGGGGATCTCAAGAGCGCGCTGCAGCGCGAGCCCGTGCGGGTACCCCTGCCGAACGAGAAGCAGGGGGAGGCGATCGCCTTCGATCCGGACGGGACGCTGCTGTCCGGCGGGGAGGGCGTCGGCGAACAGATCCGGGCGGTGAAGGGCGCGGCTGCCCTCGCCGTGGACGCGGCGAAATCCGAGGGCAGCACGTCGGGCGGGACCTCCGCGGCCGGTGGCACGGGCCAGGGGTCCGACTTCCCGTACGTGCAGGTCGGTATCGCCGCGGTCGTCGTGATCGGCGGCCTTCTCCTGGTCGGCAGGCTGCGCAAGCGGCGTGCTTGACCGGGAAGCGAAAGAGCTGCCGAAGCTGCCGAGCCTGACCCGGGTCGGCTGACCCGGGATCCCGGCGTGCTCCGGCTTGGGGCTACAGCCTGCGAAGAACGGCGACGACCTTGCCGAGAATCGTGGCGTCGTCACCCGGGATGGGCTCGTACGCCTCGTTGTGCGGCATCAGCCAGATGTGGCCGTCCTTGCGCTTGAACGTCTTGACCGTCGCTTCGCCGTCGATCATCGCCGCCACGATCTCGCCAGGGTCCGCCGTGGGCTGCTGGCGCACGACGACCCAGTCGCCATCGGTGATGGCGGCGTCGACCATCGAGTCGCCGGTGACGCTGAGCAGGAACAGTTCGCCCTCGCCGACGATCTCCCTCGGCAACGGGAAGACGTCTTCGATCGCCTGCTCCGCCAGCACCGGGCCACCGGCCGCGATCCGGCCGACGAGCGGCACGTACGCGGCCTTCGCGGCCGACTGCGGCTGCTCGACGTCGATGCCCATCGGGTTGTCGTCCGTCGTGGCGAGCACACCCACCGCGCGCGGGCGGTTCGGGTCGCGTCGCAGATAACCCTTGCGCTGCAGGGCCTGCAACTGGTGCGACACCGACGAGGTGGAGGTCAGCCCGACCGCCTCGCCGATCTCACGCACACTCGGCGGGTAGCCGAACCGGCTCACCCACAGTTTGATCACGTCGAGCACCTGCTGCTGCCGCACGGTCAGGGTCTCGTCCACCTCGTAGACCTCGGGCAAGGCGCGCACCTTGCCCGAGCCCCTAGGCGCGTTCCCCGCCTTGCTCTCCTTAGCCACCGTCTCGCTCCTTCATCTCCTGCGTCGCCTCCCAGTACGTCCGGTCGCCCGGACCGACTTCGCGTGTTTTCGCCGGTGGCGGACGATCTTCCCCGCCCACGGCACCGGCGGCGTCCGCGCAGCAGACGCCCTGGTCAACGACGTTAGCCCGCCGGGACGACGATTTCAAACATCTGTTCGATGGACACGCCGTGTCGCTCGATTTTTGTCGGTGGAAGGTGGTACACATTCGCACGGGCGTTCGATAGAACGCGTGTTCGATCTTGATGCCGGGTCCCGGCCCGGCGGCGAGTGCAGCAGGACTGCGAGGAGGTTCCGATGTCGATTCTGGCCGATCGAGGACTGGTGCGGCCCAGTTCCCCCGGGCCCGTTCCGGCAGGGGCGGCCCGGCCCGTGCGGGTGGTGCGGGGCAGGCGTGCCGAGCCCTTGCGTCCGCCGACCAGGGCGCGGGTCGTGGCGGGCCGTCGCCCCGGCGTCGCCACCGTCGCCCCGGCGTGCCCGGCGCCGCGGCGGCTCCCGCTCAGGTGGCCGTCGCTCGTCGGGATGGCCTTGCTCGTCGCCGGGGTCATCACCGGATTGGGTCTGTTCTTGGCCGGTGTTCCCGGCGCCGCGGTGCCCGAACGGACCACCACGGTGTCCGTTTCCGCGGGCGAGACGCTGACGGAGATCGCGGCACGGTTCGCGCCAGGCAGTGACACCGGCGCGGTCGTCGCCAAGATCAAGGAGCTCAACTCCCTGGAAAACGCCGTCCTCGTACCCGGGCTGCCGCTCACGGTGCCCGTCGCGGCCGAGGTCGCGGAAGGCGGGAGGTGATCCCGAAGGGCGCTCTCACCCGTCGTGGGTGAGCTCCTCTTTCGTGTCTGATCGACCCGGCCGTTGCGCTTGCGTGCGTCCGACCAGCGATCTAGTCTCCACCGCTATATGTAGTAGTTACATGGCTGTAGTTGGTCCATAGCTTGGGGTAGACTCGGTACCAGTTGTCCACAGCTGGCCGGTGTTCACCCACCGGATGTCCACAGATCGATCCACATGTCGATCTTTTCCGTCGTTGCGTGGCGACGGGAGCGGGCGTCCACTCGGGACCGGCCGGCGCGGAGGGGAAGGTGATCGGCGGATGAGGTGCCCGTTCTGCCGGCATGCGGACTCTCGGGTCGTCGACTCCCGAGAGGTGGATGAGGGTCAGGCGATCCGGCGGAGGCGCTCCTGCGCCGCTTGCGGCCGGCGCTTCACCACTTCGGAGACGATGGTGCTCGCCGTCGTCAAACGATCCGGGGTCACCGAGCAGTTCAGCCGGGACAAGGTGGTCCGGGGGGTGCGCCGCGCCTGCCAGGGCAGGCCGGTCGACGACGACGCGTTGCAGCAGCTCGCGCAGCGGGTCGAGGAATCGATCCGGTCGGCGGGGCTGGCGGAGATCCCGAGTCACGAGGTCGGCCTGGCGATCCTGGGCCCCCTGCGCGAACTCGACGGCGTCGCCTATCTCCGGTTCGCCAGTGTCTACCGCTCCTTCTCCTCGGTCGAGGACTTCGAGAAGGAGATCTCGGACCTCCGCGAGGCCATGGCTGCCACACCGGACGAGAGCGATCAAGACGCGAAAGACGGCTGATGCCGCCTCCCGCGTGGGAGTGAGGGAAAGACCCATGACCGAGACCGTGGGAACAGGCAACCCGGCCACAGCGCGGACGAACGGGAAGAAGAAGCAGGCGGGCGGGCTCACCGTGCGCCGCGTCTTCACCACCGAGGGCGTCCACCCGTACGACCAGGTCACCTGGGAGAACCGGGACGTCGTGATGACGAACTGGCGCGACGGCACGGTCAACTTCGAGCAGCGCGGTGTCGAGTTCCCCGACTTCTGGTCGGTCAACGCGACGAACATCGTCACGAGCAAGTACTTCCGCGGTGCCGTGGGGACGCCTCAGCGCGAGCAGAGCCTGAAGCAGCTGATCGACCGCGTCGTCCACTCCTACGTCAACGCCGGCCGCGAACACGGTTACTTCGCGAGCCCCGCCGACGCCGAGGTCTTCGAACACGAGCTGACCTGGATGCTGCTGCACCAGGTGTTCAGCTTCAACTCGCCGGTGTGGTTCAACGTCGGCACGACGTCGAAGCAGCAGGTCAGCGCGTGCTTCATCCTCGCGGTCGACGACACCATGGAGTCGATCCTCAACTGGTACCGCGAAGAGGGCCTGATCTTCAAGGGCGGCTCTGGTGCCGGCTTGAACCTCTCCCGCATCCGGTCCTCGCGTGAGCTGCTGTCCTCCGGTGGCACCGCGTCCGGTCCGGTCTCCTTCATGCGCGGCGCCGACGCCTCCGCGGGCACCATCAAATCCGGCGGCGCCACCCGGCGCGCGGCGAAGATGGTCGTGCTCGACGTCGACCACCCGGACGTCGAGGAGTTCGTGCAGACCAAGGCCCGCGAAGAGGAGAAGATCAAGGTCCTCCGCGACGCCGGGTTCGACATGGACCTGTCCGGCTCGGACATCGCCTCCGTCCAGTACCAGAACGCGAACAACTCGGTCCGCGTGTCCGACGAGTTCATGCAGGCCGTCGAGACCGAGGGCGACTTCGGCCTGCGCTCCCGGACGACCGGCGAGGTCATCGACCGGGTCGACGCGAAGAAGCTGTTCCGCACCATCGCGCAGGCCGCCTGGGAATGCGCCGACCCGGGGCTGCAGTACGACGGCACGATCAACGATTGGCACACCTGCCCCGAATCGGGCCGGATCACCGCGTCCAACCCGTGTTCGGAGTACATGCACCTGGACAACTCCAGCTGCAACCTCGCCTCGCTGAACCTGCTCAAGTTCGCCACCGAGGACGGCGGTTTCGACGCGCCGCTGTTCGCGAAGGCCGTCGAGCTGGTCATCACCGCGATGGACATCTCGATCTGCTTCGCCGACTTCCCGACCGAGGCGATCGGCGACACCACCCGCAAGTTCCGCCAGCTGGGCATCGGTTACGCGAACCTCGGCGCGCTGCTCATGGCGCTCGGCCACGCGTACGACTCCGACGGCGGCCGCGCGCTCGCCGCCGCGATCACGTCGCTGATGACCGGCGTCTCGTACCGGCGTTCCGCGGAACTCGCCGCGGTCGTCGGGCCGTACGAGGGCTATGCGCGCAACGCCGAGGCGCACCAGCGGGTCATGCGCAAGCACGCCGCCGCCAACGAACTCGTGCGGACCTACCACTCGAACGACGCCGCGGTCCGCGCGCTCGCGACCCAGGAATGGAAGCGCGGCATCGAACTGGGCGAGAAGAGCGGCTGGCGCAACGCGCAGGCCTCCGTGCTCGCGCCCACCGGCACCATCGGCTTCATGATGGACTGCGACACGACCGGCATCGAGCCGGACTTCTCGCTGGTCAAGTTCAAGAAGCTGGTCGGCGGCGGCTCGATGCAGATCGTCAACCAGACCATCCCGCGCGCGCTGGCCGCGCTCGGTTACCAGGGCGAGCAGATCGAAGCGATCGTCGAATACATCGCTCAGCACGGCCATGTCGTCGACGCCCCCGGCCTGCGCCAGGAGCACTACGAAGTGTTCGACTGCGCGGTGGGGGAGCGGTCCATCGCGCCGATGGGACACGTCCGGATGATGGCCGCGGTGCAGCCGTTCCTGTCGGGCGCGATCTCCAAGACGGTCAACATGCCGGAGTCGGCGACCGTCGAAGAGGTCGAGGAGATCTACTTCCAGGGCTGGAAGTACGGCCTCAAGGCGCTCGCGATCTACCGCGACAACTGCAAGGTCGGCCAGCCGCTGTCCAGCGGCAAGAAGGAGAAGGCCGAGCCCGAGGCCGAAAAGGTCGTCGAGTACCGGCCGGTCCGCAAGCGCCTGCCGAAGAAGCGCCCGAGCCAGACGGTGTCGTTCACCGTCGGCGGCGCCGAGGGCTACCTGCACGCCGGTTCGTACCCGGACGACGGCCTCGGCGAGATCTTCGTGAAGCTCGGCAAGCAGGGGTCGACCCTTTCGGGCGTGATGGACGCGTTCTCGATGTCGATCTCCGTCGGCCTGCAGCACGGGATCCCGCTGGAGTTCTACGTTTCGAAGTTCTCCAACCTGCGTTTCGAGCCCGCCGGCATGACCGACGACCCGGACATCCGGATCGCCACCAGCGTCATGGACTACCTGTTCCGCAGGCTGGCTCTGGACTACCTGCCGTACGAGAAGCGTTCGCAGCTCGGCATCTTCACCGCCGACGAACGTTCGGCGCAGGTCGAAGCGAGCTACGGCACCGCTCCCGCCGCGGAACCGGAGAACGTCGACATCGACGCCCTCCGGTCCACTGTGGACTCCTCGTCCGCTGAGCCCGCCAAGGTCGCGCACTCGACGGCGGAACTGGTGGAGTTGAACCTGGGCACCGCTTCCGACGCGCCGCTCTGCATGACCTGCGGCACCAAGATGCGGCCCGCCGGTTCGTGCTACGCCTGCGAAGGGTGCGGAGCGACCTCCGGCTGCAGCTAGATCAAAGCGAATGTCATGAAAGGGCCGTTCAGGACGATATATGTCCTGAACGGCCCTTTCATGACACCGGAGGCGCGTGCGTGACCATCGTTGATCCTTTCGGCACACTCAAGCAGGCGCTCTGGATCTGCGGCGGGCAATGGGCGGGCAAGTCCACCGTCTCCCGCCTGCTCGCCCGCCGTCACGGCATCACCGTCTACCACTACGACTTCCACGACGCCCGCGCCCATCAGGACCGCCGCATCGCCCACCGCGTCCGGAACGGTTCGCCCGTCGAGGATCCCGACCCCGAGACCGTCTGGGTCGAGACGACACCCGAACGGATGGCCGCCGACACGATCGCCGGTTTCCCGACCCGGTTCGCCTGGGCGCTGGACGATCTGCGCGCGCTGGTGTCCGGGCGCCCGATCCTCGCCGAGGGCTGGGGGTTGCGCCCGGAACTGGTCGCGCCACTCCTGGAATCACCCCGGCGGATGATCGTGCTGGTGCCCACGGACGAGTTCCGCGAGCACCAGCTTCGTGTGCTGCCCCGTGCCGGGGCGGTGACACAGCGGGTCAGTGACCCCGAACGGGCGCAGCGCAACCGGATCGCGCGAGACCGGCTCGTCGGCGAGGACGCCGTCCGGAGCGCGGAAAGGTTAGGGATCCGGGTGCTGTGGGTCGACGGCTCGAAAGACGCCGAGGCGATCGCGGATGTCGTCGCCGGGCACTTCGCTCCCTACCTGGCCTGAGCGAGATCCAGGACCAGGACGACCGCGGCCAGCGCCAGGAGTCCGCCCGGGACGATCATGTTGCCGAAAACGCGGGCGCGCACATGCGCGACGACCGCGCCGATGTAGAACAGCACGAGTCCGGTGGCCGCGGCGGCCCCGAGGTACGGGACCCCGAACAGGCCGAGGATCAGCCCCGCCGCGCCCGCGGCCTTCACCAGCCCCAGGGGCACGATCCAGGAACGGGGTACGTCGACGGCGGCGGAATTCTCGAGAACGAACGGGGCATGGACGAAATCGGCGATCGCCGCCCCGGCGTTGAGGGCGATCGTCACGATGGCCACGATGAGGTATGCGGTGAACATGCCCCGTGGACGAGGCCCGCGCCCGGAACGTGACAGCGGTCAGGAACGCCAGCGGTCGAGCACCGCGTCGATGGCGGGCCGGATGCGGTCGCGGGCGGCCTGGCGTTCAACTCCTGCCATGAGGAGGTCGTCGTACTCGGTGTCCAGATGCCGGATCGAGGCGACGACGGCGAGGAACACCGCTCGTTCGGCCAGTTCCCGTCCGGCGGCGGACCGGCCCACCCGGCCGCTGCCGCGCAGGCCCGCGTGTTCGGCGATGGCGCGTGCCCGGTCCGGCGGGCAGCCGGGGAACATCTCGGTGATCGCGGTGTGGAACCGGGCGGTGAACTCGACGTCTTCGTGGGCGCGGCGTTCCCGATCGCGGCCACGGCGCCGTTCCCGGATGTCCTCGTCGGCGAGGCATTGTTCCTCGGCGGCGCGCAGTGCCGCTTCTTCGACCAGGATCCCTTGCCGCTCATGGCGTTTCCGCGACCGGTTGAACTTGGTGACGACGGCCGAAAGCCGGCTCGCCTTCTTCGCGCGGCGGGTCAGGGTGGCGTCGCCGGAGGGCAGGAAGACCAGGTGGCCGAGGTCGGCGCAGTCGAGGCAATGCGGCTTTTCGTTCTCCGCGAACCACAGGTCGCCGGTGCCGCCGCAGTCGGCGCACGTCCAATCCCGCAGTGCCACCGACACCATGAGATCGGGTGCTTTCCGTTGCCTTGCTTCGACTTGCGCGCGTTTGGCTTCGGACAGTCCCGGCATGATCCAGTGCGTCCGGAACAGCGGTTCGAGACCGGCGAGCTCGCCGGAGGTCACCTGGAGGGCCGTCCGGTCCCGGGTCGCACCGACATGCTCGATCTCCGACGCTTCGAGGCCGTTCGCCGCGGCCCAGCGTTGCAGGGCGCCGAGCGCGAAGGTCAGCTTCTCCGGTGCCACCGACAGCGCCCCCGTCAGCACGGGGATCCGGCCGCGCTGCCAGGCGTCGACGACGTTCTCCGAGAGCCAGCCGATGCCGGTGAGGATGCCGAGCGCGGTCACCGACTTCTTTTTGGCCAGCAGCTTTTCCGCCGTCTCGACGACGCGTTGCTCCAGTTTCGCTTCACCCTGCATCGCCGGGAATCCTAGCGATCACGCGGTTTCGGTCCGGGCCCGGTACGCCCGGATCTTGGCGCGGTTGCCGCAGCGCTCCATCGAGCACCAGCGGCGGTTGCCCGACCGCGAGGTGTCGAAGAACAGCAGATAGCAGTCGCTCGCGGAACATTCGCGGACGCGGCCGGAGCGTTCGCCCGCGACCAGGCCGATGGCGTCGCGGGCGACGGCGCCGAGGAGTTGCTTCCCGGTGACGGGTGGCGCCCAGGCGAGCCGCCGGGTCTCCGGGTCCACGAGCGGCCTCGGGGTGGCTTCGGTCGCGCTGTTCAGCACGGCGAGGTCGCCGGCCGACGGTGCTTCGCCCCGGGCGAGGGCGGGTGCGACGCGGTAGAGCGTGTCCCGCAGTTCCTTGAGCGCGGTGAGTTCGGCGGGCCGGATCCGGACGTCGGTCAGGGGAGCGGTCAGCGCCAGCCGGGAGCCGGTGAACCAGTCGGCGAGGGCGGACGGCGTATGCGCGATCTCATAACGCTCGTACGGGCCGGGGCCGCCGGTCAGCATGAGTTCGAGGCTGAGGCTGCCCGGGTCGAACCGGTACCGCTCGCCCTGGGCGTTGACGAGCACTCTTGTTCCCGGAGTCATGTAACCACTATAGTCGGTTTCAGAAACCAGGTAAGACGGTTACAGCGGAGGCGTGATGATCGGCAAGACGAAGGACGCGGGCTGGGAGATCGGCGTGTCCAAGACGGTGGCGTATCCGCTGGACGAGGTTTGGGAGTACCTCTCGGGTCCGGGCCTGGCGGCCTGGCTGGGCGAAGTGTCGCTGGAGCCGGAGAAGGGCGCGCCGTACGAGACGGCCGAGGGCACCGTCGGCGAGGTCCGCGGGTACCGCGAACGCGAGAAGATCCGTCTCACCTGGCGGCCGAAGGACTGGGATCACGAGAGCACGGTCCAGGTCGGGCTCCGTCCGGCCGGGCCGGGCAAGACGACCGTGGTCTTCCACCAGGAGCGGCTGACCGGCCCGGAAGAGCGCGCCGCGCAGCGCGAGCACTGGCAGGCCGTGATGAAGCTGGTCGTCGACGGTCTCGCCGGCTGATCAGGAGAACGTTCGCCGGGCGAGCTCGGCCAGGGTGTCGGTGATCCGTTCGACGCTCAGGCCGAGCTCGCCTGTTTGATGCAGGAACACTTCGACGGCGAGCGGCGCCAGCAGGACGTCGGCGAGCACGTCCGGATCCGGGGCGCCCGCCTGCTCCGCGAGATGCCGGACATGGGTGCGCCACAGCCGGTACGGCCCGATGGTGAACCGCGAGTGCCCGACCTCGGTGCCGAGGACGAGATGAGCGTGCCGGGCGAGCAATCCGATCATCGCCGCGTAGAACGCGGCCAGCCGCTCGGCGGGCGGCGCGCCGGGCCCCAGCGGGGGAGGGCCGGTGAGCAGCCGCTCCTGGAGTTCCCGCTCGTGTTCGTCCAGCAGGGCCACGGCGATCGCCGAGCGGTCCGGGTAGCGGCGGTACAGCGTCGCGCGGCCGACTCCGGCCGCTTTGGCGATGTCCTCCATGGTGATGTCAGCCGCCGGACGTGCGGCGAAGAGCCCTTCGGCGGCCTCCAGGATCTTCGCGCGGTTACGGGCGGCGTCCGAACGTTCCCGTCCCGGACCGTTCGCGAGCAGATCTTCCGGCATGTTTCGCAGCCTAGGGAATATCCGGACGCGGCGTCCACTTGTACCCGGCGAAGCAAGTGGACGCCGTGTCCACTTCCTGGTCCCGGAGGCCCCGATGAGCCACCTTCTCCACCTCGACTCCAGTGCCCGCAGCGCGTCGTTCTCCCGCGAGCTGAGTGCCCGGTTCGCCGGCGCCTGGCGTGCCGCGAACCCGGGCGCGGCCTACACCTACCGCGACCTGGCCGCCGACCCGGTGCCGCCGATCGGCCAGGCCTGGACCGAGATCTGCGACGCCCTCCTCCAGGCGGGGATCACGGATCCGGAGGGGTACGCCTCCGTGGTGAAGACGCCGGAGCAGCGCGAAGCCTGGGCGGTCATCGAGCCGCTGCTGGCCGAACTGCTCGCCGCCGACGTCGTGCTGATCGGCGCGCCGATGTACAACTTCTCGATCCCCGCGACGCTCAAGCTGTGGATCGACCAGGTGACGTTCCCGAAGATGTCCTTGGCGGGCAAGGCTTTCGTGGTCGCGGGAGCGCGCGGCGGCACGTACCTGCCGGGTACGCCGCGCGAGCCGGTCGACCACCACGAGCGCTACCTGCGCGATTTCTTCGCCGGGCACTACGACGTCCGGGACGTCACCTTCCTGCACTCCGAACTGACGAACGCCCTGGTCGACCCGCGGCTGAGCCCGCGTGACGCCGACCGGATCGCGTCGCGGGAGCAGGCGCTCCTCGGCGCCGAAAAGGCTGGGAGGGAAGTCTGATGGGCTGGGGAATCCTGCTCCTGGCGGGAGCCGTCGAGGTCGCCTGGTCGCAGAGCATCAAGCCGACGGAGAACTTCACCCGGTTCTGGCCGACCGTGCTGTGCTTCGTGCTCGGCGTCGCCGCGGTGTACCTGCTGTCGAAGGCGATGGACTCGATCCCGGTGGGGACCGCGTACGCCGTTTTCACCGGGATCGGCGCGGTGGGCGCGATCGTGTTCGGCATCGTGATCCACAAGGACCCGGTCAGCTTCGGCCGGTTCGCGGCGATGGCGCTGATCGTCGGAGGGGTGGTGCTCGCGAAGGTGACCGAGTGAGCTCCGAGTGTCATGAAAGGGCCGTTCAGGACATCTTTCGTCCTGAACGGCCCTTTCATGACATGTCAGGCGAGCTTCTCCCACAGGAACTCGAACATCAGCGCCCATTTGAACGCCAGCTGCTCGTTGTCGGCCGCCGCGCCGTGCCCGCCCTCGATGTTCTCGTGGTACCGCACGTCGTGCCCCTGCTCCGCCATCCGCGCCACCATCTTGCGCGCGTGCGCGGGATGCACCCGGTCGTCGCGGGTGGAGGTGACGAACAGGACCGGCGGGTACGCGCGGTCCGCGTGGACGTTCTGGTACGGCGAGTACTTCCCGATGAAGTCCCATTCCGCCGGATCGTCGGGGTCGCCGTATTCGGCCATCCACGACGCCCCCGCGAGGAGCTTGTGGTACCGCTTCATGTCCAGCAGCGGGACCTGGCTCACGATCGCGCCGAACAGGTGCGGATAGCGCGTCAGCATGACACCCATCAGCAGCCCGCCGTTGCTGCCGCCCTGGATCCCGAGCCGGGACGGCTCGCTGATCCCGCGCTCGACGAGATCGGCGGCGACGGCCGAGAAGTCCTCGTACACCTTGTACCGCTTGGCTTTGGTCACCGAGGTGTGCCAGTCCGGCCCGTATTCGCCGCCACCGCGGATGTTCGCGACGACGTACGTGCCGCCTCGCGCGAGCCAGCCGCGGCCGATGATGCCGCTGTAGCCGGGGGTCAGTGAGACCTCGAAGCCGCCGTAGCCGGTCAGCAGCGTCGGGCCGCCTTCGGCACCGGAGGGGCGTACGACGAAGTACGGGATCTTCGTGCCGTCTTCGGACGTCGCGAAGTACTGCGAGACCGTCATGCCTTCGCTGTCGAAGAACGACGGAGCCCGCTTGAGGACCTCGACGTCACCGCCGACGTGCCCATAGCTCAGGGTCGACGGCTGGGTGTAACCGCTGGAGTCGAGCAGGTATTCGTCGCTGACGTCGGGGTCCGTGCCGGTGATCTGCGCGGTGCCCAGTTCCGGGGCGCCGGCGAGCGGCCGGGAGGTCCAGCCTTCGGACGGCGTGAGCACGTGAAGTTCCGTCCGGACGTCGGACAGCGTCGAGAGCAGCAGGTGGTTGTGCGTCCACGCCCAGTACTCCAGCGACGTGTGCGCGTCCGGCGTGAACAACGTCGTGAAGGTGCGCTCGCCCGCCATGAACGCGTCGAAGCCGGACGCGAGCAGGGTGCCGGAGGGGTACGTCGTGCCTTCGACGGTCCAGTCCGAGCGAAGCCGGATCAGTAGCCACTCGCGGTGCGAGGACGTCTGGGCGTCTTCGGGGACCTCGATGCGGTCGAGACCGGCGGCCGTCCGGACATACCTTTCCGTGCGGTAGAAGTCGACCGACCGGTAGACGAAGTCGCGCTCCCAGCCCTCGGTCGGGTCGTGGTGCGCGGACACCGAGACGTCGTCCGGTTTGCCCTCGAAGACCACCGTCGCCTCTTCGAGCGGCGTGCCGCGACGCCATTCCTTCGCCAGCCGCGGATAGCCCGAACTGGTCAGCGTCCCCGGACCGAAGTCGGTGCCGACGTAGACGCGGTCCTGGTCGATCCAGCCGATCCTGGTCTTGGCCTCGGGGACGAAGAACCCGTCGTCGACGAAACGGCGCTCGTCGAGGTCGTACTCGCGGACCACGGTCGCGTCGGCGCCTCCGCGCGACAGTTCGACCAATGCGCGGTGATACCCCGGACGGAGGACGGCCGCGCCCTGCCACACCCAGTTCTCGCCGTCGGCCTCGGCCAGGGCGTCGACGTCGAGCAGGAGTTCCCACTCCGGGTCGTCGAGCCGGTACTGCTCCAGGGTGGTGCGGCGCCACAGGCCGCGGGGGTTGGCCGAGTCCTGCCAGAAGTTGTACAGATATTCGCCGCGGCGCCGGATGTACGGGATCCGGTCGTCGGCGTCGAGGACCTCGCGGACCTCGTCACGGATCCCGGCGAACCGCTCGCCGGTGGACAGTTCCGCCAGCGCCTCGGCGTTGCGGGCTCGCACCCAGTCCAGCGCTGCTTCGCCGGTCACGTCTTCCAGCCACAGGTACGGGTCCTCGTCACTCATGCCCACAGTCTCGCCGGGTGCTCCGTCCCGGCGCCACCAGGTGTGGCATTCCGTATGCTGTGGGCTCGCACGTTTGGGGGACACCATGACCGGCACCGACGAGGTACCCAGACCGTTCGCGCCCTCGCCGCCTCGCCGGAACCTGGGGGCGGCCGTCGTCGGTCTGCTCATCGTCGCCGCGCTGACCACCACCGGGATGGCGATGGCGGGCGGGCCGCGGAAGATCGACGGTCAAGCCCTCCCGGCGTCCGGTGTGTACACCTCCGAAGGGGCGAAAGCGCCCGCCGGGAACGCGAAACCCGCGCCGAAGGAGGTGCGGGAACTGGAGACGAACCCGCTGCTGGCGGAGGGGATCGCGCTCGGTGCCGTCACCTGCCGGCTGCCCGCGATCAGCCGCGAGCCCGCGAAACTGGAGACGTACTACAAGACCTTCGTGTCCTGTCTCGCCGAATCCTGGAAACCCGCCTTGGACCAGGCGAACGAACCCGCGCTGACGGTGACCGTGCAGGTGACGCTGCCCGAGACCAGCGCGTGCGGAAAGGCGCCGAGCGAGAACGAGGCCGTCGCCTACTACTGCGGCGGCGACACCACGATCTACGCGCCGACCCAGTGGATGCTGGGCGACGCGGGTCTCGAACGGTCCCGTCATCTCGCGACGATGGCCCACGAATACGGGCACCACATCCAGCGGTCCAGCGGGATCCTGTCGGCGGCCGCGGAGAAGATGTCGTCGCCGGGCGAGGACAGCCCGGCCGACAAGGAACTCGTCCGCCGCATCGAACTGCAGGCGAACTGTTTCGGCGCGCTCGCCCTCGCGGCCGCCGCCGGGCGCGGTTCGATCAGCAAGTCGCTGGCCAACGCGGCACTCGACGACTACGGCCGCGCAGACGACAGCGACACCCACGGCAGCCGTCGTAACCAGCTGAAATGGGCGAAGGCCGGGTTCTCCGGGAAGACGACGTCGGCGTGCAACACCTGGGCGGCGCCCGCTTCGGACGTCAAATGACCGACGAGGTGATGGCCGAGATCAACACCGGCCTCCAGGCGCACATCTCCGGTGACCGCGCCGGCGCGCGCGAGAGGTTCGCGGCGTTGTGGGAACGGATCGGCGAGGACGGCGACCCGCTGCACCGGTGCGCGCTCGCGCACTACATGGCCGACGTGTGCGACGACCCGGCCGACGAACTCGCCTGGGATCTCCGCGCGCTCGCGGCGGCCGATTCCCTCACCGACGAACGTGCCAAGGAGTACCACGCGACGCTCGCCGTACGCGGGTTCTACCCCTCGCTGCACCTGAACCTCGCCGAGGATTACCGCAAACTCGGTGATCACGAGTCCGCGAAGAAGCACTGGGCGCTCGGGCGGGAAACACTCGGCGCGCTCGGCGACGACCCTTACGGCCTGGGGATCATCGAGGCCTACGACGCGCTCGCCACCCGGCTCGGTCTCGAACCGGACTCTCCGGACTTTCGCGCACGGCGGTGAGGCCATAACCTGGAGTGACTCAGGTCACCCATCCGGGAGGAGCGCGTATGCGGATTTCCGATCTGTTGCGGAACAAGGGGGCGGCCGTCGCGACCGTCTCGCCGGAGACGAACGTAACCGAACTGCTCGAGAGACTGGCGGAGCACAACGTCGGCGCCTTGGTGGTCGTCGACCCCGAGGGCGGGATCGTCGGGATCGTCTCCGAACGGGACGTGGTGCGGCGGCTCAACGAGCGCGGACCCCAGCTGCTCGACGGATCGGTGTCCGCGATCATGACGAAGATGGTCGCGAGCTGCACCCCCGAGGATTCGGTGGACCAGCTGTCGGTCCTGATGACCGAACGCCGGATCCGGCACGTCCCGGTCGTGGTGGACGGCAGGCTGGCGGGGATCGTGAGTATCGGCGACGTCGTGAAGACCCGGATGGAACAGCTGGAGCAGAGCCAGGAACAGCTGGAGGCGTACATCTCGCAGGGCTGACCCCGGTCCGGTCCGTGCAATGAAAGGTCCTTTCCTTGCAAATTTCGCAAGGAAAGGACCTTTCATTGCATCCGGAGACGGCTACTCGCGCCACCCCGACAGCTCGACCCCCTTCGCGACGTCCACCCGGTACCCGAGCGTCACGACGCCCTTCGCGCCCGAAGCGAGCGTCAGCCGCCACGTGAACTCGCCCAGCTCGGTCCGCTCCACCGGCTCCGGCGTGGTGCGCACGTCCCGGACGGTGATCGCGTCGTCCCGGGAGACCGGTGCCTGGTCCAGGACGGTCACGACGGCTTCGCGCGGGCTGTGGTTGACGATCGTCGTGGTGTACGCGGCTTCCCGTTTGCGGACGCCGGACAGCGTCGCCTTGCTCGCCGTGCGGTGCGTGAGTTCGCGCTCGATCCGGATCCGGTCGTCCACGCCGAGGGCGAGTTCGAGTTCCTCGCCCGGCGCCCAGACGTCCAGCCGCGTGGTGCCGACGAACTCCGTCTCGTGGAACACCGAAGCCTTCCCCGGCCGCAGCGTGTGCTCCGAAGTGTTGACCACCGTCGCCCGCAGGAACGCCTCCGGGGACACCGTCGGAGCGGTGACGTAGCCCAGTTTCGCCGTCAGCTCCAGTTGGGCGAGCGTCGTGCGGTGGCCCTGCGCCCCCGACGGCACCGCCACCGGGCGGCTCGGCCGGTAGGTGACCGCGGTGGTGCCCTGTTCGACGGACGCCGTCAGCGCGGCCATCGGGGGGCCGGCGGGCGCCGGCATGCCCGCCGCCTCCGGCATCCCGCCACCCGCGGGCGACGCGCTGCCGTACGCCGCGCGCGCCATCAACGGCTGGACCGGACGCACGCGGTCGAGGAACCAGGGTTCGAGCTCCGGTACTTCGACGGTGTTCGCCGGCCGCGCGGTCGAGAGGGCCAGGTCGCATTCCGGCCAGTCCTCGCCGGTGTGCTGGGTGATCCGCCCGTACCAGGTCAGCGAGACGTCCTCGCCGCGGACACGCACGTCGTAGCCCGGCTCCCAGCTCGCGTTCGCGACCACATAGGACAGTTCGAGGCCGATCTCCGCCCCGTCCTCCCCGGGCTCCAGCTCGACCGTGACCGTCGCGCTGTCCACTTCGGACGCTCCTCGTTTCGCCTCGATCTCGCGGTCCAGCGCCTTGAGGTCGTCACGGAGCCGGGCGAGGCGGATGCCGAGTTCGCGGCGCTTGCCCAGAGCCTCGGCCAGCTGGGTGCCCAGCGCGTCGGTGACTTCGGCGACGCGGGGCGGCTCCGCCGTGCCGGCCGCGAGCGCCTTCGCGAAGCTCTTGCCGCTACGGGTCGCCAGGCCGGTCAGCAGTTCGACCTTCGCCGTCTCGGCGGAGACCGCGTCCGCGACCTCGTCGACCACCGCCTGATCGGCCTTGCGCTGTTCGGTCAGCGCGCGTAGTGAAGCGTCCGCGGGCGCGGGATGGCGCTCGACGGCGACGTCGACCCCGGCGATGACCGCCGGACCGGAACCGGTGACGCGGACCGAATCCGTGTCCAGGTTCCACGGCAGGCCCGCGAAGGCGAAACGCGTTTCCCCGTCGAGGGCCGCCGAAGCCCGCCTCGTGATCCGGGCGTGGTGCGGATAGACGGTGACGGCGACGATCGGTGCTTCCAGGGTGCTCGGCATGCCTCCGACGTTAGTCTCTTGACACCCGATCGGGTGGCCGGAAGCCTCAGCTTCGTCTTGCCCACCAGCCTTTTGGGGGTCTTGTGAGAGTCGCCAGGCTCGCCGCCCTGTTCACCGCCGTCCTGGTCCTTCCGGCGACGGCGTTGCCCGCCCAAGCCGACGCGCCGCCAACGCCGGTCTTCAAGGACGGCCAAGCCCAGCCGGTGTTCGACCCGGCGGACGTCATCCGGGAGAACGTCTGGGTCACCGCGCCGGTCGACAGCGACCACGACGGCAAGGACGACCTCGTGCACGCGGAGGTCGTGCGTCCTCGCGCGACACAGCAGGGCATGAAGGTCCCGGTCGTCTACCAGGCCAGCCCGTACTACGCGGGCGGCAACGACGTCGCGAACCACAACGTCGACGTGGAGCTGTACGTGCCCGGCGCGAAGCGCGCCCCGGCGGGCCCGCGGATCGCGACGAAGACCGTCGGCCCCAACGCGGCACCGATCAGCTGGCGCTACCAGGACTACTTCACCGCCCGCGGGTTCGCCGTGGTGTACGGGGAATCGCTCGGCAGCGGTCAGTCCACCGGCTGCCCGAGCACCGGCGACGTCAACGAGACCATCGGCGCGAAGTCCATTGTGGACTGGCTGAACGGCCGTGCGACGGCACGCGACGCGGCGGGCAAGGCCGCGGTCGCCGACTGGAGCACCGGCAAGACCGGCATGACGGGCGTCTCCTACAACGGGACGCTGCCCAACGCGGTGGCCAGCACCGGCGTCGAAGGGCTGGAGACGATCGTGCCGATCGCGGCGATCTCCAGCTGGTACGACTACTACCGCAACGACGGCGCCGTCGTTGCGGCCGGTGGTTTCCAGGGCGAGGACGCGGACGTGCTCGCGGATTACGTCTACACGCGCCAGGATCGCGCCGTTTGCCGTCCGTCGATCGACCGGATCGCCGTGGACCAGGACCGGGTGACCGGCGACTACAGCCGCTTCTGGGACGTGCGGAACTACCGCAACGACGTGAACAAGGTGCGGGCTTCGGTGCTCGTGGTGCACGGTCTCGGCGACTGGAACGTCAAGACCGACCAGGGCACCCGCTGGTACGAAATGCTCAAGGCGCGCGGTGTCGAGCACAAGATCTGGCTGCACCAGGCCGGGCACGCCGACCCGTACAGCCTCCGCCGCGACGTCTGGCTCGCCACGCTGAACAAGTGGATGTCGCACTACCTCTACGGCATCGACAACGGCATCGAGCGCGAGCCGAAGGCCACCATCCAGCGTGAGGACAAGTCGTGGGTGGACGAGCCGGAATGGCCGCTGCCCGGCACCCAGGACGTCAAGCTCTACCCGTGGCCCGGCGGTTCTTCGAAGGGCAAGCTCGACACGCGGAACCCCGTCCCGGGCAAGGCCGCCGTCGAGACGCTGGCGGACGACGCGGGCAAGACGATCGAACAGCTGGCGGCCGCCACGTCTTCGGGCAACCGCCTGCTGTACTCGACCACCGCGGCGAAGCAGCCCGTACGGCTTTCCGGAACCGTGAAGACCGACCTGTCGCTGTCCTTCGACAAGCCTGCCGCGAACGTGACCGCGGTGCTCCTCGACCGCGCCCCGGACGGGACGGCGAAAGTGATCACCCGGGGCTGGACCGACCCGCAGAACCGGCGCGACCCCGCCCGCACCGACCCGATCACCCCTGGTGAGAACTACAAGGTCGAGGTGGAACTGGTCGCGAAGGACTACCTGCTCGCGGCCGGGCACAAGATCGAGTTCCTGGTGGCCTCCAGCGACCACGACTACACGCTCCGGCCGAAGCCGGGCGCCGGTGTCTCGGTCGAACTGAACCGCACCACGCTGGTGCTGCCGGTGGCGGGCGGCAAACCCGCGCTGCGTGCCGCCTTCGGCTGATCAGGGCCGCGCTTTCCGGATGCCACGTCCCGCCCGGGACGTGGCATCCGGCGTTTCGGATGGAAAACGCCGACCCGACCTCGGGCTTGTACGGAAAATGTATTTCCCCCGGCTTTGCTCCGTCCTGTCCGGCTTCCCCACCTGATGGAGGTCTCCATGTCCAGGTTGCGCCGTTTCGCAGTGCTCGCCGCGGCCGCCGTCATCCCCGCGCTCGGCCTGACCCTCGCCGGTACGACGCAGGCGTCGGCCGCCCCGAACTTCCAGGTCCCCTTCAAATGCGGCGTCACGGTCACGGCGGCGACGTTCAGCGGGCACAGCCCGGCGAACTCGGTCGACTTCCAGAAGTCGGGGATCACCGGGATGCCGGTGCTGGCCTCGGCGGGCGGTACCGTCACCCGGGTCGCCAACGAAGGCAGCACGAGCTACGGGCGCTGGGTCGAGATCGACCACGGTGGCGGCTGGCGTACCCGCTACGCCCACCTGTCGACGCAGTCCGTCTCGGTCGGCCAGGCCGTCAGCCTCGGCAAGCAGATCGGCACGGCCGGCGCGACCGGCGGGGTGACCGGTCCGCACCTGCACTTCGAAGAGCGGCTCAACGGCGTGGTGCAGAAGGCGATGCTGAACGGGGTCGCGGTGCCGTACTACGGCCACACGAACTTCACCAGCAAGAACTCGTGCGGCGGCAACCCGTACGAGGCCACCGAGGTGTGCGGCAGCGGCTTCTCGGTCGTCGACTCGCAGGGGCTCGCGAACGGTTCGGGAACCGCGTACCTGCTGTACAACGCCTCGACCGGGGCCAACTGCGTCACCACGCTGAAGGCCGTTTCGCTCGGCACCGCCTCGCCGGTTTCGGCGTTCCTCGAGGTGCAGGGTTCGGCCCGCGTGACCGACTCGGGCAGCTTCACCTACTACGCCGGACCGGTGAAGAAGACGGCCGCCTCGACCTGCGTCAAGTGGGGCGGTTCGGTCGGATCGAACGCTTACGAGAGCCCGTTCGAACACTGCGGCTGATCCCTCGGAGCCGGACACTGTAGATCACCTCACCGACAGGATCGGCGTCCCACGATCGGTCCCGCGGCGGTTGTCCACAACGGTCCCGGCTGTCCACAGATCTGTCATGCCCCCACCCCGCGGCCCCATTCCCGCCGCAGGGTGGGGGCATGACCACTTCCACCCCGACCGGCAGGACCAAGGTCGATCTGACGGATCCGGCGGACCTGCTCGCCGCGATCCCGTACCTCCTCGGATTCCACCCCGAGGACTCCGTCGTCGTCTTCGGCCTGCGCGGCCCGGGACGGATGAAACAAGGCCTCGTCATGCGCGTGGACCTCCCGCCGCCCGGCCTGGAACAAGACCAGGCGCGTGACCTGGCGATCAGGCTCGCCGTGTCCGGCCACACCGGTGCCACCCTCGCGGTGGTCGGCGGTGGCGCCGCGAACAAGGCGGGGCGGCCACCGCGGCGCCGGTTCATCCGGCGCCTGGAAGCCTCGCTCGCCGAGTACGAGATCTCGGTGACACATGCGGTGTGGGCGCCCCGGATCGCCGCCGACGTGCGGTGGGGCTGTTACCGGGAGCGGACCTGTGGCGGGATCCTGCCGGATCCGCGGGACTCGGTGGCCGCAGCGGTCGTCACCGGCGCCGGGCACGTCACCCACGCGAGCCGGGACGAGGTCGAGCGGCTCTTCGACCCCGTCGCGCCGGAGACGCTCGCCAGACGTGCCGATCTGCTCACCAGGATGGCCGATCCGCCGTGGCGAGGGGAAGATCCCGTCCCGGCCGGAGTCGCCGAGGTGAACGCCGCCCTCACCCGCGCCGACAGCGGAGACCGGGCGATCAGCGACGACCAAGCCGTCCGGCTGGCCTGGGCGCTTTCCCTGGTCGAGGTTCGCGGCGCCTGTCTGCTCACGGCCGTCCCCGCGGACTCGTCGCTCGCCCGCGTGGCGGAGGACCTCTGGCTCATCCTGGCCCGGGAGCTCCCGGCACCCGAAGCGGCCGAGGCGCTCGTCCTGAAGGCGCACGCCGCCTACGTCCGAGGTGACCTGGCGACCGCCGGGATGGCCTTGGCCAGGGCCGCCGAGGCCGACCCCGGGCACCGGCTGGCGGAGCTGCTGAGCACGGCCCTCAACGCGATGGTGCCGCCGTCCGATCTGATCGAGGTGGTCCTGCGGCAGCAAGCCGCAGGACCACCGGAAATCAGGCTCAGACGTTCTGGCGGGACTGGGTGAACGCCCAGGCGTCGGCCACGATGCCGTCGAGGTCGGTGCGCTCGGGCTTCCAGCCGAGCTCGTCACCGGCCCGCTCGCTGGAGGCCACCAGCACCGACGGGTCGCCCGCGCGGCGCGGCGCGACCGCGGCGGGGATCTCGTGACCGGTGGTGCGGCGGCACGCCTCGATCACCTCGAGCACCGAGAAACCGGTGCCGCTGCCGAGGTTGTAGATGCGGTGTTCGCCGTCGGCCGCGTGCCGCAGGGCCAGCAGGTGCGCGTCGGCGAGGTCGACCACGTGGATGTAGTCGCGGATGGCGGTGCCGTCCGAAGTCGGGTAGTCGTCACCGAAGATCTGGATCCGCTCGCGGTCCCCGGTGGCGACCTGGAGCACGAGGGGGATCAGGTGGGTTTCGGTGGTGTGCCGCTCGCCGAAGGAGCCGTAGGCGCCGGCGACGTTGAAGTAGCGCAGGCTGACCGCGGCGATGCCGTGGGCGCGCGAGAACGACGTGATCGCGTGGTCGATGGCCAGCTTCGTCGCGCCGTAGGTGTTGGTCGGCTGGGTCGGCGCAGTCTCCGGGATGGGGGAGGACTCGGGTTCGCCGTAGGTGGCCGCGGTGGAGGAGAACACCAGCCGCTTCGTGCCGTGGTCGCGCATCGCCTCGAGCAGGCGGAGCGAGGTGAGGACGTTGCCTTCCCAGTACTTCGCCGGATCCGTCATCGATTCGCCCACCAGCGACTTGGCGGCGAAGTGGAGGACACCGTCGAAGCCGTCACCGAGCAGGCGCCGGGCGACCTCGGCGGCGTCACCCTCGACGAAGGTCGCGTCCGGGTGCACCGCGTCGGCGTGCCCGGTGGAGAGGTCGTCGACCACGGTGACGTCGTGCCCGGCCTCGATGAGGCGGGCCGCGCAGACGCTGCCCACATAACCGGCTCCGCCCGTCACCATCAGCTTCAGGGTCTTGGTCGGTTCGTCGGTCACGTTCGCGCCTTTCTGCTGCGGATGCGGTCGCGGCCCAGTGTCCTCGCCCCCGGGCACGGTGCGCGCCCGGGGGTGGTGCGGCGGCTAGAGCTCGTCGCGGCCCGCGCCACGCGACGGCACGGCGGTGAACAGCCTGGGGTGGCGCAGCTCCGCCGCTTCGTACGCGGCCTTCACCGCCCGGCCCACGGTGTCCACATCGGACTCGCGGACCAGCGCGATCGCCGACCCGCCGAAGCCGCCGCCGGTCATCCGCGCGCCGAGCGCCCCGGCTTCGCGGGCCGAATCGACGGCGAGGTCGAGTTCACGGGTGGAGATCCGGTAGTCGTCGCGCATGCTCACGTGCGAGGCGTCGAGCTGAGGGCCGATCTCGGTGATCCGGCCCGCCCGCAACAGGTCCACGGTGTCGAGGACGCGCTGGTTCTCCGTCACCACATGGCGCACCAGCGGCACGAGCTCGTCCGGCAGCTTGGCGAGGGCGGTGTCCAGCCCGTCGACGCCGATGTCCCGCAGCGCCTTCACTTCGAGCAGCTCCGCGGCGCGCTCACAGCCCCGGCGGCGTTCGCCGTAGCCGCCCTCGGCGTGCGAATGCTTCGTGCGGCTGTCCATGATCAGGATCCGGACGCCGGATTCCTCCAGCGGGAACGGCACCTGCTCCAGCTCGCCGGAACGGACGTCGAGGAACAGCACGTTCGATTCCGTGCAGCACAGGGAAGCGGTCTGGTCGAGCAGGCCGGTCGGCGCCCCGACGAAGTCGTTCTCCGAACGCTGCACCCAGCGGGCCACCTCGTGCAGGGTCGGCGCACCCGCGCCGGTCCCCGGGTTGATGCCCGCCAGCCCCAGGAGGGCGAGCGCGACGGCGCATTCGAGCGCGTGGGAGGAGGAAAGGCCAGCCCCCGAGGGCACGTTCCCCGCGAGCGCCACGTCCGCGCCGCCGGTGAGGCCCTGGTCCCGCAGGACCCACGCGACCCCGGCCGGGTACGCGGCCCACCCCTCCACCGAGCCGGGCCGCAGATCGGCGATGGTGAGCGGGCCGGATTCCTGGACCCGCCCGTCCGAGCCGAGGGTGGCCACGGTCAGCACACCGTCCTCGCGCGGCGACGCCGCGGCGGCGAGCCGGTGCGGGAGGGCGAACGGCAGCACGAAACCGTCGTTGTAGTCGGTGTGCTCACCGATCAGGTTCACCCGGCCCGGTGCGGACCAGACGCCGGCCGGAGCCCGGCCGTGGAGGTCCTGGAAGGTCTCCGCGGCGTCGGACGCGGCGCTCACCTGGCCTGCGCCAGCACGGCGTGCAACGCCGAGACGGGCACCTGCGCGGTGCTGCTCCCGCCGGTGACCTCGATGGTGCCGCCGGGCGCCGTCTTGCCGACCTTGACCCGGCTGCCGGGGACGATGCCGACCGACTTGAGCTCCGTCATGAGCGTCTCGTCCAGCTGCACGTGCTCGGCGATGCGGCGGATCTCGACCTCGCCGCCGCCCATGCGGGCGAACTCGTCGAGCCGCACGAGGTCGGCTTCGGCGGGCGGGGCGGGATCACCGTCGCCGAGCTTGTCCAGCCCCGGGATCGGGTTGCCGTAGGGCGACGTGGTCGGGTGGTCGAGCAGCTTCACCAGCTTGCGCTCGACGGCCTCGCTCATCACGTGTTCCCAGCGGCAGGCCTCGTTGTGGACGTGCTCCCATTCCAGGCCGATGACATCGACCAGGAGGCGCTCGGCCAGCCGGTGCTTGCGCATGACCGCGATGGCGAGCTCGCGACCGTGCTCGGTCAGCTGCAGGTGCCTGTCGTCCGCGACCACGACCAGTCCGTCGCGTTCCATCCTGGCGACGGTCTGGCTCACGGTCGGGCCGCTCTGCTGCAGCCGCTCCGCGATCCGGGCCCGCAGCGGGACGACACCTTCTTCTTCGAGCTCGTAGATGGTACGCAAGTACATCTCTGTGGTGTCGATGAGATCGTTCACGCTGTCCCCTTCGTCCGCGTTGCTCATCGTAGTCGCTGGCACCGACAGCGACGCAGGCGTGGGGAGAACAAGCACCGAGGCGGGAAAAGTCCCCCAAGCTGGGCATGGAGACGTGGGGCACGGGAAGATGGGCCCATGCGCCCCATGATCACCACCAGCGAACTCGCCGAGCGGCTCTCCGGGCCGGAATCCGCACGCTCCGTAGTCCTCGACGTCCGCTGGCGGCTCGCCGGGCCGCCCGGCGCCGATTCCTACCGTGAGGCGCATCTCCCGGGCGCGGTGTACGTCGACCTCGACACGGCGCTCGCCGGGGAGCCGGGGGAGGGCGGCCGTCACCCGTTGCCCGAGCCGGAGACGTTGCAGCGGCACCTGCGGGCGGCCGGGGTCCGCACCGGTCACCCGGTGGTGGTCTACGACGACTCCGACGGTTCGGTCGCGGCCCGGGCGTGGTGGCTGCTGCGCTGGGCCGGGCACGCCGAGGTCGCCGTGCTGGACGGCGGGTTCGCCGCGTGGGCGGAGGAAGAGCGCCCGCTCACCGACGAGATCCCGTCACCGGCGGAGGGCGACATCGTCGTCGAGCCGGGCGGCATGCCGGTGCTCGACGCGGCCGGGGCCGCCACACTCGCGAGGGACGGGCTGCTCTTCGACGCACGGGCGCGGCCGAGGTACGCGGGCGAGACCGAGCCGATCGACCCGCGCGCCGGGCATATCCCCGGCGCGGTCAACGCGCCCTTCTCCGGGCACGTCGGGGAGGACGGTCGCTGGCGTGATGCCTCGGAGCTGGCCGAGCGGTTCGAAGGGCTCGGCGTGGCCCCGGAGACACCGGTCGGTGTCTACTGTGGATCGGGCGTCACCGCCTCGTCCGTCGTGCTCGCGCTCGAGGTCGCCGGCCACCCGGAGCCCGCGGCGCTGTACGCGGGTTCGTGGTCGCACTGGTCCCGCGATCCGGAGCGCCCGGTGGCCACCGGGGATCTGCCCGGCTGACCCGCGGAACGGCGCACGAGCCGCGTCCGGGCACTAGAGTTCCGACCATGCGAGCACCGGCCGTCGTATGGGACTCCTCGCTGCTGGGTTACGACCTCGGCGGCGAGCATCCGTTCAATCCGGTGCGGCTCGAGCTGACCATCCGGCTCGCCACCGAACTCGGCGTGCTCGACGGGGTCGAACTGCTGATCCCCGGCCCGGCGGGCGAGGACGAGCTGCGCCGCGTGCACCTCGGCGAGTACATCGAGGCCGTCCGGCAGGCGCCGATGACCGGTGCCGATTTCGCGCACGGGCTCGGCACCGAGGACAACCCGGTGTTCACCGGGATGCACGAGGCCTCCGCGCTCGTCGTCGGCTCGACGCTGCTGGCCGCGCGGAAGATCGCCGAGGGCGAGGCGACCAGGGCGGTCAACATCGCCGGCGGCCTGCATCACGCGATGCCGGGCAAGGCGTCGGGCTTCTGCGTCTACAACGACTGCTCGGTCGCGATCTCGTGGTTGCTGGACCACGGCTTCGATCGCGTCGCGTACGTCGACACCGACGTCCACCACGGCGACGGCGTGCAGACGGCGTTCTACGACGACCCGCGGGTGCTGACCGTTTCCCTGCACCAGCACCCGTTCACGCTCTGGCCGGGCACGGGCTATTCGGCGGAGATCGGCAAGGGCGGGGCCGAGGGCACCTCGGTCAACCTGCCGCTGCCGCCCGGGACCCGTGACGGCGGCTGGCTGCGGGCGTTCGAGGCGGTGGTGCCGTCGCTGCTGGAGCAGTTCCGGCCGCAGATCCTCGTCACCCAATGCGGCGTCGACTCGCACGAAGAAGACCCGCTGGCGGACCTCTCGCTTTCCGTGGACGGCCATCGCGCCATCTACCGCAGGCTGCGCGAACTGGCCGAGACGCATACCGATGGCCGCTGGCTGGCCGTCGGCGGCGGTGGCTACCAGCTGATCCGGGTGGTGCCCCGGTCCTGGACCCATCTGCTCGCCACCGTGCTCGACCGCGACGTCGACCCGGCGACGTCGCTGCCGCCGAACTGGGTCGCGTCGATCTCCAGGGCGGCGCCGAAGGCCGAGATCCCGCCCGGCATGTCCGACGACCGCGACACCGCCTTCGTCCCGTGGGGAGACGGCGAGGACGAACCGGTCGACATCGCCATCCGCGACACCCGCCGCGCGATCTTCCCCCTGCACGGCCTCGATCCGGACGATCCGAGGGACTGAACATGGTCAGTGAGGACATCAAACGCGACCCCTACGACTACCCGCGTGAGTGGGAGGCCGACGTCCTGCTCTCCGACGGCGGCACGGTGCACCTGCGCCCGGTGATCCCGAGCGACGCCGACGGCCTCGTCGCCTTCCACGGCCGGTTGTCCGAACGCACCCGGTACTTCCGGTACTTCGGCGCCTATCCGCGGATCCCGCAGCGCGACCTCGAACGGTTCTCCGTCGTCGACCACCACGACCGGGTCGCGTTCGTCGCGCTGCTCGGCGACGACATCGTCGCGGTCGGCCGGTACGAACGGCTGGAACACGGGCCGTCGGCCGAGGTCGCGTTCGTCGTCGACGACGCCCATCAGGGCCGCGGGCTCGGGTCGATCCTCCTGGAGCATCTGGCCGCGGCCGCCTCGGAATCCGGGCTGCGCCGCTTCGTCGCCGAGGTGCTCGCCGAGAACGCGGGCATGGTGCGCGTGTTCCGTGACGCGGGCTACCAGGTCAGCCGCGAGATCGAAGAAGGCGTGCTGCACCTGGAGTTCGACATCGACCCGACCGAGGAGTCGCTCGCGGTCGCCCGCTCCCGGGAGCAGGCCGCGGAGGCCCGCAGCGTGCACAACCTGCTGCATCCGAAGTCGGTCGCGGTGATCGGTGCGTCCACCGATCCGACGAAGATCGGCTACGTCGCCCTCACCAACCTGCTCAGCGCCGATTTCGCCGGCACGGTCTACCCGGTCAACCCGGAGCACAAGTCCGTCCGCGGCGTCCGTGCCTATCCGTCCGTCGTGGACATCCCCGAGGACGTCGACCTCGCGCTGGTCGCCGTGCCCGCCGAGGCCGTCGAGTCCGTTTTGGACGGTGCGCTGGCCAAAGGCGTCAAGACCCTCCTGATCGTCTCCGGCGGGTTCGCCGAGGCCGGGCCGCACGGGCTGCACGCCGAACTGAGGCTGGTCGGGGAGGCCAGGGCGCACGGTATGCGCGTCGTCGGCCCGAACGCGCTGGGCGTGCTCAACACCGACGCCTCGGTCCGGCTCAACGCCACCCTCGCGCCCCGCCTGCCCGCGCGCGGCCGCACCGGGTTCTTCTGCCAGTCCGGCGCGCTGGGCACCGCGATCCTGGCCGACGCCGAAGCACGCGGCCTCGGGCTTTCGACGTTCGTCTCGGCGGGGAACCGGGCCGACGTCTCGGGCAACGACCTGCTCCAGTACTGGGAGACCGATCCGGCGACCGATCTCGTCCTGCTGTACCTGGAATCGTTCGGCAACCCGCGCAAGTTCGCGCGGCTCGCGCGGCGGCTGGCGCGGACGAAGCCGGTGGTGGCGGTGAAATCCGGCAGGCACGCCGTCCGCCCGCAGCTCGCCGCGACCTCGGCGGAGGTCGACGAATCCAGTGTCCAGGCCCTGTTCGAGCAGGCGGGTGTCGTCCGCGTCGACACGCTCGCGCAGCTCTTCGACACCGCGCTGGTCTTCGCCCATCAGCCGCTGCCCGCCGGGCCGCGGATCGCCATCGTGGGCAACTCCAGCGCCATCGGGTTGCTCGCCGCCGACACGGCGCGGGCGCACGGCCTCCGGCTGACCGCCGACCCGGTCGACGTCGGGCCGCAGGCGAGCCCGGAGGAATTCGCCGCCGCCGTGCGCGAGGCGCTCAACTCCCCGGACACCGACGCGCTCGTCGTGGTTTTCGTGCCACCGCTCGCGATCCCGGGGACCGCGTACGCCCGTGCGTTGCGGGAGGCCGTAGTCGAGATGGACAAGAACAAGCCGATCGTGTCGACCTTCCTCGCCGTCGAGGGCGTGCCGGACGAGCTGGCCGTGCTGTCGGAGGACGGCGTGCCGACGCGGGGTTCGGTCCCGTCGTACCCGAGCCCGGAACGCGCGGTGAACGCGCTCGCGCGGGTCGTGCGGTACGCCGCCTGGCGGCAGCGGCCGCAGGGCAACCTGGTGCGTCCCGCCGGCCTGCACGCCGAGCAGGCGCAGGTGATCGTCGCCGAACTGCTGGCGGCCGAGGACGGCAAGACGACGCTGCTCTCCGACGACGACGTGGTCCGGCTCCTGGGCTGCTACGGCATCGACGTCGTCCCGTTCCGGGTCGTGACCTCCGCGGACGAAGCGGTGAAAGCGGCCGAGGACCTGGGCTTCCCGGTCACGCTCAAGGCCATCGACGAACGGCTGCGCGGGAGGCCGGACCTCGCCGGGGTGCGGCTCGATCTGTCCTCTGTGGACGGAGTGCGCCGGGCGTACCTCGATCTGCGGGAGATCTCCGGCGACGACGAGGTCTACGTCCAGCGGATGGCGCCCAAGGGGCTGTCCTGCGTGATCGGGCTGCAGGACGACCCGTCGTTCGGCACGCTCGTGTCGTTCGGGCTGTCCGGTCTGGTCAGCACGCTGCTGGGGGACCGGGCCTACCGCGCCGTGCCGCTGACCGACGTCGACGCCGCCACCCTGCTCCGCGAACCGAGGACGTCGCCGCTGCTCACCGGCTACCGCGGCGACGAACCGGCGGATCTGGCCGCGCTCCAGGACATCGTGCTGCGCGTCGCGGCGCTCGCCGAGGACAACCCCGAGGTCCGGTCGATGACGCTCGACCCGATCCTCGCCTCGCCGGACGGCGCTTTCGTGGCCAACGCCCGGATCGTGCTGGGCCCGCCACCGTCCCGTCCCGACACCGGGCCGCGACGGCTGCGGCCGATCAACGCCCCTGCTTGAGCTCCCACTCTTGGGGCGAGCGGGCCGCGAGGTCCTTGTCGTGCTGGGTGAACGTCGCGATATCGCCGCGGATCGTGTTGTGGAACGCGACGATCAGCCCGCCGTGGACGAGTTTCGTCTGCACCGCCCGTGCTTCCCCGGCCAGGGGCCCGGCGGGGATGGTCAGCACGGTCGCGGTGTGCACGAGGTCGAACCCGCCGCCGAGCGGGCGGCTCGACACCTGGCGGATCCTCAGCGTGCTTCCCCGGTAGATGGTGTCGAAGATGTTCTGGCTCTCGCGCGCGATCGTCGCGCGGCCGCGCTGGATCCGGCCGACGACGTCGACGAAGTCCGCGTCCTCGGCGAAGTTCGCCGCCCACGCCTCACCGTCGCCCGCGTTCCAGGCACGTTCCAACGCGGTGATGATCTCCTCGGTGGTCATCGCTATCCTCCTGTAACAATGATCCATTAGTTAGAACAACGTTCCAACTTTCGAGGAGCATACATGTCGGCGGACCTTCCCGGCATCGTCCGGTTGCGCGATCGCCGTGAGGCGCTGACGCTGCGCACGATCCTGACGGCGGCCCGCGGCCTGTTCGCCGAGCGCGGGTACGCGCGGACGCCGATCCGCGTCATCGCCCAAGAGGCAGGGGTCTCACCGCAGACCATCTACGCGCACTTCGGGTCGAAGGCCGGTGTCCTCGGTGGTCTCGTCGACCTCCTCGACGACGAGGCCGGGATCCCCGACCTCGTCGCCGAGGCGCAGCGGATCGACGATCCGGTCGCGCTGCTCGGCCTGCTCGCCACGGTCGCCCGCCAGGTCCGGGAACGCTGCGGGGACATCGTCGCGATGCTGAGCTCCGGTGCCGCCGTCGATCCGGACATCGCCGCGACCCAGGCGGAGGGCGCGCGGCGCAACCGGCTCGGCGTCGAGATGGTCATGGACCGCGTCCGGAAGAGCGGCCGCGCCCTGGTGCCGAGGGCCACGGACATCGCCGTGGCCCTGATGAGCGCCGACGTCCACACCAGCCTCGTCGCCGAGGCCGGGTGGAGTCACGACGACTACGAAGCCTGGCTCAAGGACACCTTGGTCGCGTCGCTGCTTCGGTGACGCAGGTGCTCGGCGAAGAACGCCGAGAGCCGGGCGCGCTGGACGGCGACGCTTCGTGCGGGATCGATGGTGCCGACGAACGCGGCCGGCGCGTTCCCCAGTTGCGGCAGCAGGGTCTGATAGTCGGTGAAGCTGAAGTGCTCACCGTCCGGCAGCCGTGTTTCCCCGGTCCAGCCGCGCTGGTTGCGCTGGAACTCCTGCCAGGACGCGTCCGACGCCGCGCTGTGGTCGCCGGCGCTCATCAGCAGGAACGGCCGGTCCAGTCCTTCGTCGGCGACGCGGCCGAAGATCCGCTGAGACTGCGAGTGGGCCATGCTGCCGTCCAGATTCGCCCCGGCGACGACGCGCCGGTCGCTCACCATCGTCTCGCCCGCGGTGAACCCGCCGGCGGAATGGCCGAACATGCCGACTTGGCCCAGGCCGAGCGAATCGAGGACGAAACGCGTGTCCCGCACGCGGGTCTCGATCACGCGTTTCGACACCTCGATGCTCGACGGCGGCAAGGCCTTCTTCTCGACACGGCCGCCGGGGAACTCCACCGCTTCCGCTTCGTGGGTGTGGTCGATGGCCACCACTACGTAGCCCTCGCTCGCGAGCTGTTCCTGCTGTGTGGTGCCGTGCGAACGCGACAGCGTGCCCCCGGGTGAATACAGCACGACCGGCCGTCCGCCGCCGATCGCGGGCGCGCCGATCCGGGAGTGGGTGGGGAAGCGGTAGTCGATCCGGTCCGACGGCATGCCGAGTTTGGCGGCGTCGCCTTCGGCCACCACCTTCGCGACACCCGGCGCCATGTACGGCGCCTTCGGCTTTCCGCTCGGCAATGCCGGGTACCGGACGGTGACCATCAGTTCCCTTGGGGTGCCGGGAACCCACGGGTCCTGGCGGGAGCGGTCGATCAGGTGGAGGTCGGTGGTGCCGACCGCGAACGGGCCGGTCGGCGCGGGAAGGCTCAAGCGGACGGGGGCCGCCGACGCGGACGGCGCGAGGAGGACGGCGGGAAGGGCGAGTGCGGTGGCGAGTACGCCGATCCGGCGCGTTGTTCGTTTCATGGCACCGAACGTAGGGAGCGCGCCCGGCCGCGGACATCGGGAAGATCACCGGTCCCGACCCTGGGATCGGCCCCCCCCGGGTCCCCTTCCGCATTTAGTCCTCTGAATGCGAACTATCGCATTCAGAGGACTAAACGCGAGGGTAGCGGAGCTCCAGGGCGTCGTGTGTGCCGTCCGCGGCCAGTTCCCGTTTGAGCACCTTGTGCGTGGCCGTCCGGGGCAGCGCGTCGAGCACGCGGACGAACCTCGGCCACTGTTTCGGCCCGAGATCACCTTGCGCGGCAACGAAAGCGGCGAACTCGTTCGCATCGATCGGCGCCCGGCAGACCAGGGCGGCCAGCACCTGGTCCCCGACGCGCGGATCCGGAACGCCGTACACGGCCGCCTCGCTGACGGCGGGATGCCGCAGGAGCGCGCGTTCGATCGGTGCGGTGCCGAGGTTCTCCCCGTCGACGCGCAGCCAATCGCCGAGCCGTCCCGCGAAATAGCAGTAACCGTCCGCGTCGAGGTACGCCAGGTCGCCGGTGTGGTACATCCCGCCGCGCATCCGTTCGGCCTCGGCCTCGGGATCGCCGTAGTACCCGGCGAAGAAGCCGGGACCACCGGTGTTGACCAGTTCGCCGACCGCTTCGGCGGCGTTGAGCAGCTTCCCGCCTTCGCCGAATTCCGCCGGGGGACAGGGTTTCCCGGTTTCCGGATGGAGGACGGCGACGCCGTCGAGCAAGCGGCCGAGCGAACCGGGCGGAGTGGTGGCGTCCCTGCCGAAGTTCACGCCGCCTTCGGTCGAACCGAACGCGTCGACCACGTGGCAGCCGAATCGCGCGCCGAACGCGGCGAGATCGGCCTCCGCGCCTTCGTTGCCATAGACCAGTTTCAGCGGATTGTCGGCATCGTCGTCCCGAGCGGGCGTGGTGAGCACATAGGACATTGGCTTGCCGACGTAGTTGGCGTAAGTCGCCCCGAACCTCCGGACGTCCGGAAGGAAACCGGAGGCCGAGAACCGCCGCCGCAGCGCGATCCCCGCGCCCGCCGCGAGCCCGACCGACCAGCCCGCCATGATGGCGTTGGAGTGGAACATCGGCATCGACACGTAGACATTGTCCTCTGTGGACAGACCGAAGCGCGTCGCCAGCATCTCGCCGGGGTAGGCGATCTTCCCGTGCGTGCACCGGACGGCCTTCGGGTCGCCGCTGGTGCCGGAGGTGAAGATCAGCATGAGCAGGTCTTCGGGCTTCGCGGCCACGGGGACCACGGCCTCCCGGGCCGGTTCGAGCTCGCTCAGCGGCAGCACCGGCACGCCCGCCTCGGACAGCAAGGGAAGGTATTTCTCCTCGGCGAACACCAGCTCGCAGTCGGCCAGCGCGATGTCCCGGGCGAGCGCCGCGCCCCGCCGCGTCGGGTTCAGGCCGGCCAGCACGTGCCCCGAGAGCGCCGCCCCGCCGAGCAGGAACGAGAACTCGGGGACGTTGTCCGCCAGCAAGCCGAAATGCCCGCCGGGACGCAGGATCCCGGCGAGCGCGGCGGCGTATCCGGCGCAGGCCCGGACGTGTTCGGCCCAGGTCCAGCGCCGGTCCTCGAACAGCAACCCGGTCGAGTGGTCCTCCGCCCGCGCGAGCAGGAGTTCCGTGACCGTGGGGGTCATGCCGGAGCCGCGGCCAGGAGGTCGCCGAGCCCGCCCAGCTGCGCGGTCGCCCCGCCGAAGGTGAACTCGAGCCGCTTCGCCGCGACGAAGTAGCGATGCAGGGTGTGCTCGACGTCGATGCCGACCCCGCCGTGGATGTGCACGGCGGTATGCGCGACACGGTGCCCGGCCTCGGCCGCCCAGAACTTCGCCGTCGCGACCTCTTCGGCCGCCGGAAGTCCTTCGCTCAGCCGCCAGGCGGCCTGCCACAACGTCAGCCGGACGGCTTCGACGTCGACGTAGGCGTCGGCGAGCCGCTGCCGCACCGCCTGAAAACTCCCGATCAGATGCCCGAACTGCTTGCGCTCCCGCGCGTACGCCGCGGTCAGCTCCAAAGCCCGTTCGACGACGCCGAGCTGCTGCGCGCAGACACCGATCGTGCCTCGCAGCCGCAGCCATTCGCCGACGTCGCCCAAGGACACCGTGGCCTTCGCGCCGGACAGTTCAACGAGCGCCGCGTCGGCGTGGTCGACGGTCCGCTGCGGCGAGACCGTCACCGCGTCCCGGTCGAGCAGGAACACCTGACGGCCGCCGTCGATGGCGGCTTCGACGAGGAACCCGTGCGCGAACGCGCCCGACGGCACCGCGGTCTGCGCGCCGGTCAGCCGCCAGCCGTCGCCGTCGGCCTCGGCCGTGAACCCGCACGGCACGCCGTAATCCGGCAACGCCACCGCGAGGACGTGGTCACCGCGCAGGACCGGGACGATCCAGCGTTCGGCGAGCCGTCCGTCGCCGAAGGAGGCCACCGCCGCCGCGCCCATGACCACCGACGTCCGATACGGCACGGGCGCGACCGCGCGGCCGATCTCGGCGAGTACCGAGCACTGCTCCAGCAGCCCGAACCCGCCACCGCCGACCGACTGCGGCAGCGCCGCGTCGAGTACGCCCGCCTGGGCCAGTGAAGTCCACAGTGGAGCGTCGAAGCCGCCGGAACCGTGCGGCCCCAGCACCTCGGGGGTGACCTTGTCCGTGAGGATCCGGCGCGTGAGCGACGCGAGGTCTCGCTGCGCTTCGGTGAGCGTGAAGTCCATGGATGTCTCCTAGCGCGTGACGGGCAGGCCGAGTGCGGTCGCGGCGATCATGTCCCGCTGGATCTCGTTGGCGCCGCCGCCGAAGGTGAGGATGAGCGACGAGCGGTGCAGCCGTTCGATCCGGCCGCGCAGCTGGGCGCCGGGGGAGCCCTCGCGGACCACCGCGCCCGCGCCGAGGATCTCCATCATCAGCCGGTAGGCCTCGGTCGCGAACTCCGTGCCGAACACCTTGGTCGCCGACGCCTCCTCGGGGCCGAGCTCGCTGCTGGCGGCGGCCCAGGCGATCCGCCAGTTCCGCAGTTTCAGGTACTCGGCGTGGGTGTGGATCCGCGCCAGGTGCAGCCGCACCCACGGCTGGTCGGCGACGCGGGTGCCGTCGGGCAGTTTCGTGGTCTGCGCCCAGGCGCGCACCTCGCGCAGCGACGTCTGGATCGGCGCGGCCGAGGTCAGCGCGACCCGCTCGTGGTTGAGCTGGTTCGTGATGAGCGGCCAGCCCTCGTTCTCGCCCGCGACCCGGGAGGTCACCGGGACGCGGACGTCGTCGTAGTAGGTCGCGCTCGTGCCCGGCCCGGCGACCGTGTGCACCTTCGTCCAGGAGAAACCGGGGGCCGACGTCGGCACGATCAGCATGCTCAGGCCCTTGTGCCGATGCGCCTCGGGATCGGTGCGGGCGGCCAGCCAGATGTAGTCGGCGTACTCGATCAGGCTCGTCCACATCTTCTGGCCGTTGATGACGTAGTCGTCGCCGTCGCGGATCGCGCGCGTGCGCAGGGCCGCCAGGTCGGTGCCCGCGCCCGGCTCGGAGTAGCCGATCGCGAAGTGCAGCTCGCCCGCGGCGATCTTCGGCAGGTAGAACGCCTTCTGTTCTTCGGTGCCGTACCGCATGATCGTCGGGCCGACGGTGTTCACCGTGAGGAACGGGACGGGCACCCCCGCCGCGGCCGCCTCGTCGGTGAAGATGAGCTGGTCGAGCATCGGCCGGTCCTGCCCGCCGTACTCGCGGGGCCAGCCGATCGCGAGCCAGCCCGCCCTGCCGAGGTCGCGGACGATTTCCTTGTACACCAGGCCGTTGCCGTACTCGCCGCCGTCGCCGGCCAGGGCTTCGCGGCGCTCCGGGGTCATCAGCCCGGCGAAGTACTCCCGGAGTTCGCCCGCCAGTGCCCGCTGCTCCGGCGTGTAGTCGATCCGCATCCGTCACCTCTGCCGTCGGTGCTCGTTACTGGTGCCATGGCCGCTCGCGGCGGTAGGGTAGAACCTGTTCTAGTTGTACCAGGTGTGACGGCGAGGAGGGAATATGGAGATCGACGTCGATCGCTCACTCTGCGAGGCGAACGCGATCTGTGTCGGCTTCGCGCCGGAGGTCTTCGATCTCGATGACGACGAGGAGCTTGTCCTCGCGCCGGGCGAAGTTCCACAGAATCAAGTAGAACGTGTTACTCAAGCCGTGGCGAGCTGCCCGAAAAACGCGCTGCTCATACGTGGTTAGCACCGTTTATTTGCTGCTTGCATCGAGCAAGAACAGATTCTAGTGTGTGCGGAGAGGCAAGGAGGCCCGGAGTGAGTTTGGACGGCAAGACGGCCATTGTGACCGGCGCCGGCGCGGGACTCGGCCGGGCCGAGGCGCTGGCGCTGGCCGCCGCGGGAGCGTCGGTCGTGGTCAACGACGTGTCCACCGCCGCGCAGGCGGTGGCCGACGAGATCGAGGCCGAGGGCGGCACGGCCATCGCGGTCACCGGCGACGTGTCGGAGTCCGCGACCGCCGACGCGCTGCTCACCGCCGCCGTCGACCACTTCGGCGGGCTGCACGTCCTGGTCAACAACGCGGGCGTGCTGCGCGACCGGATGCTCTTCTCGATGACCGACGACGAATGGGACACGGTGCTCCGCGTCCACCTGCGCGGGCATTTCCTGCTTTCGCGCAACGCCGGGGCGTACTGGCGCGACAAGTCCAAAGTGGACGGCGCGCCGGTGTACGGCCGAGTGGTCAACACCGCGTCGGAGTCGTTCCTGCTCGGCGCCCCCGGCCAGCCGAACTACGGCGCGGCCAAGGCGGGCATCGCCGCGCTGACCGTCTCCACCGCGCGCGGTCTCTCCCGTTACGGGGTCCGCGCCAACGCGATCTGCCCGCGTGCCCGCACAGCGATGACCGAAGGCGTCTTCGGCGCCGACGCTCCGGAGGGGATCGATCCCCTTTCGGTCGACCATGTCGCGCCGTTCGTGTCGTTCCTCTGCTCGCCGGACGCGGATCGCGTCAACGGTCAGGTGTTCCTCGTCTACGGCGGGATGGTCGCGCTGATGCGGCCACCGTCGGTGGAGCAGCGGTTCGACACCGCCAACGGCACCTGGACCCCCGAAGAACTCGCCACCAGCGTGGGCGGCTACTTCGCCGACCGCGACCCGGAGCGGATGTTCTCCGCGTCCGAGATCATGTCGCTGCCGTGAATCGGAGGAGATGACGATGGGCAGGCTCGACGGCAAGGTAGCGCTGATCACCGGCGGTGCCCGCGGGCAGGGTGAGGCGGCCGCGCGGCTGTTCGTCGCCGAGGGCGCGCGTGTGGTGATCGCCGACATCAACGACCTCGACGGCAAGAAACTCGCCGCCGATCTCGGCGAAGCGGCCGTCTACCAGCATCTCGACGTCGGCGACGAAGCCGAATGGGATGCGGCGATCGAGCGCACTCAGGCGGAGCTCGGCCCCCCGACGGTGCTGGTCAACAACGCGGGCATCCTGCACTTCTCGGAACTGGGCAAGACCACGCTCGCCGACTACGAACGCGTCGTCCGGGTCAACCAGATCGGCGCGTTTCTCGGGATGCGCTCGGTCGTTGAACCGATGACCGGGGCCGGAGGCGGCTCCATCGTCAACGTGTCCTCAGTGGAGGGGCTCGCCGGGATGCCGTTCCTCGTCGCCTACACCGCGAGCAAGTTCGCGATCCGCGGGATGACCAAGGTCGCCGCGCTCGAACTCGGCGCGAAGAACATCCGGGTCAATTCGGTCCACCCCGGCGCGATCGACACCCCGATGGTCGCGGCCGCCGCGGGCGGGCAGAAAGTCGACATGTCGTGGGTCGGCAAGAAGGTCGCCCTCGGCCGCGTCGGACAGCCGGAGGACATCGCGAAACTCGTGTTGTTCCTGGCCAGTGACGAAAGTTCGTACAGCACCGGCGCGGAGTTCGTCGCCGACGGCGGCGCGACCGCGACGCACGCTCTCAAGTTCTGACGCGGAGGTGCCGAGAGCAAAGTGAACACCGCTAACGCAATGGGGCGTTGACAGGTGGAGTAAGACTCGGGGCAGGCTACTGGGAGGTTCTGTGAACGCATCGGTGTCCGTCCCGGGTACGGGTGCGCTCACACAGGTCGGCAGGCTCGCGACGCTGTCGTGGGAAGTCCTGCGCGCGATCTTCAAACGACCGTTCCAGTTCCGCGAATGGATCCAGCAGTGCTGGTTCTTCGCCAGTGTCACCATCCTGCCCACGGCACTCGTGGCGATCCCGTTCGGCGCGGTCATCGCACTGCAGCTGGGATCGCTGACGCAGCAGATCGGCGCGCAGTCGTTCACCGGCGCGGCGAGCGCGCTCGCGATCGTGCAGCAGGCGAGCCCGCTGATCACCGCGCTGCTGGTGGCGGGCGCGGGCGGCAGCGCGGTCTGCGCCGACATCGGCGCCCGCAAGATCCGCGAAGAGATCGATGCGATGGAGGTGCTCGGGGTCAACCCGATCCAGCGCCTGATCGTGCCCCGCGTGCTCGCGGCGATCGTGGTTTCGGTGCTGCTGAACGGTTTGGTCAGCGTCGTCGGCGTGCTCGGCGGTTACTTCTTCAACGTCGTCATGCAGGGCGGCACGCCGGGCGCGTATCTCGCCAGCTTCAACGCGCTCGCGCAGGTGCCGGACCTCTGGATCAGCGAGATCAAGGCGCTCCTCTACGGTTTCGTCGCCGGGGTGGTCGCGGCGTTCCGCGGGCTGAACCCGGCCGGCGGGCCGAAGGGTGTCGGCGACGCGGTGAACCAGGCCGTGGTCATCACGTTCCTGCTGCTGTTCCTGATCAATGTCGTGCTGACCGCGATCTACCTGCGGATCGTGCCGCCGAAGGCGATGTGACATGGCAGGCGAACCCGCTGTTTCCGATCGGACGCTCGAGATCATCGCGCGTCCCGGTGCGATGCTGGAAGGCTTCGGCGGCCAGCTGTCGTTCTACTTCCGCGCGCTGGCCTGGACCCCGCGCACGATCCGGCGCTACGGCCGCGAGATCTTCCGCCTGCTGACCGAAGTCAGCTTCGGCACGGGCGCGCTCGCGGTGATCGGCGGGACGCTCGGCGTGATGATCGGGATGACCCTGTTCACCGGTCTCATCGTCGGCCTGCAGGGGTATTCGGCGCTGAACCAGCTCGGCACGGCCGCGCTGACCGGGTTCATCTCGGCCTACTTCAACACCCGCGAGGTCGCGCCGCTTTCGGCCGGGCTCGCGCTTTCGGCCACCGTCGGCTGCGGGTTCACCGCGCAACTGGGCGCGATGAAGATCTCCGAGGAGATCGACGCGCTCGAAGTGATGGGTGTGCCGAGCATGCCGTATCTGGTGACGACGCGGGTGATCGCCGGCGTCACCGCCGTGATCCCGCTGTACGCCGTCGGGCTGCTTTCGTCCTATCTCGCGTCGCGGCAGATCACCATCTGGCTCTACGGCCAGTCCGCGGGCACCTACGACCATTACTTCACGCTGTTCCTGCCGCCCGAGGACGTGCTCTGGTCGTTCCTCAAGGTGATCATCTTCAGCGTGCTCGTCATCCTGTCCCATTGCTACTACGGCTATACCGCCAGCGGCGGGCCCGCCGGGGTCGGCGTCGCGGTCGGCCGCGCGGTGCGGACGTCGATCGTGCTGATCTCGGTGCTCGACTTCTTCCTGAGCCTGGCGATCTGGGGCGCCACCACGACAGTGAGGATTTCCGGGTGAACAGGAGGATGCTGCTGCAGCGGCTCCGGCACCAGGTGCTGGGGCTGATCTTCCTCGTGGTGGTCGTGCTGTTCTTCGTCACCACCATCGCCTTCTACCAGAAGGCCTTCACTTCGGTGACCCTGGTGAAACTGGAGACCGACCGCATCGGCAACCAGATGCGCGAGGGCGCGGACGTCAAGGTGCGGGGAATGGTCGTCGGCGAGGTCCGCGCGATCCAGGCCCACGGTGACCGCGCGACGATGGATCTGGCGCTGCAGCCGGACAAGACGTCGGTCATCCCGTCCAACGTGTCCGCGCGGCTGCTGCCGAAGACGTTGTTCGGCGAACGGTATGTCGCCTTGCAGGTACCAGAGAAACCCGAACGGCACATCGCCGAGGGCGACGTCATCCCGCAAGACCGCAGCAGCAGCGCGATCGAGCTGGAAACCGTGCTCGGCAACGTGATGCCGTTGCTGCAGGCCGTCCAGCCGGAGAAGATGGCCAGCACGCTCAACGCCGTCGCGTCCGCTTTGGACGGTCAGGGCAAGCAGCTCGGCGCGACGATGGCGGGACTTTCGGAGTACCTCGGCAAAGTGAATCCGTCGCTGCCCGACCTCAAGGCTGACATCACCGGGGTCGCCGACGCCGCCGCGATCTACGACAAGGCCGCGCCGGATCTGCTGGCCGCGCTTTCGGATCTGACCACCACAAGCAAAACGCTGGTCGAGAGCCAGCGCGGGCTCGCCGACGTCTACTCGACCGTGACCGCGGCCTCGATCGACCTGACGAGCTTCCTGAAAGTCAACCAGGACAACCTGATCCGCCTCACCACCAACCTGCAGCCCACGTTGGACGTCCTCGCGAAATACGCGCCGGAATACCCGTGCCTGCTCAAACAGCTCGCCGGATCGGTGCCCCGCGCGGAACTCGCGTTCGGCAAGGGCACCGCGCATCCCGAGGTCAGCCGGGTGACGATCGAGTTCACGCCGAGCCGGGGCAAGTACCTGCCCGGCGTCGACGAGCCGAAGTACAACGACAAACGCGGGCCCCGGTGCTACCCGGAGGTCCCGCCGCCGGGCCGCTGGCCGCAGTACCCGCCGGACGGCGCCATCGACGACGGATCGTCGAAACCCGCGCCGCCGCGCGATCCCGACGGCACCCTGCCCTCGAACGGGACCATTCCCGCGGGCGGGAACGCGGGAGGTTCGATGGTGAACTCGCCGGACGAGCAGCGGCTGATCGATCTGCTCGTGTCGCCGGCGATGGGCACGACGCCGGACCAGGTGCCGAACTGGGGCAGCCTGCTGGTGGGGCCGCTGTACCGCGGGGCGGAGGTGGAACTGCGATGAGGACTGTGCCGAACGTGGGGTCCGGGCCCGGGCGCGCTGCGGCGGGTCGTGAGTGGCGATTCGGGTTAGAACCCGAATCGCCACTCACGACCCCCTGGAGCAAGGCCGGGCTGCAGGGGCCCTTCACCGCATGTGACGCGGCGAAAGCGTCCTTCAGCACAGGGGACGGGAGGGGCGCCCGATGAGGTCCTTCGTTCCCGACTTGATCAAGATCCTCGTCTTCGCGGTGGTGACCGTGCTCCTCACCGCGATCCTCGGCGCCACCATCGCGAACACCAACTTCGGCGAGACCTCGGGCTACACGGCCAAGTTCACCGACGCGTCCGGTCTCAAGGAGGGCGACGACGTCCGCATCGTCGGCGTGAAGGTCGGCCAGGTCGGCAAGATCGAGGTCGAGGAGGGCGAGCGGAACTTCGCCCAGGTCCACTTCGACGTCCAGACCTCGCACCGGCTGCCCGCCTCGGTGACCGCGACCATCAAGTACCGCAACCTCGTCGGGCAGCGGTATCTCTCGCTCGGTACGGATATCGGGGACGAGAAGTCGTTGCCGCGCGGCGGGATCATCCCGCCCGAGCGCACGAAACCGGCCCTGAACCTGACCGTCCTCTTCAACGGGTTCAAACCGCTCTTCCGCGCGCTCAACCCCGAGGACGTCAACAAACTGTCCTACGAGATCATCCAGGTCTTCCAAGGCGAGGGCGGCACGATCACCAGCCTGCTCGCGCACACCGCGTCGGTCACGTCGGCCATCGCGGGCAAAGACAAGATCATCGGCGAGGTCATCGCGAACCTCAACACCGTGCTCGGCACGGTCGAGCAGCGCTCGCCGCAGCTGGGCGAGCTGATCGATCAGACCCAGCGGCTGGTCACGGGGCTTTCCGAGCAGCGCCAGCCGATCGGGGAAGCGGTCAAGGCGCTGGGTGACCTCACCGTCGCCACGACCGGCCTGCTGGCCGACGCGCGGCCGGCGCTCAAGGACGACGTCGCGCAGCTCGGCGCGCTGTCGCAGAACCTCGGCGATTCCGAACAGCTGCTCGACCATCTCCTCGGCGTGCTGCCGGGCAACCTGCAGAAGTTCACCAGGACACTGAGCTACGGCAGCTGGTTCAACTACTACCTGTGCGGGATCTCCGGCAGTATCGGCATCAAATCGCTCAACATCGAACTGCCGATCACGCCGCTGCCCGGCACGCAGCGACCGGAGAGGTGCGGGCCGTGAAGCCGCTCAAGGAACGCAACCAGGCCGTGGTCGGCGGTGTGACGCTGATCCTGATCGTGCTGATCACGGCGACGACGTACTTCTCCGACCGGATCCCGTTGTTCGGCAGCGGGACGACGTACTCCGCGTACTTCGGCGAGTCGGCCGGGCTGGCGCCGGACAACGAGGTCCAGGTCGCCGGGGTCAAGGTCGGGCAGGTCAGCTCGGTCGAGCTGGCCGGCAAGAAGGTGCTGGTCAAGTTCCGGGTCAAGGACGTGCGGGTCGGCGACGCGACCGCGGCCTCGATCGAGATCAAGACGCTGCTGGGCGAGAAGTTCCTCGCGCTCACGCCGAAGGGCAAGGCCAACCAGGACCCGAACACCACCATCGGGCTCGACCGCACGCGGACGCCGTTCGAACTGCAGGACGCGTTCCAGGAGCTGTCGGGCACGGTCGGCGAGATCGACACCGCGCAGCTGGCGACGAGTTTCACCGTCCTGTCCGACGCGCTCAAGGACAGCCCGCAGTACCTCAAGGACGCGCTCGGCGGGCTTTCCTCGTTGTCCAAGACGGTGTCCTCACGCGACAGTGACCTGAAGGCGTTGCTGGCCAACACGAGCAAGGTGTCCAAGACGCTGTCCGATCGCAACGCGCAGCTGAAACGGATCCTCGACGACGGCAATCTCCTGCTCGCCGAACTGCAGAACCGGAAGGACGCGATCAGCACCTTGCTCAAGGGCACGCAACAGGTTTCGGCGCAGTTGTCCGGTCTCGTCGCCGACAACCGGCAACAGCTGAAGCCGACGCTGGAGAAACTCGGCAAGGTCACCGACATCCTGCAGCGCAACCAGGACAACCTCAGCCGCAGCCTCGCGCTGATGGCGCCGTTCGCCCGCGTCGGCGCCAACGCGACCGGCAACGGACGCTGGTTCGAGGGTTACCTGTGCGGTCTGCTGCCGCCGACGATCATCGCGGGCGCGTTCCAGGTGAACCCGGAGGGCTGCACCCCGCCGATCGCGGCGCCGAACCAGGGGGTGGGTGGACGATGAGCACCCGGACTCGTACGTTGTACAACTGGGTCGCGTTCGCCTGCGTCCTCGTGCTCCTCTTGACCGCCGGGCTGTGGCTGGTGTTCAAGGAACCGGGCGGGACCCGGATCAGCGCCTATTTCGGCAAGACCGTCGGCCTCTACGCGGGTTCGTCGGTCCGGGTGCTCGGGGTGAAGGTCGGGGAGATCACCGGCGTGACCCCGCAGGGCGAGGCGGTCCGGGTCGACATGCGGATCGACGGCGACACACCGATCCCGGCCGACGCGGGCGCCGTCGTCGTCGCGCCGAGCCTGGTCAGCGACCGCTACGTCCAGCTGACCCCGGCCTACGAAAGCGGCCCCGAAATGGCGACGGACACGGTGATCGCCAAGGAGAAGACGGCGACGCCCGCCGAACTCGACGACCTCTACACGAGTCTCGACAAGCTCTCGACCAGCCTCGGACCCAACGGGGCCAACAAGAACGGCGCGCTGTCCGACGTGCTCGACACCGCGGCGGCGAACCTCGCCGGCAACGGGAAGAACCTCAACACCACGGTGACGCGGCTGTCCGAACTGGCCAAGACCTTGGACAGTTCCAAAGGCGACCTGTTCACCACCGTGCGGAACCTGAACTCCTTCACCGGCGCGCTGGCCGAAAGCGACAAGCAGCTCAACGAGTTCTATCGCCGGGCGGCGGACGTGAGCGGCTTCCTGGCCGCGGACTCCGCCGACGTCGGCTCCGCGCTGAGCTCACTGGCGACGGCGATGGGCGACGTCGAGAAGTTCGTCGCGGAGAACAAGGACCTGCTCTCGTCCAATGTGGACAAGCTGGCCGGGCTGACGAAGGTGCTCGTGGACCAGCGTGCCTCGCTCGCCGAGGTGATCGACATCGCGCCGACCGGGGCGACCAACTTCATCAACTCCTACGACGCCGCCTCCGGCACGATCGCGGTGCGCGACAACCTCAACGAGCTGACCCACCCGCCGATCCTGACCGTGTGCCGCCTGATCAGCGCGAGCACGCCGAAACCGATCCCTGACGCGCTGGGCAACATCTGCAAACAGCTCGCGCCCGTCCTCGACGGCACGCTGAAACTCCCGTCGGTCCCGCAGGTGCTGGCCTCGCTGCAGAGCGGCGAACTGCCGCCGTTGCCGCTCCCGCTGGTGGACGTGATGACCAAAGGACTCCCGAAATGAGGCGGCAGCGGCAGAAGATCGCCGGGGTGATGGCGGGCGTCCTCGTGCTCGCCGGATGCAGTGACGGCGGGTTTTCGGGGCTGTACAACACCCCCTTGCCGGGCGGCGCGGATCTCGGCGACCATCCGTACCGGCTCACCGCGCAGTTCTCCGACGTCCTGGACCTCGTGCCGCAGGCGAGTGTGAAGGTCAACGACGTCCCGGTGGGTCGCGTCGAGAAGATCGACCTCGCGCCGGACACGCGTTCGGCGTGGGTGAGCATGGTGGTCAACGGCGACATCGCGCTGCCCGCGAACGCGCGTGCCGAGCTGCGCCAGTCGAGCCTGCTGGGGGAGAAGTTCGTCGATCTGCACGCCCCCGAAAAGCCGGAAGGAACGCTCGCCGAGGGGGCGAAGATCCCGCTGGACCGCACGAACCGCAATCCCGAGGTCGAAGAGGTCCTCGGCGCGCTTTCCCTGCTGCTCAACGGCGGCGGGGTCGAACAGATCCAGAAGATCAGCCACGAACTCAACGAAGCGCTCACCGGCAACGAGGCCGAGGTCCGCTCCTTGCTGTCCCAAGTGGACAAACTCGCCACCGAACTCGACGGGCACAAGGGCGAGATCCTGCGCGCCATCGACGGTCTCGACAAGCTGTCCAAGACCCTCGTCGGCCAGACGCAGAACCTCACGAACGCGCTCGACAACCTCTCGCCGGGGCTCAAGGTCGTGACCGAGCAACGGGATCAGCTCGTCGGCATGCTGCAGTCGCTCAACACCCTTTCCGGGGTCGCCACCGAGACGATCAAGGCGAGCAAGGACACGCTGGTCGCGAACCTGCGCGCGCTGCAGCCCACGCTGAAGAAGCTGACCGAGGCGGGCCAGGATCTGCCGACGGCGTTGCGGATCCTGCTCACGTATCCGTTCCCGGACTACGCGGGCAACGTGATCAAGGGCGACTACGCGAACGTCGAGGCCAAGATCGACCTGAACCTGGACACCTTCCTGGAGAACATGAACAACTCGTCGCAGCCGATCATCCAGCTGCCGGGCACCCAGGGCACCGGCACACCCGGCGCGATCCCGTTCAACAACGGCGCCGCCCCGCCGGTGCTGCCGTTGCCCGGTGATCTGCCGCAAGCGCCTCCGGCCGCGCAAGGGGACGCGCTGGGCGGCGTGCTCGGCGGGATTCTCGGGCCGCTGCTGGGAGGTGGCCGGTGATCACGCGCAAGATCAGGATCCAGCTGGCGGTGTTCGTCGTCATCGCGGTGGTTTCGGTCGTCTACGCGGGCGGCAACTACGCCGGGCTCGACCGGCTCTTCGGCACCCGCGGCTACCTCGTCACCGCGCAGCTGGTGGATTCCGGCGGGATCTTCGTCAACGCCGAGGTGTCCTACCGCGGCGTCGCGGTCGGCAAGGTCGCGTCGATGACGCTCACCGAACACGGCATCGACCTCGGTCTCGACATCGATTCGGGCGCGCCGAAGATCCCCGCGGACACCAAGGCCGCGGTCGCGAACCGGTCGGCGGTGGGGGAGCAGTACGTCGATCTGCTGCCCATGCACGAAAACGGGCCGTACCTCACCGAGGGTTCGGTCATCAAACGCGACAAGACCTCGATCCCGCTCGCCCCGGACACCGTACTGTCCAATTTGGACAAACTGGTGTCGAGTGTGAAGCCGGAATCGCTGCGGACCGTCGTCGACGAGACCTACGAGGCGTTCGCGAACACCGGCCCGGATCTGCGGCAGCTGCTGAACAGCACCGGTTCGCTCACCGCGACCGCGACCCAGTACCTGCCCGACACCCAAGGCCTGCTCGCCAACTCGCGGACCGTGCTGGACACCCAGCGGCGGCAGGCGGACAACATCACGCAGTTCTCCAGCGGGCTCAAGACGATCGCCGCGCAGCTGAAGACGTCCGACCCGGATCTGCGGCGCGTGATCGACGAGGCGCCGAAGCTGAGCCGCCAGATCAGCGACGTGCTCGCGGTGTCCGGGACCGACCTCGGGGTGCTGTTCGCGAACACGCTCACCACGGCCCAGATCACCTCCGCCCGCACCGACGCCATCGAGGAACTCCTGGTCGCATACCCGATCATCTCGGCGTTCTCGCGTTCGACGTCGCCGGACGGCACCGGCCACCTCGGCGTCGTGTTCAACTTCTTCGACCCGGTCTCGTGCACGAAGGGTTACGAGGGCACGAAACAGCGTCCCGCCAACGACACCACCGAAGCGCCGGTGAACACCCAGGCGTACTGCGCCGAGCCGCCAGGAAGCCCCACCGGCGTGCGAGGCTCGCAGAACGCCCCGTACGCCGGGAAGCCGCCGGCGGTCCCGGAGCGGCCGAAGCAGACCCCGCAGGCGGCGGAATCCGCCCAGCTGCCGGGGGTGCTGAGCCTGCTCACCGGATCCGCGCCCGGCGGGCTCGGCGCGTTGCTGGGCGGGAAGTGATGCTCACCCGCGCCCTCACCGTCGTGGCCGCGCTGGCGGTCCTCGCGGCTGCCTGGTTCGGCTGGTCGTGGTGGAGCGCCGCGGGCGACGACGGCCAGGCCAGGGGCCGCGAGCGCGAGGCCGTCCTCGCCGCCGCGTCCGGCCAGCTGGAGGTGCTCAACACGATCGACTACCGCAGTGGCGCGAAGGACGTCGACCGCTGGCTCGGCGTCACCACCGGACGGCTCGGCAAGGACCTCACCGGCGACCGCCAGATCCAGATCGACCGGGCGACCGCGAGCAAGACCGTCGCCACCGCCAAGCTCAAGCAGGCCGCGGTCACCGAACTCGACGCCGCGGCCGGGACGGCGCGCCTGATGGCCGTGCTGGACGTGCGGGTCAGCACCGGCGGCGGGTCGGCCGCGCCGAAGGTGAGCAGGCTGACCGTGGACTACCAGCGCGTCGAGGACGGCTGGAAGGTCAGCGCGGTCCAGGCGGCGGGCTCATGACCGGACGTGCTCCGCGATTCCTCATCGCGATCATCGTGCTGGCCACCGGCTGTGCGGTGTGGTTCGGCCTCCAGGCGTCCTCGCTGGGTTCGGACGGCAACGCGGCGCTGGTCGACCAGGCCGCCACGACCGAGGTCGCGGACCAGGTCGGTGCCGGGGTGAAGGCCGTTTTCTCCTACGACTACAGCAACCTCGCGCGCACCGAGCGGGCCGCCGCCGACGTGCTGATCGGGGAGGCGACCGGCCAGTACCGAGACCAGTTCGCCTCGGCGAGGAAGCGGGCCGAGGAAGGGAAGCTGGTGCGCACGACGACGGTGCGGTCGCTCGGCGTCCGGTCCCTGCGCGGCGACCAGGCCGAGGTGCTGCTGTTCCTCGACCAGCAGACGATGACCGCCGGTGGCGGGGCACCGCAGTCGACGGTGTCCCAGCTTTCGGTCACCGCGCAGCGTGTCGACGGCCGGTGGAAGATCTCTCAGCTCGTCCCGCTGTGATCAGGAGAGGCGTTTCATGTTCGCGGCGGTGATCACGCCGCCGGAAACGGTGTAGGAACCGGAAAAAGTGCGGAGCGAACCATCGTTCTGCCGGGCCGAAAGGTCGACGTACACGGTGTTCCCGCTCACGCTCCGCACGGTGACGGCGGCCCACGAAGTCGTCGCGTATCCGCTGGACCAGGAAGCGAAAGTGCCGCCTTTCGCCAGCCGTTGCCCACCGAGATTCCATGCGGTGAGGAAATCACGCCGGTTGATCGCGTCGTAGAAGGCGATCACCGTTTGCGCCACGGGAACCGACGGTGCGGGATAGACGGTCTGCGTCGCGGGTGGTGCGACGTAAACCGTTTGCGGCGGGGCTGCGACGGCGGGCGGCTGGATCACGATCGTGTTGGGCGGAGCGGCCACCGCGACGGCGGGCATCGCCGTTCCCTGATTCGGTACCGCGCACGCGGCCAGCGTTCCCGCCGCCGCCAACGTCACCATCGCCCACTTCTTCGCACCCATTTTCTCCCCTTTTCCTCGTGCTACCGAGAATGCGGGAACGGCGGCGGCATCAATAGGGGATTTGGCCTCGTTACGATTGCTGAAAAACGCGCCGGAACCGTTATCGGATCTTGTGCGCGCGGGCCTAGGGCCACCCTCGTCTCACGCCGGACCGCCGCCGGGTTTAGCGTTAGGCATGACCACTGCACCTGTCGATGTCGAGAGCGCCCGCCGCGACTACGCGGCCCTCGTCGACCGTGGCCTCTCCCTGGACATCACCCGCGGCAAGCCGTCCCCTCGCCAGCTGGACCTCGCCGACGGGCTGCTCGCCCTCCCCGGAGACGTGCGCAAGGCCGAGGACGGCACGGACGTCCGCAACTACGGCGGCCTCAAGGGCCTGCCCGAGCTCCGCCGCATCTTCGCCGGGCCGCTGCAGGTCCCGGCCGAGCAGCTGCTGGCCGCGGGCAACTCCAGCCTGGAGCTCATGCACGACTCGATCGTGCAGGCCTTCCTCAGCAAGCTGCCGGGCGCCGAGCGCCGCTGGGCCGACGAGCCGAGCGTCAAGTTCCTGTGCCCCGTGCCGGGCTACGACCGTCACTTCGCGCTGGCCGAGCGCTTCGGGATCGAGCTGATCCAGGTGCCGCTCACCGAGACCGGCCCGGACATGGCGGTCGTCGAGCGGCTCGTCGCCGAGGACCCCGCGGTCAAGGGCATCTGGTGCGTGCCGAAGTACAGCAACCCGACCGGCGTCACCTACAGCGACGACACCGTGCGCCGCCTGGCGACGATGACCACGGCCGCCCCGGACTTCCGGATCTTCTGGGACAACGCCTACGCCGTGCACCACCTCACCGAGGACGAGGCGCCGCTGGCCGACCTGCTCGCACTGGCCACCGAGGCGGGCAACGCCGACCGCGTGTTCGTCTTCGGCTCCACCTCGAAGGTCACCTACGCGGGTGGCGGCGTCGGCTTCTTCGGCGCGTCCGAGGCGAACCTGGCCTGGTGGACCGGCCTCATCGGCAAGCGGACCATCGGCCCGGACAAGGTCAACCAGCTCCGCCACGCGCAGTTCCTGCGCGACGAGGACGGCGTCCGCGAGCACATGCGCAAGCACGCCGAGCTCATCGGGCCGAAGTTCGCGGCCGTCGACGAGATCCTCACCAAGGAACTGGGCGAATCGGGCCTCGCGTCCTGGACCAAGCCGACCGGCGGGTACTTCATCTCGCTCACCGTGCCGTCCGGGACCGCCAAGGAGGTCGTGCGGCTGGCCAAGGAGGCGGGTATCGCCCTGACCCCGGCCGGCGCGACCCACCCGTACGGCGACGACCCCGAGGACGCCGTCATCCGCATCGCGCCGACGTACCCCGAGCTGGCCGAGGTGGAAGAGGCCATCCGCGGTCTCGCCGTCTGCGTCCGCCTTGCCGCGGCGACGAAGAAATAAGTTCGAGATCTTCTCCAATCCGGGTCACGGGTGGTTCCGAACGTCCGAGTGGGTGGGTGTGCACCGCAAAGACGAGAGGAACCACTCGTGTTCGGAAAGCCCTTCGTTCGTACCCTGATCTCCCGCAGCGCGGAGAACCGCACGGATCGCCGCAGGTTCCTGAAGGCCGCGGGCGCGGCGGGGCTCGGTGTCGTCGGCGCGACCTACCTCGGGGTCCAGGCCACTTCGTCGGCTTCGGCCACGGGTGACGCCGCTGCCGCCGCGGGTGCTCCCAGCGACGCCGCCGTGCTCAATTTCGCGCTCAACCTGGAGTACCTCGAAGCCGAGTTCTACTCCTTCGCCGTCCACGGCCGCGGGCTGCCGGACGACCTCACCGGTGGCGTCGGCACCCAGGGCGGCGTCTCCGGCGGCAAGAAGGTGATGTTCCACGACAAGGCGCTGCACCAGTTCGCGAAGGAGATCGCGGGCGACGAGGTCGCGCACGTCGAATTCCTGCGCGGCGCGCTGGGCGAGGCCGCGGTGTCGCGGCCCGAGATCGATCTCAAGGACAGCTTCACCGCCGCGGCCAAGGCGGCCGGGCTGATCAGCGGGTACCAGCAGTTCGACCCGTTCGCCAACGAGAAGAACTTCCTGCTCGCGGCGTTCCTGTTCGAGGACGTCGGCGTGACGGCCTACAAGGGTGCCGCGCCGCTGATCACCAACAAGACGTTCCTCGACGCGGCCGCCGGCATCCTGGCCGCCGAGGCCTACCACGCCGCCACCATCCGGACCGCGCTGTTCGACCGGGAACTCGGCGACGCGGCCGCCAAGATCTCCAACGCGCGCGACGCCCTCGACGGTCCCGGCGACGACGACCAGGGTGTCCTGCTCGGCAACCAGGCCAACATCGTGCCGACCGACCACAACGGCATCTGCTTCGGCCGCGGCGCCGATCGCGTGCTGAACGTCGTCTACCTGAACCCGGGCGCGGTGAAGGAGGGCGGGTTCTTCCCCAAGGGCGTCAACGGCGACATCGTCGCCAGCGGCGGCGCGTGATCCCCTCTGTCGTGTCGCCGTTTCCCGGTACCGTCGGGGGTCGGCGACACGAGGAGGGGGTTCGCGGTGAAGGCAGTGATCATCGGCGGCGGCGTCTCCGGCACGGTGACCGCGATGGCGTTGCGCCGGGCCGGGATCGAGGCGAGCGTCCACGAGGCGCATCCGTCCGGCGGCGAGGACGCGGGCGCGTTCCTGACGATCATGCACAACGGCATGGACGCCCTGCGCGCGATCGGCGCCGAGGCACCGGTGATCGACGTTTCGTTCGGCGCGGTGGGTTTGGAACTCGTGACGCCCGACGGGCGGACCGTCGAACGACGTTCCTTCGACATCGAAGGCCTCGCCGGTCCGCGCACGATGACGCGGGCGTCGCTTTACCGTGCGCTGCAGGACGAGGCGATCTCGCGCGGGATCACCTTCGAGCGCGGGAAACGGCTGGTTTCCGCCTCGCCGGGGATCGCGCGGTTCGAGGACGGTTCCGTGGCCGAAGGCGACATCCTGATCGGCGCCGACGGCCTGCGTTCGGTCGTCCGGACGATCATCGACCCGGACTGCCCGCCGCCGCGTTCGACGGGCCTCGACGTCGTCTACGGCTACACGACCGACACGAACATCCCGCAGGCGCCTTCCCTCTATCGGATGATTCAGAGCCTGCACGCCTTCTTCGGCTACACGAGTACACCCGACGGCTCGACGTACTGGTTCGCGCGGCTTCCCACGGCCGAAGGAGTGCGCTCCGGCCTGACACCGGCCGAATGGCGCGCGGCCGCTTTCGCCGCTTTCGACGGGGAACCGTTGCCTGCCGCGGAAATCATCCGGTCGACGGGCGACGACGTGTTCGGCGGTCACTCCTACGACGTGCCGTCGACACCGGTGTGGTTCAACTCGACGATGGTGCTCGTCGGCGACGCGGCGCACGCGGCCTCGCCCGCCGCCGGGCAGGGCGCGTCGATGGCGTTGGAGGACAGTGTCGTGCTGGCGCAGTGTTTGCGGGATCTTCCCGACGCGCCAACGGCTTTCGCGGCCTATGAGCGGCTGCGGCGGGCGCGGGTGGAGGAGCTGGTGGCGAGCAGCGCTGCGGTGTCCTCGGGGACGACGTCCGACCGGGACCGGAATTGGCTTTACCGGCACCACATCGACTGGGACGAGACCATTCGCGTTTAGCCGACTAATTGCAAGGCTCGCCAAGCGCGTGAAGGCCTCCTTCCCTCGGCTCAGCCGAGGGAAGGAGGCCTTCACGCGCGAAAGGCTACTTCTTGTACAGGGCCTCGATGTCGTTCGCGTAATTCTTGTTCACGATGTTGCGCTTCAGCTTCAGGCTCGGCGTGATCTCCCCGCCCGCCTCGGTGAAGTCCTTCGAGAGGATCGTGAACTTCTTGATCGCCTCGGCCTGCGACACCGCGCTGTTGGCCTGATCGACGGCCGTCTGGATCTCGGCGCGCAGTTCGGCGTCGTCGGCCAGATCGGACACCGACGCGTCGGAAGGCTTGCCGTGCTGCGACTTCCACGACGGGAAGTACTCCTCGTCGATGGTGATCAGCGCGCCGATGAACGGCCGCTGGTCACCGACGACCATCGCCTGGCTGACCAGCGGGCTGGCCTTGATGGTGTCCTCGAGCCCGGACGGGGCGACGTTCTTGCCGCCCGCCGTGACGATGATCTCCTTCTTGCGCCCGGTAATCTTCAGGAAGCCGTCGTTGTCCAGTTCGCCGAGGTCGCCGGTGTGGAACCAGCCGTCCTCCAGCGCTTCGGCGGTCGCCTCGGGGTTGTTGAAATAGCCGCCGAACACGACGTCGCCCTTCAGCAGGATCTCGCCGTCGTCGGCGATCCGGACCGAGGTGCCGGCGACCGGGCGGCCCACGGTGCCGACGCGGAACCCGTCCTGGGTGCCGACACAGGCCGCCGCGGAGGTCTCGGTCAGGCCGTAGCCCTCGAACACCGGGACGCCGATGCCGCGGAAGAAGTGCGCCAGCCGCACGCCGAGCGGGGCACCGCCGGACACCGCGGCGACGCACCGGCCGCCGAGGGCCGCGCGGAGCTTGCTGAACACCAGCTTGTCGAACAGCGCGTGCTTGACCTTGAGACCCAGTCCGGCGCCGCCGGTGTCCTGAGCCTGGCTGTACGCGACGGCGGTGGCTTCGGCGGCGTCGAAGATCTTGCCCTTGCCGTCGCCGTGCGCCTTCTGCTTCGCGCTGTTGTAGACCTTCTCGAACACGCGCGGCACGGCGACGACGAACGTCGGCCGGAAGGTGCCGAGGTCGGCGACGAGGTTCTTGACGTCCGATGTGTGCCCGAGGGTCACTCGCGCGCTCAGCGCGGTCACCGCGATGGCGCGGGCGAGGACGTGCGCGAGCGGCAGGAACACCAGCAGCGAGTTGCCCTGCTCCATCAGCTGCGGGAACGCGGCGATGTCGGCGCGGATCTCGGCGAGGAGGTTCCGGTGGGTCAGCTCGACGCCCTTGGGACGGCCGGTCGTACCCGAGGTGTACACGATCGTGGCCAGGTCGCCGGCCTTCACCGTGCGGCGGCGCTCGTGCAGGTCGTCGTCGCTCAGCTCGGCGCCCTGCTCGGTGAGCTGGTCGACGGCGCCCGCGTCGATCTGCCAGGTGTGCTCGAGCCCGTCGAGGCGGCCCTTCACGGACTCCAGCGTCGCGAGGTGCTCGTCGGTCTCGACGAACACGGCCTTCGCGGCCGAGTCGGAGAGGATCCAGTGGACCTGCTCGGCCGACGAGGTGTCGTAGATCGGGACGGTGACCGCGCCGGCGGCCCAGATCGCGAAGTCGATCAGCGTCCATTCGTAGCGGGTCTTGGACATGAGCCCGACCCGGTCGCCCGGTGCGATGCCCGCCTGGGCCATTCCCTTGGCCACGGCCAGAACCTGGGCGGCGAAGTCTTTGGCGGTGACGTCCAACCAGGTACCGTCGACCTGGCGGCGGAAACTCACGACATCGGAGAACCGCTCCGCGTTCGCCCAGACGACGTCGGCGAGATTCTCGTCGTCTGTCACCGGATTGGCGGCGGGGGCGCTGTATTCGCGCACGAGGAACCTCCGTGTTCGCGTGCAAGTGGTGTGACCGGTGTTACCCGCCAGTCAACTTAGCGTGCCGTGCACCTTAAGACCATGCTGACGAATCGGCCATACCCAGGGCATGACATTCTGCCGCTGTGAACCAGGCGCCGCCAGCTCTCGACATCGTCGACGAGACCTTCCTCGTGGTCCCGCCCTCCACCGTGGCCGCCGCTTTCGCCGATCCGCGATCTTGGTCACGTTACTGGCCGGACCTCGTCCTGGAGGTCTACACCGACCGCGGGGACCAGGGATTGCGCTGGACCGTGCGCGGTGCCTTGATCGGTACCATGGAGGTCTGGCTCGAGCCGGTGCTCGACGGAACCTTGCTGCACTACTTCCTGCGCGCCACCCCCGCCGGTCCCGACGGGGAGCCGATCGGCCTGGCACCGCGGGAACTGCGCCGCGAGTTCGACCGCCGTGCCCGTGCCGCCAAGGCGATCGCGCTCGGGCTCAAGGAGGTCCTGGAGGACGGGCGGGAGCCGGGGGTCGGTCCCCGGGTCGAGTAGGGGAGAGCATGCGGGTTCACGTGGTGTCGGACGTGCACGGCAACGCCGACGCGCTCAAACGCGCGGGTGACGGCGCCGACGCGCTGATCGTCCTCGGCGACCTGCTGGACTTCGTCGACTACCGCGAGCACGACAAGGGCATCATGGGCGCGCTGTTCGGCGCCGAGAAGGTCGGCGAGTTCGCGCGCCTGCGGCGTGAGGGCACTCGTGACGAGACCGTTGCCTTCTCGCGATCGTTGTGGGCCACTTTGGCCGATCCCGCGGCCGCCGTCGGCGAGGCGATCCACGACCAGTACGGCGTCCTGTTCGGCGCGCTGACCGCGCCGACGTTCGCGACCCCCGGCAACGTCGACGACCCCTCGCTGTGGCCCGAGTTCGCCGGCGACGGCATCACCGTCCTCGACGGCGAGATCGCCGAGTTCGGTGGTCTGCGCTTCGGGTTCATCGGCGGCGCGCTGCTCCCGCCGAACGTGGTCCCGCGCCGCAACGGCTTCTGGCGGCCGTACCTGCGCACCCGCGAGGAGTACGACGTCGCGGTCGCCGGGCTGGAGAACGTCGACGTCCTGTGCACCCACATCCCGCCCGCCGTCCCGGAACTGACCTACGACGTGATCGCGCGGCGGTCCGAGATCGGCTCGGCCGCGCTGGTGGACCTCATCCGCGAGCAGCGGCCGCGCTGGTCGGTGTTCGGGCACGTCCACCAGCCGCTGACCCCGCGGACGCGGCTCGGCAGGACCGAATGCCGTAACGTCGGTCACTTCAAAGAGACGGCACAGCCCTACGTGCTTCGCTGGTGACCCTGGGCTGCGGCTAGGCTGCGTTCATGGCCGAGCAGTCCACGCAATCCATCGAGGTCGACGCCGAGCCCGAGCGGGTCATGGCCGTCATCGCCGACTTTCCCGCGTACCCGGAATGGGCCAAGGCCGTCCGGGAGACCGAGGTGCTCGGCGAGGACGCCGACGGCCGCGCCAAGCAGGTGAAACTCACCCTCGACGCCGGCCCCATCAAGGACGTGTACACCCTCGAGTACGACTGGGACGCCGACGGCAACGGGGTCAGCTGGCACCTGGTCAAGGGGCAGATGCAGAAGGCCCAGAACGGCCGCTACGCCCTCGAAGCGCTGGGCGCCGGACGCACCAAGGTGACGTATACGCTGTCCGTCGAGCTGGCGCTGCCGATGATCGGGCTGCTGCGCCGCAAGGCCGAGAAGATGGTCATGGACACCGCGCTCAAGGAGCTCAAGAAGCGCGCTGAAGCATCCTGAGTCGAAGGGTAGGCATGCGGATCCTGCTGTTCACCGGCAAGGGGGGTGTCGGCAAGACCACGCTGGCCGCGGCGACGGCGGCGGCACTGGCCGGGCGGGGCAGGAAGACGCTCGTGGTCTCGACCGACCCGGCGCATTCCCTCGGTGACGCCTTCGGCCGCCCGCTCGGCGGTGAACCGTCCGAAGTGGACACGCTGCTCCATGCCGCCCAGATCGACACCCGTGGCCTCGTCGACAGCACCTGGCGCGAACTCCGGCGGGAACTGCAGACCGCGCTCGCGGGGGTGGGCCTCGACTCGCTCGACGCCGAAGAACTCACCGTGGTGCCCGGCGTCGACGAACTCCTCGCCCTCACCGAGGTCCAGCGCCTCGCCGAGCACGGTCCCTGGGAGACGGTCGTCGTCGACTGCGGGCCCACCGCGGAAACCCTGCGGCTGCTGGCTTTGCCCGAAGCGGTCTCCGGCTATCTGTCGCGGATGTTCAAACCGGGCGCGCGGCGCACGGCGGCCGCGGTGCGCCGCCTCGGCGCGCATCTGGAGTCGCTGCGCACGCTGCTGACCGATCCGGCCACCACCACCGTGCGGCTCGTGCTGACGCCGGAGCGCGTCGTCGTCGCCGAAGCCCGCCGCACCCTCAGTTCCCTTGCCCTGCGCGGGATCCTGGTCGACGGCCTGATCGTCAACCGGCTCATGCCCGCGCCCGGGTTCTGGCGCGGCGCCGCGGCCACCTGGATGCGGACCCGCCGCACGCAGCAGAACGCCGTCCTCGCCGAACTCGCCGACGCGGGATTCGGGCCGACGCAGGTGAAGCCCGTCGAGCATCGCGCCGTCGAGCCGGTGGGGCTCGAGGCGTTGCAGGAAATCGCGTACGAGCTCTACCAAGGGCTGGACCCCTTGGCGGGGAACGAAAAAGGGGTGACCCCGCTGCTGCGGGTGTCCGAATCGGACGACGGCTACGAGCTGCGTATCGCGGTGCCCCTGCACCTCGATTCCGAAGTGGACCTGGCCAGAGTGGACGATGATCTCGCCGTCACCGTGGACGGTTTCCGGCGGCTGATCGCGCTGCCGGAGATGTTGCGCCCGTGCCGGATCACCGGTGCGGAATCCGACGCGCACGGCCTGGTCGTGAGCCTGGCCGGGAACCGGGGACCCGGGTGAGCGAGAACAACGAGTACACCGGATCGAAGCCGCTCGAACTGGCCGAAGAGATCCGGCTCCTGGTCGAACTGGTCGTCGAGCACGCCGCGCCGTGGCTGGAGGGCCTGATCTCCGCCGGGCACGGCTGCACCGACCACGACACCGACGGATGGTGCCCGCTCTGCGCCGTCGTCGGGGTCTTCCGAGGGGAACGGCCCGAGTTCGTGGCCCGCCTGCTGGAGCAGGCCGCGCAGCTCGTCGCGTTGCTGCGGGCGGTGCTCGCCGACCGATGGGAACCCGAGGCCGGCGTGCACATGCCGGGGTTCCAGCCTGCGCGGAAGGAGCCCGCGGCCGAAGATGAGCCGATGGGAGCTTCGCGGGTCCAGCACATCACGGTGACCAGGCGCGACGCTTGGCAGCCGGACCGGGAGAACTGAGTTGCTGACGGTAGGGGTGGACGTCGGGGGCACGAGTGTGCGCGCCGGCGTGGTGGACGAGCACGGCTCGCTGATGGACACCGCCAGGGTCGGGACGCCCAGCGGGGAGGACGCGCTCGAAGACGCCATCGCCGGCGTCGTCGAAGACCTCCGCAACCGGCACGACGTGTCCGGGGTCGGGCTCGCGGTCGCCGGGTTCGTCGCGAACGACCGGCGCACGGTGATGTTCGCGCCGCATCTGTCCTGGCGTGCCGCGCCGGTCGCCGAGCGCATCGAGAAGCGGGTCGGTCTGCCGGTGACCCTGGAGCACGACGTGAACGCCGCCGCGGTCGGCGAATACCGCTTCGGGGCCGCCCGCGGCGCTCATGTCGCCGCGCTGATCGCCCTCGGTACCGGGATCGGCGCGGGACTGCTGCTCGACGGCAAGATCTACCGGGGCGCGTACGGCGTCGCGCCGGAACTCGGGCATCTGACCGTCGTCCCCGGCGGCAGGCCCTGTCCGTGCGGGAAGTACGGCTGCTGGGAGCGCTACTGCAGCGGGACGGCGCTGGCGGCGACGGCGGTGGAGCTGCTCGCGCGGCATCCCGGGCGCTCGACCGTGCTGGCGCGCGAGACCAGGGGAGACCCCGGTTCGGTCACCGGCCGCCGCGTCGCCGGGGCCGCCCGCGACGGCGACCCGATCGCCCAGCGCGCGATGACCGAACTGGCGAAATGGCTGGCCGAAGGGCTGGCGCTGGTCGCCGACGTCTTCGATCCCGAGCTCATCGTGATCGGCGGCGGCGTGTCCGAATCGGCCCCGCTGTTCCTGGACGAGGCCCGCGAGCACTACGCGGACAAGATCACCGGCGCCGGCCACCGGCCGCTGGCGCGGATCCGGGCCGCGCACCACGGCGACGATTCGGCGATCGTCGGTGCCGCCGCCCTCGCCGTCGACGCGGCGAAGGCTCCCGGCGCCGAGATCGGTGTGACACGCTGAGGCGGTGACCCGGCAGGACGGCAACGGCTTCGTGAAGTGCGACTTCGGGCATCTTCACTGGGGTTTGAACGGCGCGGCCGGGTTGCTGCTGTCCGATCCCGCGCGCGGGGTCCTGCTGCAGCGGCGGGCCTGGTGGGTCCACCACGGACGCACCTGGGCGCTGCCCGGTGGCGCCGTCGAGGCGGGGGAGAGCCCGCGTGAGGCCGCCACCCGCGAGGCGCACGAGGAGGCCGACATCCCGCCCGCGCGGGTCCGTCCACTGGCCGCGTCGCACGTCGACCACGGGAACTGGCGCTACACCACGGTCCTCGCCGCGCCGATCGGCCCGCTTTCGGCCAGGGTGAAGAGCGCGGAGAGCGCGGAACTGCGATGGGTCCACGCGGGCGAGGTCGCCGATTTCCGGCTGCATCGCGACTTCGCGGCGGCGTGGCCGGGATTGAGGGAACACTTGGATCGCGGGCTGGTACTGGTGGTCGACGGCGCGAACGTCGTCGGATCGCGGCCGGACGGCTGGTGGCGTGACCGGCGCGGCGCCGCGGAACGGTTGCGGGACAAGCTCGCGACCCTGGCCGGGACCGGGCTCACCGATCCGGCGTTGCCCGGGGGCGGCGGATGGTCGTGGTCGCCGAAGGTCGTGCTGGTCGTCGAGGGCAAGGCGCGGGGCGTCGCGACGGTGCCGGGGGTCGAGGTCGTCGAGGCGGACGGCGAAGGCGACGACAAGATCGTGGCCGTCGCGCGTGAAGCCCGTACCGCGGGCCCGGACGACCACGTCGTCGTGGTCACCGCCGACCGGGAGCTGCGTTCCCGCGTCGAGGTCCTGGGTGCTTCGACCTTCGGCCCCGGCACCCTCCTGGGGCACCTCGACTCCCGCATTTAGTCCTCTGAATGCGGTCCTGGTCAGGGGCGCGCGATCTTCCCGTCCCGCATCTCCGCGATGAGCGAAGCGACGACGGCGCGCAGGCTGCCGTTGTACTGCTTCGCGACCGCGCGCTGACGCAGGTAGCTGGGCCCGTACGCCAGGATGGTCTCCACCGAGCGCAGCTCGTCGACGCAGTCCAGGCGCCGGGCCACCGGTTCGAGCCGGTTCAGCAGGTCGTAGGTGTCGTCGGTGACGAGCCGCTCGTTGCCCGCCGCGTCGAGGATGACGATCGCGTCGACGCCGTACCGCGCCGCGCGCCACTTGTTCTCCTGGACGTGCCACGGCGGCAGCGTCGGCAGGATCTCGCCGTCGTCGAGGCGCGCGCTGAAGTCGTCGACCAGGCATTGGGTCAGCGCGGAGATCGCGCTGACCTCCTCCAGCGTCGGCAGCCCGTCGCACACCCGCATCTCGACCGTCCCGAAATGCGGCGCGGGCCGGATGTCCCAGCGGATCTCGGAGAAATGGTCGATCACGCCCGTGGTGAACATGTCGTCCACGTAGCTCTCCAGCTCGGTCCACTTCCGGAACTGGAACGGCAGCCCGGCCGTCGGCAGCTGCTGGAACATCAGCGCCCGGTTCGACGCGTACCCGGTGTCCTCCGCGCCCCAGTACGGCGAAGACGCCGAAAGCGCTTGCAGATGCGGCGCGTACTTGAGCAGGGCGTCGAGGATCGGCAGGGCCTTGTCCCGGTGGTCGACACCGACGTGCACGTGGACGCCGTAGATCAGCATCTGCCGTCCCCACCACTGGGTCCGGTCGATGAGCTTGGCGTAGCGCTCCTTGTCCGTGACCTTCTGCTGGTACCAGGTCGAGAACGGATGCGACCCGGCGGAGAACAGCTCGACGCCCAGCGGGTCCAGCACCGAGTGCACCACGTCGAGCGAGTCGTTCAGATCGGCCTTGACCTCGGCGATCGTGTCGCAGATCCCGCTGATCACCTCGATGGTGTTGAGCAGCAGTTCCTGCTTGATCTTCGGATGCTCCTCCTCGCCGTCGGGCCGGACGGCGTCGAGCACCTGTTCCGCGACCGACGAGAGCTCACCGGTCCGCCGGTCGACGAGGGCGAGTTCCCATTCCGCGCCGACCGTCGACCGGCGCGAGGGAGTGAAGTCGATCTTCATCTTCCGAATTGTCCGGCAGATCAGACTTGGGCGCCGTTGTTCGGATCCGCGCCGGGCGGCGGCCCCTGGCGCACCCGAAGCAGGAGCAGGGCGATCGCGGTCGCGAGGGCGAGGATCCCGAGCGGCGTGCCGAGGCGGGTGCCCATGCCGATCAGGGTGGGCGCGATCAGCAGCAGCAGACCGAGCAGGAAGAACAGCAGGACGACGAACGCGCCCTTGCGCGGACGCGGAAGGGGAGGCGGCTCGGGCGGCACGAAGTGGCCTTCGTCGTCGCTCGGCCCGGCCGGGTCGTCCTCGAAAAGGGTCTTGTCCCAGCTGGTGCCGCCGCCGCGCCAGCCCGGTTCGGGTTCGGCGTCCGACGGCTCGGGCCGGGGTGCCTTCTCGGCGGGTTTCTCCGGCGTTTTCTCCAGGTCTTCTTCCGGGAACAGGCCGACACCCTCCGCACGGAGGTCGGCCACGATCTCGGCGAACGTCGCGTCGACGTCCTCCGGCCCGTCCTTGCCTCTGCTCATCCGGCGTCCACCTGTCCCGCCCGGCGCACGGACCGGGCGAAGTCCACCGTACGCGTGAAGATCAGGCCCGCGTCGTGGTCTTGGGTGGCGACGTGGAAGCTGTTCTCCAGCACCACCTCGGTCACGTCGTCGCTGCCGATCCCGTCGAGGATCACCCGCGAGTTGACCGGCTCGACGATGTGGTCGACGGCCGAGTGGAGCAGGAGTACCGGCTGGGTCACCTTGCGCAGATCCGCGCGGGTGAGTTTCCACAGCTTCGCCAGGCTCGCCGCGGCGCGCACCGGCGTCCGCGAGTAGGCCAGCTCGGTCACGCCCGGCTTCGCGATGTCGTTGGCCACGCCCGGAACCGAGGGCAGGATCCGCGACAGGACGGGCAGCAGCTTGGCGTCCCAGCGCAGTGTCATGACCGACGGGTTCACCAGCACGATGCCGGCGATCCGGTCGCCGAACTCCTCGGCCAGCCGCAGCGTCAGCGTCCCGCCCATCGACATCCCGGCGACGAACACCGTCTCGCAGGTCGAGAAGAGCGCCAGCAGCTCTTCGCGGACCGCGCCGTACCAGTCCTCCCAGCCTGTCCGGTTCATGTCCTGCCACCGGGTCCCGTGGCCGGGGAGTAACGGGCAGCGCACCGTGTAACCGGCTTCGGCCAGATGGTCGCCCCACGGCCGCATACTCGCGGGAGTGCCGGTGAATCCGTGGCACAGCAGGAACCCTGCTTCGGTCGAACCGGTGTGAGCGAACGGTTCCGCGCCGGCGAGGACGGCCATGCGATCGCCTTCCGTGAGAGCTGGGTAGGTCTACCATGTTCGCACGACCGGAGCGGCTTGTGGGGCCCCGGCCACTGCCGGAATCGGGCCGGATCGGGTGTGAGATCCGTCGCTGGGTGCGGGTAACCGGGTGGACTTCGTTGTGCCGGGGGTGCGCGATTCGTAGTCTTGACCATCGGGCGCAGGGGTTGAGCTGCTAGGAGGAGTTTTCGCAGTGCTGTACTGGCTCATGAAACACGTGTTTATCGGGCCACTGCTCAAGGCGCTGTGGCCCACCAAAGTCGTCGGCGCGGAGAACATCCCCGACGACGGTGGCGCGATCCTGGCGGGCAACCACCTCGCGGTGGCCGACTCCTTCTTCATGCCGCTGCGTGTCAAGCGCAAGGTGACCTTCCCGGCCAAATCGGAGTATTTCACCGAAAAGGGCTTCAAGGGTCTGCTGAAGAAGTGGTTCTTCACCGGCGTCGGCCAGTTCCCGATCGACCGCTCCGGCGGCAACGCCGCGCAGGCCGCGCTCGACACCGCGACCCGCCTGGTCCGCGAAGGGCACCTGCTCGGCATCTACCCCGAAGGCACCCGTTCCCCGGACGGCCGCCTGTACAAGGGCAAGACCGGCGTCGCGCGGATCGCGCTCGAATCCGGTGGCGTCGTGGTCCCGGTCGCCATGATCGGCACCGACAAGGTCAACCCGATCGGCTCGAAGATGTGGTGGCCGCGCCGCCTCGAGATCCGCTTCGGCAAGCCGCTCGACTTCTCGCGCTACGAGGGCCTCGCCGGCGACCGCTTCATCGAGCGGTCCATCACCGACGAGATCATGTACGCGCTCATGGAGCTCTCCGGCCAGGAGTACGTGGACATCTACGCCGCCAAGGCGAAGGAACTGCTCGCCGCCGAAGAGGCGGGAGTCCGCCCCAAGGTGCCCGCGCAGCCCTCCGCCCAGGACGTCGCCCGTATCCCGGACACCAAGGTCGGCTGAGGCCCCACTAGGGTTCTCCGGTGCGCTTTTTCTACGACACCGAATTCATTGAGGACGGCGTGACCATCGATCTGGTGTCGATCGGTGTCGTGGACGAAAGAGGCCGCGAGTTCTACGCGGTCTCGACCGATTTCGATCCCGGCAAGGCCGGCCCCTGGGTCCGCGACAACGTGCTCCCGAAACTCCCGTCGCCCGCCGACCCGGCGTGGCACAGCCGCGAGAAGATCCGGACGGATCTGCTCGAGTTCTTCGGCAAACCGCCCGGCGGGATCGAACTGTGGGCCTGGTTCGCCGCCTACGACCACGTCGCGCTGGCGCAGCTGTGGGGGCCGATGCCCGCGTTGCCGCGTCAGCTGCCGCGCTTCACCCGTGACCTGCGGCAACGCTGGGAGGACGCGGGCAAGCCGAAGCTGCCGTCGGCCCCGGACGACCAGCACGACGCGCTGGCGGACGCGCGGCACAACTTCCAGCGGTGGCAGATCATCGAGTCCTACTGGCACCGGTAGGCCGTCCGGTCCGGATGTCATGAAAGGGCCGTTCAGGACGTTTTGTGTCCTGAACGGCCCTTTCATGACACTCGCGCTGGTGCGGTCGTCGTGGCTGTTGGGACTGCTGAGGCTGGAGTTGCCGGTTCCGGCCGGGTAAGGGGAACTTTGAGGGACTCTGGGTCCCTCAAGGAGTCCTTCACGGCCACCGCTTTCCTACGCTCAGGCGCCAGCCGAGCCGAGTTCACGCTGCTCAGAGTTCCTGAGGTGAAGGGCGCCCTCCCCGCGTGCCATGCGGCGGAAGCTCCCTTCGCCACACGAGACCGGAGCCGCTCCACCCCTCGCAGGCCAGAGTGCCGTGCAATGAACGGTCCTTTACTTGCGAAATTTGCGAGGAAAGGACCGTTCCTAGCGCCCCCCGAGGGGCTCAGCGGCGTGAGTCGACGGCTTCGGCGAGGGTGTCCAGCAGCTCCGCCGTCTTCTCCCACCCGAGGCAGGCGTCCGTGATCGACTGCCCGTAAGTCAGCGAACCGGCCGACCCCAGCGTCAGGTCCTGGCGCCCCTCCACCAGGAAGCTCTCCAGCATCAGCCCCGCGATACCCCGCTCACCGGCCCCGATCCGCCCGGCGAGTTCGCGCACGACCGAAGCCTGCCGCACGTGGTCCTTCGCGCTGTTGCCGTGGCTCGCGTCGATGATCACGCGTTCCGGCAGCCCCGACTTCGCCAGCCGCGCCAGGGTGTCGGCCACCGTCGCGGGGTCGTAGTTCGGGCCGGCGGAGCTGCCGCGCAGGATGACGTGGCAGTCCTCGTTGCCCGCGGTGGTGATGAGCGCGGCGAGCCCGTCGGGGTTGATCCCGGCGAAGACGTGGCTCGCGCCGGCCGCGCGGGTGGCGTCGACGGCGACCTGGACGTCGCCCTCGGTGGAGTTCTTGATCCCGACCGGCATCGACAGCGCGCTGCACAGCTGCCGGTGCACCTGGCTCGCCGCGGTCCGCGCACCGATGGAACCCCAGGTCACGGTGTCGGAGATGAACTGCGGGGTGATCGGGTCGAGGAATTCGCAGCCGACCGGCAGGCCCAGCGCGGAGATGTCGAGCAGCAGTTTGCGCGCCATCCGGAGACCGTGGTTGACCTCGTAGGTGCCGTCGAGACCGGGGTCGTTGATCAGGCCCTTCCAGCCGAGCGTGGTCCGCGGCTTCTCGAAGTAGACGCGCATGACGATGTGCAGGTCGCGGCGGTGTTCTTCGGCCTTGGCGGCGAGACGGCGGGCGTAGTCGAGCGCGGCGTCCGCGTCGTGCACCGAGCAGGGCCCGACGACGACGAGGAGCCGGTCGTCCCGGCCGTCGAGGATGTCGACGGCCGAGGCCCGCCCGGCTAGGACGGTATCGGCGATTTCCGCCGTCATCGGATGTTCGTGCCGCAGCATCGCGGGCGACAGCAGCGGGCTGATGGCCGCCGTGCGGTGCCCGTCGAGGGCGATCAGGGTGTCAGCGGAGGGAGACATCGCGGGTCTGGTTCCTTTCGAAAGGGATACCGACCCGCGGGAACTCGCCGAGCCGGTGGGAAATCCGGCTCGGGGTGGTGGTCAGCGCAGGTTCACGCCGCCGTGCCCACCCGGGGCCGGCTTCGTAAACCAGAAATAGCGCTGCACGGGGCCAAGCTAGCACATCCGCGGCGCGTACCGATTCCCGAGGTGGTCCGCCCTGCACCGATCCAGAGAACTGCCGCTACGCTGGCGTCGGGACATGTGACTGTCATCTCTACGGAACACAAGACGGAGGCTTCTGATGCGTGTCGGTGTGCTGACCGGCGGTGGGGACTGCCCGGGGCTCAACGCGGTGATCCGCGGTGTGGTGCGCAAGGGCATCGAGGTGCACGGCTGGGACATCGTCGGGTTCCGCAACGGCTGGAACGGTCCCCTCACCGGGGACAGCCGTCCGCTCGGCCTGAACGACGTCGAGGACATCCTCACCCGCGGCGGCACGATCCTGCGTTCGTCGCGCACCAACCCGTACAAGGTCGACGGCGGGGTCGACAAGATCAAGGCCGTGCTCGCCGAGCAGCAGGTCGACGCGCTGATCGCGATCGGGGGCGAGGACACCCTCGGCGTCGCGAAGCGGCTCACGGACGACGGCGTCGGCGTCGTCGGGGTGCCCAAGACGATCGACAACGACCTCGGCGCCACCGACTACACCTTCGGCTTCGACACGGCCGTCTCGATCGCCACCGAGGCCATCGACCGGTTGCACACCACGGCCGAGTCGCACCACCGCGCGCTGGTCGTCGAGGTCATGGGACGGCACGCGGGCTGGATCGCGCTGCACTCGGGCCTCGCCGGCGGCGCGAGCGTGATCCTGGTGCCGGAGCGGCACTTCAACGTCGACCAGGTCGTCTCCTGGGTCGAGCGCCGCTTCGAGAAGGAGTTCGCGCCGATCATCGTCGTCGCCGAGGGCGCGCTGCCCGAGGGCGGCGAGGAGAAGCTGCTGACCGGGGAGAAGGACGCCTTCGGGCACGTCCGGCTCGGCGGTATCGGCACCTGGCTGGCCGACGAGATCGCCGCCCGCACCGGCAAGGAGTCCCGCGCGGTCGTACTCGGGCACGTCCAGCGCGGCGGCACCCCGACGGCGTACGACCGCGTGCTCGCCACCCGGTTCGGTCTCAACGCCGTCGACGCCGTGGCCGACGGCGACTTCGGCGTGATGGTGGCGTTGCGCGGCACGGACATCGTCCGCGTCAAGCTCGCCGAGGCGACCGCCGAACTGAAGACCGTCCCGGTCGAACGCTACGAAGAGGCCGAGGTCTTCTTCGGCTGAGCCCTGTTTTCGGGAGAAGGCCCCTTACTTTGTGCTGACCTCGGGTAAGGGGCCTTCGCTTTTCTTGCGGCCCCGCCGTCGCGGCGAGTTGAATCGGCCACCCGGGGGATCGGGGTGGAAGGGCGGCGGTGCTCATGGGGTCCAGCAGGCGCGAGTTCCTGAGGTGGCTGGCCGCCGGTGGGACCGGGGCGGCGCTCGCCGGGCTGCTGCCCGGTACGGCCGCCGCGGAAACGGACGCGATCGTCGTCCTCGCCCACGTCACGCTGATCGACGGCACGGGTTCGGCGCCCCGGCGTGACGTCTCGGTCGTGCTGGTCGGCGACCGGATCGCCTGGGTCGGCTCCGGCCCGGTCCCGGAAACCGGTGGCGCGCGGGTGATCGACGGCCGCGGCAAGTACCTCATCCCGGGCCTGTGGGATCTGCACACCCACGGCGCGGACCTCGAGGACATCGTCCCGCCGCTGCATCTGGCGCACGGCGTCACGGGTGTCCGCGAGATGTGGGGCTACGCGGAAAACCGCGCCACGAAGGGCAGGATCGACCGCGGCGAGCTGCTCGGCCCGCGTGTCGTGCTGGCGAGCGGGATCGTCGACGGGCCGGTCACGCTCCTGGGACCGCCGGTGCTCCAGGTGTCGACGGAGGCCGAAGCGCGGGCCGCCGTCCGCGCCGAGAAGGCCGCGGGCGCCGAGCTCGTCAAGACCTACTCCTACCTCGCACCCGACGTCGTGCGCGCGGTCGCGGACGAAGCCCGCGCCCAGGGCCTGCGGTTCTCCGGGCATTGGCCGTACAAGCTGTCGCATCTCGAGGTGAGCGACCTCGGGCAGCACAGCCTCGAGCATTTCTTCGGGGTGTCCATCCACTGCTCGTCCCGGCGCGACGAGATCCTGGCCCGGCTGAAGTCGACGCCTTACGACCCCGCGGCGCCGCGGGACTTCTTCAACCTGGCCCGGCGGCTGGAGTTCGATTCGGTCAGCACGTACGACCGCCGTACGGCGCGGGCCTACTTCGAGCGGCTGCGGTGCAACGGCACCTGGCACTCGCCGACGCTGACGATCAACCGGGTCGTCACGCAGCCCGCCGAGACCCACCAGCGTGACCCGCGGCTGAAATACGTACCCGCGGACGTGCGCGAGAGCTGGGCCAAGGGCATCGAACGCTTCGCGCCGAAGACCCCGGCGGACGTCGCCCTGCAGGAGCGGTACTACCGGGAGACGCTGCGGCTGGTCGGCGTCGCGCACGAAGCGGGTGTCGGGCTCATCGGCGGCACCGATTGCCTCAATCCGTACACGTTCCCCGGCAGCGGGCTGCACGAGGAGCTCGCGTTCCTGGTCGAGGCCGGGCTTTCGCCGGTGCGGGCGCTGAAGACCGTCACCGGGGACGCGGCGAGATTCCTCGGCCGGGAAGGGACGTCGGGCACGGTCGCGGTGGGGAAGGAGGCGGACCTCGTGCTGCTGGACGCGGATCCGGCCGCGGACATCCGCAACGTCGCGAAGATCGACACGGTGATCACGCGCGGCCGGGTGCTCGACAGGGCGGAGCGGCGGCGGATGCTCGACGCCGTCGAGGCCGCCGCGAACCGGCCCACGCCGACGAATGCCCGCCTCCACTCCCTCGCGCGCCGGGGTTGCTGCTGTTGACCTCCCGCATTTCGTCCTCTGAATGCGGTAGTTGGCATCACCAACTACCGCATTCAGAGGACGAAATGCGGGGTTCAGATGCGTGCGAAGGTGTCCAAAAGGGACACGGCGCGGGCGATGTCGTCGGTGAGCGGGCGGTCCTCGACGCTCGGGTCGAGCACGGCCGCGGCGGTCTCGTAGGCATCGCGCGCGGGTAGGGCGACGAGGTCGGCCTTGCGCATCCGCAGCGCCCGGACGGCGGCGACCAGTTCGCACGCCAGCACCTGCTGATACGCCGCCCCGGCCGCGGTCGCCGCCCGCGCGGCCTGCGTCGAGAAACTCGCGTGGTCCTCGATCCCGCGTGAGACGACGGCCGTGCCCAGCGTCGCCGGCAGCGCGGCCTGCCGCAGCTCGGTGAGCGCGTCGTGCGCGACGTACTCCAGGATCATCACGCCCGAGCTGCCCGACGGCCCGGCCGCCAGGAACGGCCGCAACCCGGTGAACTCCGGTTCCACCAGATCACCCAGCCGGGCCACCGACAGCTCGGCGACCTGATGGACGGTCGCGCGTACCTGGTCGAGCGCGGTCGAGACGTACGCGGTGTGGAAATGCGCGTGGTGGTAGGCGTCCTGGTGCACCGTCGAGATCATCGGGTTCTCGGTGCTGGCGTTGATCTCCACCGCGAGGACGTCGCGCAGGTAGTGGATCGCGTCCAGCGCGGGACCCTGAACCTGCGGGAAAGCGCGGAGCCCGAACGGGTCCTGGATCCGCCTGCCCGGTTTGGGCGTGCCCTCCATCCCGAGCAGCCGCCGCATCTCCGCCGCGCACGCGACCTGCCCGGCGTGCGGACGCGCCTCGTGCACGGGGGTCGCGTACGCCTCCGGATTCCCGTCGAGCGCGATGTAGGTCAGTGCCGCGACGACGTGACTCGCCCGCGTCAGCGTGTCGAGCCGCATCGCCGCGAGGGTCGCCTCGGCCAGTGTCGCGGCGTTGCTGCTCATGAACGCGAGCGCGTCACCCGCCTGGACCGGTACCGCGGGCACGCCGCCGGTCAGCCACGGCCGTTCGCCGGTGAGGGCGAGCGCGGTCTCCGCGAGCGGCGCGAGGTCGCCGGTGCCGATCGCGCCGAGCCGGTGCACGAGCGGCAGTGCCCCGGTCCGCACCGCGTCGGCCAGCGCCCCGATCAGCACGGGGCTGAGCCCCGCGCGCCCGGCCAGCAGCTGGTTGAGCCGGATGAGCATCATCGCCCTGGTCTGGCCGGGCGACATGACATCGCCGCTGCCGCCCGCGTGACTGCGCAGCAGCCGCAGCCCGTGATCCGGTGACTCGCCCTCGCCGACCGGGTCCTCCTTGTTGGCGCCGACGCCGGTGGTGCGGCCGTAGACGATCCTGCGGGTGCTCAGTTCTTCGGCGAGCTTCCACGCGCTTTCCGCGCCGCGCAGCGCGGCGATCGAAACGTCGATGCCCAGTGGGCCCTCGGTGCTCGCGGCGGTCACGACGTCCGCGCAGCGCAGGGTCCGGCCGTCCACCCGGATCACGGCGGCCTCCTTTCACGACCGCACCACTATGACGCCTCAGTCCGACGGCGGCTGCCAGGGCGGCCGGTTGCCCCAGTCCCATTTCGGCATGGGCTCGGGAACGGTGACCTCGCGGCCGGGCTGGGAGAACATCACGGCGAGCCTGCTGCCCCATTCGACATACGCGGCGAACGCGGAGCGGAATTCGGGATCGGCCGGGAGCCCCGCCTCGTCGGCGGCGTCGAAGAGCAGGTTCACCCAGCGACGGCGCTGCTCCTCGGTGATGGCCCGGCCCAGATGCCGTCCGACCATGTGCCGGTGCCCGCCGTGTTCGCCGCTGTAGGTCTCCGGCCCACCGAACACCTCGGCCAGCCAGACCGCCACGTGCTCGGGGTGGCCGGGATCCATATGGCGGAAGACCGGCTCCAGCAACGGGTCCTTCAGCACGTGGCCGTAGAAGACGGTGGTCAGCCCGCGCAGGGCGTCCAGCCCGCCTGCCCATTCGTACAACGTCGGCGTCCCGGTCACGTAAGGTCCTCCCAGCGGCGATGATCTTCCGGTCCGGCAAGGCAACCACCCCGGGTCGCCGGGGACAACCACTTACTTTCCGGTGCGTGCCAAGGGGAGCGGCGATGAAGCGGTACCACTGCGCGGTCGAACTCGCGGTCGACGTCATCGGCGGCAAGTGGAAACCGGTGATCCTGGCGCAGCTGAAGGAAGGGGTGCACCGGTACGGCGAACTCCGGCGCCGGATGCCGGGCGTCAGCGAGAAGATGCTGACCCAGCATTTGCGCGAACTGGAGGCGGACGGCCTCGTGCTCCGGGAGAGCCGCGAGGGCCGGGTGCCGCACGTCGAGTACCGGTTGAGCGAGGAAGGGGAGCGATTACGCCCCGTACTCCAGGCGCTCTACGACTGGGGGACGCGGCGCGCGGCCGACCGCGGCATCACGTTCGAGCCGTTACCTATTCACTGACTGTCGTCGTCGAGGTGCCGTTCGAGCGCGTCGATACGTCCTTCCCAGAACCGGCGGTACGGCGCGAGCCAGGCGTCGACCTCCGCGAGCGGTTCCGGACGGAGCCGGTAGCACCGGCGCTGGGCGGCGACGCGGACCGAGACCAGACCGGCCTCGCGTAGGACACGCAGGTGCTTCGATACGGCCGGTTGGCTCAGTTCGAGGACCTCGACCAGCTCGTTGACCGATTTCTCGCCGTCGCGCAAGAGGTCGAGGATGGTCCTGCGCCGCGGCTCGGCGAGGATCTCGAAAGTCTGCATCATCCGGGAAATGTGCCCCGCGCGGCATATTTCCGTCAAGGAATGTTCGAAAATGTCCATCCGAAAGTCTTGGTCTGAACCATTGACGGAGTGGTCTAGTCCACTTAGCTTGTGCGTGTCCCGCCGCAGTCCTCTCGTCACCGCCGGTGACCGTGAAGGGAGAACGCATGTCCCGTTCGTTCAGGCTCACCGCGATCGTGGGTGCCGCGGCCGTCGCGCTCGGCGCGCTGGCCGTCGCCGCTCCGGCGCAGCAGGCGTCGGCCGCACCGGAAACCTCGGAGGCCTCGGTCGGCAAGGTACTCGGGTACTTCGCCGAATGGGGCGTCTACCAGCGGAACTACCATGTGAAGAACATCGACACGTCGGGTTCGGCGAGCAAGCTGACGCATATCAACTACTCGTTCGGCAACGTGACGAACGGTGGCTGCGCACTCGGTGACGCCGAGGCGGCGACCAGCAAGTTCTACGACGCGGCCGGCAGTGTGGACGGCGTCGCCGACAGCTGGGACACCGGCGCGCTGCGCGGGAACTTCAACCAGCTGAAGAAGCTCAAGGCCAAGTACCCGAATCTCAAGGTGTTGTGGTCGTTCGGCGGCTGGACCTGGTCCGGCGGGTTCGGCGAGGCCGCCAAGAACCCCGCCAAGTTCGCGGAGTCCTGCTACAACCTCGTCAACGACCCGCGCTGGGCCGGCGTCTTCGACGGTATCGACATCGACTGGGAGTACCCGAACGCCTGCGGTCTCTCCTGTGACACCAGCGGCGCGGCCGCGATCAAGAACCTCGCGCAGGCCCTGCGGGAGAAGTTCGGCTCGAAGCTGGTCACCGCCGCGATCACCGCGGATGGCACCGACGGCGGCAAGATCGACGCCGCGGACTACGGCGGCGCGGCGCAGTACTTCGACTGGTACAACGTCATGACCTACGACTACTTCGGCGCCTGGGCCGCGCAGGGCCCGACGGCCCCGCACTCGCCGCTGACCGACTACGCGGGCATCCCGACCGCCGGCTTCCACTCCGACGCCGCGATCCAGAAGCTCAAGGCCAAGGGCGTCCCGGCGAACAAGCTGCTGCTGGGCATCGGCTTCTACGGCCGCGGCTGGACCGGCGTCACCCAGGAGGCCCCGGGCGGCACGGCGACCGGCCCGGCGGCGGGCACCGAGCCGGGCATCCAGGACTACAAGGTCCTGAAGACCACCTGCCCGCCCACCGGCACCGTCGCGGGCACCGCGTACGCCAAATGCGGCAGCGACTGGTGGAGCTACGACACCCCGGCGACCATCGGCGGCAAGGTCACCTACGCCAAGAACCAGGGTCTCGGCGGCGCCTTCTTCTGGGAGCTGTCCGGTGACACCGCCGACGGCGAACTGATCACCGCTCTGGCCAAGTAAGACCCTCTCCGACAGAAGCGCGTGAAGGCCCCCTTCACGCGCTTCTGTCGGTGCCGAGGATTACGGTCACCCTATGGGTTTCGAGGGTTTCGGCGAGTACGCCATCGACTTCTACGACGGTCTCGAGGCGGACAACTCCAAGTCCTATTGGGACGCGAATCTCGCCACCTACAAGGCCGACGTCCGCGCGCCGATGGAGGCGCTGCTCGCCGAGCTCGTCCCGGAGTTCGGCGACGGTTTCGGCGAGGGCAAGGTCTTCCGCCCGTATCGCGACGTCCGGTTCGCCAAGGACAAGACGCCGTACAAGACCCACTGCGGCGCGGTGATCGAGCAGGGCCGCGGCGGCGGCGCGTACTACGTCGAGGTCGGCCCGGCGGGGCTGCGCGTGGGCGGCGGCTGCTTCCACTTCGAGTCCGATCAGCTCGCCCGTTTCCGCAAGGCCGTCGACACGGAACTGCGGGGCGCCGAGCTCGCCAAGATCCTCGCGAAGCTGGAGAAGGCGGGCTGGGAGGTCAAGGGGGACAGGCTCAAGTCGAAGCCGCGCGGCTTCGCCGAGGATCATCCCCGCATCGACCTGCTGAAGTATCGCTCCGTGTACGCGGTCCGCGGCTGGGAGCCGGACGACGTCCTGCACGAACGCGGCGCCCTCGACCGGGTGCGCAAGGCGTGGCGGCAGGTCCGCGCGTTCAACGAATGGGCGCGGGACCGCGTAGGGCCGAGCGAGAAGCCGCGCCGATAACCGCCGAACCAGGTTCGGTGGTTTCCTCGTCGCCCAGGTCAACTGACACTTTTCTTGAACTTTCGGTATCGGTACAGACGTAGCCACGATGAGGGACTACGCTGTGCGAACGTGAGCCGACGCGCGAAGATCGTTTGTACCCTGGGCCCCGCGACCGCTACGCCGGAGAAGATGCGGCAACTCGTCGACGCCGGGATGGACGTCGCGAGGATGAACTTCAGCCACGGGACGCACAGCGACCACAAGCAGGTCTACGACCTCATCCGCACCGCCGCCGCCGAATCGGGCCGCGCGGTGGGCATCCTCGCCGACCTCCAGGGGCCGAAGATCCGTCTCGGCACCTTCGCGGGCGGGCCGGTCGAGTGGCACAACGGCGACATCGTGCGCATCACCGTCGAGGACGTCGCGGGCACGCACGACCGCGTCTCGACCACTTACAAGGGACTCGCCGACGACGCGAAGCCCGGCGACCGTCTCCTCGTGGACGACGGCAAGGTCGGCCTCGTGGTCAAGCAGGTCGAGGGCCCGGACGTCGTCTGCGAGGTCACCGAAGGCGGCCCCGTCAGCAACAACAAGGGCGTTTCCCTGCCGGGTATGGACGTCTCCGTACCGGCGCTGTCCGAAAAGGACATCGAGGACCTCGAGTTCGCGCTGGAACTCGGCGTGGACTTCATCGCGCTGTCGTTCGTCCGCTCGCCCGCCGACATCGACCTGGTCCACCAGGTGATGGACCGCGTCGGCAAGGGCCGCCTCCCGGTGGTAGCGAAGATCGAGAAGCCCGAAGCGGTCTACAACCTCGAAGCCATCGTGCTCGCCTTCGACGCGGTGATGATCGCGCGCGGCGACCTCGGCGTCGAACTCCCGCTGGAGCAGGTCCCGCTGGTGCAGAAGCGCACCATCCAGATCGCCCGCGAGAACGCGAAGCCGGTCATCGTCGCGACGCAGATGCTCGAATCGATGATCAACAGCTCCCGCCCGACCCGCGCCGAGGCCTCGGACGTCGCGAACGCGGTGCTCGACGGCGCGGACGCGCTCATGCTCTCGGGTGAGACCAGCGTCGGCCGCTACGCCATCGACGTGGTCAAGACCATGGGCCGGATCATCGAAGCCGTCGAGACCGACTCGCCGGTCGTGCCGCCGCTGTCGCACGTCCCGCGCACCAAGCGCGGCGTCATCTCCTACGCGGCCCGTGACATCGGGGAGCGGCTGAACGCCAAGGCCCTGGTCGCCTTCACCCAGTCCGGTGACACCGTCCGGCGGCTCGCGCGGCTGCACACGCGGCTGCCGCTGCTGGCGTTCACGCCGGAGGAGAGCGTCCGCAGCCAGCTCGCGATGACGTGGGGCACCACGACGCGGATCGTGCCGAAGGTGGGCTCGACCGACCAGATGATCCAGCAGGTCGACCACGCGATGCTCGAAATGGGCAAGTACGCCAAGGGTGACCTGGTGGTCATCGTGGCCGGTTCGCCGCCCGGGACCGTCGGGTCGACCAACCTCATCCGGGTGCACCGGCTGGGCGAGGACGACCACGCCTGACCGCCCCTACCAACGCTATGAAGGACCCTTTCCTTGCGAAATTTGCCAGGAAAGGGTCCTTCATAGCGTTCGAGGTGTCCCGAAGGTGGCCTTCGCGACAAACGTCCCGCCTCACCGGGGCTCCCGGCACCCTTACGGCCTAAAGTTCAGGACATGACTGAGATGGCCAGGGAAGCCGCGGCCGGTTTCGACAATGCCGGCGGGGTGGGCGGACAGCCCGTGCTCGACCGGCTGGTCGCGTTGCTGGACTTGGAGAAGATCGAAGAGAACATCTTCCGCGGCGTCTCGCCAGCCCACTCGCCGGTGCGGGTGTTCGGCGGCCAGGTCGCGGGGCAGGCGCTGGTCGCCGCCGGCCGCACGGTCCCCGAGGAGCGGAAGGTCCACTCGCTGCACGCGTACTTCATCCGCGGCGGCGACCCGAGTGTCCCGATCGTCTACGAGGTCGACCGCATCCGCGACGGCCGCTCGTTCACCACCCGCCGCGTCGTGGGCATCCAGCACGGCAAGGCGATCTTCTCCCTGTCGGCCTCGTTCCAGAAGGACGAGGGCGGTATCGAGCACTCCGAGGCCATGCCGGACGTCCCGTCCCCCGAATCGCTCCCGACGCTGCAGGAACGGGCCGAGGGGTACTTCATGGGCCATCTCGACCGGCCGCGTCCGATCGACCTGCGCTACGTCAACGATCCGCCGTGGGTGACCAGGAAGACGGGCGACCGGCCCGCCAGGAACCAGGTCTGGATGCGGGCCGACGGCAAACTCCCGGACGAGCAGCTGCTGCACGTCTGCGTCCTGACCTACGCCTCCGACATGACGCTCTTGGACTCGGTCCTCGCGCGCCACGGCGTCTACTGGGATCTCGACAAGGTGCTCGGCGCGAGCCTCGACCACGCGCTCTGGTTCCACCGCCCGTTCCGGGCCGACGAGTGGTTCCTCTACGACAGCGCGTCGCCGACGGCGTCGGGCGCCCGGGGTCTGGCGACCGGCCGGTTCTTCGCCGAGGACGGAACGCATATCGCGACCGTCGTGCAGGAAGGTCTTCTCCGAGTCGTGTGACGTTCCGCAGTCGGTAGCGGGCCTTGTCCACCCTTTAGAGGGAATGTCGAAACGCATTAACATCTGGAGCCAGAGCATTACGAATTAAAGGGAGGGCCGGAACCGATCGGGGGACGGCTCCGGCCCTGCACCGGGGGTGAATCCGGCTTCGACGGGTATCCTTCCGAAAGCCCATCGGTGCAGCTCGCGGCCCCGCGCCCGTGCCGCGAGCGGATCCGCTGCCGCCGGTGAGGGCGGGCGTACCGCGTCGCACAATGCTCAACCTACAACGGCAATCTGCAATTTGCAGGATGAAAATCGACGCGAGGGTGAAAATGGTCTGTGACCATCTCACCGAATGTGTCTCGGGCTGGTTAGATGTGCTTCGTGCGGGGTTACTGAACACTGTTCTCCTCGCCGTGTCGCGATCGGTGTTGCTCGGACAGCTTGTGGAGGTGCCGTGATGACGAGGGGTCAGGGACCCACCGTGCGCCGCCGGAGACTGGCGAGCGAACTGAGGCGGTTGCGCGAGGCGGCCGACCTCACCATCGACGAGGTGAGCGAGAAGCTCGAATGCTCGGCGTCGAAGGTCAGCCGGATCGAGACGGGGCATGTCGGCGTCACCCCGCGCGACGCGCGCGACATGCTCGAGCTGTACGGCATCGCCGGTGACGAGCAGGAGGCGCTCGTCCAGCTGGCCAGGGAAGCCCGCAAACGCGGCTGGTGGCATGCGTACAACGAGGTGTTCACCGGCACCTTCGTCGGCCTGGAGGCGGACGCGAGTTCGCTGCGCGCGTTCCAGGCGCTGCTGGTGCCGGGCCTGCTGCAGACCGAGCGCTACGCCAAGGCCGTGATCAGGGCGATGCGGCCCGACGCCGAGGACGCCGAGATCAGGCGCCGGGTCGCGGCGAGGATGGCACGGCAGGAGCTGCTGACCGATCCATCGCCCCCGGAATACTGGGCCGTCATCGACGAAGCGGTCCTGCACCGTGTGGTCGACGGGCCCGAGGTGATGGCGGAACAGCTGTACCGGATGGTCGCGATGGCTGCCCAGCCGAACGTCACCGTCCAGATCGTGCCGTTCGGCGCGGGTGCCCATCCCGGGATGGAGGGTCCGTTCCTCATCATGGGCTTCCCCGAACTGGCCGACACCGACGTGGTCTACGTCGACAGCACCTCCAGCGGGCTCTACCTGGAGGAACCCCCGGACGTCCGGCGATACGCGTTGATGTTCGACCATCTCCGCGCCGCCGCGTTGAAGCCGGACGACTCGGTCGAGGTGATCGCCGAGGCCGCCGGGAGGTTCGCCGAACAGGCGGCCCTTCCGGAGAAGTCCCTGGAAACAAGTAAGGAGTGGGGAGCATGACGCCCAACGATGACCTTTCCCAGGCCCGGTGGTTCAAGAGCAGCCACAGCGGTGGCGGCAACGACTGCGTCGAGGTCGCCTTCACCGGTGACGGTGCCGCGCTGAGGGACTCCAAGGACCCCGAGGGAGGTGCCTTCCGCCTCTCGCCGCAGGCTTGGCGCGGGCTGCTCGGCGCGGTGCGCACGAGTGGCCCGGATCACGGCTAAACACCCTCGAACTCGACCCCTTACGCCCCCCGAGCAGGGGATGGGCCGGCGTAAGGGGTCGAATCACGTCCGGGTGTAGGTGATCACCCGATGCCTCAGGGCACCCCTCAGGACGAATCTCGTCACTACCAACAAGGCAGTGAGTTCCTAAGGGGAAAAGATGAACACGAACGACGCCCTCCTCACCGGCGTACTAGCCGAGGTCGAATACCGGAGGGAGGCGCTGCAGCGAGCGGGCCGCAGCATGTGGGTCGAGCGGGCCCGCCGGGCGAGCAAGCGGATCCGCGCGCAGCGCGCCGAGGTCCAGGTGCCGGCCCAGGAGCGCCGCGAGGTCCGGCAGGCGCCCGCCCGCAGCGGCGACGTCACCCGGTAGAGGTCGAGTGCGATGAAGCTCTCGGCGAAAACACAGGCGAAGTTGTCGGTCCGGTAGGCAAGAATGCACCTCGTGCCCCGTCTTGGCTCCGGAATCCCGATCGTCGCCCGCACACAGGAGATGCGGCAGCTCCGCGCCGCCTTCGCCCGTGCAGAACGGGCCGAGGCCGGCGCGGTGCTGCTCTCCGGTGACGCCGGCGTCGGCAAGACCCGCCTGCTGACCGCGCTCGGCGAGTACGCCGCGGGCGCGGGCGCCCTGGTGCTCACCGGGCGCTGTATCGACGTCCATGAGGGCGGTCTTCCTTATCTTCCGTTCGCCGAGGCGCTGGCGCCGCTGGCGACGACCTCCGATCCCGCGGTCACCGCCGCGGTCCGGGCCCGGCCGGCGCTGGGCAGGCTGCTCCCGCAGATGCAGCAGGCGGAGGACTACCCCGCCATCGAAGACGGTCAGCTCACCGCGAGCGAACGGGTGTCGACGCAACGGCTCGGTCCCGAGCAGGACCTCGGCCAGCTCCAGCTGTTCGACGCGGTACTGGGGGTGCTGACCGTCATCGCTCAGCGCCGGCCCGTGGTGATCCTCCTGGAGGATCTGCACTGGGCCGACGGCTCCACCCGGAACCTGCTGTCCTTCCTCTTGACGAGGCTGCGCACCCAGCGGCTGCTGGTGGTGGCGAGCTATCGCGAGGAGGACGTCCACCGGCGGCATCCGCTCCGCGCGCTGCTGTCCGAGGTGGTCCGGTTGGGCGCGGTCGAACGCGTCGAGGTCAAGCCGTTCGGCGCCGAGGACGCGCGCGCCTTCGTCGAGGCCTTGGCCGACGAGCCGATCGGCCAGGACATGATCGCCGACATCGTCTCCCGCTCCGAGGGCAATCCGTTCTTCGTCGAGGAGCTGCTCGCGTCCGCGAAGGACTGCCGCGAACTCCCCGCCGGGCTGGCCGAAGTGCTCCTCGCCAGGGTGGAACAGCTTTCCCAGATCACGCGCCGGGTGCTGCGCGTGGTCTCGGTCGCCAAGGATTCGGTGGCGCACGCCGCGCTCGCCGAGATCTCCGGGCTGGACGAGCTCGAACTCGACGAGGCGCTGCGCGAGGCCGTGCAGCATCACGTCCTGGTGATCGAAAACGGTTTCTACACCTTCCGCCACGCGCTTCTGCAGGAAGCGGTCTACGGCGACCTGCTGCCGGGCGAACGGGTGCGGATGCACGCGGCGTACGCGGCCCGTATCCGGAACCGGACCCAGGGCCGGGGCCAGCACGCGCGGCTCGCGCACCACAGCCTGGAGAGCAAGGACTTCGTCACCGCGCTGGCCGCGTTGCTGCGCGCGATGGACGAGGCGGAGAAGCTGGGCGCGCCCGGTTCCGCGTTGCGGCACGTCGAGCAGGCACTGTCCATTTGGGACGCCGTGCCCGCGGCGGACCGCCCGTCGGACGTCGACGAGCTCCGCCTCCTGCACGAGGCGTCGTATTTCGCGAGCACGTCGGGGGAGCCGGAGCGCGCGGTCGCCTATTCGCGGTCCGCGACCGAGGCCCTCGGCCCGGACACCGGCAACGAACGGGCCGCCAAGGTCTGGCGACGGCACGCGGAGGCGCTGCTTTCGGTCGACGGCACGCTCGACGAGGTCGTCGTGGCGATCGACAAGGCATGGGAGCTGGTCGAACACACCGAGGCGAGCGCCGCGCGGGCCTGGGTGCTCGCCACCCGCGCCGGGATCCTGCGGCTGATCGACCGGC
>NZ_JPLW01000004.1:501445-526644 GCF_000754115.1 Amycolatopsis sp. MJM2582
CCCTGCGGTGCGCGCTGGCCGCGGTCGCCGACGCCAGGGCCGTCGGCGCGGGCGGGGCGGAGGCGGCGGCGCTGGTCTCGCTCGGGACGCTGGCCGATTCGGCGGGCGACGTCGAGCTCGCGCGGGAGCGGCTGCGCGAGGCCGAGCGGAAGGCCAGGGATTCCGGCGCGCTCAACGGCGAGCTGCGGGCGCTGCACTTCCTCGGGCTGAGCTACGACGACCGCGCCGAGATCCGGTCCGCGCTGAAGTACTACGCCAAGGGCATCCAGCGGGCCAAGGAGACCGGGCTGACCTGGAGCTCGTTCGGCATCGAGCTGCGGACCAAACACCTCACGCTGCGGTACGTCAGCGGGGATTGGCCGGAAGACGACGACGCCGGCCGCGCGGGCCGCGGGGTGTCGAGTGTCGTCGCCGGACGGTTCCTGGGGATCTGGGCTCAGTTCGTCGTCGGCCGGGGCCGGTTCGCGGACGCGGACAAGATCCTGCCGAGCCTCCGTCAGCATTGGAGCGCGGATTACTCGATCGCGCTCGCGTCGGCCGACGCCGCCATCCAGCTCGCGTCGTGGCGGAAGGACTACGCGGGCGCGGTGCGGCAGGCGCGGGAACTGATCGACTGGCTCGAAGAGGTCGAGCCCGCGGTGCTCGGCGGGATCCGGATCAGCGTGCACGGTCTCGCGGCTGCGGTCGCCCAGGCCGCCGAAGCGCGAGTGCGCGGCGATCTGGCGACGGCCGAGGCCGCGGTGGAAGCCGGCGAGAAGCTGCTCGCCCACGGCCGCCACTGCGCCGAACACGGCATCCCGCGTTCGGTGTCGCTGGGCCCGGAGGCGCTGGCGTGGCTCGCCCGGCTGGAGGCGCTCGGCGCCTGCCTGCGCGGCGCGGGGGATCCGGCGTTGTGGGCGAAGGCGGTCGAGGCGTTCGGGTACGGCGCGGTGTACGAGCAGGCGATGTGCCGTCTGCAGCACGCGAAATCCCTGCTGGCCTCGGACGGCGACACCGCGCTCGCCGCGTCGGAGCTGCTGGCCGCGCACGCGGTGGCCGACCGGCTGGGCGCCTGCCCGTTGCGTGAAGCCGTCCGGGAGCTCAGCCACCGGGCACGCGTCGAGCTTCCCGGCGAGGCCGTGGCGCCGCGTCGTGACGTCGTCGACCCGCTGACCGACCGGGAACGGGACGTGCTGGAGCGCGTCGCGCTCGGCCGCACCAACCGGCAGGTCGGCGAAGAGCTGTACATCAGCGAGAAGACGGTGAGCGTCCACCTCTCGCGCGTGATGGCGAAACTCGGCGCGAGCCGCCGGGCCGAGGCCGTCGCGATCGCCTACGACCGAGGCCTCCTGGCGGCCCCCACGTCTTCCTCCTAGCCGCATTTCGTCCTCTGAACGCGATCCTTGCGTGTGGCAAGTACCGCATTCAGAGGACGAAATGCGGGAGGGGGTCAGCGCCGGGGGAGGCGGCGGAGGGCCTTCAGGCTCGTGCTGAGGGCTCGCACCCACAGCTTCGGCGGGATTCCCTTGCCGGGGCGCAGCGGCATCCCGCGCTGCACCGCGATCGCCTGGGCCTCGGTGTACTTGAGCAGCCCTTCGGCGCCGTTGCGCCGTCCGACACCGGACTCCTTCATCCCGCCCATTGGCAGCCCCACGGTCCCGAAGGTCGCCGCGAACCCTTCGTTGACGTTGACGGTCCCGGCCTTCAGCCGCGCCGCGACCTCCCAGCCCGCCCGGCCGTTGCGCGACCAGACGCTCGCGTTCAGCCCGAACTTCGTGTCGTTGGCGCGTTCGATCGCGTCGGTGACGTCGGTGTAGCCGTAGATCGACACGACCGGCCCGAAGGTCTCCTCGGCGAACAGCTTGACGTCCTCGGTGACGTCGGTGAGCACGGTCGGCTCGTAGAACAGCGGGCCCAGGTCGGGCCGGGCCTTGCCGCCGGTGAGCACCTTCGCGCCCTTGGACCGGGCGTCCTCGACGTGCGCCGACACCGTCTCCAGCTGGGCCTCGGAGGTCAGGGATCCCATCTGCGCCTGGTAATCCAGGGCGCCACCCAGCCGCAGCGCGGCGGTCTTGGCGACGAAGGCGCGGGTGAACTCCTCGCGGATCGACTCGTGGACGTAGATGCGCTCGACCGAGACGCACAGCTGCCCCGCGGAGGAGAAGCACGCGGTCACCGCGCCCGTGGCGGTCTTGGCGATGTCCGCGTCGGGCAGCACGATCATCGGGTTCTTGCCGCCGAGCTCCAGCGAGTAGCTCGTCAGCCGCTCCGCCACCTTCGCGGCGAGCCCCTTGCCCGTCGGCGTGGACCCGGTGAAGCACAGGTAGTCCGACTCCTCGACCAGGGCGTCGCCGATCTGCGAACCCCGGCCGAGCACGATCTGCCAGACCCCGGCGGGCAGCCCGGCCTCCTCGGCGACCTCCTGCAGCCACAGCGCCGAAAGCGCGGTCTGGTTGTCCGGCTTCTGCACGACGGCGTTGCCGGCCGCGAGCGCGGGCAGGACGTCCATCGCGGTCAGCGCGAGCGGGTAGTTCCACGGCGAGATGATCCCGACGACACCCTTGGGGTGCCGGATCTCGCCGACCTTCGTCAGCACCGGGATCAGCCCGGCGGCGCGGCGCGGCGAAAGGAACTTCGCGCTGTGCTTGCCGTAGTAGGCGGCCACGAGGGCGGTGGCGCTGACCTCGTCGAAGGCGTCCATCCGGGCTTTGCCCGCCTCGATCTGCACGAGGTCGAGCGCCTCTTCCTGACGCTTCAGGACCAAGTCGTGCAGGCGGATCAGGATGCGCTGGCGGTCCTCGACCGGCCGCTCGGCCCAGGCGCGCTGTACTTCTCGCGCCTGGTCGAACACGGCGCGGACGTCGGCGTCGGTGGCCTGGGGCAGCGTCGCGATCGGCTGCCCGGTGAAGGGTGCGCGCATCTGGACCGGTGCGGAGTCCGCGCCGCCCACGACCCGGCGCACGAGCCGTTCCGCCCTGGCCGCGGCCGGGGCGCCGGGGACGTCGCCGATGGTGGCCGGTCCTTCGGTGTGGTGGCCCGCGCTCGCCGGTGTCGTGCTCGTCATGCCGTCTCCGTTCCATACCGCGCGGAGCCGGGGGAGGCGCCACGCAGAGCCCAGGTGTTACCGACGAGTACAGCATACTGCCGGTATGGAGACTGTCCACCGCTGATATGAATAAGTTTCACATATTATCGGGTCGTGGCGGATTGTCCGGGGATGGGCGGAGGATGTCCTGCTGCTGAAGTGCGGAGCCCGCGGGTGGGGTCGGGGGAGACGGCGGCTCATAGGGCCGGGGCTGCTGTTGCTGCGGATATTGCTGCTGGGGGACGCCGGGCGCGTAAGGCGGGTACGCCGCCGGATGAGGGACTTGCCGGGGCGGCGCCGGTTCACGCCGGTTGGCCACGACCGCCAGTGCGATGGTGAGCAACGCCACGAGCCCGCCCGCGAGCAGGATCCAGAAACCGCTGCCGGTCCCATACCGCGAGACGAAGCGGCCGGTGTCCTGCCCGAAGCTCAGGCTCGCCGAGATGTCCATGCCGAGCATCCAGACGCCGATCGCGGTCCCCGCCCCGCCGGCGATCAGCAGTGTCCTCGATGTCGTCGCGGCGATGGACGTCGAACTCCGCCGGTACGCGGCGAAACCCACCGCGGCCCCCGCGAACAGGGTCAGCGCGGCGGCCGACAGCGGGATGCCGTACCGGGCGACATGCGTCTTGTCGTAGAACTCCTTCTCCTCGGTCGAAGGTTCGATGTCGAAGGTCCGCGTCCAGCCGGTTTCGGCGAGCTTCGTCACCGGCTTGCCTTCGGAAAGCTGTTCGTACGTCGACTGCGGGAGAAAAGTCGCGAGTAGGACCAGCAGGCCGGCGAAAACCCCCATCATCGCGGCGAAAAGGCGGGGGAGCCGGGCGTCGGACGGCGGGCGCGGCGTGGCGGCGGGCGAGATTGCGCCGAACGGGCCAGTCGGTTGGTACGGCTGCTGCTGCGGCGCGCTCATGGTCGGCTCCTCCGCCGGTTTTTGGTGGCCAGCAAGGAATTCCACCACGAATCGGCCGAGGAGATAAGTGTCACCAGTGCTCTGGTCAACCGCTTTCGCGCCTGCTACGAGGGGAGTTTCGGCCAAGCCGTGGCCGCCAGCGCCCTGGCGACGCCGCACGCGTCCGGCGCCCGCACCGCGAGAACGGCGTGCTCGACCTGATCCCGGCTCGCGTCCGGGCCGCCGATGTGGCCGGTCAGAATCGTGCAGCCGTCGCCCGCCTCCTGCACCAAAGACCTGTGCCCGCCCACCGTTTCCTCGCGGACACCCGCCGCGGCCATCGGGCGCGGGCCGAGGCCGAACTCCAGTCGCACGAGCCGTTCCGCGTCCTCCTCGCCCCAGCGGCAGGAGTGCCGGGACAGGTCGCCTTTCCCGGTGACGGCGGCGCCCAGCCGGGCGGAGACCTCGGCATCGGACCACAAGGCGGTGCAGGCGGTCAGCCGTGCCAGGGAATCGCCGCGGTACTCGAAATGTTTCGCCCGTTTGCCCGCGGCGAGGGCCCTGGCGGCGGTTTCGGCGGTTTTCGTCGCCACGGCGAGCGCGTCGGGTCCGGCGCCTTCACGGGATTCGAAGAACGTGCCGATGCGCAAGGAGGTGTCGTCGGCGAAGAGCAAGTGGAGGACGGGCTGCCCTTGGAGATCCGTGCGGACCACGCGCAGGCCGCGGGGAAGCGAGGGCTCGCCGACCGGGGTGGCGCCGGTGAGACGTTCGTTCGCCCGGTCGTCCGGGAAACCGAAACTGACCAGGGTCCTCCCGGACTGGAACGAGCAGGCGCCCATGCTGGGCATCGGGACCGACGCCGGCCGCTGGGTCTTCTCGATGTCGGCGAAGTCCAGCAGTCCGCAGAAGTCCACGGTCGTGGGATCGCCGAGCGCTTCGTGAAGTGTCAAAGGGCCTGAAGGCAAAGGTTCCGGTGCGGCCGCGCACCCGGTGAACATCAGGACGGCGGCGGACAGCACGGCGAACACCCTCGGTCTCCCCATGGGCGAAGCCTACGGTGAAGTGTCCTCGTACAACATGACCGCGACGCGCTTCCACTCGTCGAGCAATTGCCGGCGCCGCTGGGGATCGCCGCCGAGTTCGGCGTCCAGTGCCAGCCCTCGGGTGAGGTTCACGGTCAGCCAGAAGAGGATCTCCGCGCGCTCCTTGGGAAGATCACCGGCGACCGCGGTGACGTGCTCCAAAGTCGAGCGGCCCAACGCCCGGTCGACCGGCCGGATCGCCTCGCGGAGTTCGGGATCGGTGCGCGCCGCGACCCACAGTTCCGTGGCGGCCGTCGACAGCGTGCCCGAGTAGCCCTCCCACAGCAGGTCGATCGCCGCCGCGACGCCCGACGCGCCGCCGGGGAGCGCCGAAATCGACGTCGCGAGGCGTCCACGCAACTTCTCCGTCAGATGCTCGACGGCCGCGGCCATGAGTTCGGCCTTCGCGGAGAAGTGGTGCTGGACGGCGCCCTTCGAGACACCCGCGCGGGCACAGATCTCCTGTACCGAGGTGCGCGCGTAGCCGAGGTCGACGAGGCAGTCGATGGTCGCGTCGAGCAGCGCGGTGCGCGTCTGCTCCCGACGCTCGGCCTGGGTGCGGTGGGTCCTGCCGAGCACACTCACCGGATCCGACCCCCTTTACGTGCAGCTCGGTACGGATGTACATTCCGAATGGAACTTACATCCTAAGCGTCATGTTTTCCAGGTCCGATCAGGAGGCGTTGGCCGTGCCCTTGCAGATCCAGAAGAGTTCGTGGAGCACGACGGAGCTCGAAGACCTCCGGGACCTCGCCCGGACCTTCTGCCAGAAGGAACTCGCGCCGAACCAGGAGCGCTGGGCGGCCGAGAAGAAGGTCGACCGCGAGCTGTGGACGAAGGCGGGCGAGGTCGGCCTGCTGGCACTGTCCATCCCGGAGGAGTACGGCGGTGGCGGCGGCACGTTCGCCCACGAGGCCGTGCTCTACGAGGAGCAGGCGCGGTCCGGTGACAGCGCCTGGGGCGTCACCGTCCACAATGGAATCGTCGCGCACTACATCCTGGAGTACGCGAACGAAGAGCAGAAGAAGGCGTGGCTGCCGAAATTCGCCTCCGGCGAGATGGTCGGCGCGGTCGCGATGACCGAACCCGGCACGGGTTCGGACCTGCAGGGCATCAAGACCCGCGCGGTGCGCGACGGCGACCACTACGTGATCAACGGCGCGAAGACGTTCATCACCAACGGTTTCCACGCCGATCTCGTCGTCGTCGCGGTGAAGACCGACCCGGACGCGGGCGCGCAGGGTGTCTCGCTGATCGCCGTCGAGACCGACACGCCGGGATTCAGCCGCGGCCGCGTCCTCGACAAGATCGGCCTCAAGGGCCAGGACACCGCGGAGCTGAACTTCGACGACGTCCGCGTCCCCGCCGCCAACCTCCTCGGCGCGCAGGAAGGTCTCGGCTTCATCCAGCTCATGCAGCAGCTGCCGCAGGAACGGCTGATCATCGCCGTCACCGCGGTCGCCGGGATGGAGGCCGCGATCGACCAGACCATCGCCTACACCAAGGACCGCCAGGCCTTCGGCCGCCCGGTCTACAACTTCCAGAACACCAAGTTCAAACTCGCCGAGGCCGCGACCGAGGCCGCGGTGTCCCGCGCCTTCCTCGACCAGTGCATCGAACGGCATCTGCGCAAGGAACTCGACGTGCAGGGCGCGGCGATGGCGAAGCTGTGGACCACCGAACGGGTCAACAAGGTCGTCGACGACTGCCTGCAGCTCTTCGGCGGCTACGGCTACATGACCGAGTACCCGATCGCGCGGGCGTGGGCCGACATCCGGATCTCCCGGATCTTCGGCGGCACCAGCGAGATCATGAAGGAAATCATCTCCCGCACGCTCTGAGCGGAACCGTTGGCGTAGGAAGGAAAGACGTGGCGAAGAAGGCCGGCCCGCTGAGCGGGCTCAAGGTCGTCGAACTGGCCGGGCTCGCCCCGGCGCCGTTCGCCTGCACGATCCTCGCCGATCTCGGCGCGGAGGTCGTCCGGATCGACCGGGCGACACCGGGCAACGACGTCATCGGGTTCCCGAACGATCCGCTCGCCCGCGGCAGGCGGTCGATCGGGATCAACACCAAGACCCCCGAGGGTGTCGAGCTGGTGCTGAAACTCGCCGACGACGCCGACGTGCTCATCGAGGGTTTCCGCCCCGGCGTCGCCGAGCGGATGGGCATCGGACCGGAACAGGTCCACGCCCGCAATCCACGGCTGGTCTACGGCCGGATGACCGGCTACGGCCAGGACGGCCCGCTGGCGACCGTCGCCGGGCACGACATCAATTACATCGGCATCTCCGGCGCGCTCGAACCCATCGGGCACGCCGGGCAGCGGCCGGTGGTGCCGCTCAACCTCGTCGGTGACTTCGGCGGTGGTGGCCTGCTGCTCGCGATGGGCGTGCTGGCGGCGCTGTTCGAACGCCAGACGTCGGGCAAGGGACAGGTGGTGGACGCGTCCATGGTGGACGGTGCGGCGCTGCTGACCACCAGCCTGCACGGCCTGCTGGATTCCGGGCTGTGGTCCGGCGGGCGCGGCGAGAACATGCTCGACGGCGGCGCGCCGTTCTACGACACCTACGAGACCGCCGACGGCAAGTACGTCGCCATCGGCGCGATCGAGATGCGGTTCTGGGGCGATCTGGTGAAGGTGCTCGGGCTCGACCCCGAGGAGACGCCGGTCCACGTCGACAAGAACGAGTGGCCGAAACTGCGCAAGATCGTCGCCGAGGCCGTCGCGAAGCACACTCGAGACGAGCTCGTGGCGAAGGCCGAGGGCACCGACGCGTGCCTGACGGCGGTGCTCTCCCCGAAGGAGGCGCCGTCGCATCCGCACAACGTCGCGCGGAAGACTTTCGTCGACGTCGGCGGCATGCTGCAGCCGGCGCCCGCGCCGAGGTTCGACCGCACCCCGGCCGAGACGCCGGAACCGCCGCGGCCCAAGGGCGGCGACACCGCCGAGGTCCTCGCCGAACTCGGCGTGGACGCCGACGGGATCGAACGGCTCAGGGCCGCGGGCACCATCGCGTGAGCTGAAGGCTCCCTTCACCGCGACTGATGCGGTGAAGGGAGCCTTCGGCCCAGCGGACGACACGCGTGACTGACCGGACGACACACGTGACCAGGCGGACGACACGCGAACGGCCGAGGTCTCGCCGTGTGCCGTCCACCTGAGCACGTGTGTCGTCCGTCCAATCACGCGTGTCGTCCGGTCAATCACGCGAAATCGCCAGCCGGGCACCCGCGCGTCTCATGCGGTGAAGGACGCTTTCAGCCCACGTCGAGATCCGAGCGCAGCACCGAATAGAGGACGTGGTCGCGCCAGGCCCCGTCCCGGAACCCGTAGCCGCGCAGCACGCCCTCCCTGGTGAAGCCCGCCTTCGCCAGGGAGCGCTGCTCGGCGACGTTGTCGACCTCCGTGGACGCCTCGACCCGGTTCATCTGCGTGTGCGCGAAGAGGTAGCGGACCAGCAGCCGCTGGGCCTCGGTGCCGTAGCCGTGGCCGCGTGCCTCGGGGATGAGCACGAGCCCGGCGTTCCAGCAGTACGACGTCGAGCCGGTCCTGGTCTTGTGCCACGACACGAAACCGAGCCGCTGCCCGTCGAGGTCGATCATCAGCATCCCGTTGTCCGCCGCGAGCATCCCGGTCTCCGACCAGCGGCGGCGCAGGAAATGCGGGTCGTGCCAGCCGTGCCACTCGAACGGGCCCGCGGCCCGTGGGTCGTTCGTGAGCGCTTCGAGCATCGGCAGGTCGTCTTCGGACACCGGTCTGAGCGCGACTCCGGTTTCTGTCATCCGACAGACCCTAGGACGGATCGCGCTCGAAACTGCCGTGACGCCCCGCGCCGTCACTGAACCGGCTGGCGCCCGCGACAGCCTCTTCGGCGAGCCCTCCGCCGATCAGCGCGTTCGAGAACTCGGCCCGCATCGCCTCGTCTTCGGTGAGTCCGTACTGGCCGTACGCGGATTTGCGATCCGCGCGCAGACACGCCTGGGGGAACGCGGCCAGTTCGCGTGCGAGCGCTTGCGCGGCGGCCAAGGCCTCGCCGTCCGGCACGACCCGGTTCGCAAGTCCGATGGCGAGCGCCTCGTCGGCGTCGACCGGCCTGCCGGTGAGGATCAGGTCCATCGCCCGCGAATGGCCGATCAGGCGGGGGAGGCGCACCGTGCCGCCGTCGATGAGCGGCACGCCCCAGCGGCGGCAGAAGACGCCGAAGACGGCCGTGGTGTCGGCGACCCGCAGGTCGCACCACAGCGCCAGCTCCAGACCGCCCGCGACGGCGTGCCCGCGGACCGCGGCGATCACCGGTTTCGACAGGGTCATGCGCGTCGGGCCCATCGGCCCGTCACCCGCCGGGCTGAGGGAGTTGGTGCGGTCGGTGCCGACGGCCTTCAGATCGGCTCCGGCGCAGAAGGCGTCACCCGAACCGGTGAGGACGGCGACCGCGGCTTCCTCGTCCGTGTCGAACGCGCGGAACGCGTCCGCGAGCGCGGCCGCGGTCGGCCCGTCCACCGCGTTGCGGGACGCGGGGCGGTTCAGCGTGATCGTCGTCACCGGCCCTTCCCGGTGGACGAGAACGTTTTCGCTCATCGATCGCTCCCTCAGGCGGATACGGGTGGGCAACAGGGCCCGATTCTCCTTAAAGTGGTGACAAAGTCCGCAGTGCGCGCGGAGTCATCGTCTGGACACTACGGTGTGATGGGATGGAGCCATGTCGCCCGGCTTGAAGAAATTCGTTGTGATCGCCGTCGTCGCGCTCGTGCTCTTCTTTCTGATCAGCAGGCCGACGCAATCCGCCGATGCCGTCCACACCGCGCTCGGCTGGCTCCGGTCCGGTGCCGAAGCCATCGTGACCTTCGTCCGGAGCCTCTTCTCCTGACCCTCGTCCCCGTGATCACCGGTGTCCTCGGCGACGCCGGTGATCACCGTGCGCAGCCACCTGCGGTTATCACTCAGGGTCACCCGTCCCGGATTTCGGTCGGACGACTCGACCATCCGGGTGGATTGCCCCCGAAAACCCGCTGGTCGACGAATTCGTGCCCTGGAAGCTCTGGCGGAAAAGACCTCCGCGCCCCTACGGTGCTCACATTGCGTGATCGGTTGGTCCTCCAGGCGCCGGAGCCGGCCTCCTGGGCGAGGAGTTTCCGCAGGTGCAAGCCCCAGGGCAGCGGGAACTTCCAGCCGGGCAAGTAAGTCAGGACTTGTCAGTCGGGGAATCATGAGGAGGCAGGGATGACCGGAGATCCCGGAGTCGATGCGTTGATCCGGCAGTGGGCGGCCGAGCGTGAGCAGACCCCCGAGGAGCAGGAGGCCGACCGCATCGCGTCGGCGTGGCTGGCCGACGTGCCCAGGCAGGCTCCCGGAATCCCCGGCCAGCGTCAGCAGTCCGGCCAGGCGCGCTGGGCGCCGGTCGAGGCCGCCGACCCCGGCTACCTCGACGCCATGAGCCGCCGTCTCCCGGAGGTCCCGCAGGACCTGCTCGTCGCGGCCGCCGGCTGGTGGCAGATGGTGGGCGGCGTCGCCGAGGCCGAAGCCTGGTGGGACGCCGGGATCAGCCCGCTCGACCAGCGTGCGCTCGACTACCGCGCGGCCGGGCTCGCCCCGTCCGACCTGAGCCGCCGTCTCGGCCCGATGACCGTTTTGCAGCACCTTCGCCGCGGCAGCGCCCCGGCCTGGTGCGTCGCGCGGTTGGCGAGGCAGCAGAAGTCCGCCTGATGAGAACTTCTCGCACGCGCGGGTGAACCGGCGTGGCAAGGGCGATCTCGGCTACCGCGTAACGCTAACCTGCGCGGGCTCGTTGTTCGAGCATCGGTCGTGATCGCCGCCCACGCTGGAGGACTCGCTTCGTGCGCACCACCCCGGAAAACGACGAGCTCGTCGACGACCCGGCCACGCCCGCTCCGCCACGCCGCGGGGTGGGCGCCGCCGTGTTCGGTAGGCTGGTGATCGTGCTGGCCGTGCTCGGCCTCGCCGGGGGCGGGATCTGGCTGGTGACCAAGGCGTCCGCCCCGGTCGCGAGCCCCACGACGATGGAGATCCCCGCGTTGCAGGTCAAGGCGGCGGACGTCAAACCCGGTTCGGTCGCCCCGGTCAACGCCACCCTCGCGGGTGGTGCCGCCCAGCAGACCTCACCGCAGCAGGCGCAGCCGAAACCGGGCAAGGACCCGCTGACCGCCTGGACCGAGCGGGCGGCCCAGGCCACCGGTATCCCGGCCAGGGCGCTGCTCGCCTACGGCAACGCCGAACTGGCGATGCGCCAGATGCAGCCCAATTGCAAGATCTCGTGGGCGACCTTGGCGGGTATCGGCCGGATCGAGTCGAACCACGGCCAGTACGGCGGCGCCGTCCTCGGCCAGGACGGACGGCCGTCGAAGCCCATCATCGGCGTCCCGCTCGACGGGTCGCCTGGGGTGAAGGCGATCGGCGACACCGACGGCGGCCAGTTCGACGGCGACGCGGCCGTCGACCGCGCGGTCGGCCCCATGCAGTTCATCCCCAGCACCTGGCGCCGGTACGCCGCCGACGGCAACCGCGACGGCGTCGGCGACCCGCAGCAGATCGACGACGCGACGCTGGCGGCGGCGCGCTACCTGTGCGTGAACAACCGCGACATGTCGGCCGCCTCGGGCTGGTGGCAGGGGATCCTGTCGTACAACAACTCGACCGAGTACGCGCAGAAGGTCTTCGGGCTGGCGGACGGCTACGCGAAGTCCGTGGCCGCCGCCTCGTAACCCGCCGCGGGACGCCTAAGAGCAGCCGGGACCAAGGTCCCGAACGCCCAGGTCGGCGACGATTCGCCGCGCAGCCAGTGCTAGCGTCGATGTGTGTCCGCTTCGCCCGTCCTCCTGCGCCGCCTCGGCATCGCCGTCGTCTGCCTGGTGAGCCTGGCGCTGTGCTGCGGGCTCGCCTGGTGGCAGTGGGAGCGGTTCTCCTCGGCCAGCGGGACGTTCCAGAACCTCGGCTACGTCCTGCAGTGGCCGCTGTTCGGGCTGTTCCCCGCGTTCATGTTCTGGCGGATCCGCAAGCTCCGCCGCCGTGCCGCCGAGGCCGACGCCCAGGAGACGGTGGCTGAGACCGCTGTGCCCGAGGTGCCCGCGCCCCGGCAGCGGCGTGCCCCGGTGCCGCCGCCCCCCGAGGACGACGAGCTCGCCGCGTACAACAGGTACCTGCGCGAACTCAACGCCCGCGACAAGTAGTCCCCAGAGAGGTTCGAGACCCTATGACCACCCGAACTGACGACGCCGCCCCGGCCCGCCCGGTCTCGCTGGGCGGACCGCTGATCCGGTTCCGCGTCGCGGCGTACGCCACCGGTGTGGCCCTCCTCGGGCTGGTCGTCGAGATGCTGCTGCAATACGTCTTCCGCGTGGAACTTCCCCAGTTCGTGAAGATGATCCCCATGGTCCACGGCGGGCTCTACCTGATCTACCTGCTGCTCGCGGTCGACCTCGCGATCAAGGCCCGCTGGTCGATGAAGGGCACCCTGCTCGTGCTGATCGCCGGCTGCATCCCGTTCTTCTCGTTCGTGATGGAGCGCAAGGTCACGCACAAGGTCCAGGCGGGCGCGAAGCTCTAAGCCCGGCGCCGGAAGGTCAGCGCCACCAGGAAGGACAGCGCCGTCACCACGGCGGCGACGGTGAAGGCCGAGGTCATCCCGTCGACGGTGGTCTCGGCCGGGCTTCCGGACGGGGTGCGGGTCACCGCGCCGAACACGGTGATCAGGATCGCCAGTCCCAAGGTCGCCCCGACCTGCTGCAACGTCTGCAGCGCGCCGCCGGCGGCACCTGCGTCGTCGGTGGGCACGGTCGCCATGATGATCACGCTGAGCGGGGAGAACGCCAGCCCCGCGCCGACGCCCATCAGCAGCATCGGCCCCAGCAGATGCGAGAAGTAGCCGCTGTCCGTGGCGAGCGTGGTCAGCCAGACGACCCCGCCGGTCATCAGCGCGGTCCCGGCGAGCGCGAGCGGTTTCGGCCCGAACCGCGGGAGCAGCTTCGGGATCAGCCTGCTCATCAGGAACATGCAGACCGCCATCGGCAGGAACGCGAAGCCGGTCTCCAACGCGGCGAAACCCGCGATGTCCTGCAGGAACTGGGTCAGGAAGAAGAACATCGACATCATCGCCATCGGCCCGAGGAAGAAGTTGACGTAGGCCGCGGCACGGTCGCGCTCGGCGAACAGGCGCAACGGGATCAACGGCTCGCTCACCCTGGTTTCGATGGTGACGAAGGCGGCCAGCAAGGCCAGCCCGGCGGCGAGGCTGCCGAGGGTGATCGTGTCGCCCCAGCCGTGCGAAGCGGCGTGGGTGAAGGCGAAGACGAGTGAGCCGACCCCGAGGGTGCCGGTGAACGCGCCGGGAAGGTCCAGCCGGGCGCGCCGCCGGGGCGGATCGGCCACGTACCGCGAGGTGAGCAGGACGATCGCGAGCCCGAACGGGACGTTGATGTACAGCGCCGCCCGCCACGAGATCCATTCGGTCAGCAGCCCGCCGAGCAGCAGGCCGATCGCGAAACCGCTGCTGGACATCGCCGAGAACAACGCCAGCGCGCGTACCCGCGCCTTGGCTTCGGTGAACGTGCTGGTGATCAGCGCCAGCGTGCTCGGCCCGGCGAGCGCGGCGCCGACACCCTGCGCGACCCGGGCGGCGATCAGCAGTTCCGCCGAGCCGGCGAGGCCGCCGAGCAGGGAGGCGGCGGTGAACACGGCCGCGCCGGCGACGAAGGTCCGGCGACGGCCGAACAGGTCGCCCGCCCGGCCGCCGAGCAGCAGCAGGCCGCCGAAGACCAGGCTGTACGCCGTCATCACCCAGGACAGGCCGGTGTCGGTGAAGCCCAGTTCGGACTGGATGCGGGGGAGCGCGACGTTCATCACCGTCGCGTCGAGGATGAGCATGAGCTGGCAGGTCAGGATGATCGGGAGGACCAGCCGGTGTGGAGTCGGTGGGGACCCGGCCGTCTCCGGCCTAGGCTCGGCACGCAGGGTTCGTTCGGTCAAGGAATACTCCAAAGACGTAACGAGATGAAGCGGAGAGACTCTCCACTTGAGGTCGTGAGCGATGATATGGAGACGCTCTCCGCTTACGCAAGTGAATTCGGAGAACGTCTCCGTTTTCGTCGCCCGAGGAGGTGCAGATGGTCACGGCCGATCCGGCCCGCCCCATGCGTGCGGACGCGCGGCGCAACTACGAGCGCATCGTGGCCGTGGCGAAGGAGGCGTTCACCGCCGACGGCGTGGACGTGCCCGCCGACGACATCGCCAAACGCGCCGGGGTCGGCGCGGGCACGTTGTACCGGCACTTCCCGACGCGCGACAAGCTGATCGAGGCCGTCTACCGCGACGAGATCGACGGGCTGGCGCAGCAGGCGTACGACCTGCTCGACGAGTTGCCGCCGGGGAAGGCGCTCGAGACGTGGCTGGCCACGCACGTCATCTACGTGGTCGAAAAGCACGGCCTCGCGATGACGCTCAAGGCGTCGGTCGACGCCGGCTCCGAGGTCTTCGGCTGGTGTCAGGCACGGTTGCGGGCCGCGGCCGACACGATCGTGAAGGCGGCGCAGGACGAGGGAGTGCTCCGGGCGGACGTCGCCGGTGTCGACATCCTGCGGCTCGGGCACGGACTGGGCTCGGCGGCGAGCAAGGCTTCGGAGGAGGACACGAAGCGGCTTCTCACGATCGTGCTGGACGGCCTCCGGGTGTCATGAAAGGGCCGTTCAGGACGAAAGATGTCCTGAACGGCCCTTTCATGACACTTGAGCCGCGCGTCAGGAGCCGATCCCGGTGAGGGACCGCACCTCCATCTCCGCGTGCTTGACCGGATCGGCCTTCGACCGGCCGACGAAGGTGCCCACGAACCCGCACAGGAACGAGAACGGGATTGACACCAGACCCGGGTTCTTCAACGGGAACCAGTGGAAGTCGACACTGGAGATGATCGAGTCCGCGGCCCCCGACATCACCGGCGAGAAGAACACGAGCACCAGGCTGGCGATCAGCCCGCCGTAGATACCCCACAGGGTTCCGGTGGTGTTGAAGCGTTTCCAGAACAGCGAGTACAGCAGCGTCGAGAGGTTCGCCGACGCCGCGACGGCGAACGCCAGTGCCACCAGGAACGCGATGTTCTGCCCGTTCGCCAGGATGCCGCCGATGATCGCGAGCGCCCCGACGGCGACCGCGGTCAGCCGCGCGACGCGGACCTCCGCGGCCGGTTCCGCCTTGCCGCGCTTGAAGATGTTGGCGTACACGTCGTGCGCGAAGGACGCCGAAGCGGTGATCGTCAGGCCGGCGACGACGGCGAGGATGGTCGCGAAGGCCACCGCCGAGACGATGCCGAGCAGGAGGGTGCCGCCGATGTTCAGCGCGAGCAGCGGCGCCGCCGAGTTCTCCCCGCCGGGTGCGCTCTTGATCGCCTCCGGCCCGACCAGCGCGGCCGCGCCGAAGCCGATGACCAGTGTGCAGAGGTAGAAGATCGTCATGCACGCGGTCGCCCACACCACCGAGCGCCGCGCCTCGCGCGAGTTCGGCACCGTGTAGAAGCGCATCAGCACGTGCGGGAGCGCGGCGGCGCCCAGGACCAGCGCCAGCGCCAGCGAGACGAAGTCGAGCTTCGTGACCTCGCTCTTGCCGTAGGAACCGCCCGGCTCCAGCAGTTCGTCGCCGAGCGGGCTGTTGTCGGCGGCGGCCGCGAGCAGGTTCGAGAAGCTGAACCCGAACTTGCCGAACAGGAACACGGTGATCAGCGCGCCGGTCAGCAGCAGGATGGTCGCCTTGATGATCTGCACCCACGTGGTGCCCTTCATCCCGCCGACCAGCACGTACAGCACCATGATCACACCGACGACGCCGATCACGAGCGCCTGGCCGATACCGCCGTGGATGTCCAGCAGCAGCGCCACCAGGCCACCGGCGCCCGCCATCTGCGCGAGCATGTAGAAGAAGGAGATCACCAGGGTCGACGTCGCGGCCGCGGCGCGGACCGGGCGCTGCTTCATCCGGAAGCTCAGCACGTCGCCCATGGTGAAGCGGCCGGTGTTGCGCAGCAGTTCCGCGATCAGCAGCAGGTCGACCATCCACGCGACGAGGAACCCGATCGAGTACAGGAAGCCGTCGTAGCCGTGGATCGCGATCGCGCCGGCGATCCCGAGGAACGACGCCGCCGAAAGGAAGTCACCCGACAGGGCGATGCCGTTCTGGCGTCCGGTGAAGGCACTGCCCGCCGCGTAGTAGTCCGAAGTGGAGGAGTTGCGCGTGCTGACGCGGTACACCACGTACAGGGTGATCGCGACGAACAGCGCGAAGACCGCGATGTTCAGCACCGGGTTGTTGTCGGGGATGCTCATCGCTCACCCGCTCCGACGGAGGCCCGCAGCGCCTCGACCTTGGGGTCGAGCCGTTTGTTCGCGAACTTCAGGTAGGCGATCGTGATCAGGATCGTGCTGGCGAACTGGCCGAGCCCGAGCAGGATGCCGACGTTCACCTCGCCCCACACCTTGCGGCTCATGAAGTCGTGGGCGTAGGCCGCCAGCAGCACGAACGTCATGTACCAGGTGAAGAACAGCACGCTCATCGGGAACACGAACCGCCGGAAGGTCTTGCGCAGCGCGACGAACTCCTTGCCGTGCTGGATCCGGTCGAAGTCCGGGCCCGCCGGGCGCGGCGGCGGGGGAGCGGACTGGCGCTGGCGCTCGCGGACGAACAGCGCGGGCATCTGCCCGGTGTCCTCCAGGGCGTTGCTCGCCGCGTAGGGACGCGCGACGTCGGGCATGGGTTCCTCCGGGGCTTGCATCCGTGGCGCGGTACGGGGAGCGCACATACTAACTACGGCTTCACCCGCTCTGAATAGGCGACCCCGGTTCCGCGAAGGCGTGAGCCGGTATTCGGTTTTACCTCGTATTAGTGTTTCGGAAAATCGTTTCGGCCGGAATGAACCGGCTTTATCACTCGTCATAGTGAGCGGAGTTGTCACGCGCGGTCGTCGCCCGAACGGCCCACTGCGGCAAACGACGGACGACGACCACGCTCTGTCCCTCAATTTGGTGACAGATCGTAGTTTCGCTACCCGGGGCCGCCGGGTTTCGATACCGTGCCCGCCATCCCGGACCGGGGAAGATCCCCCGCTTCACCGGGTGTCTCGAAAGAAATCACCATGTCGGGCGACATCGAACCGGCTTGGGCGGCAAGGCCACAACATCGGGCACATATTTGGGCTTGACCCACCCGTTGGGGGCACGGAAAGTAGTTCGACCGGGCGACGTGGCTACCGTACGTAGGCTGATCGGGTGATTAGGACACCCTGTGCATCCGCGCAAACCGTAACCGGAATTCCCTCGTTTGTGACGCGCAGGCGGTTTTCGGGCCGCGCGGATCGTTCCGAAGCACACTTTTCGCTGGTCAGCACCCGTGTACTGAACGGAATTGACGGCACCCGGATTGGTGTACGATTCTTTGGCCCGGCCGACCCGCAGTGATCGATTGGCAAAGAAAAGTTGATCTCGACGACCATGCACTTCGCAGGTTGCGACCTGCACGTGCAGGTGCAAGACCTCCCGGCGCGGACCGGTGTTCCTGGGGACACTGGGAGCGCGGGGAACGACGGACGAGGTCCTTCACGCCGCGATCGATCACGTGGTCAGGCCGGGGTCGAGTTCCCCGCAGGCAGGTACCTCGCGGGAACGGACGCCTCAGACCGTGCCAGGACGCCGGACAGGGAGTCACCTACGTGACCGTTGCAGGAGAAGGCCAAGTGCCGGTCGGGGAGCTGCTGGGACGCACTCCCCGGCCATCTCGGTGGGCCACCGGCTGGCGCACGCTCGTGCGCTGGCGGGACTGGAGCCTGCCGGTGAAGCTGTCGGCCGTGACGCTGGTGCCGATCCTCATCGCGCTGGCACTGGGCATCGCCACCATCGCCGGCCAGGTCGGCCGTTCCGACGGCTACCAGCGGCTCGACCGCCTCGTCGCGCTGAGCGGGCACATCCGCACCCTCACCGACGGCCTCGGCCGCGAACGCACCCAGTCCGCCGCCGGGCTGACCGCCGGCACCGTCGGCGGGACCCTGGAGCTCGGCTCGGCCCGCGCCGACGTCGACACCGCCATCCCGCTCTACGGTGCCGCCGCGTCCCGCGCGGTGGAGAACGAGCCGTCGCTCCGTCAGGCGCGCGAAGCCGCGGCCGCCCAGCTCGACCGGCTGCCCGACATCCGGCAGCGGGCGTCCTCCGGACAGCTCGACCCCGTCCAGGCGATCGGCGAGTACACCGAGGTGACCACCGCGCTGCTCGCCCTCGACACCGCGCTGGCGGCCGGCGCCAGCCAGGACGACCTCGGCGGCACCCCGACGGCGCTGCACGACCTCGCCGTGATGAAGGAACAACTGTCGCTGAGCCAGGCGCTGGTCTCCTTCGGCATCGCGCGGTCGGGCCTCGCGCCGAGCGAGCTCGACCAGCTGCGCACCGCCGAACTCCGGCTGACCGACCGGCTCACCGACTTCCGTGCCGCCGCGTCGGAACGGCAACGCCAGGAATTCGGCGCCGCCGTCACCGACCAGGCGATGGAAAACCGGGACAGGCTGGCGAAAACGGCGCTCGGCGAGCAGGGAACCCCGTCGGCGCAAGCGTTCCGCACGTTGTCCGCGCAGGGCTGGACCGACGCGTCGACCGCGGTGATCGGCAAGGTCGGCGAGGTCGCGAACAAATTCGGCGCCGAGACGAGCGCGGTGTCGGCCGAACTGGTCGACGACGCCAGCAGCGGCGCGGGCCTGCTCGCGGTCCTGCTGTTCGGCGCGATGGTGCTCGCCGTCGCCGTCGTCTTCCTCATCACCCGCCAGCTGCTGCGTTCGCTGAAGGTGTTGCGCGCCAGCGCCCTCGACGTCGCGGAGAAGCAGCTGCCCGACGCGGTCCGCAACATCCAGGAGGGCCGTTCGCAGGGCACCGACGTGCGGCCGGTCCCGGTCGGCAGCGACGACGAGATCGGCGAGGTCGCCAGGGCCTTCGACAAGGTGCACCACCAGGCGCTGCGCCTGGCCACCGAGCAGGCCTCGATGCGCACCGGCTACAGCAACGTGTTCGTCAACCTCTCCCGCCGGAGCCAGAGCCTCGTGCAGCGGCAGCTGCAGCTGATCGAGCGGCTGGAGCGCGACGAAGAGGACGCCGACCAGCTGGCCACGCTGTTCCAGCTGGACCACCTCGCCACCCGGATGCGCCGCAACAACGAGAACCTGATGGTCCTCTCCGGCGCCGAGCCGGGCAGGCGGTCCGGTCAGCCCGTCTCCGCGACCGACGTCGTACGCGCGGCGGTGTCCGAGATCGAGCAGTACCAACGGGTCACCGTGCAGAACCCGCCGCCGGTGCGGCTGGTCGGGTACGCGGCCAACGACCTGATGCGCCTGATCGCCGAACTGCTGGACAACGCCACGGCGTTCTCCGCGCCGGAGACCCAGGTGACCGTCGCGACCAGGCTCGTCGAAGACGGCTCGTTCGGCATCGACATCCTCGACAAGGGCATCGGCATGAACGAGGCCGAGGTCGCCGAGGCCAACGCCCGGCTCACCGAAGCCCCCAACGTCGACCTCACCACTTCGCGCCGGATGGGCCTGTTCGTCGTCGGACGGCTGGCCAGCAGGCACCGCATCGGGGTCTCGCTGCACGGCGGCAAGGACATCGTCGGCGTGCGCGCCACCGTCTCGGTCCCGGCCGACCTGGTGATGGTCCCGCCCGGGGGAGACCCCGGCCCCGCGACCGGCCCGATCACCCAGCGGCTCGCGCCGTTGCCGCCGCAGCAGCCGGGCGGCCTGCCCCGCCGCCAGCGGCCCGCGAACGGTTCGCGCCCGGCGATGCCGAGCGTCCCGTCGCAGGGCGGCGAACGGTGGCCGTCGGCGGGCGATCTGGCCGGGCACACCAAATCCGGGGTGAACGGGCACAGCCACCCCCAGGAGGCGCGGCCGCCGTCCGATCTGGAGATCTCGGGGACGGCGCTGTTCAGCCCGATCCCCAGGGACGAGTCGACCCCGCCCGCGCCGGAGCCCCGCCGTCCCGAACCGGAACCCGCCGCCGAGCCCGAGCCCGAACCGGTCGCCAAGGAGGCGGACAAGCCCGCCACGGCCGACGGCGATCTGCCCAGCGGCAAGGAACTGTTCGAGGCCAAGAACAACACGACGCTGAGCGAGTGGTGGAACCAGGCGGCCACCCCGGCGCCCGCCGCACCGGCGGCGCCGACCGCGGCGCCCAAATCGGAGACGACGCCGATCTTCGACGAGATGCTTTCGGCGTGGTTCCGTTCGCCCGCGCCCGCTCCGGAAAAGGCCGCGGCGGAACCCGCGGCCAAGAAGGAGAAGCCGGGGGCGAAGGAGCCCGAAGCGGAGAAGGCGGCCGAGGCCGCTCCGACCGCCGAGCAGGAAGCCCGCAGCTGGGACTTCGCCAGCGACAAGGCCTTCCGCACGGTGCAGGAGGTCTCCCAGAACGCCCCGTCGACGTTCACCCAGGCCGGGTTGCCGCGTCGCCGCAAGGGCGAGCAGCTTCTGCCGGGCAGCGCGGCGTCGTCGGTCCCGGCCGCCGAACCCGCCGCCAAAGCGGAGCTGCCGGTCCGCGACCCGGCGAACGTGCGCGGCAGGCTGAGCAGCTTCCAGCAGGGTGTCAAACGAGGCCGCAAGGAAGCGGCGGACAAGGCCACGCCGGCCGCCGCCGAGACGGCGACCGCCCAGCCGGACACGAAGCCCGAGCCCGCGAAGGCCCCCGAGCCGTCGAAGGCAGCTGAAACGTCGAAGGCCCCCGAGGCGGCGAAGGCGCCGGAGACGGCCGAGCGCCCGGCGGCCCCGCCCGCCGCGTTGCCGAGCAGGAAACCGCAGGCAGCGACCCCGGAACCGGAGCCGGTCGCCGCCACCGAGCGGACGGACGCCTGGAACTTCGGCTCCGACGCGGGCTGGAAAGCCGCCCAAGCGGTGTCCCAGTCCGTGCCCTCCCGGATGACTTCGGCAGGATTACCCAGGCGCCGTCGCGGGGAGCAGTTGCTCCCGGGCAGCGCGGGACCGCCCGCCGGGGCGGTCACCCCCCGACCACAGCGAGACGCGCACGACGTGCGCGGTCGCCTGAGCAGTTTCCAGCAGGGCATCCAGCGCGGACGGCACCACACAGCCCAGGCGACCGAAGCCAACCACGAAACCCTGGAGGGTGAATGACCTCGCCGAACCCGGCCCAGCCCCAGCAGAACCAGTTCGGGTGGCTGGTGAACGACTTCGCCGAGCGGGTACCCGGAGTGGCGCACGCCGTGGTCGTGTCGGCGGACGGCCTCCTGCTCACCGCGTCCAGCAGGCTCCCGCTGGACCGCGCCGATCAGCTGGCCGCCGTCGCGTCCGGCCTGGTGAGCCTGACCCAGGGCGCCGCGCGCTGCTTCGAGGCGGGCGCGGTCAACGAGACCGTCGTCGAGATGGAACTCGGCATCATGGTGCTGATGTCCATCAGTGACGGCTCCTGCCTGGCCATCCTCGCCGCCCCCAACTGCGACATCGGACAGGTCGCCTACGAGATGACGATGCTCGTCGATCGCGTCGGCCAGATCCTCACGCCGGAACTGCGCGCACAATTGCAGGGCGCCGGTGGGTCGCTGATCGGCGAACCGGTGGGATGATGTCCCGATGAGCACCGGATCCGGATCCTTCGGCGAACCGCCGGGGACGGGTGAACACCAGCCTCCGCACGCGGGGGCTGCCCATGCTGCCGGTTCACGGGACGACGGCACGTTCGCCGACGTCCTCAACGGCTTCACCTTGGATTCGGGTCGTGGTCGTCGGAAGCGCAAGAAGAGCAAGCAGTCAGAGGATCCCCAGGTGGGCGGGGCACACGCCACCGGGGAACCGTCAGTCCCGCAGCCGACCGATCAAGGAGACCGCGTGACCTCACTTGCCTCTCCACCCGACAGCGGCGCAGGTGCCGTCGGGCCGAGACCAGGTGGTCTTTTCGACCCGGGCCCACCCAGCGGCGAGTTCATCATGCCCGCCGTCTTCGAGCAGGCGCCGTCGCCGCTCGAAGAGACGGCGATCGTCCGTCCCTATGCCCTCACCGGGGGCCGGACCAAGGCGAACTACGCTCTCGAGCTGGAGACCCTCATCTCCACCAAGGACCATGTCGCGGCGGGTAGCCTCCCCGCGGTGGCCGCGGACCAGATCGAGTGCGTCTCGATCATCGAGGAATGCCGCACCCCGCGTTCGGTCGCCGAGATCGCGGCGACCCTGCGCGTACCACTGGGTGTGGCACGCGTGCTGATCAGCGACGCGGCGGACGCGGGGCTGGTCAGCGTGCACAAGACGATTTCGGGCAATGACGGCGCCGAGGCACATCTGGTGTTGATGGAAAGGGTTTTGAGTGGACTCCGTCGGCTTTAAGGCACCGCGGGAAACCGCGCCCCCGACCATGACATCCGCGAAGATCGTCGTGGCGGGTGGCTTCGGTGCGGGCAAGACGACCTTCGTCGGTTCGGTGTCGGAGATCGTCCCGCTCACCACCGAGGCGATGATGACGGACGCCAGTCGGGGGATCGACAACCTCGACCAGACGCCCAACAAATCGACCACCACGGTCGCGATGGACTTCGGCCGGGTCTCCCTGGACGCGGACCTGATCCTCTACCTGTTCGGCACGCCCGGGCAGCAGCGGTTCTGGTTCATGTGGGACGACCTCGTCCGCGGCGCGATCGGCGCCGTGGTGCTGGCCGACACGCGACGGCTGGCCGACTCGTTCGCGCCGATCGACTTCTTCGAGGACCGGGGCCTGCCCTATATCGTCGGGGTGAACACCTTCGACGGCATCCTCGAGCACGACATCAACGACGTGCGTGAAGCGCTGTCGATCGACCCCAACATCCCGATCGTCCGGTGTGACGCGCGGGAGCGGGAGTCGACGAAGCAGACGCTGATCACGCTGGTCGAGTACGCGATGCGGCAGTGGATCGCGTTGCGGGCGAGCAACGCGAGGTGATCCTGACGGCGGCAGCGTAGGGGCTGCCGCCCAGGTTTCACGCCTTTTCGTAGGTCAGCAGGACCGCGCGCCCGTCCATCGTCCGGGTGCCGGTCAGCCGCAGGTTCGTGCGTGCGCCGCCGCCGAACACCTGCTTGCCGCCGCCGAGCACCACCGGGTGCACGACGACGTGGGCCTCGTCGATCAGGCCGCGGTCCGAGAGCGCGGTGGCGAGCTCGGCCCCGCCCATCAGCAGGAGATCCTTACCGGGCCTGCTTTTGAGCTCGGTGACCCGTTCGGTGAGGTCGCCGCCGATCACCTCGGTGTTCCAGTCGGCCTTGTCCAGCGTCCGGGAGAACACGATCTTCGGCGTCTCACGCCAGATCGGGGCGTACTCTAGGTCGTGCGGGTGGTCCGAGATCGTCTCGGCCTCCGGCCAGTACGACGACATCATTTCCCAGACGCGCCGCCCGTAGACGAGGGTGTCGGCGCGGCCGGTGAGTTCCTTGGAGTGGCCGGACAGGTCGGAGCCCATCTCGGCCCAGTCGAACTCGCCCTTCGGGCCTTCGATGTGGCCGTCGAGCGAGGTGTGGACCGCGTAGACGAGCTTGCGCATGGCTTGATCCCTTCGGTGTGGCGTCCCGTCTTCCGGGCGCCGGACACCGAGGGGTCGGAGCGGCCGCGGCGTTCTCGACACACCTTCCCGCATTTAGTCCTCTGAATGCGCTCAGGCGCATTCAGAGGACTAAACGCGGGCGGCTCAGTACTCGTCGTGGCGCTTCCACCAGTGCCCGGGGCCGTCGGTCCCGCGACCGGCCTCCTCCCAGGCCTCCTGCCGCCCGAGCGGCGTCAGGTCCAGGTAGCGCAGCGTCCCGATGAGCTGGTCCCCGCCACGGTTCGTGGTGAAGTAGGTGCGGAACACGTCGTCGCCGTCGCGCAGGAAGACGCTGACGCCGAAGCCCCCGTCGACACCGGAGTCCGGGTTGAAGGAACCGAGGGTCGAGACCCAGGGCATGGTCCAGCCCATGCGCTCCTTGTACCGCTCGATCTCGGGCAGCGACGCCGGCGCGACCACGTACAGCGTGGTGTCGCGGGCGTGCAGGTGGGCGAGGTGGCCGATGTTGTCCACGAGCATCGAGCAGCCGGGGCAGCCCGCCTTCTGCCCGGGCGCGAGCATGAAGTGGTAGACGATCAGCTGACGTCGGCCCTCGAAGAGGTCCAGCAGGGTCATCTTGCCCTGGGGGCCTTCGAATTCGTATCCGCTGTCGAAGCGGACCATCGGCAGGCGCCGCCGTTCGGCGGCGACCGCGTCGGCGGCCCGGGTGAGTTCTTTTTCCTTCGCCAGCAACGCGTCTCGGGCGATCTGCCATTCGCCGGCCGAGACGATCGGCGGCAGGGTGGCGGTCTCAGGCATCGTGTTCGCCTTTCTGGAGTTCGGCCAGGTGTTCTTCCATGCGGTCGAAACCGCCTTCCCAGAAGCGCCGGTACCGCTCGACCCACGCGGAGACGTCGCCGAGCGGGGCGGCCTCCAGCCGGCAGGGCCGCCATTGCGCCGTCCGGCTCCGGCTGATCAAGCCCGCGCGCTCGAGGACCTTGAGGTGTTTCGAGATGGCCTGGAGGCTGACCGAAAAGGGTTCGGCCAGCTCGTTGACGCTGGCCTCGCCGGTGGCGAGCCGGGCGAGGATCGCCCGCCGGGTGGGGTCCGCCAAGGCGGCGAACGTGGCGCTGAGCTGATCAGTGGTCATCGCTGCTCAATCAATCGGTTGTTTAACCCTTGGGTTGAATATACTGGTGCACGTTGATCTGTCAAGGACGAGTGAGAGCGTCGTCACGCGAGTGGATGGGTTTAAAACAGTAGGAAGTCCTAGTATTTTGAAGGGATGAGCAGCGATCTGCACCGGCCCGTGAACCCCGTTCGCTTCGTGACGGCGTCGAGCCTCTTCGACGGGCACGACGCGTCCATCAACATCATGCGGCGGATCCTGCAGTCGCAGGGCGCGGAGGTCGTGCACCTCGGGCACAACCGGTCGGTCGACGAGGTCGCCACCGCGGCCATCGCCGAGGACGTCCAGGGGGTGGCCATCAGCGCCTACCAGGGCGGGCACGTCGAGTACTTCAGCTACCTGGTCGAGCTGCTCAACGAGCGCGGCGCGGGGCATATCAAGGTGTTCGGCGGCGGTGGCGGCGTCATCGTCCGCGAGGAGATCGACCTGCTGCACTCGCGGGGTGTCGCGCGGATCTT
>NZ_JPLW01000005.1:0-723270 GCF_000754115.1 Amycolatopsis sp. MJM2582
GCCTGCCGGGCATGATCAACCTGATGATCAAGGCCTGCGACACCGATCTCGCGGCGCAATCGCCCGGCTCGCTGGACAAACTGCTCTCGGGTGACATCCCGGCGCTGTCGCGGGTCATCACGCAGCTTCAACGCGAGGCGCTGCCGCAGGACGTGCTCGACAAGATCACGGAGGCCGCCAAGTCGCGGACCGTGCCGGTCCTCGGCATCACCGGGACGGGTGGTTCCGGCAAGTCGTCGCTCACCGACGAGCTGATCCGCCGGTTCCGGCTGGACCAGGAGGACAAGCTCCGCATCGCCGTGCTCGCCGTCGACCCGTCGCGCCGCAAGGGCGGGGGAGCGCTGCTCGGCGACCGCATCCGGATGAACTGCCTCGACGGCAGCCCGGTCTACTTCCGGTCCCTCGCCACGCGGACCACCAGCGGCGAGATCCCCACCGGGCTTTCCGAGTCCATCCTCGCCTGCAAGGCGGCGGGTTTCGATCTGGTGATCGTCGAGACGCCCGGCATCGGCCAGGGCGACGCCGGCATCGTCGACTACGTGGACCAGTCGCTGTACGTCATGACGCCGGAGTTCGGCGCGGCGTCGCAGCTGGAGAAGATCGACATGCTCGACTTCGCCGACGCGGTGGCGATCAACAAGTTCGAGCGCCGCGGCGCCGAAGACGCCCGTCGCGACGTCGCGCGCCAGCTGGTGCGCAACCGCGAGGCGTTCAGCTCTTCGCCCGAGGACATGCCGGTCTACGGCACCAGCGCCGCGAAGTTCAACGACGACGGCGTCACCGCGCTCTACCAGCACCTGCGCGACACCCTCGCCGAACGCGGGCTGACCGTGTCGGCCGGTGTGCTCCCGCACGTCGAAGGCAAGGTCTCCACCGACGCCAGCACGATCATCCCGGCCAACCGGACGCGCTATCTCGCGGAGATCTCCGAGACCGTCCGCGGTTACCACGCCAAGACCGAGCAGCAGGTCGCCGCGCTGCGCAAACGCGAGCACCTCGCCGCCGCCAAGGAGGCGCTGGCCGCCGTCGACGCGAGCACCGACGCGCTCGACGGCCTGCTCGCCGCCGCCGAGTCCGATGTGGACGGTGAATCGACGAATCTCCTGGCGCGCTTCCAGGAGCTGGCCGAGTCCTACCGTGCCGACGAGCTGGTCGTGAAGATCCGCGACAAGGAGCTGCACACCCAGCTCTGGCGCGACACGCTGTCCGGCAACCGGATCCCGCGCGTGGCGCTGCCGCGCTACACCGAATCCGGCGAGCTGCTGTCGTTCCTGCGCCGCGAGCACCTGCCCGGATACTTCCCTTACACCGCGGGCGTCTTCCCGTTCAAGCGCGAGGGTGAGGACCCGGCGCGCATGTTCGCGGGCGAGGGCGACCCGTTCCGGACCAACAAGCGGTTCAAGCTCCTCTCGGCCGATTCCGACGCGAAGCGCCTTTCGACCGCCTTCGACTCGGTGACGCTGTACGGGCACGACCCGCACACCCGCCCCGACATCTACGGCAAGGTCGGCACCTCGGGCGTCTCCATCGCGACGCTGGAGGACATGGAGGTGCTCTACGACGGCTTCGACCTGACCTCGCCGAGCACGTCGGTGTCGATGACGATCAACGGCCCGGCGCCGACGATCCTCGCGTTCTTCCTCAACACCGCGATCGACCAGCGGATGGCGGCGTTCAAGGCCGAGCACGGCCGCGAGCCGTCCGAAACTGAGGCCGCCGAACTGCGCGAGTGGGCGCTGCGCAACGTCCGCGGCACCGTGCAGGCGGACATCCTCAAGGAGGACCAGGGGCAGAACACCTGCATCTTCTCCACCGAGTTCAGCCTGCGCATGATGGCCGACATCCAGGAATGGTTCATCGAGCACGGCGTCCGGAACTTCTACTCGGTGTCGATCTCCGGCTATCACATCGCCGAGGCCGGGGCGAACCCGATCTCGCAGCTGGCGTTCACCCTGTCGAACGGTTTCACCTACGTCGAGAGCTACCTCGCGCGCGGGATGGACATCGACGACTTCGCGCCGAACCTGTCGTTCTTCTTCTCCAACGGCATGGACGCCGAGTACTCGGTGCTGGGCCGGGTCGCGCGCCGGATCTGGGCGGTCGCGATGCGGGAGCGCTACGGCGCCAACGAGCGCTCGCAGAAGCTCAAGTACCACGTGCAGACCTCCGGCCGGTCGCTGCACGCGCAGGAGATGAGCTTCAACGACATCCGTACCACGCTGCAGGCGCTGTGCGCGCTCTACGACAACGCGAACTCGTTGCACACCAACGCTTTCGACGAGGCGATCACCACGCCGTCGGAGAGCTCGGTGCGGCGCGCGATGGCCATCCAGATGATCATCAACAAGGAGTGGGGCCTGTCGAAGAACGAGAACCCGCTGCAGGGCTCGTTCATCATCGACGAGCTGACCGACCTGGTCGAAGAGGCCGTACTGCTGGAATTCGACCGGATCTCCGAGCGCGGTGGGGTGCTGGGCGCGATGGAGACCGGCTACCAGCGCGGCAAGATCCAGGACGAGTCGATCCTGTACGAACGCCAGAAGCACGACGGCACGCTGCCGATCATCGGCGTCAACACCTTCCGCAACCCGAACGGCGGCGAGAACGACGTCGAGGTGGAACTCGCGCGGGCGACCGAGGACGAGAAGCGTTCGCAGCTGGAGCGGCTCGAGGACTTCCAGCGCCGCCACCACGCCGAGGCGCAGGTCGCGCTCAAGACGCTGCGCGAGGCCGCGACCCGCGGCGGCAACCTGTTCGGTGTCCTGATGGACGCGGCGCGGGTGTGCTCGCTGGGCCAGATCACCGAGGCGTTCTTCGAAGTGGGCGGGCAGTACCGGCGCAACGTCTAGCGGCACGGGAATATCGCGGCGCGTGTCCGGGTAGTTGCTGGACATGGAGATCGGAATCGCCACCTTCATCACCGATGAAGGCATCAGGCCGGACGTCCTCGCCGCGGCAGCCGAAGAGCGCGGCTTCAGCTCGCTCCACATCGCGGAGCATTCGCATATCCCGGTCAGCCGGGAAACGCCGTACCCGGGCGGCGGCGAACTGCCGCGCGTGTACTACCGGACCCTGGACCCGTTCGTCGCGCTGACGGCGGCGGCCGGGGCCACGTCGACCCTGAAGCTGGGGACGGGCGTCGCGTTGCTGCAGCAGCGCGACGTCATCCACACGGCGAAGGAGGTCGCTTCGCTGGATCTGGTCTCGCGGGGCCGGTTCGTCTTCGGCGTCGGCGTCGGCTGGAACCGGGAGGAAATGCGCAATCACGGCACGGATCCGCGCACCCGCGGCGCGCTCGTCGACGAGCAACTCGCCGCGCTGAAGGAGATCTGGACGAAGGACGAGGCCGAATTCCACGGCGAGCACATCGACTTCGACCCGATCTTCGCGTGGCCGAAGCCGGTGCAGAAACCGCATCCGCCCATCTACATCGGCGGCGCGGGGCAGAAGGCGATGGAGCGGATCGCCAAGTTCGGCGACGGCTGGCTGCCGCACGCGCACACCCCGCCGGAGGAGCTCCGCCGGGCACGTCAGTGGCTGGCCGACCAGGGACGCGAGGACATCAGGTTCTCGGCCTTCGGTGCCACGCCGGAAGAGGACGCGCTGGGCAGGCTCGTCGAGGGCGGCGTCGACGAGGCGACGCTCTTCCTGCCGACCGAGCCCGAAGCGGCGACACTGGACCGACTCGACCAGTTCGCGAAGGTCGCCGAGAGCTTTCGAAAGGGGCAGCAGGCGTGACTGAGGTTCAAATCGGCTTGGCCGCGGCGTTGGAGCAGTTCTCCCCGCGCGAGTCGATCCGGCTGGCCGCGCTGGCCGAACAGCACGGGTTCTCCGGCCAGATGGCGGCCGACCACTTCCAGCCGTGGGTCCCTCAACAGGGTGAAGCGTCGTTCGTGTGGAGCGTGCTCGCGTCGTTGGCGGAGAACACCACGGGCGACCTCGGGCCGGGCGTGACGTGCCCGTCGTTCCGGCTGCACCCGTCGATGGTCGCGCAGGCCGCGGCGACGCTGGAGGCGACCTATCCGGGCCGGACGTGGCTCGGTATCGGGTCCGGCGAAGCGCTCAACGAGCACATCATCGGCGGCTACTGGCCCGAAGCGCCCGAGCGGGTCCGGCGGATGTTCGAGGCGCTGGAGGTCATCCGGAAGCTGTTCACCGGCAAGGACGTCAAGCACAGCGGCGAGTTCTTCAAACTGCACACCACCCGGCTGTGGACGCTGCCGGACGAGCCGCCGCCGATCTACATCGCGTCGGCCGGGCCGTACACCTCGCGCAAGACCGGTGAGCTCGCGGACGGGCTGATCACGCCGGGCGCGTCGATCGAGAAGCTGGCGGGGATCCTCGACAACTTCGGCACCGGCGCGCGCAAGGCGGGCAAGGATCCGGACTCGATGCCGAAGCTGCTGCAGGTGCACCTGTCGTGGGCCGAGGACGACGAGACGGCGTGGGCCAACGCGCTCGACCAGTGGCCCAACGGCGGCATGAAGTTCCCGAAGGCCGACATCCGCTCGCCGTTCGACTTCGCGCAGATGGCGAAACTGGTGCGGCGTGAGGACTTCGAGGGGCGCATGGTCGTGTCGTCCGATCCGGACGTGCACCGCGCGGCGCTGCAGAAGTACGTCGACGCCGGCTTCAACCGGATCTACATCCACAACGTGGGGCGGAACCAGGATCAGTTCATCGAGACCTTCGGGCGGGACGTGCTGCCCAAGCTGACCGCCTGACGCGCGCTATGAACGGGACGTTCCTTGCAAATTTCGCAAGGAACGTCCCGTTCATGGCGTTCAGACGTTCTTGTCCAGCAGCAGGTGCACCGACAGCTCCAGCCGGTTCGCGACGTCGGCCGCCGACGCGCGCCGGGTCACCCAGGCGACCAGGTTCGCCATCCAGACGTCGGCGATGACGTGGAAGATGTCGCGATCGGCCTCGGTCGGGTCCTCGATGCCCATGGCCTTGGCGAACATGTTCTCCATCAGCCGCCCGACCTGTTCGACCTCGGCGGCCGCGGTCGTGTCGGCGAACATGAACGCGCGGACCATCGCCTCGGTCAGATGCGGATCCCGCTGCATCAGCCGCGTGTTGCGGCCGAGGACGAACATCAGCCGCTCGCTCGAGGTGTCGCCAGGGATGGCGGCGCGGTCGAGTTTCTCCTGCGCGCGCTCGAATTCCCTGGCCAGCCCGGAAACCAGCAGGTGGATCTTGGAGGGGAAGTAGCGGTACAGCGTGCCGAGCGCGACGTCCGCCTTCTCGGCGACCGCCCGCATCTGGACCGCGTCGTACCCGCCCTTCGCGGCGAGCGTCAGGGTCGCGTCGATGATGCGGCGCCGCCGGTCGCGTTGGGCCGCGGAGCCGAGTTCCTCGCCGCCCAGTGCGGAGAGACCGTTGCCGCTTCGCGCCTTCGCGCTCGTGGGTGCCTTGGCCTTCCCTGGCATCGCCACGTCCCCCTTCGTCGGAACTTGTTCCACTTTCCTCACGTAGCGTACCTAAGCGGACGAACTGTTCAAGACGTGACCCACTGGGCAAGAAACTGTAACACGTTCTACACTCGCGGGTAGGTCCGGCGAGGAGGTCTCACCCGTGTCGATCGCGCTCACCGAAGAACAGGCGGCCCTGGCCGCGTCGATCCGCGCCTGGGCGACGTCCGCTCGTCCCGTCGACGCCGTCCGAAGTGGCCGGATCGCCGAGCCGCCGCCAGGACTGGCGGAGCTCGGGCTGTTCGGCGTGGCGATTCCCGAAGACGTCGGCGGCGCCGGCGGCACGCTCGCCGATCTGGCCGCCGGGCTCGCCGAAGCAGCCGAAGCACTCGTACCCGGCCCTGTCCTCGGGACGGCGTTGGGTGGGGCGTTGCTCGCGACGGTTCCCCAGACCGCCAAGGAGATCCTGCCCGGTCTCGCCGACGGGACCGAACGGCTGGCGGTGGTGCTGGGCGGCGGTTTCCGTGTCGCGGACGAGGTGGTCGACGGCGAATCGGGACCGGCTCTCGATGTTCACCCGTCGGCGTGGACGCTGGTCTCCGACGGCACGGTGTCCGCGCTCATCCCGCCCGGAGCGTCCGGAATGGACATCCGGCAGGGCGAGCCGTTCGACCTCTCGCGGCCGGTCGGCCGCGTCCGATGCGAGAAGGTGCGGCCCGAAGCGGTTTTCGAGGCGTTGCCGGTGGATGCCTACGCCGCCACGCTCGGTGCCGCCGAAGCCGCGGGAATCGCTCGATGGTGTCTCCGGACGGCCGTCGAGTACGCGAAGGTGCGAGAGCAGTTCGGCCGTCCTATCGGGTCGTTCCAAGCGATCAAACATCTGTGCGCGGAAATGCTGTGCCGGGCCGAAGCCACCGACGCGCTCGCGTGGGACGCGGCGAGGGCGGCTGAAGATCCCGCGCAGCACTCCCTCGCGGCCGCGACGGCCGCGGCCTACGCGCTCGACGCGGCCGTGGCCAACGCGAAGGACTGCATCCAGGTCCTCGGCGGCATCGGATTCACCTGGGAGCATGACGCGCACTTCTACCTACGCCGCGCCGTCGCCCTGCGGCAATGGCTCGGCGGTTCCGCCCGCTGGCGCCGTCGCGCGGCCGAACTCGCGCTGCGCGGTGACCGCCGGACCTTGAGCGTCGACGTCGGTGAAGACGCCGAACTCCGTGACGTGGTCAGCGAAATCGCCGCTCTTCCCGAGCCGGAACGGCGGGTCGCACTGGCCGATTCGGGACTGCTGGCCCCGCATTGGCCCGCGCCGTACGGCAGGGGCGCCACGGCCGCCGAGCAACTGCGGATCGACGCCGCGCTCGACGACGCGGGGGTCCGCCGTCCGGATCTGGTCATCGGCGGCTGGGCCGTGCCGACGTTGCTGGAACACGGTTCCCCGGCGCAGCGCGAACGGTTCGCCGCACCGACTTTGCGCGGCGAGATCACCTGGTGCCAGCTGTTCAGCGAGCCCGGGGCGGGTTCGGATCTCGCGTCGCTGCGCACGACGGCCCGCCGTGCCGACGGCGGATGGCTGCTCAACGGCCAGAAGGTGTGGACTTCGCTCGCGCGCGAAGCCGACTGGGCGATCTGCCTCGCGCGCACCGACCCGGACGCGCCGAAACACCAGGGGATCACCTACTTCCTGGTCGACATGACCGCCGACGGGATCAGTACGCGGCCCCTGCGCGAGATCACCGGCGACGCCGTCTTCAACGAGGTGTTCCTCGACGACGTGTTCGTCCCCGACGAGATGGTGGTCGGCGAGATCGACGGCGGCTGGCGGCTCGCGCGGACGACGCTGGCGAACGAACGGGTCGCCCTCGGGAGCGGTTCGGCGGTGGGGGAGGGCGTCGAAAACCTGCTCGCCACCCTGGGCGACGACGCCGACCTGGAGGAACTCGGCGCGCTGATCGCCGACGGGAGCGCGTGTTCGGTGCTGGACCTGCGGGCGACGTTGCGGCGGCTCGACGGGCAAGACCCGGGCGCCGAATCGAGTGTGCGCAAACTGCTGGGCGTGCGGCATCGGCAGGCGGTGGCGGAGTTCGCGCTGGAGTCGCTCGGTGAGCGCGCCCTGGTGGACGGTGACCCGGCGCAGCACGAGTTCCTGCTGACCCGGTGCCTCAGCATCGCGGGCGGGACGACCCAGGTGCTGCTGTCGCTGACGGCCGAGCGGTTGCTGGGGCTGCCGCGGTCCTGAAAGTCCCTGTCACGCCGGTTCCGAGTGTCATGAAAGGGCCGTTCAGGACGTTTCGTGTCCTGAACGGCCCTTTCATGACACCGCCGCCCGGGAGATGTCGGTCCGGTGCTCTAGCGTGCGGGGCGTGGAGTTCGGCACAGGAACCCAGGCCACCTTCGTCCCCTCGGATCCCCCGCGGGACGGAGTGCTGGCGCTCTGGGGAGACGGCGTAGCGGGTGACACCGCGATCGAACTCGTGCTGCCGGTGGGGAAGGTCTTCCGGCGCACGAAGGTCGACGCGGCACTCGTCCCGTTGTCACGCGCGATTCCGCGGCTGCTCACCGCGGAGGGTGAGCTGAGCCCGGCCATCGCCGCGTGGTCGGCCGTCGCCGAGGCCGGCGTGAACCTCATCGCCCGCGGCAGGTTGCTGCCCGCGGCCTCACCCGGCGGGGTGGATTCGTGGCGGGTCGGCCCGCTCGACGTCGCCGACGAGGAGATGCTGCGCGGGCTCGCCGCCGCGCTGCCTCCCGAGGCGCACGCGCTGCCGTTGTCCGGACTGAAACGGATCCGGCTGCATTCGCCGGAGTCGTTGATCCGCGCGCTCTGGGACGCGACGGCGGACGTGCTGGTCCGCACGCCCGCCGCGAGTGTGGCGGCGGGCGGTCCGGCGTTCGCGGCCGCGGAGCCGACATTGGTCGGGCCGGACGGCGCCGCGTGGTTGGCGGAACTGAGTGCCCGGCAGGCCCAGGGCGCGCATCTCGTCCTGCGCATGGAGGTGCACGAACCCGAAAACCCCGAAGACGAGCCCACGTTCGAGGCCGTCCTCGCCGTGCGGAGCGCCGCCGACCCGAGCCTGATCGTCGAGGCGGCGACACTGTGGGACGCGCCGGAGGCGGTGCTGGAACGCATGGGCGAGCAGGTCGAGACGCAGCTGCTGCTCGGCCTGCGCCGGGGCGCCAGGGCGTGGGCGCCGCTCGGCCGCATGCTCCAGACCGCCGCGCCGACCGGGCTGGCGCTGGACTACGACGAGGTCGTCGACCTGCTGACCCACGGCGACGCGGCGCTGGGCGGTGCCGGCATCGAGGTGCAGTGGCCGAAAGACCTCTTCGCGGGCGAGCTCAAGGCGAAGGCGAGCGCGACGCAGGCCCCGGGCAGCGTCACCGGGCCCGAGTTCACGCTCAAGAGCCTGCTGCGGTTCCGCTGGCGGATGAGCCTCGGCGACGAAGACCTCACCGACGCCGAGGTCACCGCGCTCGCGGAGGCGAAGCGGCCGCTGGTGCGGCTGCGGGGCAAATGGGTCAAGGTCGACGCGCGTCTGATCGCCAAGGTGCGCGCCCACCGGGCGAAGAAGCTGTCCGGGGCCGAGGCGCTGGCCGCGGCGCTCACCGGCGAACTGGAGCTGGACGGCGAAAAGGTCGAGTTCACCGCCCCGTCGGCGTTGACGGGGCTACTCCAGCGGATCCGCGACAGCGCGGCGGAACCGATCGAGCAGCCCGCCGAACTGAAGGCCACCCTGCGGCCGTACCAGAAGGCCGGGCTCGCCTGGCTGGCGACGATGACCGGGCTCGGTCTCGGCGCCTGCCTCGCCGACGACATGGGGCTCGGCAAGACGATCCAGCTCATCTCCCTGCACCTGCACCGCCGCCCGCGCGGCGATGGGCCGACGCTCGTCCTGTGCCCGACGTCGTTGCTGGGCAACTGGGAACGCGAATTCGCCCGGTTCGCGCCGGACATCCCGGTGCGCCGGTTCCACGGTGGCGGGCGGCATCTCGACGAGGTCGCGCCGGACGAGGTCGTGCTCGCCACGTACGGGGTGCTCCGCCGCGATCGCGAAGCACTGTCCGAAGTGGACTGGGGGATGATCGCCGCCGACGAGGCGCAGCACGTGAAGAACCCGCTTTCGGTCACCGCTAAGGAATTGCGGAAGATCCCGGCCGCCGCGAAGGTCGCGCTGACCGGGACACCGATGGAGAACCGGCTCACCGAATTGTGGTCCATCATCGACTGGACGACGCCGGGGCTGCTCGGTTCGCTCGACGGGTTCCGCCGCAAGGTCGCCCGCCCGATCGAGCGGGACCGGGACACCGCGGCGACCGAACGGCTCGCCGCGACCGTCCGTCCGTTCCTGTTGCGCCGCAAGAAGACCGACCCGGACATCGCTCCCGAACTCCCGCGCAAGACCGAGACCGACCGGTTCGTCCCGCTCACCGCCGAGCAGACGACGCTGTACGAGGCCGTGGTCCGGGAGAATCTCGCGATGATCCGCGAGCTGGACGGGGTGGCCCGGCGTGGGCAGGTGCTCAAACTGCTCACCGAGCTCAAACAGATCTGCAACCACCCGGCGCAGTACCTCAAGGAACCTGGCGTATTGCACGGCCGGTCCGGCAAGCTCGCCGCGTTCGAAGAGCTGCTCGACGTCATCCTCGACGAGGGCGACAGCGTGCTCGTGTTCAGCCAGTACGTCCAGCTGTGCCGTCTGCTGGAGAAACGCCTGGCCGAACGCGGTCTGCCGACGATGTTGCTGTCCGGATCGAGCACGCCCAAGGTCCGGGAGGACATGGTCGCCCGGTTCCAGGCCGGTGAGGTCCCGGTCTTCCTGCTCTCGCTCAAGGCGGGCGGGGTCGGGCTCAACCTGACCAAGGCCACCCACGTGATCCACTACGACCGCTGGTGGAACCCGGCCGTCGAGGACCAGGCCACCGACCGCGCGTACCGGATCGGGCAGGACCGGCCGGTCCAGGTGCACCGGCTGATCGCCGAAGGCACGCTCGAGGAGCGCATCGCCAAGGTCCTGGAGACCAAACGCGGGCTGGCCGACGCGGTCATCGGCGCCGGCGAGGACTGGATCACCGAGCTGTCCGACGACGAATTGGCCGATCTGGTCCGGCTCGGGGAGCCGTGATGCCCGGCGCGACAGGGCGGAAACGGCGCACCTTCGGCAACACGTGGTGGGGCAAGGCGTGGGTCGAGGCGCTGGAGGAACGCGCCAAACTCGACCCGAACCGCCTGCCGCGAGGCCGGACGTACGCGCGCAAAGGCACCGTCAGCAAGCTCGCGGTCGGCGCGGGGGAGGTGACGGCCTGGGTGCAGGGCAGCCGGGCGGTGCCGTACCGGGTGACCATCCACATGCGGGCGTTCACCGAGCCGCAGTGGGAGAGCCTGCTCGGCATGGTCGGCTCGCGGCTCGGGCACGTCGCCGCCCTCCTCGACGGCGAACTGCCCGCCGAGCTGGCCGAGGACGCGCGCAGCGCCGGCGCGGATCTGCTGCCCGGCCCCGGCGATCTGCGGCCGAAGTGCTCCTGTCCGGACAGCGCGAACCCGTGCAAACACGTGGCCGCGGTGTACTACCTGGTCGCGGACGAGGTCGACGCCGACCCGTTCGTGCTGTTCCTGCTGCGCGGCAGGCCGAGGGAGGCCGTGCTCGCGGAACTGCGGTCCCGCCGCGCGCCCGCGGGCGCGCCGGGCAAGCGGGTGCGCGCCCCCGCCGCGCCCGGGGTGGATCCGAAGCGGGCCTACACCCGGCGGATCGCCGCGCTGCCGCCGCGATTGGCCGTCCCGGGCACGGTCGGCCCGCCCGCGGTCCTCGACGTCGACCCGCCGCATCGCACCGGCTGGAGCGGGGAGATGTTCGTCGAGCTGGCCGCCGATGCCGCCGCGAGGGCCTGGGAACTGCTGGTCATGGGGCCCGAGCGTGAAGCGGAGCTGTCGTTCGAGGAAGACCTCGCGCGCCGCGCGGCGGCGAGCGAGCCGCACCTGATCGCCGAACTCGCCGAAGCGGCCGGGGTGGCGGTGCGGGATCTGGCCCTGTGGGCGCAGGCCTGGCGTGAGGCGGGCCGGGGCGGGATGGCGGTGGTCCGGGAGACGTGGCCGCCGGGGCAGGCGCCGCTCGCCCAGGCCAAGGCGGACCTCGCCGAGTCGGGATTGCCGGGAGAGCCCAAGATCTGGCGGAACCGCATCACCCAGGGCGATCTGCAACTGCGCTACGGCCGCGACGAACGGTGGTACCGCTTCGTGCGCGACGGCGAGGGCTGGCGGGTCGACGGCCCGTCCTCCGCCCGGCCGACCGATGTGATCTACCCGCCCTGACCTCGCCGCGAGTCGTCCGTCCAGACACGCGTGTCGTCCGTCTGATCACGCGAGTCGTCCGGCCAGTCACGAAAGACCGCCAGTAGGTGTCCAGGACACGGTTGGTTCTAACGGTCCTTGCCGTTCACGAGACCCGCCCCACCGCGCCGCTGGCCCGCTCGCTCGCCCCTCAAGTACATGAAGGCCCCCTTCCTTGCGCTAGACGCAAGGAAGGGGGCCTTCATGTACTTGAGGAAGGTGTGGAGGGTCCTTCACACGCGGCCGTTGTGACTGCTGGTGCCACTGAGGCTGCGGTGGCGATCGCGTAGTCCGTGAAGGCCTCCTTCACTACCTTGAGGGTAGGCAAGGAGGCCTTCACGGACGGGGCCGCGGTCAGCCGGAGCGGCGCCGCCAGGTGCGGTAGCTCCACTCCAGGAACCGTTCCACCCCGCGCACCACATGGGCGCTGCGGATCGAGGGGAAGACGTCGAAGGCGTGCTGCGCGCCGGAGATCTCCGCGTACGCGACCTCACGCTGGGACTTGTCCCGCAGGCGCCGCACGAATTCGCGCGCCTCACCCACCGGCACCAGCGAGTCGTGGACGCCGTGGATGACGAAGAACGGCGGCGCGTCCTCGGTGATGCGGTCGAGCGGGGACGCCGCGATGTAGTCGTCGAGGAAGTTCACCGGATCCCGGTCCGCCTCGAAGACGTGCCGGGCGATGAGCGTCTTCAGCCGGGTCTGGCTGGAGCGCCGTCCGCTGGTCGCGGCGAAGTCGTACACACCGTAGTGCGGGGCGCACGCCTGGATGCTCGTGTCGGCTTCGGTGAAGCCGGGCTGCAGCGCCGGGTCGTTGGCGGTCAGTGCCAGCAGCGCGGCGAGATGCCCGCCCGCGGATCCGCCGGTGACGGCGATGAAGGACGGGTCGCCGCCGTAGGTCACCGCGTTGTCCCGGATCCAGGCCAGCGCGCGTTTCGCGGCGACGATATGCGCGGGCCAGCGGGCGGCGGGGGAGAGCGGGTAGTTGATCGCGACGCAGATCCAGCCGCGTTTGGCCATGTGCAGCATCAGCGGCAGGCCCTGCTGGTCCTTGTTGCCGATCACCCAGGCGCCGCCGTGCACCTGCAGCAGGATCGGCGCGCCGGTGACCGGTTCACGCGGGGCGTAGATGTCGAGCAGGAACCGCTTCCCGCCGGGCGCGTAGGCGACGTTGCGTGTCCGCCGGACCTCGGGGTCGCGCATGCGGAACGGCATGGCCAGCTGGCCCCACGGCGTCGCGAGGTCGGTCGGGCTCGGCGGGTGTTCGAGTTCGTCGGCGTACGCCTCGCCGATGCCTTCGGTCAGCGCGGTCTCGATCTCGTCGCGCGCCCGCTGGGACTGGGCGATCAGCGTGCCGAGCCCGGCCGCCGACGCCGCCGCGAGGGCGAGCCCCGTTTTGCTCGACGCGCCGCGGTGCCGGGCGACGTGCGCCGCCGCGTCGGCCGCGGTGAGCGCGAGCAGATGCGGGGCGAGCTCCCCGGTGAGCCAGCCCGCGAAGAACGCCGGGACCGCCGTCCGCGCGCCTCTCGGCGGCTTCAGCGCGTTCGCGGTGAGCGCGAGCTGGAGTGCCTGGCGGACGACGAAACTCGGCTGCATGGCCACCGATCCTACCGCTGGGTGACCGCCTAGAACGGGTTGCAAAGTTCACTTAAGGTGATTCTCATGCAGAGATTGAGTGGTCTGGACGCGAGTTTTCTGTACCTGGAGACGCCTGCCCAGGTACTGCACGTGTGCGGGCTGCTCACCTTGGACGGTTCGACCATGCCCGGCGGCTACGATTTCGAGCGCTTCAAGGAGAAACTGGCCGAACGGGTCGAGCTGATCCCGGCGTTCCGGCGCAAGCTGCACAATCCACTCTGGAATCTGGCGCATCCGGTCTGGGTGGAGGACGAGGACTTCGACCTCGAAGCCCACGTTCACCGCATCGGCGTACCGGCGCCCGGCGACCGGCGGGAACTGGCCGAGCTCTGCGCCCACATCGCGGGACAACGCCTGGACCGCGCGCAGCCGCTCTGGCAGCTGCACGTCATCGAAGGCCTGGCCGACGGCGGGATCGCGGTCCTGCTGAAGATGCACCACGCCAGCGTTGACGGGGTCGGCGGCGCCAGCTTGATCGCCTCCCTCGCCGGGCTCGAACCGGACGCCCCGCCGCCGGAGACCACCCAGGACGAACGCCGCAACGCGGGCGTTCCCGGCAGGCGAGCGCTGTTCGGCGCGGGGCTGACGTCGTTCGCGAAACGTCCGGTCGAGGTGGCGAAACTGCTGCCCGGCCTGCTCGAACTCGTGCCGAGATGGCTGGGCAAAGCGTTGCAGGGCAAGGGAATGCCGGTCCCGTTCACGGCGCCGCGGACGTCGTTCAACGGGACGATCACCGCGCACCGCAGCGTCGCCTACGCCTCTCTCGACCTCGACGACGTCAAACGGGTCAAGAACGCCTTCGGGGTGACCGTCAACGACGTCGTCCTCGCCGTGGTCGCCGGCGCCCTGCGGCAGTTCCTGCGGGATCGGGGCGAACTGCCGGAGGATCCGCTGGTGGCGACCGTTCCGGTCTCGGTGCACGGACGCACCGAGCGCGAGCACGGGATCAACAAGGTCTCGGCGTTCTTCGCGTCGCTGCCCACCCATCTGGAGGATCCCGCCGCGCGCGTGTTCATGCTGGCGGAGTCGAACCGGCTGTCCAAGGACCATCACCACGATATCGACGCGGACATGCTCCAGGACTGGGCGCAGTTCTCGGCGGCGACCATGTTCGGGCTCGCGGTCCGCGCGTATTCCGCGCTGCGCCTGGCCGAACGGCATCCGGTGGTGCACAACCTGGTGGTCTCCAACGTGCCCGGTCCGCCGATGCCGCTGTACCTGCTGGGCTGCCGGATCACCGGGCTCCACCCGCTCGGCCCGGTGTTCCACGGCGCCGGGCTCAACATCACCGTGCTGTCCAACGCGGGCAGGGTCGACGTCGGCCTGCTCGGCGCCCGTGAACTCACCGGTGACCTGTGGCCGCTCGCCGACCATTTCGCCGACGCGCTCGCGGAACTGATCGAGGCCACCTCCTAGATCCTCCCCCTTGCCGTCGCGGCTCCTTCCGGATAAGACTAGAACAGGTTTCAATATTGTGCCCGTTCGCCCCGGTGAGGAGCCAGTGTGGACTTCCAGTTCGACGAGACGCAGACCGAGGTCACCGCGCTGGCCGCGCGTGTGCTCGGCAAGGAGCGTGAGCCCGCGGACACGTGGCGCGCGCTGGCCGACGCCGGTTTGCTCGCCCTGGCGCTGCCCGCCGAACTCGGCGGCGACGGCCTCGGTGTCGCCGAAGTCGCCTTGGTGCTGACCGAACTCGGCCGGGTCGCCTCGCCGTCGCCCGCGCTGGCGTCGCTGGCCTTCGGTGTCCTGCCGGTCACCGCGCTCGGCGGACCGGATCAGCGCTCGGCGCTGCTCCCGCCGGTCGCCGCGGGCGACTCCGTGCTCACCGCCGCGCTGAACGAACCTTCCGCGCCGTTCACCACCCGGCCCGCGACCGTCGCGGAATCGGCGGGGGACTGGCGCCTGAGCGGGGTCAAGGTCGGCGTGCCGTTCGCGGCGGAGGCGACCCGGATCCTGACGCCCGCCTCGCTGCCCGGCGGCACCGGCGTCTTCCTCGTCGATCCGCGCGCGGACGGCGTGATCCTGACGCCGACGAGAACCTCTTCCGGCACACCGGACTACACGATGACGCTGGATTCGGTGACCGTCACCGACGCCGATCTCCTCAACGGGCACGGCCCCGGCGAGTCGATCGCGACGCTGCACCGGTTCGCGCTCGCGGGTGCGGTGGCGTTCGGCGACGGACTCCTCGCCGGCGCGCTCGCACTGACCACGAAACATGTCGGCGAACGGGAGCAGTTCGGGCGCCCGCTGGCGGCGTTCCAGGCGGTGGCGCAACAGATCGCGGACGTCTACGTCGCTTCGAGGACGGTCCAGCTGGCCGCGCGGTCGGCGGTCTGGCGGCTCGCGGCGGGGCTCGACGCCGACACGGAACTCGATATCGCGGCCTATTGGCTGGCGGAGGAGGCGCCCGCGGCGCTGGCCGTCTGCCATCACCTGCACGGCGGGATCGGCGTGGACGAAACGTATCCGCTGCACCGGTTCTCGTCGGCGGTCAAGGATCTGGGACGAACGCTCGGCGGCGCCTCGTATCGGCTGGCCGGTCTGGGCGAACTGGTGGCGGGGTGAACCGATGCTGATCGAATTGACCGCGGCGCAACACGAGTTGCGCTCCGAACTGCGAAAGTACTTCGCCGGGCTGGTGAGCCCGGACGAGCGGCGCGCGATGCTGCGGGAGCGGCACGGGCCGGTGTACCGGGAGATCGTGCGCCGGATGGGCCGCGACGGCTGGCTCGGGGTCGGCTGGCCGGAACAGTACGGCGGCCGGGGTTTCGGCGAGATCGAGCAGCACATCTTCGTCGACGAGGCCGCCCGTGCCGACGTCCAGCTGCCGTCGGTGACCCTGCAGACCGTCGGTCCCACGTTGCAGGCGTTCGGCACCGAGGAGCAGAAATCCCTGTTCCTGCCCAAGATCCTCGCGGGCGAGGTGCATTTCGCCATCGGGTACACCGAACCCGAGGCGGGAACGGACCTGGCGGCATTGCGCACGACAGCGGTGCGCGAAGGGGACGAGTACGTCGTCAACGGCCAGAAGATCTTCACCACCGGCGGGCACGACGCCGACTACATCTGGCTGGCCGTGCGGACCGATCCCGAAGCGCCCAGGCACAAGGGGATCTCGATCCTCATCATGGACACCCGCGACCCTGGCTACTCGTGGACGCCGATCATCACCTGCGACGGCGCCCACCACGTGAACGCCACCTACTACTCGGACGTCCGGGTGCCCGCGAACATGCTGGTGGGCAAGGAGAACGAGGGCTGGCGGCTGATCACCACGCAGCTGAACCACGAACGCGTCATGCTCGGCCCCGCCGGGCGGATCGGCGGTCTTTACGACCGGGTCCGCGAGTGGGCGGCGTCGAGGAAGACCCCGGACGGGACGCCGCTGCTCCAGCTGCCCGACGTCCGGGCCGTCCTCGCGGAAACCCTGGCGACCGCCCGGATCAACGAACTGCTGAACTGGCAGGTCGCCGCGTCGTCCGCGACCGGGCCCGTGGCGGTGGCCGACGCGTCGGCCACCAAGATCGTCGGCTCCGAGCGGATCCAGGGGCTGACCAGGAAACTGGAGGAGATCGTGGCGCGACACGGCGATCAGGCCGACGCCGGAACCGCGGAACTGGCGCAGTGGCTGGACGTGGTGGCCAAACGCAATCTGGTGCTGACCTTCGGCGGCGGCGTCAGCGAGATCCAGCGCGAGCTGATCGCCACCGCCGGGCTCGGCCTGCCGAGGGTGCCGCGATGAGCATCCAGGAAGCGGCCGAACGCATCGCCGCGCGCGGGGAATCCGCGCCGAGGGCCGCACGCGACGCGGTCAACCAGGCGATGGTGAACAATTGGGTCGAAGCCATCGGCGACCGCAATCCCGTGTACGTCGACGAGGAGTTCGCCGCCGCGAGTGTCCACAAGGGACTCGTCGCGCCGCCCGCGATGGCGCAGGTGTGGACGATGGGCGGGCTGCACTGGACCAGGGCGTCGGACGATCCGCTCGGCGCGATGATGGAGGTGCTCGACGAGGCCGGGTTCACCTCGGTCGTCGCGACGAACTCCGAGCAGAACTACTTCCGGTATCTGCGCCACGGCGAACGCGTCGCCGCGACCGCGAAACTCGAAAGCGTCGTCGGGCCCAAACGCACCGCGCTGGGCGAAGGCTGGTTCGTGACGACGAAGACCACCTGGTACGTCGGCGACGAGGCCGTCGCGGACATGGTGTTCCGGGTGCTGAAGTTCCGTCCGCCGGGCGCTGAGCCCGCCAAGACCGCCGCGCCCGTGCTGCGGCCGGTGATCAGTAAGGACACCGAGTTCTTCTGGGCCGGTCTGCGGGAAGGGGAACTGCGGATCCAGCGCTGGGGCGAGACCCTGCGGCATCCGCCCGGACCCATGCCGCCGGACGGGGACTTCGCCGCCAAACCGGACTACGTCGTCGCGTGCGGACGCGGAACGGTCTACAGCTACGTGGTGCACCATCATCCGAAGGTTCCCGGCAAGGAGCTGCCGTTCGTGGTCGCGCTCGTCGAACTGGAGGAGGGCGTCCGGGTGATGGGCGAGCTGCTCGACGCCGATCCCGAGACCGTCCACATCGGGCTGCCGGTGGAAGCGGCCTTCGTGAAGATCGACGAGGAACTGACGTTGCCCGCTTGGAGGGTCGCGCGATGAAGGACTGTTCGGTCGGCACCGAGCTGCCGCCGCTGACGATCGAGGCCACCCCGACCTTCGTGGTGAGCACCGCGCTGGCGACGCGCGACTTCCAGGACGTCCACCACGATCGCGACGCCGCCGTCCAGCGCGGCTCGAAGGACATCTTCCTCAACATCCTCACCGACACCGGCCTCGTGCAACGGTTCGTGACCGACTGGGCGGGCCCTGAGGCGTTCGTGCGGTCGATCAAGATCCGGCTCGGCGTACCTTGCTACGCCTACGACACGCTGACCTTCACCGGCCGGGTCACGGAACGGGACGGCGACGACGTCGTGATCGCGGTGTCCGGTGTGGACAGTCTCGGCGAACATGTGGTGGGCACCGTGGCGATCACGTTGGGAGGCGAGTGATGACCCTCTCCGGACGGGCGGCCATCGCCGGGATCGGCGCGACGGAGTTCTCGAAGGATTCCGGTCGCAGTGAGCTGCGGCTGGCGGCGGAAGCGGTTTCGAGCGCGCTGAAGGACGCCGGGCTCACTCCGTCCGATGTGGACGGACTGGTGTCGTTCACCATGGACGGCAACAGCGAGATCGCCGTCGCGCGGGAACTCGGCATCCCGGAGCTCAAGTTCTTCAGCCGGATCCATTACGGCGGCGGGGCCGCGGCCGCGACGGTGCAGCAGGCCGCGATGGCCGTCGCGACCGGGGTCGCGGACGTCGTCGTCGCGTACCGGGCGTTCAACGAACGGTCCGGGATGCGGTTCGGGCAGGTGTCCTCGGCCGCGGCGGGGCAGGTGAACTCGTCCGGCGTCGACAACGCGTTCCACTACCCGATGGGCATCGCGACACCGGCCGCGACCGTCGCCATGCTCGCCCGGCGCTACATGCACGAGTACGGCGCGACCAGCGAGGATTTCGGCCGGGTGGCCGTCGTCGACCGCGCCCGCGCGGCGACCAACCCCCGGGCCTGGTTCTACGGCAAGCCGATCACGCTCGAAGAGCATCAGGCCTCCCGCTGGGTCGCCGAACCGTTGCATCTGCTGGACTGCTGCCAGGAGAGCGACGGCGGGGTCGCCCTGGTGATCGTCAGCGCCGAGCGGGCGCGCGACCTGCCGCACCGGCCCGCCGTGATCGCGGCGGCGGCGCAGGGGAGCGGGCCGGACCAGTACGTGATGACCAGCTACTACCGCGACGATCTCCCGGCGCTGCCCGAGATGGGGGTCGTGGGGCGGCAGTTGTGGGAGCAGTCCGGGCTGGGCCCCGGCGACATGGACCTCGCCGTGCTGTACGACCACTTCACCCCTTATGTCCTGATGCAGCTGGAAGAACTCGGCTTCTGCGGGAAGGGCGAGGCCAAGGACTTCATCGGCGGCGGCACCCTGGAACTCGACGGGAAGCTCCCGCTCAACCCGCACGGCGGGCAGTTGGGGGAGGCCTACATCCACGGGATGAACGGGATCGCCGAAGGGGTCCGGCAGCTCCGGGGCGACGCCGTGAACCAGGTGGACGGGGCCGCGCGGGTGCTGGTGACCGCCGGCACCGGCGTGCCCACGAGCGGACTGGTCCTGACCGCGGGCTGAGATCACCTCAATGCCCGATGGTGTACTAGAGCGCCACCTGCCACGGTGAAGGGGTTACCGGCCGGGAGGTGCCATGTCTGGACCAATCGTCGTCGCGTGGACCCTGACCGCGGTGTTCGCGGCGCTCGTCCTGCCCTGCGTGCTGAGACTCGTCCGGCTGGACTACGGCAGGCAGGGCGCGGCGGTCCGCAACGGCGACCTGGCCGAACTGCTGCTCGTCGTCGCCATGGTCGCGATGCTGTCGCCGGTGGGCGGCCCGATCCCGGCGGCGGGCTGGCAGGCGGTGCTGGCGCTGACCGCGGGGTGGTTCGCCGTCTCGTGGTGGAAGGGCAGGCGCTCCGGGCACACGTCGTGCGGGCATCACGCCGTGTCCGCCGTCGCGATGCTGTTCATGGTGACGTTCATGCCGCACAGCGAGGTGTCCCACGGGCCGTGGCTGGTGATGTCCGGCCCCGGCGGCACTTCCGCGCTGTGGCTTTCGCTGCTGTTCGGCGCCGTGGCCGCGTATTTCGCGGCGGACGCCGTGCGCGCCGGGGTGCTGGCGTCGCGGGGCGCCACGGCCTCCGGTCAGACGTCGCGGCGGGTGTGCCGGGTGATCATGGGGCTCGGCATGGGCTACATGCTGCTGGGTGCGGCGGTCTAGGAACCGAGCGGCACGCGCCGCACGACACCGGCCTCCGCGGCACCCGCGTCCGGCAAACCGCCGGCCGGGTTCTCCGCGGCCCATTTGCGGGCGTCCGCGATGTCCTTGTTGAGCGCGACGATCAGCGCCTCCGACGACGGGTACGCCTCCTGCTCGCGCAGGTGGTGGCCCAGCCATACGGTCAGCACCTCGCCGTAGAGGTCGCCGCTGAAGTCCAGCAGATGCGCCTCGACGAGCCGGTAACCGTCCGCGCCGTAGTAGGTCGGCCGCCTGCCGACCGAGACCGCGGCCGCGATCCGGGTGCCGTCGGCGCGTTCGGCCCAGCCCGCCCACACTCCGTCGCCGACCTGGCCGTCCTGGTCGCGCAGCGCGATGTTGGCGGTCGGGAAACCCAGTTCCCTGCCCCGCTGATCGCCCTTCTCCACCTGGCCACGGACCACGAAGTACTCCGTCGTCATGCCGCTCCCGTCCCTGCCGTCACGAGAGCCATGAATACCATGCCTCGCGGCCGGGGTCGACCGCCGTTCACGCCGCGAGAAGTGTCCACTGTGTACTCGGTCACGTCGTGACGACGCGATACCCGAGGTCGAGTTCCGTCCGGCCGAGCAGCCCGACGTGGTGCCGGTGCCAGTGCCCGTCCGCGAGATCGGCGCGCAGCCGCTCGACGGCCGTCGCGACGACGTTCTGGTCCAGCAGGGCCACCCCGGACATGCCCGCGCGCACGCGCTCGGACAGGTACGCCTCCGGCCTGCGCCAATACGCGCCGAGGAACCCGTCGACGCAGTCCGACGGCACGGGCAGCGGAGCCACCGCGGGTGCCTGGCCCGCCTCGGTCAGTTCTGCGACGATCCGGTCGAGACAGGCCAGCCTGCTCTCGTGTTCGGCGATCTCCGGCAGGTAGTCCCGCACCAGCCAGAACCGCGCGAACACCGCCTGGTCCCAGGTCACGATCACCTGGCGGCGGGAGACGCGCCGCAACTCGGCCAGCCCGGCGGTCACGTCCGTCCAGTGGTGCACGGTGAGCACGGCCAGGGCGACGTCGAAGGCGCCGTCGGCGAAGGGCAGGCCTTCCGCGCACGCCTGGACGGCGGGCGCCGCCGTGGCGGGACGCTGCGCGATCATCCGCCGTGACGGCTCGACGGCCACCACGTCGCGGTCTTCCGGCTCGTAGGAACCGGCTCCCGCCCCGACGTTGACCACCGAGCGCGCGTCGCCGAGGGCCGCGGTGATGGCGGCGGCGACACGGGGATCCGGCCGTCTCGATCGCGCGTAGTCCCGGCCGAGTTCGGCATACGGGTCCGAGATCAAGGGGCGCACCCGGCCGAGTCTAGCCAGGTGCGCTACCTGCGGGAACGATGATTCAGTCTGTCGTGGTCAAGAAAGTGTCGGAAAGGACGGGCGCGTCGTCCCGGTCCGGCGCCGTGGTCGCGATCAGCAGCCCGGCGGGCTCGCGCCAGACCCGGGTCCGCAGCGGCTCGCCGGGGAAGACGACGCCGGCGAACTTGGCCGAGAACGACGCGACGCGGGCGGTGTCGCCGTCGAGGAAGGCGTCGGTGACCGCCTTCGCGACGACGCCGTAGGTGCACAGGCCGTGCAGGATCGGCCTGTCGAACCCGGCCGCCGCGGCGAACGCGGGGTCGGCGTGCAGGGGGTTGCGGTCCCCGCAGAGCCGGTAGAGCAGCGCCTGTTGCGGCAGCGTCGGGGTGTCGATGACGGCGTCCGGCTCCCGCGACGGGGGTTCGGCCCGGTCGGACGGGCCGCGTTCGCCGCCGAAACCTCCTTCACCACGGGCGAAGATACTCGACCGCAGTGTCCACAGTGGAGCGCCGTCCGAGTCGGTGGCGATCGTCTCGTTCACGATCACGGCCGCCTTGCCCTTGTCGAAGACGTCGACGATCCGCGTCCGCGCCACGGCCTTCCCCGAGACCGGGATGGGCCGGTGCGCGATCACCTCCTGCTTGCCGTGCAGCACTTTCCCGAGGTCGACCTCGACGCCGGGGAACGAGACCGCGGGCGGCTCGAACACGCGCAGGTTCGCCGCCACGGTGGCGAACGTCGGCAGCACCTGGAGGCCGTCTTCGTAGGTGTAGCGCAGTTCGCGCGGGCTCATCGGGTCCGCGCCGGCGCCCAGCGCCAGGTGGTAGAGCTGCACGTCGGAGGCGGTCCAGGCGAAACTCACCTCGCCGAGGTCGGCGCCGATCGCGACCGAAGGATCGATGGGCACGGGGACTCCTACTCGTAGGTGACGGTGACCTCGTCGGTCAGCGGCAGGGACTGGCACGCCAGCACGATGCCTTCGGCGATGTCGTCGCCGTCGAGGACCTCGTTGTTCAGCATCTTCACCTCGCCGGAGACGATCCGGCAGGCGCACGCGCTGCACTGGCCCTCGCGGCACGAGTACGGCGCGTCGAAGCCCTTTTCCAGCAACAGGTCCAGCAGTTTCGTCCGGCGCGGCCAGGCGAGGTTCCTGGTCTCGCCGTCGAGGGTGACCTCGACCGACGCCGGGGTCTCGGCCTCTTCGACGGCGACGGGCTCGGCCACCTCGAACGGGTTCCCGCCCAGCGACAGGAACCGCTCCAGGTGGATCCGCTTGCGTGGCAGTCCGAGGTCCTTGAGCACCGCGCGCGCCGCGTCCATGAACGGCCCGGGTCCGCAGATGAACGCCTCGTGCGCGGTGTACGGCGCCACCAGCGCGCGCAGGTGCGCTTCCGTCGGCAGCCCCTGCAGGCTCTCCAGCCAGTGCACGACGGCCAGCCGGTCCGGGTACCGGGCGGCGAGGTCCGCCAGCTCCCGCGCGAAGATCACCGACTTCTCGTCGCGGTTCGCGTACAGGAGCACCACCTTGCCGGTGCCGTGTTCCAGCGCGGATTTGAGGATCGACATCACCGGCGTGATGCCGCTGCCGCCCGCGAGCAGCAGGAAGTCCTCGTCGAGCGACGCGGGGCTGAACACCCCGGCCGGCGGGAGCACCTGGACCTCTTGCCCTGCTTGGAGGTTGTCGCACAGCCAGTTGGACCCGTAGCCGTCGGCGGTGCGTTTGACGGTGACCTGCACCCGGCCCTCGTGCGGCGCGCTGGAGAGCGAGTAACAGCGGGCCACCGAACCGGTCCGGTCGCTCGGCACGCGCAACGTGAGGAACTGTCCTGGGGCGTAAGCGAAAGCGGAGACGTGCTCGGCCGGGATGTCGAACACGATCGACCGCGCGTCGGCCGTCTCGGTGATCACCTCGGCCACGGTCACGGTGACGGGACCGCTCATTCGGGCACCTCCAGCAGGCCGTCTTTCAAGGCGATCTCGATGCTCTCAGTGAGATTGCCGCAGGTGTCGAGCAACGCCGTCTGCGCCCCGGACGCCTTCTGTTCGGCGAACACCGGGCAGCTCCGGGACGCGTCACTCGTCCACTGGATGCTGGTGTGCTGCATGCTGTTCTTCTTGACCAGCACGCACGTCCCGCACGAGCGGCAGGTCAGCGGCCGCAGCCCGGCGGTGAGGAATTCGACGGTCTCGGGCTTCACACCCCGGCCTCTTCCGCCTGCTGCCGTGCCAGGTTCTCGGCCACCTCCGCCGCCCAGACCTCGTTGGCGCGGCTGGTGTCCACTTCGAACTCGAACCGCCGCGTCATGTCCTCGGTGACGTCGGCCGCGTCCACATAGAACTGGTCGTACCAGCGGCGCAGCTGATACACCGGCCCGTCTTCCTCGCACAGCAACGGATTGTCGATACGGGTCTTGTTGCGCCAGATCTCGACGTCCTGCAGGAAGCCGACGCCGATCCCCTTGGCGAACTTCCCGGCGATCTTGTCCGCGTGCTCGTCCGAGACACCCTCGAACTTCTTCACGCTCACGCCCCACTGCAGGACGAACGAGTTCTCGGTGACCGGGTAGTGGCAGTTGATCAGCACGTTCTCGATCTCGAAACCCTGGTACGTGTTGAGCAACTTGTTGATCATGTACGACGGGCCGAAGTACGACGCCTCGGACCGCAGCAGGTTCTCCTCGCCGCCGTAGTTCGACGCCATGCCCTTGTCCGGGCGGCCCTTCGTGTTCAGGTACTGCGTGGCGATATGGCCCTCGAACACGTTCTTGAAGTAGGTCGGGAAGGCGTAGTGGATGTAGAAGAAATGCGCCATGTCGACCATGTTGTCGATGATCTCGCGGCAGTTGGAGCCCTCGATGAGCACCGAATCCCAGGTCCAGTTGCTCCACTCGCCGCTGAAGATGCCCTCGATGCGCGGGATGACGACGTCGTCCGGCGGCGGGTTCCCCTCCGGGTCGTGCCAGACGAACAGCTGCTTGTTCTCCTCCAGCACCTGCCACGACTTCGTGCGCGCCCGCAGCGGAACCCGTTTGGCGTAGGGGATCGACACGCATTTGCCGTTGCCGTTCCAGCGCCAGTCGTGGAACGGGCAGGCGATCTCGTCGCCCTTGACCTCGCCCTGGGTGAGGTCGCCGCCCATGTGGCGGCAGTACCCGTCGAGCACGTTCAGCTTGCCGGACGAATCGGCGAAGACCACCAGTTTCGTCCCGAACGCGGTGATGGCGTGCGGTTTCCCGTCGCGGAACGTCTCGGCGAGGCCGAGGCAGTGCCACCCGCGCGCGAACCGTGCGGGGGGTGCGCCCGCGTCGATCTGCCGTACGGATTCCGTCGTCATCGGCTGCCTCCCGGTTGACCGTGATCTTGCTGCGCGAGGTGCTCGGCCGCAAGGTAGCCGAACACCATCGCCGGGCCGATCGTCGCGCCGGGGCCGGCGTAGGTGCGGCCCATCACCGCCGCGCTCGTGTTGCCCGCCGCGTAAAGCCCTTCGATGACCGACCCGTCCTCGCGCAGGACGCGGGCGTGTGGGTCGATCCTCAATCCGCCCTTGGTGCCCAGGTCGCCGGGCACGATCTTCACCGCGTAGTACGGCGCGACGTCCAGCGGGCCCAGGCTCGGGTTGGGTTTGTTCCGCGGGTCGCCGTAGTAGTGGTCGTACGCGCTGCGCCCGCGGTGGAAGTCCTCGTCCACGCCGCTTTTCGCGAAACCGTTGAACCGGCGCACGGTGTTCTCCAGCGCGTCGGCCGGGACCTCGATCCGCTCGGCGAGTTTCGCGATGGTGCTCGCTTTGACCGCGATGCCCGCTTTGAACCAGCGGCCGGGCAGCGGCTGGCGGGGCCCGAGGCCGGTGAACATGTACCGGTTGCGGTTGCGCTGGTCGAACACCAGCCAGGTCGGGAAGTTCTCGCCGGGGCCGTCCCCGTCGCCGTACATCGCGTGCACGGCCTCGACGTAGGGCGCCGACTCGTTGACGAAACGCTCGCCCCGCCCGTTGACCATCAGGCAGCCCGGCCGCGACCGCTCGGCGAGCGCGAACCACGGGCCGCCGGTGAGCGGGATGGACGGACCCCACCAGGCGTCGTCCATCAGGTCGACGGCCGCGCCCAGTTTGAGCCCGGCGTCGATGGCGTCGCCGGTGTTGGCCTCCGCGCCGACGGTCCACTCCGTACCGATGGGCGCCCGCTGGTACTTGACCCGCATCTCCTCGTTGCGCTCGAACCCGCCCGCGCCGAGGACGACACCGAGCCGCGCGCGGATCGTCTTGTCCTCACCCTCGTGGCGGACGACGACGCCGGTCACCCGGTCGCCTTCGATCTCCAGATCCACCAGGGGCGTGTTCAGCCAGACGGGGACTTCCGCCCGCCGGAGCCCTTCACGCAGCCCTGCCGCAAGCGCTTGCCCCATGGACAGCAGCCGCTGACGGCGGATCCGCCCCGCGAGCCAGCGGCCGCCGAGGCTCAGCACGCGGAGGATGCCGCGAGGGTGCCGGGCGAGCAGGCTCAGCCACCGGTAGTCCGCCTGGGTGATCGGCGCGCCCAGCGGGGGAGCGCTGTACGGCGGCTCCAGATTCGCCAATTCCGGGCCGAGCAGGTTGCCGTCGAGCGCGACCGGTTCGACCGAGCGTCCGCCGGCGCGCCCACCGGGAGCCTCCGGGTGGTAGTCCGAGTAACCGCGGACCCAGCGGAAGCGCAACGGCGTGTGGTCGCAGACGAAGGACAGCACCTCGGGGCCGCGGTCGAGGAAGGCCGACCGGAGTTCGGCGGGGACCACGTCACCGACGATCGCTTCGAGGTATTCGCGCGCCCGCTCCGGGGGTTCGGAGATCCCGGCCGCCCGCAGCGCGTGGTTGCCGGGGATCCAGACGCCGCCGCCGGAGCGCGCGGTGGAGCCGCCGAAGTGGGCGGCCTTCTCCACGACCAGGACCTCGAGTCCCCGGTGGGCTGCGGACAGTGCGGCGGTCATCCCGGCGGCACCGGTGCCCGCCACGATCACGTCGTACTCCATACGCCCCTCACCTGAAACACGTTGTAGGAAGCAACGAGCAGCATCCGCGCTGCTCCAGTCACCATAGACGAGAACGTGTTCTAGTTCTAGGGTGGGGCCATGGACTCCCTCGTCGCGGATGTGGTGATCGTGGGTTTCGGTGCGGCGGGCGCCTGCGCGGCGATCGAAGCGGCCGACGCCGGTGCCCGGGTGCTCGTACTGGACCGGTTCTCCGGTGGTGGCGCGAGCGCGGTCAGCGGCGGTGTCGTCTACGCCGGTGGCGGGACGGCGCAGCAGCGGGACGCGGGCGTCGACGACAGTGTCGACGCGATGTACGACTACCTGCGGCTCGAGGTCGGCGACGTCGTCTCCGAAGAGACCCTGCGGCGGTTCTGCGTGGGTAGTACGGAGATGATCTCCTGGCTGGAAGGCAACGGCGTCCCCTTCGAGGGCAGTCTGTGCCCGTACAAGACGTCTTATCCGAGCGACAAGCACTACCTGTATTACTCGGGTAGCGAGGCGGCCGGTGGTTTCCGTGAGGCGGCCAAGCCCGCGCCACGCGGACATCGCGTCAAGGGTCCCGGCACTTCCGGGAAACTGCTGATGAAACGCCTGGCCGAGGCGGTCCGGAGCCGCGGGATCCAGGTGCTGCCGCAGACGGCGGCGCGGAACCTGATCGTGGACGACGACGGCACCGTCACCGGCGTCGTGGTGTCCACTCTGCGGGACGCTCCCGCTCGCGTGCGGGCCGCGCACCGGAGGCTGTCCGCGTATGCCGCGAAACCCGGGATCTACGTGCCCTCGCTGCGGAAGTCGTTGCACCGGCGGGCGGAGCGGATCGAACGCCGATACGGCCGTGAGCTGCGGATTTCCGCCACGCGCGGGGTCGTTCTCGCGGCGGGCGGGTTCATCGCGAACCGTGAGATGGTGCGCGAGCACGCGCCCGCGTACCGGGGCGGGCTGGCGCTCGGGACCTCGGCCGACGACGGATCCGGTATCCGGATGGGTGTCGAGGCGGGCGGGGCCACCGCCGAACTCGGGCGGATCTCCGCCTGGCGGTTCATCACCCCGCCGTCGGCGTTCCTCGGCGGCCTGCTCGTGGACGAGACGGGCGGCCGGATCATCGACGAATCCCGCTACGGCGCCGCCGTCGGCGAACGCATGATCACCGGGCACGGCGGACGCGGCTGGCTGCTGGTCGACGACGCCATCGTCGGGGAGGTCAAACGGGACGCGCGCGGGCAAAGCCAATGGTTCCAAGGGCTTCAGGTGCGGTATCTCCTGCGGCAGCGGGTCGTCGCCGGGTCGCTGGACGAGGTCGCGCGTAAGGCGGGCGTCGATCCGGGCGGGCTGGCCGCCACGGTCGAGGCCGCGCGTTCCGGCGCGGATCCGACGGGCAAGCCCGCGGAATTCGCGCGGCCGCTGGATCGGGCGCCGTATTCGCTGATCGACGTCTCGATCAAGCCGAACCTCGGCTATCCGTGCCCGATGCTGACCCTGGGTGGTCTGGTGGTCGACGAGGAGACCGGTGCCGTGCGTTCCGGGGCCGGTGTCCCCATTCGCGGTCTGTACGCGGCGGGCCGGACCGCGGTGGGAATCTGTTCTAGGTCCTATGTGAGCGGTCTGTCGCTGGCCGACTGCGTGTTTTCCGGTCGGCGTGCCGGACTGCACAGTGCGCTCGACCGGGGGTCGGTCGACAAAAACGAGAACGTGTTCTAGTCTTGGATCCGGTTCACGGAGTATGGCGAGAGAGGGAACGCATATGAGCGAGCACGCCGCGCAGGACGTGATCGCGGGGATCCGGGAGCTGCTGCCGGTCCTGCGGGAACGGGCGCAGGAGGCGGAGGACGCCAGGCGCGTTCCCGAGGAGTCCGTCAAATCCCTGCAGGAGACCGGGTTCTTCAAAATGCTGCAGCCGAAGACCTTCGGTGGCATCGAAGCCGACCCGGTGAGCTTCTACACCGCGGTCAAACTCGTCGCGAGCGCGTGCGGGTCCACCGGCTGGGTCGCCTCCATCCTCGGCGTCCACCCGTGGCACCTCGGGCTGTTCGAGGCGCAGGCGCAGCAGGACGTCTGGGGTGACGACACCGACGTCCGGATCTCGTCGTCGTACGCGCCGATGGGCAAGGCGGACGTCGTCGAGGGCGGCTACCGGCTCAGCGGGCGCTGGAGTTTCTCCTCGGGCTGCGACCACGCGACCTGGGTGCTGCTGGGCGGGCCGACGTTCAAGGACGGGAAACCCGTCGACTTCTGCACCTATCTGGTGCCGATCTCCGACTACACGATCGAAGACGTCTGGGACACCGTGGGCCTGCGTGGCACCGGGTCCAACGACATCATCGTGAACGACGTGTTCGTCCCGAAGCACCGCGCGCTGAGCTTCATCGCGACGTCGAAGTGCAAGACGCCGGGGCAGGAGATCAACCCCGGGCCGCTGTACAAACTGCCGTACGGTTCGGTGCATCCGAGCACGATCACCGCGCCGATCATCGGGATGGCGCAGGGCGCGTACGACGCGCACGTCGAGTACCAGGGCAAGCGGGTCCGCGCGGCGTACGCGGGCGAACAGTCCAAAGAGGACCCGTTCGCGAAGGTGCGCATCGCCGAGGCGGCCAGCGAGATCGACGCGGCCTGGCTCCAGCTGACGCACAACATCGACGAGCTGTACCAGCTGGCGTGCCAGGGGGAGAAGCTCCCGTTCCCCACGCGGCTGCGGGTCCGCCGTGACCAGGTCCGCGGCACGGAACGCGCGATCTTCGCCATCGACCGGCTTTTCGAGAACTCCGGCGGCCGTGCGCTACAGGCCGGAACCCCGATCCAGCGGTTCTGGCGCGACGCGCACGCCGGCCGGGTGCACGCGGCGAACGACGCCGAGCGCGCGTACGTCATGTTCGGAACCGGCGCCTTCGGGCTGCCCGTCGAGAATGCGATGGTCTGATGACCGAAGGCAAGTACGTCACCGTCCAAGGTGGACTCAAGCTGCATTACCACGAGGCGGGCGCGGAACATCCCGAGACGGTGATCCTGCTGCACGGCGGTGGGCCCGGCGCGTCGGCGTGGAGCAACTTCGGCCGCAACCTCCCGGTGTTCGGCAAGAACTACCGGACGCTGGCCATCGACCAGCCCGGGTTCGGCCGGTCGGACAAACCGACCGAGCATCCGCAGTACTTCCGGCACAGCGCGGACGCCGTGGTCGGGCTGATGGACGAACTCGGGATCGAGCGGGCGCATTTCGTCGGGAACTCGCTCGGCGGCGGGGCTTCCGTGCGGCTCGCGCTCAACCATCCGAAGCGCGCCGGGCGGCTGGTCCTGATGGGGCCGGGCGGTCTGAGCGTGAACCTGTTCGCGCCCGATCCCACCGAAGGCATCAAGAACCTCGGCCGGTTCAGTGCCCCGCCGGGGCCGAGCCGGGAGAAGCTCGAAGCCTTCCTACGAATCATGGTGCACGACCAGTCTTTGATCACCGACGAGCTGATCGACGAGCGGTTCGCCGCCGCGAGCGCGCCGGAGTCGCTGGCCGCGATGAAGGCGATGGGCAAGTCGTTCGCCCAGCCCGACACCTACGAAGAGGGCATGCTGTGGCGTGAGGCGCATCGCCTGCGCCAGCGCGTGCTCCTCATCTGGGGCCGCGAAGACCGGGTGAACCCGCTCGACGGCGCGCTGCTCGCGCTCAAGACGATCCCGCGTGCGCAGCTGCACGTGTTCGGCGGCTGCGGGCACTGGGCGCAGCTGGAGAAGTTCGACGAGTTCAACCGGCTGGCACTCGACTTCCTGGGAGCCTCCTGATGGGTATCCGTTCGCTCGCCTACCTGCGTATCGAAGCCACCGACATGGCCGCGTGGCGCGAATACGGGCTGAAGGTCCTCGGCATGGTCGAGGGCTCCGGCACGAATCCGGAAGCGCTTTACCTGCGCATGGACGATTTCCCGGCGCGGCTGGTGGTCTTCCCCGGCGAGCGCGACAGGCTCGCCGTCGCGGGCTGGGAGGTCGCCAACGCCGGCGAACTCGACGAGATCCGGGCATCGCTCGACGCGCACTCGGTGCCGTACAAGGAAGGCACACCGGATCAGCTGGCCGATCGCCGGGTCGACGGCCTCGTGTCCTTTGAGGACCCCTCGGGCAACACGCTCGAAGTGTTCCACGGCGTCGCGCTGCAACATCGGCGCGTGGTGAGCCCGTACGGGCACAAGTTCGTGACTGGTGAGCAAGGGCTCGGGCACGTCGTCCTGTCCACACACGACGATGAGGCTTCCTTGCGCTTCTACCGTGATGTGCTCGGATTCCGGCTGCGGGACTCGATGAAACTGCCACCGCAAATGGTCGGCCGGCCCGCCGACGGCGCGCCGGCGTGGCTGCGGTTCTTCGGCTGCAACCCGCGTCACCACAGCCTCGCGTTCCTGCCGATGCCGACACCGAGCGGCATCGTGCACCTCATGGTCGAAGTGGAGAACACCGACGACGTCGGTCTCTGTCTCGACCGGGCCATCCGCCGGAAGGTGCCGATGTCGGCGACCCTCGGGCGGCACGTCAACGATCTGATGCTCTCGTTCTACATGAAGACCCCCGGCGGCTTCGATGTCGAATACGGCTGCGAGGGGCGTCAAGTGGACGACGAAAGCTGGATCGCCCGAGAGAGTACGGCGGTTTCCTTGTGGGGACACGACTTTTCAGTCGGCACCAGGCCGCCGGGGCAGTCGTGACCCCGGTGACGGACCTCGGCGCGGACATCGATCCGGCACGGTTCCGCATGGTGCTCGGGCATTTCTGCACGGGCGTGGCGGTCGTGACCGGACACGACGGCGAGGCTCCGGTGGGCTTCGCGTGCCAGTCGTTCGCGGCACTTTCGCTGGACCCGCCGCTGGTGCTTTTCTGTCCTGCCAAGACTTCCCGGACGTGGGCGGTACTCGCCGAGTCCGGCCGGTTCGCCGTCAACGTGCTGGCCGAAGACCAGCAAGACGTCAGCGCGGTGTTCGGCGCACGGGGCGCGGACAAGTTCGCGTCGGTCGACTGGACCCCGGCGCCGTCCGGATCTCCTTTGCTGACCGGGGCTTTGACGTGGATCGACTGCACGCTCGAAGCGGTGCACGAGGCGGGGGACCATTACGTCGTCGTCGGCCGGGTCACCGCGCTCGGGGAACCGTCCGACGATCGGCCGCTGCTGTTCCACCGCGGGCGGTACACGGTGACCGAACCGGTGACGGACGCGCTCGCCGCGCTCATGCCGTGGCCGCGTCCCGATGATTGGCTTTAATCCGTATAAACGAAAAAATGTAAAGCTGTCCTTTCTCGCGGATTCCGCTTAGCGTTTTCGGCGGAAGCTCACCAAGGAATGGGGACAGCAACGTGAATTCTCGCAGACTGACCGGAATCGGGTTGGCCGCCGCCGTCGTCACGGTTTTGGCAGGCGTGACGCCGGCGCAGGCGGCCGAGGGCGCGATCGTCGGCGCCGGTGCGGAAGGCGCCGTCGCCGACAGCTACATCGTCGTGCTCAAGGACGGCTCGACCGCCGACAAGCCTTCGCTGGCAAGCAAGTTCGGCGGTGCCATCGGGCGGCAGTACACGCAGGGGATCAGCGGTTTCTCGGTGGCGCTGAAGGAGCGGCAGGCCAAACGGCTCGCGGCCGACCCGGCGGTCGCCTTCGTGGAACAGAACAAGGTGCTGCGCGCCGAGGCGACGCAGACGAATCCGCCGTCGTGGGGGCTCGACCGCATCGATCAGCGCGATCTTCCGCTCGACAGCAAGTACAACTACTCGACTACCGCTTCGAATGTGAACGTCTACGTTCTCGACACCGGAATCCGTGCCACGCACACCGATTTCGGCGGGCGGGTGAAGCAGGGTTACGACTTCGTCGACAATGACACCAACGCGGACGACGGTTACGGTCACGGCACCCATGTCGCGGCCACGATCGCCGGGGCGAAATACGGTGTCGCCAAGGGTGCTTCGCTGTACCCGGTGCGCGTTCTCGGCTCCGACGGAAGCGGCACGACCGCCGGGGTGATCTCGGGCGTCGACTGGATCACCAAGAACGCCAAGAAGCCCGCCGTGGCCAACGCCAGCCTCGGTGGTGGCGCGTCGACCGCGCTGGACACCGCGGTGCGGAACTCCATCAAGTCGGGGGTCACCTGGACGATCGCCGCCGGCAATTCCAACGTGAACGCCGCGAACACCTCGCCCGCGCGGGTCACCGAGGCCCTCACGGTCGCCGCGGCGGACCGCACCGACCGCCGCGCTTCCTTCTCCAACTACGGTTCCGTGGTCGACCTGTTCGCGCCGGGCGTCTCGATCACCTCGGCCTGGAAGGACAACGACACCGCGACCTACACCGGTAACGGCACCTCGTTCGCCGCGCCGCACGTGGCGGGTGCCGCGGCGCTGTACCTCTCGACGCACACCGGTGCCACCGCGGCGCAGGTCGCTCAGGCGCTGATCAGCGCTTCGACTCCGGGGAAGGTCACCAACCCCGGTAGCGGCAGCCCGAACCGCACGCTCTACGTCGGATAGGTTTCCTCGGGGGTGGCTCGGTCCCGGCGCTGTGCCGGGACCGAGCTCTTTCGTCCGCGGGGCCGGGGCGGGCCGAGCAAGGAACGCAAGGCCAACGGCGGCAACGACAACAGTTGTTCGAGTTCGGCGAGCGCCCGGAGCGATTCCGGGCGTTCCGGTCTCCGTCTGCCGGACTGCCAATGGCTCAGCGTCGGCACACTGATGGAGACGCCGCGGAGTTCGAGGCGATGGCGGATGCGGTCGAGCGGGAGCCCGCTGGCCGTGATCGCCGCGCGCAGGGCCCGCGGGAACGGTTCTGGATGCAGGGTGGCGCCGGGGAAGATCTTCGGGGGCGACATGCACTGAACGTAAGAAGCCGTATCTGGAGTGTCAACGGCGTCCGGCGGGCGTCTCAGCCGGTGAACCCGACGAAAGTCGGATCGGCTCACCCGCTTCGTGCAGGCTCCGCAACGCGAGCGAGTACGACTCGAGAAGTCCCGTCTCGTGATACGGGACGCCGATTTCCGCGCAGTATTCTTGGACGATGGGCCGGGCGCGGCGAAGATGCGGCGACGGCATACTCGGGAACAAGTGGTGCTCGATCTGGTAGTTGAGCCCGCCGAGCGCGACATCGACGACGCGGCCGCCGCGGACGTTGCGTGAGGTGAGCACCTGCTTGCGCAGGAAGTCGAGTTCGGTGTCGCCGGACAGGATCGGCATCCCCTTGTGGTTCGGCGCGAAGATCGATCCCATGTAGACACCCCACAGTGCTTTGTGGACGATGAAGAAGACGAGCGCCTTGCCGGGCGAGAGGACCACGAGCAGCGCGCTGAAGTAGAGCGCGAAATGCGTCAGCAGCAAGGCCGCTTCGAGCCCGCGTCGTCGCAGACCCGGCTTCCACACCGCGCGGATCCCGGAGAAGTGCAGGTTCAGGCCTTCGAGGGTGAGCAACGGGAAGAACAGGAACGCCTGGTAGCGGCCGATGAACCGCGGAAGTCCCTTGCTGGCCCGCGCCTGCTCCTTCGACCAGACGAGGATGTCCGGGTCGACGTCGGGATCGAGGTCCTCGTGGTTCGGGTTCGCGTGGTGGCGGGTGTGCTTGTCCATCCACCAGCCGTAACTCATGCCGACACCGAGATTGCCCGCGATCCGGCCGGCGATCTCGCTCGGGCGGCGGGTCCGGAACACCTGGCGGTGCGCGAGATCGTGCGACAGCAAGGCGATCTGGCCGAACATCACCGCCTGGAACACGGCGATCCCCAGCTGCCACCAGGAATCCCCGATCGCGAAGAAGGCGATCCAGCCGCCGGCGAAGAGGGTGGCGACCAGGCCGATGCGGAAGACGTAGTAGCCGGGACGGCGGTCGAGGAGGCCCGCTTCGCTGATGCGGCGGGAAAGGCGGGCGAAATCGCTGCCTGTGCGGAGGTTTGCGGTCACCGCTGTGAGTCTGGTTCGGGGCGGGGGTCGGGTGAATGCGGTGCGCCGGTGGGTTGGTGCGGGGGTTGGCCCTACCTTCTTGGTGAGCGGCCCGTTCATGAAGGATTTGGGACACTCAATGTCCCAAATCCTTCATGAACGAGATCTTTTGGGCGTGACCGGACCTCTCGTGCAGCTTGGAGGCTGATCTTGTCGGTGGTCTGGCGGATGGTGGCCGGGTGCGAAGAGGAACTTGGGCGACTCACCCCCTGCTCACCGCTCCGGGCCACCCGGAGGTGGTCCGCGCGGCCGACCTCGAAGAGATCGGTGTCCCGCGACGGACCATCTCCCGGCGATGCGGCGCGGGCGGGCCATGGCAGTCGCTGCTGCCCGGAATCGTGCTGACCAACAATGGAGAGCCCTCCGACGAGCATCGTGGTCGTGCCGCGCTGCTCCACGGCCGTGCGGGTGCGGTGCTCACCGGAACGTACGCGCTTCGTTGCCATGGTTTGGACCGGCTTCCCGGGAAGGACGTCGTGCATGTCCTCATTCCCGCGAGCCGTGACGTGGCCGACGTCGGCTTCGTCCGTGTGGAGCGCACCAATCGCCTGCCACGACCTCATCTGAAAGCAGGTCTGCCGATGGCCCCCGTTCCCCGTGCCGTCGCCGACACCGTGCGACGGCTCACCAACGTGGATGAGGCCCAGGCGGTGATGGCCGAAGCCGTCCAGCGCCGCTTCTGCACCCCGGAGATGCTCGCCGACGAGCTCGACCGAGGTCGTACCGCGGGAACCGCGATGCCGAGACGAGCGCTTGCCCCACTGTTGGCGGGAGCGAGATCGGTCGCGGAAGCCGACGCGTGGCGTCTCTGGCGAAGATCCGGTCTCCCGCCGGGCCGGTGGAACGTCCCGATCCACGACGCCCAGGGCGGCTACATCGCCACCCCGGATTTCTGGTGCGACGAAATCGCCTTGGCCTGGGAGATCGACTCTTTCCTGCACCACACGAGCCTCGACGACCACCGTGCCACCGTCGCCCGCAACGCCCGCTACGTCGCCGCGGGAATCGTCGTGCTTCAAACGCTGCCGTCCCGGCTGCGCACCGAACCCGACAAGGTGGTCGCCGAGCTGCGGGCTGCGTGCCGCACCGCGCAAGCCCGCCCTCGTCCGCATGTCCTGGCCGCTTAGCTGCTAAGCCCCGGCAGCAGCCGCCCGAGCCGCATCGAAGGGAGCCCGGTCGAAAACGATCCGCAACTCCACGATCCGTCCCTCCCGCACCGTCAGCAGCTCGGCCCCCGGGGCGCTCGCCACCGGCAGGGTCGCGGTGTCGTACATCAGCAACGCCGTCGTCTCGTCCCCGAACGCCGAAAGGAGGGTCGACCCGGTCAGGATCTCGGTGAACGGGCCCATGAACCCGCGGAACGCCTCCGCGCCGGAGAGCGGTCCACCGGGTGTGTGGCAGACGATGTCGTCGGCGACGTACGTCATCGCCTTCTCGAAGTCCTTGCCGGTCCACGCGCGGTGGTAGGAGAGCGCGACAGCCAAGGCGGGACTGGTCATGATGGTTCCTTTCGTCGGTCTTCACCCGGTCAGACACCACCCACGCCGCGAAAGGAACGGTCTGTGAGCACCAGGGCAACGGACGAGCAGTCGTTTCGCGAGCTCGCCGAGACGTATCGGCACGAGCTCCACCTGCACTGTTACCGGATCCTCGGCTCCCTCACCGACGCAGAGGACGCCGTCCAGGAGACGCTCTTGGCAGCATGGCGGGGTCTCGACGGCTTCGAGGGGCGCTCGTCGCTCCGCACCTGGCTGTACCGCATCGCCACCAACCGCTGCCTCAACGCCCTGCGGGACGCGGGCCGCCGTCGCCCACCGGAGCCGGTGCCGCCGTTCGACCCGCCGGAACCGAGCCGACGTGGCGAGATGACCTGGTTGCAGCCGTACCCGGACGAGCTCCTCGAGCGCGTCGCCGACAGCGACCCCGGTCCCGAAGCGCGCTACGGCACCAGGGAGTCGATCGAGCTCGCCTTCATCACCGGTCTCCAGCTCCTCCCACCGAGACAAGCCGCCACGCTCGTCCTGCGCGACGTCCTGTGCTTCCCCGCGGGCGAGGTCGCGAGCATGCTCGGCACCACCGAGACGGCGGTCAAAGGCATCCTTCAGCGCGCCCGCGCCTCGCTCGACAAACATCGCGAAAGCGCCGGGCACCGGCCGTCACCTCAGGAACGCGAGCTGACCAGGCGCTTCGCCGACGCCTTCACCGCGGGCGACCTCGACGGCGTCCTCGGCCTGCTCACCGACGACGCCTGGCTCGCCATGCCGCCGGCGCCGCACGAGTACCACGGTCTCGAAGCGATCGCGGGTTTCCTCCGCGTCACCATGGCCGTTCCCGTCGAGCGTTTCGCCATGACGCCGACGCGGGCGAACAACCAGCCCGCCTTCCGCTGCCGCCACGGCGAGACACCGGCCGGACTGATGGTCCTCACGCTCGACGGGGATCGGATCCGCGCGATCACCCGGTTCCTGGATCAGAAGTAGGCCGCACCCGCCCGAGATGCTCCCCAGGCGAGCCGAACAGCCGCGCCGCGCCATGCGCCCGTTTGAAATACCGATGCGCCGGATGCTCCCAGGTGATCGCGATCCCGCCGTGCAGCTGGATCATCTCGCCCGCCACCGTCGCCAGCGCCTCCGAACAATGCACCTTCGCCACCGCCGCCAGCCTGCTCGACTCCGGAGCCGCGTAAGCCGCCGAACGCGCGGTCTCCACCAGCACGTGGAGGTCCGCCATCCGGTGCTTCAACGCCTGGAAACCGCCGATCGGCCTGCCGAACTGGTGCCGCTGCTTGCTGTACTCCACCGTCAGCTCGAACGCCCGTGCAGCGGCTCCGGCCTGTTCGGCGGCCAGGACGGCACACGCGACGTCACGCAAGGCGCCGAGGTCGACGGGGCCGAGCAGCCGGGCAGGAGCGTTCTCGAAAACCACGCGAGCCAGCCGCCGGGTTTCGTCCATCGCCGGAGTCCGCACACGGCGGGCATCGGAGACCTCGTACAGCGAGCCGTCGGCCACGACCAGGAGGATCTCGGCCTCGTCGCCGTGGAGGACATAGTGCGCCTCACCCTCCACGGCGGAGTCGACGACACGGCAGGCAGGCGTGTCCCAACGGCCATCGGCGTCGGTCCACGCCACCGCGCCGACGGTGCCTTCGGCGAGGCGGGGGAGCAGACGCTCGCAAGCCTCGTCGTTGCCCGTGGCCAGCACGGCGTGCACGGCGAGCACTGCCGAGCCGAGGAACGGGACGTCGGCGAGCACCCGGCCCAGTTCTTCGGCGACCACCTGCAGTTCCGCCGTCCCCGCGCCGAGTCCGCCGAACCGCTCGGGCACGGCCAGCGCCGCCACGCCGATCTGTTCGCACAGCTCCGGCCAGGGATCCGCTTCCCGGTCCAGCAGCTTCCGGACGCTGTCCCGCAGCGCGTCCTGTTCGGCGGTGAACGTCATGACAGCACCCGCTCCCGGTGGAATCGCGGCGTACCCCAGGCACCGACCAGCGCGCGGACCCTGGTCAGGCGCAGGCCGAGCGCGTGCTCCGCGGTGTAGCCGATCGCGCCGTGCACCTGCAGCCCCGTCCGGGCGGCGAGATGCGCGGCATCGCCACACGCCACCTTGGCCGCGGAGACATCGCGCCGGTCCAGCGTGACGGCCGCGCCGAACAGCAGCGGCTCGGCCAGCGTGAGCGCGGTCGCCACATCGGCGAGCAGATGTTTGACCGCCTGGTAACCGCCGATCTCGCGGCCGTACTGCTTGCGTTGCGCGGCATAGGCGACTGACGTGTCGAGCAGCCACCGTCCCGCGCCGAGGAGTTGCGCGGCGGTGGCGAGGCAACCCAGTTCGAACGCGCGATCCGCGTCGAGCGCCGTGCCGAGATCGTCGCCGTTCACCGGTGGGAACAGCCGCCGTGAACTGTCCACAGAGGACAAAGGCGTTCCGGGGGTGAACGCGCGCAGTCTGCCGTTCTCGACCGCCAGGCGAGCGTCCGCGACGTCGGCATCCAAGGCGTACGGCACGTGTGGCGCGTACGCGACCGAAGCCAGCGTCTCGCCGGACGCGACCGACGTCAGCAGCTCATCGTCCAATAAGGACGGAAGCACGGCCACGGTGTCGGTCCACGGCCCGGGAGCGCAGTGGTAACCGAGCCATTCGAAGCCGACGGCCAGATCCACCGGTGTGGCGCCGAGCCCGTCGTACTTCTCGGGCACTGCCAGCGCGGTCACGCCGAGTTCCGCCAAACGCCGCCAGATCTTGAGCCCGGGGCCCGGATCACTCGCCGCCCAGGCGCGGTTGGCCGAGTCTGTGTCCACACCGGACAGAAGATCGTTCAGGCTGCGGGAGAACTGCTCCTGCTCGCCGGAGAGTGCGAATCTCATCGAGCCCCCTTCGGCAGGCCGAGCAACCGTTCGGCGACGATGGACCGCTGGATCTGGTCGGTCCCGCCGTAGATCGGTCCCGCCAGGGAGAACAGCCAGCCATCGCTCCAGGCGCCCCGCAGTTCGGCGTCCGGGCCGAGGATGTCGAGCGCGGTCTCGTGGAGCGCGACGTCGAGATGCGACCAGAACAGCTTGTTGACACTCGATTCCGGCCCGAGCTCGGCGCCGTCGGCGAGCCGGGTGACCGTGCCCAGGGTGTACAGCTGGTAGGCCCGCGCGCCGATCCACGCGTCGGCGACCCGGTCCGCGGTGTGCGCGGGACGCCCCGCCTCCTGCCAGAGCGAGACCAGCCGGTCGGCCGCGGCGAGGAACCGGCCGGGGCTGCGCAACGACAGGCCGCGTTCGTTGTTCGCCGTGGTCATCGCGACCCGCCAGCCCTCGCCCGGCGTTCCGATCACGTCCTCGTCGGGGACGAAGACGTCGTCGAAGAAGATCTCGGCGAACCCCGGTTCACCGTCCAGCTGGGGGATCGGCCGCACGGTGACCCCTTCGGCCCGCAGATCCACCATCAGATAGGTGAGTCCCTTGTGCCGCACCGACTCCGGGTCGCTGCGGAACAGGCCGAACGCGCGATCGGCGAACGTCGCCCGCGAGCTCCACGTCTTCTGCCCGCTGACCCGCCAGCCGCCGTCGCAGCGGGTCGCGGTGCTCCGGAGTGCGGCGATGTCGCTGCCTGCCTCGGGTTCCGACCACGCCTGCGCCCAGACCTCCGCCGAACGCGCCATCTTCGGCAGGATCCTGGCCCGCTGTTCTTCCGTGCCATGGGAGAACAGCGTGGGCGCGAGCATGAAGATGCCGTTCTGGTTGACCCGCAGCGGCGCTCCGGCCGCGTAGTACTCCTCCTCGAACAGCACCCACTCCAGGAGGCTCGCGTCCCGGCCGCCGAACTCACGCGGCCACGAGACGACCGACCAGCGGGCGTCCGCCAGTCGGGCTTCCCACTCGCGGTGCTGAGCGAATCCTTCGGCGGTGTCGAACGACTTCAGCGGCTCGGCGGGAACGTTCGCGGCGAGCCAGGCACGTGCTTCGTCGCGGAAGGCGAGTGTCCGCTCGTCCAGATCGAGGTTCATCACGAACTCGCGTCCCGCATCGAGCGCGCGTCCTGCCCGCCCAGCGAGTCGCCGCCGGAGACCTCGGCGTTGTGCGCGTGCGCGAAGTGGTGCAGCCCGAACACGGAGTCCATTCCGGACCGGAGACCCATCAGATCCTCGGCCTGGTTGACGGCCTTCTTGGCGAGCGCGAGCCCCATCCGCGGCATCACCGCGATCTTCTCCGCCAGCGCCATCGTCTCGGTTTCCAGGTCGGCGCGGGGGACGACGCGGTTCAGCATGCCCCATTCCTTGGCCTGCTGCGCCGTGAAGCGCTCACCGGTGAACAGCACCTCCTTGGCCGCGCGAGGACCGAGGACCCAGGGATGTGCGAAGTACTCGACGCCGGGAATTCCCATCCGCACCACGGGATCGGCGAAGAACGCGTCTTCGGAGGCGACGATCATGTCGCACACCCACGCCAGCATCAGCGCCCCCGCGATGCACGCGCCCTGCACGCTCGCGATGGTCGGTTTCGGGATCTCACGCCACCGGCGGCACATGCCGAGGTAGACCTCGGACTCGCGGGCGAATCGCTGATCACCGCCCTCGGCGCCGACGTGGTCCCACCACAGCACCGCCTTGCGCTCGAACGAGACGTCCACGTCGCGTTCCGGTGTCCCGATGTCGTGCCCGGCGGAGAAATGCTTGCCCGCCCCGGCCAGCACGATCACCTTGACCTCGGGATCGTCGACGGCGCGGGTGAACGCGGCGTCGAGCGCGTAGGTCATCGCCGAGTTCTGCGCGTTCCGGTACTCCGGCCGGTTCATCGTGACGACGGCCACCGGCCCGCGCCGCTCGTACTCGACGGTCATCCGTTCTCCTCCCGCAACACGCGTTTCAGGACCTTCCCCGACAGGTTTCGCGGAAGCTCCGCCACGAAGTCGACAAATCGAGGAGTCTTGTAGTTGGCCAACCGGCCTTCGCAATGGGTCAATACGTCCTCTTTGGACAGTGAAGCCTCCGGGCTGAGCCGGATGAACGCCTTGCCGACCTCGCCGAGCCGTTCGTCCGGCACACCGACGACGGCGGCTTCGGCGACGCCGGCCAGGCGGCTCAGCACCTGCTCGACCTCGGCCGGGTAGACGTTGAAGCCGCCGCAGACGTACATGTCCTTGATCCGGTCGACGATCTTCAGATACCCGCGTCCGTTCAGTACGCCGACGTCGCCGGTGTGCAGCCAGCCGTCGGCGTCGACGGCCTTCGCGGTGGCGTCCGGATCGTCGAGATAGCCGAGCATCACGTTGGGCCCGCGCAGCAGGACTTCGTCGTGCTCGCCGAGTTTCACCTCGAAGCCGGCCGTCGCGCGGCCGGAGAAGTTCGCCACCAGTTCGACGTCGTCCTCGGGGCGGGACATCGTGGCCACCACCGCTTCGGTGAGGCCGTACGCGGTGAGCACCGTGTCGATGTCCAGGTCCGTCCGCATCCGCTCGACCAGCGTGACCGGCACGGTCGCGGCACCGGTGACCGCGAGCCGGAGGCTGGAGAGGTCGTGGTTCCCACGTTCGGGCGCCTCCAGGAGCACCTGGTAGATCGTGGGCGCGCCGGGCAGCACGGTGATCCGCTCGGATTCGATGAGCCGCAGGGTCTCGCGGACGTCGAAGGTGCGCTGCGGCACCAGGGTCGCGCCCCGCAGCACGGCGGCGAGGATGCCCGCCTTGTACCCGAAGCTGTGGAAGAACGGGTTGATCACGAGGTACCGGTCTTCTTCGGTCAGCCCGCCGCACTCGGCCCAGGCTTCGGCGACGCTCAGTGCCTGCCGGTGGCTGCTCATCGCGCCTTTGCTGCGGCCGGTGGTCCCGGAGGTGAACAGGATGTCGCTGACGTCGCCGGGTTGTGCGGGACTGACGAAATCGCTGTCGAGACCGGAGAGTGCGTCCCATTCCGTGACGCCGTCGACGGGCTCCTCGGGGCCTTCGACGGGGATGCGCACCACGGTGCCGGGGCGGGCGGAACCGAGGTCCGCCAGCCGGTCCGTGCCGAGGAACGTGCCGGTGATCGCCAGCGCGGAAACCTTCGCGCGTTCGAGGATGTCGACGGTTTCGCGCGCGGTGAAGCGGGTGTTGACCGGGATCAGTGTGGCGCCGGCGTACAGCGCGCCGAGCCCGGCGACGACCCAATGCCAGGTGTTGGGGGAGCAGATCGCGACCCGTTCGTGGCCCTCGAAGAACCGCGCGGCCTGCCGCACCCGGCGGGCGAGTTCGGCATAGGTGAGCCGGACTTCGCCGTCGACCAGCGCTTCCCGGCCGGCGAAGCGCTCCGCGGCCCTGTCGAGCGCCGCCGGGATGGTTCCTTCAGTCATCGAAGTCTCCCTAGCAAGTGCTTGGTAGGGTAGCCTACGCAGCAGGCTCTGGTTTGGCTAGAGGAGGCAGGCGTGGCTCAGGACGGTTTCCGTGACCGTGTGCGCACCTGGCTGGCGGAGAACCTGCCGCCGGAACTGCGCGGTTTGGGCGGTCCTGGGCGGGAGCACGAGGCCTTCGACGAACGCGTGGCGTGGGAGCGGCGGCTCGCGGCGGCGGGCTGGACCTGCGTCGGCTGGCCGGTCGAGCACGGCGGACAGGGCGCGACGCTCGACCAGCAGGTCGTCTTCCACGAGGAGTACGCGCGAGCGAACGCCCCGGCGAGGGTCAGTCATCTCGCGCAAGAGCTCATCGGCCCAACCTTGATCGCGTTCGGCACCCCGGAACAGCAGAAGCGGTTCCTCCCGCCGATCGTGGCCGTCGAAGAACTGTGGTGCCAAGGGTATTCCGAACCCGGCGCGGGTTCCGATCTCGCCGCCGTGGCCACCACGGCGACCCTCGAAGGCGACGAGTGGGTGCTGAACGGCCAGAAGGTGTGGACGTCGCTAGCGCACGTCGCCGACTGGTGTTTCGTGCTCGCTCGCACCGAGCCCGGCTCGAAACGCCACAAAGGACTGTCCTATTTGCTCGTGCCGATGAACCAGCCCGGCGTCGAGGTCCGGCCGATCCAGCAGCTCACCGGGACCTCCGAATTCAACGAGGTCTTCTTCGACGGCGCCCGCACGGCGAAAGACCTCGTGGTCGGCGAACCCGGCGACGGCTGGCGTGTGGCGATGGGCACCCTCGCCTTCGAGCGTGGCGTCGCGACGCTCGGGCAGCAGGTCGGCTTCCGCCGGGAACTCGAAGAACTCACCAGGATCGCACCGGACGACCCGGCGATCGCCGAACGGATCGACCGCGCCTGGGTGGGCCTGGAGGTCATGCGGGCGCAGGCGATCCGCACCCTGGGCGACTCGTCGCCGGGTGTGGCGGAAGTGTCCAAACTGGTCTGGGCGAACTGGCATCGCGACCTCGGGGAGCTCGCGATGCTCGTCCGCGGCGCGCGGGGAATGGTCGCGGAAGACGGGCTCGACGCCTGGCAACGGCTCTTCCTCTTCACCCGCGCCGACACGATCTACGGCGGCTCCAACGAGATCCAGCGCAACGTCATCGCCGAGCGGGTGCTCGGCCTGCCAAGGGAGGTACGTCCGTGATCCCGGTGCCGAAGTACCCCGAGGGGGCGAATCTCCTGCGGGACAAGGTGGTCGTGGTGACGGCGGCGGCCGGCACCGGGATCGGTTCCGCGGTGGCGAAACGCGCGATGGAAGAGGGCGCCCGCGTCGTGATCAGCGACTGGCACGAGCGGCGGCTGGGCGAGAAGGCCGCCGAACTCGGTGACGTCCACGCGATCCCTTGCGACGTCACACAGGAAGATCAGGTACAGGCGCTCATCGACGGCGCCGCCGCGCATTACGGCCGGATCGACGTGCTCATCAACAACGCCGGTCTCGGCGGCACCAAGTCCATTGTGGACATGACGGACGACGAATGGGCGCGAGTCATCGACGTGACCCTCAACGGCACGTTCCGCGCGACCAGGGCCGCGGTGAAGCGGTTCATCGCCCAAGGTGACGGCGGGGTGATCGTCAACAACGCGTCGGTGATCGGCTGGCGCGCGCAGGCCGGGCAGGCCCATTACGCGGCCGCGAAGGCGGGTGTCATGGCGCTCACCCGGTGTTCGGCCGTCGACGTCGCCGAACACGGCATCCGGGTCAACGCGGTCGCGCCGAGCCTGGCGATGCATCCGTTCCTGGCCAAGGTGACCAGCGACGAACTGCTCACCGAACTCACCGCGCGCGAGGTCTCGGGGAGGGCGGCGGAACCCTGGGAAGTGGCGAATGTGATGGTGTTCCTCGCCAGTGAGTACTCCTCGTACCTCACCGGCGAGGTCGTGTCCGTGAGTTCCCAGCATGCGTGAGGTAGCGATGAAAGCCAGCCCAGGGTCCCGCCGCGCCGAACTGCTCGCCCTGGCGGCGAAGCTGTTCGCCGAGCGCGGGTACGTCTCCACCACCGTGCGGGACATCGCGGACGCGGCGGGCATCCTTTCGGGCAGCCTCTACCACCATTTCGACTCGAAGGAGTCGATGGCCGACGAGATCCTCACCGGATTCCTCGACGAACTCTTCGGTGCCTACGCCGAGATCGTCGCGGAAGGGAAAGGCCCGCGGGAAACCCTCGAAGCCGTCGTCGTGGCGTCGTTCGAATCCATTCACCGGCGGCCGGCCGAGGTGGCGATCTACCAATCCGAGGCGAAGCATCTCATGCAGTTGCCGCGGTTCGGCTACCTCAACGACCGCAACACCGAATTCCGCAAACTGTGGAACGGGATCCTCACCGACGGCATCGCGGCCGGCGTGTTCCGCGAGGACCTCGACGTCGAACTGACCTACCGGTTCATCCGCGACACCGTCTGGGTGGCGGTGCGCTGGTACAACCCCGGCGGCACGCTGAGCGCGGACGACGTCGCGCAGCAGTACCTCGGGATCCTGCTGGACGGCATCGCGACGAAGAGGAGGCGGCGTGGCTGAAGCGTATGTCCTGGACGCGGTCCGGACCCCGGTCGGCAAACGCGGGGGAGCGCTCAGCGGTGTCCATCCCGCCGACCTCGGCGCCCACGTCATCCAGGCCGTCGTCGAGCGAACGGGGGTCGAGGCCGACCTGGTCGACGACGTCATCCTCGGCTGTTGCGACACGCTGGGGCCGCAGTCCGGGAACATCGCGCGCACGGCCTGGCTCGCCGCGGGTTTCGGGCACCACGTGCCGGGTGTGACGATCGACCGGCAGTGCGGTTCGAGCCAGCAGGCCGTGCACTTCGCCGCGCAGGCCGTGCTGTCCGGGACGATGGACCTCGTCCTCGCCGGCGGCGTGCAGAACATGAGCGCCATCCCGATCAGCGCGGCGATGCTGGCCGGGCGCGAGTACGGCTTCGAAGACCCGTTCTCCGGCTCGAAGGGCTGGCAGGAGCGGTACGGCAGCGTCGAGGTCTCGCAGTTCCGCAGTGCCGACATGATCGCCGAGCACTGGGATCTCACCCGTGAGGCGATGGAGGAGTTCGCCTTCCGCAGCCATCGGCGCGCGATCGCCGCCATCGACGAAGGCCGCTTCGCCGCCGAGATCGCCCCGTTCGCCGGTGCCGCCCTGGACGAGGGGCCCAGGCGCGACACCAGCTTGGAACGGATGGCCGGGCTCAAACCGCTGAGCGAGGGTTCGCGGATCACCGCGGCCGTGGCCAGTCAGATCTCGGACGGCGCCAGCGCGGCCCTCATCGCGTCGGAGAAGTTCGTCGAGGAGCACGGGCTCACCCCGCGCGCCAGGATCCACCACCTTTCCGTGCGGGCGGCCGATCCGGTCTGGATGCTGACCGGGCCCATCCCGGCGACCGCGCACGCGCTGCGGAAGACCGGGCTGGGCATCGACGACATCGACCTGTTCGAGGTCAACGAGGCGTTCGCGAGTGTCGTCCTGGCGTGGATCGAGGAGACGGGCGCCGATCCGGGCCGCGTCAACGTCAACGGCGGCGGGATCGCGCTCGGCCATCCCATCGGGGCGACCGGGACGAAACTGTTCGCGACCCTGCTGCACGAACTCGAACGGCGGGGCGGCCGCTACGGGTTGCAGACGATGTGCGAGGGCGGCGGCACGGCGAACGTCACCATCATCGAACGTTTCTGACACCCCACACTACGAGCGCGAGAGCGCTGAAGGCCGCGCCGAGCAGGCAGACGCCCGTCCAGCCGGCGACGGCGTAGACGGCGGTCGAGCCGATGGCGCCCAGGCCGCTGCCGACGGAGTAGAAGATCATGTACCCGCCGATCAGCCTGCTTCCGGCGTCCGGCCGGAGCGGGTAGATCAGGGTCTGGCTCGTGACGTGCACGGCCTGGACGGCGAGATCGAGCAGGATCGCGCCGACCACCAGCGCCCACAGTGACGTGCGGGTGAAACCCAGCGGTAGCCAGGAAAGCAGAAGCAGGCCGAGCGCGAGCCCGGTCGTCCACCGCGCCCGGCCGCGATCGGCGAGCCGTCCCGCGGGGGCCGCCGCCAGCGCGCCCGCGGCCCCGGCCAGCCCGAACGCGCCGATGGCGGTGTGCGACAGGCCGTCTTCGCTGAGCGGCAAGGCGACCGAGCTCCACAACGTGCCGAACGCGGCGAAGATCAGCAGCGCGAGCGTTCCGCGTGTCCGGAAGACGGGCTCCTCGGCGAAGAGGGACAACGTGGACCGCAGCAACCGCCCGTAGTTCATGGTCTTTCCCGGAGCCGTGGCGGGAAGGATGCGATACAGCACGATCGCGATCACCACCGTCACCGCGGCGGACACGACGTACACCGCGCGCCAGCCGGCGAGGTCGGCCAGCGTGCCGGACACCGTGCGCGCGAGCAGGATCCCGAGGACGACGCCGGTCGTCACGAGACCGACCACGCGTCCGCGTTCGGCGGGCACGGCCAGCGACGCCGCGAACGCGACCAGGAGCTGCGTGACCACCGCGAGCACGCCGATCGCCGCCATCCCGGCGAACAGCGTCAAACCGTTCACGGCGGTCGCGGCGACCAGTTCGGCGATCGCCAGCAGCGTCAGCAGACCGGCGACGAGCCGCCGCCGGTCGAGCAGGTCGCCGAGCGGGACCAGCAGGAACAGGCCGAGGCCGTACCCGAGCTGGGTGAGCGTGACGATGCCGCCGACGGTCGAGGAGGCGATGCCGAGCTCGGCGCCCATGGTGACGAGCAACGGCTGGGCGAAGTAGATCGTGGCGACGGCCGTCCCAGCGGCCACGGCGAACAACAGGACGACACCGCGATGCACTGATCCTCCAGATGGTTTCAACTTGCTACCACCTGACGGTAGGGCACTGCGGTTGTAAGATGCAACCATGGTCAAGCGGACGACGTTCGACGAAGCCTCCTGCCCGGTGGCGCGCTCGGTCGACACGATCGGCGACTGGTGGTCGCTCCTGATCGTGCGCGACGCCTTCGACGGTGTGCGCCGCTTCGGGGAGTTCCAGCGCAGCCTGGGCGTCGCGAAGAACATCCTGTCCGCGCGGCTACGGGCGCTCGTCGGGCACGGGGTGCTCGAAGTGGTCCCGGCTTCGGACGGGAGCACGTACGGCGAGTACGTCCTGACGCCGAAGGGACGGGACCTGTTCCCGGTGATCGTCGCGCTGCGGCAATGGGGCGAGGCGCATTTCTTCGCCGACGGGGAGGCGCGGTCGGAACTGGTGGACCGCGAGGGCGGGCTTCCGTTGCGAGGCCTGGAGATCCGGGCCGCGGATGGGCGTGTGGTCGGGCCGGACGACACCGTGGTCCTGAAGCCGTCCTCGTGAGCTGAAGGGGACTTTCCCCGCATGCCATGCGGGGAAAGCGCCGTTCGCCGCGTGTAATGAGGGAAAGTCCCCTTCGGCCGCCGTAGATCGGGGCCCTCCCAGGTGAGTCAAGCCTGGAAGGGCCCCGACCGGATACGGGGAGCCCGGAGGGCGGTACCCGACGGAGCCCGAATCACCGTCGGTCCGGTACCTCCCGGCGTCCCCAGGGGGTGGCGGTGGGTGCGGAGGCCCAGCTGCCCACCGCCACCTGAGGGGACCGCGGCCGCCGCGCGCGGCCCCGGTCCGTTCGCGCTCCCGGGTCACCCGGCGGGAACGCGAGCCCAGGGCATCCTTTCCGGCGCCGGAACGGCCTCGGTCGGGGTCTCGGACAGGAAGTCCCGCTCGAACGGGGCGAGGATGTCCTCCCCGATCGGCGTGTCCGCCGTCGAAGGAGCGGGCGCGGGGAACACCGGCTCGGGCACCGGCAGCCGCCGGTCGAGTTCGGCGGTCCAGTGGATCATCGCCTTCGGCCGGTCCCAGCCCGCCGCGCCGATCAACCTGCCGTCGCGGACGAAACCGGTGACCCCGTCGGAAAGTTCGATCGTGTCCTTGCCCAGCGACGGCATCCCGACGGTCTGCAGCCGCGCGTCGTAGAGGGACGACCAGGCACGGGGGAGCGGCGTGTACGGCCGCGCGTTGCCGCGGCCCAGCATCAGGCTTTCCGCCGCCGCGCGCCCGGATTCGACACCGTTCATCCAATGCTCCACCCGCCGCGGGGTCTCGTCGATCCGCAGGTTCGGCCATTTCGCGACGTCACCGGCGACCACGACGTCCTCCGCCCCGGTGGCGAACAGGGTCGCTTCGCACAGCACGCCGTCGTCGATGGTCAGCTCCGAGCCGCGCAACCAGTCCACGGCCGGCACGCTGCCGATCGAAAGCACCACGCAGCTGGCCACCAGGAACTGGTTGTTGGTCAGGTGCAGGCCCACCGTCTCCTTGGTGCTGATCCAGTTCCGCACCTCGGTGTTCATCGCCAGCTTCGCGCGATGGTGCTGATGCTCCTTGGTGAGCGCCGACGCGATCCGCTCCCCGAAGCGGTGCAAGGGCGCCTTCGCGTGGCCGATGAGCGTGACGTCCCGGCCCATGTACCGCATCGACGCGGCGAACTCGTTCCCGATCAGGCCGCTGCCGATCACCACGACGGATTTGTTGCTGTTGCCCAAAGCCCGCCGGACGGCCAGTGAATCCTCCACGGTGCGCAGCACCCGGACCCGGGGGTCGTGACGCGGCGAGCCGGGGAGATGGCGGGGATACACGCCGGTCGCGATGATCAACCCGTCGTACCACAGGGATTCCCCGCCCGGCAGGTGCACCGTGCGCTCCTTGCTGTCCAGCCAGGTCGCGCGGGTGCCGAGCCGCCAGTGGACGTCCAGGTCGACATAGGGCTCCAGGCTCGCGGCCACCGGTTTCACCCCGCCGGTGATGAGCTCCTTCGACACCATCGGCCGGTGGTACGGCTTGCGCGGCTCGTCGCCGACCAGCACGATCTCGCCGTCGAAACCGAGCTCCCGCAACCGTTCCGCGGAGCGGAGCCCGGCGACGCCCGCGCCGACGATGACGATCCGATCTCCGTCACTCATCGTCGTACGCTCCTTCTCCCTTGACTCTGATGGCTTGTTTCGGGCAGAGCCGCGCGGCGGAGATGGCCTGGTCCAGCCCGTCCCGGTCGACCATCCGGCGGATGCGGAGCTTGCCGTCCGGCCCGATCTTGAACGTCGACGGCGCCTCCATCTCGCAGAAGCCGAAGATCTCGCACCGCTCGTTGTCGACGCTGACGCGGGTGCCACGCCGTATGCTTCCGAAGATCATCTTTCGTCTCTCCAAGTCTTCAGACCAGCTCTTCGACCAGGCCCAGGCGTTCCAGGTACCGGGTCGGCGTGAACCGCAGCGCGGTCAGCAGCACCACGGGGACCAGCAGGGTGATCCCGCCGAACCACAGCAGGCCGAGATGTCCGTTGGCCATGGCGCCGAAGAACGAATGCAGCGCGGTGATCCCGACCGCCGGATAGGCGAGGCGGTGGATCCACAGGAAGCGCCGATAGGAACTGAACCGGCTGATCCCGCCGGTCAGCGCGACGGCGATCATGACCTCGAGCCCGACGACGCCGAGTTCGTGCCGCGCCAAGGTGCCGGGCAGGAGCGGGATCGAGATCTGCGCCAGGGTGAAACCGTCGGGCAGGAACAGGAACGACATCGCGTGCACGACACCGAACGACAGCGTCAGGATGCCGAGCACCATATGCGAGTTGCGCAGTGCCTTCCGCCCGGTCAGCGACTTGATCCAGCCGGTCGCGGTGAACACGCCCCAGCACAGGGTGAGGCACATGAAGCCGTACGAGATCCGGGCGGAGGTCTGCGCCATGCCCTTGATGCCGGGGTCGGTGTCCGATTTCTGGGTCAGCACGATCACCACCTCGGACCACTGGTCATACATTGATCTCTCCTGGGGCGCTGGGAACCGGATCCGGTTCGGGGACGGCCGCGCGGTTGCGGGTCCGGGTGTTCTTGGCGCGCAGGGCCCGCAAGGCGAGGAACAGCCCGCCGCCGAGCGCCACCGCGAGCAGGAGGCCGAGCGCGAAGTCGCCGAAACCGACGTCCATCGCGGCGTTGGCCGAATTCGACTGCGGCACCGGCGCTTCCGGCATCAGCGACTGGTCGACGACACCGGTGCTCTCCAGCAGCGTCATATGCCGCAGCACCGCCTGGTTGGCCGTGGTGGCGTAATCGCGGACGACGTCGTTGCGGGTACCGGCCCTGACCTGCGCGATGATGGGGAACAGCACGCCGTGCGCGTACCGGAGCCGGTTGGCGAAGATCCGGTCGAACTCGGTGTCGTCGCGGGCGGCCTTCATCTCGCCGAGCCAGGCGGACTGCTGATCCGACGGCTCGGCAGGCAGCGCGATGCCGAACCGGTCGGCGATGGCGTGCGTCGCGGTGTCGAGCCTGCCGTGGTCGATCATCAACGTCCGGCCGACTTCGCGGGTGCGCTTGCTCTTCCCGCGTTCCTGCGCCCACATCCCGGCGGGCATTTCCCACAGCCCGGCCAGTTTGACGTTGACGATCAGGTTCTTGTCCGCCGCGGAGAGTTCTTGGGCGTGCGCGTCGCCGACTGGGCCGAAAAGGCTCACCGCGGCCGCGATCAGCAGGACGAGCAGCGGGCGGACGGGTCTGGGGAGATCAGATGCCGAGGTCATCGGCCTGCCAGGTCTCGGCGGTGAGCAGCACCTTCGTCCCGTCCGGCTTGGCGGGGAACCACGCGTCGTCGACGCCCTGCCCGCCGGTGTTGCCGGGCATCGCGTCCTTGGCGTTGCGGTAGAGCGGCCAGCCCGCGAGCGTGACCTGCTCGGTGCCGTCGTCCCTGGTCACGGTGCCGACCAGGGCGCGATCGATCCCGGTCACCACGAGGTCGGGGCCTGCCTTGGCGGGAATCCAGGTCCGCGCGCAGGTTTCGGCGCAATTCGATTTGGGCGGATTCACCGTGTCCTTGTCGTAGCGGTAGAGCGTGTAGCCGTTGGTGTCGGTGACGATCGGCCCGAGGTCGAACAGGATCGCCGCCGTGACACCGGGGGCGGGTTCGGCCGCGGGGTCGGGCATTCCCGGGATCTGTGCTGTTCCCGCGGTCGAGGCCGCGCCGGGAGAGCCGTTCGGTCCCGCGGTCCCGGTGGTGCAGGCGGCGGTCAGCGCGACCGCGGCCAGGACGAGGGGCAGAGGTATGACCGAGCGTGACACGGGGTTCACGGAAATCCTCCTGTCGGGGCAGAGGAGAACGCCATCACCGCGGGGAGATGGTGTGCAGGCAGGTTCAATTCCACTGTGGACATTCAAGAGGGACAGTCATGATCCACAGTGGATTCGGCGATGCGGGGGACAGCGCCGGGTCGGGGGTCTTCGGTAGGGGATACGGTCACGGGGAGGGAACGGTTCAAAAAACTTTCCCCCGTGCGATGAACCGGCCGGAACGGTTTTGGTACTGGACTTATCGCCCCTGATCCCACAAAGATGTGCCGCGTGGGACGCCACTCTCGGATACTGCAGCCAATTGTCGATCATGAACCCGCGTCGAACGGGCATGACGACCTCATCAGGGCGTTGTACCAGGAGTTCGGCTCGAGCCTGATGGCGTTCGTGCTGAAGCTGACCGGCCACGATCGCCAGTGGGCCGAGGACGTGGTCCAGGAGACGCTCATCAAGGCGTGGCGCAACGCCGGCAAACTCGACCGGCAGCCGGAAATGCTGCGCGCGTGGCTGTTCACCGTGGCCAGGCGCATCGTCATCGACGGCTGGCGGAGCCGGAGCGCCCGCCCTCAAGAGGTGGAGGAACTGGAGTCGGATTCGATCGGAGTGCCGGACGAATCGGAGAAGACGCTCGCGGCCATGATCGTTTACGAGGCCCTGCGCAATCTTTCCCCGGAACAACGTGAAGCCGTCCAGCAGACCTACCTGCGTGACCGCACCGTGAACGAGGTCGCGGCGACGCTCGGGGTCCCGCCGGGTACGGTGAAATCGCGGATCCACCACGCTGTGCGCGCGCTGCGCAGGGCGCTGCAGGAGCGGGGGTGAGCGAGGTGTCCGGAACCGTCCACACGGATATCGCCGCCTACGTGCTGGGCGTCCTCGGCGAGGAGGATCACGCCAGGTTCGAGGCGCATCTGCTGGAGTGCCCCGAATGCCAGGTCGAGCTGGTGGAGATGTACCACCTGCCCGACATTTTGGACATGGTCAAGAAGAGCTGGCCGGATCCGCCCGTGAAGGGCCCGGGCCCCCGGGTGCTGCGGATGCTGCTCGCGGACGCCGCCAAGGCGGGCCGACGGCGCAAGGTCATCCGGCTGGCGACGGCGGCCGCCGTGCTCGTACTCGTCGTCGGCGGACCGCTCACGGTTCTTTCGCTCACCGATCGTGAGCCGGTCGTCACGCAGGCCGCGCCTTCCGTCGTGACGTCGGTGGTGCCGTCCCCGTTGTCGTCACGGGAACGCGAGACGGGCCCGGACGGCGGCGCCGCCCCGTTCGGCTGGTCCGAGGCGGGCAACGCCGTCGCGGCCGAGGTCACGGTGCAGGAGAAGGAGTGGGGCAGCGCGGTCGAGCTCGAACTGCGCGGCCTCATCGGGCCGATGACGTGCCAGCTTTTCGCCTACTCCCACGGCGGAGAGGCGTACGTCGTCAACAACTGGAGCGTGCCGTCCAAGGGGTACGGCGTGCCGGGTTCCCCGGATCCCCTCGTCATCACCGGTGCGACGGCGTTGCAGAAGGCCGACATCGAACGGTTCGAGGTGCACAAGCGGGACGGCACCGTGCTGGCCGTCGTGCGCCGGTAAGTCATATAACGGAAAGATAACGGCCGGATCGCGTTTTGAACCGGATCCACACGGGAGCCGTATCTCCAGATAGCCGGATCTGAATCGGCGGGCGAACAGAAGGGTTCGCCGCGAATGCGGCTATTTCCCGTGTTCGACGAATGCGTGGCTCATGACCGGGCGCGAGTGATCGGCGTGCCCGGAAACGAATGAGGTGAGCAGCCAATGGCACGAAATCAAGGGCGCCATCGTATCGCCCGCAGGACCAAGATCGCGACCGCGTTGCTGGGCCTGTCGATCGCGGTCGGCGGGCTGGTGGTGTCCACCACGGCCGGTGACCCCGAGCGCGCCTCCGCGGACGAGGTGGACAAGTCGCAGTTCGTGGACATCACGAAGGTGCGGCCGAACGTCGACGAGCCGCGGCCGGGCCGGAACGCGTCCACGGGTTCGTTCACCGTCGACTGCGGCAGGAACGAGAACGGGCATTTCAATCCCGACAACTTCATCGCGCAGCCGGGTATCCGCAACGGCGCCCAGCATCTGCACGATTACGTCGGAAACCTGTCCACGAACGCGGATTCGGACAACTACAGTCTGCTGGGCGCCGGTACCACCTGCGCGAACGGCGACGAATCGGCGTATTTCTGGCCGGTGGTGCGGATCGACACCGGGGAGGAAGCCGGGAAGCAGCGGAACCGGAACGACGAGCAGGAGCAAGCTCGGCTCGAAGAACCGAACGCGGACAACGAACTCGCCGGCAACGACGGTGAGATCCAGCGTCCCGTGGTCGTCGACATCACCTTCAAGGGCAACGCCCGCGAGAAGGTGAAGGAGATGCCGAAGTTCCTCCGGATCCTTTACGGTGACGCGAAAGTCACCACGAACGGCCCCGCCAACGCGCGGGAGAGCTGGACGTGCACCGGCTTCGAGAACAGGCTCGTCAAGCAGTACCCGATCTGTCCCGAGGGCAGCGACGTCAAACGGGTGCACACCTTCCCGAGCTGTCTGGACGGGAACAACATCGACAGCGAAAACCATCGGGACCACATCAAGTACCCGGACGAGAACGGCGAATGTGCCGACGGCCTGACCGCCGTCCCGGAACTCACCATCTCGCTGACCTACGAGATCCCGCGGCAGATCCAGGTCGACGGACAGTACAAAGTGGACTCGTTCCCCGAGGAGGATCACAACCCGTTCTCCGACCACGACGATTTCGCGAACGTGATGCCGGGCCGGGTCATGGACCGCCTCGTCGACTGCGTCAACGAAGGCCGCAAGTGCCGCGAATGACGCCCTGAAGCGGAAGCAGGAACCTGCGAAGAGAAAGGAAGAAACTCCGGCCCGGCGGGTCCCCCCTACACCTCACCCACCCGCCGGGCCGGCCCTACCCGGAAACCGATCGACACAACTGAAGAACGCTCCGCAAGCATGCACCCCGCTCTGCCGGCGGCTTCCCGAGGGAAGCTCGCCGGCAGGGCTTTTTCGGTAGGTTGGCCGCATGGGTGAACAGAAGGACCGCATGCTGCGCGGCGAGCTGTACCGGGACAACGACCCCGAACTGGTCGCGGATCGCAGGCGCGCGCAGGCACTCGTCGACCGGTTCAACGGCACCGGCGCCGAGGAGACCGGTGAGCGGGACACGATTCTGCGTGAGCTGCTGGGAAAGCTCGGCGAGGGTTCCTGGATCATGCCGCGGTTCCAGTGCGACTACGGCTACCTGATCGAGATCGGCGCCAACAGTTTCCTCAACTACGACGCCATCCTGCTCGACTGCGCGCCGATCAAGATCGGCTCGGACTGCTCGATCGGGCCGCGCTGCCAGCTGCTGACCGCGCTGCACCCCATCGAAGACCACGAACTGCGGCGGCAGCGCTGGGAATCGGCCGCACCGATCACCATCGGGAACAACGTCTGGTTCGGCGGCGGGGTCATCGTCTGCGCCGGGGTCACCATCGGGGACGACGTGGTGGTGGGCGCGGGCAGTGTCGTCACGCGTGACCTGCCGTCGAAGGTGTTCGCCGCGGGCAACCCGGCCCGCGTCATCCGGGAGCTCTAACGGTCGACCGGCGTGATCTTGGTGCGCCGGCTGTGCTCGAACACCATCGAGGTGCGCACGTCGGCCACCTCGGGACGTTCGGTCAGCTTGTCGATCACGAAGGCGTAGAGGGCGTCGTTGTCGGGCACCGCGACATGCAGGATGAAGTCCTCGGTCCCGGTGGTCACGTAGAGCCCGACGAGGTCGGGCAGCGCGTTGACCCAGTTCCGGAAGCCCTCGATGTTCCGCCGCGAGGGCGGGCGCACCCGCACCGCGATGAGCGCCTGCACCCCGCGGCCGATCGAGGGCAGGTCCACGTCCAGCAGCGCGCCGCGGATCACGCCGCGTTCCCGCAGCCCGCGCGTGCGGTCCAGCGCCGTCGTCGGCGAAACGCCCACCGCGGCGGCGACCTCACGGTTGGTCTTCCGTGCGTCCGACTGCAGTTGCGCCAGGATCGCCTTATCAAGTTCGTCCAACTGCGCCATCGCGGCCCTCTCGCCGTATTAAGTACGAACACGGTGGACTGTACTCGTACGTCCTCCTAGCTTGGCCTTGTTCATCCGTCGAAGTGAGCAGGAGACCAGCTGAATGTCCGAGTACGGTACGGCCATCGGATTCGCCCCCGAGGAGATCGACTTCACCGCGTCCACCCGGTCGGCCCGGCTGAAGTGGGTGATCGTGGTCAACAGCGAGCTGCCGCCGGGCCGCGCGGTCAACGCGGCGGTCTGCACCGCCGCTGCGACCGCGCGGGGCGTCACCGGACTCCTCGGCGACGAAGCGGTCGACGCCGGCGGCGAGCACTACACGGGGTTGCCCTGGATCGGCTGCTCGATCCTGTCGGCCGACGCCGGGAAGCTGCGGGCCATCCGCGCCAAGGCCGCGGCCTCGCCGGGCTGCCACGTCGCCGACATGCCCGCCGTCGCCCAGCAAATCCGGGTCTACACCGACTTCCTCGCGACGATGAAGGAGATCCCGACCGAGGAGATGGACTACTGCGCGATCGGTATCGTCGGCCCGCGCAACCGGGTCGACAAACTGGTCGGGAAGCTGCCGCTGATGCCGTGACTCAGCCTTCGAGCAAACCCCGCAGCGCTTCGGTGAATTGGGCGGGGTTCCGCTGCGGCGCGAGATGCGCGCCGGGTACCTCCGTGAACGGCAACCCCAGCTCCAGCGCGAGAACCTTCGCGGGCTGGTAGTGGTAATGCCCGCGGCTGCCGACGCCCGCGACGGGGACGATCTCGGTCCTGCTCCGGCGCAGGGCCCGCAGATCGGGAAGGTAGTCGAGGATCTCGGCCAGTTCGCGGCCGAACAGCCGCTTCCAATCCTCCTCGTTCGGCAGCCGGATCGCGCGCAGTTCGGGCAGTGCGGCACCGGCGATCCCGTCGGTGAACCGCTTGAACGCCCCCATCAGGTCGCCCGCCTGGGCGAGCCGGACCTGCGCGTTGGCCTCGTCGAGCCAGCCGAGCGCGTCGGGCAGCAGCTGGATGGCGGGCGGTTCGTGCGCGATCAGCATCGTCGCCGCATCCGGGTAGCGGGCGACGAGGTCGAGGCCGATCATGGCGCCCGCGCTGGTCCCGAACACGCTCGCGGGGCCGCCGCCGACGTGCTGGAGCACCGCGTGGGCGTCGTCGGCCTGCTTCGGCACGCTGACCGGGCCGGTGCTGGTGTCCGTGCTGCGGAAATGGCCGCGCCGGTCGTAGGTGACGACGGTGTAGTCGTCCGCGAGCAGTTTCGTCATCGCCCGGAAGGTGTCCGCCGAGCCCAGACCGCCCGCGATCAGGAGCAGAAGCGGCCCTTCGCCGGTGCTGCGGACGTACAGCTCACCGTCCTCGACCGGACAACGACTCTCCGAGATCATGGCCGAAGTCAAGCACAGCGCGTCTGGCCGCTCACTCCGAGGCCAGCCGCCGCAGGATGCCGGTCGCGTCGGCGACGATCGTCTCGATGAGGTCGCCGACCGCGGGCAGGTCGTCGAGCAGGCCGACGACCTGCCCGGACGCCAGCACCCCGGCGCTCCGGTCGCCCTCGACCAGGCCGGCGCGCAGCAACATCGGCGTGTTGGCGGCCATCAGGATCTGCGACCACGTCCGGTCGCCGCCGCGTTTCATCCGCAGCCCTTCGGTGGCCAGCGAACGCCACGACAGCCCGGTCAGTTTCCGGAACTTCGCGGCGTTGCGGGCGGAACGGGCGAGCCCGCGCACCGGACCGGCGGATTCGAGCGCGTCGACCAGTTCCGTCCGGAGCACGCGATGCGGCATACCGTCCACCTTGCGGGTGACGACGGTGCCGTTGAGGTCACGGGCGAGGTACGCCTGCTTGATCTCGTCGGGGACGGTGCTTTCCCTCGTCAGGAGGAACCGGGTGCCCATGGCGACCCCGGCCGCCCCGTAGGCGAGCGCGGCGGCCAGCCCCCGCCCGTCGAAGAAACCGCCCGCCGCGACCACCGGGATGTCGACCGCGTCCAGCACCGAGGGCAGCAGGAGGGTCGTCGCGACCCCGCCGGTGTGCCCGCCGCCCTCGCCGCCCTGCACGATGACGGCGTCGGCACCCCAGCCCGCGACCTTCTCCGCGTGCCTGGCCGCGCCGACCGAGGGGACGACGAGGACGCCGTTGTCCTTGAGCCGCGCGATCATGTCCTTCTTCGGCGCGAGCGCGAAGGACGCGACGCGGACTTCCTCGGTGATGAGCAGCTCGACCCGGCGCGCGGCGTCTTCGGCGTCCGCGCGGAGGTTGACCCCGAACGGCTTCGACGTGCGGCTCTTGACCTCCTTGATCGCCGCCGCCAGCTCGTCGTAGGTCATCGTCGCGGACGCGAGGATGCCGAGGCCGCCCGCTTCCGCCGTCGCGGACACCAGCCGCGGCCCGGCGACCCAGCCCATCCCGGTCTGCACGATCGGGTGCCGGATGCCCGCCAGCTCGGTCAGCGCCGTTTTCATGACGGAACTTCCTTGTCCCGCAAGGACTTCGGATCCAGACTGGTGCGGATCAGGAGCAGCTCGGTCTCGGTCGGCAGCCGGGTCTCGGTGACACCGTCGGTGCTCAGCGGGAACGACGTCGCCTCGATGACCTCGTCCACGGAAACCCCTGGGTGTACGGAAAGCAGCCGCGGCGCGTGGTCTTCGCCGCCGAAGTCCAGGACTCCGAGGTTGGTGACGATCCGATGGACGTCGTGGTGCCGCAAGCCGGCTTCGCGCGCCCTGGCGTAGCCGACACCGGACACGACGTCGACCTGATCGACGAAAACCCGCTTGCCGTGCCTGGGAACCCAGTAGCTCGTGCGGTGGTTGGCCGTGTTGCCCGGACCGCCGCGTACACCGAGAAGTTGTTTCTTGGGCTGGGAATGCGCGCCGATCGCCGAGATGTTCTGGTTGCCCTCGCCGTCGATCTGGTTGGCGCCCATCACCACGTGCCGCTTTCCGCGTGGCACCACGGTGTCGAGGACCTTGCGGAACGGCTGCCAGCCTTCGACGACGGCGTCCGGCGTCATCAGGTACGCCTCGCCGTCGGACAGCAGGATGTCCGGCTCGAACGTCAGCCTGGCCAGCCGCGCGCCCAGCGACGGGATGAACCCCATGGGGCTCACCACGATTTCGCCGTCACCGCGGAACAATTCGGCACAGGCCACGACGGCCACTTCGGCACGGCTGATGTCACTCACGCGGACTCCCCGAACTCGGCGACGGCCTTCTGATAGTGCGCTTCGTCCCCGGACAGGAACCTGTCGACGAATTCCGGCCACGCGTCGAGGTCCTTGGCCGATGCGGCGTAGTGGCGCTGGAAACGTTCGTCGCGGCCGTAGTCCGGGACGGCGGTGGTGAAATGCGCGCCGTTCGGCGTTTCGGCCACCCCGGTGACGAGCATCCGGCTCAGCAGCAGGCTCTGCACCGGGCCCGCTTCGGTGAGTTCGGCCGTCTCGACGATCTTTTCCGTGGACACGTAACACTTGTCGGCGGCGAGGGCGAACAGTTCGTCGAAGTACGGATCCGGTCCGAGGTACTGCGCGTTGCCCCTGGCGTCGGCGCGGTTGAGGTGGACGAACGCCGCGTCGAGTTTGAGCGCGGGCACGGCCAGCAACTCCTCGGCGTCGTCGTACGGCGAGCGGACGGTGCGCAGCGACGGGTTCAGGTCCATGACGCCGGAGCCGAGGCCCGCGCGCGTCGGCAGGAACGGAAGTCGTTGCGCGGCAGCGGAAAGACCGGTGCCGAACACGCCTTCGTCGTATTCGGTGACGGTGATCGACCCGGATTCCCGCGCCCGCGAGAACCACGGGTCGTAGGGGATCGTGTCGAGGGTGACGAAGCCGAAGACGAGATGCTTGAGCTTGCCCGCCGACGCCAGCAGTCCGACGTCGGGGCCGCCGTAGGAGACCACGGTGAGATCCTTGACCGGCGAGCGCAGGATCGCGCGCACCAGCGCCATCGGCTTGCGCCGCGAGCCCCAGCCGCCGATCCCGATCGTCATGCCGTCCTCGAGTTCGGCGACGATCTCGTCCGGCGTCATCCGCTTGTCGGCCATCACTTCCCCTTACCGTCCAAGAATTCCTGGCGCGCGCCGTCCGAAACGCCCGCCAGGTTGAGTTCGAAGGTGAATCCCTGCTCGAAGCGGTAGCTGCGGTGCACGGGCTGGACGTCGATGCCGTTGATGGCCTGTTTCGCGGCACGGATCACGCGGGTGTCCTTCGCCGCGATCTGCCGGGCGACGCCGAGCGCGGTTTCGTCGAGTTCCCCCCGCGGGACGACGGCGTACACCGAACCGTGGTGGTGCAACTGGGCCGCGGTGATCGTGGAAGCCGTGTAGTACAAGGCCCGCATCAGATGCTGGGGGACCAGGCGCGCGAGATGGGTCGCCGCGCCCAGCGCGCCGCGATCGACCTCGGGCAACCCGAAAGTGGCGTCCTCGCTCGCGACCACCACGTCCGCGTTGCCGACCAGGCCGACCCCGCCGCCGAGGCAGAAACCCTGTACCGCGGCGATCACCGGGACCGCGCAGTCGTACACCGCGGAGAACGCCGCCGCGCAGCCCTCGTTGGCGCCGATCAGCGCGCCGTAGCCCGGATCGCGCTGGATCTCCTTGATGTCGACCCCGGCGTTGAACCCGCGGCCCTCCGCGCGCAGCACCACCACGTGGGTCGCGGGGTCGCGCCCGGCGTCGGTGACGGCGGACGCGAGGGCGAACCATCCCTTCACGCTCAGCGCGTTCACCGGGGGCGCGTCGACCGTGACCACGGCGATGCCGGGCTCCGGTGAGTGGGTGGAAACGGTCATCGGGCACCCTTCTCCGCTACCAAACCTAGCACTTGCTTGGTACGTTAGCAGGACGTCCGGCCCGGGTACAGCGACGTGAAGGAGGCCCGGCATGGCACTCGAACTCCGGCTCGACGGCGCCGTGGTGCTGGTGACCGGCGGGGTCCGCGGCGTCGGCGCCGGTGTCACCAGGACTTTCCTGCGTGCCGGCGCCGAAGTCGTCACCTGCGCCCGCACCGAACCCGAGCGACCGGTCTGCGCCGGGGAGAAGGCGTCGACCTTCATCTCCTGCGACGTACGGGACGCGGGCGAGGTCGACGCGCTCGTCGAGGAGATCGTCCGGCGCCACGGCAGGATCGACGTGGTGGTCAACAACGCGGGCGGCGCGCCGTACGCCGAGGCGGCGCACGCCTCGCCGCGGTTCCACGAGAAGATCGTCGCGCTGAACCTCCTGGCGCCGCTGGCCGTCGCGCGTGCGGCGAACGCCGTCATGCAGGAACAGGAAAGCGGCGGTGTCATCGTGAACATCAGCAGCGTCAGCGCGACGAGACCGTCGCCGGGGACGGCGTCCTACGGCGCGGCGAAAGCGGGCCTGGACAACCTGACCGCGTCGCTCGCCGTCGAGTGGGCGCCGAAGGTGAGGGTCAACGGGCTCGACGTCGGCATGGTGCGGACGGAGCACTCGCATCTGCACTACGGCGACGAGGCGGGAATCGAGGCCGTGGGCGCGACCGTCCCGTTAGGACGGTTGGCGGATCCGGACGAGATCGGTTCCTGCGCGGTGTTCCTGGCGTCCCCGCTGGCCTCCTATGTCAGCGGAGCCTGCCTGACCGTCCACGGCGGGGGAGAGGTGCCTGCCTTCCTCGCCGCGTCCAATTCCCTGGTGAAAGAACGAAAGGAGCCGGTGTGAGCGGGATCGCCGACGGCCGGATCGTGGTGGTGACCGGAGCCGGTCGCGGTATCGGACGGGCGCACGCGCTCGCGTTCGCCGCCGAGGGCGCGCGGGTGGTGGTGAACGATCTCGGCGCCGGGATCGACGGCAGCGGCGGATCGGCCGGGCCCGCGCAGGACGTCGTCGACGAGATCGAGGCGCTCGGCGGCAAAGCGGTGGCGAACACCGACGACATCGCCTCCTGGGACGGCGCCGCGGCACTGGTGCGGACGGCCGTCGAAACCTTCGGCGGGCTGGACGTCCTGGTCAACAACGCGGGTTTCCTGCGCGACCGGATGCTGGTCAACCTCGGCGAGGACGAATGGGACGCCGTCATCCGCGTCCACCTGAAGGGGCATTTCGCGCCGACGCGGCACGCCGCCGAATATTGGCGGGCCGAGGCGAAAGCGGGCCGGACGCGGGCGGCGCGGGTGATCAACACCAGCTCCGGGGCCGGCCTGCTCGGCAGCGTCGGACAGGGGAACTACGCGGCCGCGAAGTCCGGCATCCTGGGTCTCACACTGGTCGCGGCGACCGAATTCGCGCGCTACGGCGTCACCGTGAACGCGATCGCCCCGGCCGCCCGCACCCGGATGACCGAAGTCGCCTTCGCCGACGACATGGCCGCGCCGGACGACGGTTTCGACGCCATGGCACCGGAAAACGTGTCGCCGCTGGTGGTGTGGCTCGGCAGCGAGGAATCGTCCGGGGTGACCGGCCGGGTGTTCGAGGTCGACGGCGGACGCGTCTCGATCGCGCAGGGCTGGCGGCACGGCGCGGTGCGGGACAAGGGTTCCCGGTGGTCGCCGGGTGAGCTTGGTCCCGTCGTGGCGGAACTGCTGGCGGAGGCGCCGGTCCCTGAACCCGTTTACGGCGCTTAGGTCTTCGGTGCCGTTGGTCGTGAGTGGCGTTTCGGGTTCTAATGAGGGGTAAGTCAAAGGTAGCGTGATGGAGTCGGCGGTGCGAGCGGGCTCGCCACCGAGGCCTGGCATGCTTGTCAGACTGTCTAAAAAGGACACTCTCCGAGAGCAAAGCGTCTGATTTGGGCACTTTGCGCAGTATCGCCCGGGGGGGTCGTGAGTGGCGAGGGTCGTTCTAACCCTCTTTACCACTCACGACCCACGCGGGAAACGGACATAATGACATCAATCGGGCGCACAGTTCGCGCAAGGTGTCCGTTGTGGACACATCGCGCCGGGGTCATCCCACGAGTCATTCCGGAATCCCGCGTGGCAGGGGTTCGATCACGCCATGTTCGGCTTGCCTCTCAATAGAACCCGAAACGCCACTCACGACGCGTCCCGCGTCAGGTCCCGCGTCTCGGGCCACGGCCGGAACCCGCCCGACTTGTAGGTCGTCACGGCGCCGACGTTGGAACTGGGCGTGTTCACGGCCGCGCTCGACGAGCCGAGCTCCTGGAGCGCGGCAGCCGCGGCGACGGTGATCGCCCGGCCGTATCCGTGACCGCGCTGGTCCCGGTGCACGCCCATCGGTTCGAGCAAGCCTGGCTTGCCGGGACCGGCCGACCACACGGCCACCGCCGCGACGGCGTCACCTCGGTCGTCGAAGCCGAGCAGACACCGGGCATCGGCGTACGGCGCCGCGGCCGCCATCGTCCGCCACGTTTCGGCGGTGAACGTCGATCCGCCGAACGCCGCCCCGATCACGTCGGCCCACGCGGCCGCCAGGTCGGGTCCGACCGTCTCGATCCGCAGGTCCGGGGCCTTCACCGGCTCGGTGAGGTCGAGGCTCAACGGCGTCCATGGCTCTTCCTCGTCGGCGTGCCAGCCGTGTCCGGGCAGCACGTCCTGGAGCAGGGCGTCCATCGGCGCCTCGACGGAAACCTGTCCGGCGGGCAGGACACCACGCTCGGGCGCGGCCACGTCCTCGGCCACCCGCCGTGCCAGTTCCTCGTCCCGGCGGACGTCCGGCGCGGTCGTGAGCCGCAGGAGGTCGGCCCCGTCCAGGAATCCGACGGCGAGGATCCGGCCGTCCCGGCGCCAGATCCGGACCGCCTCGGCCGTCGCGGCCGCGCCTTTACGCCAGTACCAGCCGAGGTCACCGGGATGCAATTGCCAAGCCACGCCTTCGGATTGCCACTCCCGCAGCGCTTCGACGGCCTCGGTCAGTCCGTCGGGTCCCGGCTTCTCCAAGCTGATCACCATCTCGTGATCACACACCATGCCGAGAGCGGCCGCATCCGGTTTTCGGCCAGGCAAGATGGGGGAGTGAAGTCACTTCAGCGCCGTCTCTGGGAAGCGGTCGAGCCGCTGCACGCCGTCGTCTACTTCGCCCCGGAGACCGCGGCCGCGGCGAAGGCGGCAGGACTACCGGGCTGGTGGATGGGCTACTTCGCCGGCCGGGTCGCGCCGCTCGGGCCGCTGCCGGAACCACCCGCGACCGCGATGCTCTTCGGGTTCGCGCCGAGGATGGTCGCGCGATCCCTGCCCGACGCGTGGAAATACGCCGAACCGGCGGTCGTCCTCCAGAGCCGGATGGAGGCCGTCGAGGAAGCCTTGAACCGGATCCTTCCCGCCGACGCGCCTCTCGGGGAACTCGCCGATCTGCTCGAACAGGCCGTCACCGGCTGCGATTACGCGGCCAGGCCGCTCGCCGCCGCCTGGTCCTCGGTCGCCAGGCCCGCGACGACGGCGGGCCGGGTCTGGCTCGCGGCGACGGTGCTGCGCGAGCATCGCGGGGACGGCCACGTGCTTTCCGCCGTCACCGCCGGGCTGCGCGGGCTCGACACGACACTGACCCACATCGGCAGCGGGGCGGTGACCCGCGAGGTCATCCAGATCAACCGCGGCTGGTCCGACGACGAGTGGGACGCGAGTGTCGCGCGGCTGTCCGAGCGGGGAATCCTCGACGGCGATCTCAGGCTCACCGGCGCGGGAATCGAGCTGCGCCAACGGATCGAGGACGAGACCGATCGCCTCGCCGCCGGCCCGCTCGACGCCTTGGGGGAGGACGGGGCAGCCGAGGTCGTGCGGATCGCCGTCCCGCTGGGCCGCCGGATCTTCGACACCGGCGCGATCCCCCTGCCGAACCCGATGGGGGCGCCGCGGCCCTGACCGCTCGAAAACTGTCGGACCCCGGTGGGACGCTGGTGCGCATGGCGACGTGGCAGCAGTTCAGTGAAGAGGCACCCGCGCTGGCGGAGAAGATCAAGGAACGGTTCACCGCGGCGAAGTCGCATGTGCTGGCGACGGTCCGGCGGGACGGTTCGCCCCGGGTCAGTGGCAGTGAGGTCGATTTCCGTGAGCAGGATCTGCTGATCGGTTCGATGATCGGCGCGATGAAGGCGAAGGATCTCCAGCACGACGGCAGGTTCGCGATCCACGCCGCCTCGGCGATCGACGAGGGCGGCGCGGACGCGAAGGTGTCGGGAAAGGCCGTCGAGATCACCGATCCGGCCGAGGTCGCCCGCCTGCAGGGCGACGACGGGGAGGCGCACGTCTTCCGGCTCGACCTCACCGAGGCGGTGCTGACCTGGGTCGAGGGCAACACCATCTATTTCGACTTCTGGAAGGAGGGTCAGGGGCTCAAAAGGCTCGCGAGGCCGGACAACGGTCCGGTGGTCGAGGTCGCCCGGGACCAGGGCTAGATCCGTTCGATGATCGTGCCGGTGGAAAGCGCGCCGCCGGCGCACATCGTCACCAGCGCGGTGCTCGCGTCGCGGCGTTCCAGTTCGTGCAACGCCGTGGTCAGCAGGCGGGCGCCGGTGCTGCCGACGGGATGCCCGAGCGCGATCGCGCCACCGTTCACGTTGACCTTGGCCTCGTCGGGCCGGTGCACCCGTTGCCACGACAACACGACCGAAGCGAACGCCTCGTTGACTTCGAAGAGGTCGAGGTCGCCGATCGTCATCCCCGCCTTGGCGAGGACGCGTTCGGTCGCCTGCACGGGGCCGTCGAGGTGGTAGTACGGCTCCGCGCCGACCAACGCCTGCGAGACGATCCGCGCTCGCGGCTTGAGGCCCAGTGCCTTGGCCCGGTCCGAGTCCATCAGGAGGAGCGCGGCCGCGCCGTCGGAGATCTGCGACGACGTCCCGGCCGTGTGCACGCCGCCTTCGAGGACGGGCTTGAGCTTGGAGAGGCCTTCGACGGTCGTGTCGCGAAGTCCTTGGTCGCGCGCCACTAGCCGGGTCTCGCCGGTCGGCGTGCCGTCCTCGCCGAGCACGGGTGCCTTCACGGCGACGACCTCGCGGTCGAAGTGGCCCGCAGCCCACGCGGCGGCGGCCTTGGCCTGCGACTCGGTCCCGAACCGGTCGACGTCGAGGCGGGTGATCCCGCGGCGTTCCGCGATCCGCTCGGCCGCGCCGTACTGGTTCGGCATGTCGATCGACCACGACTGGGGCCTCGGCGTGCCGATGCCCTCGCCGCGGTTCGCGCCCAGCGGGACCCGGCTCATCGCCTCGACGCCGCACGAGACGCCGGCGTCGATCGCGCCCACCGCGATGAGCCCGGCGATCAGATGCGTCGCCTGCTGCGCCGAGCCGCACTGGGCGTCGATGGTGGTCGCACCCGTGGTCTCCGGGAGCCCGGCGTGCAGCCACGCGGTGCGCGTGACGTTGCCCGCCTGCTCGCCCGCCTGGGTCACGGCCCCGCCGATCGCCTGCTCGACCAGCGCGGGATCCAGTCCCGCGCGTTCGAGCAGGGCGCGCTGCGCCGCGCCGAGGATCTCGGCGGCGTGCAGCCCCGCCAGGTGTCCCCTGCGCTTGCCGATAGGGGTGCGGACCGCCTCGACGATCACCGGACTACCCACGTTCGCCTCCTGGGAAACACTGTTCACTACCGAGAAAAGTAGAACACGTTCTTGATTTGGGCAAGTCGCCCCAGAGTCGGCCGGATTTTGATCACTGGTCGCCGTTCCCGCTTTTTGCAGGGAACGCAAGATCCGCGCGAGCCGAGTAAACGGGTTTCACTGAAACTCTTCACTTGGTAAACGCCGTATGCTTCAATCGGGTCTAGAACGTGTTTCATTGGCGAACCGCGTAGGAGGTAGCCCGTGGCCGCTCCCCTGATCCCCGCCGGTTTCGATTTCACCGATCCGGATCTGTACGCCACCAGACTGCCTCTGGAGGAGTTCGCCGAACTCCGCCGCACGGCACCGGTCTGGTGGAACCCTCAGCCGCACAACACCGCGGGCTTCCGCGATGACGGCTACTGGGTGGTCAGCCGGCTCGATGACGTCAAGGCGGTGTCGAGGGACAGCGAGCTGTTCTCCTCGCGGGAGAAGACCGCGATCATCCGGTTCGACGAGAACATGACCGACGACAGCCTCGAAGCCAACCGTCTGGTCCTGCTCAACATGGACGCCCCGCAGCACACGAAGCTGCGCCGGATCGTGTCGAAGGGCTTCACACCGAGGTCGATCGCGAAGCTCGAGGACACCCTGCGCGATCGCGCGGAGCGGATCGTCAGCGAGGCCAAGAAGAAGGGCTCCGGCGATTTCGTCGTCGACGTCGCGTGCGAACTTCCCTTGCAGGCCATCGCCGAACTGATCGGCATCCCGCAGGAAGACCGCCTGAAGATCTTCGACTGGTCGAACCAGATGGTCTCCTACGACGACCCCGAGTACGAGGTCGAACCGCTCGCCGCGTCGGCGGAGATCGTCGGCTACGCCTGGAACATGGCCGAAGAACGCCGTAAATGCCCGATGGACGACATCGTCACGAAGCTGGTGCAGGCCGACGTCGACGGCGAATCGCTGGCGTCGGACGAGTTCGGCTTCTTCGTCATCCTCCTCGCCGTCGCCGGCAACGAGACCACGCGCAACGCGATCACCCACGGGATGAAGGCGTTCCTCGATCACCCCGATCAGTGGGAGCTGTACAAGAAGGAGCGCCCGAAGACCGCGCCGGACGAAATCGTCCGCTGGGCCACCCCGGTGGTCGCCTTCCAGCGCACCGCGACCCGGGACACCGAACTCGGCGGGCAGCACATCCGCAAGGGCGACCGGGTCGGGATGTTCTACAGCTCCGCGAACTTCGACCCGGACCACTTCGACCAGCCCGAGAAATTCGACATCCTCCGCGAGGACAACCCGCACGTCGGTTTCGGCGGCACGGGTTCGCACTACTGCATCGGCGCCAACCTCGCACGGCTGGAGATCGACCTGATCTTCAACGCCATCGCCGACGTCATGCCGGACATCGCCGAGCTCGCCCCGCCCGACCGCCTCCGGTCGAGCTGGCTCAACGGGATCAAGCACTACCAGGTCCGCTACGCCTGACCGGCCGCGACCGCGCTCGTGGGGCACCATGGGGACATGGGTCCCCACGTACAGGTCGACGTCGAAATGTCCTTCCGGGTCACGAAACCCGGCCCCGCCGCGTTCGTGATCGCGCTCGCCGGTGGGGCCGGGCAAGAGGAGTTCGGCTATCCCGCGCCGCCGCGCCAGGTGGCGTTCGAACACGGGACCCGGGCCCAGGTCGTCGATCTGCCGCCCGGTGACCACGTCGTGCGGTACCGGGCCGAACGCACGCTCGACCCGGCCGACGCCGAGCCCGTCGGCCTGGACGACGTCATCCGCTACACCAGGCCCAGCCGGTACTGCCCGTCGGACCGGATGGGCGGGCTCGCGCTGTCCCGCTTCGGCGGCCTGCCCGACGCGCGCGCCCAGGTGGAGGCGATCGTCCGGCACGTGGGCGAACACCTGTCCTATGTGGTCGGTTCTGGTTCCCCGACTGATGACGCCGTCGACACCTACCTCGCCGGGGAAGGGGTCTGCCGCGATTACGCGCACGTCTGCATCTCGCTGTGCCGCGTGCTCGACATCCCCGCCCGGTTCGCCGCCGTCTACGCGCCCGGACTGTCCCCAATGGACTTCCACGCCGTGTTCGAAGCCGCGATCGACGGCCGCTGGTACGTGTTCGACGCCACCGGCCTCGCGCCGAGGCAGAGCCTCTGCCGGATCGCCACCGGACGCGACGCCGCCGATACCGCGTTCCTCTCCACCCTCGGCTGTGAGCTGGACTTTCTCGGTAACACCGTGCTGGCGACCGCGGGCCCGTCGCTGCCGGAAGACGACGGCTCGGGGCTGATCGCGCTCGCTTGATCGCGTGTTGCGCACGAGCCGTGACCTCGCTGAGGTAGACATTGCCGTGTGAGGGAGAAGCAAGCACCGACGAAATGGAAGCGGCTGCTCGCCCGCTACCGCTGGCTGGACCACGTGGCGCGGGCGGTGAACCGCTACATCGAGTACGGCGGTTACCACTACGTCGCGTCGATCACCTATTTCAGCCTGTTCTCGCTGGTGCCCATCCTCATGGTCGCGGTTTCGGTGGCGGGTTTCGTGCTGGCGAGCCAGCCGCAGCTGATCGAGTCGATGCTGAACGCGATCACCGGCACCCTGCCCGGCGGCCTCGGCGACAAGGCGGGGGAGCTGCTCACCGGATTCGTCGAGCAGCGCACCAGCGTCGGGATCATCGGTCTGATCATCGGCTTGTACTCCGGCTGGAACTGGATGAACTCGCTGCGGGACGCGCTCACCGCGCTGTGGGGCCAGAACCGGTCGGATCTCCCGCTGCTGCGCACGATCGCCGCGGACCTGCTCGCGCTGCTCGGCCTCGCGAGCGCGCTGCTGCTCTCGTTCGCCATCACCATCTCCGGCTCCGCACTCGGCCGGTACCTGCTGGGGCTGGCCGGGGTCGACGACACCGCCTGGGGCCACAACGTGCTGTCGGCGATCTCGATCCCGTTGGCGCTGCTGGCGAACTGGCTCGTGTTCCTTTGGGTGCTCACCCGGCTGCCGCGGAAACCGGTCGGGGTCCGCAGCGCGATGCGCGGCGCTGTCGCGCTGGCGCTGGGCTTCGAACTGCTGAAGCAGGCCGGTGGGATCTACCTGCGCCTGATCGGGAACTCGCCGACCGGGGTCGCGTTCGGTTCCATCATCGGTCTCATTTTCTTCATCTCGCTGGTGGCGCGGATGCTGGTGTTCGTGACGGCTTGGACGGCGACCGCGCGCGACGCCCCGCCGGACCCGGTCAAGCCGCCGCCTCCCGTGGTGGTCCGGCCGGTGGTCGCGGCCCCCGACCGGCATGGGCTCAAGCCGGCGCTGGTCGGCGCGGTGACCGGGGTGGTCGCGACCCTGGCCGCGCAACGCCTGCGCCCGCGCCGCCGCCCCTGAGCGCCGGGTTCGAAGAAGCCAAACGCGGCTGAGGGGTCGTCAGCGCGGCTTGCATGTCAGGAAAGGGCCGTTCAGGACGAAAAACGTCATGAACGGCCCTTTCCTGACATCGGACAGCCGGGGGTTCAGGAACCGGGTTTCGCCGACCCCACCACCCACATCGAGAAGAACTGCGAACCGCCGCCGTACGCGTGCCCGAGCGCGATCCGCGCGCCGTCGACCTGGTAGTCACCGGCTCGGCCCATCACCTGCTTGGCCGCCTCGGAGAACCGGAGCATCCCGGACGCGCCGATCGGGTTCGACGAGAGCACCCCGCCCGACGGGTTGATCGGCAGCCGTCCGCCGAGCGCGGTCTCGCCCGCCTCGGTGAGCTTCCAGCCTTGGCCCTCGTCGGTGAAGCCCAGGTTCTCCAGCCACATCGGCTCGAACCACGAGAACGGCACGTAGATCTCGGCGGCGTCCACTTCGGACAGTGGATCGGTGATCCCGGCGTCGCGCCACAACGCGGCCGCGGCGTCCCGGCCCGCCTGGGGGTTGACCTGGTCGCGTCCGGCGAACGTGGTCGGCTCGGTCCGCATCGCGGTCGCGTGGATCCATGCGGCGCCACCGGGTACGGCGTCGCCCGACGCCTCGTCCCCGATCACCATCGCGCACGCGCCGTCCGAGGACGGGCACGTCTCGTCGTAGCGGATCGGATCCCACAGCATCTGTGACGCCTGCACCGACTCCACGGTGATGTCGGCCTGCCGCAGATGCGCGTACGGATTCAGCGCGCCGTTGCGGCGGTCCTTGGCCGCGACGATCGCGCCGACATGGTCGGGCGCGCCGGATCGCCGGATGTAGGACCGCACGTGCGGCGCGAAATACCCGCCAGCCCCGGCGCCCACCGGCATCTGGAACGGCGGCAGGATCGACAGTCCCCACATCGCGTTCGACTCGGACTGCTTCTCGAACGCCACGGTCAGCACCCGCTGGTGCACACCCGCCTGCACCAACGACGCCGCCACGAGCGCGGTCGACCCGCCGACCGAACCCGCGGTGTGCACGCGCAGCAACGGTTTCCCCGTCGCGCCGAGCGAGTCGGCGAGGAACAGTTCGGGCATCATCACGCCCTCGAACAGATCCGGCGCCTTGCCGAGGACGACGGCATCGATGTCGTCCCAGTCGGTCCCCGCGTCGAGCATCGCCCGGTCGATGGCCTCCCGGAGCAGGCCCGGCATGGACACGTCGGTGCGTTTGGCCTTGTGGTGGGTCTGGCCGGTTCCCAGTACGGCCGCGAGGTGCTTCACGAGAGGACCTCCAAGGTCGCGACCAGGTTCTGCTGGAGGACGGGGCCGCTGGTCGCGTGGGCGAGGGTCTTGCGCGCGCTGCCGTCGAGGACGCGGTTCGCCGCCTCGCCGATCCGCGCCAGCCCCGCCGAGAACATCGGATTACCGGTCAGGACACCGCCGGAGGGGTTGATCCGCACCTGGTCGCCGAGGCCCAGTGCCTCGCGCAGGATCAATTCCTGATGCGTGAACGGCGCGTGCAGTTCGGCCACTTCGACGCCGTCGAGGTCGAGGGCCCGCCCGGCCGCCGCCGTCGACGGCGACTTGGTGAGGTCCCGGACGCCGAGCGCGGGGGAGTCGACCCGGTGCTCGATCCCGGTGATCACCGCCGGGCTGTCGACGAGGTCCGCCGCCCGTTCGGCCGACGCGAGCACGAGCACGGCGGCGCCGTCGGTGATGGGCGCGATGTCGTGGGCCCGCAACGGATCCGCGAAGTACGGGGCGTCGAGCAGCTCCGCGACTTCGACCGTTCCGGAGAGCTGCGCGGCGGGATTGCCGGCGGCGTCGGCGCGGCTGCGCGCGGCGACCTCGGCGAGATCTTTTTCCGACCACAGCCCGGATTCCAGCCCCAGCCGCGCCTGGATCCCGGCGATGCTCACCGAATCCGGCCACAACGGCGCGACGACGTAGGGATCCATCTGCAGGGCGAGCACCCGCCGCAACTGCCCGGCGGACGACTTGCCGAAGCCGTAGACCAGAGCGGTGTCGACCTCGCCCATCCGGATCTTCAGCCACGCCTCGTACAACGCCCACGCGGCGTCCATCTCGACATGCGACTCGTGGATCGGCGGGAAGGCACCGATGGCGTCGACCGCGGCGATGAACGAGAACGCGCGGCCGGCGAGGTAGTCCGAGGAACCCGAGCACCAGAACCCGATGTCCTCTTTGGACAGACCGGTGCGCTCGAAGACCTCGGCGAAGATCGGCACCAGCATTTCCACGCCGTTGGTGGTGCCCGGGGTGCTGCGGACGTTGGGGGCCTGCGCGAAGCCCACGACTGCTACATCTGGCACGGTGGTCCTCACAGATGGTGGGCGAAGGATTCGTACGGCGCGTCGGGTTCGCCGGTCGGTTCGAAATGGCCGATGTTCTCCAGCGACGTCCACCATTCGTCCCGCGGTTTCCAGGAGGCGCGCACCCGCATGCCCATCCGGACGTCGGCGGCGTCGCAGCCGAGGACGAGGTGCAGGAAAGCGATGTCCGCGCCGTCGAGCAGGATGTACGCGGCCACGTACGGCGGTTTGATCTTCTGGCCGAGGAACGGCACGTTCACGATGCAGAACGTGGTGACGATGCCGGTGTCGGGCAGTTCGACCTCGTCGGTGGTCGGTACGCCGTCGGTCGGGCACGCGCCGCGCGGCGGGATGTAGACCTTCTCGCACGACGGGCAGCGCTGGCCGATCAGCTTCCCCTCCGCGAGCCCGCGCAGGTACCGGCTTTCCTCGGGCGACGCGGAATGCTCGTAGCGCAGGTGGATCGGCGTGATCACCACGCTGACCGGCGCGCCTTCATCACGTTTCGCGACCGGGGGAGGCGCCTCGGTGGGTTCGGTGTCGGGCCCGTCGGCGGGGACGAAGTAGGCGATGTCCCGGATGTGGCCGACGGTCTCGTCGGCCCAGCGGATCCGCACGCGCTGTCCGGTGTGGACATTCGAAGGCGTGCCCGCGTCGACGGCGTGCAGGATCGAGGTGTCGGCGCCGTCGAGCCGGATCAGCGCCCACGCGAACGGCCGCGACAACGGCTGGCCGTCGACGGGTTCGGCGATCCAGGACCAGGAGACGATCTCGCCCTCGGAGGCCACCGGGACGAACTCGGACAGGGCTTCGGCGGTCACGGGGTCGTACTCCAAGGGGGGTACGTGGACGCGGCCGTCGCTGCCCCGGACGCCTTCGACGCGGCGTTCGCGCAGGGCGTCGACGAACCGGCCGAGTACCGGGCCGACCGAACGCGTGTAGTCGAAGCCCACGTTGAGCGGGGCCGACAGCGGGAGTTCAGGTGCGCTCACATCCTGAGTGAAACATGTTCTCGATTTATCGGCAAGATCGGCCATCTGGGCTCGGCTGACGGTTGCCCTTGAGTGGAACGCGTTCTAGATTCGCGGGTATGTCGACTGCCACCGGGACACTTGGGGTCTGGAACATCGCCGCACAGGAGCCGGAACGGGTCGCGCTCGTCGATCCGGACGGCCGCTCCATCGGCTACGGGGACCTCGCCGCGAAAGCGAACGCGTACGCCCGGGGCCTGCAGGCCCTCGGGCTGGAGGCCGGGGACGTGGTCGTCGTCCTGCAGCCCAACGGCGACGAACTCGTGGCGGCCTACTTCGCCGCCATCCAATCCGGTCTGTACATCGTGGTGGTCAACTGGCATCTCGTCGCGCCGGAGGTCGCCTACATCCTGTCCGACAGCGGCGCCAAGGCCTTCCTCGCGCACGAACGGTTCGCCGACGTCGCGATCGCCGCCGCCGACGAGGCCGGGATCCCGGAACGCGGCCGGTTCGCCGTCGGCGACGTCGACGGCTTCCGCCGGATCGAGGAACTCGGTTCCGGCGAGGGCGACGGCCGTCCGGAGCGGCGCACGGCGGGCTCGCCGATGCTCTACACGTCGGGCACCACGGGGCGGCCCAAGGGTGTCCGGCGGCCGCTGACCGGCGCCGACCCCGACTCCGTACCGGCCGCGTCGACGTGGTTCTTCGGGATCTTCGGGCTGGCGCCGCACGACGACCATGTGCATCTGTGCGGATCGCCGCTCTATCACACGGCTGTGCTCAACTTCGTCGCGATTTCCCTGCAGCTGGGCCATACCGCGGTGCTGATGGACCGCTGGGACGCCGAGGACATGCTGCGGCTGATCGAGCGGCACCGCGTCACGCACAGCCACATGGTCCCGACGCAGTTCCGCCGCCTGCTCGCCCTGCCGGACGACGTCCGCGCGGCCTACGACCTGAGTTCGCTGCGCGTGATGATCCACGGCGCGGCGCCGTGCCCGCTGGAGGTCAAACGCCGGATGCTCGACTGGTGGGGCCCGGTCGTCACCGAGTACTACGCGGCCACGGAAGGCGGCGGGACGGCGATCTCGGGCGAGGAATGGCTGAAGAAACCGGGGTCGGTCGGGCTGCCGTGGCCGGGTTCGACGATCAAGATCCTCGACGACGAGGGCACGGAACTGCCCGCCGGCGAGACCGGCACGGTGTACATGAAGATGGGCGACTCGAAGTTCGAGTACCACAAGGACCGGGCCAAGACGGACAAGGCGCGGGTCGGGGACCTGTTCACCCTCGGCGACGTCGGGCATCTCGACGAGGACGGCTACCTCTTCCTGCACGACCGCAAGGCGGATCTGATCATCTCGGGCGGGGTCAACATCTACCCGGCGGAGATCGAGGGCGAGCTGGTGATGCATCCGAAGATCGCCGACGTCGCGGTGTTCGGCGTCCCGCACGAGGACTGGGGCGAGGCGATCAAGGCCGTCGTCGAGCCCGCGGACGGGGTCGAACCGTCCGAGGAGCTGACCGCGGAGATCCTCGAGTACGCGGCGTCGCGACTCGCGAAGTTCAAGCTCCCGCGTTCCGTCGACTACTTGCCCGAACTCCCGCGCGACCCGAACGGGAAGCTCTACAAGCGCAAGCTCCGCGACCCGTACTGGGAGGGCCACCGCGTCCCCTGACGCATTTAGTCCTCTGGATGCGGTAGTTCACCGGCGAACTACCGCATCCAGAGGACGAAACGCGGGGGTCAGCGGCCCCGGAAGACGGGCTTGCGCTTCTCGGCGAAGGCGCGGGGGCCTTCCTTCGCGTCTTCGCTCGCGAAGACCTCGATGCCGTACTGGGCGTCGAGTTTGAAGGCCTCTTCCTCGTGCATGCCCTCGGTGTCGCGCATGGTCTTGAGGATCGCGCGGACCGCCAAGGGGCCGTTCGCGGAGATGAGGCTGGCGAGTTCGAGCGCCTTGTCCAATGCCCTGCCGTCCGGAACGACGTGGCCGATCAGGCCGATCTCCAGCGCCTCGGCCGCGGTGATGTGACGTCCGGTCAGCAGCAGGTCGGCGGCGACGGTGTACGGGATCTGGCGAGGGAGCCGCACGGCCGAACCGCCCATCGGGAACAGGCTCCACCGCGCCTCGGACACGCCGAACTTCGCGCTCTCGCCCGCGACGCGGATGTCGGTGCCTTGAAGGATCTCGGTCCCGCCCGCGATCGCCGGGCCCTCGACGGCGGCGATCAACGGCTTCGTCAGCCGCCGCCCTTTCAGCAGTCCCTCGATCTTGCTGGGGTCGAAAGTGCCCTTCTCGAACGAATCGGACGGCGAGTTCTTCGACATCGACTTCAGATCCGCGCCCGCGCAGAACGCGCCACCCGCTCCGGTGAGCACGCAGCACCGGACGTCGTCGTCCTCGTCGACCCGGTTCCACGCCTCGACCATGATCCCGAGCATCTCGCCGCTGAGCGCGTTGCGGGCCTCCGGTCGGTTCATCGTGACCACGAGGGTGTGTCCGGTCTTTTCCACCAGCGCGTGAGGTTCGTTCACTACATTTTTCAAAGTTTCAGCCTCCCGAAGAGCGGCCATTGCCCAGAACGATAACATGTTCTACTTTGAGGAAGTGGCACTCAACATCGCGGATCTACTCGAGCACGCCGTCGACGCCGTGCCGGAGCGCATCGCGGTCGTCTGCGGCGATCGGCGGGTCACCTTCGCCGAATTGGAAGAGCGCGCCAACCGGCTGGCGCACCACCTCGCCGCACACGGCGTGGGACCCGGATCCCACATCGGTGTCTATTCCCGGAACTCGATCGAGGCCCTGGAATCGATGATCGCCGCGTACAAGCTGCGCGCGATCGCGGTCAACGTCAATTACCGCTACGTCCACGGCGAACTGCGGTACCTGTTCGACAACGCCGACCTCGTGGCGCTGGTCCACGAACGCGGGTATTCGGACAAGGTGGCCGCCGTCCTGCCGGAAACGCCGAAACTGAAACACGTTGTCGTCGTCGACGACGGAAGCGACGGCGACTACTCGTCCTACGGCGGCGTGGACTACGAAGCCGCGCTCGCCGAAGGCTCGCCCGAGCGCGACTTCGCCGAACGCAGCGCCGACGACATCTACATCCTCTACACCGGCGGCACCACCGGCTATCCCAAGGGCGTCCTGTGGCGCCACGAGGACATCTGGCGGGCGCTGGGCGGCGGCATCAACTTCGTCACCGGCGAGTACGTCCCGGACGAGTGGACGCTCGCCGAACAGGGCAAGTCGGGCAGCCTGGTCCGGCTCCCGGCCGCGCCGCTGATCCACGGCGCCGCGCAATGGGCCGCGTTCGGCGCGCTGTTCACCGGCAGCCCGGTCGTGTTCGTCCCGCGGTTCGACGCGCACGACGTCTGGAAAGCCGTACAGGACAACAAGGTCCAGGTGCTCACCATCGTCGGCGACGCGATGGCGCGGCCGCTGATCGACGCCTATCGCGAGGGTGACTACGACGCGTCGTCGATCGTGGCGGTGTCGAGTCACGCCGCCCTGTTCTCCCAGTCGGTGAAGCAGGAATTCCTGTCGCTGCTCCCGCATGTGGTGATCACCGACGCGATCGGCTCGTCCGAAAGCGGGTTCACCGGTATCGGCATGGTCAGCAAGGACAGCGATCATTCCGCCGGTCCGCGGGTCAACTTCGGCAAGGACGCGATCCTCGTGGACGACGACGGCGCGCTGGTCGAGCCGAAACCGGGCGCGATCGGCCTGATCGCCCGGCGCGGGCACGTCCCGCTCGGGTACTACAAGGATCCCGCGAAGACCGAGAAGATCTTCGTCGAGATCGACGGCAAGCGGTACGTCGTCCCGGGTGACTACGCGCGCTACGAGGAAGACCTCACGGTGACCCTGCTCGGCCGGGGGTCGCAATGCGTGAACACCGGCGGCGAGAAGGTGTACCCGGAAGAGGTCGAGGGTGCGCTCAAATCGCATCCGGACGTTTTCGACGCACTCGTCATCGGTATCCCCGACGACCGGCTCGGCCAGCGGGTGGCCGCGGTGGTCCAGCCGCGTTCCGGCAAGGAGCTCGACGTCGCCGCGCTCGAAGCGCACGTACGGACCGAGATCGCCGGGTACAAGGTGCCGCGCAGTCTCTGGCTCGCGGAGGAGATCGGGCGTTCGCCCAGCGGGAAGCCGGACTATCCCTGGGCCCAGCGCTACGCCTCCGAGCACGAGCCCGTCACCATCCAACCGGCGTAAGGAGTTTCATGCGGACGTCTCTGTGCGACCGGCTCGGGATCGACCTGCCGATCGTCGGGTTCACCCCGTCCGAGCACGTGGCCGCGGCGATCAGCCGGGCGGGCGGGCTCGGCGTGCTGGGCTGCGTGCGGTTCAACGACGCGGCCGAACTCGACGCCGTCCTGTCCTGGATGGACGAGAACACCGGCGGGAAGCCGTACGGCGTCGACATCGTGATGCCGGCGAAGATCCCGGCCGAAGGGACGTCGATCGATCTCGCGAAGCACATCCCGCAGGAGCACCGCGACTTCGTGGAGCGGACGCTGCGCGACCTCGCGGTGCCGCCGCTTCCGGACGACACCGACGAACGCGCCGGTGTGCTGGGCTGGCTGCATTCGGTCGCCCGGTCCCATGTCGAGGTCGCGCTGAAACACCCGATCCGGTTGATCGCCAACGCCTTGGGCTCACCTCCGGTGGACGTCATCGAGCAGTGTCACGCGAAGGGCGTGCCGGTCGCGGCTTTGGCGGGCAAGGCCGAACACGCCGTCCGGCACGTCGACAACGGCGTCGACATCGTTGTGGCACAAGGCTATGAGGCGGGCGGGCACACCGGCGAGATCGCGTCGATGGTCCTGCTGCCCGAGGTGGTCGACGCCGTCGGCGACCGGGTCCCGGTGCTCGCCGCGGGCGGGATCGGCTCGGGCAGGCAGGTCGCGGCCGCGCTCGCGCTGGGCGCGTCCGGGGTCTGGATGGGCTCCTTCTGGCTCGCCACCGAGGAATACCTCCAGACCATGGGGGAGTCCGAGGCGATGCAGCGGGCGCTGGTCGCGGCGGGGTCGTCCGACACCGTCCGCACGCGGATCTACACCGGCAAACCGGCGCGGCTGCTCAAGACCCGGTGGACCGAGGCGTGGGCCGCGCCCGACGCGCCCGAGCCGCTGCCGATGCCGTTGCAGAACCTGTTGGTCTCCCACGCGCACAACCGGATCCACCACGCGGCGGATCCGAGTGTGGTCTCGATGCCGGTGGGGCAGATCGTCGGGCGGATGGACCGGGTGCGCCCGGTCGCCGACGTGATCGCGGAACTCGTTTCGGGGTACGAAGAGACACTGTCGCGTTTGGACAAGACCCGCTGAGATCCCCTCAGAACGCAATGAACGGTCCGTTACTTGCGGAATTCGCAAGTAACGGACCGTTCATGGCATGCCGTGCGGTGGAACTACAACCCGGCGGCCGCGTTCTTGATCGCGGTCGCGAAGGTGCTCACCTCGGTGTAGACGCCGGGAGCGTGCGCCCGCGCGCAGCCTTCGCCCCAGCTGACGATGCCGACCTGGATCCAGGCCCCGGCGCTGTCGCGACGGAACATCGGGCCGCCCGAGTCACCCTGGCAGGTGTCGACGCCGCCCGAGTTGATGTTGCCCGCGCAGATCTCGGCGCTGTCGATCAGGTCGGCGTAGCTGCCGCCCTGCGCCTTGCAGGTCGAGTCGGAGACGAACGGGACGGTGGCCTTGAGCAGGTACCGCTGCTGCGCGCCACCCTCGGTCGCGGCACCCCAGCCGGCGACGGTGAAGGTGCCGCTGTTGTAGGCGGTCGTGGTGGTGATCGGCAGCGTCGGGATGCCGCTGACCGGGCTGGCGAGCTTGATCAGCGCCCAGTCACCACCGGTGGAGGTGGGGTAGGTCGGCGACCGGTACACGTAGGTCGACTTGACCTTCTTGGCCGCCGTGCTCTGCAGGTCCACCACGCCGAGGGTGGCGGTGATACCCGTGTTGGCCCCGGTCCGCGACACACAGTGTGCGGCCGTCAGCACGATCTGCGGGGTGTAGAGCGCACCGCCGCAACCCATGGAAAGCCTGACCATCCAAGGGAATTCGCCCTGAGCGGCCCGGGTCCCACCGACCACGTCGGTGGACGGCGGCTGCGCGGCGGCGGCTTGCGGAGCCGTGGCGAGGCCCGCCAGGGTTCCGGCCGCCGCGACGGCGATCAGGGTCTTTTTGAGCAGGCTGAACCGACGCTTGATGTTCAAGGGTTCATTCCTTCCGGCTGTCCACAGTGGAGGCAGGGAGACTGACTGCGGCCAACTGACTACAGCAGGTGGGCACACACGGGGACAACCAACTTTCTTCGGATCTTTCGGCCGATGGTGGTGATTAACGGACGTCCGGTCCTGGTCGCCGACGAATGGCGTAGGCCGGAGCGCCCAACGCCTCTACTCCCAGGCCGGCGATCGCCGGAACCGCCGGAAGGCTGAACGACCTCGGAGAGGTGCCCTTTCGGCCACGAGTGTGAGCGTGGCATGAACACTTCGTTCGGGTCAGTACAGGCATGGGGAATCGGGCCTAGGATCTGGATCGTGAAAGCGCGTTCGCCTAGACTGCATCCCCCCGCCGACGGCCCGGTCCGGGACGGAATTCCCGAGCACGGCCGCATTCCCCGCTATTACGCGGTCAAAGTCGATCTGCTCGACGTGATCTCCGAATTAGGCCAAGGAGCGGTACTTCCCACCGAAAGGGAACTGTCCGAAAGGTTCGAGGTTTCCCGTGCGACGGTCCGCCAGGCCGTCGGCGAGCTCGTCCTGGAAGGGCGGCTGAGCAGGCGTCAGGGGAGCGGCACGTACGTCGCGGGCCCCAAGCTCGTCCAGCCGCTCGCCTTGGTGAGTTACACGGAAGGACTCAGGAGGCAGGGCATTCAGCCGGGCCGGAATTTGATCTCTTTGGAACGCCGCGAGGCGGGTCCGTCGCTGGCTTCGGAACTGGAAATCGATCCCGAAGACGACGTCATCCACATCGAACGGGTGTTGCTCGCCGACGACGAGCGGGTCGGGCTGGAATCGACCTATCTCACCGCCGCGCGATTCCCGACGCTGATGGATGTGTTCGATCCCACACAGTCGCTCTACGCCTGTTTGCGGGAACGGCTGGGGGTGGTCTTCGACGGCGCGGAGGAGCGGGTCGAGACCGTGCTCGCCACGCCGCGGGAGGCGCTGCTGATCGGGACGAACCCGGCGCTGCCGATGCTGTTGATGCACCGGACCTCGTGGGGCACCGACGGGGTCCCGTTCGAGCGTGTCCGTTCGCTGTTCCGCGGCGACCGGCTCTCCTTCGAGACCCGACTGGGCCGCGTGGAGTAGCCACTCGCCGCATTCAGTCCTCTGAACGCGATATTTGCGGATTCAACGACCGCATCCAGAGGACGAAACGCGGGGCAAAGTAACGCAAAGATAACAGGTCTGGTCCACATTTCGGAGGTACTTCACCTGGGGTTAGGGCGGGGGTCACGGAGCGTTGGTGCGCGCAGGCGAGCGTCTGCGGTGTGCGAATCCTCATCATCGGCGGCGGAGTGCTCGGCACCCAGCACGCCTGGCAGGCCGTCGAACGCGGCCACGACGTCGTCCAGATCGAACGGGAACCCGAGGCCAGGGGCGCGTCCGTGCGCAACTTCGGCCTGGTCTGGGTCGGCGGCCGCGCCGGCGGTCCCGAACTGGAGACAGCCGCCAGGGCGCGGGTGCTGTGGGAGCGCATCGGGGAACGCGTCGAAGGGATCGGCTTCCGGCCGAACGGCTCGCTCACCGTCGTCCGCACCGAGGCCGAACTCGCCGTCGCGCGGGCGGCCGCCGACACAGTCGAAGACCGCGGCTTCAAACTGCTCGACGCCGCCGAGACCCGCGAACTGAACCCGGCCCTGCGCGGCGAATTCCTCGGCGCGCTCTGGTGCGACCGCGACGCCGCCGTCGAACCGCGCGTCGCCCAGCCCGCCCTGCGCGCCGAACTCGCGAAGAGCGGCCGCTACACCTGGGTGCCCGGCCGCGAGATCCGCGACCTGACCGATCGCGGCGTCGTCGACGACACGGGCGAGACCCACGAGGGCGACGTCGTGGTGCTGTGCACCGGCGCCTGGACCGGCGGCCTGGTCAAGGAGCTCGCCGGGACGACGCCGGTCCGCCGCGTGCGGCTGCAGATGGCCCAGACCGAGCCGCTCGGGGAAACCCTCACCACCACGGTCGCCGACGCGGACAGCTTCCGCTACTACCCGGCGTACCGCGGCGAGGCGCTCGACGGCCTCAACGCGGGCCAGCCGCAGGGCGAGATCGCCGCGGCCGCCAAGATGCAGCTGCTCATGGTCCAGCGCCTCGACGGCTCGCTGACCATCGGCGACACCCACGAGTACGACGAGCCGTTCTCGTTCGACACCACCGAAGCGCCGTACGACCATCTCGCCGAGGTCGCCGGGGCACTGCTCGGCCGGCCGCTGCCGCGGATCATCCGCCGCTGGGCCGGGGTCTACGCCCAGACCACCGACACCGCCCGGATCGTGCACCGCGCCCGCGTCGCGGACAACGCGTGGCTCGTCACCGGGCCGGGCGGCCGCGGCATGACCTGTTCCCCCGCCATCGCCGAAGACACCGCAGAGGAGCTGTCCTGGTGAACACCGAACTCGTCGTCCTGGACATGGCGGGCACCACCGTCGCCGACGACGGCCTGGTGATCCGTGCCTTCACCGCCGCGATCGCCGCCGCCGGAGTGTCCGAAGAGGACAGCCGCTTCCCCGGCATGCTCGACTACGTCGTCGAAACGATGGGACAGTCCAAGATCGTCGTCTTCCGCGCCCTGCTCGACGGAGACGAAGAACGCGCCCAGCGCGCGAACACCGCCTTCCAGGACGCCTACGGGAAACTCGTCGCCGACGGCCACTGCGAGCCGATCCCCGGCGCCGAGCAGACGATCCAGGAACTGCGTGCCCACGGCGTGAAGGTCGCGCTCACCACCGGCTTCGCGCCGGACACGCAGAACGCGATCCTCGACGCGCTGGGCTGGCACGGCCTCGCCGACGCCGTGCTGGCGCCGGGCGACGGAGTACGTGGCCGCCCGTTCCCCGATCTCGTCCTCGCCGCCGCGCTGCGGCTCGAAGTCACCGATGTCCGCCGGATCGCCGTCGCCGGTGACACCCCGTCGGACGTCCAGACCGGCCTGCGGTCCGGCGCCTCGCTCGTCGCCGGTGTGCTCACCGGATCGGCGAAGAAGCCGGAACTCGAAGCCGCCGGCGCCACCCACGTCCTCGAATCCGTCCGCGACCTCCCCACCCTGCTGTCCTAAAAGGAGCTTTGACGACATGAAGAAACTCGCGGCCACCGCCCTCGCCGGTCTGCTCGCCCTCACCCTGGGCGCCTGCGGCGGGACCGCCGGTGGCGCGTCCGGCGACCAGACCGTCACGCTGTACACAGTGGACGGTCTGGAGGACTGGTACGCCCAGCGCATCGAGGAGTTCAAGGCCAAGACCGGGATCACCGTCCAGGCGGTCACCGCCGGATCCGGCGAGGTCGCCTCGCGGGTGGAGAAGGAGAAGGCCAACACCCAGGCCGACATCCTGGTCACGCTGCCGCCGTTCATCCAGCGGGCCGCGTCGCAGGGCCTGCTCGCCGCCACGGCGCCCGCCGGGATCGACCAGGTCCCCGCCGGGCAGAAGGACGGCCAGGGCCGCTACTTCGCCCTCATGAACAACTACCTCAGCTTCATCCGCAACCCGCAGGCCTCGCCCAAGACCTGGGACGACCTCCTGTCCCCGTCGCTCAAGGGCAAGCTCCAGTACTCGACCCCCGGCGAGGCGGGCGACGGCACCGCGGTCCTGCTGCAGCTGCAGCACGTCCTCGGTGATCAGGGCGCGCTCGACTACCTCGCCAAGCTCGAAGCCAACAACGTCGGCCCGTCGTCCTCCACCGGCAAGCTCCAGCCGAAGGTGGCCAAGGCCGAGATCCTGGTGGCCAACGGCGACGTCCAGATGAACCTCGCCGAGATCGAGAAGAGCGGCGGTTTCGAGGTCTTCTTCCCGGCCGACGCGCAGGGCAAGCGCTCCACCTTCGCCCTCCCGTACTACGCCGGTCTGGTGAACAACGCGCCGCACGCCGAGAACGCCAAGAAGTTCCTGGACTTCCTGCTCTCGCCCGAGGTGCAGGGCAAGGCCGTCGACGCCTTCGGTGCCCCGTCGCGGACCGACGTCACACCGTCCGGCCCGCGCGCGGACAAGGTGAAGGCCGCCCTCGCCGGAGTCGAGATCTGGCAGCCGGATTGGGACGCCGTCCTCGCGAAGCTCGACGCCGACCTCGCCGCGTACAAGAAGGCCGTCGGCCGATGACCCCGGCGGTCGAATTCCGCGGCGTGTCCGTCCGTTTCGGCCGGACGACCGCCCTCTCGCCGCTGGACCTCACCGTGGCGAGAGGGGAGACGTTGGCGATGCTCGGGCCGTCCGGCTCCGGCAAGTCGACGGCCCTGAAGGCCCTCGCGGGTTTCGTCGTGCCGAGCACCGGCCGGGTCCTGCTCGACGGCGAGGACGTCACCGATCTGCCGCCACACCGGCGCGGCCTCGGCGTGGTCGTGCAGAGTTACGCGCTGTTCCCGCATATGCGGGTCGAGGCCAACGTCGCTTTCGGCCTCAAGGCACGGAAAACGCCCCGCGCCGAGACGGCGGGGCGGGTCGCCGAGGCATTGGAGCTGGTCGGGATGGGCAAGTACGCCCGCCGGTACCCCCGTGAGCTTTCGGGCGGGCAGCAGCAGCGTGTCGCGCTCGCGCGTGCGTTGGCGATCCGGCCGCGGGTGCTGCTGCTCGACGAACCACTGTCCGCTTTGGACGCCGCCCTGCGCGAGGACATGGTCGCGGAACTGCTGCGGCTGCGGGCCGAACTGCCCGACACCACGCTGATCTACGTCACCCACGACCAGGGCGAGGCGCTGGCGCTGGCCGACCGGATCGCCGTCATGCGCGACTCGAAGCTCGTCGAACTCGGCCCGAGCCGCGAGCTGTACCAGCGGCCGTCGACGGAGTTCACCGCGAGCTTCCTCGGCGCGTCCAACCTCATCCCGGTCGAGCTGATCCAGGCCGACGGCACCAGGGTCCGCCTCGGCGACCGCGAACTGGCGGCCGATCCGTCCGGCACCTTCCGGGCGGGCCAGCCGGTCGCGCTCGGCGTCCGGCCGCATCGGGTCGGGATCACCGCGGCGGACACCCCGGGCGCGCTGCCCGCGGTCCTGCGCGGTGTCCAGTGGCGTGGCACGGGTTTCCGGCTCGACCTCGAATTCGCACACGACGGGAACGAGGTCCGCGCCGAGGTGCCGGATATCGACGGCCTTCCGAACGTGGGGCAGCGGGTCGGAGTGTCCATTCCGGACGGTTGCCCGCTGGTGGGCGTCGGATGACCGGCCTCGCGCTCACCGCCGTGGCGGCACCGGCGCGGCGGCGGGAGAAACAGCCCGGTCGCGGGTGGCTCCTGCTGCCGCCGGTGCTCGTCCTGCTCGGTTTCTTCGGCTACCCGCTGGTGCTGGTCGTCCTGCAGTCGCTGGAATCGAAGACCGGTGAGTTCGGGCTTTCGGTGTGGCTGGACGTCCTGGGCTCGGCGGAATTCCGGGACGCCGCCTGGAAAACCGTCGCGCTCGCGCTCGGCGCCACCGCGGGTTGCGTGGTGCTGGGGACGTTCCTAGCGCTGGTGATCGCATTCGTGCCGTTCCCCGGCGCGCGGACGCTCTCGCGGCTGGTGGACACCGTGCTCGCGTTCCCGTCGTTCCTCATCGCGCTCGCGTTCACGTTCCTCTACGGCAGCGCCGGCATCCTGGGCGCGGGCGGATTCCTGTACTCGCCGTTCGGGATCCTGCTGGCGGAGATCACCTTCTACACGCCGTTCGTGATGCGGCCCGCGCTCGCCGCGTTCGGCCAGGTCTCGTCGGCGCAGATGGAGGTCGCGGCCAGCCTCGGCGCGAAACCCGGCCGCGTGCTGCGCCAGGTGATCCTGCCGGAAGCCTTGCCGTCACTGGCTTCCGGAGCCTGCTTGACCATGCTGCTGGCGATGAACGAGTTCGGCATCGTGCTGTTCCTCGGCGCCAAGGACGTCACGACGCTGCCGATGCTGGTCTACGGCAAGGGGATCGTCACGTTCGACTTCCCGCAGGCCTGTGTCATCGCGGTGGTCAACGTCGTGTTCTCCCTGGCCCTGTACGGAACCTACCGGCGGCTGACGAAGGGAGGCGGCCGTGCTGCTGTGGACCAGGCGTAGCCGAGTCCTGCTGTGGGTGGTGTTCGCGGTGCTGTTCACCGCCATCGTGCTGGCGCCGCTGCTGATGATCGTGCTGGCGTCGGTCGCCGGCAGCTGGACGGGATTGCTGCCGGGCGCGCTCACCGGCTCGCATTTCGCGCAGGCGCTGTCCGGGGAGACGTTCGCGAGCCTCTCGGTGAGCATCCAGACGGGTGTCATCGCGTCGCTGGTGTCGGTACTGCTAGGCACGTGGGCCGCGCTCGCGTCGCGGTCGGCGCCGCCGAAGCTGCGCAAGGCCGTCGACACCCTGTTCCACCTGCCGATCGCGGTACCGTCGGTGGTGCTGGGGCTGGCGCTGCTCGTCGCGTTCAGCCGTCCGCCGCTCGCCTTCAACGGCACGCGCTGGATCGTGCTGCTGGGGCACGTGATGATCCTGCTGCCGTTCTCCTACAGCACGGTGTCCGCCGCGATCGCGCGGATGGATCCGCTGCTGGCACAGGCGGCGGCGAGCCTCGGCGCGTCCCCGGTCCGGGTGCTGCTGCGGGTGCGGCTTCCGGTGCTGCTGCCGTCGATCTCGGCGTCGGCGAGTCTCGCGCTGGCGATGTCGATGGGCGAACTGGGCGCGACGATGATGCTGTACCCGCCGGACTGGCGGACGCTGCCCGCGAGCATCTTCGCGCTCACCGACCGGGGCCAGGTGTTCCTCGCGTCGGCGAGCACCGTGCTGCTGCTGGCCGTCACGCTCGCCGGGGTGGTGGTCCTCGGGCTGGCGCGCGGCCGTGCGGCACAGCGATGATGCAACCATTCGTCCGCTTCGTTCCGTCTCGACACCATGATGAACGCAGCGAAGACGCTGGGTGCGGTGATCGTGCTCGCCGCGACGACGGCGGCCTGCGGCGCGGGCGGCCCCGGAGCTCCGGCGAACACGAGCACCCCTCCGGTCGTCACCACACCTTCGGATCTGCCCACCTCGCTCCCGGCGAGCCCGCCGGTCGCGAAACCGCCGATGTCCCGGCCGACCGTCGGCCCGCCGCCCTCGGACAAGATGCTGCCGCCGTCCCAGGTCGAGACCCAACTGCCCGTGCAGGTCAGCGCCGAGAACGACGGCCTGGCCGTGCATCTCGAACTGAGCGGCTGCGACGAGGCGAGGGCGAACCTCGCCGAAGAGAACGCGCAGCGGGTCGTGGTCACCGTGACCATCGACCACGCGAAGCCGGGGCAGATGTGCCCGCAGGTGATCCGCTACGCCGTCCTGCCGGTGAAACTCGCCCAGCCGCTCGGCACCCGGAAGGTCGTCGTTTGACCGGGTTCGGGATGCAACCCGATGGCGGCTTCGTTCCGTCCCAGTCACATGAGGTACTTAACGAATGCCATCGGCCTTGGCCTGATCGTCGTTGCGGTATCCGCCTGCGGGGCGCAGAACCAGGCGGCGGAACCCGCGGCTGGACCCGGGAGCGGCACCCTGAGTACCGTGCCGCCGTCCCCGACCGCGCCGCCTTCGTCGTCGGCTCCCGCGCCGACCAGCAAGCCGGGAAGCCAGCCGGGGGTGCCGGGCGCGCCGCGCCAGGAGGTGCCGGAAGGCAGCACCAAGCTGCCGGACAAGCAGCTCGACGCGTCGGCACTGCCCGCGGACTACCCGCGTGAGGTGTACACCAGCAACGGCGGGACGATCCTGAACATCCGCGGCCAGGAAGGCGGCTGCGGGCACGCGACGGCGGAGGCCGCGCAGCAGGACGGGACCAGGGTCACCGTCAACCTGACCGAACTGAAGGGCCAGACCGGCCAGATGTGCACGATGGACATCCGGCATCCGGTGATCTCGGTGGCGCTTTCGGCGCCGCTGGGGGAGCGGACCGTGGTCCTCAAGCAGATGCGATAACGCTCAAGGGGCGCATCCCCGGATGTCATGAAAGGGCCGTTCAGGACGAAAAACGTCCTGAACGGCCCTTTCATGACACTGGCCGGGCTGTCAGCGGAAGCTGATCTGCAGCACCGGTTCCGACGTGGCCTCGAAGAAGTCGTTGCCCTTGTCGTCGATGACGATGAACGCGGGGAAGTCCTCCACTTCGATCTTCCAGACCGCTTCCATCCCCAGCTCGGCGTACTCGAGCACGTCGACCTTCTTGATGCAGTCCTGCGCGAGCCGCGCGGCCGGGCCGCCGATCGAGCCGAGGTAGAACCCGCCGTGCTCGTTGCACGCGGCGGTCACCTTCTTGGACCGGTTGCCCTTCGCCAGCATCACCAGCGAACCGCCCGCGGCCTGGAACTGTTCGACGTAGGAGTCCATGCGGCCCGCGGTCGTCGGTCCGAAGGAGCCCGACGCGTAACCCTCGGGCGTCTTCGCCGGGCCCGCGTAGTACACGGGGTGGTCGCGAAGGTACTGAGGCATCTCTTCACCCGCGTCGAGCCGCTCGGCGATCTTCGCGTGCGCGATGTCGCGGGCGACGACGAGCGGGCCGGTCAGCGACAGGCGCGTCTTCACCGGCAGCTGCGAGAGCTGGGCGCGGATCTCGGCCATCGGCCGGTTCAGGTCGACGGTCACCACCTCGTCGGACAGGTCGTCCTCGGTGACGTCCGGCAGGAACTGCGCGGGGTCGCGCTCCAGCTGCTCCAGGAACACGCCGTCGGCGGTGATCTTCGCCTTCGCCTGGCGGTCGGCTGAGCACGACACGGCGACGCCGACCGGGCAGGACGCGCCGTGGCGCGGCAGGCGGATCACGCGGACGTCGTGGCAGAAGTACTTGCCGCCGAACTGCGCGCCGATGCCGAACTGGCGCGTCATCTCCAGCACCTGCTGTTCGAGGTCGACGTCGCGGAAACCGTGACCCAGCTCGGAACCCTCGGTGGGCAGGTCGTCGAGATAGCGGGCCGAGGCCAGCTTCGCGACCTTCAGGTTGAACTCCGCCGACGTGCCGCCGACGACGATCGCGAGGTGGTACGGCGGGCAGGCCGCGGTGCCGAGGCTGCGCAGCTTCTCGTCGAGGAACTTCGCGAGGCGCTTCGGGTTCAGGACGGCTTTCGTTTCCTGATAGAGGAACGTCTTGTTCGCGCTGCCGCCGCCCTTGGCCATGAACAGGAATTCATAGCTCGGGTCGCCTTGACCGTCTTTGTGATAGAGCTCGATCTGCGCGGGCAAGTTGGTGCCCGTATTGCGCTCATCCCAGAAATTCACCGGCGCCATCTGCGAATAGCGCAGATTCAACTCCTGATAGGCGTCGAAAATACCGCGCGAGAGCGCGCGCTCGTCGTCCGCGCCGGTGAGCACGCCTTCGCCGCGTTTGCCGATCACGATCGCGGTGCCGGTGTCCTGGCACATCGGCAGGACACCGCCGGCGGAGATCGCCGCGTTGCGCAGCAGGTCCATCGCGACGAACCGGTCGTTGCCGCTGGCCTCGGGATCGTCGACGATCGCGCGCAGCTGCGCCAGGTGTGACGAGCGCAACAGGTGCTGGATGTCGGTGATCGCGGTCTTGGCGAGCTTGGTCAGCGCCTCGGGCTCGACCTTGAGGAACTTCCGGCCCGCGGCTTCGACGACCTCGACACCTTCGGTGCCGATCAGCCGGTACTCGGTGCGGGTGTCCTTGGCGAGCGGAAGGACTTCGGTGTACTGGAACGTGGTGGGCGCCACTGCGCGGGCTCCTTTGCCGGCATCGGGAACCCGCTCACGGTACTAGGCGGGCCCCACGTGACCGGCGGCACGTCCGACGCGAAGGCGCGAGAATGCAATTTCCGCCCTGCATTTTGTCGCCGCGCCCCACGAATAGTTCGGGAGGCCGGGCCCACCCCGACGGACCCGACCTCCCGGGGAAAGCGATCCGGGCGCGAACACCCGACCGCGAAGACTTTTTACCTGCTCGACGGTCTCGTGACGCAGGTCATAAGTCAACGCTGCCGAACGGGTGTTGCTTTTTCCGCGCCGAAAGGCTCTGTGCCGCTACGAAGCGTAGGCGCGCAGGCGGTCCGCCCGCTCACCCTGACGCAGCTTCGACATGACCTCTCGCTCGATCTGCCGAACGCGCTCACGGGAGAGCCCGAAGTGCTTGCCGATCTGGTCGAGCGTGCGCGGCTGGCCGTCGTCGAGGCCGTAGCGCAGGCGGATCACCTGGGACTCGCGGTCGTCCAGCGTCGCGAGCACGCGGCGCAGGTCGTCCTGGAGCAGACCGGAGATCACGGCGCTCTCGGCGTCGGTCGCCTCGGAGTCCTCGATGAAGTCACCGAGCGGGGCGTCCTCCTCGGTGCCGACCGGCATGTCGAGGCTCACCGGGTCACGCGAGTGGTCGAGCAGGTCGGAGATCTTGTGCGCCGGGATACCCGATTCGGCGGCCAGCTCCTCGTGGGTGGCGTCCCGGCCGAGCTGCTGGTGCAGGTCGCGCTTGATCCGGGCCAGCTTGTTCACCTGTTCCACCAGGTGGACCGGCAGCCGGATGGTGCGTCCCTGGTCGGCCATCCCCCTGGTGATGGCCTGGCGGATCCACCAGGTGGCGTACGTCGAGAACTTGAACCCCTTGGAGTAGTCGAACTTCTCCACCGCGCGGATCAGACCCAGGTTCCCCTCCTGGATCAGGTCGAGCAGCGGCATCCCCCGGCCGGTGTAGCGCTTCGCGAGCGAGACCACGAGGCGGAGGTTGGCCTCCAGCAGGTGGTTCTTCGCGCTGTGGCCGTCACGCACGAGGGCGGCCATCTCCGAACGCCGTTTCGGCGTGAGACCCTCGGCGGTGTCCAGCATGTGCTGGGCGAACACACCGGCTTCGATGCGCTTGGCCAGCTCGACCTCGTCGGCGGCGGACAGCAGCGCCGTCTTGCCGATTCCGTTGAGGTACACGCGAACGAGGTCCGCGGCCGGGCTCTGGGCGTCGAGGTCGGCGTCGGTGAGCGCCCCCGTGCTCACCGGCTCCTGGGTGGATTGCGCCGGGATACGGCGCTCGCGAATCCCGCGCGCTTCGCGTTCGAGAGTCTGGACTGACATTCTGCCTCCCCGGTCACGGGCTGAACGTGCTGCGATGTGTCCGCCGGATCCGCCTCGGCGTAACAGGCCCTGTGGAAAACCCGCTACTCCTCGTCGGCCCAGCTTGGCTGGACACTTGGCTCAACGCCGGGAGGTCCGAAAACGTTCCCGGCCGCTACAGAGGAGACGGGCGGCTGACCTGGGGCGTTGCTCGACCAACCCTGAGCTTTTCCTGAGAATGCCCGTGCGGGGGAGAAAGAAACGTGGTCTAGACCTCTATGAGGAGGGTGAACGGACCGTCGTTCACGCTCCGGACCGCCATCATGGCCCCGAACCGGCCGGTTTCGACCCGGGCGCCGCGTTCGCGCAACGCGTCGACGACGGCCGTCACGAGCGGTTCGGCGGCCTCGGGCCGGGCGGCCGCGGTCCAGGAGGGACGGCGGCCTTTGCGGGTGTCGCCGTACAGGGTGAACTGGCTGACGACGAGAAGGGGTGCGCCGGTGGTGGCACACGACTCCTCGTCGCGAAGTATGCGAGCTTCGTGCAGTTTGCGGGCCATCGTCGGCACCTTGGACATGTCGTCGTCGACGTGGATTCCCAGCAGCACCAGCAAACCCGGCTCGTCGATGGCACCGGTCACCTCGTCGCCGACGGTCACGCTCGCTTCCGTGACCCTCGCCACCACCGCCCGCATCAGACGGCGGGCAGCAGCATGCCGTGCCGGACCAGTTCCCGGACGACCGGGAGCGCGGCCTCGGCCAGTTCCTCCGGTTCCAGGCCCTGAGCGGCCGCCAGGAGCACGATCAGATCCTCCAGGGGCAAAGCGCCCTGACAGCCGGCGAGCAGCCGTGTCGCGAGCTCGTCCACTTCGTGCGACCAACCGGGACCGTCGGTGCGGTGCAGTCGCTGGACGGTCGTGGCCCAGCCCTCTTCACCCGGCTCGGCGACGCTCTCCAGAAGGACGGTCTCCGGGACCCGGAACCGGACATCGAGGAGCGAATCCCCGTTGGTACGAAGCCATTCCACCCGGTCCAGCCAGTTCGCGGCCTCGGCGCCCAGCGGGTCGTCGTAGGCCTGGCGCAGGTCCTCGCACACGATCGTCGGGGTCGCGCCGTCCGCCCGGCGGAGGGTGACGAAGCCGAAACCGATGCCCTGGACGTCGTTCTCGGCGAACCAGTCGAGCCACGCACCCGATTTCGCGCGGCCTTCGGGCGAGCGGGGGTCGATGCCCGCGTCACGCAGCCACGTGCCGACGTAGAGGCCCGGATCGGCGATGTCCCGCTGGACGAACCACGCGTCGGTCTCGGCGGGCAGCCAGCGGGTCACCCGATCGCCCCAGTCCTCGCCCTTCACGTGCAGCCAGGACGCCAGGAGCTGGCCGGTGCCGCCGTCGTTGAGGAACCCGGGCAGCTGCCGCACCACGAGCGCGCTGGCGTCGTCACCGGCGAGACCGGAGTCGCGGTAGGTGTAGTCGACGCGCGGCGGGCCCACCACGAACGGCGGATTGCAGACGATCTGGTCGAACCGGCGCCGCGCGACCGGCGCGAACCATTCGCCCCGGACGAGCTCGACGTCCAGCTCGTTGAGCCGGAACGTGGCCGCGGCCAGCGCCAGCGCCCGGGCCGAGACGTCGGTCGCGGTGACCTTCTTCGCGTGCCGGGTGGCGTGCAGCGCCTGGACGCCGTTGCCCGTGCCGACGTCGAGCAGGCTGCCGACCTCGCGGCGGCTGGTGGCCCGGATCAGGCTGAGGGAGGCGTGCCCGACACCGAGTACGTGGTCTTCGGGGACCGTGCGGCCCAGGATGTCGGCGTCGAGGTCGGCGACGACCCACCACGAGCCTTCGTCGTCGCCGTGCGGGCGGACGTCGAGACCGGCGCGGTAGCCGTCGGCCACGGGCACGAGCAGGGTGGCGGCGACCGCGTCATCGAGGGAAAGCGGCGCGAAAGCGGCCTCGACGTCCTTCTCCGGTTCGGTCGACCCCAGAAGGAACAGCCGGATCAGCGTGCCGAGCTCACCAGAGTCGCGCGTCGCGCGGTAGGCGAGTTCGGGTTCGCCGCGCCCGAGGGCGCCGTGCGCGGAGCCGAGGGCGCCGACCACGCCGTCGGCGTCGTAACCCGTCCGGCGGAAGGCGTCACGGAGCCTCGCGCAAACGTCGTCGGACAGGTCGGGGAGGGCCGCTCGTGTGCTCACGATGAGTAATACTGCCAGGATGAGGTGGTGAGCCTCGAAAGTGTCCTGGCACCGCTGCAGGCGGCGCTGCCCGGACTGGAAGACCTGTACATCGACCTCCACCGGCATCCGGAGCTGTCGTTCGCCGAAACCCGCACCGCCGCCGAACTGGCGCGGCGCCTGGAGGCCGACGGTTACGAGGTGCACACCGGTATCGGGCGCACCGGCGTCCTGGGCGTGCTGCGCAACGGCCCCGGCCCCAAGGTGATGCTGCGCGCCGACATCGACGCGCTGCCGGTCGAGGAGAAGACCGGCCTGCCGTACGCGAGCACCGCGCGCGGGGTCGACGCCGACGGCCGCGACGTGCCGGTGATGCACGCCTGCGGTCACGACATGCACGCCACCTGGCTCTCCGGCGCCGCGTCGCTGCTCGCGGCCGGACGCGAGCACTGGTCGGGCACGCTGATGGTCGTCTTCCAGCCGGGGGAGGAGGCCGGGGACGGCGCCGCCGGCATGGTCCGCGACGGCGTCTTCGGTCCCGCCGGCAAGCCCGACGTGGTGCTCGGCCAGCATGTCGTGCCCGGTCCCGCGGGCTGGGTGCTGACCAGGCCGGGCGTGATCATGGCGGCCACCGACGCGCTCCGCATCACCCTGCACGGCCGGGGCGGGCACGGCTCGCGCCCCGAGACCACGGTGGATCCCGCCGTGCTCGCCGCGTCCGTGGTGCTCAAACTGCAGACCATCGTGTCGCGGGAGATCTCGGCGACCGAATCGGCGGTGGTGACCGTGGGATCGCTGCACGTCGGGACCGCGCACAACATCATCGCCGACCACGCCGTCCTCGAGGTCAACATCCGGTCGTTCGACCAGGCCGTGCGGGAGAAGGTCGTCGCGGCGGTCGAACGGATCGTCCAGGGCGAGGCGGCCACCGCGGGCGCGCCGAAACCGCCGGAGATCGAGCGGATCGGCGCGTTCCCGGTCACCGAGAACGACGACGCGGCCACCGAGGGGCTCACCGCTGCCTTCCGCGACCACTTCGGCGAGGGCCGCGTGATGCCCGCGCCGCTGGTCACCGGCAGCGAGGACTTCAGCGAATTCGGCCGCGCGGCCGGGGTGCCCTCGGTGTTCTGGCTGGTCGGCGGCCTGGACGAGGGCAAGGTGATCGCCGCGATGACCGCCGGGCGCTTCGAACAGGACATCCCGTCGAACCACTCGCCGCTCTTCGCGCCCATCCCGCATCCGACGCTTTCGGCCGGCGTCGAGACGCTCGTGGTCGCGGCTTTGCACCGGCTCACCCACCCGGGTGTCGGATGAGCCGGGGGAGTGGGAGCATGGAAGCCGGAGGTGGTGCTGTGAACGCGCCCGCCCACGGTCCCGAACCGAGGGAACCCGCTCCGGTGCTGATCACCGAAGCCGCCCCGTCCTACGAAGACCAGCTGGCCAAGCGGAAGCGGAAGTACATCATCATGATGTCGTTCCGCATCCCGTGCCTGATCCTCGCCGGGATCTTCTACCAGACCTGGTGGCTCGCGCTGGCGCTGATCGCGATCTCGATCCCGCTGCCGTGGATCGCCGTCCTGGTGGCCAACGACCGGCCGCCGCGCAAGAGCGAGAAGGTCAACCGGTACCAGGCCGAACCGACCCGCATCGAAAGCTCCGGTCACCGCGTCATCGACGGCGGCTGACTCGGTTCGCGCGTGCTATGAACGGTCCGTTCCTTGCGAAATTTGCCAGGAACGGACCGTTCATAGCGTTCGGTGAGGCTTAAGGCTGCGGCCCGACCTTCGCGACCGCCTGGGCACCCAGCCGCGTCCCGGCCCGAAGCACCTCCACCGTGGACTCGCCGCGCAGCCACGCCGCCAGCACACCGGCGTCGAAGGCGTCCCCGGCACCGGTCGAATCGACGCACTCCGCCGGCTGCGCGGGCACCGAGGTGATGGTGCCGCTCGCGTCCACCCAGCTGGCGCCGTCGAGACCGGCGGTGACCACGACCTCGCCGACGTAGTCCAGCAGTTCTTTCGCCGCCTCGGGATCACTCGACCCGGTCAGCGCGACCAGCTCGCTGGTGTTCGGCATCAGCAGGTCCACGCCGCGCACGTCGTCGAGGAAGGCCGCGGGATCGGTAATCAGCGTCGCCGCCTGCGGGTCGACCGACGTCGTCAGCCCGGCCTTCTTCGCCGCCGCCAGCGACGCGAGCGCCGCGGGCCGTGACGACGGGTACAGCAGGACGTAGCCCGAGAGATGCAGGTGACTCGCCCCGGCCAGGGCCGCCTCGGTGATGTCCTCCGGGCTGAACTTCGCGTTGGCCGCGCGGTCGGCGAGCATGCTCCGCTCACCCGCCCCGTCGACGAGCACGACGACGCAGAACGTCGGTTCCTCGGGGTCCACCGCGAACTCGCAGCGGACGCCCGCCGCCTCCAGTTCGCTCTTCACCATGCGGCCGCCGGAGTCGTCCCCGATTCGCGCCACCAGCGTGGTCTCCGTGTCCTCGGCCCGCAGCCACAGGGCGGTGTTCGCCCCCGCGCCGCCGCTGGTGAAGTGGACCTTCGCGCGGATGTCGCCACCGTGCGGGATGGGACCTTCGTGCCGCGCGACGACGTCGAGACCGACGTCGCCGACGACGACGATGCCGCTCATGCGGTCGTCCCGGCGAGCGCGACGGCGACCTCGGTCGCCAGTTCCGCGTTGGACAGCACCAGGGCCTCGTTCGCGTCGAGGCTCACGCCCTCGCTGGCGGTGTGGAAGTGCTCCAGCAGCACCGGCGTGACGTCCTTTCCGTGCACGCCACGGGTCTTGAGGAGTTCCAGTCCTTCGGCGAGCAGCCGGTCGTGCAGTTCCCGGTCCATTTCGGACGCTTCCGGGATCGGATTCGCCAGCAGGACACCGGAAGACGCGTGCGCCCGGTGCGCGGCGATGACCGCGGCGGCCCGCGCGGCGTCGTCGACCCGCCACGGCACCTCGAAACCGGACGAACGGAGGTAGAACGCCGGGAACTCGCCGGTGCGGTAACCCAGCACGGGGACCGAGTTGGTCTCCAGCACTTCGAGGGTCGCGGCGATGTCGAGGACCGACTTCACACCCGAGCAGACGACCGTGGTCGGCACCTTCGCGAGCACGCCCAGATCCGCCGACACGTCCCAGCTCTGCGCCGCGCCCTGGTGCACGCCGCCGAGCCCGCCGGTGGCGAACATCCCGATCCCGGCCGCGGCGGCGAGTGCCGCGGTGCTCGCGACGGTGGTCGCGCCGGAGCGGCCGAGGCCGACGGCCGGGCCGATGTCGCGCAGGGAGAGCTTGTCCAGGTCCGCGCCGGGCGCGCACACGCGTTCCAGCTGCTCGCCGGTGAGGCCGATCAGGGGGACGCCGTCGAGGACGGCGATGGTCGCGGGGACGGCGCCGCCGTCGCGCACGACCTTCTCCAGCCGCCGGGCGACGTCGAGGTTGCGGCCGGGCGGGAGACCGTGGGAGAGGATGGTGCTCTCCAGCGCGACGACGGGGTCACCGGCGGCGAGGGCGGAGGCGACCTCTTCGTGAAGGGACAGTTGCGGAGTCACGAACGAACATCATCGGTGATGTGGGTCCGCGTCACGCCATCGGGTCAGTTCGTTCGAGAGGTTCTCGCGCGCCTTGGCCTCCCAGCGTGCCCGCCCGATGTCGCTGCGGTACAGCCGCGGCCTGGCCAGCAGGTTTTCCAGCACGGCCGCGCGACCCGCCCGCCAGTCCTCGTCGGAGTAGATCGAGTACTCCTCCCGGACACCGTCCGCGTACTGCTCGTAGTCCTCCGGCGCGGCGCCGAGGATCGCCAGATCGGCGTCCAGCAGCGCGGTGGCGAGGAGGTCTTCGTCGGGGGCGGCGTGGTGGATCGTGCTGAGGATCAGCTCGCCGGCGCGTTCGACGTCGGCCGCGGGGACACCGGCGTTGGTGAGTTCATCGCGGGTCCAGGCGGCGCTGGCCTGCTCGTCCTCGCCGGGGCGGGCGTCGTAGACGACGTCGTGCGTCCACGCCGCGATGGCGACGAGGGCCCGCTCGCGGGCGCCGAGACCGAAGGCGACGGCGAGGGCTCCGCTGTCGCGGGCGACGGCAGTGACGTGCCCGAGATCGTGGTAGCGCCGGTGCGGCTCGGCGTAGCGGGCCTGGAGGTCGTTCCACGCGACGGCGGCGATCCGGTGATCGCCACCGAGCCGGGTGATCGCGGTCGGCCAGTCCATCAGTCGAAGATCCCGCGTGCCTTGGCCACCTCGTGCAGCCAGCCTTCGAGCTGCGGCTCCCACTTGACCCGCTCCAGTGCGGCGTGGTCGACCTTGAACAGGCCGAGGAACTCCTGGCCGCGTCCGCCGAAGCCGCCGCTCTTGGACACCCGGACCCGTTTGGTCACCTCCAGCACGACCTGCGTCTCCGACGGCGAGGACAGGAAGGTCACCGCCACCGAGGTGAAGACGGGCGCGAACCGCGGCGAGGGGGAGAAGCGGATCTCCTGGAAGAAGGGAAGCTGCTGGACCGCGCCGTCGACCCGGCCGCGTTCCAGCACGGCCTCGCGGAAGACGAAGCCGATCCGGCTGAAGGCGTCCAGTATCCGTTTCTGCGCGGGCAGCGGCTCGATCGCGGCGGTGTCGACGTCGACCGGGTCGGTGACGGAGTTCGCGATGTCGAGACTGGTCTGCAGGCCGACGGCCATCCCGTTCAGCGGTTTGCCGAAGACGCTGGAGATCGGCGTCTCCCAGGGCAGGGCGACCTCGAACGGGATGCGGACCTGCTGGCCGGGGCCGATGCGCTCGTTGCCCGCGAGCTGCTGGGTGCCGAACTCGAGGTCCTCGACGCCGGGGCGGCGTTCGTCCGGGAGCGTGACCCTGGCGAGCAGTTTGACCGAGAGACCGTTGATCTCTTGATCGACTTCGCCGCCGAGCAGCAGAACCTCGCCGCGCAACGGGCGGCCGGGGGAGACCGTGCGGTCGAGCAGCCGGGCGTCGATCTTCGCCCCGCCCGAGCCGAACGTCGCGAGCACCTTCTGGAACATGGGCGAGATCCTGCCAGGTCGCCGGTGTGCGCAGGAGGATTTGGGGCATTATGGAGGGGTGAGTACTCAGACCCTTCCGAAGCCGGATACCCGTCCCGAGGGCACCGACGGCACCGACGACGATTCGCCGAAGATGTTCCACTACGTGCGCAAGAACAAGATCGCCGAAAGCGCGGTCATGGGCACGCACGTGGTGGCGCTGTGCGGTGAGGTCTTCCCGGTGACGAAGTCGGCGAAGCCCGGTTCGCCGGTCTGCCCGGACTGCAAGAAGATCTACGACGGTCTCAAGCCGGGCGACTGAGTGTCCGTCCGGTGTCCGATACCGGACAAAATCTGAAAATCCTTCACATGGCGGCTGCCCGTCCCGGTTTTCGCTGGTAATCAGTACCCGCCAGCGAAACCCAGCCGGGACGGAGCCTTCATGCGTAGAACCGGGATCGTGCTCGCCATCGCCGCGTTGGTCGCGGTGTTCTCACCCGCCGCCGCCCAGGCCGTCACCGGCTGGACCACGGTCGGTTCGGACAACGCCCGCCCGCTCGACGAGGGCCAGGGCCTCGCCACCATCGAACGGCCGTCCGGGACGATCTACCGCTACACCGGGATCGCGACCGTCCCGATGAGCCTCTCCACCCAGGGCTGGAACCACGTCGGCGACCCGGGCTCCGCGCAGGGCTGGTACGTCGAGCCGTACCAGCGCGACGACCGGGGAGCGAAGCTCTTCCGCGTCGAGTCGCCCGACGGGAAGTGGGCGAACTACACGCATACGCTGGAATCGTGGGAGGCGAACAACAACTCGTTCGCCGCCGTGACCCCGGACGCGCGCTGGATGGTGGCGGGCGAGTGGGGCACGATGGACCGCCTCCTCGTGCACCCGATGCCCGGCGTCGCGCATACGAATCCCTCGGCGAACCTGCCGTACTCGTCCGCGATCCGGCTCGACAAACCCGTGCGGGACATCCAGGGCTGCGACTTCGTCACCGCGACCCGGCTGCTGTGCTCGTCCGACGACCCCGAGGGCTCGCTGTTCGGGACCACGAAGCCGCTGCTGCAGGTGGATCTTTCCGGCGCGCTGTCGGGTTCGGACGTGACCGGGCGTGTGACGTCGCTGGGGCAACTGCCCCTCAAGAGCACCTGCAGCGGGAACTTCGAGACCGAGGGCATCGACGTCGCCGCCGACGGGACCCTGCGGGTCGTCGTGCTCTCGCCTTCGTGGTGCGTGGCCTTCGACAGCAAGACGTGGCGGTTCCGCAAGGCGTGACACGCCCATGCAATTAGTCGGCTGAATGCGAAAGGCACGCCGGGCGCCCACCCGGCCCCGGCGTGCCTTCCTCCCCCGCCCCCAGGTCTACGCGCTCGGCTCCGGCGTCAGCGTCTCGGAGGACGGCGCCGCCGAAGGGGACCGGCGGGCCGCCTTCTTCGCGCGGCGCTTCTCCTTCCGCGTCTCGACCATCGTGTACAGCGTCGGCACCAGGATCAGCGTCAGCAGGGTCGAGCTGACCAGCCCGCCGATCACCACGATCGCCAGCGGCTGCCCGATGAACCCGCCCTGCCCGGTCAGCCCGAGCGCCATCGGGACCAGCGCGAAGATGGTCGCCGCCGCGGTCATCAGGATCGGCCGCAGCCGTCGCCTGCCGCCTTCGACGACGGCGTCGGCGACGCTCATCCCCGAAGCCCGGTACTGGTTGATCAGGTCGATCAGCACGATCGCGTTGGTCACCACGATGCCGACGAGCATCAGCATCCCGATCAGCGCGGGCAGGCCCAGCGCGGTCCCGGTGGCCAGCAGCAGCCCGATCGCGCCGGTCGCCGCGAACGGGATCGACACCAGCAGGATCAGCGGCTGGATCAGGCTGCGGAACGTCGCCACCATGATCAGGTACACGATCGCGACCGCGGCCAGCAGCGCGAGGAACAGGTTCCCGAACGCCTCCTGCTGATCCTCGCTGACCCCGCCGAGCTTGTACGCCGCGCCGCCGGTGAAGGTCAGTCCGTCCAGTTTGGACTGGATGGCCTTCGTGGTGGCGGCCAGGTCCGCGCCGGTGTTCTTGGCGGTGACCGTGGTGCTCAGCTCACCCGAGGTGCGGTGCACCGCGGCCGGGCCGTCCACTGTGGACACGGTGGCCACCGAGTCCAGCCGGACCACGCCGGTCGCGCTCGGGATCGGCAGCGCCTTGACCGCGTCGACCGACACCGGGGCCGTGCCCGCGCGCAGCACGATGTCCGTGCGCTGACCGTCGACCGGCAGCTGCGTCACCGTGCGGCCGGCGATGGCCTGGTTCGCGATCTGGCCGATCGTGGTCGCCGAAAGCCCGCTCGCGGCGGCCTTGGCGGCGTCGACCTCGACCTGCACACGCGGCGAGCCCTGCGCGAGGTCACTGGTCACCTCGGTGAGGTCCGGGACGCCGGACAGCGCCTGGCGGACCTGCTCGGCGGCGGGCTTCAGCGCCGCCTCGTCCGGCGCGGTGACGGTGATCGAGACCTGGTCGGAGTTGAATCCGCCGGCTTCCGCGCCGATCTTGACCTCGCCGAGCTCCGGCTTGTCCAGCTTGCCCCGCAAGCGATCCGACAGCGCGTCGAGGTCGGTGTCCTTGGCGACGGTGACCTGGATGCTGGTCGCCGTCCCGCCACCGCCGAAGAAGTTCCCTCCGCCGATGCTGACCTGATACGTCTCGACGGCCGGTTCGGCGGCGAGCGCCTGCTCCACCGCGCCCGCGGCCTTCTCCTTGGCCTCGGGACTCGTGCCGGGCGGCAGCTTCTGCGAAAGGCTCAGCGTCGTCGAGCCGGACTGGTCGAGGAAGTTCGTGTTCAGCTGCGAGGCCAGGCCCACCGTGCCGCCGAAGATGATCAGCGCCAGCAGCACGACGGTGACGCGGCGCCGGGTCGCGAACCGGATCACCGGCACGTATCCGCGCTGCAGCAGCCCGCGCCGTTCCTTGTCCTCGGCGGCCTGGCGCGTGAGCTCGGCCTCGCGTTCGTCGGCCGGGGCCTTGGGCGGCTTGAGGAACCAGTACGCCAGCACCGGGACGATCGTCAGCGAGACCAGCAACGACGCCAGCAGCGCCACGGTGACCGTGACCGCGAACGGTGAGAACAGCTCGCCGACGAACCCGCCCACGAAGGCGATCGGCAGGAACACCGCGACCGTGGTGAGGGTGGACGACGTCACCGCACCCGCGACCTCGCGCACGCCGTCGAGCACCGCGCGCTGCTTCTCCTCGCCGTAGGCCAGATGTCGTTTGATGTTCTCCAGCACCACGATCGAGTCGTCGACCACCCGCCCGATGGCGATGGTGAGCGCGCCGAGGGTGAGCAGGTTCAGCGAAAGATCGCCGGTCCACAACGCCAGCAGCGCCACGACCACCGAAAGCGGGATCGACACCGCCGTCACCAGCGTCGAGCGCACCGACATCAGGAACAGCAGGATCACCACGACCGCGAACGCCAGCCCCAGCAGGCCTTCGGTGGTCAGGCCGCTGATCGCGTCCTTGACCGGGGTGCCCTGGTCGAACACGACGCTCATCTCGGCGCCGATCTTCTTCGACAACTCGGGCAGCTTGTCCCGCACCGCTTCCGAGATCGCGACCGCGTTCCCGTTCTCCACCATGGTGATCGAAAGCCCGAGGCTCGGCTTGCCGTTGGTGCGCGTGATCGACGTCGGCGGCGCGAAGCCCGCCTGGACGTCCGCGACATCACCGAGCTTCACCGGCTTGCCCGCCGGCGCCCCGGGACGGGAAGGCTGCGAAGGGGTGAGATACAGGTTCTTGATCGTGTCCACTGTGGTCGGTCCGCCACCGACCTGGACGGTGAGCGTCTTGTCGCCTTCGGTGAGCGTCCCGGCCGGGACGGCGGCACCGGCGGTCTGCAGCGTGGTGGCGATCGACGACGGGTCGACCCCCGCGGCCGCCAGTTTCGCGTAATCCAGCGCGATGGTGACCCGCGGCTGCCGCACACCGGTCACGTCGACCTCGCGGACGCCGTCGATCTTGCGCAGTTCCGGCGCGACCTCCCCGGTCAGCGCGGGTGCGAGCGCCTGCGGGTCACCGGTGGTCCCGGCGGCGAGCAGCACGACCGGGAGATCGTCGGTGGACCCCGCGGAGACCGTCGGCTCGCTGTTCTGCGGCAGGCGGGCCTTGAGCCCGTCGATGACGCGCTGGATCTGCCCCACGGCCGCGTCGATGTCCGTGCCGAACTCGAACTGCGCGGTGATCCGCGACAGCCCCTCCGACGACGTCGAGCTCAGTTCTTCGAGCCCCTTCAAACCCTGCAACCCGCCTTCGAGCGGCTCGGTGACCTGACGGTCGACCGCGTCCGGCGACGCGCCCGCGTACGGCGTGATGACCTGCGCCTGCGGGAACTGCAGTGACGGGAACAGCTGCTGCTTCAGCTGCGGCAGGGCGAAGGCGCCGAAGCCGATCACCACCAGGGCGAGCAGCCCGATGAGACTTCGGTTGCGCAGGCTCAGTCTGGCCAGCGTGGACATGACGGGATCCCCCAGGAAGACAACTCGGGAACGTGCGGATTACCGCGAGCTTTTCATGGCGGCGGGTGGACTGGATTCACACCACGGGTGGAATCGGAGTACGACTTCGGGATGAGGTCCTGCTCAGACCGGCCTCAATTTTGCCGTTCGGTCACCTGATCGGTTTCGCTCTGCGTTTCTTCGTTCACCGATTGTTCTGATTCGGTCTCGTCGTTCTGGCGGGGTCGGCGGAGCGGGACGGTCGTCCGTTCCCACAGTTTGCGGCCCTCTTCGGCACGGATCCGTTCGCTGGCGCGTTCCATTTCCAGCCGCCGCCATTTCCGGCGCTGGCGTTTCGTCGCCTTGGCGGGCCACAGTTCCTGGATCGCGCTGTTGAAGTACGCGCCGCCCACCACCGCGAGCCCGATGAAGAACATGAGCAACAGGAACGCGATCGGCGCGGCGAGCGCGCCGTAGGTGTAGCCGGTCTTGGTGATCCAGTTCAGGTAGATCCGCAGCCCGATGCTGGAGAGCAGGAACACGACCATGGCGAGCATCGCGCCCGGCAGCCCGCGGTGCCACGGCAGCCTGCGCGGCAGGGACAGCTTGTACAGCGTCGTCAGCGCCAGCACGATCATCACGGCCAGCACCGGGTAGTACAGCGTGCCGACCCAGTACGACACCGTGTCGCGCCAGTCGGTGGGGAAGAACTGGGGGAGCAGGTCCGGCCCGATCGCCAGCAGCGGCAGCCCGACCACCAGGATGACCAGCCCGGCCAGGTACAGCAGCAGCGCGAAGATCCGCTGCCAGACGTCGTTGCGGACGCCGTACTGGTCGTGCGCGACGGTGATCGCGTCGACGAACGACGACATCGCCGACGAACCGGCCCACAGCGAGATCAGGAAGCCGACGGAGACGATCTCGCCCTTGCCGACGGTGAGGATGCTGTTGACCGTCGGCTCGATGATGTCGTGGACGGCGTTGTCACTGAAGATCGTCTTGCTGAAGGTGATGATCCGGTCGTGGACGGCGGTCACGACCTCCTGGCCGAACCAGTCGCCGACGAAACCGAGGCAACCGAGGAGACCGAGCAGCAGCGGCGGCAGCGACAACGTCTGCCAGAACGCGGCTTCGGCGGCCTCGGAGAAGATGTTGCCGTCCCAGGCCTTGCTGAGCGTGCGGCTGAGCAGGCGCAACGGCCCCCTGCGGCCCTTCGCGACCTCGGCGGCCGTGTCGGGACGGCCGTTCTCCTCGCTCATGCAGCTCCTCCGCCGGCGCCGAGCGCCCTTGACGGTGTCCAGCATGGTCCATGCCGCGCCATTCGGCTCGCCACCCCTGGGTTTTCGGGTGAGTAACCCGACAACGGGGGTGGCGCTTCCGGCGTTCCACGGGGCTGGAAGGTAGGCTTCCCGGAGTGCCCTCACCTCAGGCGCCGGCGTCGCGGCCGGATACCCAAGTGGGGGTTTTCGCTTGTGTCAGGGTGGATGACCAGGCATTTCGAGTGAGGGAGGAGGGGGACCTGCATGTCGGAAACCGTTGAACGCGATCGAGGCGAGCTGGGCGCGCCTCCCGCGGCGAAGGACAGCACGGCCCGCCCGCTGCGTGCCTGGCAGCGGCGGGCGCTGACGAAGTACCTCACGAAGAAACCGCAGGACTTCCTGGCCGTGGCGACGCCGGGCGCGGGCAAGACGGTGTTCGGTCTCCGGATCGCCGCCGAGCTGCTGAGCGACCGGACCGTCGAGCGGATCACCATCGTCGCGCCGACCGAGCACCTGAAGCACCAGTGGGCCGCCTCGGCCGCGGCCGCCGGTATCGCGATCGACTCGAACTTCCGCAACGGCACCGGTGTCACCTCGCGTGACTACCAAGGTGTCGCGGTCACCTACGCGCAGGTCGCCGCGCATCCGTCACTGCACCGCGTGCGCACCGAGAACCGCAAGACCCTGGTCATCCTGGACGAGATCCACCACGGCGGTGACGCGAAGTCGTGGGGCGACGCGATCCGCGAGGCGTTCACCCCCGCCGTCCGCCGTCTCGCGCTCACCGGGACGCCGTTCCGCAGTGACGACTCGCCGATCCCGTTCGTCACCTACGAGGCCGACGGCTCGGGTTTCCAGCGCAGCAAGGCCGACCATGCCTACGGTTATGCCGACGCGCTCGCCGACGGCGTGGTCCGGCCGGTCGTCTTCCTCGCCTACTCCGGCGAGGCATCCTGGCGCACCAGCGCGGGGGAGGAGTTCACCGCACGGCTCGGCGAGCCGCTGACCGCCGAGCAGAACGCGCGGGCCTGGCGTACGGCGCTCGATCCGGCGGGCGAGTGGATCCCGTCGGTGCTGCAGGCCGCGGACACGCGTCTCGCGCAGCTCCGCGCCAACGGCATCCCGGACGCGGGCGGTCTGGTGATCGCCACCGACCAGGACTCGGCGCGCGCCTACGCCAAGATCCTGCAGCGCATCTCCGGCCAGAACCCGACGGTCGTCCTCTCCGACGACCCCAAGGCGTCCGGGCGGATCAAGGAGTTCTCCGACTCGACCGACCGCTGGCTCGTCGCGGTCCGGATGGTGTCCGAAGGCGTCGACGTCCCGCGTCTCGCGGTCGGTGTGTACGCCACGAGCGCGTCGACCCCGCTGTTCTTCGCGCAGGCCATCGGCCGGTACGTGCGTTCGCGCAAACCCGGCGAGACGGCTTCGGTCTTCCTGCCGAGCGTGCCGGTGCTGCTGGAGCTGGCCAGCGAGCTGGAGGCGCAGCGCGACCACGTCCTCGGCAAGCCCCACCGCGAGAAGGAGGGCTGGGACGACGAACTCCTGGCCCAGGCCAACCGCACCGAGGACGAACCGGGCGAGGAGGAGAAGGCGTTCACCTCGCTGGGCGCCTCCGCGGAGCTCGACCAGGTCATCTACGACGGCAACTCGTTCGGCACCGCGGTGTTCTCCGGCTCCGACGAGGAGCAGGAGTACCTCGGCCTGCCGGGGCTGCTGGAGCCGGACCAGGTCCGCGCCCTGCTGCGGAAGCGGCAGGAGGAGCAGCTCTCCGACGAGAAGCGGCGCAAGCCCAAGGCCGAGGAGGCGGCGCCGGTCGCGCGGCCGCAGTCGGTCAGCGAGCGGCTCGGCGCGCTGCGCAAGGAGCTGAACGCGCTGGTGGGCGTGCACCACCACCGGACGCGGAAGCCGCACGGCGCGATCCACAACGAACTGCGCCGGGTCTGCGGCGGTCCGCCGACCGCGATGGCTTCGGTGGAGCAGTTGGAAGAGCGGATCGTCACCCTGCGTTCCTGGTGACCGCCCGTCTGCCTAAGCACGTGAAGGCCCCCTTTCCTCGGCTCAGCCGAGGAAAGGGGGCCTTCACGCGGACTGGGAGCGTTGTCGGTGAAGGATTTGGGACGTTCACTGTCCCAAATCCTTCATAAACGAAGGCAAGCGTGGAGGAGCCAGGACACGGGGTGTGTGGATATAGGGACGTTCAACGTCTCTATATCCACACACCTCTCACTCAGGGTTATCTCGCTTCCTCCTCAGCCATTTCATCCCTCGCCTGCCGATGATCTCCACCGGAATCCCCGGTCAACGGGCTGCGGTCACCCTGAGCGTCACGCTCAGTGAGTGGTGGCGGTCACACCGTCAGCACACCTAGACTTCGTACGTCTTGCTACGGCCACGTTGCCAAACCGTGTCCATTTGATGAGGCTTAATCGATTCAGCCGTCTTCCGCGAAACCCGTTCGGCGGCATATGTTGTCGCCCACAACATATGCGCGATGGTGCGACCGGTCCTTCAGGATCGCCGCCCGCGAGCAAGATCCGGAAGGAACGAGGATGCGCAGCAGAACCCTTACCCTCCTCGCCGCGACGGTGGGCGCCGGCCTGGTGCTTTCCGCCTGTGGCGCCAACACCGCCGACTCGGGCAGCGGCAACTCCTCGCAGTCCGCGCCCGCCCCGGGCGGCGCCGCCGCCGGTGGCAAGGTCGGCGTCATCCTGCCGGAGACCGCCACCTCCGCCCGCTGGGAGTCCTTCGACAAGCCCTTCCTGACCAAGGCGCTCAAGGACGCGGGCTTCGACGCCGACGTCCAGAACGCCCAGGGCGACGTCCAGAAGTTCACCACCCTGGCCGACGGCATGATCGCGCAGAACGTCAAGGTCCTGATCATCGCCGCGATCAACGGCGAGGTCGGCTCGGCCGTCGCCAAGAAGGCGCAGGCGGCGGGCATCCCGACGATCGACTACGACCGTCTCAACCTCGGCGGCAGCTCCGACTACTACGTCTCGTTCGACAACGAGAAGGTCGGCCAGCTCCAGGGCCAGGGTCTCGCCGACGCGCTGAAGGACAAGAAGGGCGCCGAGGTCGTCATGATCGAGGGTGCCCCGACCGACAACAACGCGACGCTGTTCGCCAACGGCCAGAAGTCCGTGCTGCAGCCGAAGTTCGCTAGCGGCGACCTGAAGCTCGTGCGCGAGCAGGCCATCGACAACTGGGACAACCAGAAGGGCGGCCAGACCTTCGAGCAGATCCTGACCGACAACAAGGGCAAGGTCGACGGCGTCGTCGCCGCGAACGACGGTCTCGCCGGCGCGGTCATCACCGTGCTGAAGAAGAACGGCCTCAACGGCAAGGTCCCGGTCACCGGCCAGGACGCCACCGCGGACGGCCTCATGGCGATCCTGCGCGGCGACCAGTACATGACCGTCTTCAAGCCCATCAAGGAAGAGGCCGAGGCCGCGGCGAAGCTCGCCGTCCTGCTGGCCAAGGGCGACAAGGCGGGCGCCGACGCGCTGGCCACCGGCAAGGCGAAGGACCCGAAGGGCAACCGCGAGGTCAAGTCCGTGCTCCTCGAGCCGAAGCTGACCACGAAGGACGGCGTCAAGGAGGTCGTGACGCAGGGCTACGTCAAGGCGGCCGAGATCTGCGGCGGCGACCTGGCCGCGGCGTGCACGCAGCTCGGTATCTCCTGACCCGTTAAATCCAGACGACCGGGCCGGTGCGTTCCCCCGACGGAGCGCACCGGCCCGGTACCCAGCCGGGAGAACCCCCATGAGTGAACCCATCCTCGAACTGAAGCAGCTGAACAAGAGCTTCGGGCCGGTCCACGTCCTCCACGACGTGGACTTCAACGTGCGCGCCGGCGAGGTCACCGCGCTGGTCGGCGACAACGGTGCCGGTAAGTCCACTTTGGTCAAGTCGATCGCCGGGATCCACGGCTACGACTCGGGAACGGTGACGTTCCAGGGCAAGCAGGTGAACATCCACGGCCCGCGCGACGCCGCGGATCTGGGCATCGAGGTCGTCTACCAGGACCTCGCGCTCGCCGAGAACCTCGACATCGTGCAGAACATGTTCCTCGGCCGGGAACGCGGCAGCAAATGGCTGCTCGACGAGGCCAGCATGGAGAAGGCCGCCCGCGAGACGCTCGCCTCGCTTTCGGTCCGCACCGTGAAATCCGTCCGCACGCCCGTTTCGGCCCTCTCGGGCGGGCAGCGGCAGACCGTCGCGATCGCGAAATCCGTGCTGTGGGACTCGAAGGTCGTCCTGCTCGACGAGCCGACCGCAGCGCTCGGTGTCGCGCAGACCCGTCAGGTGCTCGACCTCGTCCGCCGTCTCGCCGAAAAGGGCCTCGGTGTGGTGCTGATCAGCCACAACATGGCCGACGTCTTCGAGGTCGCCGACCGGATCGCGGTGCTCTACCTCGGCCGTCTCGTCGCCGAGGTGCACACCAAGGACGTCACCCACGGCCAGGTCGTGGAACTGATCACCGCCGGTCGCTCCGGCGACCTCGGCCTTGCCCGCCCCGAAGCCGCCGTCCTCTGAGCAGAGGCGAGAAAGAACCGGAAATGACTGAGACACCTGCAAAGCCCGCCTCGCCGGAGGGGGGCAAGTCGGCGGCCGCCGCGCTCAACCCGTCGGCGGCCATCACGGACTTCGGCATCGACACGACATCGATGTCGACGCGCGAAGCCGTCGGCGACTACTTCTCCCGGCTCAAGGCCGGACAGCTGGGGTCGCTCCCGGCGCTGCTCGGCCTGCTCGTGCTGGTGATCGTGTTCGCCTCGCTGTCGGACACCTTCCTGACGATGAACAACATCGCGAACCTGATGGCACAGGGCGCCGGCAAGGCGATCATCGCGATGGGCATCGTGTTCGTGCTGCTGCTCGGCGAGATCGACCTGTCCGCGGGTACCGCGTCCGGCGTCACCGCCGCGGTGCTGGCGATGCACTACGTGCGTAACGGAAACCTGTTGGGCGGCATGGGGAACGGCGTGTTCATCGCGTTCCTTGTCGTGCTCGCCATCGCCGCCCTGCTCGGCGTGATCCTGCGGATCTGGGCGGGTGTCGGGTTCGCCGTGCTCGCCATCGCGCTCGTGCTGTCGGGAACCGCGGCCAACGCGTGGATCGAGATGCTGCTCGCGATCTCCGTCGGTGGCGCGATCGGTGTCCTCACCGGTTTCCTCGTCTCGAAGATCGGCATGCCCTCGTTCGTCGTGACGCTGGCGCTCTTCCTCGCCTGGCAGGGTGTCATCCTCCAGTTCATCGGTGAGGGCGGCACGCTCGGCATCAGCACCTCCGACGTGCTGTTCAAGGTCGCCAACGGCAATCTGTCCACTGTGGGCAGCTGGGTCCTGTTCCTGATCGCCGCCGGTGGTTTCGCCGCGGTGACACTGGGCCAGCACTTCTCGCGGCTCAAGCGCGGCCTGGTCACCCAGCCGACGCCGATGGTGCTGTTCAAGGTCGGCGCGATCGCCGTGGTCGCCGCGATCGCGACCTACCTGCTCACGCTGAACCGCGCGCCGAACCCGAACATCGTCATCTCCGGCGTCCCGTACGTCGTGCCGATCGTGCTCGGCCTGCTGGTGCTCGGCACCTACGTGCTCAACCGCACGCAGTACGGCCGCCACATCTACGCCGTCGGCGGCAACCGCGAGGCGGCCCGCCGCGCCGGTATCAACGTCGAGAAGATCCGCGCCTCGGTGTTCGTCATCTGCTCGGCGGTGGCGGCGGTCGGCGCGATCGTCTACTCGTCGAAGGTCGGTTCGGTCGACCCGCAGGCCGGTGGCCTCAACACGCTGCTGTTCGCGGTCGGCGCAGCCGTCATCGGTGGTACGTCGCTGTTCGGCGGCAAGGGCCGGGTCGTCGACGCGGTGATCGGTGGTCTCGTGCTGGCGGTCGTCGAGAACGCGCTGGGCCTGCTGAAGCAGTCGGCGGCGGTGGTCAACATCGTCACCGGTCTGGTGCTGCTCCTCGCGGCCACGGTGGACGCGCTGTCCCGGCGCCGCGCGGCTGCGTCGCCGCGCTGAGTCCGCATGGAATGATGAAGTCCGTGACCAGCACACCCGTTGCACGACCAGACGAGGTGCGCAGGCACAACCGCACGACCTTGCTCCGGTTGCTGCACGTCAGCGGCCCGAGCACCAGGGCGACCCTCGCCACCGAGCTGGGGCTCAACCGCAGCACCATCAAGACCCTCGTCGACGGCCTCGCGGAAGCGGGGGTCGTCGAGGAGCGGGTCCCGAGGCCGGGACGAGGGGCGGGCCGCCCCTCGCTCCTGGTCCTGCCGCAGCCGCACGCGGCGGTGGTGCTCGCGGTCGATCTCCAGGTCGAACACGTGGCGATCGCGCTGGTCGGGTTCGGCGGCCAGATCCTCGGGCGCAACAGCTGGAACCTCCGCGGCCGGATGCGGGAGGCCGACGAGGTGATCACGCACGTGATCGAGTCGACCACCGTGCTGGCGGGCGACCTCGGCGTACAGCCGATCGCCGCGGGCGTGTCCGTGCCCGGCGTCGTCCGCCGGGCCGACGGGCACGTCCACGAGGCCCCCAACCTGCGCTGGACCGACGTGGCGCTCGGGGAACGGCTCGGCGGTGTGCTGCGCATCCCCATCCTGGTCGGCAACGACGCCGAACTAGGCGCCATCGCCGAACACCTGCGCGGCGCCGCGCGGGGCTCTTCCGACGCCGTGTACGTCTCCGCCGACGTCGGTGTCGGGGGCGGGATCATCGCGGACGGCTCGTCGCTGCGCGGCGGCGCGGGCTACGTCGGCGAGATCGGGCACATGGCGATCCGGCCGGGCGGCCGCCCCTGCTACTGCGGGTCCAGCGGCTGCTGGGAGACCGAGGTCGGCGAGGCGGCACTGTGCCGCGCCCTCGACCTGCCCGAGGACACCCCGCGCGGGGCGATCCTGTTCGAACTGCGCGAGCTGGGCCGGGATCCGCACGCCGCCGAGGAACGGCTCTCGGAGTTCGCGGAATGGCTGACGCTGGGCCTGGTGAACGTGGTCAACCTGCTCGGCCCCCAGCTGGTGGTGCTGGGCGACCTGCTCACCGTGCTGCCCGATTCGGTCGTGAAGTCGGTCGCGGCCGAGGTCCGGCGGCGGAGCCTGGTCAGCCGGGCCGTCGGCGGGACACAGATCGTGAGTTCGGCGCTCGGGGCGGACGTGAAACTGCTGGGGGCGGCTGAGGCGGCCTTCGAGATGATTTTGGACACCGTGTAGCTCGCATTTAGTCCTCTGGATGCGGTCCTTGCGTGTGCAACTACCGCATCCAGAGGACTAAATGCGTTCTGTCACGAGGCCGGACAGCAGGGCCACCAGGGCGGCCAGGGCTTTCTCCTTCGCGGCTTCGCGGTCTTCGGCGTGCGCGATCATCAGCGCGGCCTCCGCGCAGGCGCTCAGCACCAGTTGCGCCAGTTCCGGGATCGGTGCGTCGATCAGCAGCCCGTCCGCCGCGGCCGACTCCAGGATCTCCGTGATCATGCCCAGCCCGTACCGGTTCTCCAGTTCGCGCCATTCCTGCCAGCCGAGGACGGAGACGGCGTCGGTGAGCGCGATCCGCACCACCTCGGGCCGCAGGCACAGGTCCAGGAACCGGCTGAGCACCCCGAGCGCCCCCGTCCACGGGTCGCCCGCGGCACCCAGGACGGTCTTCAGCTCCTCGGTGATCTCCGTTTCGATCTGCTCGATCACGGCACGGAACAGCCCCTGCTTGTCCCCGAAGTGGTGATACAACGCGCCGCGGGTGACGCCCGCCGCCCGGACGATCTCGTCGGCGGGCACGGCGGCGTAACCCTGTTCGGCGAACAGCGTCCGCGCCGCCGTGATCAACGCGGCCTGCGTCGATTGCGAGCGTTCGGTCTGGCTACGTCGTGGCGTGGGCACGCAGGAATTCCACCATCATGCCGCTCAGCCGCTCCGGCTGGTCCTCCGGCACGAAGGTGTAGGAGTCCTCGATCGTCTTCAGTTCGGCGTTCGGCAGGACCCCGGCGAGCTTGCGGCCCACCCACAACGGGAAATGCCGGTCGTCCGGCGCCCAGACCAGCAGCACGGGCTTGGTGAACGCGGGCAGCCGCTCGGCGGCGGTGAGGGTGTAGCGGTTGTCGACGCTCGCCACGAACCGGCGCAGATCGTCGCGGATCTCCGCGCTCCGGCGGCTCGGCAGCAGGTACGCGTCGAGGATGTGGTCCGGGACCGGATGCTTGGCCAGCCAGAGGAAGTCCGTCGCCTTCAGCGGCCACCGCCAGCGCAGCGCCGCGGTCACCAGCCCGACGCCGCCGGGGATCCGCACCAGCGGGCTCAGCCCCGCGAACAACGGCGGCAGGAAGCGCTCGAAGGAGTCCGACGGCGTCAGCACGACCCGGCCCACCCGTTCCGGGTTCGTGGTCATGAGCAGTTGCGTCAGCGCGCCGCCGGTGTCGTTCGCGACCACGGTGACGTCGGTCAGGTCGAGCGCTTCGAGGAACCGCGCGATGAGCGCCGCGACCCCGGGCGGGCTCAGCTCGGCGTGGGGGACCGGGATCTCGTGCGAACCCAGCGGCCAGTCCGGGGTCAGGCAGCGGAACCCGGCGTCGGCGACGCCGGGGGCCACTTTGCGCCAGAGCAGGCCGTTGGTGAGGAGCCCGTGCACGAAGACCACGGGAGGCCCTTCGCCGCGGTCGCGATAGCGGATGCGGGCGTCGCCGAGATCCACCACATGTGCTTCACCGAGGAGGTCGCTGGTCGTCATGGCACTAACATACATTCTGTCTGTATGTTTTTGAAGGCGAAAAACGGGGCGGCCGGCTCTCTCCCCTGGGGGAGTAGCCGGCCGCCGGTGGTCGTGGACTGGTGGGCTACCGCTGAATGTCCGCGGACATTTCCTTGAGCTTCGTCTCGTGTGCGCGGGCGTGGTGACCACAGAAGAGCAACTCGCCACCGGTGCTGAGAATGGCTCGAACCTGGGCTGCAGCTCCACACCGGTCGCATCGGTCGGCAGCGGTCAGTTCGGGGCGGGTGAGCGTCGGTGAAGTCATTGGAGTCTCCCTCCGTCCCGGCACCGGTGGCCCGGTGCCATCGATCCAGCTACGACCACTTCGGCACTGATGCCGGCAACGTTCGTTCCCGGCCCCGCCGTGTTCGTGCTTCCACTCTTCCAGACGTTTGGCGGCCCGCAAGTGTTCCCGTGCGGGTGTCTCATTTGTCACTGGTAATTACCTCGTATGCCGTAGCGTAATCACGCAACGTGGGAGAAGACTCCCCGCCGAAGGACCTTTTCCCACGTCAGGCACCATGCGGGGGTGGGAATCGCAGTCGTCCGGAACCGTCTTCCGAGCGTGCCGTCGCCGATCTTGTTCGTTCTCAGCGGAATTTCGATGTACGCCGGTGCGGCCGTCGCCGTAGGTCTCTTTTCGGTCGCCTCCCCCGCGGGGGTGGCCTGGCTTCGCTGTCTCGGGGCGGCGGTCGTCCTTCTCGCGTGGCGCAGGCCACCCCGCTCGGCATGGACCGGCCGCACGTTCCTGCTCGCGGGCGCCTTCGGCGTCGTCACCGCCGGGATGAACGTGCTCTTCTACGAGGCGATCGCGCGGCTGCCGCTGGGCACCGCGGTCGCCCTCGAGTTCACCGGGCCCGTGGTGGTGGCCGCGTTCGGCTCGCGGACCCGCCGCGACGTCTTCGCGCTGCTGCTGGTGGTGGCCGGCGTGGTCGCCATCGCGGACGTCCGGCTCGAAGGCAGCCTGCTCGGCGTGCTGTTCGCCCTCGGCGCGGCGGCCGCCTGGGCGGGCTACATCCTGCTCGGGAAGCGGGTCGCGGTCGGCGGGAACGGGATCGACGGGCTGGCCGTCGGGTTCGCGGTCGGCACCGTGGTGCTGTCGCCGCTGGCGCTCGGCACCGGCGCGGTGTGGGGTTCGCCACGTTTGGTGCTGCTCGGCGTCGGGGTGGGGGTGCTCGCCACCGTCGTGCCGTACGGGCTCGACCAAGTGGTCCTGCGCAAGGCCGGGCAGGCGCGGTTCGCGCTGTTGCTCGCGTTGCTGCCGGTCACGGCGGGCGTCATCGGCTTCCTCTGGCTCCGTCAGGTCCCGGCGCTGCCCGAGGCCCTCGGGACGCTGGCCGTCGTCGCCGGGGTCGCGCTGCGTTCCCCGGGGAAACGTGATGACTCGGCGCCCCTCTGAGCGGGATACTGAGCGGTCTGTGGCGCTTTCAGCACCGGGAGGACACGTGGCCGAGATCCGGCGGGCCGTCACCGTCGAGGAGGTCGTCGCCGCCCAGCACCTGTTCGACGGCCCCGCGCACCGTGAGGCGTCCGAGAAGTTCCTCGCGGGGGAGGAGAACCACCTCCTCATCGCCTACGAGGACGGCGAGCCCGCGGGGATGATCACCGGCACCGAGGTGACGCATCCGGACAAGGGCACCGAGATGTTCCTCAACGAACTCGACGTCAGCCCGGACTACCAGCGGCGCGGGATCGGCCGCGACCTCGTCGACGCGCTGGCCGGGATCGCGCGGGAGCGCGGCTGCCGGGGGATGTGGGTCGGGGTCGAAACGGACAACGAGGCCGCGCTGGCGACCTACACCTCGGCCGGGGCGTCGAACGACGGGCCGTTCATCATGCAGTCGTGGACGTTCGAAGACTGATGTCGTCCGGAATCGACGGCGACCGGACGGGGCTGTCCGATCGCCGCTGGCTGCCAGGGGGCGAGCACCTCGTCGCCGTCGCGCGGGCCGAACTCCCGCAGCGGGACGGGCTCGCCGGACCCTTCACGGCGTTGGCCGCCCTCCGCGCGGCGGGTTTCGACGTCGCGGGCCAGGACGAGGTCGCGGCCCTGTCCGGCACCACCCACGAAGGTCTGGCGCGGGCGATCGGGACCCTGTCGGGCGGACGGCTCGTCGCCGTGCCCGCCACCGGGGACTGGGCGCCGCACTCGTTGTTCATGCTCCTCGCGGCGCTGTGGCGGCTGCCGAGGGTCGCGTTGATCGCGGAGGTCGACCCGGCCGAGTTCGGCGCGCACGACACCCCGGCACGAGCGCTGCTCGACTATCTCGACACCGGCATCCCGCCGCTGTGGTCGTCGCGCTGGCGCCCGCCCGGCGGGCATCACGTGCTGGCCGCCGGGATGCGGATCGGCGCCGAAGGCACCCTTGTGTCCATTATGGACGGCTATCCGTCCTTGGGGGACAACGGTTTGCACGACCAGCCGGTGGAATGGGTGGCCGCGGCGCTGAAGCGGATGCTGGTCGTGGTGGACGACGGCGACACCGAGGCCGCCGTCGCCGCGATCACGACGGCCGGTCTGTGGAGCTGAGCTCGTCTTTCGCGAAACGGGAATGCTTGCGCCCGTAGAAGACGTAGATCAGCAGACCGAGCAGCAGCCACGCGGCGAACCGCAGCCACGTCATCACGTCCAGGTTCAGCATCAGGTAGAAGCACGCCAGCGCCGCCACGATGGGCAGATACGGCGAGAACGGCACGGTGAACGGACGTTCCAGGTCCGGCCGCCGTTTGCGCAGCACCGGCACGGCCAGCGCGACGATGATCATCGCCGACAGGGCGCCGATGCTGACCATGTCGGCGAGTTCGGAGATCGGGACGAACGCCGCCAGCACCGCGATCAGCACCGCGCCGGCGATGGTCATCCGGTGCGGGGTGCCCCAGCGCGGATGCGCCGTGCCGAACTTCTTCGGCAGCAGGCCGTCGCGGCCCATCGCGAAACCGATCCGGCCGATCGTCACCAGTTCCACCATCATCACCGACGTCAGCCCGGTGACCGCGCCGAGCGAGATCAGGGCGCCCACCCAGTGCTGCCCGACGCGGTCGAAGGCGTCGGCGAGCGGGGCGCCCGCGTCGATCTCGGCGAACGGCACCATCCCGGTCAGCACCAGCGAGACCCCGATGTAGAGCAGCGCGCAGACGCCGAGTGCGCCGAGGATGCCGACCCGCAGATCGCGTTTCGGGTTCACGGTCTCCTCGCCGAGGTTGGCGAGCGCCTCGAAACCGGTGTAGGCGAAGAAGACGACGGCCGCGGCGGTCACCATCCCGGCGATGCCGTAGACGGACTGTTCGAGCCCGAGCGCGGCTTGCACGATCGGCTGGTGCAGGGTCCCGGCGGTTTCCGTCGGCGGCTGCGCGGCCGGGATGAACGGGGTGAGGTTCTCGCCGCGGATGTAGAACACGCCGACCGCGAGGATCAGCACGCACACCGCGACCTTGACCAGGACGAGCAGATTCGTCACCCGCGCCGACTCCTTGATCCCGAGGACGGCGATCACGGTCAGCACGGCGATGATCACGACCGCGCCTATGTTGACCTTCGCGTCTTCGCCGAACCAGTCGGGTGAGAGCCCCATCAGATTCGCGAGATAGCCGGACCAGCCGCGGGACACGACGGCCGCGCCGAGGGCGAACTCGAGCAGCAGGTCCCAGCCGATGATCCAGGCGAAGGTCTCGCCGAGGGTGGCGAACGCGTAGGTGTAGGCGCTTCCGGCCGTCGGCACGCTGGAGGCGAGTTCGGCGTAGCAGAGGGCGGCCATCCCGGCCACGACGGCGCCGAGCACGAACGACAGCGTGACCGACGGGCCCGCGTGGGTCTTCGCCTCGACCCCGGCGAGGGTGAAGATGCCGGTGCCGATGATGATGCCGACCCCGAACCCGATCAGGTCGCGCCCGTGCAGGCGGCGTTTCAGCTCACCGGAATCCTGCCGTTTCAGGACCTCGTCCACGTCCAGAGTTCGCCGCATGAAGGGTCACGCTAGAAGATCGCCGTCCACCTCGCAGATCGGTGGGAGTTCACCCCTCCAGGACGACGCCGTTCTCCTGCGCCAGGATCGCCGCCTGCACCCGTGACCGCAGCCCCAGTTTCGTCAGCACCCGGGAGACGTGCGTCTTCACCGTCGTCTCGCCGATGTGCAGCCGCGTGCCGATCTGCGCGTTGGACAGGCCACCGCCCAGGCACGCCAGCACTTCGCGTTCGCGTTCGGTCAGGTCTTCGAGCCCGGCGGGGACGACGGAAGGTTCACGGGTCCCCGCGGCGAAGGCGGCGATCAGCTTGCGCGTGACCTGCGGCGCGAGCACGCCTTCGCCCGCCGCCACCAGCTTCACCGCCTCGATCAGCCGCGACGCCTCCACCGACTTCAGCAGGAACCCGGCCGCGCCCGCCCGCAACGCGGCGTGGACGTACTCGTCGAGATCGAAGGTGGTGAGCACGAGGACCTCGCACAGCCCCTCCGCCGTCAGTTCCCGCGTGGCGGCAATGCCGTCGACCCCGGGCATCCGCACGTCCATCAGCACGACGTCCGGCTTCAGCGCCTTCGCCTGGCGGACGGCGATGGCGCCGTCCGCGGCCTCGCCGACCACCTCGATACCGTCGGCGTTGCCGAGGATCATCATCAACCCGGCACGGATCGCGCCGTGGTCGTCGGCGACCAGCACCCTGATGTTCCCGTCGCTCAAGACCCCTCCAGAGGCAGTTCGGCGCGGACCAGCCAGCGGCCGCCGGACGGCCCGGCGGTGAAGGTGCCGCCCACCGCGGCGGCGCGTTCCCGCATGTTCAGCAGGCCGAGGCCGGTCCCGCTGTCGCCGGGGTGGCCCGGCTGAAGATCATTGCGCACCTCGACGGTGAGTATGCCGCCGCTCGACCGGATGTCGAGGACGGCCCGCCCGCCGGGAGCGTGTTTCATCGCGTTGGTCAGCGCTTCCTGCGCGATCCGGTACGCGGTCAGGTCGACCGCGGCGGGCAGGTCGGCGGACCGGTCCGGTACGGCACCGAGTTCGACCGCCAGCCCGCTCGCCCGCGCCGATTCGACCAGTTTGGACAGTTCGGCCAGCCGGGCGGGCGCGGTCGGCTCGATCTCGGTGTCCGCGCGCAGCAGCCCGATCATCGCGCGCATCTCCTCCAGCGCGCTGACACTGTTCTCCCGCACCGATTCCAGCACCTTCCTGGACAGCTGCGGGTCGGCGGTCGCCATCGACAGCGCGGCTTCGGACTGGATCGCGATCGCCGAGAGATGCCCGGCGATGACGTCGTGCAGATCCCGTGCCATCTTCGACCGTTCGCCCGCCACGGCGGCCTTCCGGTCCAGTTCGCCGATCGTGGCCAGCTGGACCGCGTTCGCCCGCTCGTTGTGGGCGATGTCCCGCTGCTGACGGACGTTGGCCGCCCACCACACCGGGGTGACCAGGAACGGCAGGAACGCGAACGCGACGAGGATCGCCGTGCGCCACTGCGCGGAGAACAGGAGCGCCAGGCAGACCGCGGCGAGCGTCCCGACCGCGGCGACACCGATCATCACCCGGCTGACCCGTCGTGAGCCGTACAGGGTCGTCGCGTAAAGGAAGTCGGTGAAGATGACGAAGATCGGCAGCGAGGGACCGAACGCGATGTCCACGCCGAGGACGGCGAGCCCGCACAACAGTCCTAAAGGGACCTTGCGGCGCAGCACCTGCAGGAGGCACAACACGGTCAGTTCGGTCAGCCGGATCCACAGCGGCGTGTCGTCCTTGCCGTTGAGCAGCACGTGCATCCCGCTGAGATAGACCAGCACGCCCAGGACCCAGGTGCCGAAGGCGATGACGAGGTCCTGTTTCCATTCGGCGAGGTGGTTCAGGCGCGGGACGAACGTGGGCACCGTTCCATCCCAGCACACCGGCACCCGCCGCGGGGTCCTACGAACTGATGACGATGATCTCGTGCCGTTCGCCGACGCGGCCCCGCCCGCTCGCCAGACAGACTCGGCTCGTGAACGAGATCTGGGACTTCATCGAAAGAAACCCGATGGCGGCCGTGATCGCCGGCGGGGAGATCGGTTTCTGGGTCGCCATCCTCGCCGGCCTCGTGGCCCGCTATCCGCTCAAGCTCAAGCGCACCGGCGTCGCGTTGCTGCTCCTGACCCCGGTGATCGACATCGTCGTGCTGGTCGCGACGGTCATCGACCTGCGCAACGGGGCCACGGCGAACTTCGTGCACGGCCTCGCCGCGGTGTACCTGGGCTTCAGCGTGGTGTTCGGGCATTCGATGATCAAGTGGGCCGACGTGCGGTTCGCGCACCGGTTCGCGGGCGGGCCGCCACCGCCGCCCAAGCCGAGGGGACGGGACAAGCTGCGCGCCGAATGGCGTGACTGGTTCAAATGCGTGCTGGCCTGCGGGCTGGCCGCCGGGGTGCTGCTCCTGCTGATCGCCATGGTCGGCGGCACCGCACAGGTCGACCCGTTGTGGGGCTGGCTGCCACGGCTGGGGGTCGTGACCGCCATCTGGTTCGCCACCGGGCCGCTGTGGCAGGAGCTCTCACCGAAGGACCGGGTCGGGGAAGGGGCACGACGATGATCGAACTGCTGGGGATCCTGCTGCTGGTGCAGGGCGGTGGTGGACTGATCAACCGGTTGCTGGGGAGCACGAACCCGAGCTGGTTCGTCCAGCTCCACCTTCTCCCGCCGGGGATGCACGTGGTGGCGAGCGCGCTGATGGTGGCCGCGGGCGTGGTGGTGCTGTTCGCCGAACGCGCCCGCAAGGGGCGCCGGTCAGAGTGAGACGAGCACCTGCAGGACCCCGAGGACGATGGTGACGACCGTCAGCACGACGGTCACCACGGTGAGCCGCGTGACCCGCGCGCTCACCGTGTTCTCATAGGCGTACCTGGTCTCCTCGTCCATCGCCTCGGCCTGGCGGTCGAGCTGGGCGATGATCCGCTCCACGCCCATGCTGGTGACCAGCCGGCGCTCCAGGGAATCGATCTCCGGCGGCAGCACCGAATGCAGCATTTCGAGGATGTCGTCGAGCGAGCCGCGCAACAGCCGGGTGCGGCTCCCGGTCTGCTTCATCGACGCCAGCCACTGGTCGGCCAGCGCCATCCGGATGAGGACCCGTTCGAGGATGAAGAGCATCCCGTGGTCGAGCCCGCCGATCTCGCTGTCGATACCGAAGTACGGATCGGCGTCGCCGAACGGGCCGCGCATCAGCTCGGCCTGGTGCTCGACGTACTCGGAATCCTTGCTGTTGAGGCAGACGATCCCACCCGCCATCGTGTAGGCGGCGACGAAGGACCGCGTGCCCCACGACGGGCCGAGCGCGTCCCTGGCGACCTCGCGGGGCACGAACCGCCAGCCCTCGTCGCTGGTCGCCATCCCGTAGAACGGCCGGGGATCGGCGGCGACCCGCTGGGCGGGCGGATGCCCGTCGTGGGACCGCAGTTCGACGCACCAGCCCTTGCGGCCGAGCCCTTCGGTGAGGCCGCACCCCTTGGTCAAGTCCTCGAAGACGTGGGTGACGGCCTTGAGGAGCGAAGGGAAGGTCTTCTCGCCGTAGCGGCCGTGCAGCCCTTTCTCCTCGTTCGACGTCTCCCGGCCCTGAAGGCTTTGCAGGATCGCGATGGCGAGGTCGAACTCGGCGGCGGGCCCGTCCGCCGCCGCTCCGGTGATCTTGGTGGCGAGGACCAGCGTCATCGCGTGATAGGCGGGATGCCAGGTGACGACGAGTTCACACGGCAGGCCGGTCTCGCCGACGCGGATCGCGAGCGTGCGTTTGCGCAGCACCCGTCTTCGGGGCGGTGTCGTGTAACTGGCCAGGAAATTCTCCGCCGCCGTCCACTCGTCGCCGAGTTTGCCGTCGAGGTGGGCCAGCAGGCCGCGGTCCCGTCCGCCGTCCAGCACCTTCCCGGCCTCCCGCTCCGACAGCGGGACCGCCCACGCGAAGGTGAGGAGCACCGCGGTCATCGGCGGCGCAGCACCGTGATCAGGTCCCGGCCGAGATGGCGGCGCAGCGGGCCGGAGGCGTTGACGAGTTCGTCGCGGTCGATGTGCTCGTCGGCCGGGCCGAGATCGTCGAGGACGTGGTACGTCCACTCCCACTCGGTGCGCCAGCCCGCTTCGGCCGCGTCGGCGGCGATCTCCGCCGGGTCCAGATGGCGCACCGGGAGCGCCGGGCCGCCGTCGTGCAGTGCTTGGTCGAACTCTTCGCGCGATACCCGGCGCGAGCGGACTTCGTCGCCCGCTTCGACGCTGTCGAGGCTGAACGCGCCCTGCCCGATCGGTGACCGGCTGTACGCGAGCACCAGCACGCCGCCGGGCGCGGTGATCCCCGCCAGCCGCCGCAGGATCGGTCCGACGTCCGGCGTCGGCACGTGCTGGATGACGTGACTGCACAGCACGAGGTCGTACGGGCCGCCGTCCAAACCGGTGATCGGCGAGACGGCGAAGGAGAACTCGGTGTCCTCGACGACGGTCTCGCGTGCCTTGGCCAGCCGGTCCGGGTCGGGATCCGCGGCGGTGACGTCGGCGGAGAACCGGGCGAGCCAGGGGAGCAGGCGGCCTTCGCCGCACCCGGCGTCGAGCGCCTTGACCCGTTCGCGTGGGGCGAGGATCTCGGTGAGCCGTTCGGCGACCTTCCCGAGCGCGCGGTCCTCGCTGGCCGTCCAGTAGCCGTCGTAGGGCTCGTGCCGTCGGATGAACACACCGGTGACGTGGTCGCCGGTGTCCGGGTAGCGGTAGCCCTCGGTCAGCACAGTCGCGAATATAGCCCGGATTCGCGGATTCTCCGGCGCTCCGCGCGGGATTACCATGAGTCATGGCCATCGGGCCTGTCGCGCTGTACGCCGTGGTCGCCGTGGCGCCTTCGGTTCTTTTCTGGTGCGCGCTGAAAGTGCCGGCCGGGCTGCGGTGGTGGCGCGGCCGCCGCCGACCGGAACTCCCGGCCGGGCCGCCCATCGAGAAACTCGCCGCCGATCTCCGCCGGGTGCACCGGCTGCTCGCGGAGCTTCCGTCCGGCGCCTCCGCCGTCCGCCGGTACGGCACCAGGCAGGCGTACGACGCGCTGCTCGTCCAGGCCTGCCGGGAGGTCGAGGTGGAGCACCGGCTGGCCGAACTGCCGGAGGGTTTCGACCGGGAGATCGAACGGCTGCGCGTCGAGGAATCCCTGGCCGAGCGCGGGCTTTCCGTGTCCTGACGCGGGTTTGTATCGAAAGTATGCGCGCGGCCGGGAGGCTCGCGGGCATGAAGAGGCTGGGACTTCTCGCTTCACTCCTGCTGGTGTTCGCGTTCATCCCGGGCGTGGCCTCCGCCGCGGCCGCCTTCCCGAAGATGGACGCGGCCACGGTCGACGGTTTCCGCTGGACCTCCGGTTCGAGCTTCGGCACCTACGGCGCCCGGATCGCCGCGCTGGAGGACCACCTCCCGGCACGCGGGCTGCCGGAGATCCTGTCGTCGGCGAACCGGAAGGCGCGGCCGCTGTGCCACGCCACGTATCTCGCGGCGGCGCTGAACCCGGCGGGATTCTGCTGGGAAGACGCCAACGACGACAAGACCAACGACTGGATCCCGCAGGGACTGACCGGTTCCGGTGACGCGGACGCGGCGACCGGGAAGGTCGGCGGCAAACGGGTGGTGGCGACGTCGTGGCACACGCCCGGCGACACCATGGTGCGTCTGTCCTTTGTGGACGCCACCGGGCTGGGCTACCGGCACGTGCTGCTCGTCGAACCGACGTCGAACGACAACTTCGCCGTCGTGCAAGGACACGGTCACGGGATGACCTGGATCGGGAACCGGCTGTTCGTCGCGACCACCGGGGGTGTGGTGCGGGTCTTCGACACCACGCACTTCTGGAAGGTCGACGACAGCTCCGGCGTCGTCGGCAAGGGTCCGGACGGCAAGTACCACGCGGCGTTCTACGACTACGCGATGCCGCAGATCGGCGCCTACTGGTACCCCGGCGGCGGTGGCTGCACCAACGCGCCCGGGATCCGGCCGTGTCTCGCGACGATGTCGTTCGACCACGGTGACGGCTCGATCGTGACCGCGGAGCACATCCCGAACGCGGCGGGCGGCCGGGTGCTGCGGTGGCCGTTCGACCGCGCGACCGGGCTGCCCAAGGTGTCGGCCGACGGCACCGTGCACGCGAAGGAAGGCTTCGTGTCGCCGGTGTGGGGCATGCAGGGATCGGTGGCGCGCAACGGATATTTCGTGCTGACCGGTGTGTGCCCCGAGTACGCCGGGGTGGCGGGCGACCATCCTTCGTGCCTGCACGGCGGGGTCGGTGGCACCTCGACGTCGCGGCTGAGCGGGCGGGCGCCGGTGAACTCGCAGAACCTGTCGTACTGGCCGGCGACGGGGGAGCTGTGGCTGATGAACGAACAGCTCCGGGAGCGGGTGACCGTCCACGTCCCGTGGACCACCTTGACCGGTCGCCCCTGAGCCCGGACCTCACGGGGTGAAGTCCCAGCGCGTGGCGCCATGGGGTTCGGCGCCCGCCACGCCGATGGCCCGGCGCAGGGCCAGGCGGTACAGATGCCAGGGCGGGGCGCCCGCGCTGGGCGCGCTGAACGGCGCGGTGAGCGCGTCGCCCTCCACCGTCGCGGGCCAGCCGCCCGTCCGGTAGACCGCCGCGACCCGTTCCAGCGTCGCCGGATCGGTGACCCGGTGCGCCTCGCCCTCCATCGTGAGGTCGATTCCCCGCAGCCGCACCGAAACGGCGCACGCCGGGTTCGCGGCCAGGTTGCGGGACCGGCGGGTGCCCGGCCCGCCTTTGAAGTACAGGACGTCGTCCACCCAGACGGCGCCGACGCCCGCCGAATGCGGACGCCCGTCGGGACGCACGGTGGTCACGAAGAAGGTCAGGTCGGCGGTCGGGGTGTCCTCGGCGAGGACGTCCCGCGCGCGGCTCCAGGGGAGTTCCGCGGCTCCGTAGCGGTCGAGGTTCTTGGTGGCGTGAGGTTTCGTCATACCCACGCGTCGAACGGGCGGGCCGCGATTCGACACCGGACGCGAAAAACCCCGCCACCGAAACGGTGACGGGGTCTTCCGTGAACCCTGGGCTCAGTCCAGGTAGTCGCGCAGCACCTGCGAACGCGACGGGTGACGCAGCTTCGACATCGTCTTCGACTCGATCTGCCGGATGCGCTCACGGGTCACCCCGTACACCTGGCCGATCTCGTCGAGCGTGCGCGGCTGGCCGTCGGTGAGGCCGAACCGCAGCCGCACCACTCCCGCCTCACGTTCGGACAGCGTCTGCAGCACCGACTGGAGCTGGTCCTGCAGCAGCGTGAACGACACCGCGTCGACCGCGACGACGGCCTCGGAGTCTTCGATGAAGTCACCGAGCTGCGAGTCGCCCTCGTCGCCGATGGTCTGGTCGAGCGAGATCGGCTCGCGGGCGTACTGCTGGATCTCGAGGACCTTCTCCGGGGAGATGTCCATTTCCTTCGCGAGCTCTTCGGGGGTGGGCTCGCGACCGAGGTCCTGCAGCAGTTCACGCTGTATGCGGCCGAGCTTGTTGATGACCTCGACCATGTGCACCGGGATACGGATGGTGCGGGCCTGGTCGGCCATCGCGCGGGTGATCGCCTGACGGATCCACCAGGTGGCGTACGTGGAGAACTTGTAGCCCTTGGTGTAGTCGAACTTCTCGACCGCGCGGATCAGACCGAGGTTGCCCTCCTGGATCAGGTCCAGGAACGCCATGCCGCGGCCGGTGTAGCGCTTGGCCAGCGAGACCACGAGCCGGAGGTTCGCCTCCAGGAGGTGGTTCTTCGCCCGCTCACCGTCGCGCACGATCCACTTGAGGTCTCGCCGCATCTGGGTGACGAGCTTCTCGCCCTCCTCCTCGGCGTTGCGGACGCGCTCGGCGGCGTAGAGCCCGGCCTCGATGCGCTTGGCGAGCTCCACCTCCTCCTCGGCGTTCAGCAGGGCGACCTTGCCGATCTGCTTGAGGTACGCGCGGACCGAGTCGGCCGAAGCGGTGAGCTCGGCGTCCTTGCGGGCCTGGCGCAGCGCCTCGGACTCTTCCTCGTCCCAGACGAAGTCCGGGTTGTCGGAAGACTTGCCGGCGTTCTTGTCGGTCGACGTGCGGCGCCCGCGGGCGGGCGTCTCTTCGACGTCCTCCTCGGACTCCGCGTCCTCGTCCGTCTCCTCGGTGACGGAAGCGTCGACGACATCCACCTCGACCTCTTCGAGGTCGGACAGATCCGGGGTCTCGAGGTCGGCCTCGTCGAGGTCGCCGGGACCGTCTTCCGGGTCGCCGTCTTCGGTCTTCGCACTCTTGGTGCTGGGTTTCTTGGCCGGAGCCTTCTTCGCCGGGGCCTTCTTCGCGCCGGCCGCCTTGGCGGCGGTCTTGCGCGCCGCGGGCTTCGCCGCGTCGGTGGCTGCCTCGTCGGCCGGCTCGCCGGCTGCGGTCGCTGTCTTCGTCCCGCTTCGGGTTGCGGTTCTTGCGGCTGCCACTTACGCCCTTTCGCAGCGGTCGATCATGACGAGCCGAGGCGTGATGGTCTCGGCTGCCTCAAACTTCGGGGAACACCCCTCGGCCTGCGGTTTCCCTCGTTCTCGTGAGTGCCGCCGCCGGGGGCCGTGTTCCATTGTAACGACGATACGTGACAGCGTCGCGGCGCGGACCACCGACCGGCGGGCGCGACACGCCGTGCGACGCGCCGAAGTGACATCCGCGGGGTGGATGTCAGCGCGGTCGGGTCAGTGCTCGATGCCCTCCGCCGCGGCGGCCGCGGCGCCGACGATGCCCGCGTTGTTCTGCAACGACGCGACGATGACCGGCGTGCGGATGTCCAGCAGCGGGACCCATTTGTGCGACTTCTTGCTGACCCCGCCGCCGACGATGAACAGATCCGGCCAGATCAGGTTTTCCAGCACGGAGAGATACCTGTTCACCCGTTCCGCCCATTCGGGATACGACAGCTCCTCGTTGTCCTTCACCGACGCCGCGGCCTTCTTCTCCGCGTCGAAGCCGTCGACCTCGATGTGGCCGAACTCGGTGTTGGGCACGAGCTTGCCGTCCTGGAAGACCGCGCTGCCGATGCCGGTGCCGAAGGTCAGCAGCGCCGTCACGCCGCGCCGGGCCACGGGGTCGCCCCAGCGGATCTCGGCCATGCCGGCGGCGTCCGCGTCGTTGAGCATCGCGATGTCGTCCACGCCCCGGCCGAGCCGCTTGGCGAACAGGGCGTCGGCGTCGGTGCCGATCCACTTGCGGTCGATGTTGGCCGCGGTGTGCGCGACCCCCTTCTTGACCACCGCGGGCAGCGTGACCCCCACCGGGCCGTCCCAGCCCGCCTGGCCGGTGATCTCGGCGACGACGTCCGCCACCGCCTCCGGGGTCGACGGCTTCGGCGTGTCGATGCGGATCCGGTCGCCGATCAGCTGTCCCTGCGCCAAGTCCACCAGCGCGCCCTTGATCCCGCTGCCGCCGATGTCGATACCGAACCCTCGGGTCGCCTCCACCACGGACGTGGTCCCTTCTCGCACGATTCAGAAGCCTGCCTCGGAGACTTTAACCGGATGTGGTGACATGGCGGACGTGGGAGTTGACGAGACGTTGCTGAAGGGTGTCGCCGAGCGTGTCGCGGGCGAGGCCGCCGAACTGGTCCACGAGGCCTGGACCGGGATGAACGCGGGCCGCGAGGTGCGCGTGGACACCAAATCCGCCGACACCGACGTGGTGACCGCCGTGGACCACGAGTCGGAACGGCTGGTGCGCGCCCGGCTCGCCGAACTGCGCCCGGACGACGCCGTGCTCGGCGAGGAGGGCGGCGGTATCGCCGGTGACGGCGTGACGTGGGTGGTCGACCCGATCGACGGGACGGTGAACTTCCTCTACGGACTGCCCTGGTTCGCCGTGTCGGTGGCCGCGCAGGTCGGCGGGGTGTCGGTGGCGGGCGCCGTCGTCGAACCGGTCAGCGGGCGCCGCTGGACCGCCGCGCGCGGGCAGGGCGCGTTCCTCGACGGGCGGCCGCTGTCGGTCAACACCCCTTCCCGGCTGGACTTGACGCTCGTCGGCACCGGATTCGCCTACAAGGTGGAACGGCGGACGAAGCAGGCCCGGTTCGTCGCGGAACTGGCGACGCGGGTGCGGGACGTCCGGCGCAACGGGGCAGCCTCGCTCGACCTGTGCGCCGTCGCGGCGGGCTGGCTGGACGCCTACGTCGAACACGGCCTCGGACACTGGGACTGGGCCGCCGGCGCGCTCATCGCGGCCGAGGCGGGCGCTCGGGTGTCGTTGCCGGGGGAGGACACGGAACTGGGGCCGGACGCGACGTTCGCGGTGGCGCCGTCGATCGCGGCGCCGTTGCGTGAGGCGCTCATCGACTCGGGCGTGGGCACGATCTGAGGGGCCCGCCAAATGTCATGAACGGCCCTTTCCTGACGAAAAACGTCAGGAAAGGGCCGTTCATGACATTTGAGTGAGCGAGAGCGTCAGCAGGGGGCTTCGCGAGCGGCCTTCAGCAGTGCCTGGTCGATCACCGGGGCACCGCCGCCCGCGGACTGCTCACCGCCGCCGCTGCCCTGCTGCGCCTTCGACCATTTCGTGAGCTGGTCGAGGACCTGGCGCGCCTCCGCCTTCGGGCGGATGTCGCCGAGCAGGGTGCCGGTGGTGAGCGTGACGGAAGCGTCCTTGCGGTTGTCCTTGACCAGTTCGGCGCACGGGACCACCAGGCTCAGCGTGCGGGCCGCGGCGGCGCCGTTCTCACCGAAGCGGATCTGGCCGCGGCATTTGGCTTCCGCGTTCTTGTAGGCCGGGTCGACGTCCGGTTCGACGATCTGCGAGAAACCGAGTTCCCGGAGCGTGCTGGTGACGATGCCGCCCTGGCCGCGCACCTGGGATCCGTTGAGCACCTGGACGGCGACCTTGTCCGGCGGGACCGGCGCGCGGTCGTCGAGACCGTTGTGGGCCAGCGGCGTGTAGGTGACACCCTGCTGCGGCACGGGCGGCGGATCGCAGCGGACCCTGGCGTCGATGTCGGATTTGCTCGCGACGACGTTCACCCAGACGATCACCGCGCCGAGCGCCATCACCCCGATGACGATGAGCGCGGGCAGCGGATTGTGCTTGCGATACGGCCTCGCCCCGCGGTCCCCGATGCCGTTCCCCGACGCCACCTGCCAGTCCCTTCCCCAAAGCCCGGATCCCCGGACGGTGCTTCAACTCACCATCGTGTCCGATCAGCCTATGCGTTGCGGCGCGGGTGATCGGCGCGGGCCTCCGGATAGCACCACGCGATGGCCACTCCGGGCAAGCAGCCGGGCCCAAGGGGTGAGGTACCCGACGCGGGGGCAACCCATTCGGACGACAGGCGTCTTGACAGCAGGGTTCCCCCTGTTGGGTGACGTAATCGCAGCAATGTCTGACTCGTTGCAGAGCCGGTATCGACGTGAGCTACCCTTCGCGGGCTCAGGCGGCAGTAAGAGGCGCAAAAGAGAGACCTCGCTCACTGCCCAGCCGGGCACAAACAGGGGCGCTGGGACGTTAACCAGCGGCACGAAGGACTCACGAGCCGCGCGCTCGCGGGTCCGGGCCATCTGACATCGAAAGCATCGCAGGGGTGAGGGACTAATGGCGACCGACTACGACGCTCCGCGCCGCAGCGAAGCCGACGAGCTGGCCGAAGACTCGTTGGAAGAGCTGAAGGCAAGGCGTAACGAAAACCAGTCCGGCGTCGTGGACGTCGACGAGGACGCGACCGCCGAGAACTTCGAGCTGCCGGGCGCGGACCTCTCCGGACTTTCCGGGGAGGACCTGACCGTCAAGGTCGTGCCCAAGCAGGCCGACGAGTTCACCTGCTCCGTCTGCTTCCTGGTGCACCACCGCAGCAGGCTCGCGGAGGAGAGTGGCGGACGGCTCATCTGCCGCGACTGCGCCTGAGCCTACGGGCACAGGGGACGGCGCGACAGGGGCTTCGGGGACTGAAACAGGAACAAAGGGGGCCGGCCAGTGGCCGGCCCCCTTTCCTATGCCTGGGGCTTCGAGGCGGGCTGGCGCAGCAGCGCGGCCACCTTCTCCGGATGCCGGGTGCTGAACAGCCAGTACGGCGTCGGGTCGTCGGGGTCGGTGAGCCAGACCCGCACGACCGGGCCGACCCAGCCCCGGTGCAGCACGAACGCCGCCGGATCGGCGTCGCGGCCGAGTGCCTTGCGCTTGGCTTCCTTGTCGATGACGTCGACGTCTCCGACGAACTTGAGCGGCAGATGCGCGTCGCGCAGCCACAGCTCCGGCTCGGCGCCACCGGTCACCCGGACGCGGGACCGGCCGAGCGAGATCATCAGCGCGATCACCGCGGGGATCAGCACCACGTACGGCAGCCATCCGCGGAGCCCGGGATAGCCCATGTCGATCTCCGCCGCCAGCAGCCCGCCGCCCAGCAGCGGCAACGGCCAGCCCCACCACGGGACATAGAGCCGCTCTGAATGCTTGACGTCGCCGCCTTCGGCCGCGCTCACACTTTCAACCACCTCTTCAGGGTAGTCTCGCCGCCCGTGTCCACCGTTCAGGTACTGCTTTCCCGGATCGATCCTTCGGTCCCCCTCCCCGCCTACGCGCGCCCCGGCGACGCGGGCGCCGACCTCGTCACCACCTCGGATCTCGTGCTCGCGCCCGGTGAACGCGGCGTGGTCGGCACGGGCGTCGCGATCGCGCTGCCGCCCGGGTACGCGGGCTTCGTCCACCCCCGCTCGGGTCTCGCCGCCCGCGTCGGCCTCTCGGTCGTCAACACCCCCGGCACGATCGACTCCGGGTACCGCGGTGAGATCCGCGTCTGCCTGATCAACCATGATCTCTCCGAGAAGGTCGTGCTCACCCGCGGCGACCGGATCGCGCAGCTGGTCGTGCAACGGGTCGAACAGGCCGAGTTCGTCGAGGTCGCCGAGCTCGAGCCGTCCGAGCGCGGCGAGGGAGGGTATGGCTCCACGGGCGGACACGCCACACTGGGAGCCGGAGCCAGGGAAGGAACGGAGAACTAGTGGGGATTTTCGGACGCAAGCGCGCGAAGCCGACCGGACGGCACGCCGCGCCCGAGGTCGACGAGCGTCCAGTTGCCGACGACGCCGACGAAGAGATCGAGTCGCAGCTGTCGGAGACCTCCGACGGCCCCTTCGACCTCGCCGACGCGCCCGAGGACGGCATCCCGAGGATCGACCTCGGCTCGGTGAAGGTGCCGGTGCCCGACGGTTCCCAGGTCCAGGTCGAGATGGATCCGGAGAGCGGCGGAGTCCGCGCGGTGCACGTCGTCACCGAACAGGGCCAGATCACCGTCAGCGGCTACGCGGCACCGCGGTCCGGCGGCCTGTGGAAGGACGTCAGCACCGAGCTCACCGAGCAGCTGCGGGCCGACGGCGCCAAGGTCTCGGTCGGCATGGGGGAGTGGGGGCTGGAGCTGTCGGCGATCGTCGGCGACGTCGCGCTGCGGTTCGTCGGGGTCGACGGCCCGCGCTGGATGCTCCGCGGCGTCATCGCCGGTCCGCAGTCGCAGGCGTCCCAGGCGCCGGCCGTGCTGCGGGAGATCGTGCGGCACACCATCGTCGACCGCGGTGACGCGCCGATGCCGGTCCGCACCCCGCTGACCATCACCCTGCCCGACGCCGTCGCGCAGCACATCGCCGAACAGCAGGGCTAGCGGGCTTTCAACCAGGCCAGCACGGTCGCCCGGCCCAGTGACTCCCGGTCCGCGCCGAGGGCGGTGAGCGTCGACTCGCCGACCTCGGCGCGCGGCAGGGCGTCCGCCCAGGCGCGGGCGACCTCCGCCGGATGGATCGGATCGTCCACGCACGCGCCGATCCCCACGGGCACGTCGAGACCCTCGAGGTCTTCGAGTGACGGCGCGGGATGGGCCGCCGCCGTGCGCAGGCTCGCCGCCAGTCCGTCGCCGTGCCGCCGCCACGCGCGGCCGAGTTCCGCCGCGAGCCACTCCGGGACGCCGTCGGAGGATTTCGCCAGCGCGCCGTCGACCCCGTTTTCGGCCACCAGATCCGCTGACAGCCGAGCGGCGAGCGACGCGGGTGCTCGCCCGGCCGGGCCGTTCCAGGCCGGGAGCGCGGCCAGCAGGCCGGTGCAGCGGCCCGGATTCCGCGCCGCCCACTCCGCCGAGAGGTGCGCGCCGAACGAGATGCCGCCGACGAGCAGCGGACCGTGCTCGTCGGCGAGCCTGTCCAGCTCCTCGAGATAGCCCTCCGCGAGCCTCTCGCCAGGGGGCGGGGGAGGGGCGAGCAACCGGATGCCGAGTGCCCGCAGCGGACCGGCGAACACGGCGCGCACGAACACTTCGTCGGACCCGGTGCCGGGGAGTACTACTGCCGTCGTAGGCGGAATAGCGGAGGTCACGTTGCGATCTTCTCCCAAACCCGTTGTCCTGGTCCGAGCACAGTTACGCTGGATTACGCACGGGCCGTTCAAGTCGGGGGCCCCGGAGCACAGGAGCACCGTTATGTCCGCCAAAGACGGCGGCTACTTCAGCCGGCTGGTCCGCAAGCTGACCAGCGACGTCGAGGATCTCGACGCCGACGATCTGTCCGAAAAATCCGAGGCCGGCGGAGCGCAGCGCGCCTGCGACTGCCGGTCGGGTCAAGAGGTGACGGTGCTCGGCAGACTCCGCAGTGTGGAGCTCTGCCCGACCAACGAGGCGGCGACCCTGCAGGCCGAGCTGTTCGACGGCACACAGGGTGTGACGCTAATCTGGCTCGGACGCCGCCGGATCCCCGGGATCGAACCCGGGCGAACCATCAAGGTGCGCGGCCGGATGGCCGAACGTGATGGTCAGAAGGTGCTTTACAACCCCTATTACGAACTTCAGAGCCCTGTGAGTTGATCCCGCATCGTGACTGAACCCGTCGGCGGCGAAGAGAAGACCGAAGACAAGAAGCCCCAGCCCACCCTGCTGGAACAGATGGGCGGGCTGTCCGGACTGTTCTATTCCTCGCTGCCGGTCATCGTGTTCGTGATCGCGAACGCGATCTTCGGGCTCACGGTGGGGATCTGGGCCGCGGTGGGCAGCGCGGTGGCGATCACCGTGCTGCGCATCGTCCGCAAGGAGCCGTTGCAGCCCGCGATCTCCGGGTTCTTCGGCGTCGCGATCGCGGCGTTCATCGCCTACCGGACCGGTTCGGCCAAGGGCTTCTTCCTGTTCGGCATCTGGACGAGCCTGGTCTACTGCGGTGTCTTCGTGCTGTCGATCCTCGTCCGCTGGCCGCTCGCAGGCGTGGTGTGGAACGCGCTCAACGGCAGCGGCCACGCGTGGCGCAAGGACAAGAAGTCGCTGATCTCCTACTCGATCGCGACCGCCGCGATGGCGCTGATCTTCGGCGCCCGGTTCGTCGTGCAGCGCTGGCTCTACGACGAGGACTACACCGGCTGGCTGGCCTTCGCGAAGATCGCGATGGGCTACCCGCTGTACGCGCTCGGCCTGCTCACCGTCGTCTGGGCGGTGCGGCGGTCGGACAAGCACCTCAAGGCGCAGGCCGAAGAAGCCCCGCGAGAAGAGACCGACGAAGAGGTCGAGGCCCGCCTGCGCGCGAAGTACGCGCAGGCGCCCGCCGTCGACAACTAGTAACCCAGCGCGGTCCGGATCTCCGGTTCGACGTCCGACGTCGCCACGAAGAGCAGCTCGTCACCCGGCTCCAGCGGGTCCTCCGGCTGCGGCACGATCACCCGGTCGCCGCGCAGGATCGTCACCAGCGCCGCGTCCCGCGGCAGGTTGATCTCGCTGACCGCCTTGCCCGCGAGCGGCGTCTCCTCCGGGAGGGTGAGTTCGACGAGGTTCGCCTGGCTCTGCCGGAACGTCATCAGCCGCACCAGATCGCCGACGCTCACCGCCTCCTCGACCATCGCCGCGAGCATCCGCGGGGTCGAGACGGCGACGTCGACGCCCCAGGCGTCGTTGAACAGCCATTCGTTGGCCGGGTTGTTGACCCGCGCCACCACCCGGCGCACCGCGAACTCGGTCTTCGCCAGCAGCGACACCACGAGGTTCGCCTTGTCGTCGCCCGTCGCGGCGATCACGACGTCGCACTCCTCGATCCCGGACTCCTCGAGGATCGAGACCTCGCACGCGTCGCCCAGCACCCAGTCCGCCTGTTCGACGGTGTGCGGCTCGAACTGGTCGGCCTCGCGTTCGATGAGCATCACCTGGTGACGCCCGTCGATCAGCTCCGCGGCGATCGACCGGCCGACCGCGCCGGCCCCGGCAATCGCGACCCGCATCAGTTCTCCTCTTCCGGTTCGCGAGCGGCGACGCTGGTCACGTCGCTGACAGTGCCTGATTTCGCGGCGACGTACACGACGTCGTCCGCCTGGATCACGGCCTTGGTGTCGGGCAGGACGGCGGTGCCGAACCGCATGATGAACGCGACCCGCGCGCCGGTGGTGTCCTGCAGGTCGCGCACGCTGTGCCCGACCCAGCCCTCGTTGAGCGGCAGCTGCAGCAGCGCCACGCTGCCCGACGGGTCCCGCCATTCCGAGGCGACGCCGTCGGGGAGCAGGGTGCGCAGGAACCGGTCGGTCGTCCAGGGCACGGTCGCCACGGTCGGGATGCCGAGCCGTTCGTAGACCGCCGCGCGTTTGTGGTCGTAGATCCTGGCGACGACCTTGTCGATGCCGAAGTTCTCCCTGGCCACCCGCGCCGAGATGATGTTCGAGTTGTCGCCGCTGGACACCGCCGCGAAGGCCCCCGCGCGTTCGATCCCGGCCTCGATCAGCACCTGCCGGTCGAAACCGACGCCGACCACCTGCTGACCGTGGAAATCACTGCCGAGCCGCCGGAACGCCTGCTGGGTCTTGTCGATGATGGCGACTTCGTGCCCCAGCCGCTCCAGCGCCGCGGCCAGGGATGCGCCTACCCGGCCGCATCCCATGATCACCACGTGCACGCCCTGCCTCCTTCGTCGTCGGACGTTCACCCGTCCGCAGGTACCCAGACATACCAGCGCCGAACCTACCGTGAGCACCGCCCGTTACGCTTCTGCGGTGTCGAAGTTCCCGACCGTATTGAAGCGGCTCGTCCTCGGACGTCCATTCCGGAGTGACCGCCTCTCGCATACGCTGCTGCCGAAGCGCATCGCGCTGCCGATTTTCGCGTCCGACGCGTTGTCGAGCGTCGCCTACGCGCCTGAGGAAATCTTTCTGACCCTCAGCGTCGCCGGTTTGTCGGCGTACGCGTTCGCGCCGTGGATCGGCGTCGCCGTCGCGCTCGTCATGCTGGTCGTGGTGGCGTCCTATCGGCAGAACGTGCACGCCTATCCCAGCGGCGGTGGTGACTACGAAGTCGCGAACACCAACCTGGGCGGCAAATTCGGCCTCACCGTCGCCAGCGCGCTGCTCGTCGACTACGTGCTCACCGTCGCGGTGTCGACGTCGTCCGGCGTGGCGAACATCGGGTCGGCCATTCCGTGGGTGGCGCAGCACAAGGTGATCGCCGCGGTCATCATCGTGGTGGTGCTGACCGCACTGAATCTGCGCGGAGTGCGCGAATCGGGCAAAGCGTTCGCGATCCCGACCTACGGGTTCATCATCGGCATCCTCGGCATGGTGATCTGGGGCCTGATCGAAGCGGCCTCCGGCGCCGACATGCGCGCCGAGAGCGCGGACTTCCAGTTGCACGAAGAAGCCTCTTTGACCGGTTTCGCGTTCTTCTTCCTGTTGCTGCGCACGTTCTCCTCCGGTGCGGCGGCGCTGACCGGGGTCGAGGCGATCAGCAACGGGGTCCCGGCGTTCCAGAAGCCGAAATCGAAGAACGCCGCGACCACCCTGCTGATGATGGGCGTGCTCGCGGTGACGATGCTGGTCGGCATCATCACGCTGGCGATCATCACCGACGTCAAATTCGCCGAGCACCCGGAAACCCAGCTCACCGGCACTCCGGCCGGCTACGAGCAGAAGACGATCGTCGCGCAGATCGCGCAGGCGGTGTTCGCCGACTTCACCCCCGCGTTCTACTACATCTCCTTCGCCACCGGCATCATCCTGCTGCTGGCCGCGAACACCGCGTTCAACGGCTTCCCGGTGCTCGGTTCGATCCTCGCCCAGGACCGTTACCTGCCGCGTCAGCTGCACACCCGCGGCGACCGGCTGGCCTTCTCCAACGGCATCCTGTTCCTCGCCGCCTTCGCCCTGGTGCTGATCATCGCGTTCGACGCCGAGGTCACCAAGCTCATCCAGCTCTACATCGTGGGGGTGTTCGTCTCCTTCACGGTGAGCCAGGCGGGCATGATCCGGCACTGGAACCGGCTGCTGGCCAGGGAAACCGATCCCACGGTGCGGCGGCGGATGCGGCGTTCGCAGACGGTCAACGCGATCGGCCTCACCATGACCGGCACCGTGCTGATCATCGTGCTGGTGACGAAGTTCCTCCTCGGCGCCTGGATCGCGATCGCGGCCATGGTGGCGATCTACGTGCTGATGACCGCGATCCGGAAGCACTACGACCGGGTCGCCGAGGAATTGCGCGAGATGGACCGGAAACCGGCCGTATTGCCTTCGCGCAACCACGCGATCGTGCTGATTTCGAAACTGCACCTGCCGACCCTGCGCGCGGTCTCGTACGCCAAGGCGGTGCGGCCGGACGTCCTCGAAGCCGTGACCGTGAACGTCGATGACGTCGAGACCCGCAAACTCGTCCAGGAATGGGACGACCACAATTTCAAGGTGCCGCTGAAGGTGATCGAATCGCCGTACCGCGAGATCACGAAACCGGTGCTGGACTACGTGAAGCGCGTCCGCGGTGACAATCCGCGCAACGTGGTGACCGTGTTCATCCCCGAGTACGTGGTCGGGCACTGGTGGGAGCAGGTCCTGCACAACCAGAGCGCGCTGCGGCTGAAGGGACGTCTCCTGTTCCAACCCGGCGTCATGGTGACCAGCGTGCCGTGGCAGCTCGAATCGTCGGAGAAGGCGATCAAACGCGACCGGAAGGCGCGTCCGGCGGCAGGCGACGTGCGCCGAGGATTTTCCCCGGTCGTCAAGCAACCCGAGAAGAACAAGGAAAAAGCAGAATGAGTGTGGACGCGTCGACCGGCACCTGGCTCGGACGAACGATCGAGCTGGAGGTCGGCGCGGTCGCGCACGGCGGGCACTGCGTCGCCCGGACGGAGGGCCGGGTCGTGTTCGTCCGGCACGCGCTGCCCGGCGAGCGGGTCCTGGCCACGGTCACCGAGGACAAGGGCGGCTCGTTCTGCCGCGCCGACGCGATCGAGGTCCTCGAAGCATCCCCCGAACGCGTGGAGCCGCCGTGCCCGCTCGCGGCGCCGGGGGAGTGCGGCGGCTGCGATTGGCAGCACGCCACGCCCAAGCATCAGCGTGAACTCAAGGCCGCCGTGGTCATGGAGCAGCTGAAGCGGCTCGCCGGGATCGAACGCGACGTCGTCGTCGAAGCGCTCGACGGTGGCCCGTTGGACTGGCGCAGCCGCGTGCGGCTCGTGGCGGGAAAGGACGGCAAGGCGGGTTTCCGGGCGCACCACAGTCACCGCGTGATCGCGATCGACGACTGCCCGATCACCGTCCCCGGCGCGCTCGACGACGTCGTGTCGCGCAACTGGCGGCCCGGCAGCGAAATCGAGGTCACCAAGGACGGCGAGGGGCAAGTGCACCTTCGCGACCTGTCCACGGTCCACGGGAAGACCCGGGCGCGGCAGCTGGCGGGCGGCATCGCCGTACAGCACGCCGCCGGCCGGGACTGGCGCCTGGACGCCCACGGCTTCTGGCAGGTCCACCCGGCCGCCGCGGACACGCTCGCCGCCGTCGTCGCGGAATGGGCCGAGGCACCGCGCGACGGCGTGGCCTGGGACCTGTACGCCGGCGTCGGCCTCTTCGCGTCCGTGCTCGCTTCGCAGGTCGGCCCGCGCGGACGGGTCCTGGCCATCGAATCCGGACGGCGTGCCGTCGCCGACGGCGAGGAGAACCTGGCCGACCTCCCGCAGGTCCGCTGGCGCTCCGGCCGCGTCGAACACCTGGTGGCCGATGCCCCCAAACCGGTGGACGTGGTCGTCCTCGACCCGCCGCGCAAGGGCGCGGGCAAGGCGGTCGTGGAGTCCATTGTGGAGGGATCCCCGGACCGGATCGTCTACGTCGCGTGCGACCCGGCCGCCTTGGCGCGCGACATCGCGCTGTTCAAGGAACACGGATACGGGCTGGTGGATCTGCGCGCTTTCGACGCTTTCCCGATGACGCACCACGTCGAATGCGTTGCGTTGTTGCAATAATTCCGGATTTGTAATCCGTCGGAATGGAGTGGCTTCGTTCGGCTTGTCCGGGTGTCGTCGTGCTCGTTAACTTGCTCGCATTATGAACTATCTTACCTCGGTCTGCGGCGACTGTGATGGAAAAGGTTGTTCCGGCTGTGACGGGCACGGCACGATCACCATTGTGGAGGACTGATCGAATGGAGCCTTCAATGCTTCCTCCTGGTGTCACAGCCCAGGAGATCAGTTATCGCAGTGGCCGGAAGCAAGTGATCTACACGGCGCCGTACCCATCCGAAGGGCCGGTGCTCGCGCGTGATCTGCTGGGCAGGCAGGCGTGGATGTTCATGTACGCGCATTTCGTCTTCACCTGGGTGGAGGGCGCGGTCCAGGTGCAGGTCAGTCACGGAACCCTGAGCGGGCCGAAGATGCCGCTGTGGAAGGGGATCAGTATTCCCGCGTATTGGTCGGGCCCCGCGTTGGCCGAGTTCGGACGGGCATGGGCGCTGGACCAGATGACGGGGAATCGGGGAACACCGGCGGCCATTTACCTTTGAGGAGTCTGCGTGGCGTTTCGGGTTGGAATGGGTTGGTATTTCTTCCCGCTCGGCCCAGGGATGGTGAAGGCGTTGGTGAGACCCGCGGTCTGGCGCATGTCGCGAAAGCCACTTTCGCGACGCGTGATGTCCCGAAAGTGGCTTTCGCGACACGCAAACGTCTGGGGCTGAATATGGGCATGCCGAGGAGCCCGTCGCCGGTGCGGTCGGCGGGCTCCTCGGGATGGGGCGAAGGTCAGGTCACGACGCGATGGAGAGTGTTGCGCCGTGGCACCTGTAGCGGATCGAGGTACTGGGGCGGCACGAATTCCGGTATCCCCTCGGGCGCCATCCGGACTTGCCAATCACCGTGGTGGATGAGCCGGTGGTGGAAGGAGCAAAGCAGGACCAGGTTCCGGAGATCGGTCGGGCCGCCGTCGGCCCAGTGCCGAATATGGTGGGCGTGACAGTGTTTCGGCGCTCGATGGCAGCCAGGGAACGCGCAGCCGCCGTCGCGGATGTTCAGGGCCCGGCGTTGGCCGGGGGTGACGAAGCGTTTCATCCGTCCGACGTCGAGGGGTTCGCCGGCGGCGCCCAGCACCACCGGGATCATCAGGCAGTCGCAGGCGGCCAGCCGGGCTTCGCGGGCGGTGATCCGGCCGACGAAGTCGAGGCACGCGGTCCCGAGTCCGGTCTTCAGCGCATCGAGCCCGACGGTCACGTGCACCAGCGTGCGGTAGCCGGAGGTGCCCGGCTGGTCGGGACAGGCGATGGCGAGATCGAGGAGCTCGGCCCACGCGTCGCCTCTGCGCTGGGGCAGGGTGCGGTGGTCGGCCTGGCCGAACTCGTCGACCGGCCGTTTGGCCGCGTAGGCGTCCAGCGCGGCCGCGGTGCGGGCGCCGGTTTCGGGGTCGAGCAGGCCGGAGAGCTTCCAGAATCCGTCCTTGCGGCGCTCGACGAACACCTCGCGGCGCGGCGCGGCGGGGCGGGCTCGGGGTCTTTCGGCTCGTTCCCGTCGGGGTCGAGGTGTGCGAGCAGGTCGGCTCCGGCCTCGGCGATCTGTTTCGGCCCGGCGTCGCGGGCGAGGTCGGCGAGGATCTTCTCCGCCCCGGCCCGGTCCTCCACGGGCACCTCGGACGGGATCTTGCGCAGGATCTCCAGGATCAGGTCGATGTGCTGCTCCCCGAGCGCGCCGTCCTCGGCCGCGGCGGCGGTCGCGGGCGCGAACACGGTGACCTCGCCACCGACGCTCGGCGCGGGGTTCAAGGCCAGGGCCCGGTTCACCATGTCTTGCGCGTCGCCAAGGGAGATCCGGGCGACATCGGCGAGCCACGATGCCGCGCTCCCGTAGCCGAACAAGTCTTCCGTGCCCCGCGACTCGATCTCCGCCAGGAACTTCCCCACTCCGGCGGAGGCCACTCTCATGACCTGCAGCAGGTGCGTCACGCCGTGGGCAAGCTCCAGCTTGCCGGCGCGCCACAGCTCCTGCGGCAGTTCGGGAATGGTCGTCTCGGGCACATCTCCATATTACCGAAAAATGCAGTGGGAATCATTTGTAATTTTAAGCGACAACGGTAATTGCACATTTACCACTGATGGGTGATTTGATTTCTTTGCGTCGTGACTCTCGCGATTCGTGAAGGTGGCGGACGGGAGGTCAGTGTGTCGCGAAAGTCTCTTCGCAACGCTGAAGGTGCTAAGGCCGCCATCCTCTCCTGGTCTGAAGTCCGTGAAGGCCTCCTTGAGGGACTCTGGGTCCCTCAAGGAGGCCTTCACGGACTGGGCACACAGGGCTCGGCGTGATCAGCGGCGTTACTCGTGTGATCAGGGACGTGACTCGCGTGATTAGAGGCCGCACTCGGGTGTTCCGCTGCTGATCACGCGAGTTCCGCCTTCGATCACGCGAGTCATGCCGCTGATCACGTGAGTGCGAGACCCAAGATCAGCGCTTCAGCCTAAAAGTGAAGTCCCCGGAAACCTTCCCCCGCAACCGCACCGCCGAAACCACCCTCCCCTCCTCGATTAACCTCTCGACCTCACCCCGCGAAAGACCACACCCCTCGGCGATCAACCGCACAGGCCGAAGCGGAATCCGGGCCTCGAAGTGAACTGAGACATCGCGAAAGTCCCCATGACACAAGGAACCGGTATCGAGCCGCCAAGCGCCCTCCCAATCGAGGGCGACGTGGTTACGGCGGAGCACGGCCGGATCCTGGAGCAGCTCGGCGGCGAGGCCGAGGTCGTTCTCGTGCAGCCGATCCAGCAGTTCAGGCCGGACGGAGCGCACGTTCACGCGCTCCAGGATCGTGAGTTTCGCGGTGTCCCCGCAGCGAGTGCAGAGCACGAGGAGCCAGACGTCGATGAGTTTGTGGTTGGCGTTGACCCGGAATTTGCCGTTCGCCCGGAAGCGCCCGGATCCGCAGGCGTGGCAACGACGGAGGACGACCGGAAGGCAGGTGGGAACGACCACCCAGTTTTCGAGCATGGGAAGTACACCCGTTCAGTGAGAAATCCGCAGCAAAAGGCGGCGCGGCGCGAAAGACGCGACGCGCGACGAAATCAGCGCTCGGGAGGTCTCACAGGGTGTACAACGGCAGGCCCTCGGTTCGGCGACGTGGTCCGGCAGCACGGTAATGGCCAGCCGGCGGCCGCTCCACCGGTTTTCCGGGCAAGAAGAAGCCCCCTGGCCGAAGCCAGGGGGCCGGACGAGCGAGTCCTAGGAGCGCGCGTCCTCCTTCAGCATGTCCGCGCACTTCTCGCCGATCGCCATCGTCGTGATGCACGGGTTCACCGCGACCAGGAACGGCATCGCCGAGCCGTCGGCGACCCGCAGGCCTTCGACGCCGCGCACGCGCAGCCGGGCGTCCAGGACGGCCATCGGGTCGCCATCGCCGCCCATTTTCGCGGTGCACGAAGGGTGATAGACCGTGTTGTGCGTCTTGCGCAGGTAGTCCGCGATCTCGTCGTCGGTCTTCACGTCCTTGCCGGGAGCCAGTTCCGTGCCCGCCCACTCGTCCAGCGCGGGCTGCTCGGCGATCTTGCGCGCCAGTTTGATGCCGTAGGTCATCACGCGCATGTCGTGTTCGTCGGTGAAGTACCGCGGGTCCACCTTCGGCTTGTCCCGGTAGTCGCGGCTGCGCAGCCGCACGGTCCCGGTCGACCGCGACCGGGTGACGTTCGGGGTCAGGCAGAAGCCGTTCTCCGTGGTGGGATAGCCGTGCCGGAGGGTGTTCATGTCGAACGGCACCGAGCCGTAGTGGAACATCAGGTCCGGCCGGTCGAGGCCTTCCTCCGTGGTGGTGAAGATGCCGATTTCCCACCATTGGGTGGATTCGGTCGTCATCGGCTGCAGCGCGTCCCACTGGATGACGCCTTCGGGGTGGTCCTGCAGGTTCTCGCCGACGCCGGGGGAGTCCACCAGCACGTCCACGCCGACCTCGCGCAAATGGGAAGCGGGGCCGATCCCGGACAGCATCAGGAGTTTCGGGGTGTCGATCGCGCCCGAAGACAGGATCACCTCGCGCCGCGCGCGCAGCCGGACGCCGTGGATCAGGTCGTCGGCGAGGTATTCCGCGCCGGTGCAGCGTTTGCCGTCGAACAACAGCCGCCGGACGCGGGCGCCGGTGATGATCTCCAGATTCGGCCGCTTGCCGATGATCGGGTGCAGGTACGACACCGACGCCGACGACCGCGTGCCGTCCTCGCGCGCGTTGATCTGGAACCAGTTCGCCCCGTGCGTCACGGTCTTGCCCGAGTTGAACTCCGTCCTCGGGATCCCCGCCTGCTCGCAGGCCTGCAGCAGCGCGACACCGGTCGGGTCGTTCGGCGGCACCGAGCGGATGGTCACCGGACCCGAGCGGCCGTGGTGGTCGCCGGGGCCGTCGTTGGTCTCAAGACGTTGGTAGAGCGGGAAAATATCCTTCGCCGCCCAACCGGGCAGGCCGAGTGACGACCATTCGTCGAGGTCTTCGGCCGGCGCCCAGAACGCGATGCACGAGTTGTGCGACGAGCAGCCGCCGAGCACCCGCGCCCGGGCGTGGCGCAGGAACGAGTTGCCGGACTCCTGCGGCTCCACCAGGTAGTCCCAGTCGTAGCCGGATTCCAGCAGGGCCATCCACTTCGTCAGCTCCAGCACCGCCGGATCGTCCACATCGGATGGTCCGGCTTCCAGGAGTGCCACGGTGACGTCCGGATCTTCCGAGAGTCTCGCCGCGACCACCGAACCCGCCGTCCCGCCGCCGACGACGATGTAGTCGAACTCTCCGGTCACTGTGCTGCCTCCTCGGGATGTGCTTCCGCGGCGTGATCGGCCAGGACGCCGCTCTTGTGCCGCAGGACGAACCAGTAATACGCGAAACCGGCGACCGCCACCGCGCCGACGAACAGCACGGCCCCCCATTCGAGGTACCAGTGATACGGCTCGGTCGCGTTGTAGACCTCGCGCCGCGGCCAGGCCAGGTTCACCACGATCGCGCCGCCCCACAGCACGCCGAGGATGTTGACCGGCAGCCCCAGTTTGCCGAGCGAGAAGTACTTGGTGCCCGCCACCTTCGGCGGCGGCCACTGCCCGCGGAAGCGCTTGACCAGCATCGGAACGGTGACCAGCAGGTACGCCAGGTAGATCATGATGATGCCGATACTGGTGATCACCGTGAAGATCTGCGGCTGGCCGACGTTGACCACCAGGATCAGCACGGCGATCACGCCGGACACGATCGCGGGGACCACCGGCGTCTTCGTCTTCGGCGACACCCGGGCCAGATGCTTCCCGGCGGGCAGGTTGTTGTCGCGGCCCATCGCGAACATCATCCGGATCGCCGCCGACTGCACGGCCAGGTTGCAGACGGTGATGGCGATGACGACCGCCAGCAGGAAGATCGTGCCGATGGTGCTTCCGAGGACGTCGAGCACGATGAACTGCAGGCCGCCGGTCGCGATCTCCGGGTTGTTGATATCGCCCACGGCCATCAGCGCCAGCAGCAGGATCAGCCCGCCGATGACGAACGACGCGATCAGCGCGCGCAGGATCGCCTTGGGCGCGTTCTTGCGCGGGTCGTGCGACTCCTCGCCGAGCGAACTGGCGGTGTCGAAGCCGTACATGACGTAGGTCGACGCGAGCGAAGCGACCAGGAACGCCCCGAAGTAGCCCCACGGCTGGTCGGCGCCGGTGTTGTTCGTCTGCATGACGACTTCCGGGCCTCGCGTGATGTTCACCGCGAGCGCGACGATCAGCAGGACCGCGGCGATCAGTTCGATGAACACCCCGGCGCTGTTGATCCGCGCCATCAGCTTGACGCCCCACGCGTTCACCAGTGTCGTGAACACGATCAGCGCCGTGCCCAGGATGACCGCGTTCACCGCGCTGTCGCCGGAGAAGGAGAAGAACGACGAGATCTGGGGGAGCGTGATCTGGTACGCGAGCGCGACGGCGGCGATGCTGACGATCGACGCGGTGAGCATCATCCACCCGGCCAGCCAGGCGACGTGCGGGCTGCCGAGCCGTTTCGACCAGTTGTAGATCGACCCGGCGACCGGATAGTGCGCGGCCAGTTCGGCGAACGACAGCGCCACCATCAGCTGGCCGACGAACACCATCGGCCAAGACCACCAGTATGCGGGCCCGCCGAAGCTGAAGCCGAAGTAGAACAGCTGGAAGGTGCCCGTCAGGATCGAGATGTAGCTGATCCCGGCGGCGAAGGTGTGGAAATTGCCGAGCGTTCTTTCGAGTTCCTGTTTGTAGCCGAAACCGGCCAAGCCGTCGTCGGAAGGAGTGCTCATCGGCAATTTCCCCTCTTTAGTTGGACGCGGGCTCCCCGGAGAACCAGCGCTGTGGTGCGGGCCGGAGGTTCTGGTAGATGTGCTTCGCCTCCGTGTACTCGGCCAGTCCGGTCGGGCCGAGCTCGCGCCCGAAGCCGGACTGCTTGTAGCCGCCCCATTCCGCCTGCGGCAGGTACGGGTGGAAGTCGTTGATCCAGATCGTGCCGTGCCGCAGCCGGTTCGCGACCCGCTGCGCGCGGGAGGCGTCCGAGGTGAACACCGCGCCGGCGAGGCCGTAGTGGGTGTCGTTGGCGATGCGGACGGCGTCGTCCTCGTCGGTGAAGGTCTCGACGGTGAGCACCGGGCCGAACGATTCGTCGACGACGGCGCTGCTGCCCTGCTTCACGTTGTCGAGGATGGTCGGCAGGTAGTAATGCCCCTTCGCGAGTTCGCGATCATCGGGGCGTTTGCCGCCGGTGCGCAGGACAGCGCCCTCTTCGAGCGCCGCCGCGACGTAGCGTTCGATCTTTTCCAAATGGGCGGCCGAGATCAGCGGACCGGTTTCAGCCTTCGGGTCGAAAGGTCCACCCAGTCGGATCAGTTCGGCGCGGCGGACGAGTTCGTCGACGAACTTGTCGTGCCACTCCTCCTGGACGATCAGCCGCGCGCCCGCCGAGCAGACCTGCCCGGAGTGCAGGAACACCGCGGTCAGCGCGTAGTCGACGGCGGTGTCGAAATCCGAGTCCGCGAACACGACGTTCGGGTTCTTGCCGCCCAGTTCCAGCGCGACCTTCTTGACGGTGGCCGCGGCCGAGGCGGCGATGATCTTGCCGGTCGCGAGGCCGCCGGTGAACGACACGAGGTCGACGTCCGGATGCTCCGAGAGCGGTGCTCCGGCCTGCGCGCCGGCGCCGAGCACGAGGTTCGCGACGCCGCCGGGGAGGCCGGCCTCGGTCAGCAGCTTCATCAGCATGATCGAGGTGTGCGGGGTCAGTTCGCTGGGCTTGAGGACGAAGGTGTTGCCCGCCGCGAGCGCCGGGGCGACCTTCCAGATGGTCTGCAGGAGCGGGTAGTTCCACGGCGTGATCAAGCCGCAGACGCCGACCGGCTCGTGCACGATGCGGCTGAACGCGTCCGGGTTGCCGGTGTCGACCACGCGGCCCGCGTCGTTCGCGGCGAGCTTGCCGAAGTAGCGCAGGCACGCGGCGATGTCGGCCATGTCGTATTCGCTCTCGACCAGCCGTTTCCCGGTGTCGAGCGATTCGGCGCGGGCGAAGGCGGCGGCGTCGCGGTCCAGCAGGTCGGCGGCCTTCAGCAGCAGGTCGCCGCGCTGCGGGGCGGGCGTCTGCGGCCACGGACCGGTGTCGAACGCCTTCCGCGCGGCGGCGATGGCCGCTTCGGTGTCTTCACGGGTGCCCTCGGCGACCTCCGCGACCAGCGACCCGTCAGCGGGGCAGCGGATTTCCCGGCGACCACCGCCGACCGCGTCGACCCACTCGCCACCGATGAAAAAGTCCGCCATCAAGCCCTCCGAACCGGCTCCTGCTCAACCGTCGATCAGCGATTATCGCGGCCACCCGACGTGACCGCTACTTGGCAAAAGAGACCATGTTCACACCCTTGGGTGCCGAGTGGTGATTTTCTGACATGTGACCCGTGACGCGGCGGACGGAAGACTCTCAGGCGACCTCCGTAGACTGGTCGGAACGGCGGAAGAGGAACCAGGCGAGGTGGGAGAGTGACGTTGCTCGAGTCCGTGCACGGACCGGCCGACTTGAAGCGGATGAACCAGGACCAGCTCGGTGAGCTGGCCGCGGAGATCCGGGACTTCCTCGTCGAGAAGGTGCGGCTCGCCGGTGGTCACCTTGGCCCGAACCTGGGTGTGGTCGAACTGACCATGGCGCTGCACCGCGTCTTCGACTCGCCGGACGACGCGATCGTGTGGGACGTCGGCCACCAGGCGTACGTGCACAAGATCGTCACCGGCCGTCATGACGGCTTCGGCAAGCTGCGCCAGCTCGGCGGCCTCACCGGCTACCCGGCGCGCTGCGAGAGCGAGCACGACCTCGTCGAGAACAGCCACGCCTCGACCGCTTTGTCCTATGTGGACGGTCTGGCCAAGGCGTTCGAACTCGAAGGCGGCGGCAGGCACGCGATCGCCGTCGTCGGCGACGGCGCGCTGACCGGCGGCATGTGCTGGGAGGCGCTCAACAACATCGCCGCGAACCCGCGCCGTCCGGTCGTCATCGTCATCAACGACAACGGCCGCTCCTACTCGCCGACCATCGGCGGCGTCGCCGACCACCTCGCGTCGCTGCGGCTCAAGCCGGGCTACGAGCGCGTGCTGGACCGCGGCAAGGAACTGCTGCGGCACACCCCCGTCGTCGGCAAGCCGATCTACGCGGCGCTGCACGCGGCGAAGGCGGGTCTCAAAGACGCGCTGAGCCCGCAGATGATGTTCTCCGACCTCGGCCTCAAGTACCTCGGCCCGGTCGACGGGCACGACCTCGTCGCGCTGGAGAAGGCGTTCCAGAGCGCCCGTGACTTCGGCGGCGCGGTCATCGTGCACGTGGTCACCGAGAAGGGCCACGGCTACGAGCCGGCGGTCACCAATCAGGCCGACCAGATGCACCAGACCGACCCGATCGACCCGGAAACCGGCCTGCCGCCGGTCAAGGGCCCGAGCTGGACCGGCGTCTTCGCCGACGAAATGGTCAAGATCGGCGCCGACCGCGAGGACGTCGTCGCGATCACCGCGGCCATGCTGCGCTCGACCGGGCTGCACAAGTTCGCGGAGGCGTACCCGGACCGCTGGTACGACGTCGGGATCGCCGAGCAGCACGCGGTGACCTCGGCCGCCGGGCTCGCGATGGGTGGCAAGCACCCCGTCGTGGCCGTCTACTCGACCTTCCTGAACCGGGCGTTCGACCAGGTCCTGATGGACGTCGCGCTGCACCGCCAGCCGGTGACGCTGGTGCTGGACCGCGCGGGTATCACCGGTCCGGACGGTCCCAGCCACCACGGCATGTGGGACCTTTCGCTGCTGGGCATGGTGCCCGGGATGCGGGTCGCCGCTCCGCGTGACGCCGGCACGCTGCGCGAGGAGCTGCGGGAGGCCGTCGCGGTCGAGGACGGGCCGACGGCGCTGCGGTTCTCCAAGGGCGGCGTGATCGACTCGGTGCCCGCCGTGGAACGCGTCGGCACGGTGGACGTGCTGCGCAAACCTGGCGGCGACGCCGACGTCCTGCTCGTCGCGGTGGGCGCGTTCGCGATGCTCGGGCTCGCCGCCGCGGACCGGCTGGCCGACCAGGGCATCGGCGTGACCGTGGTGGACCCGCGCTGGGTCGTCCCGGCCCCGGCCGAACTGGTCGCGCTGGCCGAACAGCACAAGCTCGTCGTGACCGTCGAGGACAGCGGGCGGCACGGTGGCTTCGGCTCCGCGCTGGCCGCGCTGTTCCGCGACGCCGAATGCGACGTGCCGCTGCGGGATCTCGCGGTGCCGCAGGTGTTCCACGACCACGGTTCGCGCGAGGAGGTGCTGGCCCGCGTCGGACTCACCGCGCAGGACGTGGCACGGCGGGTGACCGAGTGGTCGGCGAAGCTGGCTAGCCGGACTCCGGCTCCGGAGGACACGCGCCGCTGAGCAAGTGCGCTATGAAAGGTCCTTTCCTTGCAAAATTTGCAAGGAAAGGACCTTTCATGGCACGCGCTACACGCTTCCCAAGTGTCATGAAAGGGCCGTTCAGGACGAAAAATGTCCTGAACGGCCCTTTCATGACACCCGGGAGAGTCCGACGCCGCATACCCAGCCGGTCGCGCGAAAGCCCGGCTCAGGTGCCCACGATCCGCCCAACCGCCCGCACCACGAGGTCTCGCGTCGCGGTGGGCGAGGAGAACCCCAGGATCGACAGGTGCACGACGAGGCTCAGCAGTTCCTCGGCGTCGAAGTGGTCCGGCACGGTGCCCGCCCGTTGCGCCGCCTGGATCGCGGCGACCTTGTCCGCGTGCGCCCGGACCTCGGCTTCGGGCGTCGCGTCGAAGCCGTTCTCCAGGCGCAGCCAGCCCATGAGCCGCAGGAGATGGGGATGTTCGAGGTAGCGGTCGAACAGCCTGCCCGCGTAGCCGGGCAGGTCCTCGGGCGTGATCGTGAGAGTCCGGATCGCGAGGTCCACCTGCTCCTCCACGACCTTCTCGAAAAGCTCTTCCTTACTGCAGAAGTAGGCGTAGATCAGCGCCTTGTTCGCGCCCGCGTTCTTCGCGATGCGGTCCACCCTGGCGCCGGCGATGCCGTACGTCGCGAACTCCGTCGTCGCCGCGTCCAGCAGTTTCCGCTTGGTCGCTTCCTTGTCCCTGACCATGTGATCCAGTCTAACTAACTGGTTGGTTGACATCCAGGCGGGCCGCGTGGCAGCCTGAATTGACAACCAACTGGTTAGTTAGGAGACGGTCATGAAGGTCGCACTGGTCACGGGAGCCTCGGCGGGGATCGGCGAAGCCACGGCGCTCGCGCTGAAGGACGCGGGTTACACGGTCTACGGCGCCGCGAGGCGCGTCGAGCGGATGGCGGGGCTCGCCGAGCGCGGGGTGAAGGTTCTCGCGATGGACGTCACCGACGACGCGTCGATGGTCGCGGGTATCGAGCGGATCATCGAGGAGTCTGGCCGCATCGACGTCCTGGTCAACAACGCGGGCTACGGCTCGTACGGCGCCTTCGAGGACGTGCCGCTTTCGGAGGGGAAGTACCAGTTCGAGGTCAACCTGTTCGGGCTCGCGCGGCTCGTCCAGCTGACCACGCCGCATATGCGTGCCCAGGGCTCCGGCAAGATCGTGAACATCTCGTCCATCGGCGGCAAGATCTACGAGCCGCTCGGCGGCTGGTACCACTCGACGAAGTTCGCGGTCGAAGGACTCAGCGACTCACTGCGGCTGGAGCTCAAGCCGTTCGGCATCGACGTCGTGGTGGTCGAACCCGGCGCCATCAAGACCGAATGGGGCGGTATCGCCGTCGAGAACCTGCTCAAGACCTCGGGTGACACCGCGTACGCGCCGCAGGCCAAGGCGCTGGCGAAGTTCTTCGACCAGGCCGCGCGCGGTTCCCACCCCAAGGTGATCGCCGACGTCATCGTGAGGGCCGTCCGGGCCCGGCGCCCGAAGACCCGCTACGCCGCCGGTTTCGGGGCGAAGCCGATCCTGTTCGTGCGCCGGGTGCTCCCGGACCGCGCCTTCGACGCGTTGTTCCTCGGGGCGCTGCGCCGCTTCGCCTAGACCGCGACGGCCGGTTCCGCGACGGGTTCCGCGTACGAGTAGACCTCCCGCGGCTCGGGGAAGAGCTTCACCAGCACGGGATACGCGATCGCCGCCGTGCACAGCGTCACCACCATGCTGATGTCGACGCCGCCCGCGATGTCCTTGAACGGCCCGGCGATCATCGGGGTGTTGGCCGTCAGCAGGCCCAGCGTCGTCGCCGGGATCCACGCGGCCATCGCGCGCCAGTTCACCCCGCGGGTGAACCAGTAGCGTCCGCCCTTGCGGCCCTGGTTGAACACCTGGAGGTCGTCCGGGTCGTAGAACCCGCGCCGCAGCACGAAGCCGATCATCATGATCACCATCCACGGCGAGGTGCACAGCACGATCAGCGTGGCGAAGGCGTTGATGCTGGACACCATGTCCAGCACGAAATTGCCGACGAAGATGAACACGACACTGAGGGAGCCGATCAGCAGCGTCGCCTGCACCCGGCTCAGCTTCGCGAAGATCGAGCTGAAGTCCAGGCCGGTCCCGTAGAGCGACGTCGTGCCGGTGGACAGCCCGCCGATCAGCGCGACGACGATCAGCGGGATCGCGTACCAGAGCGGGGAGATCGCGGTCAGGCCGGTGATGTAGTCGGCCGGATCCGTGACCAGGGTGGCGGTGGCGATGCCGAAGCCGAACGGCAGCAATGTCGCCACCTGCGCCAGGAACGGCGCGGCCAGCAGGGAACGGCGACTGTGCCGCGCGGGGATGTAGCGCGTCCAGTCGCCGAGGAAGGCGCCGAACGAGATCGGGTTCGCCATCGTGGTGAGCGCGGCCAGGATCCACGTCGGCCAGAAGTCGCCGAGCGCGTACGTGCCGGTGCCGGCGAACCCGGGGTCGAACGTGCCGCCGTAGGCCACGATCCCGAGCAGCATGATCGCCGTGCCCAGCACCACGGCGACCCGGTTCACCAGCAGCATGAACCGGTAGCCGTAGATGCACACCACCAGCGTGGCGATCGCGATGACGCCGTACGCGACGCCGCGGAGCACTTCGCCGCCGTCGAAGCCGAAAAGTCGTTGTGCCGCACCGGCGACGGCGTCGCCGCTCACCCAGACCGAGATGGCGAAGAAGGTGATCGCCGTCAGCAGGGAGAGGAAGGAGCCGACACAGCGGCCGACGACGCCGAAGTGCGCGCCGGAGGAGACCGCGTTGTTGGTGCGGGTGAGCGGGCCGAACAGCGACATCGGTGAGAGCACCAGCGCGCCGACGACCACGCCCGCGACGGTGGCCGCCACCGCCGCCCAGAAGCTCAGCCCGAAGGCGATCGGGAGGGTCCCGAGGATGATGGTGGCGAAGGTGTTGGCACCGCCGAACGCCATCCGGAACAGGTCGCGCGGACGCGAGGTCTGTTCTTCCGGCGGGATCGGTGCGATGCCGTGCTGCTCGACTTCGGTGACCTTGTCACCCATGGGGACCTCCAGCTATGCGTTTAGTCCTCTGAATGAGGTCCTTGCACACGCAAGTACCGCGTTCAGAGGACGAAACGCGATCAGGCGAAGCGGGTCATGACGTGCTTCACGCGGGTGTACTCGGCGAAGGAGTAGGACGAGAGGTCCTTTCCGTGGCCCGAGTGCCCGAAGCCGCCATGGGGCATTTCCGAGACCAGCGGCCCGTGGGTGTTGACCCAGACGCAGCCGAAGTCGAGTTCGCCCGAAACGCGGGTCGCGCGTGACAGGTCGTTGGTCCAGATCGACGACGCCAGCCCGTAGGGGACGCCGTTGGCCAGGCGCACCGCCTCGTCCTCGTCCACAAAGGACTGGACGGTGATCACCGGGCCGAAGATCTCCTCCTGCACGATCTCGTCGTCCTGCTTCAGGCCCGAGATCACGGTGGGGGAGAAGAAAAAACCGCGGTCGCCGGCGGGGGTGCCTCCGGTCTCCACGCGAGCGTGCGAGGGCAGCCGCTCGACGAGTCCGCGGACCCGCCCGAACTGCGCCTCGCTGTTGAGCGGGCCGAAGTCCTCGCCCGGCGTCTGCGCGGCGGCGGCCTTGGTCAGCTCCGCGACGAACTCGTCGTGGATCGCCGCGTCCACCAGCACCCGGCTGCCCGCGGTGCAGTCCTGCCCGGCGTTGTAGAACGCCGCGCCGACGATGCCCTCGGCCGCTTCGGCGAGGTTCACGTCGCCGAAGACCAGCAGGGGCGCGTTGCCGCCGAGTTCGAGGTGCGTGCGCTTGAGGTCGGCCGCCGCGACGGTGGCGACGTCGATCCCGGCGCGGGTCGACCCGGTGATCGACACCAGCTCGGTGATCGGGTGCTTCACCAGCGCGCGGCCGGTGTCGCGGTCGCCGCACAACACGTTGAAAGCGCCCTGCGGCAGGAACTCCGCCGCGACCTTGGCCAGCAGGACGGCCGTCGACGGCGTGGTCTCCGCGGGCTTGAGCACGACGGTGTTGCCCGCCGCCAAGGCCGGGGCGATCTTCCAGACACCCATCATCAGCGGGTAGTTCCACGGCGCGATCTGCGCGCAGACACCGACCGGCTCCCGGCGGATCGCCGACGTGTGCCCGGGCAGGTACTCCCCGGACGCGGTGCCTTCGAGCTGCCGCGCCGCACCGGCGAAGAACCGCAGCGCGCTGACGCACTCCGGGATCTCCTCGTCCAGCACGACGGCGCGGATCTTGCCGGTCTCCCGGATTTCGAGCTCGGCGAACTCCTCCGCGCGGGATTCCAGCGCGTCGGCGATCTTCAGCAGCGCGAGCTGACGCTGGGCGGGCGTGCTCTTGCGCCACACCTTGAACGCCCGTCCGGCCGCGGCCAGCGCCGCGTCCACATCGGACTGTTCCGAAAGGACGCTGGTGCCGAAGACCTCGCCGGTGGCGGGATTCACCAGGTCGAGCGTCCGCGAGCCCGACGCCGGTACCTCGGCGCCGTCGACGAAATTGAGGACCTGAGTCATTTCTTCTCCAGGTGGGTCGGCTCGAACATCTTGAGCAGGGCGGGCAGGACGACCACGGACGGGCCAGGTGTGGCCAACGCGTCGGCCAGGTCCTTCCCGACGGTGTCCAAAGAGGACACGGTCGCGCCGACGCCGAAGGACTTCGCCAGCGCGGCGAAATCGGGGCGGGCGAGTTCGGTGGCGGTGGACTGCCCGAACGCGCCGGTCAGGTACTCGCGCAGGATGCCGTAGCCGCCGTCGTCGACGATGAGCCAGGTGACGTCCAGTCCATGCTGGACCGCCGTGGCCAGTTCCGCGATGCCGTACATCGCGCCGCCGTCGCCGGAGACCGCGAGCGCCGGGCCGCCGGTCGCCGCGGCACCGCCGAGCGCGCCGGGCAGGCCGTAGCCGAGCCCGCCCGCACCCTGCGCGGTGTGGATCGGCGCGCCCTCGGGATTCCACGCCGACCAGGCCCAGTAGGCCGCGATCGTCATGTCCCAGAACGTCTGGGTGCCTTCGGGGATCGCCGCGCGGATGTCGTCGATGAGCTTGCGCTCGGCTTCGAGGGGCTGGCCGTCGAGGCGTTCGCGCACCTTGGCCAGCAGTTCCGTCACCGCCGCTTCGGCGGCGCCGTCTGACTGCCGGAACGGAACCTGCTCCAGAAGTCCTTGCAGGGCAAGGCGGACGTCGGCATGGATGCCCAAGGCCGGGTAGTTCGACTCCAGCTTCCCGAGATCGGCCTCGACCTGGATCACCCGGCCGCGCGGGGCGAACTCGCGGTAGTTGCTGGACAGTTCGCCGAGCCCGGAGCCCAGCACCAGCAGCACATCCGCGGCCGAGAGGAACTCGGTGCTGTGCCAGTCCTCCAGCCACGATTGTCCGGACAGCTCGTGATCCCAGCCGAAGACGCCCTTGCCGCCGAACGTCGACAGCACCGGGGCGCGCAAAGCCTCCGCGAGCGCCTTCAGTTCCGCGTGCGCACCCGAACGCAGCGCGCCGCCACCAGCGAGGATCACCGGATTCTCGGCCGCGCCAAGGAGTTTCGCCGCTTCGGTGACGAGCTCCGGCAACGGCACGAGCGGAGCGGGCCGTGCGGTCACGGACGTGATCCGCGGCAGATCCGTCGGAGCCAGCAGGATGTCCTGCGGGATCTCGACCCACACCGGGCCGTACGGCGCGGTCGCCGCCGATTCCCACGCCTCGCGCAGCGCCGTCGGGATCTGGCCGACGGTGCGCACCACGTGCACCGACTTCACCACGTCGCGGAAACTGGCCTGCTGATCGGGCAGTTCGTGCAGATAGCCGTGCCGCCCGCCGCCGAGCCCGGCGACCGGGATCTGGCTGGAGATCCCGAGCACCGGGACCGACGCCGCCCGCGATTCCTGCAGTGAGGCCAAAGTCAGCAGCGCGCCGGGACCGGTCGACACGATCATCGGTGTCACCGGGACCGGGCCTTCGGGATCCGCCGCGAGCCGGGCGCGGGCGTGCCCGTCGGCCGCGAACGCCAGATTGTTCTCCACCCGTGAACTGATGACGCGCAGGTCGTCCGTGCGCCGCAACGCTTCGAACAGACCGAGCGCGTGCTGGCCCGGCAGGCCGAACACGGTGTCCGCGCCGAGCGCGTGGAGGGTTTCGACGACGATGTCGCCGCCGATGCGTTGTGTCATGCGCTCTTCCCCAAACTGAGCAGGCTCACCAGGTCGTAGGCGACGTGGGAAGCCGCGATGGCGGTGATCTCGGCATGATCGTAGGCCGGGGCCAGCTCCACCACATCGGCTCCGACGAGGTTGCAGTCCCGCAGTCCGCGCAGGATCTCCAGCAGTTCGCGGCTGGTCATGCCGCCCGCTTCGGGAGTGCCGGTGCCGGGCGCGTGCGCCGGGTCGAGCACGTCGATGTCGACCGAGATGTAGAGCGGGCGGCCGCCGATGCGCTGGCGCAGCGCGTCGACGGTCTCGGCGACCCCGCGGCGCATGACGTCGCCCGAGGTGACGATGCCGAATCCGAGACGGCGGTCCTCCTCCAGATCCCGCTTGCCGTACAGCGGGCCGCGCGTGCCGACGTGGGACAGCGCTTCGGTGTCGAGGATGCCTTCCTCGGACGCCCGCCGGAACGGGGTGCCGTGGGTGTACGGCTCGCCGAAGTAGGTGTCCCAGGTGTCGAGGTGCGCGTCGAAGTGCAGCAGCGCCACCGGTCCGTGCTTCTTCGCCGCCGCCCGCAGCAGCGGCAGCGCGATCGTGTGGTCGCCGCCGACGGTCACCAGCCGTGTCCCGTTCGCGGTGAGCGCCTCGGCCTCGCTCTGCAGCGTTTCGATCGCCTCGCCGATGTTGAACGGGTTGAGCGCGATGTCGCCGGCGTCGACCACCTGTGTTTCGGCGAACGGGGAAACGTCGAGTTCCGGGTGGTACGGGCGAAGGAGCCGGCTGGCCTCACGGAGCGCGGAGGGGCCGAAGCGCGCGCCGGGGCGGTAGGACACCCCGGCGTCGAACGGCACCCCGACGACGGCGACGTCGGCGCGCTCGACCTGATCGATCCGCGGAAGCCTCGCGAAGGTCGCGAAACCGGCGAACCGGGGCACCCTCGAAGAGTCGACGGGTCCGATCGGGTTCTGCTCAGGCACTGTGTCTCCTTCTGGCTGTTTCAGGACTGCGAAGCGGCGAGTTTCGCCTCTTCTTCTTCGGCGGCCGCGCTGCCGTTCAGGCGGCGGGTCCACACGGTGAGGATTTCGTCGGAGGTACGCGGCGTCAGGAAGCTGACCAGCAGGTACACCGCGAGGCTGGAGCCGAGGCCCCAGTAGATCGGGCTGTTGGCCTCGACGCCGTCGACGAACATGAACGTGATGACCACGACGGTGCCGACCACCATCGACGCGAGCGCGCCCTGGCGGGTACCGCGTTTCCACGCCAGCCCGCCGATGATCGCGACCAGCAGACCGCCGACGAGGATGTCGTAAGCGATGGTCAGCGCGTTGACGACGTCGTCCACGATCATCGCGATGCCGATCGCGACGATGCCGAGAACCAGCGTGGTGACCCGGTTCCTCGTCACCTCGTTGACGGCCTTTTTGAGGCCCAGCTTGGAAAGCAGATCCGAGGTGCTGACCGTGGAGCAGGCGATGAGCGCGCCGCTCGCGGTCGACATCATCGCCGAGAGCGCCGCCGCGAGCACCAGCCCGCGGATCCCGGCGGGCAGTTGCTGCTCGACGATGGTCGCGAACGCGTCCTGCGCGCTGGCGAGGTTCGGGTACAGCGTCTTGGCCGCGGTGCCGATCAGCGCGCCGGCGAGACCGTAGACGAGGCAGTAGACGCCGGAGATGACGCCGCCGCCGGTCGCGATACCCGGCGTCCGCGCGGTGAACACGCGCTGCCAGATGTCCTGGCCGATCAGCAGGCCGAAGCTGTAGATGAGGAAGTACGTGAAGATCGTGTCGCCGCCGATGGCGGTCAGTTCGAAGTAGCTCTCGTCCAGCCGCGCGGCGATACCTTCGAAACCGCCCGCGGAGACGATCGAGACCGGCAGGAGGATCAGCAGGATGCCGATGGTCTTGATGACGAACTGGACGATGTCGGTCAGCGTGATCGACCACATGCCGCCGAGCACCGAGTAGAGCACCACGATCGAGCCGCCGATGGCGATACCCGCCCAGCTCGGCACGTTGAACAGGACCTTGAAGATGGTGGCGAACGCCAGCGTCGAGGTGACGGTCAGCATCAGCGTGTAGCCCCACATGACCACGCCGGAGATGGTGCTGGTGGAGCCGCCGTACCGCAGGTCGAGCATCTCGCCGACGGTGTAGACGCGCAGTTTCACCAGCCGCCGCGCGAACAGCGTGTGCAGGACCAGGATGCCGATCCCGATCGCGATCACGAGCCAGGCGCCGGAGACGCCGTAGGTGTAGCCGAGCTTCACCCCGCCGACCGTCGAAGCGCCGCCGAGGACGACCGCGGACATCGTGCCCGAGTACATGAACCAGCCGAGGCGGCGGCCCGCGACGAGGTAGTCGGATTTGGTCTTGGCGAGCCGCAGCCCGAACCAGCCGACCCCGATCATGCCCGCTATGTAGAGCGCGATCACCGCGTAGTCACCGGCCACGGTGTCCTCCTTGACTTGGGGCTGTTCGCTTCGTTCGGGTCACCGTAGGTTCGTTCGCACCTTGAACGACATGGGATGATCCATCCGAACTCATCGGAGATCGAGGATGAAATGGCCCAAAGTCGCGATCCGTTCGACTCGGATGTGAATGTCCCGTTACGCGCCGTGGTCGGCAACCCGGAACTCGCACTCGACCCGGTCGTGGAGACCTTGCGGCCGGGCGCGCTCGACGCCCCGGTGCGCTGGGCCCACGTCAGCGAGTTGCTGGACCCCGTGCCCTACCTGCTCGGGGCGGAGCTGCTGCTCACCGCCGGGGTGAACCTGCCGGTGGAACCGGCCGAGATCGACCGCTACGTGCGACGGCTGGCCGGCAGCGGGATCTCCGCGCTGGGGTTCGGCCTCACCCCGGGCGCCTACGAGACGTTGCCGCCGCCCCTGCTGACGGCGTGCGCCCGGCACGGTCTCCCGCTGCTGGTCGTCCAGCCGCGGACGCCGTTCCTCGCGATCAGCCGGGCGGTGTCGGTCGCGCTCGCCGAGGCGGGGCAGCGGGAACAGCGGCGGATCGCGGCCGCGCGCGAGGCGCTGACCAGGGCGGCGGGCGACGGGCTCGGCGAACTGGCGAGCGCGTTGGCCGGACGGCTCGGGGCGTGGGTGGCGCTGGTCGGCGCAGGCGACGTCCTGGCCGCGGACCACGGGGCGCCGTCGCCGCTGCCCGGCGAGGTCCGGGAACTGGTCGCCACGCTGCGGTCAGGCCGGGGGATCCGCAGCGCGACCACGGAACTGGCCGACGGCACGCACGTCGTCGCGCAACCGGTGTACCCGCAGGCGACGGCGTCGCATCTGGTCGTGGTCGGCCGGGTCGCGCGATTCGACGGCGCGGACCGCTCGATCCTGTCGGTCGGGGCGGCGCTGCTCGGGCTGGCGGGTCGCGCCGGTTCGGACGCGGCCGGGCTGGGCGCCACCGCCACGGGGCTGCTGCTGGGGGAGACCGAGGTGATCGGCGGGGACGAACGCCGTCTGGTCGCCGGGATCGCGTACCGGAAAGGGCCCAACGAGGTGGCCGTCCGCTACGACTGGCTGCGCGCCCGGCTCGACACCCCGCTCGTACGGCTGCGGCAGGGGCCGCGCTTCGACGCGATCGTCCGCGAGGCGCCGGAGGCCGGTGATCTCGACCGGCTCCGCGCCGATGGCTGGCTCGCGGTGGTGGGCTCGCCCGTCGCGCCCGGACGGCTTCCCGAAGCGGCGGGTGAGATCGAGCTACTGCTGACGCGGGCCGCCGCGCTGGGGCGGCCGGTGGTCGCGGAAGGCACGTCGGGGCTGGACGCGCTGATCGATCCGGACGCCGCGGCCGGGTTCGCCGCCCAGGTGCTGGCGCCGTTGCGCGAACTTGACCGGCAGGGTGATCGCGAACTGGTCGGCACGCTGCGGACGTGGCTCGCGCACCACGGCGGCTGGGACCGCACGGCCGCCGAACTCGGCGTGCACCGTAACAGCGTCCGGCACCGGATCGGGCAGATCGAACGGGCGCTGGGGGTGGATCTGGCGGATCCGGAGACCCGGATGCGGCTGTGGTTCGCCCTGCGCTGGGCGTGAACGGGATGCTCTGGCGGAAGCGAGTGCAGGGTCTCCCCAAGGGCGCTCCGCGCCCGACGGAGACTTCACCGTCGCGCGCCCTCTTTCGGGCCGAAGGCCCACGGAAACATTTTGCAGGGCGCCTCCTGTCCGTACGGGACGTTCGGTGTGGTCCGCGCCCTGCGGAATTTTTCCGTCAGCGCGCGACAGACCGATAAGGTCACTCTCAGGAATGTGTGGCAACGTAGGGTCGTGCGAATTCTGGTAGTCGAAGACGAAGAACCCCTCGCCGACGCGATCGCACGCGGCCTGCGGCGCGAGGGTATGGCGGTGGACATCGCGCTCACCGGTGACGACGGGCACGAGAAGGCCGCCGTCACCCGGTACGACGTCGTGCTGCTCGACCGCGACCTGCCCGGCATGTCCGGTGACGACCTGTGCCGCGAGATCGTCGCGTCCGGCGAGCTGACCCGCGTGCTGATGCTCACCGCGAGCAGTTCCGTTTCGGACCGCGTCGACGGCCTTTCCCTCGGCGCCGACGACTATCTCGCCAAACCGTTCGCCTTCCCCGAACTCGTCGCACGTGTGCGGGCGCTGGGCCGCCGCGCGACCCCGGCCGCGCCGCCGCTGCTGACTTCGGGCGACGTCGAACTGGACCCGGCGAGGCGGACCGTCCGCCGCGCGAGCGGTCCGGTGGAGCTGACCCGCAAGGAGTTCGGCGTGCTGGAGGTGCTGCTGTCGGCCGCCGGGTCGGTGGTCAGCAGCGAAGAACTGCTCGAACGCGTGTGGGACGAGAACGCCGACCCGTTCACCACCACCGTCCGGGTCACCGTGATGACCCTGCGGAAGAAGCTCGGCGAGCCGGGCATCATCGAAACCGTCGTCGGCTCCGGCTACCGGGTGCCGGAGCAGGGGACCGCACGAGGGTGAACCTGTCCGGTGCCCGCAGCCTGCGCGGGCGGGTCACGCTGCTCGCGACCGGGCTGGTGGCACTGGTCAGCGTCCTGTTGCTCTGGCTGACCTGGAACCTCGTCGGCGACGCGGTTTCCGCCGTGCCGCAGCTGCCGCCGGGCACCACGGTGCGCGTCGACGGCGTCGAGGTCGACGCGTCCGCCGTCACGGAGCATCTGCGGGTCTACGCCAGGAACCGGGTGCTGCTGTTCGGCGCGGTCGCGTTCTGTTTCGTCGTGCTGGCGGCGGGGATCCTCGCGTGGACGTTCACCGCGCGGGTCCTGCGGCCGCTGCGCGAGATCAGCGGTACCGCGCGCCGTCTCTCGATCGAGTCGATGGGAGAGCGGATCGGCGAGGTCCGCACGAAGGACGAACTCGCGGAACTGGCCGAGACGTTCGACGACATGCTGGACCGGTTGCAGGCCGCGTTCGACGCGCAGCGGCATTTCGTCGCGAACGCCAGCCACGAACTGCGGACGCCGCTCGCCGTCATCCGCACCGAACTCGACGTCACGCTGGCCGACGAGCACGCGGACGAAGCCGAATTACGCCGGATGGCGGGTGTCGTCCGTGACGCGACGGAGCGGGCCGAGCGGCTGGTCGGTTCGCTGCTGCTGCTCGCCCGTACGGACGGCGCGGGATTGGTGGCCAGGGAGCCGGTCGATCTCGCGGTGATCGTCGCGAGCGCGTGGCGCGCGGTGCGCGCCGAAGCCGAAAAACGCGGCATCCGCACCGAATTCGCGACCCAGGGCGCGGTGACGTTCGGCGATCCCGCGCTGCTGGAACGGATCGCGGGCAACCTGCTGGAGAACGCCGTGCGGCACAACGTCGACGGCGGCTGGCTGGACGTCGTCACGCAGGCCGGTCCACAGTGGTCGGTGCTGCGGGTGCGGTCTTCGGGCGGGCTGCTGGATCCGGCCGCGGTCCCCGAACTGTTCGAGCCGTTCCGCCGCGCCGGCGTCGCCAGGACGGCCCGGACCGGCGCCGGGCTGGGGCTCTCGATCGTGCGGGCCGCGGTGCAGGCACACGGCGGCACGGTGTCCGCGGAACCCGTTGTGGGCGGCGGCCTTTCGGTGACCGTCCACCTGCCCGCTCTGCCCTGACCCCCGGCGGGGGTTACGGTTCGAGTATGGTTCCCAGTATTCGGCTGAACAACGGAACATCCCTCCCGCAACTCGGGTTCGGGGTGTACAAGATCGGCGACGACGAGGTCACCGGCGCGATCCGCACCGCCATCGAGGCGGGATACCGCGCCATCGACACGGCGACCCTGTACGCCAACGAGCGCGGCGTCGGCGAAGCCGTCCGCACCAGCGGGCTGCCACGCGAGGAACTGTTCGTCACCACGAAACTGTGGAACACCGAACACGGCTACGACTCGGCGTTGCGCGCCTTCGACACGAGCCTGAGCGAGCTGGGGCTCGACTACGTCGACCTGTATCTGATCCACTGGCCGCTGCCGTCGCAGGACAAGTACGTGGAAACGTGGCGGGCGCTGGAAAAGATCGCCTCCGACGGCCGGGCGAAGGCGATCGGCGTCTCGAACTTCCAGATCCCGCATCTGGAACGGCTGATCGAGGAGACCGGGACCGTTCCCGCGGTGAACCAGATCGAATGCCACCCGTGGCTGCAGCAGCCGTTGCTGCGGGACTTCCACGAAAAGCACGAGATCGTCACCGAGGCGTGGGGCCCGCTGGCGCGCGGCGGAGACCTGCTCGCCGACGAGAAGATCACCACGATCGCGGAGAAACACGGCAAGACGCCGGCCCAGGTCGTGCTGCGCTGGCATGTCGAGATGGACCATCTGGTGATCCCGAAATCCGTCACGCCGGAACGGATCAAGGCGAACATCGACGTCTTCGACTTCGCGCTCGACGCGCACGACACCGCCGCGATCGCGACGTTGGAGCAGGGGAAGCGACTGGGGCCGGACCCGGACAAACTGGGCGTCTAGCGTTTCGGAAGTGTCATGAAAGGGCCGTTCAGGACGTTTTTCGTCCTGAACGGCCCTTTCATGACATCCGCGGGAGACTTACCGCACGTCGACGAAGATCGGGTTCCCGTACAACCACAGGTCTTCGAACGGGTTCGACTGCCCGATCACGTCGGCGCTCGGTTCGATCCCGCCAGGCGCGTGCTTCTTGCCGTCCGTTCCGCGTGTCCGCACGAAGAACGGCTCACGCACGTCGCGGAACGTGTGCCGGAAGGTGACCCGCCGCCCGGGCGCCCACCGCGGCTCGAACGACCGCACCACCCGGGTACCCGGGGCGGTCTGTGCGTCGCGGTCGGCGGCCGGGCCGGTCACCGGTCCCGAAACGAGGTCGAGCCGCGCGAGCCGCGGGATCGCGCCGCCGCCGTTCGGCCGGGCCGCCAGCTTCGCCGAGACGACCACCGTGACGTCGGATCCGCGCCGGACCCGCAGCCTGCCGCCCATCGTCGCCGAGCTCCAGCCGCTGTACGCGCCGAACTCGAGCTCCTGCGCGAGCCCGCCGTGCACCACCCAGACGCGGCCCGCGCGCAGACCTTCCAGCACACCTTCGTGGCTTCGGCGGGTCACGCCGACCATCGTCCGGCTGAACTCCGCGGGGGCGAAGTCCGCGTACGGCGGCAGGGTCTGCGGGACGCCGGTGTCGATCGGGTCCGGGTAGCCGCCGTGCTCGTCGTAGTAGCCGTCGGGGACGCTGGGCCGCACGTGGGTGTCGCCGCGGTTGTAGTGCGAGTCGGAGTTGCTGGTGATCCACCACGGCTTTCCTTCGGCCAGCAGCGAATCCCAGAGCCCGCCGACGGTCGCGGTGCTCCAGTCGAAGCCGCCGTAGGTGCGGTAGGCCGACGCCGGGAAGCCCGGCCACGAGTTCGAGCCGGGCGAGTTGCCGTACCCGCCACGCGCGCCCCCACCGCTCCCGAGCGGTTTGGGGAAACCGTCGGCCTGCGCTCCCGGCGCGCCTTCCATGCCGATGACGATGCCGGGCGCGGCGTCGCGCAGCGCGCGGATCTCGTGCGGGGCGATCCGGCCGTTGCGCAGCGGATGGTTGATCACCACCACCGGCGCGTGAATCCGGCGCGCCCGCTCTTCGGCCGCGAGCCAGCGGATCGCCTCGACGGCCAGCGCCTCGTTGTCCGGCGTGCCCGGTTCGGTCCCGGTCAGCCGCCAGTCGAAGGCGCGCTCGAACTCGCGCAGTTTCGCGGCCTGGGCCGCGCCCGCCTGGAAGAACAGCGTCGCGTGCTCGGCACCCGGCACGTTCCACTCCATGCCCTGCCACAGCAGGAGATCGGGATGTTCGCGCTGCGCCGCCCGGATCGCGGCGTTCGTGCGCTCCACCGACGACTTCTCGTGCGCGGCGTGGCCGTGATCGGTGATCACCGCCCAGTCCGCGCCGTGACGGCGCGCGTCGGTGGCGATTCCGTCCACTGTGTACATCGCGTCGTAGGAGTACTGCGTGTGGATGTGGTGATCGCCCGCCAGCCACCGATAGCGGTCCCGGCCGAAGAGCAGGCCGAGATCGAGGTCCAGATCCAGATCGAGGGCGTCCGCCGGTGCCGCGGCGGCGAGTGGCGCGCCGGCGGCCGCCGCGGACACGAGGCCCGCGCGCTTGAGGAATCCGCGGCGGTCGACGCCGGGTTTTTCGCTGTTCACCGGCCGGACGCTAAAGAGCGTCGTTGAACGGACGATGTCCGGACGGCCAACGCACGGCGTTCTGTGATGCCCGTCTCCCCGGGGGATGGCCGGGGAGACGAACGTTCCCGTACGAACCCCAGGCTTTCACGAAAACGTAGCCACCCGCCATCGAATCCACGAAAAACGCGAAAGGCCACCGTCCGCGATCAAGGGATCGCCGACGGTGGCCTTTCGCCGCGGCTCAGGAGAGCGGCACGCTCGCCACACCCGGGGCCAGGAACGGCTTGCCGTTGACCTTCTCGGACACGCCGGCCCGGTCGAGGTACGGCGTGATGCCGCCCAGCCAGAACGGCCAGCCCGCGCCGAGGATCAGGCACAGGTCGATGTCCTGCGCCTCCGCGACCACGCCCTCGTCGAGCATGATCCGGATCTCCTCGGCGATCGCCGCCAGCGCGCGGTCACGCACCTGCTCGGACGTCGACGGCGAGTCGCCCTGCTGCCAGAGCTCGGCCACCTCGGGATCGACGGTGGCGTTGCCCTTGTCGTCCCACTGCCAGACGCCCTTCTTGCCCGCCTTCACGAAGCGGTCGAGGTTCTCGCTGACGGTGAACCGGTCCGGGAACGCCCCGTGCAGGGTCTCCCCGACGTGCAGGGCGATCGCCGGGCCGACCAGCTGCATCAGCGTCAGCGGCGTCATCGGCAGGCCCAGCGGCTCGAGCGCCTTGTCGGCGACGTCGAACGGCGTGCCCTCGTCGACGGTCACCAGCACCTCGCCGAGGAACCGCAGCAACAGCCGGTTGACCACGAACGCGGACGCGTCCTTGACCAGCACGCTCGACTTCTTGAGCTGCTTGCCGAGCGCGAACGCAGTGGCCAGCGCGGCGTCGTCGGTCTTCTCCGCGCGGACGATCTCCAGCAGCGGCATCACCGCGACCGGGTTGAAGAAGTGGAACCCGACCACACGCTCGGGGTGCTTCAGCTGCGACGCCATCGCGGTGATCGACAGCGACGAGGTGTTCGTCGCCAGGATCGCCTCGGGCGAGACGTACTGCTCCAGGTCGGCGAAGACCTTCTGCTTGACGCCCAGCTCCTCGAACACCGCCTCGATCACGAAGTCGGCGTCGGCGAACGCCGACTTGTCGAGCGAGCCGGTGACGAGCGCCTTCAGCCGGTTCGCGCCGTCCGGCGAAACCCGCTTCTTGGCCAGCAGCTTGTCGATCTCACCGTGCACATAGGACACACCCTTGTCGACGCGTTCCTGGTCGACGTCGGTGAGCACCACCGGCACCTTGAGACGGCGGACGAACAGCAGCGCCATCTGGCTGGCCATCAGGCCCGCGCCGACGATGCCGACCTTGTTCACCTTGCGCGCCAGCGACTTGTCCGGCGCGCCGGCCGGCCTCTTGGCCCGCTTGTTGACCAGGTTGAACGAGTACAGCCCCGCGCGCAGGGTGTCGTCCATGAGCAGTTCGGCGAGCCCGTCGGTCTCGGCCGCGTAGCCGCGGTCGAGGTCGTTCTCGCGGGCCAGCTCCAGCAGCTCGACGGCCTTGGTCGCGCCGGGGGAGGCGCCCTTCGTGCGACCGTCCACAATGGCCTTGGCGCGGGCGATCGCGGCGTCCCAGCCCGCGCCGCGGTCGATCTCGCGGCGGGCGGGGGTGATCTCGCCGTTGACGACCTTCGCCAGCCACAGCAGGGACTGCTCGAGGTAGTCGGCCGAGCCGAAGACCTCGTCGACGATGCCGAGCTCCGCCGCCTGCGCGACCTTCAGCATCTTGTTCTGGGCCAGCGCGTTCTCGATGATCACAGTGACCGCGGCGTCCGGGCCGATGAGGTTCGGCAGCAGCTGGGTGCCGCCCCAGCCCGGGAACAGGCCGAGGAAGACCTCGGGGAACGCGATCGCGGCGGTGTTCTCCGAAAGCGTGCGGTAGTGGCAGGAGAGGGCGAGTTCGAGCCCGCCGCCCATCACCGCGCCGTTGATGAACCCGAAGGTCGGGATCTCGGTTTCGGTGAGGCGCCGGAACACGTCGTGCCCGGTCTGCGCGATCTCCCGCGCCAGCGCCGGATCCGCGACCGCTTCGACGCCGGAAAGGTCGGCGCCGACGGCGAAGATGAACGGCTTGCCGGTGACCGCGATCGCGGCGGGCTCGGCCGCGAAGGCGGCGTCGATCGCGGCGTTGAGGCTCACCAGGCCCTGCGGGCCGAAGGTGTTCGGCCGGGTGTGGTCGTGGCCGTTGTCGAGGGTGATGAGCGCGACGGGCTTGTCGAGCCCGGGCACCTTCACCAGGCGGGTGACCGCGTTCGTGACGACCTCGTCGGGGAAGGCGGCTTTCGCCTGCTCAGCGGTGAAAGTCATGTTACTTGGCCCCCTCGAAAGCCGGGTTCTCCCAGATGACCGTGCCGCCCATGCCGATGCCGATGCACATGGTGGTCAGGCCGTAGCGCACGTCGGGACGCTCGGCGAACTGACGCGAAAGCTGCGTCATCAGCCGCACCCCGGAGGACGCGAGCGGGTGACCGCAGGCGATCGCGCCACCCCACTGGTTGACGCGGGGGTCGTCGTCGGCGATGCCGAAGTGGTCGAGGAACGCGAGCACCTGCACCGCGAACGCCTCGTTGATCTCGAACAGGCCGATGTCGTCGATCGACAGGCCGGTGCGCGCGAACAGCTTCTCGGTGGCGGGCACCGGGCCGATGCCCATGACCTCCGGCTCGACACCGGCGAAGGAGTAGCCCACCAGGCGCATGCCGATCGGCAGGCCGAGTTCGCGGGCGGTGTCCTCGTCGGCGAGCAGCGCCGCGGTGGCGCCGTCGTTGAGCCCGGCCGCGTTGCCCGCGGTGATCCGGCCGTGCGGGCGGAACGGCGTCTTCAGCCCGGCGAGCTGCTCGACGGTGGTGCCGGGTCGCGGCGGCTCGTCCTCGGTCGCGAGACCCCAGCCGAGTTCCTTCGAGCGCGTGGCGACCGGGACCAGCTCGGGGCCGATCTTGCCGGTCTTCACGGCTTCGGCGTACTTCTCCTGGCTGCGCGCGGCGAAGGCGTCGGTGCGCTGCTTGGTGATCGCCGGGAACCGGTCGTGCAGGTTCTCCGCGGTCTGGCCCATCACGAGCGCCGTCGGGTCGACGAGTTTGTCGGCGATGATGCGCGGGTTCGGGTCCACGCCCTCGCCCATCGGGTGGCGGCCCATGTGCTCGACGCCGCCGGCGATGGCGATGTCGTAGGCGCCGAAGCCGATCCCGCTCGCGGTGGTGGTGACGGCGGTCATCGCGCCCGCGCACATGCGGTCCAGCGCGAAACCGGGCACCGACTTCGGCAGGCCCGCCAGCAGCGCGGCGGTGCGGCCGATGGTCAAGCCCTGGTCGCCGATCTGGGTGGTGGCGGCGATCGCCACCTCGTCGACGCGTTCGGGCGGCAGCTCGGGGTGCCGCCGCAGCAGTTCACGGATGGCGTTGACGACGAGATCGTCGGCACGGGTGCCGGCGTACATACCCTTTTCGCCTGCCTTGCCGAAGGGCGTCCGCACCCCTTCGACGAAGGCGACATTGCGTACCGACCGCGCGTTCGGCGCGAGCGGTGTTGCTCCTGCGGCCACGAATGCTCCTGAAGTAGAGGTTGTCCTGACCGCACCCTAGCCCCGGTTACCGGTCGGTAACCAGGATGGTGGCCCGGTCGAGTGGGGGAAGGCACACTCCCGGGGTCACCCGCCTCGGCCGCTTGGCCGATCCGGGAGCGGTGGGGAAATTGCTATGTTCGAAGTGATCAGGGGGAGGGATCACGATGAACTCGCCGGGGCCGGCCGTCACCCGTCGTGCGCTGCTGGGGATGGCGGTCCTCGCGTCACTGGCCGCCTGCACGCGGGCGAACCCGCCCGTGCCGTCGCCTCCGCCACCCCCGCCGTCCACCACCCGCCAGTTCCACGACCGGTTGATGGAGCTGGAGAACAAGTTCGACGCCAGGCTCGGCGTGTACGCGCTCGACACCGGAGGCGGCGGCACCGTCGAACACCGCGCCGACGAGCGGTTCGCGTTCTGCTCGACGTTCAAGGGGGTCGCGGCGGCCGCGGTCCTGCAGCGCAACCCGTTGTCGCATCTGGAAACCCGGGTCAGCTACTCGCGGGACGACCTGATGAAACACGCGCCGGTCACCGAGCGGCACGTGGCCACGGGCATGACGATCCGCCAGCTGTGCGACGCCGCCGTCCGGTTCAGCGACGGCACCGCGGGCAATCTGCTGCTGCGGGATCTCGGCGGCCCGGCCGCACTGACGGCGTTCACACGCGGTCTCGGCGACACGGTCACGCGGATGGACCGGGTCGAGCCTGCCATCACCGAGGCCACCCCGGGCGACCTTCGCGACACCACCACGCCGCGGGCGTTCGCGGCCGACTACCGGGAGATCGTGCTGGGGGACACGCTGACGGCCGAGAAACGCGACTTCCTGCGTGACCTGCTCCAGCGCACCGTCACCGGCGCCGGACGGATCCGCGCGGGCCTCCCGCCCGGCTGGACCATCGCCGGCAAGACCGGAACAGGCGAGTACGGCACGCTGAACGACATCGCCGTCCTGTGGCCGCCGGGTAAGGCACCGATCGTCCTGGCGGTCATGTCCAGCAAGTCGGCGAAGGACGCTCCCTACGACGAAGCGCTACTCGCCGAGGCCGCGAAGTACGTCGTCGAAAAGCTGGCGTAGTTCCGGGTCAGTTGCCGGTGGCGCTGGGGAGCAGGGCGGGGCAGCCGGCGGTCTTGTAGGCCGGGTCGTACTCGAAGTGCCACTTCTCGTTGTCGTAGCGACGGCACCAGCCGAGCGGGCCGCCGTTCTTGTCCACCCACGCCGCCGAGTTCAGCGGCTGGATGTCGACGGCGATTCCCTTGACGTGCATGGACGTCTCGGGCTGCAGTGCCCATTTCTTGGCCTGCTCCACGGAGCCGAACCGTTCGACGGCCTTGTCGAATTCGCGCTGTTGCTGACCCCGGCTGCGTTTGCCGTCGTTCACGCAGAGCGTGACGTTCTGGGCTTTGGCCTTGGCGCGCATGGCGTTCCACGCTTCGATCACGTCCGGGCGCATGCCGAAGGTGTCTTCGTCGACATAACGCTTGTCGACGGCGCAGGTCGGCCCGCTCTCGGGCCCGGGGACCTCTTCCAGGACCGCGAGCGCCTGTCCGTTCACCGGTTTGACGGCCAGACCGGTGGCGCCGAGCGTCACCATCGCGGCCACGACGAGGCCCAGCGCCGCGAACACGCTGATCACGGTCCTGCGGCTGGAGGTGGATATGGTCGGCACCACTCCGAAGCTACCCAGCCTGCGGCGGGTCGCCACGGTTTGTGAGCTTCTTCCCAGAACGCCCCGGGAAGCCAACCAAATCGGAAAACGCCTGGTCCGGGTGGTCGTGAGTGACGGGCTGGACGACACACGTGCTCCGACGGACGACACACGTGTCTGAACGGACGGCTCGCGGCGGAGACTTCACCACGGGCGTGTCGTCCAGCTGATCACGTGTGTCGTCCGTCGGATCACACGCGCCGTCCGGTCAAACACGCGAAACCGCTGGTTCGGTCCGGGTGGTCGTGAGTGGCGACTCGGGTTCTATTGAGGAGTAAGTCAAATGGGGCGCGTTGTGCTGCCCGAGGTCTTTGGTGTCCACAGTGGTCACTTTTCGGGCAGCATACGCCTGCTTTGTGCCTGTAAGTCCCGTTTCGCGGGGAGTCGTGAGTGGTAAAGAGGGTTAGAACGACCATTGCCACTCACGACCCCCGGGCAATACTGCGCAAAGTGCCCAAAGCGCACTCTCACCGCCGACTTCATCAGGTCACCTTTGACTTACCCCTCAGGAACTCGAATCGCCACTCACGAGACTCGACTCAACGACTCAAGTACCCGAGCCACCCGCCGTACTCAGTGATGTCCTGGGCGCCCTCCACCGCACCTGGCTCGCACACGAACCCCGACACCTCACTCCCGTCGGCCAGCCGCACCTTCCCGATGGCCAGCGGCGCGGGAATGCCCGCCACGAACTCGCCGAAACCGCTCAGCGGCAGGTCCCAGACCTCCGCCTCGATCGGCTCGCCGCCCGAAGCGACCCGGACGAGACCGGGTTTCGGCGGCACGGTGTCCAGCGCGTAGAACCGGTACTCGGCCGCCGTCCGCCCCGCGGAGACGAACCGGCCGCCCCGCGAGGTCAGTTCGTGGTTCAGCGGCTGCCCGCGCAGATGCGCGCCGACGACCGCGATCCGCGTCCGCCGCGGCACCGAGCGGGCGACGTCGGCGAGGATCCGGTCGGCGTACGCGGGGCCGACCAGCATCACCCCGAACGGCAGCCCGCCGACGGTCCCGCCGGGCACGGCGAGCGACGACAGGCCCAGCAGGTTCGTCGAGTTCGTGAACCGGCCCAGTCGCGCGTTCACGCCCAGCGGGTCGGCCTCGACTTCGGCGATCGTCGGGTGCTCCGTCGTCGTGGGCAGCAGAAGGCAGTCCACAGTGGACAAAACAGCCGAGGCTTCACGAGAAAGACCGTCGAGCGTGGCGAGGTCGGAGAACAACCGATGTGCCGGGATGTCCTTCGCCGCACCGATGATCCGCCGCACGGCCGGATCGACGGCGCCAGGATGCGCGTCGATGAATTCGCCGACCGCCGAGTACCGCTCGGCCACGAAGGCACCTTCGTACAACAGGCGCGCCGCGGCGAGGAACGGCGATATGTCGACAGGGACCAGTTCCGCGCCCGCGTCCCGATACGAGCGGGCCGCCGCGGCGAACGCTTCGGCCCACCCGTCCTGGAGCGGTCCCACCTCGGAAGGCACGCCGATCCGGAAAGGACGGTTCAGCACCGGAAGGTCCCGGGGCTCGCTCAGGCAGGCGAACGCGGACGTCGCCTCGTCGACCGTCCGCGCGAACACCGTGACGCAGTCGATGCTCGCGCACGCGGGCACGACCCCCGTCGTCGGCAGCAGCCCCCGCGTCGGCTTCAGCCCGACGATCCCGTTGAACGCCGCCGGAACCCGGCCGGATCCGGCGGTGTCCGTGCCGAGCGCGAGATCCACGATCCCGAGCGCCACCGCGACCGCCGATCCCGAACTCGACCCGCCCGAGACGTACGCCGGATCGATCGCGTTCCGCACCGCCCCGTGCGGGCTGCGCGTCCCGACCAGCCCGGTCGCGAACTGGTCCAGATTGGTGGTGCCCAGGATCAGCGCCCCGGCCGCGCGCAGCCGCGCCACCACCGGCGCGTCCTCGGCGGGCGAGTAGGCGTACTCGGGGCACGCCGCCGTCGTCGGCAGCCCGGCGACGTCGATGTTGCCCTTGACCGCGGCGAGTTTCCCGTACAGCGGCAAGGATTCCCCCGCCACGCGACGGGCTTCCAGCTTCTCCGCGTCGGCGAGCACGTCCTCCTCGGGACGCAGGTCGATCCAGATCTCGGGCCGGTCGACCCGGGCGATCCGGTGGTACGCGGCGCGCACCCGCTCCCGCACGCTCATCCCGCGCTCCTTCCCAGTACCACCAGCGGGGTGCCGGGGGCGACTTGATCACCGGGCGAGACGAGCACCTCGACGACCTTGCCGCCGGCGGGCGCGGGGATCCGCGCCTCGGTCTTCATCGCTTCGAGGATCACCAGCGTCTCCGCCGCGTCGACCGTCTTGCCGGGCTCGACGTCCACCCGCCACACGGTCGCCGCGAACGGCGCCTCGACGACGTACCCGCCGGGCGGGGCCTCGACCTTCGTGGTCGGGACCTTCGCGCCGACCGGCTCCGGCCGCGGGTCGAACTCGCCCGCCGCCGCCCACGCCTGCCGCTCCGCCTCGAACGCCGCGCTCTGCTTCGCCCGGAACGCGGCGATGTCGGCCGCGTTGTCGGCCAGGAAGCGTTCGTGGTCGGCCAGCGCGAACTCGCCGTCGGTGATGTCGAGTTCCAGTTCCCCGGCCGAACTCTGTGCCCGCAGATCCAGTAGTTCCTCCGCGGTCACCGGGTACCAGGAGATCCGGTCGAAGAACCGCAACAGCCACGGCGAACCCGGTTCGAACGATCCGCGTTGCCGCCAGCCGCTCCACACCTGCACCGTCCGCCCGACGAACTGGTAGCCGCCGGGACCCTCCATCCCGTAGATGCACAGGTACGAGCCGCCGATGCCGACCGAGTTCTCCGCGGTCCACGTACGGGCCGGGTTGTACTTCGTGGTCACCAGCCGGTGCCGCGGGTCCAGGGGAGTGGCCACCGGCGCGCCGAGGTAGACGTCGCCGAGGCCGAGCACCAGGTACTCCGCGTCGAACACCGTGCGGTAGACGTCGTCCACACTGGACAGACCATTCACCCGGCGAATGAACTCGATGTTCCACGGGCACCACGGCGCGTCGTCGCGCACGCCGGCCATGTACCGCTCGATCGCCTCGCGCGTCGCCGGATCGTCCCAGGACAACGGCATCCGCACGGTCCGGCTCGGTACCACGAGGTCGCCGGTACGCGGCAGATCGTGCTCCACCTCCTGCACGAGGCCGAGCAGTTTCGGCACCGGAAGCACGTCCGGATCGACGTGCACCTGCAGCGAGCGGATGCCGGGGGTCAGGTCCACGACGCCGTCGAGCCCTTCCGTGGCCAGCCGGTCGGCCAGCGCGTGGACCCGCATCCGCAGGGCCAGGTCGAGTTTCATCGGCCCGTACTCGATCAGCAGGTTGTCGTCGCCGCTGCGCCGGTAGGTGACCTCCGGGTTCTCGTCCGATGTGGACAGACGGCCGAGGATGCCACCGTCGTCGATCGGCTTCCGGCTCGCCTTGACCGCCTTGCTCGGCGAGACACGCAGAGAGCCCGCGTGCTCGGTGGTGATCGGCACGAACCGCACGGTGTCGCCCGGCCGCAGCTGGCCGAGTTTCCAGCGCTGCCCGGTCACCACGGTCGCCGGGCAGACGAATCCGCCGAGGCTCGGCCCGTCCGGGCCCAGCAGGATCGGCAGATCGCCGGTGTAGTCGACGGCGCCGATCGCGTACGGGGTGTCGTGGATGTTCGACGGGTGCAGGCCCGCCTCGCCGCCGTCCTCCCGTGCCCAGCGCGGCCGGGGCCCGACGAGCCGGACACCCGTCCGCGCGGAGTTGAAGTGCACCTCCCAGTCGGTGGCGTAGAACGTCTCGACGTCGTCCGGGGTGAAGAACTCCGGTGCCGCGTGCGGTCCCTCGGTCGCGCCGATCTCCCAGTGCGTGGCGAAAACCGGCCGTTCGGCCTCGGGAACGGGACCGCCGACGGGGTTCTCCGGCAGCGGCCCGGGGGAGAGGACGTCGCCGGTCGCCAGCGCGCGCCCGCCGTGCCCGCCGAAACCGCCGAGCGTGAACGTGGCCGCGCTGCCGAGGAAGTCCGGCACATCGATCCCCCCGCGCACGAGGACGTACGCGCGGAGCCCGGCGGTCCCGGTGCCGACGTCGAGCACCCCGCCCGCGGGGATCTCGACCGGTGTCCATTGTGGAACCGGGGAGCCGTCGACGGTCACCGGTGACGGCGATCCCGTGACGCAAACGATTGCGTCTTCGGTGAACCGGAGCGAGACACCGTCCACAGTGCACTCCAGGCCCGCCGCGCCTTCGGGATTGCCGAGGGCGCGGTTGCCCAGCCGCAGGGACAGCTCGTCCATCGGCCCGTTCGGCGGGACACCCACGTGCCAGAACCCCAGCCGCCCCGGCCAGTCCTGGACGGTGGTCATCGTGCCGCCCCGCAGCACCTCGATCCGCGGTTCGGGGTCGGTGATCGTGTCGAGCGTCGCGGTGTCGTGCGCGACCTCGCGCAGCCGCCGATCCGCGGCGACCGCGCGCAGCTGACCGAGATTCGTCCGGACCCCGTCCACCCGGCTCTCGCCGAGGGCCTCGCCCAACGCCGTCAGCGCCTCGGCCCGGTCCGCGCCGACGGTGATCACCTTGGCGAGCAGCGGGTCGTAATGTGTCGTCACGGTCGCCCCGGCCTCGACCCAGGTGTCGACCCGGACACCGGCGGGGAAATCGGCGCGGGTCAGCAGGCCCGCGCTCGGCCGGTGCCCGGCGGCCGGATCCTCCGCGTAGACGCGGGCTTCGATCGCGTGCCCGCGCGGGGACGGCGTGGTGGCGAACATCCCGGTGTCGCCGTCGGCGAGCCGGAGCATCCACGAGACCAGGTCGACGCCGTACACCGCCTCGGTGACCGGATGTTCGACCTGCAGCCTCGTGTTGACTTCGAGGAAGGCCGCCTCTTCGCGGACCGGGTCGTAGATGAACTCGACCGTCCCGGCCGACCGGTAGCGCACCGAAGCGCAGAGGTCGACGGCCGCCGAGACCAGTTTCTCCCGCGCCGCTTCGGAAAGTCCCGGCGCGGGGCACTCTTCGAGCACCTTCTGATTGCGTCGCTGCAGGGTGCAGTCCCGCGTGCCCAGCGCCAGCACCTCACCCGTACCGTCGCCGAACACCTGGACCTCGACGTGCCGCGCGTGCGTCACGAGCCGTTCGAGGAACACGCCAGAAGTCGAGAAGCTCTTGGCCGCGATGCTCTGCACCGCCTCCCAGGCGTCGCGGAGTTCCGCGGCGGACGCGCAGGCCCGCATGCCGATCCCGCCGCCTCCGCCGGTGGCCTTGAGCATCACGGGGTAGCCGATCCCGTCCGCCGCCGCTTCGGCGTCGGCCAGGGTGTCCAGCAGTCCGGTGCCCGGCAGCAGCGGGACACCGGCTTCGACGGCCTTCTCCCGCGCGGTGTGCTTGCTGCCGAAGACCTCGAGGTGGTCCACCGTGGGACCGGCGAACCGGAGCCCGGCCGCCTCCACCGCCCTGGCGAAGGCGGCGTCCTCGGACAGGAAACCGTAGCCGGGGTGGATCGTGTCCGCGCCGGTCTTCAGCGCGGCTTCGATGATGGCGTCGACGAGGAGATAGCTCTCCCTCGCCGGCGCCGGGCCGAGCCGGACGGCTTCGTCGGAAAGCCGTACGTGCGCGGCCGTACGGTCGGCGTCCGAATAGACGGCGACCGTCGGAATGCCCATCTCCCTTGCCGTCCGGATGATCCGGACCGCGATTTCCCCCCGGTTGGCGACGAGCAGCTTCACGCGCCACCGCCGGTGACGATCATCCGGACCGGCGTCGGGTCGAAGCCGTTGCACGGATTGTTGATCTGCGGGCAGTTCGACACCAGCACGAGCACGTCGGTCTCGGCGCGCAGCTTGACTTCGAGACCGGGTGCGGAGATGCCGTCGACGATGCCGAGCGTGCCGTCCTGTTCCACCGGCACGTTCATGTACCAGTTGACGTTGCTGACCAGATCCCGTTTGCCGAGGCCCCATTTCGCGCCCTCGGTCAGGAAATTCTCGACGCAGGCGTGCTGGTACCGCGTGTGCTGGCCGTAGCGGAGGCTGTTCGATTCCTTGCTGCAGGCGCCGCCGATCGTGTCGTGCCGCCCGCAGGTGTCCTCGACGACGGTCAGCAGCGGCGCGCCCTCCCCGGTGCGCAGCACGCTGCCGGTGGTGAGGAAGATGTTGTGTTGCGCGGCGATCGTGGCGGCCGCGCTGTACCTCTTCGCCGTGTCGGCGGCGTCGTAGCAGAGGAAGTCGACGGCCTGGTTGCCGCCGAGGTCGATGATCGCGAGCGTCTCGCCCTCGCGCAGCACGGTGGAGTACGGCGCCCGCGCGGCGACCTCGGTGTCGGAGATGATCGTCGTCATGCCAGGCCCCTAGCGGTGAGGTAGTCGGCGGTGTTCTCGAAGGCGCGCTGCGCTTCGGGTGACGCTGTCCATTCAGGACTGTCCGGTGTGGACGGCGCGCTCCGCTGGGCGAGGACGCGCAGCGGGGTGACCGTGTGGTCCGGACGTGGGTCGAGCGGGTGCGCGACGTTGGCGATCAGGACGATCACCGGGAGTTCGGTGCGCAGGACCACGGATTTGCCGGGGCCCGCCGAACCGGTGAACGTCAGCCCACCGTCGGTCTCCACGTGGACGCCCTGGAAGAAGGACAGGCTCGGCGGGATATCGCGTGGGGTGAGGCCGTGTTTGGCGGCGGCGAGGGTGAACAGCCTGAGTCCGTCCACAGTGGACGTACCGCAGAGGGCGTCGTGTTTCCCGCTCTCGTCGGTGACGACGGTCGCGAGCACCCGCGCCTGATCCGAAAGCAGCGCGATCGCCTCGCCGAGGTAGGCGTTCCACTGGACCTTCACCGTGTCCGCGACGTTCAGCCGTTCCCACGGCTGGTCGGCGTTGTACAGCAGCACATGCGCGCAGGCGTCACCTTCGACGTCGGTGAGCCGGAGTTCGGTGCCCCTCGCGAGGACCTTGTGGGTGTAGCCGCCGCCGGCGACGGTCTCGGCCCAGGTCAGCTTCGCCGGGTCGATCCCGGGCGGCGGGTCCGGCCAGGTGGACGCCGGGATGGCAGGCATCGCTTCGGTGACCGTGCCCGCTTGGGCGCGCGCGTGGTCGCGAGCGCCGTACGTGGTCGATGTCGTGCTCATGGAGCCTTCCTTCAGGTCGCGGGGACGGGAACCGTGGTGAGCGCGGAGCGGCGGCGCCAGCAGAGGTAGCCGGTGAGCAGCGCGGCGCCGACGAACTCGATCGGGAACAACAGGACCCAGACGGAACCGGTGCCCGCCAGGTCGTAGATTTCGGCTCGTGGCCAGGCGATGTTGACGATCATCATCGCGCCGTACCCTACTGCCGCGATGTTGACCGGAATAGCCCATCGCCCCAGGGAGAAATGGCCGGGTTCGGCGGTGAAACGGCCTTGACGGCGCCGGATCAGCAGCGGTCCGGTCACCAGCAGATAGGCCAGATAGACCACGACCACCGAAGTGCCGGTGATGGTGCTGAAGATCGTCGGATTCCCCAGATTCAGCAGAAGCAGCCCGATGGCGAGCGCCCCGGACAGCACCGCGGGCGCGATCGGCGTGCCGGTGCGGGCGTTCACCGCGGATAGGCGTTTGGCGCCGGGAAGCGCGCCGTCGCGGGCCATCGAGTAGATCAACCGGACCGTGCCGGTCTGGATGGTCAGGGTGCAGACGACGACCGCGATCGCGACGTCGGCGAGGAAGACCCGGCCGAGGGTGTCGCCGAAGACGGCCGTGATCACATACGGCAGGCCCTTTCCGGCGAGTTGCCCGTCGGTCAGGCTCGGCGCCGCCATCAGCGCGGTGAGGACGACGGCGAGCCCGCCGATCCCGGAGATCAGGAGGGCGCGGAGCACGGCACGCGGGGCGGTGCGGCGCGCGTCCTTCGTCTCCTCGGCGACGGAGGCGGCGGTGTCGAAGCCGTACAGCACATACGCGGCCATCAAGGCCGAGGCGAGGACACCGCCGGCTCCCGGGCTCTCACCCGCCGGCTGGAGCACGACCTGAGGACCGCGGACCGCGAACAACGCGAGCCCGGCGATCAGCACGAGGACGCCGACGAGTTCGGCCGCGACCCCGACGTCGTTGATCCGCGCCATCAGCCGCACGCCGCCCGCGTTGACGGCGGTGGTGAGGACGATCAGCAGGGTGCCGAGCAGGACCGCGTTGCTGGCGCCGGTCGGGGAGGTGATCGCCGGATCCCCGCCGACGAGCTGGAACCCGCTCCAGACCGACGGGAGGACGACCTGGAGCGCGATCGCGGCACCGGCGAGCGCCACGACGCAGCCCACCAGCATCATCCAGCCGGCGAGCCACCCCGCGAATCCGGGGGAGAGGTGTTTCGCCCACTGGTAAACCGATCCCGCCAGCGGGAATCGGGCCGCGAGTTCGGCGAAGTTGAGCGCGACGAGCAATTGCCCGGTGATCACCAGCGGCCATGTCCAGAAGAACAGCGTGTCGCCGAAGGAATAGCCGAAGGCGAACAGCTGGAACACCGTCGTGAGGATGGAAACGAAGGAGAAACCGGCGGCGAAGGCGGAGAAACCGCCCAGTGTCCGGCGAAGTTCTTGGCGGTACCCGAAGGCGGAAAGGTCTTCGGAAGGCATTGCGGAGGCTCCTGTCTCAAGGGCCGGATTTCGATCGGCTGACCGAAATTAAGCGCGTGCGGGATCCTTCCGATCTCCGCCGGGTAAGCGCGGTGTTAACAGATACCGGATTCGGTAACCTGGGCCGACCGCCGGACGTAACAAAGATCTTCGCGGAGAAATGGCAGGATCGGATAGATGACGAAAACGACCGGGGTGGGCAGACCGAGAGCCAGCGGCGCCGCGGCGAGCAAGCGCGAGGCGCGGCTCGCCGTTTTGGACGCTGCGGGGGAGCTGTTCACCGGCGCCGGCTACGCGGCGACGACCACGAGGGCCATCGCCGAACGCGCCGGACTGCGCCAGGCGTCGCTCTACTACCACTTTCCGTCCAAAGAGGACATTCTCGCGGCGCTGCTGGAGGACACCGTCCGGCCGTCACTGGATGTCGCGGGCGGGCTGTCGGCCAAGCTCGCGCCGGTCGGCACACGGCTGTGGGCGCTGGCCTACGCGGACATCCACCTGCTTGGCAGCGCGCGGCAGAACCTCGGCGCCCTGTACCTGCTGCCGGAGATCTCGTCGCCGCGGCTGGCGCGGTTCCGGGCCGAACGGGCGGAGCTCAAACGCGTCTACGGCTCGCTCGTCGCGGCGGCGGGGGTCACCCCCGCCCTCCAGGGGATCCGGACCGACCTCGTGTTCGGGCTCGTCGAGAGCATCGCGATCGTCCGGCGCGACCAGCCGGATCTGGACGTCGAGGCGCACGCCGTCGAAGGGGCCGACAGCGTGCTGAGGCTCGTCGGGCTCGGGGAGCCGGACGCGGGTCTGCGCGGCTCCGCGCGAGCGTTGCTGGAGGGCTGAACGCGGGTCAGGCGGCGGTCGAGTGGAGCGCCTTGCTCAGCACCGCGACCGTCAGCTCGACCTGCCACGGCCGCGCGCCGCCGTCACGCAGGACCTGGGCGACGGAATCCTCGCTCAGGTCCGACGGCGGACGCCAGCAGGTGCGGCGCACCAGTTCCGGCAGCAGCAGGTTCTCCACCGGCAGCCGCCGGTCCTCCGCGATGGCGGACAGCGCCGCGCGGGCGGCCGAAAGCCGGGCGGCGGCGTCGGGATCCTTGTCCGACCACCGGTTTACCGGCGGCGGTCCGTCGGTCTGCTGCGCGGGTGTGGGCAGTTCGTCGGCGGGGAGCGCGCGGGCGGCCTGCAGATGCCGCAGCCAGCTCGCGGTGTACTTGCGCTGCACCCGGCCGCTGAACACCGGCAGCGCCTGCAGCTGCTCGACGGTCTTCGGGTCGGCGGTGACGGCGTTGATGATCGCGCTGTCGGGCAGGATCCGGCTCGGCGCGCGGTCGCGTTTGCGGGCGAGCTCGTCGCGGGCCTGCCACAGTTCGCGGACGGCGGCGAGGCCGCGGGCGCTGCGGATCTTGTGCACCCCGGACGTCCGGCGCCACGGCTCGGCCCTCGGGGCGGGCGGCGGCGCCGTGCGGACGGCCTCGAATTCCTGCTGGGCCCATTCGAGCTTGCCCTGGGCGGCCAAGTCGGCTTCGAGCTTCTCGCGCAGCTCGATGAGCAGCTCGACGTCGAGGGCGGCGTAGTTCAGCCAGTCGACGGGAAGCGGGCGCTTCGACCAGTCGGCGGCACTGTGCCCCTTCTCCAGCTGGTAGCCGAGGAGGAGCTCGACGAGGGTGCCGAGGGCGACCCGCTCGTACCCGGCGAGCCGTCCGGCGAGTTCGGTGTCGAACAGGCTCTTCGGGTGCAGGTCGAGTTCGGCGAGGCACGGCAGGTCCTGAGAGGCCGCGTGCAGCACCCATTCGGCGTTGTTGAGCACTTCCGCGAGGGGTTCGAGCTGCCCTTCGAGCGGAATGGGGTCGATGAGGAAGGAGCCGGCACCTTCGCGGCGCAGCTGCACGAGATAGGCCTTGGGCCAGTATCGGTAGCCGGACGCGCGTTCGGTGTCCACGGCGATGGCCCCGCTGCCGCCCGCGATCTTCGCGCAGGCTTCGGCGAGGGCGGTCGCGTCGGCGATCACCGGTGGAGTGCCCTCGGCGGGCTCACGCAGCAGGACCGGTCCACCGGTGTCGTCGGTGCCGGTCTTCGGGTCCGTCTGCGGTTCTCCGGGTCGGTCGCCTTCCATAGGTGAAGACCCTACGGGACGAGCGGGCCGCGCCTGGTCCGCCCGCCCCGCAGGGCTGTTCGCCTTTGTCAGCGGATCACGCCGGCACGCATGGCCAGCGCCACCATCTGAGCCCGGTCACCCGTGCCGAGCTTGCGCCCGATGCGGGAGAGGTGAGACTTCACCGTGAGAGCGGAGAGGCTGAGTTCCTCGCCGATCTCCTTGTTGCTCTGGCCGTCGGCCACGAGCTGCAGCACCTCGACCTCGCGCGCGGAAAGCTCGCGCGGGGTGTTGTCGGTGCCAGCGACCCGGGTGCCGGTGGCCAAGACCGGTGCGACGCTCGGGTCCGCGTAGACGCCGCCCTCGAGCACCCTGCGGACGCCGTCGGTCACCACGACCGGCGAAGCCGACTTGAGCAGGTATGCCTGGGCGCCGGCCTGGAACGCCGACCTGACCGCGTACGGGTCGTCTGATGAAGCGAGCACCACTACCCGAGGCCAGCCGTGGCTACGGAGTTCCGTAACCAGCTCGATGCCGCTGCCATCGGGCAGTCCGAGATCGAGGATCGCCAGGTCACAAGGCCCGGTGGCCTGTGCTCGCGCCCTCGCCTCGGCCACCGTGGCGGCCTCGTGGACGGTGCCCGCACCCATCTGTGCGAGTCTTGCTGAGATTGCCTCCCTCAACAGCGGGTGGTCATCGACCACCAACACGGAAAAAAGCTCTTCCCGCGGGTGCGGAACCATGCTCGCCGGCAATGAACCGGCTGGCGTGGATCGGACGGCCTGAGAAATGCCGACGGTAGCCACGTCACTACCTCCCTGGAGTCGGTCGTGCCCCCCGACCGGCACCGGGACTTTCGGCCGTTTAGCCGCGCCAGCTTTAGACCGAAAGTGGTGTCGTCGATGGCACTGTAGCCGCCCTGAGGCCTTCGCGGGGGGATCGAATGGGTATCTATCTCAAACCAGTGGTCACTCAGGGAGTTCGTAGTAACACGATCGGGCTAGTACACAGCCGGTGGCTAACACATCGCCGAAAGAACACGATGCACTGGGGTTACCAGGGTCCAACCGACTGTGCAGATGAGCCGTGCACCTGCCGGTGCCTCTGCCCGGGACCTTCGCGGGGTCGCCGGAATGTGCCTCCGGCGTGGGGCTTGATCAACTTCGCGGAGAGTCATGATCGCTCCGCTCGGTGACCGTGATGGTAACGCTCCGGAAGCGTCGGGGCGTGTTCGGGAGCGGATTCGATCTTGTTGCGGACGGTGACAGCCGGGTTAGCACGAACGGGGTGGTCCAGACCTCTGAGCGACCGGCTTCGCGCAGGTGGGGGCTGGTCTAGTCCAGATGGCCCTGAAGCGACTTTCGGCGTCGTACGGACGCCCTGAGGGGCTCGCGAATGGGGTAAGCGAGGCGCTTCGGGGCCCTTCGCGGCTCGCGGCTGTCCGTGAAGGCCTCCTTGCCTACCTTGAGGGTAGCGAAGGAGGCCTTCACGGAGCCGCGGAGGGGAGCAAGGGACCTTTGCTACCGCGCTAGTTTTCCTAGCGGCGCTAAATGGCCGGTGTTCGCAATATAACCCGAATGCCATGTCTCGATTGATGGGAATCCGGCGTGTCGGGGCCGTGGCCGACTCCGTGGCCCAAGTCCGTGAAGGCCTCCTTGAGGGACCCAGAGTCCCTCAAGGAGGCCTTCACGGACTTGAGAAGAAGCGGCTCAGGAGGACTGGCGCTGCTCGAACAGCGTCACGCCGACCGGCGGTAGCCCCACGACGCTCGCCATCACCTGGCAGAACGCCTGCCCGTGCGACCGCAACGCGGCGTCCGTCGGCGTCCAAGACGCCCGAAGTTCCAGATCGTCGGTGCGCGCGGGCCCGGAGATGTCGCCGAAGCGGGCCGACGAGGTTTCGGTGACCGTGCCGCCCAGCGCCGTCCACTCCGCGCCGGAGGTCTCCAGCGCGTCGGTCAGCCACGACCAGCCCACGGCGGGCAGGAAGGGATCGGTCGCCAGTTCCCGGTCGAGTTCCGCGCGGACGTACATGACCAGCCGCAGGACGCCGTCCCAGCCTTCCTGGCCGTCGGGATCGTGTAGCAGCACCAGCCGCCCCGACGCCAGGACGTCCGCCGGCCCTTCCACCTCACAGCTCACCGCGTAGGACCACGGCGCCAGCCGCTGCGGCGGGCGCATCTTCTCCAGCCGCACTTCGGGACGGGGCCGGACCGATTGCAACGCCGCGACGGCTTCACGGAAGAGATCGGGTACTGACGTCATCGCGGTCACCAACCGACTGTAAGACGCGATCGTCCGGTTCGGGGCGCAGACGCGCCGAGAGTAAGGCCTCCGAGCGCACATGGCACCATGAACCGTGATGTCTCCTTCAGTTGCTTCTCCCGCGCAGACCGTCCCGGCGGCCCGTCGCGCCCTGCCCGGGGCGCCGTTCCTGGCCGCCGCGCGCGGCGAACGCCCGGCTCACACCCCCGTGTGGTTCATGCGCCAGGCGGGCCGGTCGCTGCCCGAGTACCGGGCCCTGCGCGAGGGCACCTCGATGTTCGAGGCGTGCTTCGACCCCGAGATGCTCGCCGAGATCACGCTCCAGCCGATCCGCCGTCACGGCGTCGACGCGGCCATTCTCTTCAGCGACATCGTCGTCCCGCTCAAGGCGGCGGGCCTCGACATCGACATCGTCGCGGGTACCGGGCCGGTCGTCGCCGAGCCGATCCGCGACGCCGCGGGCGTGCGCGCGCTGCCGGTGCTGGAGCCCGAGCAGGTGGAGCGGGTCGCCGAGGGTGTCCGGCTGCTGGTGGGCTCGCTGGGCGAGACGCCGCTGATCGGGTTCGCCGGCGCGCCGTTCACGCTGGCCTCGTACCTCATCGAGGGCGGGCCGAGCCGTAACCACGAGCACACCAAGGCGCTCATGCACTCCGAGCCCGGGCTGTGGCACGAGCTGGCCGGGCGCCTGGCGGACATGGCGATCACCTTCCTGTCCGCGCAGCTCGACGCCGGGGCCGACGCGATCCAGCTGTTCGACTCGTGGGCGGGCGCGCTCTCGGAGCGGGACTACCGCGAGTTCGTCCTGCCGCATTCGGCGAAGGTGCTGTCCGCGGTCGCGGGCTACGGCGTGCCGCGGATCCACTTCGGCGTCGGAACCGGCGAGCTGCTGGTGGCCATGCGCGACGCGGGAGCCGACGTGGTCGGCGTCGACTGGCGTATCCCGCTCGACGAAGCCGTGCGGCGGCTCGGCGGCGGTGTGGTCCAGGGCAACCTCGACCCGGCGCTGCTGCACGCGTCCTGGCCGGTCATCGAGGCCGAGGTGCGGCGCATCCTCGCCGAGGGCCGCGCGGCCGACGGCCACATCTTCAACCTCGGCCACGGCGTGCTGCCCGGTGTCGACCCGGACGTTCTGACGCGCGTGGTCGGGCTGGTGCACGAGCTTCAGCCGTGACCACGGTCGCCGTCGTCGGTGGCGGTATCTCGGGACTGACCGCGGCGTACCGGCTGCGGACCCTGCTCGGCGAGGACGCCAGGATCGTCGTCTTCGAGGCGACCGGGTCGCTCGGCGGGAAACTCCGCACGGTCGAACTCGCCGGTGAACACTACGACGTCGGCGCCGAGGCCTTCCTCGCCCGCCGTCCCGAAGCGCTCGCCCTGGTCCGCGAGATCGGGCTGGGCGAAAGCCTCGTCCATCCCACCAAGGCCCGCGCCAAGATCCACGCGGGCGGCTCCGTGCTCGGCCTGCCGCCGGGCACGGTCATGGGCGTTCCCGCCTCGGCCGACGCGGTCGCCGGGGTGCTGTCGGAGAAGGGCCGCGCCCTCGTCGAGGCCGAGGCGTCGCTGTCTCCGCTGGAACTGCCCGCCGGTGATGTGCCGCTAGGCCCGCTGCTGCGCGAGCGGTTCGGTGACGAACTGGTCGACCGGCTCGTCGATCCGCTGCTCGGCGGGGTGTACGCCGGGGGAGCGGACGGGCTCGGCCTGCGCGCGACCATGCCCGGGCTCGCCTCCGCGGTGGACCGCGGCGCGCGTTCGCTCACCGAAGGCGCGGCGTCGCTCATGCCCGCGTCGCCGAGTACGGCGCCGGTCTTCGGCACCCTGCTGGGCGGCCTCGGGACGCTGATCGCCCGGCTCGCGGAGCTGTCCCGCGCCGAGATCCGCACCGGGACCACGGTGACGGCGCTCGAGCGCACCGCCGACGGCTGGAAGGTCGACGACCTCGACGCCGACTCCGTTCTCCTGGCGGTCCCTGCGCCTTCGGCACGGCGGCTGCTCGACGGCGTCGCGGGCGTGGCGTCTTCGGCGTTCGCCGAGGTCGAACTCGCGTCGATGGCCGTCGTCGCGCTCGCGCTCCCGCCGGGCACCGCGCTGCCGGAGTCGTCCGGCGTGCTGATCGGTGCCGGGGAGCGGGACGCCGCCGGGAAACCGTTCGCCGCCAAGGCGTTCACCTTCTCGTCCCGCAAATGGGCGCAGTACGGCGAAGGGCCGGTTCTGGTGCGCGGCTCGGTCGGCCGCTTCGGCGAACCGGGCGCACTGCACGCCGACGACGACGAACTCGTGCGCGTGGTCCGCGAAGACCTCGCCCGGCTGAGCGGCGTCACCGCCGAGCCGATCGACACCCTGGTGACCCGATGGGGTGGCGGGCTCCCGCAGTACCGCACCGGGCACCTCGAACTCGTCGAGCGCATCGAGCGCGCCGTCGCCGGTGTGCCGGGGCTCGCCGTGGCGGGCGCGACACTGCACGGCGTCGGGCTCCCGGCCTGCATCGCCACCGCCGACGCCGCCGCCCGCCGCATCGCCGGGATCACATCGACCCACGAGGGCTCCTGAGCACCGGCAGTGCCAAGATGGCGGTATGGCGCGGCTGAACTACAACGAGCTCAATGACACCATCCGCTACACCGCCTGGTCGGTCTTCCGGGCCGAGCAGGGCAAGCTCGGCGGAGACCGGGCGAAGGCTACCGCGGAGACCACCGAGTACCTCGACGCGCTGGAGGCCAAGGGCGTCGTCGTCCGCGGTGTCTACGACCTCTCCGGGCTGCGCGCCGACGCCGACTACATGATCTGGTGGCACGCAGAGGAGATCGAGCAGGTCCAGGCGGCGTACAGCGGTTTCCGGCACACCCCGCTCGGCCGCGCGTCGGCGCCGGTGTGGAGCCAGGTCGCGCTGCACCGCCCGGCGGAGTTCAACAAGAGCCACATCCCGGCGTTCCTCGCCGGTGAAGAGGCCCGCAAGTTCATCTGCGTCTACCCGTTCGTGCGCTCCTACGAGTGGTACCTGTTGCCGGACGACGAGCGCCGCAAGATGCTCGCCGACCACGGCAAGGAGGCCCGCGACTACCCCGACGTCCGCGCCAACACGGTCGCGTCGTTCGCGCTGGGCGACTACGAGTGGATCCTGGCCTTCGAGGCCGACGAGCTGCACCGCATCGTCGACCTGATGCGTCACCTGCGCGGCACCGAGGCCCGCCTGCACGTGCGCGAGGAGATCCCGTTCTACACCGGGACGAAGGTGGCGCCCGCCGAGCTGATCGCCTTGCTGCCCTAGTGGACACCCGCGTCTGGACCACGCTCACCGGCGACACCCTCGCCGAAGACGCCGTCGAGATCACCGGTCCCGAGTCGGTGCTTCCCGGGATCTTCCGGGTCGAGGAGGCGGCCACGACGAGTATCGCCGCCGCGACGCTCGCGGCCGGGGAACTGTTGCGGCTGCGGGGAATCGAGCCGGGCAAGGTCTCGGTCGACACCCGGCACGCCGCCGCGTCGTTCCACAGCGAGCAGTACGTCCGCGTCGACGGCGAGCCGGTGCCGTTCAGCGCGCCGCTGTCCGGCGACTACCGCGCGAACGACGGCTGGGTGCGGCTGCACTGCAACTACCCGCGTCACGTGTCCGCCGTGTGCTGGGGTCTCGGCGTTCCCGCGACGCGGGCGGCGTTCGAGAAGGTCGTGGCGGCCAAGTCGAAGTACGAGGTCGAATCGGCCGTGGTGGGCGCGGGTGGTGCCGCGGCCGTGCTGCGCACCCGTGACGAGTGGCTGGCGCACAAGCAGGGGCAGGCGTCGAGCGCGTTGCCGGTCGCCGACATCCGACCGCTCGGGACATCGGAACCCGTGCGGCTCTTCGAATCCGACCGGCCGCTGGGCGGGGTGCGGATCCTGGACCTGACCCACGTCATCGCCGGGCCGGTCGCGGGCCGCGTGCTCGCCGCGCACGGGGCGACCGTCATGCACATCGGTTCGGCGCAGCTGCCGACCGTGCCGCCGCTGGCCGTCGACACCGGGATGGGGAAACTGTCGGCGTACGTCGACCTGGAGACCGAAGCCGGGCGCTCGCGGCTGCGCAAACTGATCGCCCGCGCCGACGTCGTGCTGCAGGGTTTCCGGCCGGGTTCGTTGACCGCCAAGGGTTTCTCCCCGGAAGCGATCGCCGAGCTGCGGCCGGGCATCGTCGTCGCGGACCTGTCCGCCTACGGCTGGGAAGGGCCGTGGGCACGCAGGCGCGGGTTCGACAGCCTGGTGCAGATGGCATCGGGGATCGCCGACGAGGGCGGCAAGGCGGCCGGACTCGACGGTCCGGGACCGCTTCCGGTACAGGCACTCGACCACGCGACCGGCTGGCTCACCGCGGCGGCGATCATGACCGCCGTCCGCCGGGCGGCCACCGAGGGCGGCAGCCAGCACGTCCGCACCTCGCTCGCCGGGACGGGGGAGTGGCTGAACTCCTTGGGGCGTAAGGAAGCCGGGCCCGCCGGGTTCGACGGCGGCGAGTGGCTCGAAGACGTCGACGGCCAGCTCGGCCGCGTCACCCGGGTCAAGATGGCGGGCACCCTGCCGGGCTCGAATCCACAGTGGACGGAAGCGACGCACATACCGGGGAGCGACCGCCCGGTTTGGTGACCGCCGCATTCAGAGGACTAAATGCGGCGGAGCCAGCGAGTGAACCGGCCTCGGGGCTTCGGGATCTCACCGCGCTCGACGAGCCACGTGCCGAAAGCGTCCGCATAGGCCCGCGCGCGGATCGCGTCGGTCTTCGGATGGCTCGTCGCGTACTCGCGGAAGAGCGCGGCGAACCGGTCACCGAGGGCTTCGGCGAGGTCCGGGCGGAGGTAGGCGGCCAGCCTGCTTTGCTTGTTCCGCAAGACGTCCGCCTCGATGCGGAGCCGGTCCGCGTCGAAGCCCGCCGGGGCGTCGCCTCCGGCGAGAAGCGCCTTGAGCAGCTCCGCCTGCTGTCCGGCGAGCCGCTCGCGGGGCGACGTCACGGCGAGACCGCTTCCCGCAACGCGGCCAGCTCCGCCGCCAGTTCGGTGTCGGACGGGTAGTCGTCGTCGCGTTCCAGCAGGACGCCGGGCGGTTCGGTACGCCGCCGCAGTTCGCGCAGCAGGTCCAGGACTTCCGGCACCACCGGATGGGCGTGCGTGTCGTGGTAGACGCCGTCGCGTTCGACACCGCCCGCCATATGGGTGTACGCCAGGCGCTCCCACGGGATCTCGTCGAGGAATCGCTCGGGATCGGTGCCGAGGTTGCGGGCGTTGGCGTACAGGTTGGCCACGTCGACGATCAGCAGGCAGCCGGTCCGGTCGGTGAGCTCCCGCAGGAACTCCGACTCGGTGAACTCCGCGTCCGGCCATTCCAGCACCGCCGCGATGTTCTCCAGCGCGAACGGGACCTCCACGATGGACTGCGTCAGTTTGACGTTGTCCACCAGGACGTCGAGCGCTTCGCGGGTGCGGGGGAGTGGCATCAGATGGCCCGAGTCGAGGCCGCCCGCACGCACGAAACACACGTGGTCGCTGGCCAGCGGCGCGCCGAGCTCGCGGGTGACCTCCGCGAGATGCTCGACGCGCGCGGTGTCCAGCGGTTCGGCCCCGCCCAGCGACAGCGAGACCGCGTGCGGAAGGACCGGCATTCCCTTGTCGCGCAAGGCGACCAAAGTTTCCGGCAGATGTCCGGCGTGCAGGTTCTCGGCGACGACCTCGACCCAGTCGACGCCCGGCAGCCGCGCGATCGACAGGTCGAGCTCGTGCCGCCAGCCGATGCCGATCCCGAGCTCGCCGGGTCCGTCAGCCGCCACAGCCGCCGCCTCCACCGCAGGAGCTGCCGCCGCTGCTGCACGAGCTTCCGCCACTGCTGCACGAGGAGCCGCCGCCGGACGAACCGCCGCCGAAACCGCTGGAGAGCTGCGGCGGGATCAGGGCCGCGCTCAGCTCCTCGTCGGGGTAGGAGGCGAGGCCGCCGAACGCGACCGCCGCCGCGGCGCCGCCCAGCACCGCGCCGCCGACGTAACCCGGTCCGTTCGGGATGCCGCGTTTGCGCTCCCGTCCGTGCGCGGACCTGGCCTTGTGGAGGACCCGGTTGCCTTCGGCGGTCGGACGAGGGCCAGGCTGCCTGTTCTTGAACGCACGGGCGATCAGGGTCGCGGCCCCGGCCGCGAGCAGCATCGGGATCAGAAAGCCGACCGGGCGGTCGCCGGCGATCCCGGCGATCAGGCGCACCACACCGAAGACCAGGACGGCGAGGTACAGGAAGTAGACGACCCGGCGGATCCGTGGCCCCTGATCGACGACGACCAGCCCTCGTGCCTCCAGATCCTTGGCGAGCGCCTGCATCGGACCCGACAGCCGCAGCCGGTCACGGATGCCGCGGGTCGTGGCGTTGTGCCCCGGCCGCGCGCTCTTGGCGACGGCCTTCTCGATCGGGTCGGCCGGCTCGGGGCCGGTGAGCTGGAGCTGCTTCGAGCTGCTGACCCGCAAGGTCCCGCGGTCGACCAGTGCCGCGATGGCCGTGTCGACCACCCGGTCCGAGCCGCCGGCGAGATAGGCGAACTCGTACACCGTCGGCTGCGGGCCGCTCACTTCGGCGCTCGGGGTTCTGGTGCCCAGCTTGGCCGCGATCGTCCACACGAGACCGGCGATCAGCGGGAACACCAGCAGGACGGCGTAGATCGCCAGGAACGTGGGTCCGGGGATGCCCCAGGTGTATTCCATCGCACGGGCCTTTCACGAGCAGGTGCACTTACCGTAGTCGGACGCCGCGCGGTCCGATCGTGGTTCCGTGATTCGAGCATCCGGCGCGGTGTCCGGCGACGGCAGTTGGGCCGTCAGCCGCCGCAGCCGCCTCCACCGCAGGAAGAACTCCCGCCGCCGCACGAGGAGCCTCCGCCGCCGCACGAGGGACCGGCGACATACGTGGCGCCTCCGCCACACGTGCCCGCCGTACCGGCGAACAGCCTGGCCTTGGTGTCGCCTGTCCTGATCAGCGTCACCGCGACGACCTTGTCCGGGAATGCCTGCCAGCCGTCGAGCGCCACCTGCCCGGCCGCGGTGCGGGCCAGGCCGCGATCCCAGTCGCCGTACCGGAGCGCCAGCGTGCCCGCGGCGGTCGCCCGGCCGGATCCGTCCGGCCATTGCCGCCACACGGCCAGGCCGATCGCGCCGATCACACCGACGATCAGGACCGCGAGGGCACCGACCGGCCGGTGCAGCGGTACGGCGTTCGCCAGCCGCACGATCCCCAAGGCCAAGACGGCCACGGACAAGGCGATCGCGTACTGCCAGCCCATCCGGCGGTGTTTCTCGGAGACCAGCAGGCCACGCTGTTCGAGATCGGCGCGCAGAGCCCGGACGGCCCCGTGCCGAGCCATCTTCGAACGCAGCTCGCGCAGGCCGATCCCGTTGCCGTGCACGAGCGAGACGACCGCGCGCTCGAAGGGATCGGCGGGGACCGGCCTGACCGGGTGCAGGACGCCGCGTCCGTCCGGCCGCAGGAAGTGCCTCGCGATCAGGCCGGCGACGGCGGTGTCGGTGACCCGCTCCGCGCCGTCCGCCAGCGCGGCCAGGTGGTAGAGACCGGGCACCGTCCTGGCACCGGTGTCACGGCGCAGCCACCACTCGTTCGCCACGGCGAGCGCGACCGGCAGTACGGCACAGACTCCGTACAGCCACGCGAAAGCCGGTCCGGAGATCCCCCAGGGTTCGTTCATACGACACCGCCCTCCCCGACGCTGTTCCTGTCATCCGGGAACGCGCCGGGAAGGGCGGTGGTTCGCTTCGTTCGGTTACGACTCGGGAACGAGCTTCAGCGAGATCGAGTTGATGCAGTACCGCTGATCCGTCGGCGTGGCGTAACCCTCGCCTTCGAAGACGTGCCCGAGGTGGCTGTGGCATGACTTGCACAGCACCTCGATCCGGCGCATCCCCATGGTGGTGTCCTCGCGGAGGAGGACGGCGTCGGTGTCGGCCGGGTCGTAGAACGACGGCCAGCCGCAGTGGCTCTCGAATTTCGTGTCGCTGCGGAACAGCTCGGCGCCACAGGCTCGGCACTGGTAGACACCGGTGGTCTTCTCATCGGTGTACTCACCGGTGAAGGGGCGCTCGGTGCCCGCCTGGCGAAGGACGGCGTACTCGTCGGGGCTGAGCTGCTCCCGCCATTCCTGCTCGGACTTGACCACGCGCGGCGTGGCTCCGACAACGGGTTTCATGCCTTTCACCGGTTCCACGTTACTCCGCGAGCCACGCGATGGCCCGGCCGATGATGTCCCATGCGGTGACCATCACGCCGAGCACGATGAGGACCACGACCAGTGCCGAAACCCACCAGCGCAGGCCGCCGAGACGGTTGCTGGAGTCGGCGAAATCGGAGACACCGTCGAGGCAGGCCTCCACGGTGAAGTTCGGGCCGCAGCGTTCGATGCGGTCCAGATGCTCGGCGAAGGCCCGGGCCTCGGGGTCGTGCGGGTCGAGGCCTACCAGGTCTTCCTGGAAGCGAGGATTCTGGCGAGGTCCGAAAGGTCCGCTATCGGCCATACCGGCAACAGTAAGCCACGATCGGCGATTGGCCTACCACCAGCGAGGCGGGTCTCACCCCCGCCACGCTGCGTCAGTTGCCGAGTACTCGCGTGTCGGCGTCGATGTAGTACTGGCCGCCGACCTGGACCACGCGCAGCGCCGGACGTGTTCCCTTGTTGAGCGTGATGTTCATGTCGATCGAGCCGTCGGGGTTTCCGCCGCCGCTGTCCGCCCGCGCGGTGTCGGCACCGGTGACCTTGTGCGCGGCCCAGTATTCGGCGAAAGCCTGCTCAGAGCCGTACACCGCTTTCGCGGCCTCCGTGAGCTTGTTCCAGCTCGCGGATGTCCCGATCTTGTCGGTGTCGAAGAAGTCCAGCAGGAAGTTGCCCACGCTGGAGTAGCTGGTGACCTTTTCGCTGGGGGTCTTTCCCAGGCCCGCGGGCGCGGGACGCGACGAGGACGGGGCGCTCGATTTGGGCGCCGAGGTGCCCGGCTGCGGGTTCGCCCCGGCGTTGTTCCCGCCCGGGGTGTTGCCCCCGTTGCTGGAGTTCAGGATCAGGAACACGATCACGGCGATCACCACGACCGCGGCACCGGCGCCCGCGAACAGGACGGCCTTGCGCTTCGCGTCGGTCGGCTTGGCGGGCGACGGGCGCATCGGGGCGGCCGCGGACGGCGGCGGGCTCATCGCGGCGACCGGACGCGGCGGGGTGTTCGGCGGCGCGGACGGCGAGCGCATCGGGATGAACGCGGCCGTCGGCGTGTGCGTCTTGGTGGGTTGCGGAGGAGCCGCGGTGGAGGCGGCCGGCTTGTCGGTCCGCTGCCACGGCGGGCGGTCTCCGCCGGGGATGCCGTGCCCGGGGGTCTCGGGCACGGCGGGCTGTCTACCGCCGCCCGCCCCGAAAAGCCGCGGCGAGGCGGCCGTGCCCGCGCCGGATTCGTTCGCCGCCAGCGCGGCGAGGCGCTCCCTGGCCTCGGCCATGGTCGGGCGCTCGGTCGGCTCGGTGCGCAGCAGGCTCATCAGCAGCGCCGTCGCGGCACCCGCCTGCTGCGGCGGGTTGATCTGGCCGTTCGCGGCCGCGTACAGCAGCGCGAGCTGGTTGGAGCTGTTCCCGTACGGGGTCTGGCCCTCGATCGCCTGGTAGAGCGTCGCGCCGAGCGCGAAGACGTCGGAGCTGGGTACCGGGTCCGAGCCGCGCGCCAGCTCGGGCGCGAGGTACGCCGGGGTGCCGCCGATCAGGCCGGTCTGGGTGAGCGTCATGTCGCCGGCCGCGCGGGAGATGCCGAAGTCGGTGATCTTCGCGGTGCCGGACTCGTCGATCAGGATGTTGCCCGGTTTGACGTCGCGGTGCACGATACCGGCGCGGTGCGCGGCGACCAGTGCCGACGCGACCTGCTCGCCGATCTTCGCGACGCGCCCCAGCGGCAACGTGCCTTCGTCGGAGATGATCGCCGAGAGGCTCGGGCCGTTCAGGTACTCCATCACCAGGCAGGGGTCGCCGCCGTGCTCGGCGATGTCGAACACCACGATCGCGTTCGGATGCTGGAACCGGGCCGCGTTCTTCGCCTCGCGCATGGCGCGCTGGCGCATGTTGTCGCGTTCGGCCTCGGAGACACCTGGCTGCGGGAGGATCTGCTTGACCGCCACCGAGCGCTCGAGGCGGACATCGATGGCACGCCAGACCACCCCCATGGCACCGCTACCAATTTGCTCGACCAGGCGATAGTGCCCAGCGATCAGCTGACCGGTGTCGATGGCGACTGCTCCTGACACATTCTCCGGGTGATGGTGGCGTTACGCGGCCTGACAGGTCCCGCGCACCCGATCGAGTGTAGCGGGCGGCGGTTTCGGCTCCCCGTCAGCTCGCCGGTGCGGAGGCGGGCAATTCTTCCTCGCCGCTCGGTTCGGGCGTCGGAGGGGCCTTGCGCCGGAAGACCTTGACCAGCCCGATGGCCCCCGCGGCGGCGAAGACGGCGTAACAGATCAGCAGGGCGGGAGGTGTTTCCCCGGTCAGCGCGTCGCCGAGGACGACGACGGCGACCGTACCCGGCAGGCTGCCGAGCGCGGTCCCGATCAGATACGGGGCGAAACGGACCGATGACACTCCGCACAGGTAACTGAACGGAGCGAACGGCACCATCGGGATCAGCCGTAAGGAGGTGATCGCCAGTACCCCGCCGTCCGAAAGCCGGTCGTTGACCGCGCGGACCTTCGCCCGGTGCAGGTGCCGGGTGACCAGATCGCGGCCGAGTGCCCGCGAAAGAGCGAACGAGAGCCCCGAGGCGACCGTGGTCGCCAGGATGCCGACGACGATCCCCGTCGTGGCACCGAGCAGCAGGCCGCCGGCCAGGTTGAACACGGTGCGCGGGATCGGTGCCACGGTCAGCACCGAATAGACCAGGAAGAACACCAGCGGGGTGGCCGGACCGGTCTCGGCGGCCCAGGCCCGCAGCCCGGCCGGACTCGGGATCGGCAGCAGCACCGCCGCCGCCACGAACAGGGCGAGTACGGCGAGCGCGAGGATTAATTTGGTACGCCCGGACACCGCGTCCACCGTACCGTGTCCGCCGTGATCGACACCGAGGCGCTGCGGGCACAGCCCGAACTCACCGGCGAGAACGTCGTGCTCACGCAGCTCGACGAGACCTACTTCGAACCCGCGTGGCAGGCGCTGCACGAACCGGAGGGCACCCGGTTCACCGGAACGCACGCGACGTTCACCGAGGAGCAGATCCGCAGCTGGCTCTCGTCCCGGCCGGGCCTCGACGACCGGGCGGACTACGCGATCCTGCGCAAGGACGACCGCGTCTATCTGGGCGACGTCGTGCTCAACGAGGTCGACGCGGACAACCGCTCGGCCTCGTTCCGGATCGCCCTGACCGGGCCCGACGTCTTCGGCAAGGGGTACGGCACCGAGGCGACGAAGCTCATCCTGGACTTCGCGTTCGACATCGTCGGCCTCCATCGCGTCTCGCTGGAGGTCTTCGACTTCAACCCCCGCGCGCAGCGGGTGTACGAGAAGTCCGGGTTCGTCCGCGAAGGTCTCCAACGCGACGCGCTGTGGTGGGACGGCGAATGGCACGACGCGATCAGCATGGCGATCCTGGAGACCGATCCCCGGCCCTGATCGGCGATACGGTGGGCGCATGCCCAAGAACGGTGAGCCGATCGAGGTCGAGGCAGGCGAGCGCAAGGTCCGGGTGTCCAGCCCGGACAAGGTGTACTTCCCGGCCCGGGGGATCACGAAGCGCCAGGTCGTGGAGCACTACGTCGCGGTCGGCGTGCCGTTGCTGCGCGCGATCGGGGAGCGGCCGACCACGCTGAAGCGCTACGTCGACGGCATCGAGGGCGAGTGGTTCTACGCCAAGCGCGTGCCGAAGGGCGCCCCGGACTGGGTGGAGACCGCGAAGATCACCTTCCCGTCGGGCCGGACGGCCGAGGAGGTCTGCCCGACCGAACCCGCCGTGTTCGCGTGGGCGGCGAACCTGGGCACCTTCGACTTCCACCCGTGGCCGGTGCGGCGGCCCGACGTCGACCATCCCGACGAACTCCGCATCGACGTGGATCCGCCGGACGAGGCCGGTTTCGCCGACGCGGTCGAGGTCGCGGGCGTGGTCCGCGAGGTCCTCGATTCGGCGGGCCTGACCGGCTACCCGAAGACCTCGGGCGGGCGCGGGGTGCACGTGCTGGTGCGGATCCGGCCGGACTGGGATTTCATCGACGTCCGGCACGCGGTGATCGCGCTGGGCCGCGAGGTCGAGCGCCGGATCCCGGAGAAGGCCACCATCGCGTGGTGGAAGGAAGAACGCGGCGGCCGGGTCTTCATCGACTACAACCAGGCGGCCCGTGATCGCACGGTGGCGTCGTCCTGGTCGGTCCGCGGCACCCCGCGGGCGACGGTGTCGACGCCGCTGACCTGGGATCTGCTGACCGAGGTCGACCCGGACGACTTCGACGTCCTCACCGCGGGCGCCTTCTACGCCGAGCGCGGCGACCTCCACGCGCCGATGGACGAGCAGGCGTTCGGCATCGAGACGCTGCTGGACTGGTACGCGCGCGACGAACGCGACCACGGCCTCGGCGAGATGCCGTATCCGCCGGACTATCCGAAGATGCCCGGTGAGCCGAAACGCGTCCAGCCGAGCAAGGCGCGCGACGATACTTAGGACCGGGTGAACTCACATCCGGCGACCTGGACGAACTCACCCTTGCGGGCGGTGAATCGCGCGGCGCCCGTGGTCAGCTGGTCGGCCACGATCTTCGACGCGCCTTCGGGCCGGAGCCGCGCCCAGTAGCAGTGCCCGTTTCCGCCCGGCGCCGGTCCGGGGGAGCGGTACGAGCCCGCTCGGATGTCCGTGCCGACCAGATAGGTCCCGTCGGCGAAGCGGTCCACTGAGGACGCGACCGCCGTGCGTCCCGAGGTGACCGGCGGTGCCGGGACGGTCACGGTCGGCGCGGGCGCGGCCTCCGCCGTGACGGTCACGGTCGCCGGAGTGGCCGGCGCGGCGACGGGCTCACCCGGCCGGGTGGCCGCCACCACACCGGCGCCGGCGCCCAAAGTGAGCGCGACGGCGAGCCCCGCCACGACGGGGAACGCATTTCGTGACGAGGTGTGCGGTATCGGTGACGAATTCGCGCCCGGCATCGGTCTCTTCTTCGTTTTGCTCGCGGAGTGATTGCGCTTTCGTGTCGATCTAGAAACCTGTTACCGCTTCGCCCGTGACCGATACGAGACTGTGTGACGCGTGGGACTCAGCCGTAACGCAGGGCTTCCTGCCAGCGACATTTCCCTCCGAACACTAGGCTGGGGGAGACGAAGGAGTACCCGTGGACGACCTGATCGCCTTCCTCGCCGCGCGTGTGGGGCAACGCCAGGCGTTGATCATGCAGGCGGTCAAGAAAACCGAGATCAACGAATCGCTCAATCGTGGTGAGACCAAGGTCGTCATCGAAAAGAAGATCCGCTCGCTCAACGACATCGAACTCGACGCGATCAATCAGATGATCAACGAGATCGAGGCGACCCGGCGGCTCCTGCAGGCGCATCGCACCACGGTTTCGGAGAAGGTCCCGGGATTCCCCTTGTACGGCAACGAGTACTGGTGCGAGACGTGCCATGTGCCCGCCGACGAGGCCGGCACGAACTGGTGCCTGACCCTGCGGCTGCTGGCCCTGCCGCACGCCGACCACCCGGACTACAGCGAGCGCTGGCGCCCCTGAGCGGGGAATGCCCGCCGGGCCCGGACGCGTTGACCCGAGGGTGATCACGCTTTCGGTACTGGACCGGTCCCCGACCCGCCGCGGCGGCGACGCGCCCCGCGCCTTGCGGGACACGGTCGCCTTCGCGCGGGACATCGAAGCCTTGGGGTATCACCGGTTCTGGGTGTCGGAACACCACAGCGTGCCCGGTGTCGCCGGTTCCGCGCCCACCGTCCTGGCCGCGGCGGTCGCCTCGGCGACCGGGCGGATCCGGGTCGGCACCGGCGGCGTGATGCTGCCCAACCACCGGCCGCTCGTGGTCGCGGAACAGTTCGGCGTGCTCGAATCGCTCTTCCCCGGCCGGATCGACATGGGGCTGGGGCGTTCGGTCGGCTTCACCGGCGGGGTGCGGCAGGCGCTCGGGCACGAGAAGGACGACGCCGATCGCTTCGGCGAGCAGGTCCGCGAACTGCTGGGCTTCCTCGCGGGCGATCAGACGACGTATCCGGGCGTGCACGCCATTCCGGCGGAAGGTCTGCGCGTGCCCGCGTTCCTGCTGGCCACCGGCGCGGGGGCGCGGCTGGCCGCGGAACTGGGGCTGCCGCTGGTGATCGCGCCGGTCCGGGGCGAGGGTCCGCTGCTCGAAGCGATCGAGGGGTATCGGTCCGGGTTCCGGCCTTCCTCTCAGGCTTCGCGGCCGTACGTCGTGGTGTCCACGGCCATCGCGGTCGCCGAGACGGCCGAACGCGCCCGGCGGTTGCTGATCCCCGAAGCGTGGTCGACCGTCTATTCGCGCACGCACGGCGTCTTCCCGCCGCTGTCGCCGGTGGAGGAGATCCTCGCCGGGCCGCTGTCGGACCGCGACCGGGACCGGCTGGACCGGGCGCTCGACGGTCAGCTCGCCGGCACCCCGGACGAGGTGGGCGACCGGCTCGCGGATCTCGTCGCCAAGACCGGCGCCGACGAGATCCTGGTGACCACCAGCACCTTCGACCAGGCGGAGCGGCTGGAGTCCTATCGCGCGCTGGCCGAGGTGGCCGAACTTCGCAGCCTGGTGGCCGTGTCGTGACCTTTGCTAGGGTCACGGCCATGACTGCCGGGTCGGCCTCGTGCCGTGAGCGGACGGGTTCCCCGGCCGCCGCTTGATCTCCGCGCGGGCCCGCAGCCCGCCTCCGCGTAGGTGTCCTCCTGTGGACCATGCGCGGAAAGGAGGTGAATCGCATGTCTCCCACCGAGAATTGGCGCGAGTTCGTCGTCGCGCACGCCGAGGGCGGCGTTCTGGACGGAGTCGTCACGCGGGTGCTCCCGTTCGGCGCGTTCGTCGAAGTGGCCCCCGGGATGGAGGGGCTGCTGCCGACCGTCGGCGGAACCGGCCCGTTCGCCGCCGGGGCGGCCGTCGCGGTGCGGCTGGACAAACTGGACGTCCAGAACCGCCGGTTCAGCCTGACCCTGGCCTGACCCCACGCGTTTCGTCCTCTGGATGCGGTACTTGCACACGCAAGGACCGCATCCAGAGGACTAATTGCGGGCAGGGGGAAACCCTAGAGGCGCAAGAGGAGCTGGGTGAGCATGCGCTGGGCGGGGTCGTCCAGGTCGATCCCGGACACCTCGCCGGCGCGGCGCACCCGGTACCGGACCGTGTTCGGATGGATGTTCAGCTCGCGCGCCGCGCGCCGGACGTCCCCGAACGCGTCGAGGTACGCGAGCACGGCGGGCACCAGGATCCCGCCGTGCTCCGCGTCGTGCGCGGCCAGTTCGGTCAGCCGCGGGTCGCGGATCCTCGGTTGCTCGCCGAGGAAGGCGAGCACCTCCGAGAGCAGGACTTCGGCGCGGACGTCGGCCAGCGAGGCGACGTCCGCGGTCTCGTGCCCGCGCGCCATCGTCGCCAGCACGCGGTCCGCGTCGCCGCGCGAGGCCGCCGCGTCCGAGAGCCGGGGCACGACACCGCCGAGCGCCGCGCGCACCCGGACGTCGAGATGCCGTTGCGCGGTACCGACGATTTCCTTGGCCAGCGCCAGGATCCGCGCTTCCGCGTGCTCGGGGAGGTCGGGAAGGAGCGCGTAGACCCGGCCGCCGATCACGCTCACCAGCGCGCTCCGCCGGTACGCGGCGGTGTGCACGGTGATCAGGTGCACCAGCTCGGCGCGCCGCAGCTGCCGGTCGGTGGCGGCCCGGTCGCGGGGGAGCGAGAACGCCAGCACCATGGCGGGTTTCGCGGGATCCGCGCCGATGTCGTCGGCGACGGACTCGGCGTCGACGCGGCCGTCGAGCAGGCCGGCTAGAAGATCCTCGCGCAGCCGGAGTTCGGGGCTGGGCAGCGTCCGGTGGCGGATCAGCTGCGGCGCCAGCGCCCGGCTCGCCCCGAGCAACGCGACCTCCGCGCTTTCGGTGAGCGGATGCGCGCCCTCCTGGACCCAGATCGTGCCCAGCGGCTGCGATCCGGCGTGGATCCCGGCCGCGATCCGGCGCCGGATGCCGAGATCGGGCCGCTCGTCGATGCGGACGATGCCTTCACCGGCGCGAAGCCGCTGGTAGACGCCCCATTCGCGCAACATCGCGAGATACCGTTCCGGGCCTTCGCGGCCGAGGATCGAAAGCCGGCGCAGTTCGTCCACCTCGTCGCCCGCCCGCGAATAGGCCAGCACGCGGCTCGCGGTGTCCTCGATGCTGACCAGGCCGCCGGTCAGCGTCGCGATGGTCTGCGCGAGCGAGAACAGATCGCCCAGCACCTCGCCGCTGTCCGCCTCACCACCCGCGCGCGCCGCGTCGACCACGCCCCTGGCCAGTGCTTCGACCTGCTCCCAGCGCGCCTCGTGGCCGACCTCGATCAGCGCGATCCCCGCGTCGGCCGCGACGTCGACGACGGCCGAGCCGGTCTTGACCGCGACGGCGGCCGCGCCGGACCGCCCCGCCGCCCGGATCGCTGCCGCGGCGGAGCGTCCGCGGGCGCCGATCACCAGGACGAGGTCACCCGGATGGGCGTCGGGCGGATCCTCCGGATCGTGGATGACCACGTCCTCCACTCCGACGCCGAGCCCGCCAGGGGCCGCGAGCACCCTGACCAGCGGTTCCCCGAGCGTGGCGAGGACATGCCGGAGCGAGGCGCCTGTGGTCGTATCCGTGGTCAGGTCATCACCGAATTAAGCCGATCGGACAAGATGGTCACCCCGATTCTAGCCAGTCGAACAAGCCGTGGCGACGCCGTCCGGTCTACCGTTCGGGGTGAGACCTCTATCCGGCGAAGTGAAGTCAGGAGCAGTCAGTGGACGCCGTGACCCAGACCCCCGCCCCGAAGAACGAGCCGGTGCTGAACTACGCGCCGGGCAGCGCTGAGCGCGCTGAACTCGAGGGCGCGCTCAAGTTGCTGGGCAACGCCGACCCCATCGACATCACCGCGACGATCGGTGGTGAGCAGCGCAAGGGCGGCGGCGAGAAGATCGAGGTCGTCCAGCCGCACAACCACAAGGCGGTGCTGGGCGTCATCCACAGCGCGACCGCGCAGGACACCCACGACGCGATCGCCGCCGCCAAGGCCGCCGCTCCCGGCTGGCGCGCGCTGTCCTTCGACGACCGCGCCGCCATCATCCTGCGCGCCGCCGACCTGCTCGCCGGCCCGTGGCGCGCCAAGCTGAACGCCGCCACCATGCTCGGCCAGTCGAAGACCGCCTTCCAGGCCGAGATCGACTCCGCCTGCGAGCTCATCGACTTCTGGCGCTTCAACGTCGCGTTCGGCCGTCAGATCCTCGCCGAGCAGCCGGTCAGCTCGCCCGGCATCTGGAACCGGATGGAGCACCGCCCGCTCGAGGGCTTCGTGTACGCCATCACCCCGTTCAACTTCACCGCGATCTCCGGCAACCTGCCGACCGCGCCCGCGCTGATGGGCAACGTCGTGCTGTGGAAGCCGTCGCCGACGCAGAGCTACGCCGCGCACATGCTGATGCGGCTGCTCGAAGAGGCAGGTATGCCGCCGGGCGTGATCAACCTGCTGCCGGGTGACGGCAAGGCCGTCTCCGAGGTCGCCCTGACCCACCGCGACCTGGCCGGGATCCACTTCACCGGTTCGACCGCGACCTTCCAGCACCTGTGGGCCACCGTCGGCGCCAACATCTCCGGCTACCGCACGTACCCGCGCCTGGTCGGCGAGACCGGCGGCAAGGACTTCGTGCTCGCGCACGCCTCCGCCGACGTCGACATCCTGCGCACCGCGCTGATCCGCGGCGCCTTCGAGTACCAGGGCCAGAAGTGCTCGGCCGCGTCCCGCGCCTACGTCCCGCGGTCGCTCTGGGCGAGCCTGAAGGACGAGCTGGTCTCCGAGACCGAGGCCATCACCTACGGCGACGTCAACGACCTGACCAACTTCGGTGGCGCCGTGATCGACCGCCGCGCCTTCGACAAGCACGCCGCCGTGCTGGCCAGCGCGGCCGAGGACCCCGAGATCGAGGTCATCGCCGGTGGCGCCGCCGACGACAGCGTCGGCTACTTCGTGCGCCCGACGATCCTGGTGTCGGACAACCCGGAGCACGAGATCTTCCGCACCGAGTACTTCGGCCCGATCCTCGCGCTCCACGTGTACGAGGACGAGGACTTCGACAAGGTGCTCAAGCTGGTCGACGAGACCGCCGACTACGCGCTGACCGGTGCGGTCATCGCGAACGACCGCACCGCTGTCGCGAAGGCGTCCGAGGCGCTGCGCTTCGCCGCCGGCAACTTCTACGTCAACGACAAGCCGACCGGCGCGGTCGTCGGCCAGCAGCCCTTCGGCGGCGGCCGCGCGTCCGGCACGAACGACAAGGCCGGTTCGGTGTTCAACCTGCTCCGCTGGACGAGCCCGCGCTCGGTCAAGGAGACCTTCGTCCCGCCCACCAGCGTCCGTTACCCCCACCAGGGCTGAGAACCAGGAGTTCGTGATGTTGCGTGCCCCGTTGCTCGCCGCCGCTCGATCCCAGCGGATGCGCAAGCTGGTCGAGGTCGTCCCCGCCACCCGATCGGTGGTCAGCCGGTTCGTCGCCGGCGCGAAGACGCCCGACGCCGCCCGGGTGGTCCGCGAACTGGCCGACGACGGCCTCCGGGTCACCCTCGACCACCTCGGCGAGGACACCACCGACGCCGAGCAGGCCGCGACGACCGTCCGCGCCTACGAGGAACTGCTGACCGCGCTGGCGGCCGACGGCCTCGCGTTCGGCGCGGACGTGTCGGTGAAGCTGTCCGCGGTGGGCCAGTTCCTGCCCGCCGACGGCGAGAAGGTCGCGCTGGAGAACGCCCGCAAGATCTGCGCGGCGGCCGAAGCGGTCGGTGCCACGGTGACCCTCGACATGGAGGACCACACCACCACCGACTCGACGCTGGGCATCCTCAAGGAACTGCGCACCGAGTACCCGTGGGTCGGCGCGGTGCTGCAGGCCTACCTGCGGCGCACCGAGCAGGACTGCCGGGACCTGGCGGTCGAAGGATCCCGTGTCCGGCTGTGCAAGGGCGCGTACGCCGAACCCGAGGAGGTCGCGTTCCAGGACAAGTCCGAAGTGGACAAGTCCTACGTTCGCTGCCTGAAGATCCTCATGCAGGGCAAGGGTTATCCGATGGTCGCCTCGCACGACCCGAGGATGATCGCGATCGCCGAGAAGCTCGCGGCGGACGCGGGCCGCGAGGCGGACGACCACGAATTCCAGATGCTGTACGGGATCCGTCCCGAAGAGCAGCGCCGGATCGCGGGCGACGGCAAGACGATGCGCGTCTACGTCCCCTACGGCGACGAATGGTACGGCTATTTCATGCGCAGGCTGGCGGAACGCCCGGCGAACCTGGCGTTCTTCCTGCGCGGACTCGCCACCAAGGGCTGACCCGGTCCCGGGTGGCACTGTTCCGCTGAAGTACAAAGGGGCCTTGCCCGGCGAAACCCGCCGGGCAAGGCCCCTTCTTCGTGCTCGTCAGGCCTCCTGGGCCTCTTCCTCGAGCTTGTCCATGTCGATGTCGCGCGCCTGCTGGATGAGGTCTTCGAGCGTCTTCTCCGGCAGCGCGCCCGGCTGGGCGTAGATCACCGTCTTGTCGCGGATGACCGCGAGGGTGGGGATCGAGCGCACGTCGAAGGCGGCGGCCAGCTGCTGCTCGGCCTCGGTGTCGACGCTCGCGAACACGATGTCGTCGTGGTTCTCCGACACCTTCTCGTAGGTCGGCGCGAACTGACGGCACGGCATGCACCAGCCCGCCCAGAAGTCGATGATGACGAAGTCGTTGTCGGACACGACCTGGTCGAAGTTGGCGGCGGTCAGCTCCACAGTGCTCATGCCCGGCGTAACGAATCGGGCGGGACGCGCATTCCCGTGATTGCGCGTAGCGTCTCGGATGGAGCAACCCACGTTTCGCGGGAGGTGCGTATGGCCGACGGGGACATCCTCAGCCGGATCGACGAACTGGTCAGCGAGGAGCACGAACTCCGTTCGCGGGCGATCGGCACCGGGCTCAGCTCGGACGACCGGTCCCGCCTCGCGAGCGTCGAGCAGCAGCTGGACCAGTGCTGGGACCTGCTGCGGCAGCGACGGGCGCGGGTCGAGTTCGACGAGGACCCGGATCAGGCTTCGGCGCGGCCGGTGTCCGAGGTGGAGTCGTACCGGCAGTAGCTGTTTCGGTCCCGGCGGATGCCATGAAAGGTCCTTTCCTTGCAAATTTTGCAAGGAAAGGACCTTTCATGGCGCGCGGGTGGGGAGTGTGGGGCGGGTGAGGTTGTGAAAGCCACTTTCGCAACCTTCAACGTTGCGAAAGTGGCTTTCGCAACGCGCCCTAGCTCCAGGGGCGCCACGCTGGTGTCGCACCAGAAGTGTCATGAAAGGGCCGTTCAGGACGAAAAACGTCCTGAACGGCCCTTTCATGACACTTCAGGCGGCGAGGCGGGTAGGGACTCAGGCCGGGCAGAGGGTCCCGTCGACGGGCACCTTCCCGTCGATCAGGAACACCCGCGTCGCGTCCGCCACGCATGGCGAGAGGCTCAGCGCGCCGTGCCCGGCACCCTGCCAGGTGATCGTGACCGCGCTCGGCATCTGGTCGGCGGCCCGGCCGGTGCCCTGTTCCGGGGTGACCGGGTCGGTCGCGGTGCCCGCGACGAGCATCGGCGGCGCACCCGGCGCTCCCGCGGGCGGGAGCGGCTCGCGGCGCACGGGCCACGGGCTGCACCAGGCCAGTTGCTGCGCGGCGAAGACGCCGAACTGCGAGTACTTGTCCCGCAGGGTCGTGGTCACACGTGTGAGTTCTTCGGCCGAGAGCCGGGTCGCGCTGTCGTTGCACCTGGTCGCGAGCGTGCCGTCCAGCCGCGAAGGCCGTGCCCGGGAGTCCTTCAGCACCGGTTCGGCGAACGCGGCCAGCGGGGTGACGTCGCCGGTCTGCGCGGTCTTGAGCGCCTCGGCGAGTTCCACCCAGCGCGAGCGCTGCGCGAGCCCGGAGTAGATGGCGTACAGCGCGATCCCCGGCGTGATCTCCGCGCCGTCGGTGGTCGTCGCGGAAGCCGAGCGGAGCCGGTCCGCGACGGCGGACACGGCCGAGCGGGCGTCGCCGATCGGGCAGCCCCTCGCGATGCAGTCGGCGCCGAAAGCGTCGAGGGTCGCTTGCGCGCTCGCGGCGACCGACTCCTGCACGGCCGCCGCGTCGGGGGCGGGGTCGGGCAGTCCGTCGAGCATCACCCTGCCGACCTGCGCCGGGAACCGCACGGCGTATTCGGCGAGGACCTTCGAACCGTCGCCGCGTCCGAGCGCGTGCAGCTTGTCCATGCCGAGTTGCTCACGGAGTTCTTCGAGGTCGCCCGCGGCCCGCCAGCTGTCCATCGCGACCTGCGAGTCGTCCAGTTCGATGGCGCACTGCTGACCCGCCTTGCGCGCCGCGTCGACGACGCTTTCGAGGTCGGCGGCCGCCGGATCGCCGCCCAGGAGATCGGTGCGGATCTCCGCCGGGATGCACTGCACCGGCGCGGACGCCCCGGTCCCGCGCCGGTCCACCCCGATCAGGGAGAACTTCTGCAGGAACTCGGGCGGCAGCGTCGCGGCCAGCCGCGCGGCGTACAGCGACCCCGGCTCGCCGTCGACGTCGTTGACCACGACGAGCGGGATGGGCCCGCCGCCGGTCTTGACCACCGACAGCCGCGAGAGCCCGCGACCGGGCAGATCCGGTGCGTCGAGCGTGGTGGGCACCCTGGCGCAGGAGAACTTCAGCGTATCCGGCACGGACGGCTGACCCAGCCGCTGCCGGGTCGCCTCGTCGCAGTCCTCCCATTTGATCGACGGCGACCGGGGTTCCGCGAGCGGCGGCAGCGGCACCTGCTGCGCCGTGGTCTGGCCGCCGGGAGCCGGCTTGCCGTCGTTGTCGATCACCGCGGGCCGGACCGACGGCCCGGCGGTGCAGCCCGCGAGCACGGCCGTCACCACGGTGGTCGTCAGGATCAGCCGTGGCGTGCGGCGGGCGGTGCTCACGGGCTGGTCCTCACTTCCAAGGCATGACAAAAGCTCGGAACAGAGCTTCGCAGGTCGGATGTCAGGACACGGTTAGCGGGTGCGTTTCACCTCGCCGCGGAAGACGGCGTCCAGGTCGTAGCGGGCGACCTCGTCGAGCTGGGCGTAGGTGCAGGAGTCCGGCTCGCGGTCGGGGCGCCAGCGTTTGAACTGCGCGGTGTGGCGGAACCGCGACGGATATCCGCCTTCCGTGTGTTCGTAGCCGACCTCGACCACCTTCTCCAGCTTCAGCGGCACCCACGGTGCCTCTTTGGCCTTCCATCGGGTGATCCCGCCGGGGATCCGCTGGTGTTCCCGCACGTTGTCGCCCAGCCAGGGGTGATCCGCCCCGTCGGTGATCAGCGGCGCCAGCTCCTCGGCCAGTTCACGCCGCCGGGTGACCGGGAACGAGCCGACGACACCGGGATGGTGCAGCACGCCGTTCTCGTCGTAGAGCCCGAGCAGGAACGAACCGACCAGCTCGCCCGGTTCGCCGTCGACGTGCCAGCGCAGCCCCGCGAGCACGCAGTCGGCGGTGCGCGAGTGCTTGTACTTCAGGAGCACGCGTTTACCGGGCGTGTACGGCTCGTCGAGCGGTTTGCCGATGACGCCGTCGAGCCCGGCGCCCTCGAACAGTTCGAACCAGTGCCGCGCGACCGCGGGATCCGCGGTGGCCGGGGTGAGATGGATGCCGTCGGAGGCCAGCTTCTCCAGTCGTTCCCGCCGTTTCGACGTCGGTTCGTCCAGAAAGGACTCGTCGCCGAGCGCCAGCAGGTCGAACGCGACGAACTCGGCCGGGGTCTGTTCCGCCAGCAGCTTGATGCGGCTCTCGGCGGGGTGGACGCGGTCGGTGAGCGCGTCGAAGTCGAGCTTCCCGCCCCGGGCGACCACCAGTTCGCCGTCCAGCACGATGCGTTCGGGCAGCGCAGCCTTCAACCGCTCGACGACCTCGGGGAAGTACCGGTTCAGCGGCTTCTCCGACCGTGACTGCAGCGTCAGCTCGTCGCCGTCGCGGAACACCAGGCAGCGGTAGCCGTCCCATTTGGGCTCGAACAGCAGCCCGCCGGAATCGGGGATCGCCTTCGCCGGTTTGGCGAGCATCGGTTTGACCGGCGGCGTCAAGGGAAGCGACATGACGGCCATTCTTGCCGCACCGGCGCGGTCAGCGCACCCGTTGCGGTGCCGTCGTGTCGAGTTCGATCCGGACGGCGGTCGGCAGGACGTCCACCCCGAGCGATTCCCGCGCGCGGGCCAGCACGGTGTGGTCGAGCTGCTCCCAGACCCGTTTCAGGTCGGTGCCCTCGACGAGCCAGAGCGTGATGCGCAGCGCCGGGTTCTCCTTGTCGCCGACCGCGCGGACCCGGGCGCGCCCGACCCCGTCGACCGTCTCGGCGTCGAGGCGGACGGCCTCGGAGATGGCCGAGGAGGTGACCACGAGGTCGTCGTCGAGTTCTAGGTCCGGGCGGCCTTCCGGGCGCAGCGACCGGAAGAACCACCACAGGCCCAGCCACAGCAGGAGGACGCCGAGCACGATCGCGCCGACGCGGCCGGCGAGCGCGTGCCCCGACAGCCAGTCGAGGGCGATCGGGTCCACGAGCGGCCGGTCGGCGCGGTACGTGCCGAGCCAGCCCGCCCCGACCACCAGCGCCGCGGCCCCGCCGAGCAGCGCGAGGAGTCCGATGAGGACGGTCAGCGTCCGTTCCGTGCCGGTGGACCGGCCGAGTGCCTTGGCGGAGACCGAACGGGTCATCGGCGGTCCTTCGGGGAGTCGACGACGACCGACACCTTCGGCCGTCGCACCAACGGGACGTCGTCGAGCAGACCGGAGACCGTCTCCAGCAGCCGCGGCCGCAGCGCACCTTCGGTTTCCAGCCTGCTCGTCGCGCGGACGCGGATCTTCTTGGCGGTGGCCGTGACCTTGGCGCCCACGACGTTGTCCTGCGCGCGCACCGTGACCCCGACCAGCCTCGCCAGCGAACGCGGCGACGTGGTCACGCTGACCTCGTTCGCCGGATCGGTCAGCTGGATGGCGCGCCGCCCGGCCGAGGCGGCCGCCAGGATCAGCAGCAGCCCGACGACCGCGACGGCGATCGCCAGGTACCGGACTTCGGCGGTGTTCCAGGACAGCTCCGCGAGCCTGTCGCGCCAGTCGTCCCAGGGGACGAACAGCGGCCCGCGTCCCGGCCGCCACCAGCCCCAGCCGACCTCCAGCGCCAGCAGGACCCCGGCGGCGGCCAGCGCCAGCCCGAGCAGGGCCGACAGCAGGCGGACGAACAAACGCATGCGGGTGCTCCTTCTAGCGGACGCGGGGCGCGATGTCGGGCAGGAGCGCGGAGACCGTCACCGAGATGTCCCGGACCTGGTACGAGGTGATCCGTTCGACCTCCTCGGTGACCCTGGAGCGCAGGTCGCCGACGATCCGCCGCACCGGCGCCGGGTAGTTCAGCGCGACGTCGAGCACGAGATCGACGTCGTTGCCCTCGCCGCCGACCTTCGCGCTCGCGCCGTGTGTCCCCAGCCCGAGCCCGGCGATCCGCCGCTCGGCGCGCGTGGTCCCGTCGACCTGGTCCGCGGCGTGCTGCGCGATCTTGCGGACCACGGACGGCGCGATGGTGAGGGTGCCGCGGTCCTCCGGTTCGGCCGGGAGGGTCATTTGTCGCGGCCCCGGCCGAACAGGTCGCCGAGGTCGAGTTCGCCGTCGAGCACGCGGCCGAGGACGAGGCCGATGACGCCGACGGCCAGCGTCACCAGGAACGCGGTGAAGCCCTGGGTCGCGGCGAGGCCGAGGATGAGGCCGGCGAGCAGGCCGGTCTGGGTCCCGTTCATCACTCCACCCGCGAGGTCTCGGTCTCGCCGCCGTTCTCGTCGGGCAGGTGGATGTCGTTGACCGCGATGTTGACCTCGATCACCTCGAGGCCGGTGATCTGCTCGACCTGGCCGATCACGTTGCGGCGCACCGCGCGCGCGACGTCGACGATGCGGGCGCCGTACTCGACGACCACGTCGAGGTCGATCGCGGCCTGCTTCTCGCCGACCTCGACCGAGACGCCGGACGTGGTGACGGTGCCGGAGCCGGGGATGCGCTCGCGGATCGCGCCGAAGGCCCGCGAGACGCCGCCGCCCAGGGCGTGGATCCCGGTCACCTCGCGGGTGGCGAGACCGGCCACCTTCTGCACCACCACCGACGAGATCGTGGTCTTGCCGGCGGCTCCTTCCTCGTTGAGCGACGACCCCGCGACCGGGGTGTCGGGCTTGCTCGCGCTCGGCTGCGCCATGAAGTTCGCTCCTTCTCGCACCGGTGCCGCGCGACCTGCGCGCGCGGCGATCCCTACGCTCTCACCGACCTGGACACACGCGCACGCCGAGCCGTCACGCGATGTCCCCCGGATGGGGTAATCAGTTGCGGTTCAGTCCGGGTGGACGTCGACGACGTGGATGTTGATCGTGGGCGGGGCCGAACCGAGCTGGCCGGACAGCGCCGCGCCGAGCCGGTGCCGCAACAGTTCCGCGACGCCGGCCTCGACGCCGAACCGGATCGTCACCAGCACCTGGAGCACGTCCTCTTCGAGCGCGACGGCCGAGACGTGGACCCCGCCGAGTTCGCGGCCGATCTCGGCGGCGAGGCTTCTGGTCATCAGCACCAGCGCCCGTTCCGACACCTGGGTCCTGCCGCCCGACGACGGCAGATCGAGCGGCGCGGTGGTGTGCCCGCCGCGGACGCCGCCGACCGAGCGGAGCACCCGTTCGACGAGTCCCGGCGGTGTCGGTACCGGACGGCTCGCGGCGGCGCGCACCTGCTGCCACCGGGGGTCGTCGCGCGGATCCTCGCTCATCACCGTTCCCCGGGTCGGAAGTTGTCGCCGAGTTTCGCCAGCAGCGCCACCCGCGCGCGGTGCAGGCGGGCGCGCAGAGCGGGCACGCTGACTTCCAGCACCTCGGCCACCTCGTCGTAGGTCAACCCTTCGAATTCTCGCAGAATCAGCGGGATCCGCTGGCCGACGTCGAGTTCGGCGATCGCGCGCAGCACCCTGCCGACCTGTTCGGCGCTCACCACGTACCCCTCCGGACCAGGCACGACGCCCGCGTCGCCCTCGTCGAGCGGCACCGTCGGTTTCCGTCGGCGGACCACGCCGAGCGCGCCGTTCGTCGTCACCCGGTAGAGCCAGGTCGACACCGCGGATTCGAACCGGAAGCCCGGCAAGGCGCGCCAGGCGGAGAGCCATGCCTCCTGGACGACGTCCTCGGCCTCCGACGAACTGCCGGTGATCCGCAGCGCCACCCGGTACATCCTGGCCGTGTGCCGCCGGACCAGGATGTCGAAGGCACCGTGGTCCCCGGCGGCGGCCCGGGCCGCCAGTTCCTCGTCCGGAACCGGCGCGGCCTCGCTCACCCGCTCTCCCGGCGGCGATAACGCAACATGGTGAAACCGTCTTCGAAGAGCACGGACGCGAGGTCCATCCGCCGTGGTTCCGGGGACGGGCGGCCGTCGGCGATCCGGCGTTCGCCCGCGCCCGCCAGCAGCGGGGCGACGGTCAGGCACAGCTGGTCGACGAGGTCGGCCGCGATCAGGTCGGCGAACAGCGCCGGCCCGCCCTCGCAGTCGATCCGGCGCAGCCCGCGGTCGTCCAGCAGCGCGAGCGCGCGGTGCAGGTCGACGTCTTCGGTCCCCGCGACGAGCACCTCGGCACCCGCGCGTTCCAGTGCGGCCCGGGGCGCCTTCTCGGTGGTGATGACGATCGGCGGGACCTTCGTGTCGGTGAACAACGGGCCTTCGGGGTCGAGCTCACCCGAACGGGTCACCACGGCGATCGGCGGCACCTCGGACAGCCCGAGCGCGACGCGGCGGGCGGCGCGTCCGGGAGTGCTCCGCGCGCCGCGGTAGCCCTCGGCGCGCGCGGTGCCGGCGCCGACCAGGATCACGTCGGAAAGCAGCCGTCCCATCAGGAAGATCCGCTTGTCGGCGGGGGAGGAGAGCCCCTCGGACAGCTCGTCGACCGCCACCGCGCCGTCCGCGGAGCTGACGAAGTTGACCTGGACCCAGGGACGGGCCAGGTCTTCCGGATACCCGTAGAGCCGTTCGAGGTCGCCGTCGGAGACGGGTTCCGCCGGTGTCGTTGGCCACAAAAGCTGCACACCGCCATCCCAACACGCGCCCTACGGCACCGCTGAGCGGGGGATACGCCCGGTCAGGGAGAGTGAACCCGCGACGACGGTGCCGTTACCCTCGGCGAATGCCCGCCCGCCTGATCGATCGCCGTCCGGAGCTGTCCGCCGACGAGCTGATCACCGCGCTCGTCCCGCCGCCGAGGTTCGACGCGGTCCGGTTCTCCACCTACGTGCCCAATCCGGACGAGCCGAGCCAGGCACAGGCCGTCGTCGACTGCGGCGCGTTCGCGAAGCGCGTGGCGGAGGCCTCGAACCGGAAGCCGAAGTCGAAGCTGCGCGCGTTGTTCGGCGGTGGGGACGAGGCGCCGTCCGGGCCGATGGGGCTCTACCTCGACGGCGGGTTCGGCGTCGGCAAGACGCACCTGCTCGCCTCGACGTGGCACGAGACGCCGTCGCCCAAGGCGTACGGGACGTTCGTGGAGCTGACCCACCTCGTCGGCGCGCTGGGGTTCGCCGAGGCGGTGCGGCGGCTGTCGGAGCACCGGTTCCTGGCGATCGACGAGTTCGAACTCGACGACCCCGGCGACACCATGCTCGTCACGCGGCTGCTGCAGGAACTGATCTCGGCCGGGGTGTTCGTCGCGGCGACCTCCAACACGCTGCCGGACAAACTCGGCGAGGGCCGGTTCGCCGCCGCGGACTTCCTGCGCGAGATCCAGTCGCTGTCCGCCCGGTTCGGCGTCTGCCGCGTGGACGGCCCCGACTACCGCCACCGCGGGCTCCCGGACGCGCCGCCGCCCGCGAGCGCCGAGGAGCTGGAAGCCTCCGCCGCCGCGCATCCCGAGTCCACAGTGGACGATTTCGACGCGCTGTGCGATCACCTGGGCAAGCTGCACCCTTCGCGCTACGGAAGGCTTCTCGACGGCGTGACCCGGGTGCACCTGCGCGACATCCACCCGGTGCCCGACCAGAACGTCGGACTGCGGCTGGTCGCCTTCGCCGACCGGCTCTACGACCGCGCGATCCCGCTGGTGGTCTCGGGCGAGCCGGTGCCGGAGCTGTTCACCGAGGAGATGGTGAACGGCGGCTACCGCAAGAAGTACCTGCGCGCCGTCAGCCGTCTGACGGCACTGGCGCGCGACGCCGTGCAGCCCAGGTGAGCAGGACCCACGTCGCGCACACGGTCGCGACGGCGAACAGCGTGCCGCCCACGACGTCGGTCAGGTAGTGGTAGCCGAGGCCGATCATGCCGATCGTCACGCCGCACAGCACCACCGCGCCCACCGTCGCGATGACCGCCCTGGCGACGCCGGGACGGGCGAGCAGGACGAGCACGGTCAGCACCGCGACCAGCGCGACGGTATGCCCGCTGGGATAGGCGAGATAGGTGTACTTCCAGCGGTCGAAAAGCGGTTTGAGCACCCAGGTGTTCGCGAGGATCGCGACGAGCGGGCCCACGATGGTCAGCACCGCTTCGAGCCTGCGCCCGCCGACCAGGCACAGGACGGCGGCGAGCACCTCGACCGGGATCAGCACGTAGGCCTCGGTCGGCAGCACCAGTAGCCGCAGCAGGTCGGTGTCGGGGCCGAAGGCGCGCTCCACCCAGCGCACGGCGAGTTCGTCCGGACCGGCGACACCTCCGCCGGAGACCAGCACCCCGAGCACGACCATGATCACGGCGCACGTCACCGCGACCAGCCCGTACGGCGCTCTTCCGCTCATCCGGCGAGATTACGTGACGGGCGATCAGTCACCATGCAAGGACGGCTCGCGAAGACGAAGGGGGCTTTCGATGCGGATCAGTGTGGTCGGCGGCGGGGTGATCGGGCTGAGCTGCGCGCACCGGCTGGCGGGGGCCGGGCACGACGTCACGGTGATCACCGACGCCGGTCCGGGGGAGACGACGTCGGCGGTCGCGGGTGGCGTGCTGTTCCCGCCGCTGGCGGCGAACTCCGACCGGGTCGACCGCTGGACCTCGACGAGCGTCGAGGAGTACCGCACCCTCGGTGCCCCTGGCGTCCGCATGCTCCGGGGGACGTACGTCGTCCCGCGTGAGGCGGCGCTGCCGTCGTGGGCGCTGTCGATGCCCGGCCTCGATCACGAACCCGGACGGCTCACCTTCACCACCGCGCTCGTCGACACCCCGGTGTACCTCGACTGGCTCGCCGGGGAGGTCGCCGCGCTGGGCGTGCGCACCGAATACCGCACCGTCTCGCGCCTGGACGACCTCGACGCGGATCTCGTGGTGAACGCCGCCGGGCTCGGCGGGGGACGGCTGGCGGGCGACGGCACGGTGGTGCCGGTCGGCGGCCAAGTCGTCCACCTCGCCGATCCGGGGCTGACCGAATGGATCGTCGACGGCTCGACGCCGGTGCTGCGGCACGTGATCCCGCACGGCCGCCACGTCGTCTGCGGTGGCACGCAGGAGCCCGGCCGCGATTCGGTCGAACCGGACCCCGGCGTGACCGCCGACATCGTGCGCCGGTGCCGGGAACTCGTGCCCGCGCTGGCCGACGCGCCCGTGCTGGGCGCGAAGGTCGGCTTGCGTCCGTTCCGGCCCGAGGTGCGGCTGGAGCGGGATGGTCGCGTCGTGCACTGCTACGGGCACGGCGGTGCGGGGATCACCGTCGCCTGGGGCTGCGCCGACGACGTCCTGGCCCTGGTCTGAACCCGCATTTAGTCCTCTGAATGCGGTGGACCCCGGCGCGATGTGTCCACAACGGACACCGTGCGTGGACTGCGCGCCCGATTGATGTCTTGATGCCCGGTTCCCGCGCGGGTCGTGAGTGGTAAAGAGGGTTAGAACGACACTCGCCACTCACGACCCCCGGGCGATACTGCGCAAGTGCCCAAATCAGACGCTCCGCTCTCGAACAGTGTGCTTTTTGGACAGTACGAGGAGCACGCCAGGCCTCGGTGGCGAGCCTGCTCGCACCGCCGACCCCATCACGCCACCTTTGACTTACGCCTCAATGGCCCCAAACGCCACTCACGACCACCGCGAGGGGCTGCGCAAAGGTGCCGGATCGGTTGCCCCCTGCCCGCATTTAGAGGACTAAATGCGGGCAGGGGTCAGAGGGCGCGGAAGGTCTCGAAGTCCGCTTCGGTCTGATCCGCGTACCGCATGGCGTAGGCACCGATGGCCTCATCGAGGTCTTCGTCGTCCTCGAAGTAGCCCGCCAGCATCCGTGGGTGGAGGGACCGCGCGTGCGCCCGCGCCAGCAACGCGCCGGCCAGGCGGCCGTAGTCGTCGAGGTGGTCCTTCTTCAGCTCCGCCGGGTCGATGTCGCCCTTGAGGTTCCGGAACTGCCGCACGATGTACGGCAGGCCGTCGATGGTCGTCCAGCCGAGCAGGATGTCCGTTTCGGCCTGCACGAGCCGCGCGCCTTCGACGATCCGGCGGCCCTCGTGCTCCGGGGCGGGCAGGCCGAGGAACGGCGCGAGCGCCGACGGGTTGGCCTGTTTCACCTGCAGCACAAGGTCTTCGCCGGAGTTCCCGTGCAGCAGCGCGACGTAGCTGCGCAACCCGACACTGCCGGTGCCGACCACCCGGAAGGCCACATCGGACACCCGGTACCGCGAGATCAGCGTCCGCCGCGACTCGCGCAGCGTGTCCACATAGGACACCAGGCCGGTCACGACGGCTTCGGCGGTCGCGTCGTCGACGTGCGTGAGCACCGGCGGGTCTTCGACGAAGCGGTGCCGCTCGAGCCCGGTCTCGTGGTCGTCGATCCGCCGAGTCCATTTCGCGGTGACCTTGGCGCTGGTGTTCTTCCGCGCCTTCTCGGCCGCTTCCTCGAAGTCGTCGATCAGATCGTGCGCGCGCACCTTGCTCAGCACCGACGCGTCCGGCAACGCGTTCCACGACCGCAGGAACGGCAGCTCCGCCAGGCCGCGGATGGTGCGCCGGTACGACTTCACCGCGTCTTCGGCGGCTTCACGACAGCCCGATTCGCCGATGCCGCCCTCGCGACCGGCCAGGACGAGACTCGCGGCGAGCCGTTTGAGATCCCACTCCCACGGACCCGGCACCGATTCGTCGAAGTCGTTGATGTCCATGACGATCTGGCCTTCGGGCGTGCCGTACAGCCCGAAGTTCGCGGCGTGCGCGTCGCCGCAGAGCTGCGCCGTCAGCCCGGACGTCGGCGAACCCGCCAGATCGGCGGCCATCAGCCCGGCCGCCCCGCGGTAGAAGGTGAACGGCGACGCGAGCATGCGCTCGCGCCGCAGTTCCACCAGCTCCGGCAGGCGGCCTTCGTTGCTCCGCGCGAAGAACTCCGCCACACTCGGCCGTCCTTCGCCCGCCGCCGCGTGATCGTGCGCGGACGTCGGCGCCTCGGCCCGCAGCGCCTTACCCCTCGCGGACCAGTCCTCCGGCGACACCGTCTCGGTGCCGACCAGCGGCCGCTCCACCCACTCCCGCTCTGCTCCCATGGACAGGCAACGTACAACCCGTCCGAAAGGTTCACCGCGTCTTGACGACCTCCGTGATCGCGTCGATACCGCGGTCGAGTTCCTCGCGGGAAATCACCAGCGGCGGCGCGATCCGCAGCGTGTGGTCGTGCGTCTCCTTGCACAGCACGCCGCGTTCGGCGAGCGCCGTCGACGCCTCGCGGCCGGTCGGCCCGCCGGGCGCGATGTCGATGCCCGCCCAGAGCCCGCGCCCGCGGACCTCGGCGAGCCCGTTCCCGACCAGTTCGCCGAGCCGCGAGTGCAGGTGGGCGCCCAGTTCCCGCGACCGCTCCTGGAACTCGCCGGTCTTCAGCAGACCGACCACGGCGCGGCCGATCGCGCACGCGACCGGGTTCCCGCCGAAGGTGGAGCCGTGCTCACCCGGCCGCAGCACGCCGAGCACGTCCTTGCTCCCGACGACGGCCGAGACCGGCATGATGCCGCCGCCGAGCGCCTTGCCCAGCGTGTAGACGTCGGCACGGACGCCCTCGTGGTCGAGCGCGAGGACGGTGCCGGTGCGGGCGAGACCGGACTGGATCTCGTCGGCGATCAGCAGGACGTTGTGTTCGTCGCACAGCCGCCGCGCCTCGGCGAAGTAGCCGGCGGGCGGCACGATCACGCCAGCCTCGCCCTGCACCGGCTCCAGCAGGACCGCGGCGGTGCGCTCGGTGATGGCGTCGCGGAGCGCTTCGGCGTCGCCGTACTTCACCGTGACGAAGCCCGGCGTGAACGGGCCGAAGTCGGCGCGCGCGGTCTCGTCGGTGGAGAAGGACACGATGGTCGTCGTGCGGCCGTGGAAGTTGGAACCCGCGACGACGATCTCCGCGGTCCCGTCGGGGACGCCCTTGACCCGGTACGCCCATTTCCGGGCGATCTTCACCGCGGATTCGACCGCTTCGGCGCCGGAGTTCATCGGCAGGGTCATCTCGGTGCCGGTCAGCTCGGCGAGCTCCCGGCAGAACAGCCCGAGCTGGTCGTGGTGGAAGGCGCGCGAGGTCAGCGTCACCCGGCCGAACTGCTCGACCGCGGCGGCGATGAGCCCGGGGTGGCGGTGCCCGAAGTTCAGCGCCGAGTAGCCGGAGAGGAAGTCGAGGTAGGTCTTGCCCTCGACGTCGGTGACCGAGGCGCCTTCGGCGGTGGCGATCACCACGGGCAGGGGGTGGTAGTTGTGCGTGCTCCACTGCTCGTCGAGCGCGATGAAGTCGGCGGTCGTCATGCGTTCAGGTTAGATGCCCATCCGGCTGCTTTCATCCGGGAAACGTTGCTTTGACCCGTTGTTCGTTGCGTATCGACTCCATCGAGTGGCGAAATCGTGCAGAGGCGTACTCGATCACCGGAGGCGCGGGACCCGGACCGCGGTTATCGTCGCCGGATGGCGAAAAAGGACACCGTCTCCGTCCGGGACACGCTGAGGATCGGCAAGGGCGGCGAGCGGCACCATCCGGGCTCGTTCCCGATCGGGCCGACCAAGAAGCCCAAGGGACTCAAAGATCTCGCCGAGGCGGGGGACCGGCTCGCCGAGCTGCAGGAGGCGTTGTACGCGGAGGGCGTCGGCGGCGGGCACCGCAGCCTCCTGCTGGTCCTGCAGGGGATGGACACCTCCGGCAAGGGCGGCACCGTCGGCCACGTCCTCGGCCTCGTCAACCCGATGGGCGTGCGGTACGCCGGGTTCAAGAAGCCGACCGCGGCCGAGGCCCGCCACCACTACCTGTGGCGGATCCGCAAGCAGCTCCCCGTGCCGGGGCAGGTCGGCGTCTTCGACCGTTCGCACTACGAGGACATCCTGGTGCCGCGCGTCCAGAAGCTCGTCCCCGCGGCGGAATGGCGCAAGCGCTACGCCGAGATCAACGCGTTCGAGAAGGAGCTGACCGAGGCGGGCACGACCATCGTCAAGGTCTTCCTCGACATCTCGCCGGAGGAGCAGCTGAAGCGGCTCAAGGCGAGGCTGGAGACCCCGGCGAAGTGGTGGAAGTACAACCCGGCCGATCTCGACGCGCGCGCCCAGTGGAACGACTACCAGAAGGCCTACTCCGACATCTTCGCCAAGACGTCCACGGCGGCCGCGCCCTGGTACGCCGTCCCGGCCGACCGCAAGTGGTACCGCAACTGGCTGGTCGCGCGGCTGCTGATCGAGACGATCGAGGAGATGGACCCGAAGTTCCCGCCCGCCGACTTCGATCCCGAGACGGAGCTGAAGAAGCTGGAAGGCGTTGGCGTCCCCGGTTGATCGTCTGAGAGAGTGCGGTCGTGACCGACAACAGCCTCGAAGATCTCCCGTTCCTCCGCCGTCAGGCCCGCACCCAGCGCTTCACCCTCGGCGCGCCCAAAGAGTTCAAGGTCTCCCCGGACGGCTCCCGCATCCTGTTCCTGCGGTCCGAGTCCGGGACCGACCCGCGGCACAGCCTGTGGTCGTTCGACGTCGCGTCGGGCGAGGAGACGAAGCTGGTCGACGCGGCCGAGCTGCTGCCCGGTGAAGAGGACCTGCCGCCGGAGGAGCGTGCCCGCCGCGAGCGCAGCCGGGAGACCGGCGGCGGCGTGGTCGGCTACGCGGTCGACGACGCCTTCACCGTCGCCGCGTTCTCGCTCTCGGGCAAGCTTCACACCCTCGACCTGACCACCGGCGAGGTCGCGGTGCTGGTCGACGGTTCGGTCGTCGACCCGCGGCCCAGCCCGGACGGCACGCACGTCGCCTACGTCCGCGACCGGCGCCTGCGGGTGATCGACCGGGCGACCGGCGAGGACCGCGTGCTCGTGGAGGAGGCGGGCGACGACATCGCCTGGGGGCTCGCGGAGTTCATCGCGGCCGAGGAGATGGGCCGCACCCGCGGCTACTGGTGGTCGCCGGACGGGAAGAGCCTGCTCGTCGAGCGGTCCGACCGGACGGCCGTGCCGCGCTGGACGATCGCCGACCCGGCCAACCCGCAGTCGGCCGCCAACGTCGTCGCGTATCCCGCCGCGGGCACCACGAACGCGGACGTGACGCTGGCGATCCTCGGCCTCGACGGCTCCCGCGTCGACGTCACGAAGACCGGCTGGGAGTACCTGGCCGCGGTGCACTGGTCCGCCGCGGGCAAGCCGCTGCTGTCGGTCCAGTCGCGTGACCAGCGGAAGCTGGAGATCCAGGCGGTCGACCCGGCGACCGGTGCGGTCGAGGTGCTGCACACCGAGACCGACGAGCACTGGGTCGAGCTCGCCGCGGGCGTCCCGGCGTGGACCGCCGACGGCCGTCTGGTGCGCGAGAGCGCCGCCGACGGCGACCACCGGCTGGTCGTCGACGGCGTGGCCGTCACCCCGCCGGGACTGCAGGTGCGCTCGATCCTGCACGTCGGCGACGAGGTGCTGTTCAGTGCCTCGGAGGCCGACCCGACGCAGATCCACGTCTTCCGCACCGAGGGTGGCGAGCTCCGTCGTCTGTCCACTGAGGACGGTGTGCACGTCGGCTCCGGCAACGCTTCGCTGACCGTGCTCTCGTCGTGGAGCCTGGAGCGCAGCGGCCCGGTGGTGACCGTCGTGTCCGGCGAGAAGACGGTGGCGCGCATCGGTTCCTTCACCGTCGACCCCGACGTCGTGCCGAACCTGACCTGGCTGACGCTGGGGGAGCGGGGCCTGCGCGCCGCGCTGGTGCTGCCGACCGGGTACGAGGAGAGCGAGGGCAAGCTCCCGGTGCTGCTCGACCCGTACGGCGGCCCGCACGCCCAGCGTGTCCTGCAGACCCGGAACGCCTTCTTGACCCCGCAGTGGCTGGCGGACCAGGGTTTCGCGGTGCTGGTCGCCGACGGGCGCGGGACACCCGGTAGGGGATCGGCCTGGGAGAAGGAGATCGCGGGCAAACTCGCCGATATCACCCTCGCCGACCAGGTCGACGCGCTGCACGCGGCGGCCGCGCTCCATCCGGAACTGGATCTGGAACGGGTCGCCATCCGCGGCTGGTCCTACGGCGGCTACCTGTCCGCGCTGGCCGTGCTGCGGCGTCCGGACGTCTTCCACGCCGGTGTCGCGGGTGCCCCGGTGACCGACTGGTCGCTGTACGACACGCACTACACCGAGCGCTATCTCGGGCTGCCGCAGGAAGAAACGGCTTCGTACGAGCACAACTCGCTGATCGCCGGCGCCGGTGACCTCTCGCGGGCGCTGCTGATCGTGCACGGACTGGCCGACGACAACGTTTTCGTCGCCCACTCGTTGCGCCTGTCGTCGGCCTTGCTGGCCAAGGGACGCGCGCACGTGTTCCTGCCGCTGGCCGGCGCGACGCATATGACGCCGCAGGCCGAAGAGGTCGCGGAGAACCTGATGCGCACGCAGGTGGACTGGATCGTGCGTGAGCTGTCCGGTGCCGCGGTCAAGAGCGAGGAGAACGCATGAAACGGTGGGGCATCACCATTCCGCTGACCGGGGTGCCGCTCGCGGCGCACGAGGAGATGGTGCGGGAACTGCCGGATCTCGGCTACACCGACGCGTGGTCGGCCGAGACGGCGGGCCACGACGCCTTCACGCCGCTGGTGCTGGCCTCGCAATGGGCGCCGCAATTGCGGCTGGGTACCGCGATCGTGCCGGTGTACACGCGCGGGCCCGGGCTGCTGGCGATGAGCGCGGCGACCGTCGCGGAACTGGCGCCCGGCCGGTTCGTGCTCGGCATCGGCGCGTCGTCGCCGGTGATCGTGAAGAACTGGAACGCCGCCGAGTTCGAGGCGCCGTTCGCGCGCTCGCGGGACACCCTGCGGTTCCTGCGTTCCGCGCTGGCGGGGGAGAAGGTCACCGAGCAGTACGAGTCGTTCTCCATCAGCAAGTTCCGGCTGGAGCGGCCCGCCGACCCGCCGCCGTCGATCATGCTCGCCGCGCTGCGGCCGGGCATGCTGCGGCTGGCGGCGAAGGAGGCCGACGGCGCCATCACCAACTGGCTCGCCGCCTCCGACGTGCCTAAGGTGCGCGCGGAGATCGGGCCGGACGTCGAACTGGCGGCGCGGATCTTCGTCTGCCCCACCGAGGACAAGAACGCCGCGCGCGGGCTCGGGCGCATGCTCATTTCGAGCTACCTGACCGTGCCGGTGTACGCGGCGTTCCACGAATGGCTCGGCCGCGGTGAGGCGCTCGCGCCGATGCACGAGGCGTGGGCGGCGGGTGACCGGCAGAAGGCGAACCAGGTCATCCCGGACGAGGTCGTCGACGACCTGATCGTCCACGGCAGCCTCGAATCCTGCCGCGAGCAGGTGCAGTCCTATGTGGACAACGGGCTGACGACGCCGATCATCGCGTTGTTGCCGACGGGTGAGGATCCGTTCGCGCACGTTCGGGGCCTCGCTCCCCGCTGACGCGTGTCATGAAAGGGCCGTTCAGGACATCTTTCGTCCTGAACGGCCCTTTCATGACATCCGGGGGGCGGCTCAGGCGACGTTGAACAGCTCGTCGTACCGCGACGCCATCATGTGCGATCCCTTGATCTCCGACGTCGTCGCCGCGTCCAGGACGCCGACCTCCTCGGCGTAGGTCGCGCCCCCGGAAGGCCCGAGCGGCAACGAGATCATCGGCCCGCCCGGCGTGTGCGTGCGCAGCTCGCCGCCTTCGATCAGCGCCCGGATGTTGGCCACGACGACCTCCGCGTGGTCACCGGCCACCTTTGCCAGCTTCCCCTCCGGCAACGCCGTGATGTCGCCGAGCGCGAACACGCGCGGCTGCCCCGGCAGACGCAGTTCGGGCGTCACCTCGACCTGCCCGTTCGCCTGCCGCGCGGCGGCCAGTTCGCCGTCGAGGTACGCGGTGTGCGGAGCGCCGCCGTAGCACTGGAACCACAGGTCGGCGGTCACCTCGCCGCCGCCGGTGAGCCCCGAGGTGAACGTCTTGGCCTGCCCCGGCTCCGACACGGGGGCCTCGGTCAGTGAAGTGCCGAGCAGGAGTTCGACGCCCAGGTCGTCGAGCTGACGGCGGATCTCGGCGCGGAACTCGTCCGGGAAACCGGCCAGGATCTCCTTCGCCGGGTCGACGATCGTCACGGTCTTCTCCGGCCACACCGCCTTGATCTCGCCCGCCAGTTCGAGGCCCACCGGGCCCGCGCCGAGCAGCAGCACCTTCTCCGCTCCCGTGAGTTCCTCCCGGGTGGCGCGGATCTTCGCCTTCGCCGAAGCGCTGTCGTGGAAATCGATCTTCGCCGGGAACGGGTACGCCGAACCGGTCGCCAGCACGACGTAGTCCGGCGCGAGCCGCTCACCCGACGCGAGCGTGACGCCGCCCTGGTCCACGCTCACCGCGCGGTCACGCAGCACCCGTCCCCGTTCGAGAAGCCCGGAGTACGGGTAGAAGAGCCGATCCGTCCACTCGGGATCGACGAGTCCGCGCAACGCGGCGACGTGGTGGACGAAGTCCTCGCGCGGCTCGACGAGCACGACGTCGGCGAACGAGTCCAGCTCCTTGGCGACGGTCGTGCCGCCGTATCCCCCGCCGATGACGGCCACGGTCGTGGTCATGAGATCCCCTAGTTCGTAGTGCGTAATGTTGGTACTACGAACTACAGTAGTTCGTACTCCGAACGATCGTCAAGTAGACTCCGGTCATGACCACGGCCGAAGACCTCGGATTCGCGACCGCGCTGGTGCGGCTTTCGCATCTCGTGCAGCGGGCTTTCATCGACGTCGGCCGGTCGTACGACCTCACGCCACAGCAGGCGCAGCTGCTCTGCGTACTGGCACAGGGGGAGACGGGTGTCGGGATGACCGACCTCGGCAAGATGCTGAACCTCGAGAAGTCCAGCGTCACCGGCCTGGTCGACCGCGTGCAGCGGCGCGCGCTCGTCGAGCGGGTCGCGGATTCCTGTGACCGCCGCGCGCTGAAGATCACGCTGACCGAAGAAGGGCTCCGGCTCGCGAACGCCGCCCACGAAGGCGTCGTCGAGAAGCTGGAGGAGATGGCGGCAGGCCTTCCGGCCGAGCAGCGCGAGGCGATCGCCGCGGCCGCGTGGCGGATGGCGCCCGAAGACTGAGTCAGCGCCAGATCGCGGACGCGATCAGGAGCCCGATCGCCGCGGCGCCGATCCCGGCGGCCATCGTGACGCCGACGTACAGCGCTGCGCGTGCTCGCCGCTTTCCGGTGAACAGCAGCAGGGTTTCGTACCCGAACGTCGAGAACGTCGTGAGCCCGCCGCAGAAACCGACGGCCAGCAGCGCGCGGACCGCGTCCGGCTGTCCGCCGTGCAGGGCCCAGCCGGTCAGCACGCCGAGGATCGCCGAGCCGACGACGTTCACCGTGAGCGTGCCCCACGGGAACGCGGATTTCCGCCAGGCCTGGACGCGCCGGTCGGTCAGGAATCGCAGGATCGCGCCGAGGCCGCCGCCGAGCGCGACGAACAGAACGGTCATTTCCGCACCGCGCGGGTGATCTCGTGCCCGGCGTAGACGGCTACCAGTGCGGCGGCCACCGTGGCGAACGCGTACGCCAACCCGGTGAACGGACGCCCCGCCGTCACAAGATCGAGTGTGTCCGTCGCATAGGTCGAAAACGTGGTGTAGCCGCCCAGGATCCCGACCCCGAGGAACGGCCGTAGCAGTCTGTGCGGTTTCCCCGCCGCGGTCAGCAGCGCCATCAGCACACCGATCAGCAGACAGCCGGAAACGTTGGTGGCAAAGGTGGAAAGCGGGAACCGGCCGGGGGAGTGGGGGATCGCGACGGAGAGACCGTAGCGGGCGAGACTGCCCAGCGCGCCACCCGCTCCGATGGCCGCGAACGCGTCCCATCGCGGGCGGGGGACGGATGCCGGTTCAGCCACGGATGGCAGCTTAGAACCGCTGTCCGGGTGAACCGGCGCCACGGTGTCGAAGATCGCTCACAAGGCCGTTTTTCCCTGCTGGGCAGTGAATTTTCTCGAAACGTGTCGTAGGCTTGGCGGCGCTCCAGGCCGATTTTCGGTCCGTCCGCTCGTCCGAGAAAAAGGTGGCAGGATGGCACAGGAACAGTCAGGTACGCAGGCTCCCGACAGCGGTTTGCTGCTGGAGGTCGAGAAGATCCCGACCGCGGTCGACCGCGGGAAGGCCAACGGCGCGGCCGCCGACAACGACGGCAACGACGGCTGAGTGCCCGAAACGCCGACGCTGGCTGACCTCGTGGCTCCGCTCGGGGTCAGCCAGTTCTTCCAAGACGTCCAGGGCGAGACCTACCGCCGTTTCGAAGGCCGCGCGGGCCGGTTCGCCGACCTGCTGCCGTGGCCGGCGCTGAACGCGATCCTCCGGCAGCACCGCCTGGAGTTCCCGCGGTTGCGCCTCGCGCTCGATGGCACCCCGGTGCCCATGGAGAGCTACACCGATCTCGTCCCCACCCGCCGCAGTGGCACCGTCCCCCGCCTTCAGGCCGCTCCGTTCACGGAGCATCTCCGCGGCGGCGCGACGATGGTGCTCGACGCCATCCAGGAACTCAGCGACCCGATCGGCGATCTGGCCAGGAGTCTCGAACACGACCTCCGCGAGAGCGTCCAGGTCAACCTGTACGCGGGCTGGGGTGTGACCCACGGTTTCGACGTGCACTGGGACGACCACGACGCGTTCATCATCCAGGTCGCCGGCCGCAAACGCTGGCGGATGCACGGCCCGACCAGGCCCGCCCCGCTGCATCGTGACGTCGAGCAGCCCGAGCGGCCGGGGGAGCCGATCGACGACTTCGTCCTCGAAGACGGCGACGTCCTCTACGTCCCGCGCGGGCACTGGCACGACGTCACCGCCGTGGGGGAGATGTCGCTGCATCTCACGCTCGGCTTCAGCCCGGCGACAGGGATCGACCTCGTCTCCTGGCTCGCGGACAAGCTGCGGGCGAGCACCGCGTTCCGGCAGGACCTCCCGCGGTTCGGGACGGCCGAGGAGCGCGCGGCCCGCGCCGCGGCCCTGCGCGCGGAGCTGGAAGCCACGTTGACCACCGACGTCGTCGACAGGTTCCTCGCCGAACGCGACGCGGCGGCCCCGGCGCATCCGCGCGTCGGCCTGCCCTGGGCGGCGACCCCCGGCCTGCTGCCGGACGGCGACGAGACCGAGGTCCGGTTCCTCGTCCCGAGGGCGGTGCTCGAAGAAGGTGACGGCCGGGTGACCCTGCTCGCGGACGGGAAACGGTTCGTCTTCGCGGGCGCCGCGACCCCGCTGCTGAAGGCGCTGCTCGACGGCTCGCCGCAGGCGGTCAAGCGACTCGCCGAGCTGTCCGAACTCGATCGAGGGACGGTGCGGGCCTTCCTCGGTGAGCTCACCACGCAGGGACTGCTCTCGATCGGTTGAAAGTCACAAGAGGCGAGAAGTGTGGAGGGAGCCCGGACGGGGTAAGCTAAGGCATGCCTAAGGTGAGGTCCGGAGGGGTCAGCCGATGACCGCTCAGCTCTCGGACACGCAAGCGCCGCCCGCCGCGTTGCCGGGCTGCGCCACCGTCGCGCGCATGCTCGGGGCGAGCCCCGCCGGCACCGCGGCGGACATGCGGTGCTGGCTGCTCATCGAACAGCCGGGCCCGTGGCCTGCGGACGCGCTGGAAAACGTCCTCGACGAGGCCTTCCCCGCCGAGCGACGCGAGCTGCTCGAGAATTTGAGACGGTCGCACGGGCTCCGTCCGCTGCTCATCCGCCGTCCCGGCAAACACCAGCGCGACCCGGATCGCCCTCGCTCCGTGTACGTGGGCGGCGGCGAGCCGGGCAACCGCTGGCTGGAACGCCTCGAAATCCACGACCTGGGCGAACTGGCCACGCTGGACCTCGAAGCCGTCGCGGAAGGCGCCGGTGGGCTCGGTACCCGCGTGGACGGGCCGCTGTTCCTGGTCTGCACCCACGGCACCAAGGACATGTGCTGCGCGGTGCTCGGCCGGCCGCTGGCCTCGGCGCTCAACACCAACCATCCCGGCCGGTCCTGGGAGGTCAGCCACGTCGGCGGCGATCGCTGGGCGGGCAATCTGCTGGTGGTCCCCGACGGTTTCCTGCACGGCCAGCTGAACCCGGCCGAAGCGGGGCTGGTCGCCAAGGCCGCGTTGCGCGGCCAGGTCGAGCCGGAGCAGCTTCGCGGCCGGACGTCCGCCCGGACGGCGTGGGCGCAGTTCGCGGAGATCGCGCTCCGGCGGCGGCTGGACCTCCCTGGCCTGGACGACGTGCTCGCCGTCCAGGAGGAGCCGCTGCTCGAATCCGACGCGCGGGTCGTCACCGTGCGCGGCGGCGAGGACTTCTACTCGGTGACGGTGCGGCGGCGTTCGGCGGCGCCGCGCGGGGAGAGCCGGTGCGCGGGGCTGATCCAGCCCGCCGGGTACGTGGCGGACGAGATCACGAAGCTCTAGCTCGCGTTTAGTCCTCTGGATGCGGTCCTTGCACGCGCAACTACCGCATCCAGAGGACTAAATGCTGCGAAGATCACCCTCGTTCGAACATACGTTTGACACCTGTCTAGAACATGTGTTCGACTGGCCGGGTGCGATGGGATCGACAGCGGGCGGACGGCGGCGAGCCGGTACTGCCCGGATTGGACGGGCTGCTGCGTTCGGTGCGCACGCCCGAGTTCGACGGCGTCACCTTTCACGAGGTGCACGCCAAATCCGTGCTGAACAAGGTGCCCGAGGGCTCGGGTGTCCCGTTCGGATGGACGGTGAACCCGTACCGCGGTTGTTCTCACGCGTGTACGTACTGCCTCGAGGGCGGCACGCCGGTCCTGATGGCCGACGGCCGGACGAAGCCGCTCGCGGAACTGGCGCCCGGCGACGCGATCTACGGGACGCGCGGGCGGGGCGCGGGGCGCCGTCTGGTGCCGACGAAGGTCCTCGCGCACTGGTCGACGCTGAAACCGGCGTACCGCCTGTCCCTCGACGACGGAACGTCCATCGTGGCCAGTGGCGATCACCGGTTCCTGACCGGTCGCGGCTGGAAACACGTCACCGGCACCCGGTTCGGCGCGGCCCAGCGGCCGCATCTGGTCGGCGGCACCGAACTCGTCGGCGTCGGGCGGCTCGCGCGCACCCCGGACGACACCCTCGGCTACCGCGCCGGATACCTGTGCGGGATGTTGCGCTCCGGCGGGTTTTCCGCCGAGAAGGACGCCGCGGACCGCGCGCTTCGCTACCTGCCGGATTTCGGTGCGTCGGTCGGTTTCGTGCAGGTGCCGCCATCGCCGGATTCCCATTGGCTGCGCGGATTCCTGGCCGGGTTGTTCGATCTCGCCGGGAGCTACCGGCACGGCGCGTTGCGCGTCACCCATGACGAACAGGACATCGTCTCGACCTTCTGTTCCGCGCTGGGGAACTTCGGCTTCCGTTACGTCAGAAGCGAAAACGCCAGATTCCGTCCGCTGTGGACGGTGCAGATCCTCGGCGGGCCCTCGGAGGAGGTCCGGTTCTTCCATCTCGCCGACCCCGCCGTCGGCAGGAAACGATCGCTCGACGGCCTGCCGATCGGCCGGACGAGACGGAAGGTGACGTCCATCGAGCCGCTGGGCATCGAGCTGCCGTTGTTCGACATCACCACCGGCACCGGCGACTTCATCGCCGACGGCATGGTCACGCACAACTGTTTCGCCAGGAACACCCACACGTACCTCGACTTCGACGCCGGACGCGATTTCGACACGCAGGTGATCGTGAAGGTCAACGCGCCCGAGGTGCTGGCCGCGCAGCTGCGGCGGCCGAGCTGGACACGCGAGCACGTCGCGATGGGCACGAACACCGATCCCTACCAACGCGCCGAAGGCCGGTACAAGCTGATGCCGCGCATCATCACCGCGCTGGCCGATTCGGGAACGCCGCTGTCGATCCTGACCAAGGGGACCGTGCTGGCGAGGGATCTCCCGTTGCTGGAATCGGTGTCGAAGGACGTGCCCGCCGGGCTGGCGATCTCGCTCGCGCTGCTGGACGAGGAGCTCCAGCACCGTCTGGAGCCGGGAACGCCGAGCCCGCGGGCGAGGCTCGACCTGATCCGCAAGGCACGCGACGCCGGGCTGCCGTGTTCGGTGCTGGTCGCCCCCGTGCTCCCGTACCTGACCGACTCGGTGGCCGCGCTCGACGCCCTGTTCTCGCGGCTGGCCGAGGCGGGCGCCACCCGGGTCACCGTCCTTCCGTTGCATCTGCGGCCGGGCGCGCGGGAATGGTTCGCGCGCTGGCTCGGCCGGGAACATCCGGAGCTGGTGCCGAAATACCGCGAGCTGTACTCGCGCGGCGCGTATCTCCCGAAGTCCTATCGGGAGCGGCTCGGCGCCAGGGTCGGCCCGTTGTTGCGCCGCCACGGTTTCGGTTCCCGTGCGGACGACGGGGAACGGATGCAGGTGACGATGCCCGTGCAGCGTTCCGGGGAGGCGGTGGTACCGGCGGCGGAGCAACTGAAACTGCTGTAGGCGCACTTTCGCCTCGGGCGGCCGAAAGTCTTACCGCACAACGGGTTCGGCCGTTCGGCGCAGTGGCTTGGCGGAAAACCCTTTCGTGCCTAATCTCAAGGGGACGAAGGCGAGGAGGTGCCTGTTGACCACCCGTACGGATCGCACCGCCGCTGTCCGCATCGCCTGGGCCGCGACCAAGCTGACCAGAGCGGGCAGACACCCCATCGCCATCGGAAGACTCGCCGCCACCGTCGGCATGGACCCGGCCGAAGCCCACCGTTTGATGGACCTGATGGGCTTCGTCATCCGCGACGGGCTGGTCGTGATGGACCGAGGCTCGCGCCCTACCGGACGGGCGGGCTCCGACCGGTACCGGGTCGACCTGTTCCTCCTGGCCGTCGCCACCGGTGAACCCGTGCACGCGGACGCGGTCTGCCCGGCGACCGGGGCGCGTGTCCGTGTCCACTTCACCCGCGAGAGGGTCTTGAGCGTCGACCCGCCGCACGCCGTCGTCGCCGCGTCACGACTGTCCGGGATCGACCTCGCCCTCGGCCAGGACTACGTCGATGCGCTGGTCTGCACGGAGTTCTTCGCGTCGAAGGAGGCGGCCTCGGGCTGGCTGCTGGAGAACATCGACGGCCGGGTCCTGTCCGTGCCGGACTATCTGGCGCACACGCGGCGGATGGTCGCCGCGCTGGAGGCCTGGCCGACGATCTGAGAACACCTGGTCGCGAGGCATCACGGGCGATTCGTTAGCCTTTGACGTCGGCGCGGAAGTCGAACCGCAGCGCCGTCGAATCGCAGAATCGTGATGCCGAAGGAGAGCACCCGCAGTGCTTCGCACCCACAAAGCCGGCACCTTGCGTGCCGAGCACGCCGGTCAGACGGTCACCCTCACCGGATGGGTGGCCCGGCGGCGCGATCACGGCGGCGTCATCTTCATCGATCTGCGCGACGCCAGCGGCGTGAGCCAGGTCGTCTTCCGCGAGGGCGAGATGGCCGAGCGCGCCCACCAGCTGCGCTCCGAGTACTGCGTCCGCATCGTCGGCGAGGTCTCGAAGCGCCCGGAGGGCAACGCCAACGCCGAGATCCCCACCGGCGAGATCGAGGTGCTGGTCACCGAGCTCGAGGTGCTGTCCGAGGCCGCCGTGCTGCCGTTCCCGATCGACGACCGCGTCGACGTCGGCGAAGAGGTGCGCCTCAAGCACCGCTACCTCGACCTGCGCCGCAGCGGCCCCGCGGCCGCGATGCGCCTGCGCAGCGAGGTCAACCGCGCCGCCCGCGAGGTGCTGCACGCCCAGGAGTTCGTCGAGGTCGAGACCCCGACCATGACCCGCTCCACCCCCGAGGGCGCCCGCGACTTCGTCGTCCCGGCCCGCCTCAAGCCCGGCTCCTGGTACGCGCTCCCGCAGTCGCCGCAGCTGTTCAAGCAGCTGCTCATGGTCGGCGGCCTCGAGCGGTACTACCAGATCGCGCGCTGCTACCGGGACGAGGACTTCCGCGCCGACCGGCAGCCGGAGTTCACCCAGCTCGACATCGAGATGAGCTTCGTCGAGCAGGACGACGTCATCGCGCTCGGCGAGGACATCGTGACGGCGCTGTGGAAGCTGATCGGCGCCGAGATCCCGAAGCCCTTCCGCCGCATCACCTACGCCGAGGCGATGGAGAAGTACGGCTCGGACAAGCCGGACCTGCGCTTCGACCTCGAACTCACCGACATGACGGCGTTCTTCGCCGACACCCCGTTCCGCGTGTTCCAGGCGCCCTACGTCGGCGCCGTCGTGATGGCGGGCGGGGCCGACCAGCCGCGCCGGACCCTCGACGCCTGGCAGGACTTCGCCAAGCAGCGCGGCCACCGCGGGCTCGCCTACATCCTGGTCAACGAGGACGGCACGCTCGGCGGGCCGGTCGCGAAGAACCTGTCGGAGAAGGAGCGCGAGACGGTCGCCGAGGCCGTCGGCGCCAAGCCCGGCGACTGCGTCTTCTTCGCCGCCGGCAAGCCCGCCGACGCGCGTGCGCTGCTGGGCGCCACCCGGCTGGAGATCGGCAGCCGTCTCGGCCTGATCGACGAGAACGCCTGGTCGTTCGTCTGGGTCGTGGACTTCCCGATGTTCATCTCGGCCGAGGAGTCCGACGACGTCGCCGTCGGCGGCGGCAAGTGGAAGGCCCTGCACCACGCCTTCACCTCGCCGACCCCGGAGTGGATCGGCAAACTCGCCGACGACCCCGGCAACGCGCTGGCCTACGCCTACGACATCGTCTGCAACGGCAACGAGATCGGCGGCGGCTCGATCCGTATCCACCAGCAGGAGTTGCAGAAGCAGGTCTTCGAGCTGATGGGCCTGTCCGAGGAGGAGGCGCAGGAGAAGTTCGGCTTCCTGCTCGACGCCTTCGCCTTCGGCCCGCCGCCGCACGGCGGGATCGCGTTCGGCTGGGACCGGATCGTCATGCTGCTGGCCAAGGCCGAGTCGCTGCGTGACGTGATCGCGTTCCCGAAGACCGGTGGCGGGTTCGACCCGCTGACCGCCGCTCCCGCGCCGATCACCGCGGAGCAGCGCAAGGAGGCGGGCATCGACGCCAAGCCCGCGCCGCCCGTCAAGAACTGATGCTCCATCTCAGGGCCGTGTGCCCGCCGGGCCGGACCGACGAAGCGATCCGGATCCTGCGGGCGCACACCGGGACCGCGCACCTCGTCGTGCATCGCGGGGTGGCGGTCGCGCCCGAGGGCGACCTGATCGAAGCGGACATCGCCCGTGAAGCGGCCGACGAGATCATCGAGTCGCTGTGCGGGCTCGACCTCGACCACACCGGCGGTATCACGTTGGAAGCGCTGGACACCGCGGTGTCCGACGCCGCCGACAAGGCCGAGGAGGCCGCGCCGGGCGAAGGCGCCGACGCGGTGGTGTGGCAGGAACTCGTCGGCCGCTCCGGCGAGGAGTCCCGGCTCACCTGGACATTTCAGGCATTCCTGACCATAGCGTGCCTGCTGGCGTCGGTCGGCGTCGTCACGAACTCGGCCGTCACCATCGTCGGCGCCATGGTCGTGGGACCGGAATTCGGGCCGCTGGCGGCCATCGCCGTCGGGCTGGTGCTCCGGCGGGGAGATCTCGTGAAGCAGGGCGGTGTCGCGCTGCTCGGCGGTTTCCCGATCGCCATGGTGATCACCCTCGGCGTGGTGCTGGCCGGCAACGCCACCGGGGTGCTCGAGGTCAGCAAGCTCGCGGACAACCACGAGGTCGATTTCGTTTACCAGGTGGGAATCGCGTCGCTGATCGTCGCGCTCCTCGCCGGCGCCGCGGGCATGCTTTCCATGACGTCGGCCAAATCCGCCGCACTCGTGGGCGTCTTCATCTCGGTGACGACGGTGCCCGCCGCCGGTTACGCGGTGGTCGCGGCCGTTGCCGGTCAGTGGGAACGGTGCCTCTATTCGGCGGGCCAGCTGCTGGTCAATCTCATCGGAATCGTTGCAGCTGCGGCCATTGTGCTGACATTGCGCCGTCGTGGGCAACGATCGAGGGTGACGGAACGTCCGCTTTCACGCGGATGAGTCCTCGATCGCGCCAGTGCGCGTGGTTGCCCGGATCTCAGTGGTCATGGTTGCTCAGTCACGAGTAGGGTCGGTGGCAATGACAGTCGATACCTCCTCTGCCGACGATTCGACCGTCGGAGCTGGAGCCGAAACCCTCGCCGTGGCGGCCGCGGTCGCCGCCGGCGAGTCGGTCCTCACGCGCCGATTCGGCAGCGCGATCACCCTCGTCGCCCCCGAAGACCTCGCCGGCAGTGGCCCGGCCACGGTCGTGCGGGCGCGGGTGGCGTCGTCGCCGTTCGCGCTGCCGCGCACGCTGGTCATCAAGCACTACCCCGATCCACCCGAACCGGGACGGCCCGATCCGTTCGCGCAGGAGGCGGTCAGCTACCAGCTGTTCACCGCGCTCGCGCCGGAGGACCGGATGTGCCCGGAACTGCTGGCGCACGACGGCCGGGACCGGGTCCTGGTGATCGAAGACCTCGGCGGTGTCCCGACGTTGCACGACAAGCTCCACGCCCGTGACGCCCGCGGTGCCGAACGCGCCTTGCTGTCCTGGGCGCGGTCGCTGGGCAGGCTGCACGCGACCACCGCGAGCCGTGAGCCCGATTTCAACGCGCTGCTGCGCCGTCTGGGCGGCCCGGTCAAGAACGAGGACGCGCCGTTGCCCGCGGTCTGCGCGCAACTGCCGGGCCTGCTGGAGGAACTGCTCGACGTCGAGACGCCGGAGCCGGTGCAACAGCGGGTCATGGAGGTCGCCGAGCGGGCGGGCGCGCCGTCGTACCGCGCGTTCAGCCCCGTCGATCTCAGCCCGGACAACAACCTCGTGACCAGCGGCGGAGTGCGGTTCCTCGACTTCGAGCGCGGCCGGGTGCGCAGCACCCTGATGGACGTGGCGTACCTGCGGCTCCCGTTCGCGTCGAGCGCGGACGCGCTGGCCCTGCCGCCGGGTATGAGCGAGGCGATGATCGCGGCCTGGCGGTCCGAGGTCGTCTCGGTCTGGCCCGGACTCGCGGACGAGGACGCGCTGGCCGAGCATCTGATGGACGGTCAGCTGCTCCTGCTGTGGGTCCTCACCTGGGAGATCCTCCCGGAACTGGACCTGGACCGGCACGCGACGCCGATCAGCCGGGAGGCCGCGCTGGTCACCTGGTGGCGGGAGCTGGCCAAACACTCGCTGCGCGCGCGGCTGACGCATATCTCCGAGCACGCCACCAGGGTCGCCGCGGCCCTCGGCGCCCGGCTCGGGCCGCACGCCGATCTCGCGTTCTATCCCGCGTTCCGGTGACCGCCGCACGGACTTTTCGCTCGACCGTCCTCGCCGCGTTACCCAGGCATCACCACGGGTGAGTCTGCGTGGCCGATGGTGGCTACCGTGACCGTGATCAGTGTCGAAGTCACTCCGAGTCCCGAACCCCTTCTTCCTCCCGCACCGGCGGTCCCGCGGTCCGCTCGCAGACTGGTCGTGCTCGGCGATTCGACGGCCGTGGGCCTGGGCGACCCGCTGCCGGGCCGAGGTGGCTGGCGCGGGGTCGGCCCGCTCGTCGCCGACGCGCTCGGCGTCGAGCCGGACGGCTACCTGAACCCGTCGTTCACCGGGGCGCGCATGGGCTGCGTGCTGACCAAGCAGCTGCCGGAGGCCGTCGCGCATCGGCCGGACGTCGCGCTGGTGGTGGCGGGTATGAACGACACGCTGCGCCCCGATTTCAGCGCCGAGAAGATCGCCGCGGACCTCACCGAGGTGATCCGTTCGCTGGCCGCCGTCGGCACCGTCGTGGTCCCGGTGCGCTACCACGACCACGGGAAGGTGTTCCGGCTCCCGCAGTCGCTGCGGCGCGCGTTGAGCGAGCGGGTGGCCGAGCTGAACGCCGCCATCGACGGGGTCGTCGAACGCGAGGGCGTGCCGTGTCTGGATCTCGAACTGCTGCCCGGCGCCTACGACCTCACCGCGTGGAGCGTCGACCGGCTGCACCCGTCGGAACTCGGGCACCGGATGCTGGCGGCCGGGTTCACCGAACGGCTCGCCGAGGCCGGGTTCGCGGTGCCGCGGCCGGTGAGCCTGACCTGCTCGGGAGGCGTGGAGCCGAGTACCGCCGGGCACGTCGGCTGGCTGGTGCTCAAGGGCATCCCGTGGGTGTGGCGGCGGGGGCGTGAGTTCGTGCCGTACGCGGCCGTGATCATGTGGCAGGCGTTCCGGGAGCGGCTGCGCTGACCTGTGGCCGGAACCGTCGGTGGGTACGGCTACCGTCGACACCGTGGCACAGGACGAACTCTTCACCGTGAACCCCGACCTCGGTCCGCCGCCGGAGCCGGCCGAGCCGAGGGAGATCACCGTACCCGCGGGCTCGCCGCTGGCGGTGCGGATGCGGCCGCGGTCGCTCGACGAGGTCGTCGGCCAGCAGCACCTGTTGCGTGAGGGAGCGCCGCTGCGGCGGCTCGTCGAAGGCGCGGCCCCCGCTTCCGTGCTGCTCTACGGCCCGCCGGGCACCGGCAAGACCACGCTGGCGAACCTCGTCTCCGCGGCGACCGGCCGCCGGTTCGTGGCGATGTCGGCGCTGTCGGCCGGGGTGAAGGAGGTGCGCGGGGTCATCGAGGAAGCGCGCCGCCGCCGGAACTACAACGCCGAGAACACGGTGCTGTTCATCGACGAGGTCCACCGGTTCTCCAAGACCCAGCAGGACGCCCTGCTCGGCGCGGTGGAGGACCGGACGGTGCTGCTGGTGGCCGCCACCACGGAGAACCCGTCGTTCTCGGTGGTCTCGCCGCTGCTGTCGCGGTCGCTGGTGCTGCAGCTGCGACCGCTGACCGACGCCGACATCGTCGCGCTGATCGAGCGCGCGCTCGCCGACGAACGCGGTCTCGGCGGCGAACTCACCCTGACCGAGGACGCGCGGGACCATCTGGTGCGGCTGGCCTCCGGCGACGCGCGGCGCGCGCTCACCGCGCTGGAAGCGGCCGCCGACGCGGCGAGCGCGACCGAGGCCAAGACGATCGATCTCGCCATCGTCGAGTCCACAGTGGACAAGGCGGCGGTACGTTACGACCGCGATGGCGACCAGCATTACGACGTCATCAGCGCGTTCATCAAATCGATCCGAGGTTCGGACGTGGACGCCGCGCTGCACTACCTGGCGCGGATGATCGAGGCGGGGGAGGACCCGCGGTTCCTGGCCCGGCGCCTGGTCGTGCACGCGAGCGAGGACATCGGCATGGCGGACCCGACGGCACTGCAATCGGCCGTCGCGGCGGCGCACGCCGTGCAGTTCATCGGCATGCCGGAAGGCCGTCTCGCGCTGGCGCAGGCGACCGTGCACCTGGCGACGGCGCCGAAATCGAACGCCGTCATCACCGGCATCGACGCCGCGCTGAGCGACGTCCGGTCCGGGCGGATCGGGACGGTGCCGCCGCATCTGCGCGACGGGCATTACGCGGGCGCGGAGAAACTCGGCAACGCGAAGGGCTACCGGTATCCGCACAACGTGCCGGAAGGTGTTCTGGCGCAACAGTATCCGCCGGACGAGCTGGTGGGGCGGGACTACTACGAGCCGACGCAGCGCGGGGCGGAGCGGACGTTGCACGAGCGGGTGCCGAAGCTGCGGAGGACCATTCGGGGGGAGCGTTAGCCCGCGTTCGGCGAGGTTGTCAGCGGGGAGTGCCGTGGGCCAGGGTATGCGCTGGGAGCGGTGGTGATCGGTCCGGTGACGATGGGCTGTGTGGATTTTGGGGCGTTGGATGACCCGAAATCCACACAGTCGTGCGTGATCGGACCGGTCACGATGGTCGTCCGCTAGGGAGTGCTTCGATCGCGATGGACTGTGTGGGTTTTGGGACGTCAGATGTCCCGAAATCCACACGGTCATCGGCGTTGGGCATGCCGAGGGGCCCGTCGCCGGTGTGGCCGACGGGCTCTTCGGGGTTCAGACGTGGTGCAGGGTGTTGCGTCTGGGTTTTCGGAGTGGGTCTCGGTATTGGGGTGGGATGAACTCCGGTAACCCATCGGCCGCCATCCGTACGTCCCAGTCACCGTGGTGAATCAGCCGATGATGGAAGCCACACAGGAGGACTAGGTTCCGAAGGTCGGTGGGTCCGCCGTCTGCCCAGTGGTGAATGTGGTGGGCGTGGCAGTTCTTGGGTTTCCGGTGGCAGCCGGGGAAGGCACAGCCCCCGTCGCGAATGTTCAGCGCTCGGCGTTGGCCTGGGGTGACGAACCGTCTTAGGCGTCCCATATCCAGCGGCTCACCCGAGGCACCCATCACGACCGGCAGCATCAGGCAGTCGCAGGCGGCTAGCCGGGCTTCGCGGGCGGTCATGGTTCCGACGTAGTCGAGGCAGGCGGTGCCGAGGCCGGATTTGAGTTCCTCGAGTCCGACAGTCACGTGGACGAGGGTCCGGTAGCCGCTGGTTCCGGGCTGGTCGGGGCAGGCGACCGCCAAGTCGAGCAGGTCGGCCCAGGCGTCTCCCAGGCGTTCGCATTTCATCCGCAGATCCGCTTGGCCGAACTCGTCGACCGGCCGTGGCTGGGCGTGTGCTTCCAGGGCGGCGGCGGTGCGGGCCCCGGTCTCGTCGTCGAGGAGGCCGGTGAGTTTCCAGAAGCCGTCTTTCCGGCGTTCCAGGGTGATTTCGCGGCGTGGTTCTTTGGGTTCGGGGTCTTTGGGTTCGTTGCCGTCGGGGTTGAGCCAGCCCTGCAGTTTCGCTTCAGCGCCGGCGAGCTGGCGGGGCCCGGCATTCGGGGCAAGGTCAGCGAGGATCTTCTCCGCGCTCTCCCGATCCTCAGCAGACGTGTCGGAAGGGAGCCGTTTCAAGATCTCCAGGATCTGATCGATCCGCTCATCCCCGACCAACCCCTGAGCGGCGACCGCAGCGGTAGCGGGAGCGACCGGCGGAACCTCGGTCCCGTCCAAGGCGTGGGTGGGGTTCAACGCGATGGCCCGCTTCATCACCGCGCCCGCTTCGCCGCGCGACAGCCCCGCAATCTCCGCGAACCAGCTGGCCGTGCTGCCGTGCCCGTACAAGTCTTTGACGCCGCGATCCTCGATCTCCGCCAGAAACCGCGCCAGAGAAGCGGTCGCGATCCGGATCACCTGCAACGACTGCTGCACACCATGGGCAAGCTCCAGCTTGCCAGCGCGCCACAGCTCCTGCGGCAACTCGGGGAGGAAGGTCTCGGACACGACTCCATAATACCCGAAGAAATCGAACACGTGTTCGTAATTTTAAGCAACCAACGAAACTACGCGAACAACACTGAAGGGTGAAACAGCCGTCAACGCCGAATCACCCTGAGCGACTCGCATTTAGTCGACTAAGTGCGAAGAACCCGCCGCGGTTAGTCGACTAAATGCGGGGCAAAGGTAAAGCCCGCTTGAAAACCCCTTGATCCCACCCTGGGCAGCTGGACCACTCCCGTTGGTCTCGACGTCGCGAGCCGAACATGTCCGTCGGCGAGTATCCGCGCATGGAAATCCCCAGGGTCGGTGTTCCCGACGCGCTGGCCTCGCGTCTCACGATGGCCGAACAGCACGAATTCCTCAGCCGCCGCACGATTCTGAAGGGCGCCGTCCTCGCGGCCGGTCCGCTTCTCCTGCAGGGCACCGCGTACGCCGACGGCGACAAGGTCGTCCCGGCGGGGCGGCATCTCGCGTTCGGCCGGAATCCACGGACGTCGATGCGGGTCGCGTGGCAGGTGCCGGCGCCGGTGCGCAAGCCGTTCCTGCGTATCGCCGACGGGCACGGCGGCTGGAGTCACCGCATCCCGGCCGAGGTCCGCGCGCTGCATTCGGAGGTCGCCGGGGTCATCGCGCCGTACGACCAGTATTACCTCCACGCCGAGGCCGACCATCTCTGGCCCGGCCACACTTACCGGTACGCCGTCGGGCACGAGGGGTTCGACCCGGCTTCGGGGGACGGCGGGCCCGCGGCGATCTCGACGTTCACCACCGCGCCCGCGCGGGGGATTCCGGCGGGCAAGTTCACCTTCACCGCGTTCGGTGACCAAGGCGTCTCGACGACGGCGCTCGCGCAGGACGGTGCCGTCGCGCGTCAGAATCCGCGTTTCCACCTGCTGGCGGGCGACATCGCGTATGCCGACCCGAGCGGCGCGGGCAAACCGCCCGGGTCGAAGCCCGACGCGGACCACGATCTCTTCGACCCCAAGGTCTGGGACGCCTATTACCGCCAGATCGAGGGCGTCGCGGCCTCGGTGCCGTGGATGGTCACCACCGGCAACCACGACATGGAGGCCCTCTACTCGCCCGACGGCTACGGCGGCCAGATCAAACGCTGGGACTTCCCCGGCACCGGCCCGCACGACTGCCCCAGCGTCTACTCCTTCATCTACGGCAACGTCGGCGTGATCTCGCTCGACGCCAACGACGTCTCCTACGAGATCCCCGCGAACCTCGGCTATTCGCACGGCTCCCAGACGGCGTGGCTCAAGCGCCGCCTCCGCTACCTGCGGTCGCAGCCGGACGTCGACTTCATCGTGGTCTTCTTCCACCATTGCGCCTATTCGACGACCAATCAGCACGCGTCGGAGGGCGGCGTCCGCGAGCAGTGGGTCCCGTTGTTCGACGAGTACCGGGTCGACCTCGTGATCAACGGGCACAACCACATCTACGAACGCACCGACGCCCTGCGCGGCGGCAAGGTGACCAGCGAGGTCGAGATCGGCGACACCGTCGAGCCGGATCGCGACGGAACCGTGTACGCGACCTGTGGTGGCGGTGGGAAGAGTCTCTACAGCTTCCCGGTGCCCGACACGTTCGCGGGCGAGTTCCCGTCGTATCACTGGGTCAAGGGCGGTGAGAAGGTGACCGAAACCGTCTCGTGGTCCCGTGTGCGCTACACCGGGTACTCGTTCCTCGCGATCGACGTCGAGCCCGCCTGGCCCGGCCGCCGGACGACGCTGACGGTGCGGACCCTCCGCAACGACGGCGCCGAGATCGACCGGTTCACCTTGCGTCGCACCGCCGGTCTCCATCGGTCGCGGCACGCCGTTCTCGGCGCTGATCCGGGAGATGCATAACGTCCTATACGGTTCCGCATGGTGGGACTCGGTGCCATATCGTGGACCGGAGACATACAGTCCGGGACATGTCGCCGAGAACCCTCCTGCGGGCCGTCATGGCCGTTTCCGCCGTCACGCTCCTCGCCGCGTGCAACGCCTCGGCCAAGGACCCGGCCGCGCAGAACGCCGCCGGACCCGCGCTGGTCCTGATCACGCCGAGCCCGGTCGGCGTCAACGACTTCCTCAAGCTCGCCGTCCAGGGCATCGAGGACTCGGCCAAGAAGCACAACGGGACGCAGAAGGTCTACCAGAGCACCGATCCGGCCTCGATCCAGCAGAACCTCGCGGCCGCGGTGCGGGAGAAGCCCGCCGTGATCGTCGCCGTCGGCTTCAACTTCGCCGACGCGATCGCCGCCGAGGCCGAACGCAATCCCGGGCAGAAGTTCCTGTTCGTGGACTCCTGCACGACCAAGCCGTTCCCGAACGTGACCTGCGCGGTGTTCCGCGAGCACGAGGGCAGCTACCTCGCCGGCGCCGAAGCCGGGCTGCTGAGCAAGAGCGGCAAGGTCGGCGCGGTCGTCGTCCTCGACGCGCCCCAGTTCCGCCGGTATTCGATCCCGTTCGGGCAGGGCGCCGAAAAGGCGAAACCCGGCACCACGCTCGCCCCGCTGTTCATCGGCGGCGCGAACCCGTTCAACGACCCGGCCCGCGCGAAGGCGCTGGCCACCACGCTCGCCGGTCAGGGCGTCGACCACGTCATGGGCGCGGCCTCCGCGGCGGGCAACCTCGGCGTGTTCGAGGCGGCCAAACAGGGCGGTTTCTTCGCGTTCGGCGTCGACGCCAACCAGTGCCCGGCCAGCCCCGGTCAGGTCGTGGACAACGTCATCAAACGCACCAACGTCGTCATCGGTGACGGTGTCGACGCGATCCTCGGCGGCAAGACCGGCGAGACGAAGTCCTACGGTGTCAAGGAGAAGGGCATCTCCCTGACCGGGCTGGAACCCGACGCCGCGACCTCGCAGTGCGTCGTCGCGACCCACCCCGACGTGCTGGCCAAGGTCGGCGAACTGCGGGACCAGATCATCTCGGGCGCGATCGTCGTCGATGACCCCGCCAAATCCTGACGCCGTCTCACTCCGGGGGATCGTCAAGCGGTTCCCCGGAGTGCTCGCGAACGACCACGTGGACCTCGACGTCGGCAGAGGCGAAATCCACGCCCTGATGGGCGAGAACGGTGCGGGCAAGTCGACGCTCATGTCCGTGCTCTACGGGCTGCACCGGCCCGACGAGGGCACGATCTCCTTGCACGGCAAGGAAGTGTCCTTCGGTTCGCCCGCGCAGGCCATCGACGCCGGTGTCGGCATGGTGCAGCAGGGATTCGCGTTGTTCGGCGAACTCACCGTCACCGAGAACGTCGTGTTCGGCAGCGAACCGACCCGCCGGGGCCTGCTGGATCGCAAGGCGGCGACGGCCCGCGTCACCGAACTGATCGAACGGCACGAACTGCGGCTGCGGCCCGGTGACCGGGTCCGTGACCTGCCGGTCGGGCTTCGTCAGCGCGTCGAGATCCTCAAGCTGCTGTACCGCGACGCCGGTGTGCTGATCCTCGACGAACCGACCGCCGTGCTGACCCCGCCCGAGACCGAGCGGCTCTTCGGCGTGTTGCGCGCCCTCGCCGCCGAGGATCGCACGATCCTGCTGGTGTCGCACAAACTCCAGGAGGTCCTCGCCGTCAGCGACCATGTCACGGTGCTACGCGACGGCCGGGTCAGCGCCCGCGGGCGCACGGCGGATCAGACCGCCGCCGGGCTCGCCGCGGCGATGACCGGACGCGAGGTCGACCTCGATCGCGTCCACCCGGCCGGGACACCCGGTGAGACCGTCCTCGAAGCCCGTTCCCTGACCGTTCCCGGCGTGGAAGGAAAACCGTTGCTGGACAACGTGTCCCTGACCGTGCGTGCCGGGGAGATCGTCGGCGTCGCCGGGGTCGCGGGCAACGGGCAGGCCGAGCTCTCCGGCGCCATCACCGGTCTCTTGAAGACCGGCGGCTCCATCGTCCTCAATGGACAGGAGCTCGATGGACTGTCAGTACGTGCGCGAAGGGATGTCGGCCTCGCCCACGTCCCGGAAGACCGCGCCGAGGTCGGCTCGGCGCCCACGGCGGGGCTCCGGGAGAACCTGGCTGTCGGCTTCCACCGCAAACGACCGTTGGTGCGCAAGGGATTCCTGCGCCGCAAGGCGATCGACGACCACGCGTCGGCGATCATCGGGGACTACGACGTCCGCGCGTCCGGCCCTTCCGCCGCGATGGGCACCTTGTCCGGCGGAAACCAGCAGAAGGCGATCTTCGGCCGCGAACTCACCCACGATGCGCCGTTCCTGCTGGTCGAACAGCCCACGCGCGGCGTCGACGTCGGCGCGATCGAGAACATCCACGCGAGGCTCGTCGCCCATCGCGACGCCGGGCACGCCGTCCTGCTGATCTCCGCCGAGCTCAGCGAGATCCTCGCGTTGTCGGACCGGGTGCTGGTGCTGTTCGAAGGCCGGATCGTCGCGGAGTTCACCAAGGACGAGGCCGATCAGCACACGGTGGGGCTCGCGATGGCAGGAGGCGCCGGATGAGCCGCGTCCGTCTCATCGCCGTCCCGGTCGCAGCGGCGCTCGTCCTCGGCGCGATCCTGTTGCTCGCCACCGGAACCGACCCGCTGGCGGCCTATGGCGCGATCGTCTCCGGCGCGTTCGGCCCTGACGGCGTAGGCGACACCCTCGCCTACGCCGTCCCCGTCGCGGGGATGGCCACGGCGCTCGCGATCCCGCTGCGCGCGGGCATGGTGAACCTCGGCGGGGAGGGCCAGCTGGTGCTCGGCGCGATCAGCGCGCTCGCCGTCGGCCTGTACGTACCCGGACCCGGACCGGTGAAGGTGATCCTCGCGCTGCTCGCGGGAGTGATCGCCGGAGCCGCGTACGCCGCGCTGGCCGCGGTCTGCGAGAACCGGCTCGGTGTCCCGTTGCTGATCAGCACGCTGCTGCTGAGCTATCCGGCGATGTCGCTCGCCGGGTACCTGGTGCGGTTCCCGTTGAAGGACGCCGGTTCCAGCCTGCCGCAGAGCCCGCAGCTGACCGAAGGCGCGCGGCTGCCCGAAATCGACGGCGTGACGACCGGGATCTTCCTGGTGGTGGCGGTGATCGCGGTCTACGCGGTGATCGACGCCCGCACTCCCGCCGGTTTCGAGACCAAGGTGACCGGCTGGGCACCTCGGTTCGCCGCCTACGCCGGGATCGACCGGCCGAAACTCACGCTGCGGCTGCTGGCCGCTTCGGGAGGGACGGCGGGATTGGTCGGCGCGATCGCCGTCCTCGGCTTCCCGTACCGGTTCATCGACGGCGCGCTGATCACACCGCAGTACACCTGGATCGGTCTGCTCGCGGCGCTGCTCGCCGGGGCCAGCCCACTCGGGACGCTGCTCGCGGCGGTCTTCTTCGCGGCGCTGACCAGCGGCGGGTTCGCGATGGAACGCGCCACCCAGGTCCCGCGCGAACTCACCGCGGTCCTGCAGGCGGTGCTGATCATCTTCCTGGCGGCGACGTCGGGCGTCTTCAAGCGGAAGGCGAAGCGCGCATGATCGACGCGAGCCTGTTCTCGTCCGCGCTCACCGCGTTGACGCCGATCCTGTTCGCCGCGCTCGCGGGCGCGTTGTGCCAGCGGGCCGGGGTCTTCAACATCTCCCTCGAAGGCTCGCTGCTGGTCGGCTGCTTCGGCGCGGTCGCGGGCAGCTGGTACACCGGCAGCGCGTGGATCGGCGTCGTCGTGGCGGTGCTCGCGGCGACGGCGTATTCGCTGATCCTCGCGATCGGCTCGATCACCTTCGACGGCGATCCGATCGTGCTGGGTGTCGCGAGCAACCTGTTGGCGGTCGGCCTGACGAGCTTCCTGATCCGCACCGTCTTCGGCACCGAAGGCTCCTTCAGCGACCCATCGCTGCGAGGGCTGGGCCAGTTCGGCCCGATTCCGGGACAGTCGCTGCTGGTCTACCTGTCCTGGCTGGCCGTGCCCGCACTCGCGGTGCTGCTCTACCGGCATCCGTGGGGGTTGCGGCTGCGCGGGGTCGGGGAGCGTCCGGAGGCCGCGTCCAGCCTCGGTGTCAACGTGACCAAATACCGCTACGGGGTGATCCTCGCCGGAGGAGCGCTATGTGGTCTGGGCGGCGCGCAACTGGCGCTGGGTTCGGTGACGCTCTTCGCCGAGAACATGACCGCCGGCCGCGGCTGGATCGCCGTCGTGGCGGTGATGCTGGGCCGCGCGCATCCGCTCGGCGTGCTGCTCGCGGCGCTGTTGTTCGGCCTGGCCGAGGCGTTCGGCTTCCGGCTCCAGGGCATCGGGTTGCCGCAGCAGGCCACCGACGCCGCCCCGTATGTCGTCACGCTCGTGGCGTTGTTCCTGTCCAACCTGAAACGCAAGAAGGGACAGCCCGCGTGAGCGACGTCCTGCCCATCACCAAGATCCCCCGGTACGGCCTGCCGCCACGCGCGCTGGTGGTCGGCGATCCCGACCGCGCGACCGCGGTGGCCGGGTCGTTGACGGACGCCGTCCTCGTCGGGCAGAACCGCGAGTACCGCAGCTACACCGGCACCTGGAAGGGCGTTCCGGTCGTCGTGTCGTCGCACGGCGTCGGCGGGCCCGGCGCGTTGTGCCAGTTCGGCGAGCTCGCCGAAGCGGGCGTCCGCACGTTCCTGCGGCTCGGCACCGCCGGTTCGCTGGCCGACGGCATCACCGACGGCGACCTCGTCATCGCCGAGGCGGCGGTCCGCGACGACGGCGTCACCCAGCAGCTCATCCATCCGGAGTACCCGGCGTTCGCCACCCCGGAGCTCGTCGTGGCGCTGAGCCGCGTGGCACCCGAGGCGCACCGGGGCGTGGTGTGGACGCGGGCCGCGTTCAGCCCGCTGGTGCTCACCCTCCCGATGGCCGAATACCTGGCCGCGCGGGTGATCGCCATTGAGATGGAACTCTCCACGTTGCTGGTGTTCGCGGCATTGCGCGGCCTGCGGGCCGGTGGTGTGCTCGTGATCGACGGCGACGCGCGGCCCGACCACCCCGACCCGTCGGCCTACGACCCGCATCGCGACGTCGTGGCCGAGGGAGTGGCGAGGGCTACGCGCGTGGCGCTCGACGCGCTCATCGATGTGGAAGGGGCGGAATGACCGAAGTGTGGCGCAAGGCGGCTCACGAGCTGGCGAGCACGCTGGCGGCGGACGCTGCCGAGCGTGATCTGGCCGGACAGCTCCCCGTCCACGAGGTCGGTCTGCTGCGCGAGTCCGGGCTGCTGTCCTTGCTCGACACCGCCGGCTGGGCGGCCGCGAACGAGGCCACCCGGATCGTCTCCGCCGCGGACGCGTCGGTCGGCCATCTGCTCGGCTACCACTACCTGCAGCTGTGGCGCACCGGCCTGTTCGGGCCTCGTGCGGCGAGCGAGCCCGGCTGGTTCTGGGCGGGCGTGAGCAATCCGCTCGACGCCGCCCTGCTCCTGACCCCGGCCGACGGCGGGTTCACCGTCGAGGGCACCAAGACCTTCGCGACCGGCGCGGCCGTCGCCGACCGCCTCGTGGTCAGCGCGACCAGGACCGACAACGGCGAGAAGCTGACCTTCGTCGTCGACGCGAGGGCCGAAGGGATCACCTTCCCCGGTGACTGGGACAACATCGGCCAGCGGCTCACCGCGAGCGGTGCGGTGCGATTCGAAGCCGTCCGCGTCGCGCACGACGACGTGCTCGGTGCCCAGCCGGAGGACCAGTCCGATCCGAAGGTGCCCCGGATCTCCCTGGCGGCGATCGGGTTCCAGCTCATGCTGGCGCAGGTGTACGTCGGCCTCGCGTTCGGCGCGCTCGACGCGGCGGCCGTCTACACGCGGGAGAGCGCCCGGCCGTGGACACTGTCCGATGTGGACAAAGCGACGCAGGATCCGTACACGCTGGCGGGCTACGGCGAGCTGGTCGCGACGGCGCGAGCGGCCGGATTCGCCGTCGACGCGGCGGTTTCCGCGCTCGGCGATGCCGACGAACGCGGCTTCGACCTGACCCCGGCGGAGCGGGCCGAAGCGGCGATCGCCATCTCGTCGGCGAAGGTCGTGGCGAGCCGGGTGGCCGTCGAAACCACGAGCAAGGTCTTCGAGTTCACCGGCGCCCGGGCCACGGCGACGAAGTACGGCTTCGACCGCTTCTGGCGCAACGCCCGCACGCTGACCCTGCACGATCCCGTGACGTACAAGGCACGCGAGGTCGGCGACCACTTCCTCAACGGGATTCCGCCGTGCCTTTCGGGGTACAGCTGATGACGCTGCCGATCCTCGCCGACAGCGTCCGCCTCGACGACGAAGGCGTGCACATCCTCGACCGCCGGGTGTTCCCGTTCGAGCGGGAATGGGTGCTCTGCCGGACCTCGGAAGAGGTCGCGGTCGCCATCGAAGACATGGTCACGCAGTCGTCCGGGCCGTATTTCGCCGCGCTGGGCGCGATGGTGCTCGCCGCGCGCGAGGCGTCCGGGCTCCCGGACCCCCGGGCGTACCTGCGGCGGGCGGGGGAGCGGATCGTCGCTACCCGCAAGACCAACAATCATCTGCGCAAGGCCGTGGCCGCCGTACTGTCCGAAGTGGACAAAGCGACGGGTGACCTCGTCGAGGCCGCGACAGCCGGGGCGCGGGCGGGGGACGAGTTGTATCGGTCGCGCAGCCGCGCGCTCGGCGAACACGCCGCCGCGTTGGTGCCGGACGGGGCGACCGTGCTGACCCATTGCTGGGCGGACCTGTACCTCGTCGAATTCGTGCTCGCCGCGCGACGGCAGAGCAAGGAGTTCTCCTTCTTCTGCACGGAAACCCGGCCGTACCTGCAGGGCGCGCGGCTGACCGCCGAGACGCTCGCCGAGATGGGCGCCGACACCCGGCTGATCACCGACAGCATGGGTGCCGCGGTGCTGGCGTCGGGCGAAGTCGGCGCGCTGGTGACCGCGGCCGACCGCGTCACGATGGACGGTCACGTCGTCAACAAGATCGGCACCCTGGGGCTCGCGGTGGCGGCGGAGGCGTTCGGCGTGCCGTTCCACGCGATGGTCCAAGCACCCGACCAGGCCGCGCCGACCGGCGCCGACGTGCCGATCGAATACCGCGACGGCGACGAGGTGCTGAGCGCGCTCGGCCACCGCGTCGCCGGTGAACGCGCCCGGGGGCACTATCCGGCTTTCGACGTGACACCACCACGTTTCGTGACCACGGTGGTGACCGACCGCGGGGCCTTCGAACCGGGACGGCTCCGCGAGTACTACGCAGAAGGGGAAGCGAACCAGTGACCGCAACGCTGACCGCCCGATGGGTGGTCCTCGACATCGAGGGCACGCTGACCGCCACCAGCTACGTGCACGTGACCCTCTACGACTACGCGCGGCCGCGGCTGGGCCCGTGGATCGACGAGCACCCGGAGGATCCGGAGGTCGTCGCCGCCGTCGCCGAGATCAAGGAACTCGGCGGGCTTCCGGCGGACGCGTCCACTGTGGACGTCGTGCGGGTGCTGCACGGCTGGATGGACGCGGATCGGAAGATCGCGCCGCTGAAGACGTTGCAGGGCCTCATCTGGCAGCGCGGGTACGCCGAGGGCGACCTCACGACGGAGTTCTTCGGCGACGTCGCCCCGGCCCTGCGGTCGTGGCACGAGTCCGGGCTGCGGCTCGCGGTGTTCTCGTCCGGTTCGGTCGCGGGGCAGATCGCGTCGTTCTCGCGGACCACCGACGGCGACGTCACCGGCCTGTTCGAGCAGCATTTCGACACCGTGAACGCCGGGCCGAAACGCGAGGCGCCGTCGTACCGCGCGATCGCCGCCGCGCTGGAAGCGGAGCCGGGCGACATCGTGTTCTTCTCCGACGTCCCGGCCGAACTCGACGGGGCCGCCGCCGACGGCTGGCAGACCGTCGGGCTCGCCCGCGAGGGTGAACCGTTCGGTGACGCGGATTTCGGGACACACCGGACGATCCGGACGTTCGACGAGATCAAGGTCGTCCCTCGATGAGCGTCCTCGAACTGGCCGGACGCGCGCTCGCGGAGGAGTCCGCCCGGTTCGCCGGGCTGGGCTGGATGCGGGGCACGTCCGGCAACCTCTCGGTGGTGCTCGGCCGTGACCCGCTGCGGGTCGCGGTCACCGTCAGCGGCCGGGACAAAGGCGAGCTGACCAGCGACGACGTCGTGGTGGTCGGCGAGGACGGGCTGGCCGTCGCGGACCAGCCGCATCCGGACAAGGTGCCCTCGGCCGAGGCGGGACTGCACGCCCGGATCGCGGCGGTGTCGGGCGCCGGCGCGGTGATCCACGTGCACGCGCTCGCGCCGGTGGTGGCCGCCGAGCACTGGCCGGACGGCGTCGAACTGCGCGACCTGGAGATGCTCAAGGGTTTCGGCCGCGCCGCGCACGACGATCTGGTGACCATCCCGGTGATCGCCAACGGCCAGGACATGCGTGTCCTCGGGGACGCGTTCGAGGCCGGGTTCCGGGCGGACACGCCGGCGGTGATCGTCGCGCGGCACGGGATCTACGTCTGGGGTGATGACCTGCGCCACGCGCGTCATCGCCTGGAATGTTTGGAGTGGTTGCTCCGGTTCCGGGTAGAGACAAGACTCGTGGGAGAGGAAAGGGGAGTGCGATGACCCTGCTGACCGTATGGCCGGACGACCGGCCCGGCGAGATCGCGCTCAGGACCGAGGATCCGGCCGTGATCACCGGGGAACTGGGGCGGCTCGGCGTCCGGTTCGAACGGTGGGACCTCGTCGAGGACCTGCCGCGCGAAGTGACGCCCGAGCAGGTGCTGGCCGCCTACGAGGAGCCGATCGCCAAGGTCTCGGCGGCCGAGGGCTACACGTTCGTGGACGCCGTCCGCATGACCCCGTCCGACGAACCCGGCTGGGCGGCCACGGCCGCCGAAGCCCGGCAGAAGTTCCTCGCCGAACACACCCACGGCGACGACGAAGACCGCTTCTTCGCGCGGGGGTCCGGCGTGTTCTATCTGCACGTCGGGGGCAAGGTGTACGCGGTGCTGTGCGAGGCGGGGGATCTGCTGAGCGTGCCCGCGAACACCACGCACTGGTTCGACATGGGGACGCGGCCCGACTACGTGTCCATCCGGTTCTTCCACGACGACGGCGGGTGGGTCGGCGACTTCACGGGCGCGACGCTGGCGGGGGACTTCCCGGGGTTCGACGAGCTGACCGCCGGGCGTTACTGAGGATCTCGGGTGTCATGAAAGGGCCGTTCAGGACGTTTCCTGTCCTGAACGGCCCTTTCATGACATATCCGGATGCCAGGAACGGTCCTTTCCTGGCAAATTTCGCAAGGAAAGGACCGTTCCTAGCGCGCGCTGCCGGGGTCGATCAGGCGGGTGCCCAGAGCGCGGGCACGTTCGGCGGCTCCCAGCCGGCCAGCGACCGGTGGCCCTGACGGCACACGTACGCCGTGCCGTTGTAGGTCACCCTGGCGCCGGTGGCGTAGTCGACACCGGGCTTCCAGGCATCAGACGGCACCGAGGTGGTCGTCGTCGGCGTGGTGGTGGTCGTCCGGGTCGTGGTGGTGGTCGTCGGGCTGGTGGTCGTGGTCGTGGTTCCCGTCGTCGGTGTGGTCGTGGTCGTCGGCGGGGTGCCGCCACCACGCGGGTTGTCCGACGCGATCGCGTACGTCGTCCCGCCGAAGGTGAAGGTGAAGTTCGACGGCGACGCGATCGGCATGTAGTAGTTCAGCCGGATCTCGATCGTGGCGCCCGGGGCGATGGTCTGCCAGCTGGGCACGGTCACCGCGACGTGCTGGAAGTCTCCCTTCATTCCGCCGACGTTGGGCCCGCTGTGGCCCTTGCTGGTGACCGTCAGGCCGAAGCCGGACTGGTCGGACATGCTGCCGGGCGCGCTCGTGCCGTAGTCGAACTCGATCTTCGTCCCACCGGGGATGGTGGTGGTCGAATTGTTGGTGATGCGCATCCGCGGGGTGATCGGGTAGTTCGCGTCGCCCAGCGCGAAACCGGTCAGGTTGATGTGCGCGTTCAGCACCGACGAAGGCGCGGGGCGCGGCGACTTGGCGTTGCCGTACGGAGCGGCGCCGCGCAGGCCGTCGTTGATCTTCGTGATCAGCGTGTCGCCCATGAAGTACTGACCCTTGGCGCTGTCGAAGGCGTAGTCGCCCGCCAGCTCCCAGATCATGATGCCGCCGATGCCCTTGTCGGCCACGTACTTGGCCTTCGTGGCGAGCGACTCTTCGTCCTCAGTGGACAGGAACACCTTCTTGTCGTTGTTCCACAGCCACGGCGTCACCATCGTGTTGTCGTAGAACCTGTTGTAGGAGCCGGAGAGCCGGTCCTTCGGGTTGTTCTTCGGGTCCAGCCCGTACTTCTCCAGGTAGTCCGGGGTGATCTCGTTCTCGAGGTTCTTCGCGTGCCACATGGGGTTCGCGCCCGCCGGTACCTCGGCGCCCGTCAGGCTCATGTCGTGCCAGAGGTTGTCGATGCCGATCGCGCCGTTGCCGCACGGCACCGTCGAGCCGACCTGGGATCCGGTCCCCGGTGGGCACTGCTTCTGGTCCGGCAGTGGAGCGGTGCCCCACAAACCGTTCGTCCCGCCCGAAACGCCTTGCCAGCCGCGGGTGTAGAACCCGACGCCGATGTTGATCCGGCCGGCCTGCATGGCGCCGCGGAAGTAGTGATACGCCCAGTCGGTGTTGAGATAGCCCTGCCCGTCGTACTGCGGGGTCGTGTACACCTGCCAGTGCGCGAGTTCCGCGTCCTTGCCGTTGTCGTAGAGCGCGGCGTTCGGCCCGGCGAACTGGTTCCACGCGCCGTGCAGGTCGTAGCTCATCATGTTGGCGTAGTCGAGATACTGCGTGACGCCGTAGACCTCCTGGCCGCGCAGCAGCCAGCCGGAAGCGGGCACGGCGGCGGTCAGCAGGTAGTGTTTGCCGTCGGCAGCGCCGGCCTGGTCGATCTTCTGGCGCAACGTGCGCATCAGGTTCTCGTAGCCCGCCCAGAGGGTGCCCCGGTTGGACTGCGCGATCCAGTAGTCGTCCGGGTTGCCGGCGTAGTTCGCCGATGTCGCGTACTCGTAGTCGATGTCCGCGCCGTTGAATCCGTAGTCGCGCAAGAATTTCACGACGGAATCCGCGAAGGTGTCGATGCTCGCCTGGCTTTGCGTCATCTTGTAGAACCCGCCCGACGCGTTACGCGTGCCGTCCGGGTTCAGGAAGCCGCCGGTCTCGGCCCAGCCGCCGATCGAAACGAGCGTTTTCACGTTCGGGTACTGCTTCTTGTACTTGTTCAGCAGATTGAAATGTCCCTTGTAGGGCAACGAGGGATCCATCTCGGCGCCGGGTACGCCCGGCCATTCCATGCCGATGGACTCGTTGTTCGGGCCCGGGGCGCCGACCGACACCTTGTTCTGCGCGTCGACATGCGCGAACGCGTAGTTGAGGTGGGTGACCTTGGTCCACGGGATGTTGTTCGCCAGATACGCGGGCGCGCCGTTCTTCCCGGTGCGCCAGCTGGTGAAGTAGCCGATCACGCGGCGGGAATGCCCTTCTCCCAGGGATTCCCGGCCGTTCGTGTCGTAGACGGTGCAGTAGGGGGTGTCGACGCCGGGTGTCCGGTACAGCCCGTCGGGACGGCAGTCCTCATGGCCTGCCGCGCTCGACGTGGACGGGGTGATGACGACGATCATGAGTCCGGCCAGCGTGATGAGCGACGCCAGCAGGGGGAGTAGTTTCCTGGTTCTCCTTGGCACGCCGAACCTCCGACAGTGGAAGATGGCCCTCGGTCACAGCAGCTTGAGCCGCCGACCTGGCGCGCGTCAATAGGTGTAGACCAATTTCCATCCTGTGCCGTACGGCGGAGCGTACCTGTGGTTCGTCAGGTCCGGCTTTGCCGAGACGGGTCATACTGCCGACTGCATCAGGATCGTGTTATGCCGCCGTTTTCCGTATCAGGAAGGAAAACTCGTTCCCATCGGGATCCGCCATCTCCACCTGCCCGTCGTCCCCGGTACCGAGGCGGGCAGCGCCGAGCGAAACCAGCCGCTCCACTTCGGAAAGCGGTCCGGTCAAAACGAAACGCAGCCGGTTCGGTCCGGTCTTCGGGGTGAACGGCGGACCGCCCCAGGTGATCTTCGGGCCACCGTGCGGCGAGCGGATCGCGGTCTCCTGATCCTGGTCCCACACCAGCGGCCAGCCGAGTGCCTTGCTCCAGAAGTACCCGACCTCCTGCGAACCGTCGCTCGCGATGGCGCCGACGAAGCCGCATTCGGCGAGAAAGTCGTTGCCCGGCTCGATGACGCAGAACTCGTTGCCCTCGGGGTCGGCGAGCACGACGTGCTCCTCTTCGGGAAGCTGGCCGACGTCGATGTGCCGTCCGCCGAGTTCGAGCGCCTTCGCGACCGTCCGGCGCTGGTCGTCCAGCGACTCGCTCGTCAGGTCGAAATGCATCTGGTTCTGGCGGGTCTTCGGTTCGTCGCTGCGTACGAAACTCAGCCGGAAACCGGTGTCCTCGATCGCCCGGCCGAGCAGTCCGGTCCAGAACCGTTCGAGGGCGTGCGGATCGTGCGCGGCGATCCGGAGCGCGTGCAGGGTGGCGGCCATAAGCGACGCTAAGAGCGACGACGACCGGCACGCAACCGATTTAGGTCCGTGAAGGCCTCCTTCCCTACCCTGAGAGTAGGGAAGGAGGCCTTCACGGAACGGTCAGCAGGAGACGCCGGGCCGCCCGTTCTCCACCCGCGCGGTCAGCGTCCGCAGGAACGACGGATCCCCGTCCGCCGTGACGCGAACGTCGTACCAGCCGCCGGAAACCGGCCAGTCCACCGTGACCGAACGCCCCGCCCCGACCCGCACGACCCGCGTGAAGCGCGAGGACGACAGCCGCAGCGTCAGCGCCGAAGTGCCCGAGTTGGACAGCTTGAACTCGACGCCCGAACGCCACGTCAGGAACCGCGTCCGGACATCGACGCCGGCGGCGGCGCCGGACCGGCTCCCGCGCAGTTCCCACCACGACCGGTTCGGTCCCTGGACGACGACGCGGTATTCGTCACCGGCCAGCTTCACGAGTTCCGGCGCCTCGCCGCGGACGTCGCGGTGCGCGGGCTCGGCGAACTCGCCCTTGTACGGGTACAGCGCGAAATGCGCCGATGACGAGCCGCTGTTCGCCAGCGAGAGCGCCAGATTCCCCGACTTGTCCACCGCGCCGGACACCGAGACCTGGTACGGCAGCGGACGGGACGGCCGGTTGCCGGGTTCGGCCACGGGCAGGCTCTGCTCCGCCGGGGCGGACGGCCGCCAGCGGCTGATCGGCGCGGGCACCGGGCCGGGCCGGTTCACCCGCGGCTGACGTCCGGCGCGCGAGAAGTCGAAGGCGCCGGTGAGGTCGCCCGCGACGGTCCGCCGCCACTTGCTGATGTTCGGCTCGGCGATCCCGGTCCAGCGCTCGAGGAACCGCAGCACCGAGGTGTGGTCGTACACGGTGGAATCGACGTGGCCGCCGATCGACCACGGCGAGACGACCGTCATCGGCACACGCGGGCCGAAGCCGAGCGGCTGGCCGTTGAAGTGGTCCGCGTCGTTCGCCGCGTTCCCGGGCGGCATCGGCGGCGGGACGTGGTCGAAATACCCGTCGTTCTCGTCGAAGTTGATCAGCAGCACCGTTTTCGACCATGTCTCGCGGTCGGACGCCAGCGCGTCGAGCACGCGGTAGATCAGGTTCGCGCTGCCGACCGGAGTGGACGCGCCGGGGTGTTCGGAGTCCTTCGCGGACGGCACCAGCCAGCTCACCGCGGGCAGGCGCCGCGCCTGGATGTCCGCCTTGAGCCGGGTCACCAGTGTCTCCGGCTCGCTGCGGTACATGGCCTTCTCGAACAGATTCCGCTCGGCGGGCGTCAGCTTGGCGACCCCGGCGTCGAACTGCGCCAGCAGTTTCGCGCGCTCCTCGGCGGTCTTCTTGGGCAAGGCGTCGTAGAACTCCTCGGTGGTGCGGAACTTCTCCTCGACCGACGCCAGGATCTTCGTGCCGACCTTCTTGAACGGCACGAAGTACTCGACGGCGTTGTCGGTGAAGTTGTCCCACTCCTGGTAGATCTGCCACGGCACCCCGGCCGCTTCGAGACGCTCCGGGTACGTCGTCCAGTCGTAGCCCTTGTGGTCGTAGGAGTACGCCGCGTTCGTGACCGCGCGGTTCGTCGTGCTGCCCGGTTCGAATCCCGTCGTGCCGGTCCACAGGAAGTTCCGGTTCGGGTTCGTGGAGCCGAAGATCGAGCAGTGGTAGGCGTCGCAGATGGTGAACGTGTCCGCGAGTTCGTACTGCAGCGCGATGTCGCGGCGCTCGTAGTAGGTCATGGTGGCGGGCGTCTTCGCCGCGATCCAGCCGTTGTTCCAGCCGCGCGCCCACGCCTTGCCGCTGCCGTTCCAGCTGTGGTCGAGGTCGCCGAGGTACTGGATGTCGTCCGCGTTCCGGCCGGCGAGCTCGGCCGCCTTGCGCACCGAGAACGGCAGCACCGTGCCACCGGCGGGATTCGGCTGCTCGAACACCGATCTCCCCGACGGCAGTTCGAGCGGGCGCGGGTCGGAGAAACCACGGACACCGCGCAGGCTGCCGTAGTAGTGATCGAACGACCGGTTCTCCTGCATGAGCACGATCACGTGCTCGATGGCGTCGAGTCCGCCCCGCCGCATGGGTTCGGCCATGGCGGCGTGCACGGACGGCGGGAGAAGCGTGGTGGCGGCCGCGGCGCCGGTGGCGCCCAGCAACGTACGGCGTGACAGTTCAGGCATGCCGGAACCTTGTCCCAGGAACATGAACGTCACAAGAACCGAACAGGTCGACTCGGCGTCGTAGCCGGGCGGTGACACCGCGTCGATCCGCCGTTCCGGGCTTGGTCCCTGGCCGCCACTGTGTTTAGAGTATGCCGCCCGTACGAACCCCTGGATGGCCGTGTTTCCTGATCATCACAACGAAAACGAGAGTGGGGGAGACCCCGCCAGACCGGTGTTCGTCGACCCCAGCGGCCGCCGCCGCACCGTCGTCCGGCGGATCGCGATCGGTGCCTGCGCGGTCGTCGTCGGTTATGGGATCCTTCTCACGGCGGCGCTTTTCGGGGCGCCGACCCTGCCTTCCGCGTTGATCCCCGCTCCGCCTCCCGCGCCCTCGGCGACCACTGGTGCGCCGTCCGAGACGACTTCGTCCGGCCCCAGGCCCACGTCTTCGCGGGCCGCCCCCGCGGATTCGCCCGCCACCGGGCGCGCGCCGGTGGACACGAGCGCCGGCCCGACCCCGCCGGTGAACCCGGCCCCGACCGGGGCGACGCCGCCGGGGCTCACGAGCACCTCCTCGCCGGGGATCGACCGCCGCAACAGCCGCGCGCCCGACGTCCCGCCGGGACAGACGAAGACCGCGCCTCCCGGCAACGGGCACTGACCCCGAGGAAACCCACTTGTCCCACCATCGGCGATTGCCGCCGCCCAAGGCGCATTGGGCGCTGCTGGCGACCCTGCTGTTCGCCGTCACCGTCCTGCTGGGATTGACCGCCCTGGTCGGCGGCGGATTCGCCGCCGACGGGACACCCAGGACCGTGGCCGCGACGCAGGTCCCGGCCGCGGTACGCGACGGCGGCCCGATCATCGACCCGCGCGGGGCCGAGCCCGTCACATCCCGGCTTCAGCCCAAGACCGTGGCGCTCACCTTCGACGACGGTCCCGATCCGGAATGGACGCCGCGGGTCCTCGACGTCCTCGCGCGGCACGGGATCCACGCCACGTTCTTCGTGACGGGCGGGCAGGTGACGCGTCATCCCGGGCTGACGGCGGACATCGTCCACCGTGGTCACGAACTCGGGAACCACACCGCCACCCACACCGACCTCGGCGCGGCGGGCGACGTCCGGGCGCAGATCGAACTCCGGGCCACCGACCTCGCCATCGCCGGTGCCGCCGGGACGGGGACCTCACTGGTCCGGCCGCCCTATTCCTCGACCGCCGACGCGGTGGACGACGCGGGCTGGCGCGCGGCGACCCGCCTCGGCGGCGAGGGCAGGCTCGTCGTGCTGTCCGAACTCGACTCCCAGGACTGGCGGCGGCCCGGCGTCGACGCCGTCTCCGCCGCGATCACCCCTCGGACGGACGACGGCGCCGTCGTCCTCCTGCACGACGCGGGCGGCGACCGTTCGGAGACCCTCGCCGCGCTCGACCGCGTGATCCCCGAGCTCAAGGCCAAGGGCTGGCGGTTCGACACCGTCAGCGGGGCCGCCGGGCTCACCGGGACCACGGCCGGAGTGGACGGGCTCACCCGCTTCGGCGGCTGGCTCCTGATCGCCGCCGTCCAGACGCGCGAAGCCCTTTCGACGGCGCTGGGCTGGCTGCTCGTCGCGGCGAGTGTGCTCGCCCTCCTGCGCACCGTCCTGGTCCTTCTCACCACGGCGATCCACGTCAGACGGGGCAGGGCCGGGCCCTCGCGCCCGCCGGTGCGGGAGCCGGTGACCGTGATCGTCCCCGCCTACAACGAGGAGGCCGGGATCGAGGCGACCATCCGCTCGATCCTCGCCTCCGACCACCATCCGACCTGGGTGATCGTGGTCGACGACGGGTCCACCGACGGCACCGCCGACGTCGTCGAGCGGCTCGCCCTGCGCCGCGTCACGCTGATCCGGCAACAAAACGCGGGCAAACCGGCCGCGCTCAACACCGGTCTCGCCGCCGCCCGCACCGAACTGGTGGTCATGGTCGACGGCGACACCGTGCTCGAACCCGGCACCGTGGGCGCGGTGATCCAGCCGTTCGCGGACCCTTCCGTCGGCGCGGTCTCCGGCAACGCCAAGGTCGCCAACCGCGGCGGTCTGCTGGGCCGCTGGCAGCACATCGAATACGTCATCGGCTTCAACCTCGACCGGCGGATGTACGACGTCGGCGAGTGCATGCCGACGGTGCCCGGCGCGGTCGGGGCCTTCCGCCGGTCGGCGGTGCTCGCGCTCGGCGGCGTCCCCGAGGACACCCTCGCCGAGGACACCGACCTCACGATGGCGCTGGAACGCGACGGCTGGCGCGTGGTCTACGAACAGGAGGCCCGCGCCTGGACCGAGGCGCCCGCGACGCTGGGGCAGCTGTGGAAACAGCGCTACCGCTGGTGCTACGGCACGCTGCAGGCGATCTGGAAGCACCGGGGCGCGGTCGTCGCCAAGGGCGCGGCGGGCAGGCTCGGCCGCCGTGGCATCCCGTATCTGCTGCTGTTCCAGGTGGCGCTACCCGTGCTCGCGCCGTTCGTCGACGTGGCCGCCCTTTTCGGCGTGCTGACCGGGGACTGGAAGACGGCCTTGCTGTACTGGTCGGTGTTCCTGCTGCTGCAACTCGTCCCGGGCGTGATCGCCTTCCGGCTCGACCGGGAATCGCTGCGCCCGCTGCTTTTCCTTCCGCTGCAACAGTTCGTCTACCGCCAGCTGATGTACCTCGTGGTCATCCAGTCGGTGATGACGGCGCTGGCGGGCGCCCGGCTGCCCTGGCACAAACTCGATCGCCTCGGCCAGAGCGCTCCACCGAGGTCACTTGTGGACGCTGAGTGACCGTCCGGCGGGGTGGCACCGCCGGAAGGCCGCCTGCGCGGTAACCTCACGAGCACCAAGACCGCAGACCCTTGAGGAGGGCCCGTGTCGGCAGGGCAGATCGCCGCGCTGATCGCCGCAGGAGCATTCGTCGTACTCGTCGTGCTGCTGGCGATCGTGCTGTTCAAGCTCGGCCGGACCCTGGACGAGGCCACGATCGCCATCCGCAAGGCGCACGAGAACACCGACCCGCTGCTGATCGGCGCGAACGAGACGATCACGCACGTCAACACGCAGCTGGAGCGGGTCGACGGCATCACGGCCAACGCGCAGGCCGTCTCCGGCAACGTGTCCGCGCTGTCGTCGGTGTTCACCGCGACGCTCGGCGGTCCGCTGGTGAAGACGGCCGCGCTGTCCTACGGCCTCAGCAAGGCCATCAAGGCCCGCCGGAAGAAGGCGGAAGCGAAAGCCTCCCGTCCGGCGAGGAAGCGGGGCCGCAAATGAAGCGCCTGTTCTGGCTCGGCGTCGGCGTGGTCGCCGGCGTCGCCCTGTCACGCAAAGCGACGGAAACCGCTCGCCAGGCCACGCCCGCGGGGTTAGCCTCGAACCTGGGCGACGCCGTGCGGGAACTCGCGGGCGCCGTCGGTTCGTTCGGCGCGGAGGTCCGTGCCGGGATGAGCGAGCGGGAACAGGAGTTGCACGACATGGTGTCCGAACGGACCGGCTTGAGCACGGCCCCCGTGACCGAGGGCAGGCACGCGGCGCAGTCGCGGCGCCCGGTCCGGCGAGCTCGCCGGGCGGAGGGCTGATCGGGTCGCGTCCGCGACCGGAAGATCCCCAGCCCTTCGCCGTTCCCGCCTGTCCGCATTCCCAGCGCCTTCGCGCGAGCCCGTATACAAGGACGATCCCGTGGAAACACACGAAATCACCAAGCGTTTTCTGAGCCATTTCGAGAACAAGGGACATACGCGCGTCCCGAGCGCGCCGCTGATCCTCGACGACCCGAACCTGCTGTTCGTCAACGCAGGCATGGTCCAGTTCAAGCCGTACTTCCTCGGCGAGGCCCCGCCGCCGTACCCGCGCGCGACCAGCGTCCAGAAATGCGTCCGCACGCCGGACATCGACGAGGTCGGCAAGACGACCCGGCACAACACCTTCTTCCAGATGGCCGGGAACTTCTCCTTCGGCGACTACTTCAAGGAAGGCGCCATCGAGGCGGCCTGGGAGCTGATCACCAAGCCCCAGAGCGAAGGCGGCTACGGTCTCGACCCGGCGCGCATCTGGGCGACCGTCTACGAGGACGACGCCGAGGCGGCGGGTCTGTGGAAGAAGCTCACCGGCCTGCCCGGCGAGCGCATCCAGTCCCGTGACGGCAAGGACAACTACTGGGACATGGGCGTGCCCGGTCCCGGCGGCCCGTGCTCGGAGATCTACTACGACCGCGGCCCCGACTACGGCCGCGAGGGCGGCCCGGTCGCCGACGAGGACCGCTACATCGAGATCTGGAACCTCGTCTTCATGCAGGACGTGCGGGGCGACAAGAGCCCGAAGCACGGCCACAAGCCGATCGGTGAGCTGCCGAAGAAGAACATCGACACCGGTATGGGCGTCGAGCGCGTGGCGACGATCCTCCAGGGCGTCGAGAACGTCTACGAGACCGACCTCGTCCGCCCGGTGATCGGCCGCGCCGAGGAGTTCTCCGGCCGCCGCTACGGCTCCGACCACACCGACGACGTCCGTTTCCGCGTCATCGCCGACCACGCGCGCACCGGTGTACTGCTCATCGGCGACGGCGTCACCCCGGGCAACGACGGCCGCGGCTACGTGCTGCGCCGCCTGCTGCGCCGCATCATCCGCTCCGCGCGCCTGCTGGGCGTGCACGAGCCGGTGCTGCCCGCCTTCGCCGCGGTCGTCCGCGACACGATGGGCCCGACGTACCCCGAGCTGGTGTCCGGTTTCGACCGCATCGAGGACGTCGTTCGCGTCGAGGAGGAGGCCTTCCTCTCCACGCTCACCAGCGGTTCGCGCATCTTCGACCTCGCGGCCGAGGAGACCAAGCGCTCCGGTGGCTCGCTGCTGGCCGGCGACAAGGCGTTCCAGCTGCACGACACCTACGGCTTCCCGATCGACCTGACCCTGGAGATGGCGTCCGAGCAGGGCCTGACCGTCGACGAAGAGGGCTTCCGCACGCTCATGAACGAGCAGCGGCAGCGCGCGAAGGCCGACGCGGCGTCGCGCAAGACCGGTCACGGCGACCTGTCCGAGTACCGCAAGGTGCTGGAGCAGCACGGCGAGACCGAATTCCTCGGCTACACCGACCTGCAGGCCGAGGCGAAGGTCGTCGCGCTGCTGGAAGACGGCGTGCCGGTCTCCCGCGTCGGCGCGGGCAAGAAGGCGGAGCTGGTCCTGGACCGCACGCCGTTCTACGCCGAGAGCGGTGGCCAGGTCGCCGACACCGGCGTGCTGCTCGGCGACGGCGTCGAGCTCAAGGTCCACGACGTGCAGAAGATCGTGCCGGGCCTGTTCGTGCACCGGGTCGAGGTGCTCGACGGCGAGGTCGGCATCGGCAGTGCGCTGACCGGTTCGGTCGACCAGCACCGCCGCCTGTCGATCGAGCGGTCGCACTCCGCGACGCACCTGGTACACGCCGCCGTGCGCGGCGCGTATGGCAAGCGCGCGGCGCAGGCCGGTTCGCTGAACTCGCCGGGCCGGATGCGCTTCGACTTCACCACCTCCGGCGGGGTGTCGGCCGACGTGCTCACCGAGGTCGAGGAGGAGGTCAACGACTACCTCCAGACCAACGTCGAGGTGAACACCTTCGTCACCACGAAGGACAAGGCCCTCGAACTGGGCGCGGTCGCGCTGTTCGGCGAGAAGTACGGCAACGACGTCCGCGTCGTCGACATGGGCGAGTACTCCCGTGAACTCTGCGGTGGCACCCACGTCGACCGCATCGGCCAGCTCGGCCTGGTGAAGCTCGTGGGCGACTCGTCCATCGGTTCCGGCGTGCACCGCGTCGAGGCGCTCGTCGGCACGGACGCGCTCAAGTACGTCCGCAAGGAGCAGCTGCTCGTCTCGCAGCTCGCGAACACCTTCAAGGTGCCCTCGGAGCAGCTGCCGTCGCGCATCGACGACGTGCTCACCCGGCTCAAGAACGCCGAGAAGGAGATCGAGCAGCTGCGCACCCAGCAGGTGCTCGGCTCGGCGGGCTCGCTCGCGGACAAGGCAGAGGACATCGGCGGGATCGCGGTCGTCGCGGAGAAGCTCGGCGAAGGCGTCGACTCGAACGGTCTGCGCGCGCTGGCTTCGGACATCCGCGGCAGGCTCGGCAACCGGCCCGGCGTCGTCGCGCTGTTCGCCCCGCAGGGCGAGAAGGTCGCCTTCGTCGTCGCCACCACGAAGGCGGCGCAGGAGAAGGGCGTCGCGGCGGGCAAGCTCGTCCCGTCGTTCGCCGAGGCGATCGGCGGCCGTGGCGGCGGCAAGCCGGACATGGCCCAAGGCGGGGGCACCAACCCGGCCGGGGCCGACCAGGCCATCGCCTCCCTGCGCGCGGCGGTCGCCCAAGTTGGCTGACGACGCCGCTGGGCGCCGCCCGGATCGGCCTGGGGAGTCCGATCCGGGGCGCGGCAGGCGGCTCGGGGTGGATGTCGGATCCGTCCGGGTCGGGATCGCGCTCAGCGATCCCGACCCCATCCTCGCGAGCCCGCTCGTTACCCTCACTCGCGACGCGGCGGGCGACAAGGACGTCGACCAGCTCGTCGAACTCGTCACGGAACACGACGTGGTCGAAGTCGTCGTCGGCTTGCCGAGGACGCTCAAGGACCGTCACGGCCCCGCGGCCGAAGCGGCACTCGACTACGCCGGGAAGCTCGCCGCCAGGATCGCCCCGGTACCGGTGCGACTGGCCGACGAGCGGTTGACCACGGTGACGGCATCCAGGATGCTGTCGCAGCGTGGGGTGAAGGGACGTAAGCAACGTGCCGTCGTCGATCAGGCGGCCGCGGTCGAGATCCTGCAGGCGTGGATCGACGCGGTAGCGGCACATCGCGCACGGAAGGGCGACACATGACCGAGCCCCACGGCCGGCCCGAACGCCGTCAGGGCGGAAGACGACGGTTGCGGGAGCCTGAAGAGGCCATCCAGCCACCGGCCCCGCCACGTCGACGGCCCGAGCCCCAGCCGACGGGACGACGGCACATCCGGGAGGAACCGCCCGTACGGCGTCCGTCGGAAGAACCGCCGAGGGCCCGCCGGTCACCGGAAGAGCCACCACCGCGGGCCCGGCGCGCCGCCGACGAGCCGCCGCCCCGGGCACCGCGTCCGGCCCCGGCCAGGCGGGCTCCGGAACAGGCGGTCCCTCCGCCGCCCCCCGTGCCGCAGCGGCGGTCCCCCCAGCCGGGTGACCGGGGTATCGGCATGCCCGCCTACGCCCAGGACGAGACCCCCCGTCCCGGCCGCCGCAGGCGCCGCGAGGACGACGGCCCGCTCCCGGACGAGCGGCCGACCGACGTCCTCCCCGCGATCCAGGAGGCGCCGCTGGCCCGGCGCCCCGGCGCGGCTCCTTCTTCGCCGCCTCAGGGCAGCGAAGAGGAATACAACGAGATCTTCGGCGACGACGCGTACGACGACTATGACGAGTACGACGACTACGAGGATTACGAGGACTACGACGACGAGGACCGGGCCGAACCGGAACGCATCGAGGACGAGCGCCCGGAACGTCAGGGGCCGCCGCCCAAGAAGCGCAAGAAGAAGCGCGCGCTGGGCTGGATCGCCGCGCTGACGGTGCTCGTCCTGCTCGCCGGCGGCGCCTACTACGGCTTCACTGAGATCTTCGGCTACGACGATTACGAGGGCACCGGCGAAAGCGACGTCCTCGTCCAGGTGGAGAAGGGCGACTCGACGTCGGCGATCGGCAACCGGCTGCAGGCGGCCGGGGTGGTCGCCAGCGGCAAGGCGTTCGTGAAGGCGGGCGAGGACAACACCGCCGTCTCGCGGCTCCAGCAGGGCTACTACGTCATGAAGACGAAGATGTCCGGGGCCAGCGCGGTCGAAAAGATGATCGCCCCCGCGTCGAAGGTCGGCCAGGTCGAAATCCGGCCCTACACCCAGTTCCACGACATCACCCAGCCCGACGGCAAGGTGACGCCCGGGGTGTACACGTTGCTGTCCAAGGCTTCCTGCGCCGACCTGAACGGCACGAGCACCTGTGTGCCGGTCGAGGAACTGCGCAAGACGATCGAGACCGCGGATCTGGCGAAACTGGGCGTCCCGGCGTGGGCCATCGAGCCCGCGACGAACGCCGAGCACAAGGACCGGCGCCTCGAAGGGCTGATCGCCCCGGGTATCTACAACATCAAACCCGGTTGGACGGCCGAAGAACTGCTCACCTACGCCGTGAAGACTTCGGCGGAGCGCATCCTCAACGCCGGGCTGAGCGAGCAGTCGAAGGGCGAGGGCAAAACGCCGTACGAGACGCTCGTCATCGCGTCGATCATCGAACGCGAGGCGGTGAAGGCCGACTTCGGGAAGATCTCGCGGGTCATCTACAACCGGATCGACGAGAAGATGCGGCTCGAGATGGACTCGACGATCAACTACGTCCTCGACCGGCCGACCCTGCTCACCAAACCCGAAGAACGGGAAAAAGCGGGCGCCTACAACACCTACAAGTCGGTCGGCCTGACCCCGACACCGATCGCGGTCCCGAGCGCGGAAGCGATCCAGGCCGCGCTGAAGCCGACGGCGGGGGAGTGGCTGTTCTTCGTCAAATGCGAGAAGAACGGGCTTTCCTGCTTCGCGGTGACCTTCGAGGACCACCGGAAGAACCGGGACGACGCGGTGAGGCGCGGTGTCATCTGACCGCAAGGCCGCGATCCTCGGGAAACCGGTCGAACACTCGCTCTCGCCCGTCCTGCACGGCGCGGCCTTCCGCGCGCTGGGCCTGGACGGCTGGACCTACGAGCGGGTCGAGATGGACGGTCCCGGGCTGCCCGCGTTCGTCGACGGCCTCGGTCCGGAGTGGACCGGGCTCTCGGTGACGATGCCCGGGAAACGGGCCGCGCTGGACTACGCCGACGAGGTCACGCCGCGCGCGGCGGCGGTCGGCGCGGCGAACACGCTGGTGCGCCGGGAATCCGGCTGGCTGGCGGACTGCACCGACGTCGACGGCGTCACCGAGGCGCTGCGGATCGCGGGGGAGTACACGCCCGGCCCGGACGACGCCGCGGTCGTCCTCGGTGCGGGCGGGACGGCCGCCGCGGCCGTCGTCGGGCTGGCCTCGCTCGGCGTGCGGACGGTCCGGCTCGTCGTGCGGGATCCGGCACGGGCGGCGGAAACGGTCGAGGCGGCCCAGCGGGCCGGGCTCGACGTCGAGGTCCTGCGCTGGGCCGAAGCCGACTTCGGGAAGCTCGCGGCCGATTCGGCGGTGCTGGTGAACACCGTGCCCCCGGACGCCGTGCGGCCGCATCTCGCGGAGCTGTCCGGGATCGGATGCGTCCTCGACGTCATCTACCACCCGTGGCCGACCGCGCTCGCCGAAGCCGTCGCCGAGCGGGGCGGGCGGCTCGCGACCGGGCTGGACATGTTGCTGCATCAGGCTTTCGGGCAGTCCGAGTACTTCACCGGGCGGCCGGCGCCGCGGGCGGAGATGCGGGACGCGCTGCGTGAGGCGACCGGCGGGATCCTTTCCCTGCCGATCGGCTGAGCGGACCACGGGAGGCCAGGTCACACGGCTCGGCGGGTAGTGAAGGCCTCCTTCACTACCTTCAGGGTAGGCAAGGAGGCCTTCACGGACTTGGCATGCGATCAAGCCGCACCCAGTAACCCAGTAGGTGCCTAGGAAGCCGTTGGCCCTAGCCCGAATCGCCACGCACAAACAAACGCCGATCCTCCTTCACGGACCGGTGAGCGGGAACCTTCTTCGGTGAAAGCGCCTGACAAGATCGCCTGAGTTCGATAATCTGGCCGACTGCCTCGAGAGGGGCGTCGCGGCAACCAGGTGACCACCGCGCGCGCCTCTGGCCGAACGGCCCCGCGATCTCGGCGGCAGGGCGCTCTTGATGGGGGACGGGACGTCTTGTTCCTACTCGCGCCCTGGCGACGTGATCGCGTCGCGCGCAGAACTCGCGAGGAGTGCTGAGGAAGGAACAAGGGGTCGATGCCTAAACCCGATCGAGACCACTACACCGAAGAAGACATCAACAACTCCTGGGTCGACGAGGCTCCGGTCATGAATTCCACCGTCACCCTGGCCGAGTACGACCCGGAGTGGCCTGAGCTGTTCGACCGGGAAGCCAAGCGCATCAGGGGGATCCTGGGGGAACGCGCGCTGGTCCTGGAGCATGTCGGCTCCACGTCGGTGCCGGGACTGTGCGCGAAACCGATCATCGACATCATGCTGATCGTCGCGGATTCGGACGACGAGGAAACCTACGTGCCGCAGCTGGAGGCCGAGGGCTACAAACTCGTCATCCGCGAGCCGGACTGGGAGAAGCATCGCTGCTTCAAAGGTCCGGACACGAACATCAACCTGCACGTCTACTCGCCGGACAACGGCCAGACCGAGCGCTACCGTCTCTTCCGAGACCGTCTCATCGCGCACGAGGACGAGCGGAAGCTCTACGAGGCCAAGAAACGCGAACTGGCGTCGCGCACCTGGAAGTACATCCAGCACTACGCCGACGCCAAGAACGACGTGGTCGACGAGATCATCGAGCGGGCGCGCGCGGCCCAGTACGACGGGTTCGCGCGGCTCTACGCGGCGCACGCCGAGACCAGCAGCACCAACGCCCACTACGACCGTCCCGCCATCGTGGAGCTGGCCGGGGACGTGGCGGGCAAACGGGTGCTGGACGTCGGCAGCGCGGCGGGACACCTGAGCGCCCTGCTCGCGGAGAAGGGCGCGGACGTCCTCGGTGTCGACGCCAGCTCGGGCATGGTCGCCGTCGCCAGGGAGAAGTTCGGGCACGTCGCGAAATTCGAGACGGCGGACGTGTCGCGGCCGATGCCTTTCGTGGAGGACGCTTCGATCGACGTCATCACGGCGTCGCTGGTGCTGCACTACCTGAAGGAGTGGGCGCCGGCGCTGGCGGAGTTCCGGCGGGTGCTCAAACCGGGTGGGCTCCTGGTGTTCTCGGTGCATCATCCGGGCGAGGACTGGCGGTGGTTCGAAAAGCGGAACTACTTCCAGCTCGAACTCCTGGAGGACGAGTTCCCGCCGGGGCAGCCGGTCCGTTTCTACCGGCGGCCGTTGAGCTGGACGTTCGGCGCGGTGCGGGACGCCGGGTTCGCCGTCGACAGGCTGGTCGAGCCGATGCCGGACGAGGCGATCGCCGAATCGGATCCGCGGTGGTACGCGAAACTGCGGACCGAACCTCGGTTCCTGTACTTCCGGACCGTCCGGGAGTCCTGACCCCACGCCGCGTTTAGTCCTCTGGATGCGGTTTTCCCCTATCGCATTCAGAGGACTAAATGCGTGTCAGGCGACGTCGTCCCGCTTCGACAGGTCCCGGATCAGCGAAACGATCTCCCGGCTGACCGGCCGCAGCACCCGCAACCGCGAAAGCCCCACCAGCCGCGCGATCAGCGGCACCGTCCGTTCCACCAGGATCCGGCTGCGCTTCTGCCCGGCGGACCGGTCGTGGACCCAGAACAGCACGACCCCCATCTGGTACAGCCACAGCAGATCGGGCAGGTCGTCGCGCAGATCCGGGTCGAGTTTGACGTCGGAGTCGGCGATGACGTCGCGCATCAGGCCGACGGAGGCGTCCCGCGCCGGCGAAGACTCCTCGCTGAACGGGCTCAGCGGCGAGTCCGGGTCGGCGGCGTTGACGAAGAACTGGGTGCCGAAGCGGTGGTACGGCTCGGCGACGTCGAGCCAGGTGAGCAGGACCGTCTTGAGCCGGGCGCTGAAGTCCCGCTCACCTTCGATCGCCTGGCGCGCGGCCGTCAGGTGCGCCTTGGCGATCTCGTCGTAGAAACCCTGGATCAGCTGGTCTTTCGAGGCGAAGTAGTAGTAGGCGTTCCCGACCGACACGCCCGCTTCGGCGGCGATGGCCCGCATGGTCGTGCGGTCGTAGCCGTTCTCCGCGAACAGCCGCAACGCGGTCGCCACGATCAGTGACCTGGTTTCCTCACTCTTCGCCACCACTGCACGTTATCCGGTCAGGGCGCCGGGTGCGGAGCGGGCGCCGGGTAGCCGGGGTAGGGCGGCGGCACCGGCGCGGGCCGTTCGGTCGCGTAGCTGAGGTGCTTGCGCCGGATCCCGTTGAACACCAGCACGTTCCCGACGTGCATCACGCCGAGCACGAGCGCCACGGTGCCGACCTTGACCGACAGCATCTCGAAGACGTCGCGCGCGTCGAGGACGGTGTCGTCGCTGGTCAGGAACAGGGTCACGAAACCCAGGCTGACCAGGTAGAACCCGACGACGAGCAGCTGGTTCACCGAATGCGCCAGCGCTTGTTTGTCCTGGAAGACGTCTTCCAGGAACGTCTTGCCGTGCCTGCTCAGCGTGCGCGCGACCAGCACGGTCAACGGCACGGTGATGACCAGGTAGAGCGCGTAGGCCATGACTACGGGTTGCATGGGGACCTCCTTTTGAACGTGTTCAAGAAGAACCGTAGCCCAGATTTTGAACGTGTTCAAGAGACGCTGTTCACCTGAACCTCACCCCACCGGTCACGACGGATGCGTAAGGTCGCCTCGAACTCTGGGAGGTAAGGAACGTGAAACGCATCGCCGCCGTGCTCACCTCGGGCGCCTTGCTCGCCGGGACGCTGCTGGCCGCCACACCGGCGCAAGCCGCCGCCGGGCAGAACGTCCGCTTCGCGACGTACAACGCTTCGCTCAACCGCGGGGCCGCCGGTCAGCTCGTGACCGACCTGTCGCAGCCGGGCAACGCGCAGGCGAACGAGGTCGCCGAGGTGATCCAGCGCAACCGGCCCGACGTGCTGCTGATCAACGAATTCGACTACGTGCCCGGCAACCGCGCCGCGGACCTGTTCCGCGAGAACTATCTGATGCGCGGCCAGAACGGCGCCGCCCCGATCGACTACCCGTACGCCTTCACCGCGCCCTCGAACACCGGCGTCGCGACCGGCTTCGACCTCGACCGCGACGGCAAGGTCGGCGGCGGCAACGACGCGCACGGCTTCGGTCTCTTCGAGGGCCAGTACGGCATGCTCGTGCTGTCGAAGTACCCGATCGACACTCACAGCGTGCGGACGTTCCAGAAGTTCCTCTGGAAGGACATGCCGGGCGCGCTGCTGCCCGACGACCCGGCCACGCCCGCGCCGAACGACTGGTACTCGCCGCAGGCGCTCGACGTGCTGCGCCTGTCGTCGAAGTCCCATTGGGACGTTCCGATCCGGGTCGGCCGTTCGACCGTGCACTTCCTGGCCGCGCATCCGACGCCGCCCACCTTCGACGGTCCCGAAGACCGCAACGGCACCCGCAACAACGACGAGATCCGCTTCTGGGCGGACTACGTGACCCCGGGCAAGGGCCGCTACATCCACGACGATCGCGGCCGCCGCGGCGGGCTGGGCGCGCACGAGAAGTTCGTGATCGCCGGCGACCACAACTCCGACCCGCTCGACGGCGACAGCGTCCCAGGCGCCATCTCACGCCTGCTGAACGCGCCGCGCGTCATCGAGACCCGGCCGGGGAGCGAAGGCGGCGTACGGGCGGCTCAGGACCAGGCGGGCGCCAACATCGGCCAGAAGGGCGACCCGTACTTCGACACCGGCGACTTCAACGACAAGGCGCCGGGGAACCTGCGGATCGACTACGTCCTGCCGTCGAAGGGCCTGTTCCCTTGGCGTGCCGAGGTCTTCTGGCCGCTGCCCGAGTCACCGCTGGCCCGGCTCAACGACGCCTCGGACCACCACCTGGTGCGCGTCGACGTGTTCGTCCCGCGCCGGTAGGGCTCAGCGGGCGCCGAGCAGCGCCGCGCCCGGGCCGGTCAAGGTGGCCAGCCCGGTGCTCCGGCCGCTCACGGACAGGAGCAGGTCGACGAGCGGGCCCCGGACTTCCTCGGGGCCCGTTCCGCCGGTCCAGTCGGCGTCCGTGGCGATCAGCCGGAGACCCTTGCAGCGTTTCTTCGCACCCCAGAACGGGCTGACGAGCAGGTGCTCCAGCGCCGCGATGGCGGGCTTCTCCGGCATCGGCCGCGCGATACCGAGCGGCCGGGCGACGTCCTGGCCGTGGATGAGCACGTCGGCGAGCGGGTCGATCGGTTTGGCGCCGGGCGAGCGGCGGGCCGATCCGGCGTCCTCGCGGATCTGGGCGACGAGTTCGGCGGGGGAGAACCGGGCGGCGTAGGCGATGGCCTGGCCGGTGTTCATCCGGTCCCAGTTCCCCTTGGCCTTCACGATGCCGGCGAGGGTGTCCTTGAGCCGGTTCCTCGTCGTCTGCGCCAGGTGGCCCGCCATCGCGTGGACCGTCCACTCCGGACACAACGTCTTCGCGGACCAGTCCTCGTCGTCGAGCCCCTCCAGCAGATCGGCGAAGCTCAGCCGCTCCGCTTCGGTCCAGGCCAGGATCCCGCCCTCGTGCATCCGTTCCTCCGGTCACCGTTGTCCGAGCGCCTTGACCGCCTCTTCGGAGGTCTCCATGACGATCGTGTGGTAGCTCTCGATCCGCGAGACGATCGCCTCGCGCGGGCCCGTCAGCCAGGCCTCACTGCCATAGAACTCGCGTTCCTGCCGTTCGTGTTCTTCGAGAGAGCCGAATGCGCGGATCAGGTAGGCCTCTTCGTGTCCGTCCTCGGCGACCAGCGATCGTCCGAAGTCGACGACCCGCAGCCCCGCGCGCTCCAGCAGGGGCACGGACTCTTCGCGCATCACGCGGAGGAATTCCTCGCTCGTCCCGGGCTGCAGCCGGTAGGTGCGGACTTCCAGGATCATGGTGGCCTCCCCAGGCATGGTTTCGGCGCCGACTCTAGCCTGGGGAGCATGAAGATCGCGATTCTCGACGACTACCAGGAAGTGGCGCTCGGTTTCGGGGACTGGGACTCCCTCGGCGCCGAGATCGAGGTGTTCACGAAGCCGTTCGCGGATCCCGCCGACGTGGTGGGCCGTCTGCGTGACTTCGAGGTCGTGGTGGCGATGCGCGAACGCACCCGCTTCCCCGTCGAAGTCCTCGACCGGCTGCCCGCGCTCAGGCTGCTGGTGAGCACCGGCCACCGCAACGCCGCGATCGACGTGGCCGCCGCCCGGCGCAACGGCGTGGTCGTCTCGTCCACCGGGTACATCGCGGCCCCCGCGGCGGAGCACACCTGGGCGCTGATCCTCGCCGCCGCGCGGAACGTGCCGGTGGAGTCGCGGAACATGCGTGAGGGCGGCTGGCAGACCACGGTCGGCACGATCCTGTCCGGCAAGACGCTCGGGCTGCTCGGGCTCGGCAGGCTCGGCGCCGGCGCGGCCAAGATCGGCCAGGCGTTCGGCATGGAGACCATCGCGTGGAGCCAGAACCTCACCCAGGAGAAGGCCGACCCGCACGGGGTGACCGCGGTGTCGAAGGACGAACTGTTCGCCCGCGCGGACGTCCTGTCGGTCCATCTGGTGCTCAGCGGCCGCAGCCGCGGGCTGGTCGGCGCGGCCGAACTCGCCGCGATGAAGCCGACGGCGATGCTGGTCAACACCTCGCGCGGACCGATCGTGGACGAGGCCGCACTGGTGGACGCCTTGCGCCGCAAGGAGATCGCGGTCGCCGCACTGGACGTCTACGACGTGGAGCCGTTGCCGTCGGAGCATCCGCTGCGGACGCTGGACAACGTCGTGCTCACCCCGCACATCGGCTACGTCACCCGGGAGGCCTACGAGATCTTCTACCGCGACGCGGTCGAGGACATCGCGGCCTTCCAGGCGGGTTCGCCGATCCGTGTCATGGAGTAGAGCCGCGCAGCTCCGCCAGTACGGCGTCGGTGTAGGGCGGCCAGACCTCGGCCGCCCACGGGCCGAAGGCGCGGTCGGTGAGGGCGACGCAGGCAGCACCGGCGTCGGGGTCGACCCAGAGGAAGGTGCCGGACTGCCCGAAGTGGCCGAAGGTCCGCGGCGAGCTCGACGCGCCGGTCCAATGTGGACTCTTGTGGTCGCGGATCTCGAAGCCGAGGCCCCAGTCGTTCGGCTTCTGGTGGCCGAAACCGGGCAGGACACCGGAAAGGCCGGGGAAGACCACGGAAGTCGCCTCGTGCACCGTTTCGGCGGCGATGAGCTTCGGGGCCTGCAGTTCGGCGGCGAACGCGACCAGGTCGTCCACAGTGGACTCCGCGCCCGAAGCGGGGGAGCCGGTCAGCTTGGTCGCCTTCATGCCCAGCGGCTGGAAGAGCGCCTCCGCCTGATAGTCGGCGAAGGGGATGCCGGAATGCTCGGTGAGCGCGTCGGCGAGCTGTTCGAAGCCGGCGTTGGAGTACAGGCGCCGGTTGCCGGGCGCGGCCATCGCCTTGTGCTCGTTGAAGGCCAGGCCCGAGGTGTGCGCGAGCAGATGCCGGATCGTGGAGCCCTCCGGCCCGGCGGGGGTGTCGAGTTCGACGACGCCCTCTTCGATGGCGATCAGCGCGGCGTAGGCCGTGAGCGGTTTGGTCACCGACGCCAGCCGGTACACCTTCGTCGGGTCGCCGTGCGTGCCCAGCACGTCACCGGCGGCGGTCACCACGGCCGTGGCGGCGTTGTCCACCGGCCACTGTTCGATCCTGCGCACGCTTTCCATGCCAACACCCTACGAAGCCCGGGCCGGTCGGGGCGGCCCGGGCTTCGCAGGGAGCGGGATCAGGCGTCGAGGTCGGTCGCCACCAGCTCGGCGATGGCGTCGACGGCCGCCTCGGCCCCCTCACCCTCGGCACTGATGATGACCTCGTCGCCGTAACCGGCGGCGAGCGTCATCAGGTTCAGCACGCTGCCGGCCGCGACCGGGTCACCGCCCGCCTTGGCGATGTGCACCGCGACGGGCTGCGCCGCGGCCGCCTTGGCGACCGTCGCCGCGGGCCTGGCGTGCAGGCCCACCTTGCTGGCCACGGTGACGCGTTTCTCCGGCATGTTCTTTCCCTTTCGTGCCTTTGGTTCTGCTGAGCTAAAACTACTTGACGGGCTTCGCCGCGGTGGCTTCGAGATCCGCCTCGATGGCGTCGTCCTCGCGGCCGGGGGTCCGCAGGTTCCACTTCTTGATCACGAACCGGAAGATCACGTAGTAGACGACCGCGTAGGCGAGACCGATCGGGATGAGCAGCCAGACGTTGCCGCTCGCCGCCGGGAGACCGCTGTTGAGCGCGAAGTCGATCGCACCGGCCGAGAAACCGAAGCCGAGGTGGATGTCGAGCGCGTTCACCAGTGCCAGCGACGTACCGGTCAGGACCGCGTGGATCAGGTACAGCGGCCACGCGACGAACATGAACGAGAACTCGATCGGCTCGGTGATACCGGTCAGGAACGAGGTCAGCGCACCGGCGATCATCACACCGCCGACGATCTTCTTCTGGCTGGGCTTGGCGCTCTGCCAGATCGCCAGCGCCGCGGCGGGGATGGCGAACATGAAGATCGGGAAGAACCCGGTCATGAAGGTGCCGCGGGTCGGGTCGCCCTCGAAGAACTTCGTGAGGTCACCGCCGTCGAAGATGAACCACACCGGCACGTTCAGCAGCTGGTGCAGACCGACCGGGATCAGCAGGCGGTTGAGCACACCGTAGATACCGCCACCGACCACCGGGGCGCCGGTGACCGCTTCACCCGCGGCCTGGATGCCGTCGTTGACCCAGTGGAAGACCAGGCCCAGCGGCACCGCGAGGACCATCAGGGTCACCGCGGTGATGATCGGCACGAACCGGCGGCCGCCGAAGAAGGCCAGGTACGGCGGCAGCTTGATGCGGTAGAACTTCTGCCACAGCAGGGCGGTGACCAGGCCGACGATCACACCGGCCAGCACGCTGTAGGGCCACTTCATCGGGTTGAGCATCAGGCCCGCGGGCTTCTCGGGGTTCCAGCCGGGCAGCTCGGAGAACGGCGCGAAGACCTGGAGGACGCTGGTGAACACGAAGAAGCCGACCACGGCGGCCAGCCCGGTCGCGCCGTCGCTCTTCCGGGCGAAGCCGACGGCGATACCCACCGCGAACAGGAGCGGCAGCCAGCTGAACAGCGAGTTGCCCGCCGCGCCGAGCACTTCGGCGACCTTGTCCCAGCCGAGGCCGTCCTTGCCGAGCAGGTCGGGTTGGCCGAACCTGTTGAGGAGCGCGGCGGCGGGCAGGGCGGCGATGGGGAGCATGAGGCTACGGCCGAAGCGCTGAAGCCCGGCCAGTCCCTTGCCTTTGCCCTTCGCCCCCTCCGCGGTGGTGGAGCTCATCGGGTACCTCCGTAGTGAGGATGGTGACCGGAATCCGGGGTGTTCCGGTCCAGCTGCATGGTGACCTGGTAGTGATCGCCCCGGTACCAGGAAGTCATGTCTTCGATCGGTTCCCCGTTGACGCTGGAGACCCGGCGGAAGACAAGAAGCGGACTGCCGGCGCGCATGCCGAGCAGGCGTGCCGTTTCGCGGTCCGCGGATTCGGCCCAGACCGTCTGCCACGCGTGATCCGGGCGCAGGTCGTACGACTGGGCGAGTTGGACGTACAACGATCGGGTGAGATCGAGGTCGAGCAGACCGGGCATCCGGCCCGCGTGATACCAGCCGCGTTCGACCGCCAGCGGCACCCCGTCGGCACGGCGGAGCCGGACCAGGTGGTGCGCCGGGGTCCCGGCGGCCAGGCCGAGGGCGTGCGCCGAGGGGGCGGGCGGGACCTCGGTGGCGGTCTTGACGACCTCCGTGGTCGGCGTCATCCCGCGACGGCGCATGTCCTCGGTGAAGGACATCAGGTAGAGCTGCAGTTCCATCCGCCTCGCGGCGGTGAACGTCCCCTTGCCGCGCACCCGCGACAAGAGCCCTTCTTCGACCAGCTTGCCGATCGCCGAGCGGACCGTGAGCCTCGACACCTGGTAGGTCTCGGCGAGGTCACGTTCCGAGGGGATCGGCGAGCCGGGGGGTAGCTCACGCTCCACCGTGCGGCGCAGAATCTCCCGCAGCTGGGCGTGCTTGGGCGTCGGTCCGTTGATCACACGGTCGGACGGCGGCAGCTGCGCCGAAGCGCTCATGACGGTCACCGTCCTTTCGGGCCGGTCTGTTCGGGGAACCCGTACTCGCATCTGGTCCGGAAGATTGGTACGTTCCGGTCTAGACCAATGATCCGATGGGGCAGGATGCTCCGTCGCACGAGCGGGTGTCAACCACCGTTACGCGTTCGTGGCCAGGGATCGGGTGCGAGTCGGCGAACGGCGTAGTACAGCTGGTTCGCATGTGGGAAACCGACAGGGAACAGGGAGACCGCGATGGCGGATGACAGGGCGGAAAAGATCCTCGCGGGCCTCGGCGGTGCCGAGAACGTCATCGAGGTCGAGGGGTGTATCACCCGGCTCCGTTGTGAGCTCGAAGACATAAGCCTGCTCGACGAGGCGGCGCTGAAGGCCGCCGGCGCGATGGGCGTCGTGCGCATGGGCGCCGGTGTCCAGGTCATCGTGGGCCCCGAGGCCGACAACATCGCCAGTGAGATCGAGGATCTGCTGTGAGTCTCGAGATCCTCAGCCCGGTGAGCGGCAAGACGACCGCTATGACCGAAGTGCCCGACCCGGTCTTCGCGCAGGCGATGGTCGGCCCCGGCATCGCGGTCCTGCCCTCGGGCGGGCGCCAGGACGCGGTCGCCCCGGTGGACGGGACGGTCGTCACACTGCACCCGCACGCGTTCGTGGTGGCCACCGAGGACGGTCGCGGCGTGCTGGTCCACCTGGGGATCGACACGGTGAAGCAGAAGGGCGAGGGGTTCACCCTCCACGTCGTCAAGGGCGAGGCCGTCCGTGCCGGGCAGCCGGTCGTCGGCTGGGACCCCGACGCGGTCAAGGCCGCGGGCTACTCGCCGATCGTGCCCGTGGTGGCGCTCGACGCGAAGGCGGAGGTCCTTTCCGGACTGCTCACCGGCGGCGACGTCGAGGCGGGCGACCCGATTTTCACCTGGGACAGCTGAAAGCTCGCGAAAGGGTCCCTTTAGGACGGTGAGAACGTCCTAAAGGGACCCTTTTCGTGTTTCTAGGCGGTGACGACCTGGCCGTTGGTGACCTTGACCGCGATCGAGGGCAGCGGCTGGTCCGCCGGTCCCTTTTTGACCGCGCCGGTCGCGGCGTCGAAGATCGAGTTGTGGCAGGGACATTTCAGCTCCGCGCCCTCGGGGACGACCGCGCACCCCTGATGGGTGCAGATCGCGCTGAACGCGGCCGCCGTGCCTTCGGCGGTCCTGGTGATGATGACGTCCTTGCCGTCGGCCGTCTTGGCGGCCTTCGCCTGGCCGACCTGGAGGTCGGAGAGCGCGGTCAGGGTCTCGCCCGGCGCCGCGGCGGGCGGCGCGGCGGTCGAACCGGACGGTTTGCTGTCGCTTCCGCAGGCCGTGAGGGCCACGGCCCCGGCGGCGGCACCGGCGACGGCGGCGCCGGTGGTCAGGACCTTGCGGCGGGAGTGGAGTTCGGCAGTCATGCCCATACACACGGTCCGGGCACCCATCCGGTTCAATTTCGCCGGCCATCGGGTGCCGGTTTGAACCGCGAGGCCCTCTTTTCCGTGTTCAAGGGCATAGGGGAACCGAACACGCGGGAAAGAGATACGGACATGATCCGGTGGCTGTTGCGGGCGGTGGTGGCGGCGGGCCTCCTCGGCTCGGCATGGGTGCATTACGTCGTATGGCAGGACTGGGCCTCGGAAACGGACGTGGTCGGCCCGCTCTTCCTGGTGAACGTCGTGGCGGGTGTGGTCATCGCGATCGCCGTCCTGGTCTGGCACCACTGGCTTCCCGCGCTCGCGGCGATCGGCTTCGGCCTGGCCACGCTGGGCGCGTACGTGCTCTCGCTGACCACAGGATTCTTCGGCGTCTCGGAACGCTTCACCACCCAGGCCGAGCTCTGGGGCCTGATCACCGAAGTGGCTTGTGTGGTCTTCGCCCTCCCGCTGCTCCTCAGCCGCGAAAGCACGGATCGGTGAAGGAATTCGCGGAGGACCGGCTGATGCGGGCTCTGCACGACGAGCACGCGGCGGCACTCTGGTCCTACGCGCTGCACCTCACCAGCGGCGACCGGGTCCGCGCGGAGGACGTCGTCCAGGAGACCCTGCTGCGGGCCTGGCGCAACGCCAAGGTGCTCGACCAGACCGAGGGCTCGGCGCGGGGCTGGCTGTTCACCGTGGCGAGACGGATCGCCATCGACGACTGGCGGGCCGCCGAGGCGCATCCGGAGGTGGTGACCGGTCAACCGCCCGAAACGGCGGTCACGGACGGCACGGAACGGGCGGTCCAGGGCTGGCTGGTCGCCGAAGCGCTCGGTGAGCTCTCGCCGAGGCATCGGGACGTCCTGGTCCTGTGCTATTTCCAGGGTTACTCCGTCGCCGACGCTGCGAAGCGGCTGGGTGTGGCCGAAGGGACGATCAAGTCGCGGACGCATTACGCGTTGCGGGCGCTGCGGCTGATATTGGAGGAAAGAGGGGTGACTCAATGACCGACCCCTTCGCCACCTACGACGCGGCCTACGTGCTCGGTGCGTTGTCCCCGGAAGACCGGTTCGCCTACGAGAAACACCTTCGCGTCTGTGACCGGTGCGCGGCGTCCGTGCGCGACCTGGCCGGGATCCCCGGACTGCTCGCCCAGGCGGGCGCTCCGGCCCTGCTGGAGGACGAACCGGCGCCCTCGCCGGATCTCCTGCCGGCCGTGCTCAAACGGGTCCGCCGGGGAAGGCGGATCCAACGGGCGATCACCACCACCGCGGCGGGGTTGGCCGTGGCCGCCGGCGTCGCGCTCGTCGTCGTCCTGACCGGGCCGATGGCGGCGGCGGGCGACCCGATGACCCCGCTCGGCGACTACCCGGTGACCGCCGAAGTCGCCATGTCCGCCACGGACACCGGCACGAAGGTCGACATGACGTGCAGCTACGGCGGCAACCGCACCGGGGACTACATCCTGGTCGCCGTCGGCGCCGACGGCGGCACCAGCGAACTCGCGTCCTGGCGCGCGATGCCCCAGGACACCGCGCATATCGTGGTCGGCACCGCGATGCGGACCGGGGACATCAAAGCGCTTGAGATCCGCACGCCGTCGGGTCTCCCGCTGCTGCGGATGAACCCCTGATCCCGGTGTCATGACAGGTCTTCGGGGCCAGGCGCGGGGTGGATTGGGTCCAGTTGGTCGTGAGTGGCGTTTCGGGTTCTAACCCGAAACGCCACTCACGACCAACCCGGCAACCATCTCGCCGCGCCCCTGCGTGAACGGTCCGTTCACGACTTCCGCACCCTCGCCCCACCTGCCGAAAGTGCGTGAAAGTCCCTGTCACGAAAAGAAAATCTTGCCGCCCGTGCATCACCGGACGCACTCTGGATCTCGTGTTCACGCCGATCGCCTTCGCGGTGGCGGGCGCCGGATCGGCGCTCGCCACGCGCTCCTGCCTGCGCCGGGCCGGAGCGCCGATCACGGCGTGGGCCCCCGCCCTCACCGCGGTGGCGCTCGTCGCGGTCTGCCTCAGGTACCAGTCGGGAGCCTGGCCCTCGTGGTGGCTCGCGGTCCCGGCCGTGCTGACCGTCTTCGCGGTCCCGCTCGCGCTCGCCGACCTCAAGTACCGCCGCCTGCCCGACATCCTCACCCTGCCCGCGTACCCGGCGCTGGCCGTCACGCTGGCGATCGCCGCGTACGGGGGAGGGGCCGCCATCGCGTGGCGGGCGGTGCTGGGCGCGCTGGTCTTCGGCGGGGCGCACGCGCTCGTGCACGCGGTGTCGCCGCGCTCGCTCGGCGCGGGGGACGTGAAGCTCGCCGGGAGTCTCGGCGCGGTCCTCGCCGCGACGGGCTGGCCGTCGATCGTGCTCGGCGCGGTCGCCGCCGCGTTACTGAGCGTGGCGCTCGCGGTGGGCGGGCCCCGGCATCCCACGGTGCCGCACGGGCCCGGTCTCCTGGTCGCGGCGTGGGCGCTCGCCGTCTTCGCCGGACCGGGTCCTGGATAGCCCGGCCTGTACCGGGACTTCAGAGGAGGTTGTGACAGGATCTGTCAGGTGTTGCGCTGGATAACCGCAGGGGAATCGCACGGACCCGCCCTCGCCGCCATCCTGGAAGGGATGCCCGCCGGGGTCGAGGTCACCACCGCCGAAGTGGGCGAGCAGCTCGCGCGCCGGAGGCTCGGCTTCGGCCGCAGCCCCCGGATGGGCTTCGAGACCGACCACATCGAGTTCACCGGCGGTGTCCGGCACGGGCTCACCCAGGGTGGCCCCGTCGCGGTCCAGATCGAGAACGCCGAGTGGCCCAAGTGGGAGAAGGTCATGTCGGCCGATCCCGTGCCCGCCGAGGAGCTGGAAGGCCTCGCCCGCAACGAGCCGCTGACGCGTCCCCGGCCCGGCCACGCCGACCTGCCCGGTATGCAGAAGTACGGCTTCCCCGAGGCCCGTCCGGTGCTGGAGCGCGCGAGCGCCCGCGAGACGGCGTCCCGCACGGCGCTCGGCACGGTGGCCCGCGCCTACCTGAAGCAGCTGCTCGGGGTCGAGATCCTCAGCCACGTCGTGTCCATCGGCGGCGCCTCGGCGCCCGAGGGGCCGCTGCCGGTGCCGTCGGACCTGCCCGCCATCGACGAGAGCCCGGTCCGCGCCTTCGGCCAGGAGGGGACCGACGCGATGGTCGCCGAGGTCGACGCCGTGCGGAAGGCGGGTGACACCGTCGGCGGCGTGATCGAGGTGATCGCCTACGGTCTGCCGCCGGGCCTCGGCTCGCACGTCCACTGGGACCGCAGGCTCGACGCCCGGCTCGCCGGCGCGCTCATGGGCGTCCAGGCGATGAAGGGCGTGGAGGTCGGCGACGGCTTCACCACGGCCAAGCGCTGGGGCAGCCAGGCACACGACGAGATCGACCGCGGCACCGGACCGGTCGGGGTGACCCGCCGGTCCAACCGCGCGGGCGGGCTCGAAGGCGGCATCACCAACGGCGAGCCGCTGCGTGTGCGGGTCGCCATGAAGCCGATCTCGACCGTCCCCAAAGCACTGTCCACTGTGGATGTCACCACCGGCGAACCCGCGGTGGCCATCCACCAGCGTTCCGACGTCTGCGCGGTACCCCGCGCCGGGGTCGTGCTGGAGTCGGTGGTCGCGCTCGTGCTCGCGGACGCCGCGCTGGAGAAGTTCGGCGGCGACTCGCTGATCGAGGGCAAGCGCAACGTCGAGGCGTACCTGAAGGCGCTCGAGGAGCGCTGGTGACCCCTCGCGCGGTGATCATCGGGCCGCCGGGCTCGGGCAAGAGCACGGTCGGCCCGGCGCTCGCCGCCCGGCTCGGTCTCGCCTTCCGCGACAGCGACGACGACATCGTCGCGAGCGCGGGCAAGCCCATCACCGACATCTTCGCCGAGGAGGGCGAGCCCGCCTTCCGCGCGCTGGAGGAGGAGATGGTCGCGAAGGCGCTGGCCGAACACGAAGGCGTCCTCTCCCTGGGCGGGGGCGCGCCGATCACGCCGGGCACCCGCGAACGGCTGGCCGGGCACACCGTGATCTTCCTGAACGTCGGGATGGCCGCGGGTGTCCAGCGCGCCGGGCTCTCGACCGCGCGCCCGCTGCTGGCCGGGGTGAACCCCCGCGCCACCTACAAGGCGCTCCTCGACGCGCGCCTGCCGGTGTACCGCGAGGTGGCCACGTTCGAGATCGAGACCGACCAGCTGACCGCCGACGAGGTCGTCGAGGCCGCCCTCATCGGGCTGACCGAGATCAGCAAGGAACGAGCATGAAACGCACCATCGCCGGCGTCCTGCTCGGCGTCGTGGCCTTGACCCTGACCGCGTGCGGCGAGGAGAAGCAGCCTCCCGGCGCGGACGTCGTCCAGACCGGCGCGGCCACCAGCCCCGCGCCGGAGGCGGATGTCGCCGCCGACGTCAAGGTCACCAAATGCGATAGCAACAGCTACACCCCGAAGATCACCATCGAGGTCGCCAACAGCACCGGTGAGGACGCGCGGTACGCCGTCACCATCGCGATCAAGGACGCCGAGGGCAAGGCCGCCGGCGAGGCGCTGTTCGCGAAGAACCGGATGACACCCGGCCAGAAGGTGACCGAAGAGATCCCGGGGGACACCCCGGTCAAGGGCAAGATCACCTGCGAGGTCGCGAGGGCCAAGCGGCTTCCGCCGAAGTGAGGGGAACGATGACCGAGCCGGTCCGCATCACCGTCAACACCGCCAAGCCCTACGACGTCGTCATCGGCCGCGGCCTGCTCGGCGAGCTCACCGAGCAGCTCACCGACGCCTCCAAGGTCGCGCTGATCCACCCGCCGACGCTGACGACCACCGCCGAGGCCATCCGCGACGAACTGGCCGAGGCCGGGATCGACGCGCACCGGGTCGAGATCCCCGACGCCGAGGACGGCAAGGCGCTCACCGTCGCCAGCTTCTGCTGGGAGGTCCTCGGCCGCATCGGTCTCGACCGCCAGGGCGTGGTCGTCGGGCTCGGCGGCGGCGCCGTGACCGACCTGGCCGGATTCGTCGCCGCCACCTGGATGCGCGGCGTCCGGCTGGTCAACGTGCCCACCACGCTGCTGGGCATGGTCGACGCCGCCCTCGGCGGGAAGACCGGCATCAACACCGAGGCGGGCAAGAACCTGGTCGGCGTCTTCCACGAGCCGAGCGCGGTCCTCGTCGACCTCGCGACGCTGGAAACGTTGCCTCCCAACGAACTTGTCGCCGGAATGGCCGAGGTGGTCAAGGCCGGGTTCATCGCCGACCCGCGGATCGTCGAACTCGTCGAGCAGGATCCCGCCGCGGCGCTGGACACCACCGGCGAGGTGCTCGGCGAGCTGGTCCGCCGCTCGATCCAGGTCAAGGCCGACGTCGTCGCCGCGGATCTGCGCGAATCGGATCTGCGCGAGATCCTCAACTACGGTCACACGCTCGCCCACGCCATCGAACGCCGTGAGCGGTACCGGTGGCGTCACGGCGCGGCGGTCAGTGTCGGCCTGGTGTTCGCCGCCGAGCTCGCGAGGCTGGCCGGCCGTCTCGACGACGCCACCGCCGAGCGGCACGCGAAGGTGCTCAAGCTGCTGGGTCTGCCGACCACTTACGACCCCGACGCGCTCCCGCAGCTGCTGGAGACGATGAAGGGCGACAAGAAGACCCGCTCGGGTGTGCTGCGTTTCGTCGTCCTCGACGGGCTCGCGAAGCCCGGCAGGCTGGAAGGCCCGGATCCGTCCCTGCTCGCCGCGGCGTACTCGGTGGTGGCGGGCGACGCGCCCAAACCCGGCGGGAGCGTGCTGCTGTGAAGGTGCTCGTGCTCAACGGCCCCAACCTCGGCAGGCTCGGGCTGCGCGAGCCCGGCATCTATGGTTCGGCGACGCACGCGGATCTGGCCGCCACCTGCGTCGAAACCGGCAAGGAGCTGGGGATCGACGTCGAGGTCCGGCAGACCGACCACGAGGGCGAGATGGTCGGCTGGCTGCACGAAGCCGCCGACGCGGGCTGGCCGGTGGTGCTCAACGCCGCCGCGTGGACGCACTACTCGATCGCCGTCCGCGACGCCGCCGCCCAGCTCAAGGCGCCGCTGATCGAACTGCACATCTCCAACGTGCACAAACGCGAGCAGTTCCGGCACCACAGCGTGCTGTCGGATATCGCCACCGCCGTGATCGCCGGGCTCGGGGTCGATGGATACCCCCTGGCCCTGCGCTGGATGGCCGCGAACGCGGCGTGAACAACCCTCCCGAGCTCAAGACCACGAGGCTGCGGCTGCGCGCGCTGACCGAAGCCGACACCGGCGCGATCGTCGGGCTTTTCGCCGACCCGGCGATGAGCGCGCATTTCGCTGTGCCGCTCACCGAACCGGACCACGTCCGTGAAATGGTCGGCCGCAGGCTGTCCTACGACGGCCCGGCGGGCATGGGGCACTGGGTGATCGAACGCGACGGCGAGGTGATCGGCCTCGCGCACCTGCGGCCGTCGCAAGAGCTTCCCGGCGACGTTCCGGAGCTGGGGTACTACCTGGCGCGGGCGCACGGCGGGCAAGGTCTGGCGACCGAGGCCGCCAAGGCGCTGCTGGAGCACGGACTCGTCGGGCTCGGCCTGTCGTCGGTGTGGGCGCTGGTCGGCGAGTCCAATGTGGCCAGTCAGAATCTGGTGCGGCGCTTGGGTTTCCTCGATGTCGGCGGCGGCGACCACTACGGCAGCGGGCCGCATCGCGTCTTCGTCGCGCTGCCTTCGGACCACGGCCGCGCGCACCACATCGAGCTGTGGGTGCCCGATCTCGGCCGCGCGGAGGAGAGCTGGGGCTGGCTGCTGGGCGAACTCGGCTGGCGGGAGTTCCAGCGCTGGCCCGCCGGAGTCAGCTGGAAGCACGGCGCGACCTACCTCGTCGTCGAGCGTTCTCCGGCGCTCAGCGGGGAAGAACACGACCGCACCGCGCCTGGCCTGAACCATCTCGCCCTGCACGTCGAGTCACGCGAGCGGGTGGACGAACTGGCTTCGAAGGCCGTCGAACACGGCTGGTCGCCCCTGTTCGCGGACCGCTATCCGAATGCGGGCGGTGACCATCACTACGCCGCCTACCTCGAAAACGCCGACGGCTTCGAAGTGGAATTGGTCGCCCTCCCGGGTACTGACGTCACCCGGCCGGGTTAAGCCTCGCTACACTCGGCCATCATGCGCCTTTTTCGAGGGGGTCGGCGACCCGCCCGTGCCGTGGTGGCCGTCTTCGCGGCGGGCGCGGTCCTCGTGGCGTGCAGCGACGGGAACGTGCAGTCCCAGGCCGACGGCAAGGGCGGCGGGATCGGCGGAGCCCAGCAGGCGCCCCAGGAGAAGCCGCGGCCGATGGACGTCGAGCTCGCGACGAGCGATCCACGGGCCAGTGGCGGCGTGGTCGCCGCGGGAGATCAGGACGCGGTCTACAACTACAGCCCGACCGTGATGCGGGACGGCGGCAAACTCAAGATGTGGTGGTGCAGCCAGTACGGCAGCGCCCAGCCGCCCGGTGACGACGTCCTCTACGCGCAGTCGCCCTCGCTCGACGGTCCCTTCACCGGCCCGTCCGGCGGTGGTCCGGCGGCGGTGTTCTCCGGCGCGCCCGGCGGTTTCGACGGGATGCACACCTGCGACCCGTCGGTGATCAAGGTCGGCTCGACCTACTACATGTATTACACCGGCGCCGCGGGCGATCACGCCCTCGGCAACTCGATCGGCCTCGCGACCAGCCCCGACGGGCTCACCTGGACGCGTGCCGCGGGCGGGCAGCCGATCATCGGACCGGCGCACGACGTCCACCGTGCCAACGTCTACGGCGCGGGCCAGCCCTCGGCGGTGTACCTCGACGGCTGGTTCTACGTGCTCTTCACCGACACCACGGCCAAGGCCGCCGGGTGGAACGGCGCCGGGCAGTTCCTGCTCCGCGCCAAGGACGCGGCGTTCACCCGGGGCGTGGAGACGCTGGGGGAGCAGGGCTTCGTCGCCAAGCCCACGACGATCTCGCCGCGTACCCGCTCGCTGGTCGACGGATTCAGCACCGACCTCATGTGGGTCGGCGCGCTCGACGCCTTCGTGATCGCGCACGAGACCGACGCCGGCACCACGCTCACCTTCTGGACCAGGGACTTCACCGCGCAGCCGTACCGGCCGGCGCTCATCCCCGGCGCCTGGAAGGAAGGCCCCGGCCTGGTCCGGCGGCCCGACGGGCACGCGCCGCTCACGTCGGGCGACGTCTGCGACCGGGTGCCCTTCGACGTCGTCCGCGCCACGATCGTCGGCGGCGCGGGGGCGCCGACCGACCTCAAACATTTCGGCCTGGACGTCCGCGGCTCGCGGGCATGCGACGGCGAGGCCCGGATCCGGACCTCGTTCGAAGGCGTCGCGATGCCGTCGCCGCAGCGGACCATCGACCTGGTCGCCGACGGCAAGCTGGTGCGGGTCGACCGGCGCTCAGTGGCGGCGGCGCTCGCGGGCGAGGTGCTGGACCAGCGGCTCAAGGTCGTCGACAAGTTCCCGCAGGCCGCGCGGCTGAGCGCCGGGGCGAAGACGGTGCACGCACCCGGTCGCGGATTCGGCGTGGTGCTCGACGGCAAGCTGTACGCGGTGCCGGACGCGGGGACTGCGGCGCTGAACGACTCGACCGTCGAGGAGATCGGCGATCAGGCCTGGGACGGCTTCCCGGCCGGTTTCTCGCTCGCGGGCTGATCCTCGTCGTCGCCGGTCTTGGTGATGCGGCCCCCGACGAACAGGCCGATCCCGGCCGGGATGAGCACCAGTAGGGCCGAGAAGGCGGCGCCGCCGGTGAGCGCGCCGCCGAGTTCCGAAGCGCCGGTCTGGTCGACGAACACCGCGCGGCCGATCACGTACAGCACGCCCGAGACCGGGCCGGCGATGAGCGCCGCGATGAACCAGTTCTTGCCGCGTTCGGGTTTGCCCTGCCAGGCGTCGACGGCGCCCCAGCCCGCCGCCGCGCCGACCAGGACGGCGAGGGCGAGGGAGGTGACGAGGGTCTTGTCGGTGGGGTTGAAGACCTCGTACTTGGCCAGCACGGTGACGGCCGCGCCGTGTAGCAGCGCCATCACGAGTCCACGAGTCAGCCACGGTGCCATTGGAGAAGCTTAACTCGCCAGTAGCGACCCATGCGCCCACGTGCCGGTGGTGGTCGGTCGCCCGGTCCGTGAAGGCCTCCTTGCCTACCCTGAAGGTAGTGAAGGAGGCCTTCACGGAATCGGTGACCGCCACATCCACCCCAGGTACACCAGTAGGCACGATGGAAGCGCGTGAAGGCCCCCTTCCCTCGGCTCAGCCGCGTGAAGGAGGCCTTCACGGACCACCGCGCCCCACAGTGAACGCAAGCAGTAGGCGAAACGCGTGCCACCGGCGGATCACCCCCTAAACTCCATGACGTGCGTGAATACTTCTCTCGCCGCCGCGCGGCGCTGCGTTCCCTGCTGGCCGACTCCGGAGTGGACGCGCTGCTGGTCACGGACCTGCTCAACATCAGGTACCTGACCGGCTTCACCGGGTCCAACGCCGCTCTCCTCGTCCACGGGAGCGGCGACGACAAGACGATCTTCTGCACCGACGGCCGCTACCAGGTCCAGTCGGCGACGGAGGTGCCCGATCTCGAGCGGGTGCTGGACCGCGCGAGCGCGGCGAAGCTGGCCGATCTGGCGGCCGAGAAGAAGCTCGGCAAGACCGGTTTCGAGAGCCAGCACGTGAGCGTCGAGCAGCACGAGGACCTCAAGGTCCGCTTCGACCGGGTCGAGCTGGTCCGGACGCCCGGGCTCGTCGAGCAGCTGCGGCTGGTCAAGGACGAGCAGGAGATCGAGGCGCTGCGCCAGGCGTGCGCGGCGGCCGACCGGGCGCTGGAGGATCTGGTGTCCGCCGGCGGGCTCCGCCCGGGCCGCACCGAGCTCGACGTCGCCCGCGACCTCGAGAATCGCATGCTCGGCCACGGGTCGACCGGGCCTTCGTTCGACACCATCGTCGCGGCGGGCGCGAACTCCGCGATCCCGCACCACCGGCCCACCTCGGCCGTGCTCGCGACCGGCGACTTCGTCAAGATCGACTTCGGGGCCACGGTCGACGGCTACCACTCCGACATGACGCGCACGTTCGTCCTCGGCAAGCCCGCGGCGTGGCAGGAGGAGATCTACGAGCTGGTCCAGCGCGCGCAGGCGGCGGGCTGCGACGCCGTACTGCCCGGCGCCGAAGTGTCCGAAGTGGACAAAGCGGCCCGTGGCGTGATCGTCGACGCGGGGCGCGGCGAGGAGTTCGGCCACGGCCTCGGTCACGGCGTCGGACTGCAGGTGCACGAGGCGCCCAGCCTGGCCACCACGGGCGTCGGTACACTGTCCGCCGGTATGGCCGTCACCGTCGAGCCTGGTGTGTATCTGCCCGGACGCGGAGGCGTGCGCATCGAGGACACGCTGGTCGTGCGGGAAGGTACGCCCGAACTCCTCACGCTGAGCACCAAGGAACTCGTGGTCGTCTGACGACGGCCCGGAAGATCGACACAGGAGACTGCACACTCGTGGCCACCACCAACGACCTGAAGAACGGGCTCGTCCTCAACCTCGACGGCCAGCTCTGGACCGTCACCGCGTTCCAGCACGTCAAGCCGGGCAAGGGCGGCGCGTTCGTCCGCACCACGCTCAAGCACGTGCTCACCGGCAAGGTCGTCGACAAGACCTTCAACGCGGGGACGAAGGTCGACACGGCCACCGTCGACCGCCGCAACATGACCTACCTGTACAAGGAGGGTCAGGACTTCGTGTTCATGGACGCGGAGACCTACGACCAGATCACCGTGCTGAACGAGACCGTCGGCGACAACGCGAACTACCTCCTCGAGAACACCGAGGTCCAGGTCGCGGTGCACGAGGGTGTCCCGCTGTACATCGAGCTGCCGACCTCGGTCGAGCTCGTCGTCCAGCACACCGACCCCGGCCTGCAGGGCGACCGCTCCACCGGTGGCACCAAGCCCGCCACCCTGGAGACCGGCGCCGAGATCCAGGTGCCGCTGTTCCTCACCACCGGCGAGAAGATCAAGGTCGACACCCGTGACGGCCGCTACCTGGGCCGCGTTTCCAGCTGATGGCCGACTCAGCCAAAGCGGGCAAGTCGCCGAACCGGGGCGGGCCGATCAGCCGTCGTCAGGCCCGCAAGCGCGCGGTCGAGATGATGTACGAGGCCGCCCAGCGCGGTGCCGACGCGGTGACACTGCTGGCGGACAGGGTCGGTTCGGTCGAGGTCGACCCGATCGCGGACTACACGATCTCGCTGGTCGAGGGCGTCACCGGCCGCAAGACCCAGATCGACGAGCTGCTCGCGGAGCACGCCCAGGGCTGGACGCTGGACCGGATGCCGCCGGTGGACCTGGCGGTGCTGCGGGTCGGCGTCTACGAGCTGCTGTGGGCCGAGGACGTGCCGGACCCGGTCGCCATCGACGAGGCCGTCGGGCTGGCGAAGGAGCTGTCGACCGACGATTCGCCGCGTTTCGTCAACGGCGTGCTCGGCCGGATCGGCACGATCGCCGACAGGCTCCGCGCGGTCCTCTAGAAGACGTACGACAACGGGCCGTGTCCTCTGCCGAGGGCACGGCCCGTTCTCGTGCTCGGTGGTGCCGGTTGGCGTTTCCGGTCCCCCCGGACCGAAAACGTCGCCATCTCTAGTCCTCTTTGGACGGTCGAGCCTCGGGCGGCAGCACACCCCAGTCGATCAGCTGCTCGGTGAGCTCACCGGGGGTCATGTCGTAGATGATCGCCAGCGAACGCAGGTCCTCGGTGCGGATGGAGAGCACCTTGCCGTTGTAGTCGCCGCGCTGGCTCTGGATGGTGGCGGCGTAGCGGGCGAGCGGCCCGACCTTCTCCGCCGGGAGCTGTTGGAGCCGCTCCAGGTTGATGACGATCTTCGTGGCGGGCTCGGCGCCCGACGGCACCCGGCCCTCCGGCAGGAGCTCGACCACCGGGACGCCGTAGAAATCGGCGAGCTCGGCGAGCTTCTGCACGGTGACGGCGCGGTCGCCGCGCTCGTACGAACCGACGACGACGGCCTTCCAGCGGCCTCCGGACTTCTGCTCGACCCCGTGCAGGGACAGGCCCTGCTGCTGGCGGATCCCGCGGAGCTTGGCCCCGAGCGCCTTGGCGTAATCGCCCATCTGGTGGTTCTCCGTTTCCTCACCCCCAACCGGTCGGGGTGACCGATCCAGGGGACTCCTAGAGTCGAATACTCAGAGTAATGGTTACGCATAGTTGTCACCAGGTCAAGCGGGTGCTTTCGAGAGGCCTTCGTCACCTGGGGCGCGCCACTCGTAAGAATGAGCCATCGCTCCTGCTAGTGTCGGGGGGATTTCCTCGCTACGCAGGAAGTCGACGTCCTTTAAGGACCCGTCCAGAGAGGCGGGGAAGGAGGTCCGCCTTGTCGTCACGCCCGCGTGGCGCGGCGGAACCGGCGGGAGAGCGCGAGCTGCTCTCGTCCGGCGATGTCGCGCGCACGATCGCCCGAATGGCCCACCAGGTCATCGAGAAGACCGCTCTCGGTGCCGGTGGCTCGACTCCGCCCGTGTTGCTGGGCATCCCCACCAGGGGAACGCCGCTCGCCCTGCGGCTCGCGGACAAGATCGCCGAGTTCTCCGGCATCCGTCCGCCGACCGGCGCGCTGGACATCACGCTCTACCGTGATGATCTCCGCCGCCGCCCGCCCCGCGCGCTCGAACATTCGCAGCTGCCGCCGACCGGTATCGACGACGCGGTGGTGATCCTGGTCGACGACGTGCTGTTCTCCGGCCGCACCGTCCGCGCCGCCCTCGACGCCCTGCGCGACCACGGCCGCCCGCGCGCGGTCCAGCTGGCCGTGCTGGTCGACCGCGGCCACCGCGAACTGCCGATCCGTGCCGACTACGTGGGCAAGAACGTGCCCACCTCGCGCGCCGAGGGGATCGAGGTCCTGCTGTCCGAAGTGGACGGACGGGACACGGTTCTGCTGCGGTCGTTGAACGAGAGCGCTTCACCAGAAGGAGATCGATCGTGAAGCACCTGCTCGCCACCGACGGGCTCGACCCGGCGCTCGCGACAGCCGTGCTGGACACCGCCGAAGAGCTCAAGCACACCTTGCTGGGCCGCGAGGTCCGCAAACTGCCGACGTTGCGCGGCCGCACCGTCATCACGCTGTTCTACGAGAACTCCACCCGCACCCGCGTCTCGTTCGAGATCGCGGGGAAGTGGATGAGCGCCGACGTGATCAACGTCTCCGCGTCCAGTTCCTCGGTCAACAAGGGTGAATCGCTGCGGGACACCGCGCTGACGCTGGCCGCGGCCGGCGCCGACTGCGTGATCATCCGGCACCCCGCCTCCGGTGCGGCGCAGCGGCTTTCGGGCTGGCTCGCCGAAGCGGGCACGGCGGTCGTCAACGCCGGGGACGGCACCCACGAACACCCGACGCAGGCGCTGCTCGACGCGGCCACGTTGCGGGAGCGCCTCGGTTCGTTCGAGGGCCGCCGCATAGGGATCGTCGGCGACGTCCTGCACAGCCGGGTCGCGCGGTCGAACATCCACCTGCTGTCGGCGCTGGGCGCGGAGGTGGTGCTCGTCGCGCCGCCGACGCTGCTGCCCGCCGGCGTCGAGAGCCTGCCGGTCACGGTGTCGCACGAACTCGACGCCGAACTGCCCGCGCTCGACGCGGTCATGATGCTGCGGGTCCAGGCCGAACGCATGCACGGGGGCTTTTTCCCGAGCGCGCGCGAGTACTCGATCGCCTACGGCCTCAACGAACGGCGGATGAAGCTCCTGCCCGAGCACGCCGTCGTCCTGCACCCCGGCCCGATGCTGCGCGGGATGGAGATCGCCTCGGCGGTCGCCGACTCCCCGGCCTCGGCCATCACCGAACAGGTCCGCAACGGCGTCCACGTGCGCATGGCGGTCCTTTACCACCTGCTCGCCAGCGAAGGAGCCGCCGCGTGACCACCGTCCTGATCAAGGGCGCCCGCCCCTACGGCGAGGGCGATCCGGTCGACGTGCTCGTCGAGGACGGGGTCATCACCGACATCGGTTCGCTCGACGCGCCAGAAGAAGCCGAAGTGATCGACGCGGGCGGCCAGGTGCTGCTCCCCGGTTTCGTCGACCTGCACACCCACCTGCGCGAACCCGGCCGCGAGGACACCGAGACGATCGCCACCGGTTCGGCCGCGGCCGCGCTCGGCGGCTACACCGCGGTGTTCGCCATGGCCAACACCGATCCGGTGGCCGACAACGCGGTGATCGTCGACCACGTGTGGCGCCGCGGCCAGGAGGCCGGGCTGGTCGACGTGCACCCGGTCGGCGCGGTCACCGTGGGTCTCAAGGGCGAGAAGCTCGCCGAACTCGGCACCATGGCGAAGTCCGAAGCGCGGGTGAAGGTCTTCTCCGACGACGGCCTCTGCGTCGCGGACCCGCTGCTCATGCGCCGCGCGCTGGAGTACTCGACGGCGCTGGGCGTGGTCATCGCGCAGCACGCCGAGGAGCCGCGGCTGACCGTCGGCGCGCAGGCGCACGAAGGCGAGCAAGCCGCGCGCCTGGGCTACACCGGCTGGCCCGCTTCGGCGGAGGAGTCGATCGTCGCCCGCGACTGCCTGCTCGCCGAGCACGCGAACGCGCGGCTGCACGTCTGCCACGTTTCGACCTCGGGCACCGCGGACATCCTGAAGTGGGCCAAGGATCGCGGCACCAAGGTCTCGGCCGAGGTCACCCCGCACCACCTGCTGCTGACCGACGAGCGGCTCGCGACCTACGACCCGGTCAACAAGGTCAACCCGCCGCTGCGCACGGAATCCGACGCCGAGAAGCTGCGCGCCGCGCTGGCCGAGGGCGTCATCGACTGCGTCGCCACCGACCACGCGCCGCACGCGGTCCAGGACAAGGACTGCGAGTGGAGTTCGGCCCGCCCCGGCATGCTCGGGCTGCAGACCGCGCTGTCGATCGTGGTCGAGACGATGGTCCGCACCGGCCTGCTGGACTGGCGGGGCGTCGCCAGGGTGATGAGCGAGCGGCCCGCCGAGATCGGGAACCTGACCGACCACGGCCGCCCGATCGAGGTCGGCGAACCCGCCAACCTGACGCTGGTGGACCCGGACACCGAATGGACCGTGCGAGGCGCCGAGTTCGCGAGTATCGCGGCCAACACCCCGTACGAAGGAATGCGGCTCCCCGGCGTGGTGACGGCGACGTTGCTGCGCGGGCGGATCACCGCGCGGGAAGGGAAGATCGCCTCATGAGCGACCGGATTCTGCTGACCCTGGCGGTTTTCGCCTTCTTCCTCTTCTGCGTGTTCCTGATGTGGCGCGGCTGGCGGCGGAAGTCCCGGGCGCAGAGCGTCCAGGTCCCGCCGTTCGCCGAGATCCCCGCCGAACCCGGCGAGGCGTCGCTCGAATCGACCGGTCTCTACGTCAGCACGACCACCGCCGGGCACTGGCAGGACCGCGTCGTCACGCGCGGCGCGGGCCTGCGCACCGGCGCGGTGTGGCGCCTGCACGAAGACGGCATCGCCATCGAACGCGGCGGCGCCCCGGACTTCTGGATCCCGCGCGCCTCGGTCACCGGCGTCCGCAAGGACAAGGGGATGGCCGGGAAGGTGATGGGCATCGACGCGCTGCTCGTCATCACCTGGCTGGCCGGCGACGTCGAGCTGGACACCGGATTCCGCGGCGACGACGTCGACGACTATCCACAGTGGATCGAAGCTTTGCAAGACACCCGCAACGACATCAAGGGAGGTGCCTGATGAGCACCGCGAACGGCACCCGCACACCCGCCGCGCTCGTCTTGGAAGACGGCAGGGTGTTCCGAGGATCCGCGTACGGCGCCCGCGGCCGCAGCCTGGGTGAGGCGGTGTTCTGCACCGGGATGACCGGCTACCAGGAGACGCTGACCGACCCCTCCTACCACCGGCAGATCGTGGTCCAGACCGCGCCGCAGATCGGCAACACCGGCTGGAACGACGAGGACGACGAGTCCTCGCGCATCTGGGTCTCGGGCTACGTCGTCCGCGACCCCGCGCGCACCCCGTCCAACTGGCGCTCGAAGCGCACGCTGGACGAGGAACTGGAGCGCCAGGGCGTCGTGGGGATCTCCGAAGTGGACACCCGCACGCTGACCCGGCACCTGCGCGAGCAGGGCGCCATGCGGTCCGGCGTCTTCTCGGGCGACGCGCTGGGCTCCGACGAGGAGATGCTCGCGCAGGTGCAGGCGAGCCCGCAGATGAAGGGCGCCGACCTCGCCGGCGAGGTCAGCACCAAGCAGGCGTACGTCGTCGAAGCGCAGGGCGAGCGGAAGTTCCGCGTCGCCGCGCTGGACCTGGGCATCAAGTCCAACACCCCGCGCCTGATGGCCGCGCGCGGCATCGAGGTGCACGTGCTGCCCTCGTCGTCCACTGTGGACGATCTGCTCGCGGTCGAGGCGGACGGCGTGTTCCTGTCCAACGGTCCCGGCGACCCGGCGACCACCGCGCACGCCACCGAGCTGACGAAATCGGTGCTGCAGCGGGAGATCCCGCTGTTCGGCATCTGCTTCGGCAACCAGATCCTCGGCCGCGCGCTGGGGCTGGGCACGTACAAAATGCGCTACGGCCACCGCGGGATCAACATCCCGGTGATCGACGTGGCCACCAAACGGGTCGCGATCACCGCGCAGAACCACGGTTTCGCCCTCGAAGGCGAGCCGGGCCAGCGGTTCGAGACGCCGTTCGGTGCCGCGCAGATCTCGCACTACTGCCCGAACGACGACACCGTCGAAGGTGTCCGCGCGTTCGACGTCCCCGCGTTCTCGGTGCAGTACCACCCCGAGGCCGCCGCCGGCCCGCACGACGCGGCCCCCCTGTTCGATGAGTTCGTGAGCTTGATGGAGAAGGCCAAGTAATGCCGAAGAGGACAGACATCCAGCACGTGCTGGTGATCGGCTCCGGGCCGATCGTGATCGGCCAGGCGGCGGAGTTCGACTACTCCGGCACCCAGGCCTGCCGCGTACTGCGCGAAGAGGGACTGCGCGTCTCGCTGGTGAACTCGAACCCGGCGACCATCATGACCGACCCCGAGTTCGCCGACTCGACCTACATCGAGCCGGTCACCCCGGAATTCGTCGAGAAGGTCATCGCCGAGGAGCGCCCCGACGCGATCCTCGCGACCCTCGGCGGGCAGACGGCGCTGAACTGCGCCGTCGCCCTGCACGACCGGGGTGTGCTGGAGAAGTACGGCGTCGAGCTGATCGGTGCCGACGTCGAGGCCATCCAGCGCGGCGAGGACCGGCAGAAGTTCAAGGACATCGTCCGCACGATCGGCGCCGAGGTGCCGCGTTCGCGGGTCTGTCACGACATGGACGAGGTCCGCGCGACCGTCGCCGAGGTCGGCCTCCCGGTGGTCATCCGGCCGTCGTTCACCATGGGCGGGCTCGGCTCGGGTATGGCGCACACCGACGAGGAGCTGGAGCGGCTCGCCTCCACCGGTCTCGACGAGTCGCCGGTCACCGAGGTGCTCATCGAGGAGAGCGTCCTCGGCTGGAAGGAGTTCGAACTCGAGCTCATGCGCGACCGGCACGACAACGTGGTGGTCGTCTGCTCGATCGAGAACATCGACGCGATGGGCGTGCACACGGGTGACTCGGTCACCGTCGCGCCCGCGATGACCCTGACCGACCGCGAGTACCAGCACATGCGCGACGTCGGCATCGCGGTGCTGCGCGAGGTCGGCGTCGACACCGGCGGCTGCAACATCCAGTTCGCGATCAACCCCGAGGACGGCCGCATGGTCGTCATCGAGATGAACCCGCGCGTGTCCCGCTCCAGCGCGCTGGCGTCGAAGGCGACCGGGTTCCCGATCGCCAAGATCGCCGCGAAGCTCGCCATCGGCTACACCCTCGACGAGATCCGCAACGACATCACCGGCGAGACCCCGGCGGCCTTCGAGCCGACGCTGGACTACGTCGTGGTGAAGGTGCCGCGGTTCGCCTTCGAGAAGTTCCCGGGCGCCGACCCGACGCTGACCACCACGATGAAGAGCGTCGGCGAGGCGATGTCGTTCGGCCGCAGCTTCCCCGAGGCGCTCGGCAAGGCGCTGCGGTCCATCGACACCAAGGCCACCGGCTTCTGGACCCGCCCCGACCCCGAGGGCGCGACGCTGGAATCCGTGCTGGAGGCCCTGCGCACCCCGCACGACGGACGGCTCTACGAGGTCGAGCGCGCGCTGCGGTTCGGCGCCACCGTCCAGCAGGTGCACGAGGCCTCGGGTATCGACCCCTGGTTCATCGACCAGATCGCCCTCATCGGCGAGGTCGGCGCCGAGGTCCGCGACGCCCAGGTGCTCGACGAGCCGCTGCTGCGCCGTGCCAAGCGGATCGGCCTTTCCGACCGTCAGATCGCCTCGCTGCGGCCGGAACTGGCCGGGGAGGACGGCGTCCGCGCGCTGCGCCGCCGGCTCGGGGTGCGGCCGGTGTACAAGACCGTCGACACCTGCGCGGCCGAGTTCGCGGCCAAGACGCCGTACCACTACTCGGCCTACGAGACCGACCCCGCGGCGCAGTCGGAGATCACCGCGCAGACCGAGAAGCCCAAGGTGCTGATCCTCGGCTCCGGGCCGAACCGCATCGGGCAGGGCATCGAGTTCGACTACTCGTGCGTGCACGCCGCGATCGCCTTGCGCGAGGCCGGTTTCGAGGCCGTCATGGTCAACTGCAACCCCGAGACCGTCTCCACCGACTACGACACCTCGGACCGGCTCTACTTCGAGCCGCTGTCGTTCGAGGACGTCCTCGAGGTCGTCAACGCCGAACAGGAGTCGGGCACCGTCGCCGGGGTCATCGTGCAGCTGGGCGGCCAGACCCCGCTCTCGCTCGCGAAGCGCCTCGCCGACGCCGGTGTGCCGGTGATCGGCACCTCCCCGGACGCGATCCACCTCGCCGAGGACCGCGGCGCGTTCGGCGAGGTCCTCACCGACGCCGGGCTGCCCGCGCCGAAGTACGGCACGGCGACCTCGTTCGAGGGCGCGAAGCGGATCGCCGACCAGATCGGCTACCCGGTCCTCGTGCGGCCGTCCTACGTGCTCGGCGGACGCGGCATGGAGATCGTCTACGACGAGGAGTCCCTCGCCGGCTACATCCACCGCGCCACCGAGGTCACCCCGGAACACCCGGTGCTGGTGGACCGGTTCCTCGACGACGCCATCGAGATCGACGTCGACGCGCTGTTCGACGGCGACGAGCTCTTCCTCGGCGGCGTCATGGAGCACATCGAGGAGGCCGGGATCCACTCCGGCGACTCCTCGTGCGCGCTGCCGCCGATCACGCTGGGCCGGACCGACATCGAGACGGTGCGCCGCTCGACCGAGGCCATCGCGCGCGGCGTCGGCGTCCGCGGGCTCCTGAACGTCCAGTACGCGCTCAAGGACGACGTCCTGTACGTCCTGGAGGCCAACCCGCGCGCCTCGCGAACGGTGCCGTTCGTGTCGAAGGCGACCGCGGTGCCGCTGGCGAAGGCCGCCGCGCTGATCATGACCGGCTCGTCGATCAAGGATCTGCGCGAGTCCGGCGTCCTCCCGGCCGAGGGTGACGGCGGCCACATGCCCGCCGATTCGCCGGTCGCGGTCAAGGAGGCGGTCCTGCCGTTCCACCGCTTCCGCACCCCGGAGGGTCACGGCGTCGACTCGCTGCTCGGCCCGGAGATGAAGTCCACCGGTGAGGTCATGGGCGTGGACGTCTCCTTCGGCAAGGCGTTCGCCAAATCGCAGGCCGGTGCCTACGGTTCGCTGCCGACTTCCGGCAAGGTGTTCGTCTCCGTCGCCAACCGCGACAAGCGTTCGCTGGTGTTCCCGGTGAAGCGCCTGGCGGATCTCGGGTTCGAGATCCTGGCCACCTCGGGTACCGCGGAAGTGTTGCGGCGCAACGGGATCGCCTGCACCGTCGTGCGCAAGCACTACGAAGGTTCGGCCGAGGGGGAGCAGAACGTCGTCGACGTCATCCTCAGCGGTGAGGTACAGATGGTGATCAACACCCCGTACGGCAACAGCGGTCCGCGGATCGACGGCTACGAGATCCGCACCGCCGCGGTGTCGCGCGACATCCCCTGCATCACCACGGTGCAGGGCGCGGCGGCGGCCGTGCACGGGATAGAGGCCGTCATCAAGGGCGACATCGGCGTGCGGTCGCTGCAGAGCCTGCAGGCGGCGCTGAAGGCCAAGGCATGAGCGAGCGGTTCGGGGCGAGGCTGGCGCGGGCGGTCGCGGAAAAGGGACCGCTCTGCGCCGGTATCGACCCCCATCCCGGGTTGCTCGAAGCGTGGGGTCTGACGGCGGACGCGGGCGGGCTGGAGAAGTTCGCCCTCACGGCCGCTGAGACGCTCGCGCCCGAGGTCGCGGTGATCAAGCCCCAGTCGGCCTTTTTCGAGGCCTACGGGCCTCCTGGGGTCGCCGTTCTGGCCAAGACGATGAAGGTGTGCCGGGAAGCGGGCGCGCTCGTCCTGCTGGACGTCAAACGCGGCGACATCGGCTCGACGATGGCGGCGTACACGGCGGCGTTCCTGCCCGGCGGCGCGGAACTCGAGGCCGACGCCATCACGGTGTCGCCGTACCTCGGATTCGGTTCGCTGGCGCCCGCGCTGGAGGTCGCGCAGGCGCAGGGCAAGGGTCTGTTCGTCCTCGCGCGCACCTCCAACCCGGAGGCGCAGGGATTGCAGAACGCCTTGCTGCCCAACGGAAAGACCGTCGCGCAGGACATCGTCGACACGGCGGCCGGGTACAACGCGGGCGTCGGCCCCCTGGGTGACATCGGTGTCGTCGTCGGCGCCACCATCGAGCCGGGACAGCTCGATCTGAGCGGGTTGAACGGTCCGGTCCTGGCGCCCGGTTTCGGGGCCCAGGGGGCCACTCCGGCCGATCTGCGGGCCGTTTTCGGGGCCGGGCTGCCGGGTGTGCTGCCCGCGTCGTCCCGTGACGTCCTCAAGCACGGGCCGGACCCCGAAGCTCTGCGTGCGGCCGTTCGGCGGACCCGGGATTCCCTCGGTCCCCTGGAAAAAGGCCAATAGCAGGCCCGGGAATCCGTCATGACCAGCCACCCCCGCATTGTGGGCCGAGGTAACGGGTGGGTACCGTCGCCACACCCACCCAGATTTGAGAACTACCGGAGGAAAACGTGGCACTTCCCCAGCTGACAGAGGAACAGCGCGCTGCGGCGCTGGAGAAGGCCGCCGCCGCCCGCCGCATCCGTGCTGAGCTGAAGGAGCGGCTGAAGCGGGGCGGTACCACTCTGGTCGACGTGTTGAAGCAGGCCGAGGAGAACGAAGTCCTCGGCAAGATGAAGGTCTCGGCTCTGCTCGAGGCTCTTCCGGGCGTCGGCAAGGTCCGTGCCCAGCAGACCATGGAACGACTGGAGATCGCACCCAGCCGTCGTCTTCGCGGCCTCGGCGACCGGCAGCGCAAGGCGCTGCTGGCCGAATTCAGCGGCGAGTGAGCGGCATCGGTCAGGACCACCCGGTGAACCCGGGCGCTGACCGCGGCGGTGAGCCGGTGGCGGGAGTCGAATCCCGGCACCGGCTCACGGTCGTCTCAGGGCCTTCGGGGGTCGGGAAGTCGAGCGTGGCCAAGGAGCTGCGCAAGCTGGATCCGGAGATCTATTTCAGCGTCTCGGTGACCACCAGGAAGCCGAGGCCGGGTGAGGTGGACGGCGAGCACTACCACTTCATCGACCGAGCCGAGTTCGACCGCATGGTCGCCGACGGCGCACTGCTCGAACACGCCGAGTTCGCGGGCAACTGCTACGGCACCCCGCGCGGGCCCGTGGAGCGGGTGCTGGCCGAGGGCCGCAACGCGATCCTGGAGATCGAACTCCAGGGCGCGCGGCAGGTCCGCAAGGCGATGCCGGAGGCCCGGCTGGTGATGCTGATGCCGCCGTCGTGGGACGAACTGGTCGGCAGGCTGACCGGCCGCGGCACCGAGAACGAAGCCGCCGTGAAGGCCAGGCTGGCCGAGGCCGAACGCGAACTCGCCGCCGCCGGGGAGTTCGACGAGCGCGTCGTCAACGCCGACGTGCGAGAGGCCGCCGAGCAGTTGCTAAACTTGATAACCGGCGACAACTAGACCCGAAGATTCGGAGCACCACGAGTGACGACTCAGGCCACGCTGCACGAAGAGCTCGAAGGCATCACCAACCCGCCCATCGACGACCTCCTCGAGAAGGTCAGCTCGAAGTACGCGCTGGTGATCTACTCGGCCAAGCGCGCTCGCCAGATCAACGACTACTACGCCCAGCTGGGCGAGGGTCTGCTGGAGTACGTCGGCCCGCTGGTCGAGCCGGGCCCGCGCGAGAAGCCGCTGTCCATCGCCCTGCGCGAGATCCACGGCGGTCTGCTCGAGCACACCGAGGGTGAGTAGGACCTCGATGGCCACGGCGGCTGTCAAGGTGACAGTAGGGCGCGGCCTGGCCGAAGGCCCCGCTATCGGGATGGCAGGGCGTTGATCAGCGTGAGCGAGGTCGTCGAAGTGACATGCCCTGGCAGCCCGATCGCGGTGCCGCGCGGAACCGCCGAGAACACCGTTGAGTAAACCCCGGATCGTTCTGGGCGTGGGTGGCGGGATCGCCGCCTACAAGGCCTGTGAGGTCCTGCGCGGACTGACCGAATCCGGTCACGACGTCCGCGTGGTCCCCACCGAAGCCGCGCTGAACTTCGTCGGCGCGGCCACCTTCGAGGCACTTTCCGGAAACCCGGTGCACACCGGTGTGTTCACCGAAGTGCCCGAGGTCCAGCACGTCCGCGTCGGCAAGGAAGCCGATCTGGTGATCGTCGTGCCCGCCACGGCGAACCTGCTCGCGAAGGCCGCGCACGGCATCGCGGACGATCTGCTGACGAACACCCTGCTCACCGCCCGGTGCCCGGTCGCCTTCTTCCCGGCGATGCACACCGAGATGTGGGAGCACCCGGCCACCCGCGACAACGTGGCGCTGCTGCGTTCGCGTGGCCTGGTCGTCGCCGAACCCGCCGCAGGCAGGTTGACCGGCAAGGACACCGGCAAGGGACGGCTCGCCGACCCGGCCGAGATCGTCGACCTCGCCCGGCTCTTGCTCGCCGTGCCGAAGGCTCTCACGCGTGACCTCGAAGGCGTGCGCGTGGCCATTTCGGCCGGCGGCACCCGTGAGCCGCTCGACCCGGTCCGGTATCTGGGCAACCGCTCGTCCGGCAAGCAGGGGTACGCGCTGGCCCGCGTCGCCGCCCAGCGCGGCGCCGAGGTCACCCTGGTCACCGCGCACACCGTCGCGCTGCCGGAGCCCGCGGGCGCGAAGGTCGTCCACGTGTCCACCGCCGAGGAGATGCGCCAGGCGATGCACGCCGAGGCCGCCTCCGCCGACGTCCTCGTGATGGCCGCCGCCGTCGCCGACTTCCGGCCCTCGAACCGGGCCGACCACAAGATCAAGAAGTCCGACGACGCACCGGATCCCGTCGTCGAGCTCGCCCGCAACGCGGACATCCTGGCCGAACTGGTGCGGAATCGGACCCCGGGCCAGGTGGTCGTCGGGTTCGCCGCCGAAACAGGGGACGATAAGGGTGGCGTCCTCGACCACGCCAGGGTCAAACTCAAGCGCAAGGGCGCGGATCTGCTGGTGGTGAACGCCGTCGGTGAAGGGAAGGCCTTCGGCACCGAGGACAACTCCGGCTGGCTGCTCGGGGCCGACGGCACCGAAATCCCGATCCCGCTCGGCGCCAAGGCCGAACTCGCGTCCACATTGTGGGACGCTGTTGTGACGTTGATGAAGCGTTGAGAGCCCCCAAAGCGATAGTCAGTAGGCTTGAGTTCAAGCTGAGGGGTGCCTAACTTTCTAGGCATCAGACGTCTAGGTGAGGGAGTGACGGGCACCGTGACCGCGTCCACGAGCAGACTGTTCACATCGGAATCGGTGACTGAAGGTCATCCCGACAAAATTTGCGATGCCATCAGCGACTCGATCCTGGACGGCCTGCTGGCCAAGGACCCGCGCAGCCGGGTGGCGGTCGAAACCCTTATCACCACCGGTCAGGTGCACGTCGCCGGCGAGGTGACCACCGAGGCCTACGCGGACATCCCGACCATCGTCCGCGACGTGATCTTGAAGATCGGCTACGACTCCTCGGCCAAGGGCTTCGACGGCAACTCGTGCGGCGTCAACGTCGCGATCGGCTCCCAGTCGCCGGACATCGCGCAGGGCGTCGACACCGCGTACGAGTCCCGCGTGGAATCCGACGAGGACGAGATCAACCGCCAGGGCGCCGGCGACCAGGGCCTGATGTTCGGCTACGCCTGCTCGGACACCCCCGAGCTGATGCCGCTGCCGATCGCGCTGGCGCACCGGCTCTCGCAGCGGCTGACCCGGGTCCGCAAGGAAGGCGTGCTGCCGTACCTGCGTCCGGACGGCAAGACCCAGGTCACCATCGAGTACGCCGGCGACCAGCCGGTGCGGCTCGACACGGTGGTCGTGTCCACCCAGCACGCGGACGGCATCGACCTGGAGCAGATGCTCGGCGTCGACGTCCGTGAGCACGTGGTCGCCCCGGAGATCGCCGAGCTCGGGCTCGACACCTCCGACGTCCGGCTGCTGGTCAACCCGACCGGCCGGTTCGTCATCGGCGGCCCGATGGGTGACGCGGGCCTGACCGGCCGCAAGATCATCGTCGACACCTATGGCGGCATGGCCCGTCACGGTGGCGGCGCGTTCTCGGGCAAGGACCCCTCCAAGGTGGACCGCTCGGCCGCGTACGCGATGCGCTGGGTGGCGAAGAACGTCGTCGCCGCCGGGCTCGCCGCCCGCGCCGAGGTCCAGGTCGCGTACGCGATCGGCAAGGCGGCCCCGGTGGGCCTCTTCGTCGAGACCTTCGGCACCGAGACGGTCGACCCGTCGAAGATCCAGGCCGCCATCACGGAGGTCTTCGACCTGCGTCCGGCCGCGATCATCCGCGACCTCGACCTGCTTCGCCCGATCTACGCGCCGACGGCCGCGTACGGCCACTTCGGCCGTCCCGAGCTGTCTCTCCCGTGGGAGAGCACGGCGCGGGCCGCGGACCTGAAGTCGGCCGCGGGCGCCTGATCCCTTTCCGTGAAGGCCTCCTTGCCTACCTTGAGGGTAGGGAAGGAGGCCTTCACGGCGTGATTCGCGTGATTGGAGCCGGAACTCGCGTGATCAGGGCCGTAACTCGGTGTGCGGCCTCCAAACACGCGAGTTCCGCCTGCAATCACGCGAGTTCCGGGTTCGGTCACCCTCGGCCACGCGGTACGGCCGGTGACGGCGGAGTCTGGTAGAGATCACCGGGTGAGCAGCAGTCCCGAACCGACCCCTCTGTGGGACCTTCCGGAGCCGAAGGCCGAGCCGGCGCGGAAGGCCAAGCCGTCGCGCGCGAAAACGGCCAGCCGCCGCGGGGCGCAGAACCCCGCGCCCGAGAACCCGGTCGCGCGGATCGTCGTGGACATCCCGCTCACGCATCTCGACCGCACCTTCGACTACCGGATCCCCGAGAAACTGCACGAAACCGCCGTCCCCGGGTGCCGGGTGCGGGTCCGGTTCGCGGGTCAGCTCGTCGACGGGTACCTCGTCGAGCGTGCCGACACCACGGAATTCACCGGGAAGCTCGCGTACATCGACAGGGTGATCTCCAGCGAGCCCGTGCTGTCCCCGGCGCTGCTCACGCTCTGCCGGTCCGTCGCGGACCGCTACGGCGGCACCCTCAGCGACGTCCTGCGGCTCGCGATCCCGTCCCGGCACGCGAAGGCCGAGGGCGAACCGCCCGCCGAACCCGCACCGACGCCGGAACCGCCCGGAACCACCGCCTGGGAGAAGTACCAGAGCGGTCCGGCGTTCCTGGAGGCCGTCGCGGAACGGCGTCCGGCCAACGCGGTCTGGCAGGCGCTGCCGGGGGAGGACTGGCCGCGCCGCCTCGCCGAAGCGGCCGCCGTCGCGGCTTCCGCCGGCCGGGGTGTGGTCATGGTCGTGCCCGACCATCGTGACCTGACCCGGCTGCACGACGCGTGCGTTTCCTTGCTGGGCACCGAATCCGTGGTCGCGCTGATCGCGGGGCTCGGCCCCGCCGAGCGGTATCGCCGCTGGCTCGCGGTGCTGCGCGGCGCGGTGCGCGTCGTCGTCGGCACGCGCGCGGCGATGTTCGCGCCGGTCGCCGATCCCGGCCTGTTCGTGGTGTGGGACGACGGCGACGACGTCCACCTCGACCAGCACGCACCGTATCCACACGTCCGTGACGTGCTGATGGATCGCGCGCACGCCGCGAAGGGCTCCATGCTCGTCGCCGGTTTCGCGCGCACCGCCGAAGCGCAGTTCCTGGTGGAATCGGGCTGGGCGCAGCCCCTCGTGGCCGCCCGGCCGGAACTGCGGGCGGCGGCGCCGAGGGTCACCCCGGTCGGGGAGGACTTCGACGTCGCCCGGGACGAGGCGGCCAAGGCCGCGCGGCTCCCGTCGGTTGCCTTCGAGGCGGCGCGGCAGTCGTTGGCGGGCGGATTCCCCGTGCTGGTCCAGGTTCCGCGTCGCGGGTACGTCCCGGGGCTCGCGTGCGGCAACTGCCGGACGTCGGCGCACTGCCGTCGGTGCGCCGGCCCGCTTTCCTTGCCGGGCGGGCTGATCGACGGCGCGCCGAGACCACCCGCCTGCCGGTGGTGTGGCGTCCCCGAGACGAACTTCCATTGCGCCGCATGCGGTTCGGTGCGGCTGCGGGCGGTCGTGGTCGGGTCGAAGCGCACCGCGGAGGAACTGGGCCGCGCGTTCTCCGGCTTCCCCGTGCGAACGTCGGGCGCGACGGAGGTTTTGGCTTCGGTGCCCGGAAAACCGGCGCTGGTCGTGTGCACGCCGGGCGCCGAGCCGGTCGCGGAAGGCGGCTACGGCGCGGCGCTGCTGCTGGACGGCTGGGCGCTGCTGGGGCGGCAGGACCTGCGCGCGGGGGAGGAGACCCTGCGGCGCTGGATGGCGGCGGCGGCCCTGGTGCGGCCGGGGACCGAAGGCGGTCGCGTGTTCGTCGGTGCGGAAGCGGGCCTTTCCGTGGTGCAGGCGCTGGTGCGCTGGGACCCGGGCTGGCACGCGAGCCTCGAACTGGCCGAGCGGCGCGAACTCGGTTTCCCGCCCGCGATGCGGATGGCGAGTATCGAAGGCACCCCGGACGCGGTCGCCGGACTGCTCGACGACCTCGCCCTCCCGGAGACCGGCGAGGTGCTGGGCCCGGTGCCGCTCGGCGAGGTCGACGAGGACGGCAACGCCGAACGGGAGCGGGCGCTGGTGCGCGTCGCGCGTCCGGACGGGAAGGCGCTCGCCGCCGCCGTCCACGCTGCGGCCGCCCGGCGGGACGCGCGCAAGGCGTCCGAGCCCATCCGGATCCAGCTGGACCCGCTGGAGCTCATCTAGCGCCCCCGCGTTTCGTCCTCTGAATGCGGTAGTTCGACAGCGAACCATCGCATCCAGAGGACGAAATGCGTGGGGTCAGAGGGTCGTGCCGGGGGTCGCGAGGACGTCGGCGCGAGCCGAAGCGCCCGGAGCGGGCGAAGCGGGCTTCGTGGCGGAGCCGCCCAGAGCGGCGGGAGCAGCGTGACGATTTGCGACGAGATCGCCGCCCGCCGCGCCTCGAAATCGGCGTCGGTCAGGGCCGAAGGATCGGTGGGTGTGCCGAGGACGGGCGTGTGCAGGTGCCCGCCCGCGATCCCGGTCAGGCCGAGGCCCGTCCGGAGCCGGTTGCTGCGATACATGGACTCATTGCTCAGGTAGTTGCCGCCGCCACCGGAAGCGGCGACTTCACCGGGCTTCGGCGCGTCCGTCCGGCAGACCGCGGTCCCCGTCCCCGGTTTCGTGCTGTCCGGCCAGACACAGAACGCCTCGTTGTACAGCACCTGATACGCCCCGGCGGGCGCGGCGAGCATCTTTTCGTACGGCAGCGTGGTTTCGATGAACTGGACGTCCGGCTGCGGCCAGCCGTCGGCGGGCGGGACCTGGCCGCGGACGGGCTCGTCGAGGTTGTCCGGGAAACCACCGCGCCAGGCACCCGCCCACCGCTCGATGTCGAAGCGGCCGGGACGCCCCTGACTGATCGTCATGATCAGCTCCGGACGGCGGAACCGGTCCTTGAACGCCTGGCCGTAAGCCGACTCGACGATTCCGGCGTCGAAGTAGCGCCACACCACCGGGAACGACACCGCCTGCACCAGCGCGGGCCCGGTCGGCGTCTGGATGGTCTTGCCGTCGAGATGCAGCGCCGCCGCGCCGGACGGGTTCGCGATGCGGACGCCCGCGCCGTTGAGGGTGAACGGATCGAACCCGCTCACCAGCACCCGGCGCAGCTTCGGGCCGGCGGGGAAGCGGGAATCGTCGAGGCCCCGCGCGCCGAAGTCGAACGTCTTCAGCAGCTCCGCCCGGGCGGGCGCGGACAGCGGGAAACGCGGCGTCCATTGCCGCAACGCCTTGCTCATCTGGAGGCGGGCCCAGTAGAGCGGCCGGTCGTCGGCCTTGTCGATGATGCCGAGGTCGGGACGGCGGCCCTGCGCGCGGTCGACCGCGGTGCGCCAGAGCCCGTCACCGGCGGTCTCGGCGAGCTTCTCGGCCCGCAAAGCGGTCTTCGTGGCGCAGAGGCGCCTCGTGAAGTCGGAGACGAGCTTGTCGAATCCGGCGAGCCGGACGAGTTCCGGGCCGACCGCCGGACCACCCGAAGGCATGGTCGCGGTGAGCCGCTTCTCCTCGACGGTGATCGCGGCGGAGTCGTCGAAGCAGGCGCTCGCGCCTTCTGCCTGCGCGACACCGGGGACAGCGAGGACGGGAAGTGCGATGAGCAGCGGGAGGAAGGCGCCCCACCGCCTGCCGGAAGTCTTCATGGCCCGCATTCTGCTCATCCCGCCACGGCCGCACCACCGACGAACGCAGGTCTGGACGGGTCTTGTCCGGGGTGGACAGGCGGGGCAGACTCGCGCCATGGCCGCGCACAGAAGAACTCCGGTACGCATCACCGCAGTCACCGCGATCGCCGTCCTGGTCGGCACCGCCGCGCCGGGGACGGCGGCGGCCGCGCCACCGACGGCCAAATCGCCCACCGCCGTCGGCTATCTGGGCGCGGTGTCGAGTATCGACGCGGACGCGACCGCGATCGGCACGAAGATCCTGCGCGAAGGCGGCAACGCCGTCGACGCCGCCGTCGCGACGGCCGCCGCGCTCGGCGTCACCGACCCGTTCTCCGCCGGATTCGGCGGTGGCGGCTTCTTCGTCTACTACGACGCGCGCTCGGGCAAGGTGCACACGCTCGACGGTCGCGAGACCGCCCCGTCGACCGCGAACGAGAACCTCTTCGTCGAGAACGGCAAGGCGATCCCGTTCGCCGAGGCCGTCACCAGCGGACTGGGCGTCGGCGTGCCCGGCACACCCGCCACCTGGCAGGAAGCCCTGCGCAAATGGGGGACCAAGTCGCTGGCGAAGGCGGTCAAACCCGCCGAAGAACTCGCCCGCAAGGGTTTCACCGTCGACCAGACCTTCAACACCCAGATCGCGAACAACGCCGCCCGGTTCTCGGCGTTCCCGTCCACCCGGTCGCTGTACCTGCCCGGCGGCGCGCCGCCCGCGGTCGGCTCGACGTTCAAGAACCCGGACCTCGCGGGCACGTACGCGCAGCTCGCCGCGAAGGGCACCGACGTGCTCTACCACGGCCCGATCGGCGCGGACGTCGTCGACACCGTGCGGAAGCCGCCGGTCGACCCCGCGTCGACGCTGAAGGTGCGCCCCGGTGACATGACCGCGGCCGACCTCGCGAAGTACCGCGTCGTCGAGCGGAAGCCGACGAAGACCCAGTACCGCGGTCTCGACGTCTACGGCATGCCCGCGCCGTCGTCCGGTGGGCTGACCGTCGGCGAGGCGCTGAACATCCTCGAGAACACGAAGCTCTCGAAGCTGGAGAAGGCCGACTACCTGCACTACTTCCTGGAATCGACCCGGTACGCCTTCGCCGACCGCAACCGGTGGATCGGCGACCCGGCCTTCGTCGACGTCCCGGCGAAGGAGCTGATCAGCCAGAAGTTCGCCGACAGCCGCGCGTGCCTGATCGACCCCGCGAAGGCCGGGACGAGCCCGGTCGCGCCGGCGGACCCGCGCAAGCCCACCCCGTGCGTGGCCGGGACGAACCCCGCGCCGACCCCGTACGAGGGCGAGAACACCACGCATCTCACGGTCGCCGACCGGTGGGGCAACGTCGTCGCCTACACGCTGACCATCGAGCAGGAGGGTGGGAGCGGCATCGTCGTGCCGGGCCGCGGCTTCCTGCTCAACAACGAACTGACCGACTTCTCCTTCACCCCGGTGACGCCGGGCGTGCCCGACCCGAACCTGCCGGGCCCGGCGAAGCGGCCGCGTTCGTCGATGGCGCCCACCATCGTGCTCGATCACGGCAAGCCGTTCCTCGCCGTCGGCTCGCCCGGTGGCGCGTCCATCATCACCACGGTGCTGCAGATCCTCACCGGCCGTATCGATCGCGGGCTGAAGCTGGTCGACGCGATCGCCGAACCGCGCGCCTCGCAGCGGAACTCCGCGGCCGCGCAGGTGGAGCAGGCGTTCCTTGACCAGACCGAGGTGCTCAAGGTGCTGAAGGCCAAGGGACAGGGCTTCTCGGCGACGCCCGCGGAGATCGGGGCGGCGACCGGCGTGGAGCGGCTGCGGGACGGCCGGTGGCTCGCCGCGGCCGAACCGACGCGCCGGGGAGGCGGCTCGGCGGCCGTCGTGCTGCCCTGGCCGCCGCGTTAAGGACGACTTCGCTCGCGAAGGCCTCTTCGGCCCTTTCGCGCGCTAGGAACGGTCCTTTCCTTGCAAAATTTGCAAGGAAAGGACCGTTCCTAGCAGCCGCCGCATCGCAGAGGGAGAGCGAGCGCGCCGGGGTGGTGAGCTCCTTCTAGACTGAGCGGCGATGTTCGCCCAGTCAGAGGTACCCGTCCCCCCGGCGGAGGTGCGTTGATGCGCCTCGTCTTCGCCGGCACCCCCGAACCCGCGGTCCCGTCGCTGCGCGCGCTGCTGGCGTCCGAGCAGCACGAGGTCGTCGCCGTCGTGACCCGTCCGGACGCCCAGGCCGGCCGCGGCCGCCGCGTCGTCCGATCGCCGATCGGCGCGCTGGCCGACGAGCACGGGATCGAGGTGCTGACCCCGCCGAAGGCGAGCGACCCCGCGTTCCTCGCCCGGCTCGCTGAGATCGCGCCCGACGCGTGCCCGGTGGTCGCGTACGGGGCGTTGCTGCCCCAGGCGGCGCTGGACATCCCGGCGCACGGCTGGGTCAACCTGCACTTCTCGCTGCTGCCCGCGTGGCGTGGCGCCGCGCCGGTCCAGGCCGCGATCCGCGCCGGGGACGAGATCACCGGCGCCTCGACGTTCCGCATCGTCAAGGAACTCGACGCGGGCCCGGTCTACGGCGTGGTCACCGAGCAGATCGCCGCCACCGACACCGCGGGCGAACTGCTCGGCAGGCTGGCGGAGTCCGGGGCGAAGCTGCTCGTGTCCACGATGGACGGAATCGCCGACGGTTCGCTGCGAGCGGTCGAGCAGACCGGTGACGGCGTGAGCTACGCGCCCAAGGTGACCGTCGAGGACGCGCGCGTGTCGTTCGCCGATCCGGCCGCCGCGGTCGACCGGCAGATCCGCGCGGTCACGCCGGAGCCGGGCGCGTGGGCGGAGTTCCGGGGCGAGCGGCTGAAACTCGGCCCGGTGACGGTCGTGGACGAGCCGGGGCCCCCGCCCGGCGAACTCGTCGTGGAGCGCAAGCGGGTGCTGGTCGGCACGGCGTCGAAGCCGGTGCGGCTGGGCGAGGTGCAGGCGCAGGGGAAGAAGCGGATGGCGGCCACCGACTGGGCGCGCGGTACGAGGATCGAACAAGGAGAGCGCCTGCAGTGAACGAGCGTAGGGAACGCCGGCCGTCGAGGCCGCAGCGAGGCCGCCCGGCCCCGCGCAAGGAGGGGCCCAGCCGCCCGCCGCAGATCGACCCGGCCCGGCAGGTCGCCTTCGACGTCCTGCGCGCGGTCCGCGAAGACGACGCGTACGCGAACCTGGTGCTGCCGCAACTGCTGCGCAACCGCCGGATCTCCGGCCGCGACGCGGCGCTGGCCACCGAACTGACCTACGGCACCTGCCGCGCGGTCGGCATGCTGGACGCCGTCATCGCGGCCTGCTTGGACCGTCCGCTGGAGAAGGTCGACGCCATCGTGCTGGACGGCCTCCGGCTCGGCGCGTACCAGCTGCTGCGCACCCGCATCCCCCAGCACGCCGCCGTCGGGTCCACTGTGGACCTCGTCCGCGCCGAAGTCGGTTCCTGGATCGCGGGTTTCGTGAACGCGGTGCTGCGTTCGGTGTCCGAAAAGGACGAAGAGACCTGGCTGAACGAACTGGCCCCCGACGAGGCCGCCGACCCGATCGGCGCCTACGCCCTGCGGACGGCGCATCCGCGCTGGGTCGCGCGGTCGTTCGCGGAAGCCTTGGGGGACAAGGGAGCGGAGCTGAAGGCGGCCCTGGAGGCCGACGACGACCGCCCCGACGTCCACCTGGTCGCCCGGCCCGGCGAGATCAGCGCCGAGGAACTGGCCGCCATCACCGGTGGCGACGTCGCGCCGTACTCGCCCTACGGCGTCCGGCTGCCCGCAGGCTCCGGTGACCCCGGCGATCTGGAGCCGATCAAGGAAAAGCTGGCCGCGGTCCAGGACGAGGGCAGCCAGCTGTGCGCCTACGCCGTCACGAGGGTCCCGGTCTCCGGCTCCGACGTGCGGTGGCTGGACCTGTGCGCCGGTCCGGGCGGCAAGGCGGCGCTGCTCGGCGCGCTGGCGGTGGCCGCGGGCGCGACCGTCGACGCCGTCGAGAAGGCGCCCCATCGCGCGAAGCTGATCGAGAAGGCCGTCCAGGACCTGCCGGTGACCGTGCACGTCGCCGACGGCCGCGAGACCGGTCTGGAACCGGGCTACGACCGCGTCCTCGTCGACGCGCCGTGCAGCGGTCTCGGCTCGCTGCGGCGCCGCCCCGAGGCACGCTGGCGCCGTCAGCCCAGCGACATCGCGGACCTGACGAAACTGCAGGGCCAGCTGATCACCGCGGCACTGGACCTGGTCCGGCCCGGCGGCATCGTCACCTACGTCGTCTGCTCGCCGCATCTGGCCGAGACCGAAGGCGTCGTGGGGGAGACCGCGCGCCGCGCCGGTGCCCAGATCGTCGACGCGCGGGAGTTCTTCCCCGGCGTCCCGCAGCTCGGCAACGGCCCGTACGTCCAGCTGTGGCCGCACCGCCACGGCACGGACGCGATGTTCTGCGCCGTCCTGCGGAAGCCGGACACCGCCGGGTGAGCAGGGTCCTCGGCCTGGTCGCGAGCTCGTGCGGCGGACTGGACACCCGGTTCGCCGCGCAGCTCGCGAAACCGGCCGCGGACCGCGGCTGGGAGCTCGCCATCACGCTGACCCCCACCGCGGCCCGCTGGCTGGAGAAGACCGGCGGGCTCGGTGACCTGGAGAAGTGCACCGGGCTGCCGGTCCGCAGCACCTCCCGGCTACCGGGCGAACCCCGCCCGCATCCGGACCCCGAGGTGTTCCTGTTCGCGCCAGCGTCCGCCAACTCCGTGGCGAAACTGGCGCTCGGCATCGCCGACAACCAGGCGCTGACCCTGCTCGGCGACGTCCTCGGCACGCCGGGCATCACGATCGTGCTGGGCTACCAGATCCAGGACACACGGGTGCACCATCCGGCGTGGCGGCGCCATCTCGACACGCTCGCGTCCGCCGGGGTCACCACCACGAGGCTCACCCCGGAAACCGCTTGGACCTCGGTGCTGGACCTGCTCCCAGCGGTCTAGCGGGCGCAGAACGCCGTGTCGACCGCGGCCGCCAGATGCGCCGACGCCCCGTCCGGCAGCGGGTCCTGGTTGACCACGACGTTCACCTTCTTCCCGTGCGGGACCGCCCCCGAGATGTTCGCGAAGCCGCGGAGGTTGCCGCCGTGGCCCCAGAACCTCCCGCCGCAGGACAGCGGCACCGACGCGATCCCGAGCCCGTATTCCGCTCCGGGGATGCCCAGGCCCGCCGGCACGGTCCGCTGCATCTCCGCCAGCTGTGCCCGGGGCAGGAGACGGCCGTCGACGAGCTCTCCGTAGAAGCGGTTCAGCTCCGCGCCGGTCGAAACGATCCCGCCGGAGGCCCCGGCGAGCGAGGGATCCAGTTCGGTGTAGTCGACGAGACCCGGCGCGTAGCCCCTGGCGTGCGGCTGCGGCAGGCGCTCGTCGCCGCGCAAGGGCAGGTAGGTGTGGCGCAGGCCGAGCGGCTCGGCGATCCTCTTCCGGATCTCGGTGGAGACCGAGCGGCCGGTGAGCTTCTCGATGAGCATGCCCGCGATGACGTAGTTCGTGTTGGAGTACCTCCAGTCCGTGCCCGGCGCGAAGTCCGGCGGATGCGCCAGACCGACAGCCAGCAGTTCTCCCGGTTCGGCGCCGCGATGCCGCCACTCGTCGATGTCGAGATCGCGGACGTAGTTGTACAGCCCGCTCGTGTGCTGCAGCAGCTGCCGGACGGTGATCTTGGTGCCGTCGTTGCCGTTCCCGCGGACGAGCCCGGGCAGGTAGCGGTCGATCGGCGCGTCCAGCCGCACCTTCCCCTCGGCGACGAGCTGCAGGACCACGACCGCGACGAAGGTCTTGGTGATACTGGCCGCCCGGAACTTCGAGTCGTGCGGGAACGGTGTCCCGGTCTCGGCGTTCCCGACGCCCTCACGCTCCGACCACGACCGCCCGGACGGGCTCGTCACGGTCGCCTGCGCGCCGGGGACGCCGTCCTGCACCAGTGTTTTCAGCGCTTTGTCGACTTCGTCCCGCGGGTGGGTCACGGCCAAAGCTGGAGTGGCGGTCGTCGCGGCGAGCAGCGCGACCAGTGAACCGACGGCGACGATCTTCTTGCCTGGCAAGGATTTTCGCATGGGTTCCACGCTAGGGAGGCTCGGACGCGGTGGCCATGGGGTGAACCCCCACGCCTTACTGAGGTTTGCCCCACCATGCCGCTCAGCGCAGGCTGTGCCCTGGCGCGACGACGCCGGTCTCGTAGGCGAACACCACGGCCTGGCTCCGGTTGGCCGCGCCCAGTTTCCCGAAGATGTTGCCCACATGGGTCTTGACGGTTTCGAGGCTGATGACCAGCTCGGCCGCGATGTCCACATTGGACTTCCCGGTGGCGATGAGGCGCAGCACCTCGGTCTCCCGTTTCGTCAGCGACGACGGGCGGGGAGCGAGGCCGGACGGCGCCGGGCGCGCGGTGACCATCCGGCGGATCGCGTCGGGGAACAGCAGTGTCTCCCCGGCGGCGATCGTCCGGATGGCGTGCGCGAACTCCTCTTTGCGCGCCCGCTTCAGCAGGAAGCCGCTCGCCCCGGCCAGCAGCGCGTCATAGACGTAATCGTCATTGTCGAACGTCGTGATCACGAGGACCTTGGGCGGGTCGGGGATCTCGGCCAGCACCCGCCGGGTCGCCTCGATCCCGTCCACCCCGGGCATGCGCACGTCCATCAGGACCACGTCGGGATGCGTCCGCCGCACCAGATCGACCACCTCGCCGCCGTCGTCCGCCTCGCCGACCACGGTCAGATCCGGCTGGTTGTCCAGCAGGGAACGCAAACCGGCTCGCAGCAAGGGTTCGTCGTCGACGATCAGGACGCGCAGTGTCATGAGCGCGACCGTAGCGGGATCGTGGTCACCAGCCGCCACAACGGTTCCCCGTCGACGGCGGGCCCCGCGACGAGCTCCCCGCGCAGGGCCTCGACGCGTTCGGTGAGCCCCGGCAGCCCGTTGCCGCCGCGGCCCGAGGAGGCCGCGTGCTCCATGAGCGGGTTCACGATCTCGATCCGCAGCGCGTCGGCGAGTACCGCGACCCGCACGCTCACCGGGCCGGGATGGGCGTGCCGCAACGCGTTCGTCAGTCCTTCTTGGACGATCCGGTACGCCTCCCGCGAAAGGGTCGCGGGCAGTTCGGCGGCGGGGCCGGTGAGCTCGTAGTCGATCTCCGCGCCGCCCGCGCGGGCCCGTTCGGCCAGCGTCCCGGCCTCGATGAGCCGCCGTTCGGGCTCGCGGGACGACCGGTCCTCCCGCAGCAGGCCGAGTACGTGGTCGAGGTCTTCGAGCGCCGCCCTCGAAGACTCCTCGATGGTGCCCAGCGCCCGGCGCACCAGCTGCGGTTCGGAATCGACCAGTTCGGCGGCCGCGGCGGCCTGGATGGTCGACGTCGTCAGCGTGTGCCCGATCGAGTCGTGCAGTTCGCGGGCCAGCCGGTTGCGCTGCTCGAAATGGTTCGCCCGGACTTCCGCCGCGGCGACGCGCTCGGCGGCGGACGGGCCGAGCAGGGCGACCGCGGCGTACTGGAACAGCTTGCTGAAACCGGCGAGGACGTACGCGATGACGACGAGCGTGACCAGCGCGATCGGCAGCGTCCACAGCCCGCCGGTGCCCGATTCGATCGTCACCCGTTCCCCGAAGAACTCGATGGGGCTGCCGCCGCCTCCCGCCCACACGATGGCGAACACGAAGCCGAGCATCAGGAAACAGCCGAGGCCGAACAGCACCCAGCCGAGCGCGGTGTGCACGAGCAGCCAGGCCGCCGAGCGCCAGCGCTCCGCCCAGGCGACCTTCGTGTGCTGCGGAGGCTGCGCGATCCGGGTGTCCAGCATCTGGTTGGAGAACCAGATACCGACCCGCCGCATCGGTCCGGGCAAACCGGCCAGCACGACCAGCACGCCCATGGCGAGCACGCCGTAGACCATCTTCGCCCACACGTCACCCGGGACGAGGACGGCGGGAATGAGCGCGATGGGGAACGGGATCGCCGTCATCGCCATGCCGAGGAGTCCGAACGGGACGCTGCGGTAGCTGCCGATCCGCACGAGGGGCTTGAGTGGGTTGACCATGAGGGGAACGCTATTCGGCGGCGTGTGCGCGCACCTCCCACTGCGGTGCCATTTCGCGTCATACTCCAGACCGGGTCGACGGTCACAGCCGGTTAGCGGGCGTTAGCGGCGTCCTCCTACACTCGGGCGCGTGGCTCACCGACCTTTGATCGCACCCAGCATCCTCTCCGCGGACTTCGCCCGGCTCGGCGACGAGATCCGTGCCGTCGCGGGGGAGGGGGACACCCGCGCGGACTGGGTCCACGTCGACGTCATGGACGCGCACTTCGTGCCGAACCTGACCCTGGGCCTGCCCGTGGTGCAGTCGCTGCTCAAGGCCACCGACGTCCCCATCGACTGCCACCTGATGATCGAGAACCCCGACAAGTGGGCCATCGGGTACGCCGAAGCGGGCGCTTACAACGTCACCGTGCACGTCGAGGCCGCGCACGACCCGATCGCGCTGGCGAAGAACCTGCGCGCCGCCGGGGCGAAGGCCGGCCTGTCGATCAAGCCGAACACGCCGATCGAGGACCACCTCGAGACCCTCAAGCACTACGACACGCTCCTGGTGATGTCGGTCGAGCCCGGTTTCGGCGGCCAGTCGTTCATCGAGGGCGTCCTCGACAAGGTCCGCACCGCGCGGCGCCTGGTCGACACCGGCCACCTCAAGCTCGTCGTCGAGATCGACGGCGGGATCAACGCCGACACCATCGAGCAGGCCGCCGAAGCCGGAGTGGACTGCTTCGTCGCCGGTTCCGCCGTCTACGGCGCCGAAGACCCAGGTAAGGCCGTCGCGGCGCTTCGCGAGCAGGCGGCCCGCGTCCGCGGCTGATCCCGCCTCGTGATCCGCCGTCGGGTCAGGAGAAGGAATCGGCCGCGATGGGTGTTGGATGAGGGGAGCACCGTTCCCAGCGGCGGTGCGAGCCAGGAGGAGGGCAGCAGGAGTGTTCACCGGCATTGTCGAGGAACTCGGCGAGGTCACCGCGGTCGAGCAGGTCCCGAACGCCGCGAGACTGACCGTTCGGGGGCCGCTGGTGACCAGCGACGCCGGGCACGGCGACTCCATCGCGGTGAGTGGCGTGTGCCTCACCGTGGTCGCGGTGGCGGGCGGTGAGTTTACCGTCGATGTCGTGCACGAGACCCTGCAGCGCTCCAGCCTCACGAAGGTGCAGGTCGGCGACGTCGTCAACCTCGAACGCGCGACGCCGGCCGGTGGCAGGCTCGGCGGGCACATCATGCAGGGCCATGTCGACGGCACCGGCGTCTTCCTCAACCGCGACGAGCAGGGACTCACCACGTTCGCGCTGCCGAAGAAGCTGTCCCGGTACGTCGTCGAGAAGGGGTCGATCGCGGTCGACGGTGTCTCCCTCACGGTCGCTTCGGTGACCGACGAGGAGTTCTCCGTCGCCCTGATCCCGACCACCCTCGAACTCACCACGCTCGGCCGGAACACCCCGGGTGACCTGGTGAATCTCGAGGTGGACGTGGTCGCCAAGTACGTCGAGAAGCTGGCCATGCCGCACCTGCGCGCGCAGGGGGACAATGGCGGTACGGAGGAGCGGGCGTGAGCGAGACGAGTGCGATTCCGGGGTCGGCCGATCTGACCCCCTGTGCGGGCGGGGTGGTGGCAGTGAACGCCGATGCCATCGAGGCGGCGATCGCCGACATCAAGGCGGGCCGTCCGGTCGTCGTGGTGGACGACGAGGACCGCGAGAACGAGGGCGACCTGATCTTCGCGGCGGAGAAGGCCACGCCGGAACTGATGGCGTTCATGGTGCGCTACACCTCGGGTTACGTCTGCGTGGCGCTGACCGAGGCCGAGGCGGACCGGCTCGACCTGCCGCCGATGTACCACACGAACCAGGACCAGCGCGGCACCGCGTACAGCGTCACGGTCGACGCCGCCGAGGGCATCACCACCGGCATCTCCGCGGCCGACCGGTCGCATACCGTCCGCCTGCTCGCCGACCCGGCGTCCAAGGCGTCGGACTTCCGGCGCCCCGGCCACGTGGTCCCGCTGCGCGCCAAGCAGGGCGGCGTCCTGCGGCGCCCGGGGCACACCGAAGCCTCCGTCGACCTGGCCCGGCTGGCCGGGCTTTCGCCGTCCGGGGTGCTCTGCGAGATCGTGTCGCAGAAGGACGAGGGCGACATGGCCCGCCGCGACGAACTCGAGGTCTTCGCCGCGGACCACGACCTCAAGATGATCACCATCGCCGACCTGATCGCGTACCGGCGGCGCACCGAGAAGCAGGTCGAGCGGGTCGCCGAGGCGCGGATCCCGCTGAACGCGGGCACGTTCCGCGCGGTCGGGTACGACAGCCTGCTCGACGGCATCGAGCACATCGCGTTCGTCTACGGCGAGATCGGCGACGGCGAGGACATCCTGGTCCGCGTGCACTCCGAGTGCCTGACCGGTGACGTCTTCGGCTCGCTGCGTTGCGACTGCGGCCCGCAGCTGGAGGCCGCGCTGGAAGCGGTGGCCAAGGAAGGCCGCGGCGTCGTGCTCTACATCCGCGGCCACGAGGGCCGCGGTATCGGGCTGCTGCACAAACTGCAGGCCTACCAGCTGCAGGACGCCGGCGCGGACACCGTCGACGCGAACCTGCAGCTCGGCGTCCCCGCCGACGCGCGGGACTACGGCACCGGCGCGCAGATCCTGTGCGACCTCGGCGTCCGCTCGATGCGGCTGCTGACGAACAACCCGGCCAAACGCGTCGGGCTGGAGGGCTATGGCCTGCGGGTCACCGGGCGGGTCGCGCTGCCGATCTCGCCGAACCCGGAGAACCTGCGCTACCTCAAGACCAAACGGGACCGGATGGGGCACGACCTGTCCCAGCTGGAGCATTTCGACCAGGTCGGCGCCGAGGTCGACCAGGGCAACGGAGGTGGCACGCGGTGAGCGGCGAAGGCCGTCCGGACGTCGAACTCGACCTGTCCGACTGTAAGAACATCCGGCTCGGGATCGTGGCCACGCGCTGGCACACGAAGATCACGAGCGCCCTGCTGGACCGCGCCCTCGAGGCGGCCAAGGCGGCCGACCTGGAGGAGGAGCCGACGGTCGTGCGTGTCGCGGGCGCCGTCGAACTGCCCGTCGCCGCGCAGGCGCTGGCCCGCACGCACGACGCGGTGGTCGCGCTGGGCGTGGTCATCCGGGGCGGGACGCCGCATTTCGAGTACGTCTGCGACGCGGTCACCGCGGGGCTGACCAGGGTCGCGCTCGACGAGAGCACCCCGGTCGGCAACGGCGTCCTCACCTGCGACACCGAGCAGCAGGCCCTCGACCGGTCGGGTCTGCCCGGCTCCGTCGAGGACAAGGGCTACGAAGCGACGGTCGCCGCGCTGGACGCCGCGCACGCGCTGCGGAACCTGCGCCAGCCGTGGACCGAGCGGGGATTCGTGTGAGCGTCGAGGCGGATGTGATGACGGAGTCCGAGGTCGTGGTGGTGCGGCCCCGCCGCGCCCTGGTGATGTGCTCCGTGCTGGCGGTGATCCTGCTGGCGACGTTCGTGGTCGTCGCGGTGCTGCTGCGCGGCTCGGACACCGGCGTGATCTTCCAGCCGTCCGACCAGGCGGCGATGATCGGCATCGGCGTCCTGCTCGCCGCGGGCACGATGCTGTTCGCGACCGCGCGCGTGAAGGCCGACGCGGACGGCATCGAGGTCCGGAACGTGCTGATGACCAAGAAGTTCGCGTGGAGCGAGGTGCTCTCGGTGAGCTTCCCGGACGGGGCTTCGTGGGCCCGGCTGGAGCTGCCGGAGGACGAGTACTACTCGGTCATGGCCGTGCAGGCCGTCGATCGGGAACGCGCGGTGGCGGCGGTGCGGGCGTTGCGGCGGCTGCACAAGGCGGCCTGGGAGGGCTGACGCTCGCCTTTTCCCGACCGGGCGCGTTTCGTCCTCTGAATGCGATCCTTGCGGTGTGCAAGTACGTGAAGGCCCCCTTCATTGCGTCTAGCGCAGTGAAGGGGGCCTTCACGTACTTGGGGAAGGTGTGAAGGTCGGGTTTCCTCGGCTGAGCCGAGGGAAGGGGCCCTTCACGCGCGGCCGCTGTGACCAGTGGTGCAGGTGGGGCGCTTGTGGCGGTCGTCCAGTCCGTGAAGGCCTCCTTGAGGGACCCAGAGTCCCTCAAGGAGGCCTTCACGGACTGGAGCCAAGGAGGCTGACGCCGCTCTCCGGCTCCTTCAAGTGCTAGGAACGGTCCTTTCCTTGCAAAATTTGCCAGGAAAGGACCGTTCCTAGCATCTGGGCAGGCGGCGTTCGCCGGGCTCACTCAAGTGTCATGAAAGGGCCGTTCAGGACGAAAAACGTCCTGAACGGCCCTTTCATGACATCCGGGACCACCCGCGGGCCCCTCAGAGCGAAAGATCCACCACGATCGGCGCGTGGTCCGAGGGCCCCTTCCCCTTCCGCGCCTCACGGTCCACATAGGAATCCGTCACCGCGCCGGCCACGACGGCGTCGGCGTACACGAGGTCGATCCGCATTCCCTTGTTGTTCGGGAAGTTCCCGGCCCGGTAGTCCCAGTAAGTGAACGGGTGGTCGTACTTCAGCGGCCGAGGGAACACGTCGGACAGCCCGAGGTCCCGCAGCGCGGCGAGCGCCTTCCGCTCCGGTTCGGTCACGTGCGTCGATTCGGCGAACACGCCGATGTCCCAGACGTCCGCGTCGGTCGGCGCGATGTTGAAGTCGCCGAGCACCGCGAACGGCAGTCCGCGCGCCTGCTCCTCCCGCACGGTCGCCTCCAGCGCGGAGAGCCAGGCGAGTTTGTAGCCGTAGTGCGGGTTCTCCAGGTCGCGCCCGTTGGGCACGTACACCGACCACAGCCGCAGCCCGCCGCAGGTGGCGCCGATGGCCCGCGCGTCGGTCTTGTCCTCGAAGGTGGGCTCACCGGTCAGTCCGCGTGTCACGTCCTCCAGCCCGACGCGTGACAGGATCGCGACGCCGTTCCAGCGCCCGATGCCGTAGGCGGCCGTCTCGTAGCCGAGTTCGCGCACCGCTTCGACGGGGAAGGCGTCGGTGCCGCTCTTGAGTTCCTGCAGGCACAGCACGTCCGGCTGAGCCGAACCGAGCCACTCCAGCACCCTCGGCAGCCGGGGCCCGATCGAGTTCACGTTCCAGGTCGCGATCCGCATGCCCGCGAGCGTCCCACACCCCACCGACACCCCGACGTGAAAGGGGCCCCTGCCGCGACGGGTCACGTCGCGGCAGGGGCCCCGGCCGGGGTGGAGGTCAGACCCCGGTGGTCGAGCGGATCCAGGAGCGGGCCGAAGCGACGCTGCCGTAGTTGTTGGTGCCGCGGATGTTCGAGCCGCTCTGGTTCTGCACGGTCGAAGCGACACCGACCTGGACGCCGTTGGAGACCTGGGGGCCGCCCGAGTCGCCCTTCCACGCCGAACCGTCGATGCCGACGCTCTGGATGGCCGGGCCACCGTAGGCGTCGGTCGAGCTGCCCGAGACGCGCACGTTGGCGACCTTCAGCGCCGAGGCGGGCGGGCCGGTCGGGGTCTCGCGGCCCCAGCCGTAGAGCTGGTTGGTGCTGCCGACCGACGGGTTCGAGCTCGCCAGGGTGATCGGCGTGACGCCGGCGTCGGAGGCCAGGTGCAGCAACGAGATGTCGGAGCCGGCCGGCGACGACACCTTGCGGTCGACGGCGATCTCACGGCCGCCCTGCAGCTGGTTGCTGCCGACGCGGACCCGCATGCCGGTGCCGTCGGAGTCGAGGCAGTGCTTGGCGGTCAGCACCCAGCGCTGGGCGATGACGCTGCCGGAGCAGTTGAACCCGTCCCACTGACGGCCCGGGGTGTTGACGTAGACCTGGGCGCCCCAGCTCACGGTGGGGGCGGTGCCGCCGCCCACGATGTTGGGCTGGACACCGGTCGGGGTGCCCGCGGAGGCGACGGCGCCCGCGGTCATGGTGAGGGCTGCGGCGGCGAGGGTGGCGGCGCCCAGCGTACGAAGACGGCTCACGGTGCAGGAGTCCTTTCGAGCGTCATCTGACGAAGAACCGAATGAAGTGGAACTGGGACGGAAAGTAATCAACCGATTCACCCGCTAGGAACCAACGAACGTCGGGTACGGCGGAAGACCCGACTTAGGTCGGTATGCGTGGTGAAAGACGGACCGGATGGTGGGAATGGCCACTCGAAGGGTTGACCGGACCGCGCGTAAGGACGGGGCCTCGTAAGACTGTCGGTGGTGCCCCATAGGCTTGTCGACGTGGCTGACCCGACCACCTACCGTCCCTCGCCGGGGAGCATCCCGGACGCCCCTGGCGTGTACAAATTTCGTGACGCCACGAAGAGGGTCATCTATGTCGGCAAGGCGAAAAGCCTTCGAAGCAGGCTGAACTCGTACTTCGCCGACATCACGGGCTTGCACCCGCGCACCCGCCAGATGGTGACGACGGCGGCGAGCGTCGAGTGGACCGTCGTGGGCACCGAGGTCGAGGCGCTCCAGCTCGAATACAACTGGATCAAGGAGTTCGACCCGCGGTTCAACGTCCGGTACCGCGACGACAAGAGCTACCCCGTCCTCGCCGTGACGATGAACGAGGAGTACCCGCGCCTGCACGTCTATCGCGGCGCGCGCAAGAAGGGCGTGCGGTACTTCGGGCCGTACGCGCACGCCTGGGCCATCCGCGAAACGCTCGACCTGCTGCTCCGCGTCTTCCCGGCGCGCACCTGCTCGGCGGGCGTCTTCAAACGGCACGGCCAGATCGGCAGGCCGTGCCTGCTCGGCTACATCGGGAAATGCTCCGCGCCATGCGTCGGCAAGGTCTCCGCCGACGAGCACCGCGAGATCGTCGAGGATTTCTGCGACTTCCTCGCCGGCCGCACCGACGCGCTGATCCGCCGTCTGGAACAGGAAATGGCGGCCGCGTCCGAAGAGCTGGAGTTCGAGCGAGCCGCGCGGCTGCGTGACGACCTCGGCGCGCTGCGGCGCGCGATGGAGAAGCAAGCGGTCGTGCTCGGCGACGGCACCGACGCGGACGTCGTCGCCTTCGCCCACGACGAGCTCGAAGCCGCCGTCCAGGTCTTCCACGTACGAGGCGGCCGGGTCCGCGGGCAGCGCGGCTGGGTGATCGACAAGGCCGAAGAGATGGACGTCAAGGATCTCGTCGACCACTTCATCACGCAGTTCTACGGCGAACAGGCCGAACGCGCGGACGATCCCGACGGCGGCTCGCCGGTGCCGCGCGAGGTGCTCGTCCCCGAGCTGCCCGCCGACGCGGAAGCCCTCGGCGAATGGCTGTCCGGGCTGCGCGGGTCGAGGGTGAGCCTGCGGGTGCCGCAGCGCGGCGACAAACGCGCGCTCGCCGAAACCGTGACACGTAACGCCGGAGAGGCGTTCACCCAGCACAAACTGCGCCGCGCGGGCGACCTCACCGCGCGCTCGGCCGCGCTGGCGGAACTGCAGGACTACCTGGCGCTGGAAACCGCGCCGCTGCGCATCGAATGCGTCGACATCAGCCATATCCAGGGCAGCGACGTGGTCGCTTCGCTCGTAGTGTTCGAGGACGGGATCCCGCGCAAGTCCGAGTACCGGCGTTTCGCCTTGCGTGAGGCCGCTGAAGAGGGCGACGTCGCGTCGATCGCCGAAGTCGTCCGCCGCCGGTTTTCCCGTTATCTCAAGGAAAACGCCGAAGGGGTCGATCCGGACCGGCCGGGTATCGACCCGGAGACCGGCAAACCGCGCAAGTTCGCCTACGCGCCGAACCTGCTCGTCGTGGACGGCGCTGGCCCGCAGGCCACCGCCGCCGCGGATGTGCTCTCCGAACTGGGCGTCACCGACATCGCCGTGGTCGGCCTGGCGAAGCGGCTGGAGGAGGTGTGGCTGCCGGGAGATCCCGATCCGGTGATCCTGCCGCGCACCTCCGACGCGTTGTATCTGTTGCAGCGGCTGCGCGACGAGGCGCACCGCTTCGCCATCCGGTACCACCGCGAGAAGCGGTCCAAGCGGATGCAGGTGTCCGCATTGGACGGTGTGCCGGGGCTGGGGCAGGCTCGTCGTACCGCGCTGATCAAGCATTTCGGCTCGGTGAAGAAACTCCGCGAAGCGCGGATAGAGGAGATCGAGGCGGTGCCCGGCTTCGGCAGGCGCACCGCCGAAGCGGTCGTCGCGGCGCTCGCAGGGGAGTCCGCGGCGGCGGGGGAGTCCAGTACGTGATCGGTGAAGGGACCATTGTGAGTGCGCAAGAAGAGGGCCGCGGTTCCGGGATGGAGGTCGCGGTCGTTTCCGGTCTGTCCGGCGCCGGCCGCAGCACCGCCGCGAAATGCCTGGAGGACCTGGGCTGGTTCGTGGTGGACAACCTGCCGCCCGAGCTGATCGCGACCATGGTCGAGCTCGGCGCGCAGGCGCGGGGCGCGATCACCAAGGTCGCCGTGGTGATGGACGTGCGTTCGCGCGCGTTCACCGACGACCTCGCTTCGGTCATCAAGGACCTCGACGCCCGCGGGTACAAGCCGCGCGTCCTGTTCCTGGAGGCCACCGACGCGGTGCTGGTGCGCCGGTTCGAGGCCGTCCGCCGCGGCCACCCGATGCAGGGCGACGGCAGGCTCGCCGACGGCATCACCGCCGAGCGCACGCTGCTGGAGCCGCTGCGGGAAGAGGCCGACCTCGTGCTCGACACGTCGTCGCTTTCGGTGCACGACCTGCGCGCCAAGATCGAGGACGCCTTCGGCTCGGAGGCGAGCACGCAGACCAGGGTCACCGTGCTGTCGTTCGGCTACAAGTACGGCCTGCCGATGGACGCCGACCTGGTGATGGACGTCCGCTTCCTGCCGAACCCGTTCTGGATCCCGGAACTGCGCGACCACACCGGTCTCGAGGGGGAGGTCCGCAACTACGTGCTCAGCCAGGAAGGCGCGGACGAGTTCCTCGACCGCTACCACCAGCTGCTGCGCCTGATCGGCGCGGGCTACAAACGCGAGGGCAAGCGGTACCTGACGCTGGCCGTCGGCTGCACCGGCGGAAAGCACCGCAGCGTCGCCATCTCCGAGGAGCTCGCCCAGCGTCTGTCCAATGAGGACGGTATGGCCGTGAAGGTGGTGCACCGCGACCTTGGCCGCGAGTAGCGCACCGCGCGCGGTGGCCCTGGGCGGCGGGCACGGCCTGCACGCCACCCTCACCGCCTTGCGCCGGGTGACCTCGCAGGTCACCGCCGTGGTCACCGTCGCGGACGACGGGGGCTCGTCCGGCAGGCTGCGCCGGGAACTGGGGCTGCTGCCGCCGGGCGACCTGCGGCAGGCCTTCGCCGCGTTCGCCGCCGAAGACGGCGGGACGTTGTGGGCGGAGGTGTTCCAGCACCGCTTCGGCGGCGACGGCGCGCTCGCCGGGCACGCGGTCGGGAACCTGTTGCTGGCCGGGTTGTTCGAGGTACTCGGCGACCCGGTCGCCGCGCTCGACGAGGCGAGCAGGCTCATGGGCATCTCCGGCCGGGTCCTGCCGATGTCACCCGAACCGCTGGAGATCCAAGGCGAGGTTTCGGGGCTGGACGCCGAGAATCCCGAGGCGCTGCGACGGATCCGCGGCCAGGTGGCGGTGGCGACGACGCCGGGGCAGGTGCACCGGATCAGTCTTCACCCGACCGGGCAGGCCGACCGGCCGCCGCGTGGCTGCGCCGAGGCGATCGAGGCTGTGCTCGACGCGGACGTGGTGTTCCTCGGTCCGGGTTCGTGGTTCACGAGTGTGCTGCCCCATCTGCTGGTGCCGGATCTGCACGACGCGTTGCTCCGAACGGACGCCACGAAGGTCGTGATCCTCAACCTGATCCCCCAACCGGGGGAGACGGCGGGATTCTCGCCGGAGAAGCATTTGGACGTACTCTTCGAGCACGCCCCGGAATTACGGGTGGACGCGGTCATCGCGGACCGGGACTCGGTGCCCTCACCAGCCCGGTTGCGGGACGCGGCCGGGAGACTGGGCGCGCGGGCGTTGCTGGGGGCGGTGGCTGACCCGGTCGTGACGGGGCGGCATGATCCTGATGCGCTCGCGGGCTGTATGCGAGACGCTCTCGGTCTCACCGGGGGAGGAGCTGAAGGTATGGAGGGGCAGCGATGGCGATGACCGCCGCCGTGAAGGACGAGCTGAGCCGGCTGGAGATCACCAAGATCGGCCCGCGCCGCGCGGAGGTCGCGTCGATGCTGCGATTCGCGGGCGGGCTGCACATCGTGGCCGGCCGCGTCGTGGTGGAGGCCGAACTCGACACCGGTTCGGTGGCGAGGCGGCTGCGCAAGGAGATCCACGAACTGTACGGACACCAGTCCGACGTGCACGTCATTTCCTCCAGCGGCTTGCGCAAGGGCACGCGGTACGTCGTCCGGGTGGTCAAGGACGGCGAGGGGCTCGCCCGGCAGACCGGCCTGATCGACCAGCGCGGCCGCCCGGTGCGCGGGCTGCCCGCCGCCGTCGTGTCCGGTGGCGTCGCCGACGCGGAAGCCGCCTGGCGTGGCGCGTTCCTTGCGCACGGTTCGCTCACCGAACCCGGTCGTTCGTCGTCGCTCGAGGTCACCTGCCCCGGCCCCGAGGCCGCGCTGGCGCTCGTCGGCGCCGCCCGGCGGATGGGCATCCAGGCCAAGTCGCGCGAGGTCCGCGGCGCGGACCGGGTCGTGGTGCGCGACGGTGACGCGATCGGTGCCCTGCTGACCCGGCTCGGCGCGCACACGAGCGTGCTCGCCTGGGAAGAGCGGCGGATGCGCCGCGAGGTGCGTGCCACCGCGAACCGGCTCGCGAACTTCGACGACGCGAACCTGCGGCGTTCGGCCCGCGCGGCCGTCGCGGCGGCGGCCAGGGTCGAGCGGGCGCTGGACATCCTCGGCGAATCCGCCCCGGAGCACCTGCTCGCCGCGGGCAAGCTGCGGCTGTCGAACCGGCAGGCCTCGCTGGAGGAACTGGGCCAGCTGTCCGATCCGCAGATGACCAAGGACGCCGTCGCCGGCCGGATCCGCCGCCTCCTGGCGATGGCCGACAAAAAGGCGAAGGAACAAGGCATTCCGGACACCGAATCGGCCGTCACCCCGGACATGCTGGAAGAAGACGAGGCCTGACCCTCCCGCATTTAGTCCTCTGGAGGCGGTACTTGCGTGTGCAAGGACCGCATCCAGAGGACTAAACGCGGTGTTCGCCGAAGACGTCGCACGTGGCCGGGTCGCCGTCGAGGGCGGCGGTCGCGAGGAGGACGGCGCCCGAGGTCCACGTGGTGCGCTCGTCCGGCCAGAATTCCTCGTCCGCGAACTGGTAGCCGGTCCAATACGAGCCGTCGTCGTGGCGTAGCCGGGCGAGGCACGCGAGGAGTTCACCCGCGCGGGCACGGTCGCCGCGAGTGGCGAGGGTGAGCGCCAGTTCGGCCGTCTCGCCGCCGGTCGCCCACGGCTCGTGGTGCACGCACCGCACCCCGAGCCCGGGTTCGACGAACCGGCCCCAGCCCGCCGCCAGCCGCTCCGTCGCGTCGGCGCCGGTGACGACGGAGCCCAGAACCGGGTAGTACCAATCCATCGAATGCGGTTTCGCGGCGAACAGCCCCGGCTCGCCGAGCAGGGCGGCACGCAGCCGGTGCGCCGCGACTCGCCATTGTGGACGGTCCAGCCCCCGCACGGAGGCGAGCGCGAGCGCCTGCGTCAGCGCGTGATGGATGCTGGCGCAGCCCGCGACCAGCCGGATCTCGGGATCGTCGCGCCACGAGATGGCACCCGACGGTTGCTGCCGCCGCAGGACGGCGTCGATGGCCTTGTCCACGACCGGCCACATCCGGTCCAGCCAGGCGTGATCCCTGGTCCGCAGGAAGTGGTGCCGGGCCCCGACCGCGACGTACGCGGTGAAGTTCGTGTCCATAGTGGACAAATCGACGCGGCCGTCGCGGTACCGGGCCGCCCAGGATCCGTCAGGGCGCTGGTTGCGGAGCAGCCACTCGTACGCGGCTTCGGCTTCCGCGTGCAGCCCGGCCACGTCGAGACCCATCGCGGCTTCGAGATGATTCCACGGATCGAGGTGCCCGCCGGGCTCCCAAGGGATTCCGCCGTCCCGCCACTGCACGGCCGCGATGGTGGCGGCGGTGGCCTTCACGGTTTGCGCGCGTAGACGACGAGGCTCTTGCCGAGCACCGGATTCAGCGCCCATTCGGCGAACCGCACCGGCCGGGGGCTCCGCATGATGTCCCAGACCAGGAACCGGTGGTACAGCGCGCAAAGCGGGTGCTCCTCGTCGGGGCCGACCGCGCATTTCAGCCACCAGTACGGCGAATGCAGGGCGTGCGCGTGATGGCCGCCGGTCGTCCGCAACCCGGCCTCGGTGAGCTTGCCGAGCAGTTCGCGCCGCCGGTAGATCCGGATGTGCCCGCCTTCGACCTCGTGATACGCGTCCGAGAGCAGCCAGCAGATCCGCTCCGGCCACCAGCGCGGCACGGTCGCCACCAACCGTCCGCCCGGCGCCAGCACACGGCTCGCCTCCGCGAGCACCGCGCGGTCGGCATGGATGTGTTCCAGGGTCTCGGCGACGATCACCCGGGTGAAGGAGCCGCTCGGGAACGGCAACCGGAGTGCGTCCGCGCGGACGGCCAGCGCCGAAGCCGTGCCGGGTGCCTCGCCCGCCTCTGCCAGGTTGGCGAACATGTCCCGCACGTGTTTGAGCGCGGTGTCGTCGAGGTCGGCGGCGACCACGTCCGCGCCGCGTTTGTAAGCCTCGTACGCGTGGCGGCCGTCCCCGCAGCCGAGGTCGAGCACCCGGTCGCCGGGGCCGACGGGGAACCGGTCGAAATCGACGGTCAGCACTCCGCACGCTCCCGGCCGAGGACGCGCCGGTAGTGCGCCGCGGTCTCCTCGGCGGTGCGCCGCCAGCTCAGCGTGCCCGCCGTCGCCAGCCCCCGGGCCGCGAGGTCGGCGCGCAGGTGTTCGTCGCCGAGGACCTTGGTGAGCGCTTCTGCGAGCGCCGGGACATCGCCCGGCGGCACCAGGATCCCCGCGTCACCCACGACTTCGGGCAGGGCGCCGCCGGTCGTCGCGACGACCGGTGTCCCGCAGGCCATGGCCTCGGCGGCCGGCAGCGAGAACCCCTCGAACAATGAAGGGATACAAGCGATTTCGGCCGAACACAGCAGCCGTGCGAGTTCTCCGTCGGTCAGCCCGCTGACGAAGCGGACGCCGGCGCCAGGGCCGAGCCGGGCGAGTGCCCGCGCAGCCGGGCCGTCCGGCTTCGGTTTGCCGACGATCACCAGTTCGCCTTCGATCCGGTCCCACGCCGCCAGCAGATGTTCGAGCCCCTTCAACGGTTCGTCCGCGCTGGCGGTGGCCACGACCCGGCCGGGGACGCGCGGGATCTCGGGTCGCGGCCGGAAGATCCGGGTGTCCGCGGCGAGCGGGACGACGTGGATCCGGTCCTCCGGAACGCCCATCTCCCGGCCGATGGCCGCACGGGAAGCCCGCGAAACGGTCAGCGCGGGCAGCCGCCGCGCGACGCGGTGCTGCATCTCCACGAAGCCGTACCACCGCGCGACCCGCGCCGCCTCCCGTCCGGTGACGGTCGCGAGCTTCAGTGCCCGGTCCACGGCGATGGGATGGTGGATCGTGGCGAGTGTCGGCAGTCCACAGTGGAGCATCCCGTAGCCGAGTCCCTGGTTGTCGTGGACGATGTCGAACTCGCCCCGGCGCTTCGCGAGATGGCGCGCGGCACGCAGGGAGAACGCGAGGGGTTCGGGGAAACCGCCGCGGCGCATGCCGAGGAATTCCACCCACGACGGCAGGTCGCGCAGCTCGCGCGGCCGCGGGGTCCGGAACGGGTTCGGCTCCGCGAACAGGTCGAGGCCCGGGATCTTCGTCAGCCGCACGCCCTCATCGACCTCCGGATAGGGAGGCCCGGACAGCACCTCGACGCGATGCCCCAGCGCGGCGAGTTCGCGGCTCAGATGCCGGACGTACACGCCCTGACCGCCGCTGCGCGGGTTTCCGCGGTAGGTCAGGAGCGCGATGCGCAGGGCGCTCACCGCTCACTCCCGCGCGCCCCAGTGATCGAGCTGCTCGCGGATCTTCCGGGTTTCGTCGTGCCGTTCGCCGCGGACCTCGACGGAATCGGCGAGCAGCAGGGTCCAGGTCGAAAGCGCCTCGGTGACCCTGCCCGCCTTGGCGAGGGTGAGCGCGAGCCCGAATCGGAGGTCGAGGACGTCGGGATGCCGCTCATTCAGCCGTCCCGTCGCTTCGGCGAGGAGCCGTCGATACTCCGAAACAACGGGGGGGGGGTGCTCGATTTCGGCGCTCCAGAACGCGATGTTGTGCCGCACGTGGCTGACGATCTCGTCGTCACCCAGCGCCTGTTTCGCCTGCGGCAGCAGCTCCCGGGAGAAGCGGAGGGACTCCTCCCCGTTTCCGGTCTTGCCCGTCGCCACCGCGAGTAGGTGCCGGGCGTGCAGCGTCTCGCGATGATCGGCTCCGAGAGCGTGGGTGGTGTCCCGGACCAGGGCTTCGAACGCCGCCCGGGACTCTTCGAAGCGGCCGAGATCCATGAGGAGGTAGCCGATGTTGTGGCGAATGCTCAAGACCTCTTCGTCGCCACTCGACAGGGCGGCCGTGGCGATCGGCAGCAGCTCCTCGAACCGGGCGAGCGCTCCGGCCGCGTCGCCCGCCTTGCCGGTCCAGGTCGCGTGCCGCGCCTTGCAGCGCAAGGTGATCCGGTCGGTGTCGCCGAGCTGCCGGGCCGCGCGGTTCGCCCAGGCCGCCCAGCGTTCCCGGTTCTCGACGGGGATATGGGACGCCCGCCGCTCCAATGCGGCGAAGGCGTCTTCGCGGAGCCCGGCGAGCCAGAAGTGCTCGGCCTCGTTGGCCGCCGCGTAGCTCTGTTCCAGCGTCGGCTCGTCGTCTCCGGCCACGAGCGGCACCTCCGAGGTCGCCGCCGCCAGCCGGGCGCGCAGCCGGGTCGCCGCGTCGGGGGAGAGAACGGGCGGCTCTCCGGTCCACAGGACGGTTTCGTCGTCGAGACCCGCCCGCGTCCGGCTGACCGAGTCGCCGAGTCCGGCCAGGAAATCGCGGACGCGCACCCGTCGGTCCGGGCCGCCCGCCGCTGCGCTCGCCGCGGTGAGGATCGAGATCGGGATGGGCCCGCGGGTGGCGGCGAGCCCCAGCAACTCCAGCAGGACGGCGTGACCGGGCCGCGGCGAGGCCACCGCGCCGGTGCTCTCTTCGATGTCGGCATCCTCTTGCGCCACGCTGATGAAGGTGACCGTCGAATCGCCGAGCCGGAGCACGTCACCGTGCGCCAACCGGGCACTCGGCACCCGCTGTCCGTTGACGAAGGTCCCGTTGGCGGAGTCGAGGTCCGTCAGCCACGCGTCCGTCCCGTCCCAGCGGATCTTGCAGTGGAGCCGGGACACCCGCGAGTCCCCGAGCCGGATCGCGGCGTTCCTGCTGCGGCCGAGCGTCGTGAGCCCGAAGGACAGTTCGTGGTGCGCGGGCGGCTGCCCGGGGACGTCGATGATCAGGGTGGCGGGGGTGATCCTCGGCGAGGTGGGCGACCCCGTGTCGTATCCGGGCTCGCTGCCCCAGTCCCCGCTGTCCTCCGGTTCCCGCACCACAGGAGCCGGGTCGAAACCGCCCGCCATCACCAGGCGGACCTCGACCGCGGGCGGCAGGCACGCCGGATCCCGCGTGGCCACGACCGTCTTGACCTGTGCCGGCTCCGGTGCCGTCGAGAGGCTCCGGAGAAGACCGCACAGCCGGGCCCGGACATCGGGATCGAGGTCGTCGAGCCCGTCGATCGCGATCCGCACGGGGGCTCCGGTCCATTGTGGAGCGAGACTCCGCAGCGGACCGAGCAGCGCCAGATCGAAAGCGCTCGCACCGCTCCGGCCGGCGTCGTCGAGACCGGCGCGGTGCGCCTGCTCGGCGTCGGCGAAACCGGGAACCGTGCGCCGCAACTGACGGGCGAGTTCGCTCGCGAGCCGCTCGGCCGTGTCGCCGCGGCTCGCGAACAGCACGGCGTGCAGGAAGTCGGGCGGCACATAGGATCCGGCCACCGAAGGACGGGCCAGCGCGGCGAGCATGGTCGACTTTCCCGCGCCGGCCTCGCCGGTGATCGCGACCAGCCGGGCGCCGGTGAGCAGATGCCCGACGGTCTCGCCGAGTTTCGGATCCGGCTGGTAGTGCGCGGTCAGCCGTTCGATGGTGGGCGCGGCCGGGTTGCCGGCCAGCGGCGAACGCCGCCAGGCGGGGGAGGAGTTCAGCGCGAGCCACAGCCCCTGGTCGGCCTCGGCGACCTCGCGGGTGCCGTCGAAACCCAGGTGGACGGCGGTCTGCGCCGGGCACAGACCGGTGATCACGCGTTTGAGATCCGCGCACCGGACGCGTTCGCCGAACTCCGCGTGCCCCGTCCGCAGGACCGAGACCAGCGACCGGCTGAAACACCCGTTCGCGGCGACACGGTCGTCCGAGGCGGTGAGCAGGTCGAACCGTTTGCCCGCCTCGCCGACGATCCGCAGCCAGCGCTGACCAGCCTGCCTCGCCCCGATACCGGCGTGGCAGGTGTCGAGCAGGATGACCAGCCCGTCGAGCATCGAGTAGCGGCCGAGGAGTTCTTTGATCCGCTGCGCGAACAGGAAGGAACGGCGGCTGTCCACCGGCAACCCGGTGTCCTTGGTGAGGAAGTAGAAGTCGTCGTCGGCGTATTCGCCGTGCCCGACGAGCGAGAGGAAGAGCGTCGCCTCGTCCTCCGACGCGCGCTCGAACGCCTCCACCAGCGCGTCGTCCAGCTCGACCATCGTCGGGTCGACGAGCAGACCGCGACCGTCTTCGAGGGCTGGGACGCAGCCGCCGACCTCGGGGTCGAGCAGGGCCGTCGAGACCTGATGGCCCGCGTCGGGGAGGAACGAGAGAAGGTTCAGTGAGTCGCATTGCGACGCGACCACCAACGACCTCCGCTCTCCCACGGAGATCACTTTGTCTCATCGGGCGGCCACCGGCAAGGGCGGCCCGCGATACTGTGCGCCATGGCTCGGATCGTTCTGGTGCACGGCATCGCCCAGGAACAGAAGTCCGCGGACACGCTCGAGGCGGAATGGCTGCCGAGCCTGGCGGGCGGGGTCCGGCTCGCCGGTGACGCCGCGCTGGCCGACACCCTGTGGCGCGACGCCCGGCCCGGTGACGCGCGGATGGCCTTCTACGGTGACCTTTTCCGGAAGGACGGCCAGCAGGGCGGCGCGGACGAACTCACCCCGGACGAGTGGGCGCTCGCCGAAACGCTGGCGGCGGAATGGCTCCGGAACGCGGCTTCTTCGGCGTCCCGCGAGGCGGACCGGAACCGGGCGAAGGCCGAACTGGACCTGCTCGGCGGTCCGGCGGGGGAGACCCAGGGCGTGCGCGCGGCCGCCCGCCCGGTGCTGAACGCGCTGGTGCGGCTGAAGCCGTTCGCGCGGCTCGGGGTGGCGTTCGCCGAACGAGTGGTGGTCAAGGCACTCAAGCAGGTGACGCTGTACCTCACCGACGAGACGATCCGGGAACGCGTGCAGGCCCGCGTCGCCGAGCACATCGGGCCGGAGACCGAGGCGATCATCGGGCATTCCCTAGGTTCCGTCGTCGCTTACGAGGCCGCCCATCTGCACGGTCGCCCGTTGCCGCTGCTGCTCACCCTCGGCTCCCCGCTGGGCCTGCGCACGGTCGTCTACGAACGGACCCGCCCGCAGCCGCCGTCCGTCCCGCCCGGCGTCGCGAGCTGGGTGAACCTGGCCGACCGGGACGACCTCGTCGCCGCCCGGCCCGACCTCAGCGGGCTGTTCCCCGGCGCCGACGGGGTCCTGGACAGCGGCTACACGGTCGACAACGGGGCGAAGCCGCACGAGGCGGCGTTCTATCTCGCCAAACGACGGACGGGTGAGGTGCTCTCCCGGGCGTTAACCTCCGGCGGGCAGGCGTAACGCGGCGGTTTCCGCGGCGACGACGGATGGAAACAGCCGCCCTCGAAGCTCACCGGTGAGGTGATCTTCGAGGGAAGGGGCAGCCATGCGGGTATCGGCGGAGGTCGGCACGTGGCTCGCGCGGCGCAGCAGCCGGGCGGGTGACTGGTGGGCGGCGGAGCTGGTCGCCGCCAAACGCGGGACGCGGGTTTCGGTGGTGATCCCGGCTCGCGACGAGGCGGAGACGGTGGGCGCGATCGTCGGCACCATCCGGCGCGAGCTCGTCGAACGGTTCCCCTTGGTGGACGAGATCCTGGTGGTGGACAGCCATTCCACGGACGCGACCGCCGAGGTCGCCGCCGCGGCCGGGGCGGACGTCGTCGCGCAGGACGCGGTGTTCCCGGAACTGGGAAGCCTGACGGGCAAGGGGGAAGCGCTCTGGAAGGGCGTCGCCGAAACCAGCGGGGACCTGGTCGCCTTCGTCGACGGCGACCTCCGTGACTTCACCGCGGACTACGTGACCGGACTGCTCGGGCCGCTGCTGACCGACCCGGCGATCGCCTACGTCAAAGGGTTCTACCACCGTCCGCTCGCCGGGGCGGCGGGCGTCGAACCCGACGGCGGCGGCCGGGTCACCGAACTCGTCGCCCGTCCGCTGCTCAACATGTACTGGCCGGAACTGGCCGGTTTCGTCCAGCCGCTGGCCGGCGAGTACGCGGGACGGCGCGAAGTGCTCGAAGGCATCCCGTTCGTCACGCATTACGGCGTCGAGGTCGGCCACCTGATCGACCTGCTCGAACTGCACGGGCTCGACGCGCTCGCGCAGGTCGACCTCGGCCATCGGACCCACCGACATCAGGGCACCCAGGCACTCGGCCGGATGGCCGCGCAGATCATGCTGACCCTGATGGACCGGCTGGAGCGCGGCGGCCGGGTGATCTCCGCGGCGCCGCCGTCGACGTCGCTCGCCCAGTTCCGGCGCGGCGCGGGGGAGACCGTCGAGCGGGAACTCGTGCTCACCGACGTGACCCTCACCCAGCGGCCGCCGCTGGAGAGCCTCCCGCCGGAGATCCGCCCGGAGAACTCACCCGCGCTGCGCAGGAGCGCTTAATGCTTCCTTGGGCTGCCAGCCCGGCGGGCCGAACACGTAACCGAGTTTGTCCCGCCACGAGCCGGCCGCGCGGACGTCGCGCAGGATCGAGCCGTATTCGTGGAAGCCGACCTTGAGCAGGTTGTAGGAGTCGACGTTCTTGGTCAGCCCGTAGGTCGGGCGTTTGCCCTCCGGCACGAAACTGCCGAACATCCGGTCCCAGATGATCAGGATGCCGCCGTAGTTCGCGTCCAGGTACTCCTGGTCGCTGCCGTGGTGCACCCGATGGTGTGAAGGCGTGTTGAACACGTACTCGAACCAGCGCGGCAGCTTCCGGATCTTCTCGGTGTGCACGAAGAACTGGTAGACGAGGTCGATCGACAGGCCGGTGAGGATCATCCACGGCGGGATGCCCGCGAGGGCGAGGATCGACCAGAACGGCAGCTGGAAGTACGGGGTCCACTTCTGCCGCAACGCCGTCGAGAAGTTGTAGTGCTCGCTCGAATGGTGCACCTGGTGGCCCGCCCACATGAGCCGGACGCGATGGCTCGCGCGGTGGTAGGCGTAGAAGACGATCTCCTGGCCCAGCAGCATCAGGACCCAGGTCCACCAGTCGTGCGGGCTGAACTTCACCGGCGCGAGTTCGTAGAGCGCGGCGAACACGAACAGCATGGCGATGCGGAAGACGCCGTTGATCACCACCGCCACCGCGCCCATGGACATGCTGGTGCGGGTGTCCTTGACGCTGTAGCCGATGACGTTGTCGTCGTGTCCCAGCACGTGCAGCGCGAGGATCTCGATCGCGACGAACAGCAGGAACACCGGCGTCGCCATCAGCACCGGGTCACTCAGATGGGCAAGAAAATCCGCCACCGCACCTCTCCCTGTCCCGCCCCCGGTTATCTGACCATCAGGTAACTTACCCTAGGGTCATTTACCTCAGGGTAAGATAACCGCCGTGACAGAAGCAAGGGCCGTCGGCACGAAGGGGGTGCCCCGCGAGGAGCGGGAGTCCCAGATCGTGCGCGCCGGGACGGAGGAGTTCGGCAAGAACGGGTACGCCGGGGCGTCGATGGTGGAGATCGCCCGCCGCGTCGGCGTCACGAAACCCTTGCTGTACCAGTACTTCGGCTCGAAGGACGGGCTGTACCTCGCCTGCCTGCACCGGGCGGGGGACAGGCTGACCGAAGGCGTCGCCGAGACGATGGCGGAGGAGGGTGAGCCGCCGGAACGGATGCCGCTCGCGGTGCTCTCGGCCATCTTCGAGACGTTCGACAACGACCGGTACGCCTGGAAGCTGCTACGCGACCCGACGGTGCCCTCGACCGGTGAGATCGCCGGTGTCGCGGTCGACTACCGCTACCGGCTCGACGGCTTCGCGCTGGTCGGCGCCGCTCAGCTGATGCACTCGCGCGGGCTGGACGACGACCGCGACATCGAGGCGATCGCCCAGGTCTGGACCGGCGTGGTCGACTCCCTGATCAGCTGGTGGATCGACCAGCCGGATCAGGACGCCGCGGCGATGACCGAGCGCTGCTCGCGGATCATGCGGAACCTGTTCGGCTGGTGAGCGAGGCGGCCGCGGCCTCGCAGTCGGCGAAGGCGAGCGGCGGTCGATCGGCCAGCGGGAACCAGGCGTACTCGGAATTCTCGTCCGACAGCACGATTTCCGCGTCCTCGGGGAGCTCGCAGACGAAGGCGAGGCCGATCGTCTTCAGGCCGGTGTCGCCGTAGACCGACGGATACGTCCCGGCGAAGCGGAGGTTCCGGAGTTCGCAGCCGATCTCCTCCAGCCCTTCGCGGACGAGGTTCTCCTCGGCGGTTTCGGCGCCGGAGAGGAAACCGCCGACGGTGTCCCAAGCGCCCTCGCGCGGCTCGTGTGCCCGGCGCAGCAACAGGATCCGGTCGCCGTCGAGGATGAGACCGACCGTGGTCGGCAAGGGGTTGTCGTATTTGGTGAAGCCGCAGGCGGGGCAGAGGACGTGCGTGTCCTCGCCGGCGCCGTCGAGTCTCGTCCGGTCCCCGCAGCGCGGGCAGAACGTCCAGTCCTTCACCGGCCGGAGCTTAGCGGCCGGTGAAGGACCGGACATCAGGAAATCACGAGCAACGCCAGTACGACGGCTCGGGCAAACCGGTCGGCGTGGCGATGATCGTGCCGTCCGCGGTCAGGGCGGCATCCGCACCGAAGGGATGTGGTTCGTCCGAGAAACCCGGCCTGGGGCCGGTGATCGTCGCCTCGTCCGCCCCGTTCCGCCACACGGTCGCCGAACCTTCCGCGTGCGTGCCGCGGAACCCGAGCACGAGCCCGCTCGAGTTGGCCGCCTTCGCCGTCGCGCCGGGGATGGTCGAGAGCACGTCGCCCGCGGAGTTCCACACCACGGCCGTGCGCCCGCCCGCCGAGTCGAAGCCGTGGCCGGCGACCACGCCTTCGTCGAACTGCGACGCGACGATCCCGGTGAGACCGGCGGGCGAACGGAGCCTGCCCTGACTGCCGTCGGCGTGGTAGATCTCGCCGGTCGAGGCCACCACCCGCCCCGTTTCGTCGATCCCGACCGGGAATCCGTCCCCGAGGATCCGGTACCCGGCCCCACCCGCGGGCCAGAAGACGATCCGGGTCTCGCCAGCGACCTCGACGAAACCGGTGATGTCGCCGCGATCGTTGAGGCGGGTGGCGTACGTGTGCCCGGTCTCCGGTGCCGGAAGCCAGCGGTAGAACCTCTGGTAGACGTACGGAGCGGACTCGCGCCCGTCACCGACCTTCGCCCCGACGACCACTCCGTTCCGGTTGATGTCCCGTGTGTGGTTCCACGCGCCGTCGGCGAAGCGCAGCATGATCCGGGGCTGACCGTTGTGCCAGATGATCCCCTCGCTGGGTTCGGAATGGTCGCTGCCGTTCCCGACGATCCACTCCGTCCCCGCGGATCCGTCGATGTAGGCGTAGTCGATCCTGGAGGGCATCTTCAGTTTGGTCTGCCGCCAAGAACAATCACCGGCTTCGTGCGCCGGTGCGGCCTGCGCCGCCCCGGCGCCGCACACGGTCATGACGAGGGCGGCGGCCAGCGCGGCACCCCTGCGGAGGACCGTCATGGTCAGAACCACCACTGGTTCTTGGCGCCCGCCACGAAGTCCCACAGCTGCACGACTCCGCCGTCACGGCCCGCGGTGCCGAGGTCGGCGTCGAGGTACCGGCCGCTGCGCACATTCTGCAGGCGCAGGTAGCCCTCGGGGTTCTCGGTGACCGTGAACCACTGGTTCGAACCACCCGCCATGTAGTCCCACAGCTGGATCTTGGTGCCGTTGCGGTTGATGGTGCCGAGATCGGCATCCAGGTACCGGCCGCTGTGGGCGTTCTGGAAGCGGTAGTGCCCCTCCGGGATCTGGGTCACGTACCAGGCCTGGTTGGCCGGGATGGTGTTGTCCGGGTTGACGATGCAGGTCCACAGCTGGACCTTGGTGCCGTTGCCGTTGATGGTGCCCAGATCCGCGTCCAGGCAACGGCTTTCGTCGGACGCCGGGCCGATCAGGTACACGTCCTGCTGGGCGGCGATGCCCACGCCGTGGATCTTGGCGGGACGAAGCTTCAGCTGACCGAGATCGACGCGCTCGTCCGCCTGGGCGGCGGGCGCGCCGAGCAGTGCCGAGAATCCGGCGAGAACGGCCACGGACACGACGAATCGCTTGAGATTACGCAATTTTCTCCCCAGTTCGCCGCAGGCGTCTTCACTGGGCCCCGACCAGGACGACCTGCTGACCATGATCCTGCCGGTTCGGCTCACATCCCGTCAACGTGGTTGTTCTTCACGAAAACGCCACCCCGCCGGGAAATCCCGGACGGGGTGGCGTTCCTCCAGTCACACTGGATACGGTCGGGGTGCCCGGCGCCGCTCCGGACACCCCGGCCGTGCTCAGGACGCGGCGCTGGATTTGCCGCGCAGCTTGACGTTGGCCGTCGAAGCGTTCTTGATGGCCGTTTCGATCTGCGCCATCGTCGAGGACGAGGACAAGCCCGGAACCGTCGCCGACTTCAGCGCGTAGAGCGTGAACGTGTAGGGATGGCTGGAGCCGCCGGGGCAGGGGCCGAAGTACTTCTGCGAGTTCGCCCCGCTGCCCATGGCCTTCTGCTTGGCGCCGTTCTGGTTCGGGACCGTGAAGCCCGAGCCCAGTCCTTCCGGCAGCGAAGCCGCGGAGGCCGGGATGTCCCAGATCGCCCAGTGCAGTTTGTTGCCGTTGTTGGCCACGTCGGCGAAGACGATCGCGTACCCCTTGGCGCCCGTCGTCCCGGCGCTCCACGCCAGCGGCGGCGAGGTGTCCTGTCCCGCGGTGCCGTCACCGGCGCAGGTGAACTTGTCCGGGATGGTCGCGTTGTCGGCGAACGCGGAACTGGTCAGCTTGAACGCTCCCGGCTGCGAGCCGCCGGGGAACTTCAGCCGCACCACCACGTTGTCGAGCACGCTCGGCGTGCCGCCGTTCTTGTCCGCGTTGGTCGAGGTGACCCACAGCCCGCCGTCCGGTGTCTTGGTGACCGAGCGGAGCCTGCCCCAGCGGCCGGAGAACAGCGACTGCACCGGACCGACGCCGTTGCCCGCCGCGTTGATCTGCGTGGCGAAGAGCTGCGCGCTGGTGACCGCCGCGACGTAGATCCAGTCGTTGACGATCTCGATCCCGCTCGGCCCGCCGGAACTGGTCGGCCACGTCTTCTTCGGCGCGACCGTGCCGCCGCAGGATCCTTCGGTGCCTTCGCACTGGGGCCAGCCGAAGTTGCCGCCCTTCTGGATCAGGTTGAGCTCGTCGAGCTTGCCGTCGCCGAATTCCGACGCCCACAGCTGACCGCGCGAATCCCAGGCCAGGCCCTGCGGGTTGCGGTGCCCGAAGCTCCAGACGTAGCGGGCGTTGCCACCGGTGGAGAAGAACGGATTGTCGCTCGGCGCCGAACCGTCGGGGTTGACCCGCAGGATCTTCCCGTTGAGCGAGCCCTTGTTCTGCGCGGTGTCCTTGTTCTGCCCGTCGCCGACGGTGGCGTAGAGCTTGCCGTCCGGACCGAACCGCAGCCGTCCGCCGTTGTGGTAACGGTTCTTGGCGATCCCGGTGAGCACCGGCGTCGACGACGAAGACAGCTTTCCGTTGTCGTAGGTCATCTTCACGATCCGGTTGTCGCCGGATGCGGTGTGGTACAGGTAGATCGCGTGATCGGTGGCGTAGTTCGGCGAGATCGCGATGCCGAGCAGGCCGCCCTCGCCGTTGGTGCCGACCGCGCCGGGGACCTTGCCGACCGTCGTCTTCTCGCCCGACGGCGTGATCCGCAGGATCTCGAACCGGTCCCGTTCGGTCGCCAGCGCCGTGCCGTCCGGCAGGAAGTCGACGGACCAGGCGAGATCCGCCTTCGTGATGTCCTTGTCGTACTCGGGAATCCCGCCGCCCGTGGCGCCGCTCGTCTTCGCGGTCAGCGCGTCGCTCGCGGCCGAAACGTTGCCGTCGAGGTCGCGGGCCTTCACCGTGAACGTGTACGACGTGTTCGCCGTCAGGCCGGTGACCGTGGCTTCGAGAGACGGTGTCGTCGCGACCTTCGTGGTGCCCTGGTACACGTCGTAACCGGCGATGGTGCCGCTGTCGTCCGTGGAAGCGTTCCACGCCAACGAGACGCTGTTCGCGGTCACCGACGTCGAGCGCAGGTTCCCCGGCACTGTCGGGGGTGTGGTGTCTCCGCTGGACGGCGTGGTGAACTGGACGACATTGCTTTGCTGCGAAGGGTTCCCGGCCGCGTCGAAGGCGCCGACCGAGATGTCGTAGGCCGTGTTCGGCTGCAGGTTGTCGACGGTCGTGGTGAGCGTGTTCCCGTCGACGGACTTGAGGACGTTGCCACCGCGCATCACGTCGTAGCGGACCACGCCGACGTTGTCGGTCGCGGCTTCCCAGGTGAACGTGGCGCTGCGGGCCTTGACGTCCTTGGCGGCCAGGTTCTTCGGCGGCGTCGGCGCCTCGGCGTCGGTCGCTCCGCTCGCGGTGAGCTTGTCCGCGTTGGGGCCGCCGTTCGCGGTGGTGGCGGTGGTGCGGATCTTGTTGGCCCCGGCGGCCAGCGCGACGTCCTTCGTGACCGTCTTCCAGGTGGTCCACGCGCCGGTGCCGGGGAACGACAGCGTCCCGGCCGCGGTGCCGTTGACGCTGAGGGAAACCGGCCGGTCGATCGTGGTTCCGTTGGCGTAGCGGAAGGTCAGCGTCTGGGTTCCGGCCTGCGCGGCGTTCACCGTGTACTCGACGTAGCTGCCGACGACGTTGTCGAAGTTCACGAACCCGGTGCCGGAGTAGCCCGCGTGGTTCTTTTCGACGGCGCCTTGGGAGATCGTGGCGGCTTCGGATTCGTGATCGGTCGGTGCCGCGCCGGCGGACGGAGCCGGCAGGACGGCGACGGTCATCGCCGTCGCGGCGGCACACGTGAGCAGCGCGCGCCACGGTGGTCGGGGTGCCACTGGAGCCTCCATACGTGAAGTTCGGGGGTCGGGAGGTACAACGGCGGACCGGGCGGGGCCCGGCGGGGAAGGCGGAGTTTTAGTTAGGAAACTTTCCTATCTATGGTTCAGATCACACACCAGTGGGTGCTTCGTGTCAATACTTGACCAACATCAACACGGAGGGTGACCCCCTTAAACGCATTTAGTCCTCTGGATGCGGTACTTGCACGCGCAAGGACCGCATCCAGAGGACTAAATGCGAGAGGGGAAGGGGTCAGCCGGCGATGTCGGCGCGGGCGATCACCTTCGTGATCCGCGCGCGTACCAAGGACTCCTCCGGTACGGCGTTGCGCTTGCCGTAGGCCTCGGCCTTGTCCTCACCCATGTACCGGCCACCGAGCCTGGTCGCCCATTCGAGCATCTCGCCGAGGTCGTGGTGCAACACGGCTTCGGCGGTGAACTGCACGTACGAGTACGGCGGCTTCTGGTCGTCGACGGCGAGGGAAAGCCGCGGGTCGCGCCGCAGCGCCTTGCCCTTGAGCGTGTCCGTGCCGGTGGTGAAGATCAGTTCGTCCCCGTCCGGCCCCTCGTTCAGCAGGAACCACACCGGCGTCACGATCGCCGCCCCGTTGGCGCGGACCAGACCGAGCATGCCCGTCCGCGTGCCTTCGCTCGCGAAGGCCCACCATTCGTCCCTGTTCATTTCACGCATGACCCGACGCTACTGGGACACCCCGGCGGTGAGCAGCCCCGGTCACCCGCGGGTGGTGCCGCCCGGACCCCCGGCCGCCGGGCGGCACCCCGCCCCGGCTAGCGGCAGGCGAGCCGGGTGATCTTGACGACCTCGTCGTCGTGGATGCGGTGCCAGGTGCCCGACGCGTACGCGGCGCCGCCGTCGTAGTCCTCGCCACCCCACCGGTTGACGATCGTGCGCAGATGCGCGGTGCAGCCGACCGGGATACGCACGCCGTCGATGTCCCGGTTCGGCCCGGTCCGCCCGCCGGCACTGAGCGGCAGGAGATCGGTGTAGTTCCGGCCGTCGAAGTTCCCGGCCACCGTGACGACGCGCGGAGTGTCGTTGAAGACCCCGCCGCACCAGTGCACGACCGGTGTGCAGTTGCCCTCTTCCGCCGCGGAAGCCGGTGTGCAGGCCACACCCGAGACGAGCAAGGCGGCGGCCGCGGCCACCGGAACGAGTGAACGTTTCATGGTGAATTCCTCCCTGATCGGTCGTCCGACACGTCCACGACAGCAGCATCGCGTGGCTCTGACCAGGGAAAACGATGTCGCGGTATGTCGCGGTTCGTCCCGCGACACCGTGACCGGGTGCGACACAATGGCGATGGGGAGGGGGGACCATGTCCACTGCGAAGGACTTCGGCGCGCAATTGCGCGAGGTGCGCGGAAGGCTCACTCAGGAATGCGTCGCCAAACGCTCTTTGCTCGGCCAGGACGCGCTGACCCGGCAACGGGTGTCCAACATCGAGAACGGTCTGCTGCCGACGGCGGGGCAGTTGCGCTGCTATCTGCACGGCTGCGGGAAGCCCGAACTGTTCGAGCGCTTCGACCGGATCCGGGGCGAGGTGAAAACGAGCCCGCCCGCCAGACCGTGGCGAAGACGCGTGCTCCGGGTGGGCTCGGCGGTGGCCGCCGGGCTCGCCGCCACCGCCGTGGTGCTCGTCCTGGCTTCGGATCATTCCGGCTCGGCTCCGGCGGCCACGGTCGTCCCGGACTGCGCGGAAGGTTTCCTTTGTTTCTGGCCCGAACCCGGCTACGGCGGGGCCAAGGTGCAGCTGCCGCCGGATTGGGCGAGTGACGGACGCCAGTGCACCGCGTTGCCGTTCCCGGCGAGGTCGATGGTGAACCGCAGCGCGGAGCGGCACTGGGGCTACGCCGGACGGGACTGCGCGGGCGGGGACCGGACGATTCTGCAGCATCGAGGCGGCGCCGAAACCTCGATCCTGATCCAGTCCTACGTCCACACCTGAGCTCCACCCGGTCACCCGTGCGGGGTGAAGGGGACGGCGACTAGCCTGGCCTGCTGTGCGAGACGACGAGCTGACCGGGATGGGGCTGGCCGACGAGGGGCTGACGCGCCGCCTCAAGGCGCTGGCCTGCACAGCGCCCTTGCACGACCTCGACGCGCGCAAGTCGAAGCTGGACTGGGCGGACGCCACGATCTACCAGATGGCGGAGATCGCCCTGCACACGATCGACCAGGTCACCGTGTCGATGGACTTCGACACCGGCGCCGACCACGATCAGGTGATCGCGCGCCTGCTGCCGTTCGTGGCGCTCCAGGCACCCGGCCGGACGCCGGACGAACACGCCAAGGTCGCCCGGTGGGTGCTCGACAACCTGATCAACGTCGGCACCACCGATCGCGGGTTCCGCCGCGTCTACGGCTCCATCGGCCCCGGTGGCGGGTATCAGCGCCGCCAGTTCGACTTCAAACTGCTCGTCGAGCTGGCCGCGCCCGACGGCGAGGTCTACCTGCGCGCCACCGACGAGGCGATCAACGTGCTCGTCGGCGCGCTGGACACCGACGTCGAGTCCGCGCAGATCGCGGCCGAGGTCAAACTGGAGAACCTGATCAACCGCGGCCGCCTCGCCGACGCGAAGCTCGCCGCCGAACAGGCCCGCTACCGGACGGTCCAGTACGGCGAGACGTTGCGCGCCAAACTCGACGCCACCCGCCGCGACGTGCGCGCGGTCGACTGGGAGCGCGAGGTCCCGGATCTGCTGGATCAGGCGCTGTCCCATATCGAGTCCCGGTTCCGCGCCGAGAACGCGATCCTCAAGAACATCACCGCGTCACGGGACGAGACCGAGGACCTCGACCGCAAACGCCGCGCCGCGGAACTCGTCGACATCGTCGGCGACTGCATCCGCCGCCACACGCGGCTCCAGTCCCGGCTCGCCGACGCGGGCGCGGTGTTCCGGGCCGAGCAGGACCGCCAGCAGTTCTCCGGGCCGCCGCAGCGCGCCACGATCGACCTGTTCGGCCAGCTCCTGATGCCGACGCTGGGCCTGCCGATCGCCCAGGCCGTCGCGCCTGCCGAGTCGTTCTTCCACGCCGGTGCCGGGATCTCGCCGCCGACCGTGCCGTCGCTGTCCTCGCTGGTGTCGCTGCTACTGCGGCCCGCCCCCGAACGCGATCAGCTCGTCGGCGAGATCCCCGAGCCCGAGCTGATGCCCGCCGACGTCACCGACAAGTTCGGCGACGAGCAGTGGCGCCTCGCCGACGACCTGCTCGACCTGCCCGAGGTGCCGCGACGGCTGTCCGGGCTGCTCGAAGAGGCACGCCGGATCGATCCCGCGTTGCCCGCCCTGGTCGCCCTGCGGGCGGTGCACGCCTACAGTCCCGAGGTCGGCGCGGCGCTCCGGCAGGGGGAGCGTCAGGTGCTGCTGGCCGTGGACGACGGCACGCTGCTCGAAGATCCCGAGTTCGGCGGAGCGGACCTGCTGCTCTCGTCGGCCACGGTCGATCGACACGAAGAAGAAGAGGAGGAGGTCGCGTGACGACCAACGGGGACGTCGAATCCGCGGCCCGGCTCGTCTCGTTCGGCATGCGCCCGAAGCAGCTGCCGTCGCGGGACGTCGTGTACGGCGACCTGGTCCGGCGCTACGGCGAGGACAGGGCGTTCAAACAGCTCACGCACGCGGTCGCGGCCGGGCTGGGGCTGATGGTGCTGGAGGTCAACCTCCAGGCCGGTGCGGTGCTGGCGGCGACCGACGAGTCCGTCTTCGAGATCAAGATGGACAGCTACGCGCGGCAGAGCAAGATCCGCGAACGCCGCGAGACCGAGAAGGTCCTGCACGGGCTCGTCCATCTGGCCACCGCCGCGCTCGGCTACCCGCGTCCGGACGACCTCGCCAACGACACCTACATCGGCCGCGTCAGTGTCGAGCAGGTGGACGCGATGGTGCGTGAGGCCTGCCGGATCCTCGACGAGCGCGCGGCGCAGGCCGAAGCGAACAACGACCCGCTGGCCGACGCGCCCGAACTCGAACAGGCGTGGCGCGCCTACGCCCGGCGTCCGGCGGCCGCAGCGACCAAGGACGGCAGGCTGTCGTCGGACACCACACGCGGCATGGTCGCGCGGGCCCTGCGGTTCCTCGCCGATCAAGGCTTTCTGGTCCAGGTCAGCGGAGAACAGGGCGGGACCTACCGGACGACACCGCGCTACCAGGTGCAGGTGCGGGAACTCGCCGCCGACGCGGCCTTCGACGATCTGCTCGAGCTGAACGTGGTGTCGGTGGCCAACGGCGGCGGAACGTTGCGCGCGGCCGCGTCGGACACGCTTTAACCAAGGGGAGTCGATGTACGAGCTTTCGCGGGTTCGCCTGCACTCGGTGGGCCCGGCGGGCGCGCGGTACCAGGACGTCGTGCTGGACTTCAGCGGCGTCGGCGCCGCCATCACCGCACCCAAACAGGACGCGTTGTTCAGCGCCGGGATCCACCTGGCAGGGGAGGGGCCGCCGCGGCGCCCGTCGCCGGCGAGCGTGCTGTTCCTGGAGAACGGCGGCGGTAAATCCGTCCTGATCAAGCTGATCTTCTCGGTCATGCTGCCCGGCCGCCGTCAGGTCGTCGGCACGACGAACACCAAGGTGCTGGAGAAGTTCGTCGCCGCCAAGGACGTTTCGCACGTCGTGCTGGAGTGGCTGCAGGTCGAGACCGGCCACCGGGTGATCACCGGCAAGGTCTCGGAATGGCGCGGGCACGTGGTGTCGGCCGACTCGGAGAACCTCGTCGATTCCTGGTACTGCTTCCGGCCGACGCCCTCGCTCGATCTGGACTCGCTGCCGCTGACGTCGGACGGCAGGCTGCTGACGATGTCCGGTTTCCACGACCAGCTCGACAAGGTGCACGGCGGCGAGCCGGAACTGGAGCTGTTCTGGACCCGGCGGCACCACGAATGGACGTCGCGGCTCGACGGTCTCGGCCTCGACACCGAGCTTTTCCGGTACCAGCGCGCGATGAACGCCGGTGAGGGCGAGGCGGCGGACGCCTTCGCCTTCAGCACCGACGAGGCTTTCGTCGAGTTCCTGTTGCGCGCGGTGCTTTCGGAGGAGGAGCCGAAGGATCTCGCCGAGGTCGTCGCGACCTACGCGCACAACCTCGCCCAGCGCGGGAATCTGTTGTCGGAGCGGGACTTCGTCGCGGGCGCGCTCGACCTGCTCACGCCGCTGGCGGAGGAGGAAGGCGTCGCCGCCGCGTCGCGGAAGCTCGCCGACGCGGCCCGCGCCGAGATGCGGACGCTGGCCGGTCAGGTCGCCGCCCGCGACAAGCTGGAGAACGAGCGGCTGAGCGGGCTCGAACAGCACGTCGACGAGGTGAAATCCGCGGAGAAGCTCGCTGAGGGCGACCACCGCCGTCTCACCGCCGGGGTCACCGAACTCCGCCGCCTGGTCGGGAAACTGCGGCTCGACGAGGCGCAGGAGAGCAAGAAGCGGATCGACGGCGAACTGGCCGAGGCCAAGACCGCGGCCGAGGCCTGGCGTGAATGCGCCACCGTGCTCAACCACCTCAACGCCGCCCGCAAGGCCCGCGATTTCCGGGAACTGGTGGGGAATCGCGAGCAGAAGGCGCAGCCGGCGCTGCAGGCGCGCAACGCCGCCGCGGGCGCGCTCGCCAGGGGACTGCTGGGGCTGGCCAAGAACGCCACCGAGCAGGCGGCGAAGGCCGAAGCCCATGTGGCCGCCCTGCGGGCCGAAGCGGAGAAGGCGCAGGCGGAACGCGACGAGTCGGCGAACCTCGCGGCGTCGCGCCGGGCGGAGGCTCGCGGGCTGGGGGCGCGGATCGCCGAAATCCGGGAGGAGATCGCGGAAGCCGTCCGCTCCGGCGTGCTCAAGGCCGGGGCGGACGTCGCCGAAGCGGCGCGCGCGGCCAGGGCCGAGGCCGAGACGGCCGCCGCGGAACTCGTCCGCCGGGAACAGGAACTCGAACGTGTCGCCGAAGACCTGCGTGCCGCGCAGGCCACGGTCAACGACGCGCACCGGCTCGCGGGGTCCACAAAGGACCGATTGGAACGCGCGGCCGAGGAACTCGACCGCGCCAACCGGCGCACCGACGCGCTCGCCGTCGAACCGCGGCTGAGCGAACTCCTCGGTGCGGACGACGTCGCGCTGGAGACGGATCTCCCGGTGCTGCTGGAACGTCTGCGCGAGGCGGGTTCGGCCGCGGAGAAGGAACAGACCGCGCTGCGGATGGAGGAATCCGTCGACGAGCGCGCGCTGAACGCGCTCGGGTCCGGCGGCCTCCTGCCCGCTCCCGAAGACGTCCAGGCCGCGCTCGGCGCGCTGGAGGCCGCCGGGATGAACGCGTGGTCCGGCTGGCGCTATCTGTCCACTTTGGACAAGAAGCGGCGGGCGGCCGTGCTGGCCCGCGCCCCCCAGCTGGTCTCGGGGATCCTGCTGAACGAACCGGAACAGGTGCGGCTCGCCGAAAAGGTCCTGGCGGAGCGGCGGCTGCTGCCCAGCACGATCATCCCCGTCGCCACGACCGAGGCCACCACGACCGACCGGCTGCCGGGTGAGGCCGGGATCGAGTTCCTCGTGCCGCCCAATCCGGCGATGTACGACGAGGAGGCCGCCGACGCCGAGCGTGAGGCCATCGCGCTCCGGCATGCGGAACGTCAGCGCCGGCTGGAGGCATTGGCGACGTCGCTGGCCGACGACAGCGCGCTGTCGTGGAAGCTCAAGACCTGGCGTGAGGACTACCCGCCCGGCAGCATCGCGACGCTCGCCGAGCAGCTCCAGAACGCGCGCACCGCGCACGAGACCGCTCGGACCGCCTTGGAGCAGGCCGAAAAGGAGTTCCAGCGGCTCGGTGAGAAGGCGGCCGGGCTGCGGGAGCGGATCCCCGAGCTGCGCTCGATCTCGGCCGAGGCGGGGGAGCGCGTTCGTGGGCTGGAAGCACTCGCCACGCGTGCCGCGAAGATCCCGGAGTGGACCGACGACGTCGAACGTGCCACCGAGATCGCCGAGCGGGCCGAGGCCACGGCGTCCGAAGCCGCGGTGAAGGCTTCCCGGCTGCGCGAGCAGGCGGGCGAGGAACAGCGCACCGCCGACGGGCACCGGCGCACGGCGACGACCGCGAAGGCGGAACTGGCCGAGGTGCCGGGATCGAGCGACGTCACCGAAGACGACTCCGTACCCGCCGAACCGGTGGACGCGTTGCGGCGTACCTTCGCGTCGGCCTCCGAGGCGTACGCGAAGGTGGAGGTCGGCAGCGATCTCCGTGCCGAGCTCGACCAGGCCGAGAGCGTCGAGGCGTCCGCGCGGGCGGCACTGGAGGCGTTGGACGACGCCGTCCGTGAGCGGGCTTCCGCGCTGCTGGAGACGCCGGACGGCTCTGACGCTTCGGCGCGGGCCGCGGCGCAGGCGCGGGCGAACCGGGCCGTCGCGGTGCTGGAGGAGGAGCGCACCGAGATCGTCGGGCTCGTCGCGACCCGCAAGGCGGAACTGGGCCAGCTGCCGGAACAGCCGTCTGCGCTCGCCCTCGACGCGCGGCCGAAGGACATCGAGCACGGCCTGGAGCTGATCGACGAAGCCGGGCTCGAAGTGTCCGCCGCCGCGCGGAAATGGGAGGAACTGCAGGAGCGCCGCGCCGCGGCCGAAGCGACACTGGAGTCCGCGAAGACGTCCGCGTCCGGCTTCGGTCTCCTGGCCGAATCGATGGCGCATCTGTTGTCCAAAGAGGACGAAGAAGCGCCGTTCGAAGGCGACGTCGAATCCGCGCGCGCCAAGCACTCCCGGCTCAACACGGCGCTCACCGAGGCGCAGGACGCGGCCGACGCGGGTGACCGCCGGGTGCGGGCGGCGGCCGACCAGCTGGCGCAGTACGCCACGGACAAGCGGTTCGAAAAGCTCAGCACACCGGTGCGGCAGCAGGTGATCTCGGTCCGCCGCGACCAGCTGCCCGCCCACGCCGCGGAATGGGCGGAGGCGCTGCGTCCCCGGTTGCGCACGCTCACCGACGATCTCGCGCAGATCGACCGGCACCGCGGCGGCATCATCACCCGCCTGCAGGGCATGGTCGACGGCGCGCTGCGCACACTCCGTGCGGCGCAACGGGTCTCACGGCTGCCCGACGGTCTCGGCGACTGGTCGGGTCAGGAGTTCCTGCGGATCCGCTTCACCGAACTCGAGGAGAACGTGCTCGCCGAGAAGCTGGGCGAGGTCGTCGACGAGGCCGCGGTGGGCAAGACCTCCGACGGCCGCGACGTCAAACGGGACGGGCTTTCGCTCGTGCTGCGCGGCGTGCAGGCCGCCGCTCCCAAGGGGTTCCGGGTCGACATGCTGAAGCCGGACTCGGTGCTGCGGACCGAACGGCAGCGGGTCTCCGAGATCCGGGACGTGTTCTCCGGCGGGCAGCAGCTGACCGCGGCGATCATCCTGTACTGCACTCTGGCGGCGCTGCGGGCGAACAACCGCGGCAAGGCCCGCAACCGGCATTCCGGCGTGCTGTTCCTCGACAACCCGATCGGCCGCGCGTCGGCGGGCTACCTGCTGGAACTGCAGCGCGCGGTCGCGGAGGCGCTGGGTGTCCAGCTGATCTACACCACCGGCCTGTTCGACGCCGGCGCGCTGAGCGAGTTCCCGCTGATCGTGCGGCTGCGCAACGACGCGGACCTGCGGGCGGGGCGCAAGTACCTGTCCGTCGACGCGACGATCCGGAACGCGACCGACGAACTCGGCGAGCCGGACGGCGTCGCGCGGCTGTCGGCGACGCGGCTGTTCACGCGGCCATCGGAGGAGCCTGAGCAGGAGGAAGAGACGGCGTGACCTGGATGTGGCACACCGTGCCACCCTGCGCTATCCTCGAGTCATGAGCGTTCAGCACGAGATCTCCCAACGTGATCTCCGGAACCGGTCCGGCGAGATCATGGACGCGGTCGAGCACGGGGAAACCTTCACCGTGACCCGTAGCGGTTCGCCCATCGCCCAGCTGGTTCCGCTGTGTCGTCGTCACGCCGTTTCCCGGGAACAGTTCGCCACCGGCTCGGCCAACGCTCCGCTCATCGACCCGGACAGGTTCCGCGCGGACCTCGACGACGCTTTCGAAGGGGAGGCGGAAGATCCCTATGGCCGCTGAGGTCCACGGCCTGCTCGACACGAACATCCTCATCCTCCGGCGGACGATCGACCACGCCCAGCTGCCGGACCTGATGTCGATCAGCACGATCACGCTCGCCGAACTGTCCGCGGGGCCGCATTACGCCACCGATCCGGCCGAGCGGGCCCGGCGTACGGATCTGCTGCAACGGGTGGAGTCCGAATTCGACCCGCTGCCCTTCGGCACCGAGGCGGCCAGGATCTTCGGCCGGGTGTCGGCGTCCGTGCTCGCGATGGGCAGGACACCCCGGCGCCGGGTGGCCGATCTGATGATCGCCAGCGTGGCCATCGCCCACCGGATGCCGCTCTACACGACGAATCCTCAGGATTTCGAAGGCCTGAAGGAACTTCTGGAGGTCGTTCCGGTCACCCGGCCGGCGTGAGGCGCTTCCGCGTCGACGTCCGGTACTGCCCCGGCGCTTGGTCGCGGGCACGCCGGAAAGCCCGGCTGAACGCATACACCGACGTGTAGCCGACCGAGCGCGCGATGGTGTCCACCGTGTCGTCGGTGTCGCGCAGCCGCACCGCGGCCAGGTCCATCCGCCACAGCGTCAGGTAGTCGCCGGGCGTCCGGCCGGTGGTTTCGCGGAACCGGCGGGTCAGCGTGCTGCGTGAGGTCGACAGTTCCGCCGCGAGCAGGTCGGTGGTCCAGGGTTTCGCCGGGTCCTCGTGGATCTTGGCCAGCGCCACGCCGATCAGCGGATCGCCCAGGATGCCGAGCCAGGTTCCCCGCGTCTCGGCGGGTTTCTCGGTCCGCCAAGCGCGGAGCAGCTGAACCAGGAGGATGTCGACGAGCCGGTTGAGGACGAAGTCGGTGGCGATCTGCGGGCTCGCCAGTTCCCGCGACAGCAGCCGCACGGTGTCGTCCAGCCCGTCGCGGCCGCGGTTCGCGCGGATGTGCACCACCTCCGGCAGGGTGGCGAGCACCTGGGTGGACACCGCCGGGTCGTAGTCGTAGGACGCGCCGAGGACATGCGTCTCGACCTCCCCGGAGCCGAGGCGCAGCACGCCGCCGCAGTCGCGCGCCTTCTCCGCCGCCGTGCACAGATTGGGAATGATCGCGACGTCCGGGGCGCTGCGCAGGGTGTGTTCCGGTCCGTTCGGCAGCAGGACGACGTCGCCGGGCATGAGCTGCCGCGGCGGGTGCCCGGCCAGTTCCAGCCAGGCCGTCCCGCAGGTGACCGCGTAGAAGGCGGCGCGGGTGATGCCGTGCCAGAGGATGCCCCACGGCCCGGACGCCTCGATGCGGGCGCCGGCGGTGCCCCGGACACCGCCCACGGCGAGCACTTCGGCCAAAAGGTCCATGACGGCGATGATAATGCGACAGATGGATATGTTCATGGCCATTCTGAGCATCGATGGGATCACTCGGTGCGCCATACGATCAAGGCCATGACAGACACCTTCGACTTCGACAAGATCAACCGAAGCGTGATCGCCGAGTTCCGTGAAACGGGCGGCAAGGCGGGCGGCATGTTCGAGGGCTACCCGCTCGTCCTCGTCCACCACACCGGCGCGAAGTCCGGGACCGAGCGGATCGCGCCGCTCGTCCCGCTCCTCGAGGACGACCGGATCTACATCTTCGCGAGCAAGGGCGGTGCCGACGACAACCCGGCGTGGTTCCACAACCTGGTGGCCAACCCGGACACCAAGGTCGAGCTCGGCACCGAGACCTTCCCGGTACGCGCACGCGTGCTCATCGGCGCCGAGCGCGACGAGGTCTACGCCAGGCAGTCGGCCCTCATGCCGCAGTTCGCCGAGTACCAGAGCAAGACCAGCCGGGTCATCCCGGTGTTCGAGCTGGAGCGCGTCCAGGGGAGCTGAAGCGCCCTTCAGCCGCTTGTGGCCGAAACTGTCGGGCCCCGGTGATAGAACCGATCCGTGACCTCCAAGATCGACATCGCGCAGCGCCGCGCCCGGCTCGCGACGCGTCATCGCCTCACCACGCCCGCCGAGTCGGTGCTCGCCGCCGCGGACGCGGTCGTCGCGCTGCACGCCACGGATCCGGCGTCCGTGCACCTGTCGGCCTGGGCGCGCGTGAAAGGCGACGGCGTCGCCGAAGTGGAGAGCGCGCTCTACGAAGAGCGCACGCTGATCCGGATGCTCGGCATGCGCCGCACGGTGTTCGTCCTCGGGCACGAGAACGCGGCCCTCGTGCAGGCCGCGTGTTCCGCCGACATCGCCAAGAAGCAGCGCCGCCTGCTCGAACAGCACCTCGGCACGCAGGGACATCCGGAGAACGTGCCGGATCCGGCACGCTGGCTGGCCGAGGTCGAGGACGCGACGGAGCGCGCGCTGAAGGCCCGCGGTTCCGCCACGGCGCAGGAGCTTTCCCAGGACGAGCCACGCCTGAAGCAGCGACTCCTGATGGCGAAGGGAAAGCCGTACGAGGCGATCGCCAACGTCACCAGCCGCGTCCTGTTCCAGCTCGCGGTCGACGGCCGCATCGTGCGCGGCCGCCCGCGCGGCAGCTGGATCAGCAGCCAGTACTACTGGGCCCCGATGGCGGACTGGCTGCCACAGGGCCTCGCCGGCTGGGACGCCGACGCGGCCAGGGTCGAGCTGGCCCGAAGGTGGCTCTACGCCTACGGCCCAGCCCCGATCGCGGACCTGCGCTGGTGGACGGGCTGGACGATCGGCCAGACGAAGAAGGCGCTCGCGGAGATTCAGCCGGTCGAGGTCGATCTCGACGGCGTCCCCGGCGTGGTGCTCGCCGACGATCTGGAGCCGGTCGCGGAGCCCGAACCCTGGGTCGCCCTGCTCCCGTCCCTCGACCCGACGGCGATGGGGTGGATCGAGCGCGACTGGTACCTCGGTCCGCACAAGGCGCCATTGTTCGACGGCACCGGCAACATCGGGCCCACCGTCTGGGCCGACGGCCGTATCGTCGGCGGCTGGGCGCAGCGGCCGGACGGCGAGGTCGTCCATCACCTCCTGGAGGACGTGGGCGCGGACGTCGAACGGGCCGTCGAGGCGGAGGCGAACCACCTGGCCGAGTGGTTCGGAGAGGTGCGAGTCACGCCACGGATGCGCACGCCGCTGGAGCGACGGCTAGCACAGTGAAGCTGAGAGTTTTCCCAAGACGTCCTGGTAGCGACGCACTTAATCGATTCTTGACCTGACCCACCGAGTGGTGGAAGTCTCGTCAGGGCAAAGAGGGTCGCCCGAGCACGCACGCTAGGGTTGCGCCCGAGTAAAGGACGTCTTACCGGGGCGATCCCGGACGAGTCTCAAGGGAGTGGCAGCAGTGACGGTTCGCGTAGGTGTCAACGGCTTCGGCCGCATCGGCCGCAACTTCTTCCGGGCCGTGCAGGCCGCCGGTCACGACATCGAGGTGGTCGCGTTCAACGACCTCGGCGACGTCGCCACCATGGCCCACCTGCTGAAGTACGACTCCATCCTCGGCCGCTTCCCGGGCGAGGTCAGCGTCAGCGACGAGGGCATCGTCGTCGACGGCAAGACGATCAAGGCCCTCGCCGAGCGCGACCCGGCCAACCTGCCCTGGGGCGACCTGGGCGTGGACGTCGTCGTCGAGTCGACCGGTTTCTTCACCAACGGCGACGCCGCCAAGGCGCACATCGCCGGTGGCGCCAAGAAGGTCATCATCTCCGCGCCCGCCAAGGGCGAGGACCTGACCGTGGTGCTGGGCGTCAACGACGACAAGTACGACGGTTCGCAGACCATCATCTCGAACGCGTCCTGCACCACCAACTGCCTCGGCCCGCTGGCCAAGGTCCTCAACGACGCCTTCGGCATCGAGCAGGGCCTGATGACCACGATCCACGCGTACACGCAGGACCAGAACCTGCAGGACGCGCCGCACAAGGACCTGCGCCGCGCCCGCGCCGCCGCGCTGTCCATGGTCCCGACCTCGACCGGTGCCGCCAAGGCCATCGGCCTGGTCCTGCCGGAGCTCAACGGCAAGCTCGACGGCTACGCGGTCCGCGTCCCGGTCCCGACCGGTTCGGCCACCGACCTCACCGTCACGCTCGCCAAGAGCGCGACCATCGAGGAGATCAACGCCGCGTACAAGGCCGCCGCCGAGGGCCCCCTGGCCGGCATCCTGCGCTACAGCGACGACCCGATCGTCTCGGCCGACATCGTCACCGACCCGGCCTCCTGCATCTACGACGCGCCGCTGACCAAGGTCATCGGCAACCAGGTCAAGGTCGTCGGCTGGTACGACAACGAGTGGGGCTACTCGAACCGCCTCGCCGACCTCGTCAAGCTCGTCGGCACCAAGCTCTCCTGAGCCATGGCGCTGAAGAACCTCGAAGACTTGCTGAGCGGGGACGTTTCGGGCCGGTACGTACTCGTGCGTTCCGACCTGAACGTCCCCCTCGACGGGGAGACCATCACCGACGACGGCCGTGTCCGCGCGGCCCTGCCGACCCTCAAGCGCCTCGCCGAGGCGGGCGCGAAGGTGGTCGTCACGGCGCACCTCGGCCGTCCCAAGGGCGAGCCGGACCCGAAGTTCTCGCTCGCGCCCGTCGCCGCGAAGCTCACCGAGCTGCTCGGCGTCGACGTCCCGCTGGCCGGTGACCTGGTCGGCGAGTCCGCCAAGGCCACCGTCGCCGGCCTGCACGACGGCCAGGTGGCCCTGCTGGAGAACGTGCGCTTCGACGCGCGCGAGACCAGCAAGGTCGAGGCCGAGCGGCAGGAGCTGGCCGCCGAGCTGGCCGCGCTCGTCCCCGGCGGCGCGTTCGTCTCCGACGGTTTCGGTGTCGTGCACCGCAAGCAGGCCTCGGTCTACGAGATCGCGCGGGCGCTTCCGGCGTACGCGGGCGGCCTCGTGCTGGCTGAGGTGGACGTCCTCAAGAAGCTGACCGAGGACCTCGCGCGGCCGTACGTCGTCGTCCTCGGCGGCGCGAAGGTGTCGGACAAGCTGGGCGTCATCGCCAACCTGCTCACCAAGGTCGACAGGCTCCTCATCGGCGGCGGCATGGCGTACACCTTCCTCAAGGCCCAGGGCCACGAGGTCGGCAACTCGCTGCTGCAGGAGGACCAGCTGGACCAGGTCCGCGGCTTCCTCGCCGAGGCGGAGAAACGCGGTGTCGAGCTGATCCTGCCGGTGGACGTCCTCGCCGCGACGGGCTTCGCGGCCGACGCGGAGTTCGACGTCGTCGACGCGACGGCCATCCCGGCCGGCCGCATGGGCCTCGACATCGGCCCGAAGTCGCGTGAGCTGTTCGCGGGCAAGCTGGCCGACGCGGCGACCGTGTTCTGGAACGGCCCGATGGGCGTGTTCGAGTTCGAGTCCTTCGCCGGCGGCACCCGTGCCGTGGCCGAAGCGCTGGTGAAGAGCGACGCCTTCACGGTGGTCGGCGGTGGCGACTCCGCCGCGGCCGTGCGGCAGCTCGGCCTGCCGGAGGACGGCTTCTCGCACATCTCGACCGGCGGCGGCGCGTCGCTGGAGTACCTGGAGGGCAAGGAACTGCCCGGAGTCGCTGTGCTGGGAGAGAACGACTAGTGGCGCGCAAACCGCTCATCGCCGGCAACTGGAAGATGAACCAGAACCACCTCGAAGCCATCGCGCTGGTTCAGAAGATCGCCTTCGCCCTGCCGGAGAAGTACTACGCGAAGGTCGACGTCGCGGTCCTGCCGCCGTTCACCGACATCCGCAGCGTCCAGACGCTGACCGACGGCGACAAGCTGTCGCTCACCTACGGCGCCCAGGACCTGTCGCCGCACGACTCCGGTGCCTACACCGGCGACGTGTCGGGCCCGATGCTGGCGAAGCTGGGCTGCAGCTTCGTCACCGTCGGGCACTCGGAGCGGCGTGAGTACCACGGCGAGTCCGACGAACTGGTGAACAAGAAGGTCAAGGCCGCGCTCAAGCACGGCATCAAGCCGATCCTGTGCGTGGGGGAGAAGCTCGAGGTCCGCGAGGCCGGGGAGCACATCGCCCACACCACGGCCCAGCTGGTCGAGGGCCTCAAGGGGCTCAAGGCCGAGCAGGTCAAGGACGTCGTCGTCGCCTACGAGCCGGTCTGGGCGATCGGGACCGGCAAGGTCGCGACCCCGCAGGACGCCGAGGAGGTGTGCGGAGCCATCCGCGCCACCCTCGCCGAGAAGTACGGCGCCGAGGTCGCGTCCTCGGTCCGCGTGCTCTACGGCGGCTCGGCCAAGGCCAACAACATCAGTGACCTCGTCGCCTGCGAGAACATCGATGGTGCGCTCGTCGGTGGTGCCAGCCTGGATGGTGACGAGTTCACCAAACTCTGCGCACTCGCCGCGGGCGGGCCCCTGCCCTGATCGGGGCACCTACCGGGTAACCTGGGTATCCGGTCCGTCACACAGCAGTGGACGAGTCCAGGAGTACGGTGTGTTCTGGCGGTCAAGAGCCGCTGGTGGCACACCGTTTTCCTGCATTCTCCAAGAGCGCAGAGGATGACATGAAGCTGTTCCTGCAAATCCTGTTGATCGCCTCCAGCGTGCTGCTGGTGGTCGCCGTGTTGCTGCACCGCGGCCGTGGTGGCGGTCTGTCTTCGCTGTTCGGTGGCGGTATGCAGTCGAGCCTCTCCGGCTCGAGCGTGGCCGAGAAGAACCTCGACCGGATCACGCTGCTGCTGGGCGCGGTGTGGCTGATCAGCATCATCGGCCTCGGGCTCCTGCTCAAGGTCTGATCGATCCAGGTGTTTCGGCGTGCCTATGGGGGGCGCGCCGCCGATCCCTATAGGTGTGAGGATTCATGGTTGGCGGTAACGCGATTCGGGGCACCCGTGTGGGTGCCGGGCCTTCGGGCGAATCGGAGCGGGGTGAGTCGGCGCCGCGGCGCCGTATTTCCTACTGGTGCGCCAACGGGCACGAGGCACAGCCCTCGTTCTCGATGGACGCCGAGATTCCCGACGAGTGGGACTGCCCGCGTTGCGGGCTCCCCGGTGGGCAGGACGAGAAGAACCCTCCTGCCGCGCCGCGGACCGAGCCTTACAAGACTCACCTCGCGTACGTGAAGGAACGGCGTTCCGACGCCGACGGCGAGGCCATCCTCGCCGAGGCGCTGGAGCGGTTGCGCCAGCGCCGGGAGATCTAGCAGTCGCTCACCGGTCGAGCGGGTACCGGGCACGCACCCGGAACCCGCCGTCCTCGGTGTCGGCGGTTTCGAAGCTCCCACCCAGCAGTCGAGCGCGTTCGGCCAGCCCGGTCAGCCCGTGCCCTCCCGAGGGCAGGGCCGCACCGGGGGTCCGAGCGCGCTCGTTGCGTATTTCGACCTTGAGCGAACCGTGCTCGCCCTGGATCCGGATGGTCGCGGTGGCGCCCGGTGCGTGTTTGTGCACGTTGGTCAGGCATTCCTGCACGGTCCGGTAGGCCGCCGCCGAAACCTGGCTGGGCAGCAGGTCGGGGATCCGCTCCACGGTCAGGTGCACCGGGACGTCCGAGCCGCGGATCAGCCGGTCGAGTTCGTTGATGCCCGGCCGGGGCCCGTCGTCTTCGGAGCCCGAGCGGAGCACGCTCACGAGTGAGCGCAGCTCTTCGAGGGTCTTGGTGCTCAGCTTCCGGATGACCTGCGCGGTTTCGAGCGACCGGGCGTCGGTGGTCTGCGCCTGCAGCGCGCCGGCCTGCATCGCGATCAGCGTGATCTGGTGCGAGACGACGTCGTGCATCTCCCGCGCGAGGCGGGCGCGCTCCTCCGCGCGGACGGCGTCGGCGTGGAAGCGGCGTTCGCGGTCGCGGCTGGCGGCGAGTTCGGACAGCTTCTGCGAGATCTCGGTCCGCGCTCCGATGAGCAGGCCGATGGCCACCGGCATCCCGGCGACGATGACGCCGTAGATGCCGTCCAGGACGTGTTCGCGCCAGCTGAGCTCGACGAAGTCGGCCAGCGGCCACTGCACGAACCGGCAGGTGAAGACGAGCGCGAAGCCGGCCCAGGTCTGCCAGTGCATCTGTTTGCGGGTGGCGAGGAAGCCGAGCGCGATCATCGCGGCCAGCTGCGACCACCCCGCCAGGAAGCCGGGGACGGTGACGATCACCGCGAGGAACGGCAGTTTGCGCCGGAAGGCGAGTCCGAGACACGCGGCGCCGGACAGGTAGATCGAGTACGGCTGGGCCTTCTCGGGGATCACCAGCCAGACGTCGAGCGCGGCGAGGAAGATCGCGAGCGTGTCGATGCCCAGCGCGACCAGCGCCGGACGTTTGAGCTTGGCGAACGACATGACCCCGGCGGCACGGCGCATCCGGTCGGCGGCGTCCGCTCCGGAGCCGCCCACCGAGATACCTGGCATCGAGAGACCCTCTGTGCTCATCGCTGGCGACCTCACTCGTCTTGTGGACTTGGATGGTGAGACGTGTTCTTCGCCCGATCGGGACGCGCAGGAACGAACAAATGTGCGGATGCTAACGGGTGGATGTACAAGGGCGGTAAGTTTCCCCCAGTCGGGCTAGCGACTGGGTGGTCACTGTCCGTTCTGCGGACAAGTGCATGAACGTTCGGTCGGTCGAATCCACACCGGACCACCCGGGCTCGGTGGTCCGCTGATCATTTCGACGCGCGAACAAGTCCTCTCTGATGCCGAAGTCCGGGGAAGTTGATCTATGTCACGTTTCGTGGTCGCGCGGTGACCCTGCCGCGCGAGTTCCGTGAAGGCCTCCTTCACTACCTTCAGGGTAGGGAAGGAGGCCTTCACGGACTTCCGCCATGAGGGTGTCACCGCCGCGGCCGCCTGGCGGGTCGTGATCAGACCCGTGACTCGCGTGATCCAAGACGTGACTCGCGTGTCTGGAGACGTAACTCGTGTGCGGCGCCTTCAATCACGCGAGTTACGCCTCTGATCACGCGAGTCACGCCTTGGGTCACGTTGCCCGGATGCGCGTGAAGGCCCCCTTCCCTCGGCTCAGCCGAGGGAAGGGGGCCTTCACGCGCGAAACGTCAGCCCGTAGGCGGCTGATAGACCTTCGTGAGTTTCGAGGCGGAGCCTCGGTCCAGCAGCCAGAGCGTGCGGCGCGAGCCGCGTGCCCCGGCGACCGGGATCTCGACCTCGCCCGCACCGGCCAGCGCCTGCGCGACGGCGTCCGCCTTGGCGTCGCCGCCGGTGACCAGCCAGATGTCCTGCGCGCGACGGATCGCGGGCAGGGTCAGCGAGATGCGGGTCGGCGGCGGCTTCGGGCAGTCGCGCACCGCGACGACCGAGCGTTCCTTCTCGTGCACCGCCGGGCTGTCCGGGAAGATCGAGGCGGTGTGCCCCTCCCCGCCGAGGCCCAGCAGCATGATGTCGAACGCCGGGACCTCAGGGGTCAAGATCTCCGCGTAGGCGGCGGCCGCCGCGTCCACGTCATCGCCGAACTCGCCGTCCGAAGGTGCCATGGCGTGCACCCGCTTCGGGTCGAGCGGCACGTGGTCGAGCAGTGCCTCACGGGCCTGCTTCTCGTTGCGCTCGTCCGAATCCGCCGGGACGAAGCGCTCGTCTCCCCAGTAGACGTCCAGCCGCGACCAGTCGATGGCGTCACGGGCACTGGAGTCACGCAGTTCCCGCAGGATCGCGATCCCGGTGCCACCGCCGGTGAGCACCACCGAAGCGGAGCCCTTGGCGGCCTGGACGTCCACGAGCCGGGTGACCAGCCTGGCCGCCGCGGCGGCGGCCAGGAGGTCCGGGTTCTCGTAGACGACGACCTCGGTCTTGCTCATGAGGCGCTCTTCGCGGTCTTGGCGGCCGGAGCCTTCTTCGCCGCCGGAGCCGCCTTCTTCGCCGGAGCGGGCTTGGCCGCGGTACCCGTCGAGATCTTGCCGAGCCCGTTCAGCGAAGCCTCGTAGACCTCGTCCGGGTCGAGCCGTCGCAGCTCCTCGATCAGGCAGTCCTTGTTGTCCCGCCGCTGCAGGGCGATCCGGCGCGTGGGCTGGCCCGGCTGGGTCAGCGTGCCGACCCGTCCGTCCGGCCGGTGCAGTTCCACCGGGCCCGAACGCCGGTCCAGCGTCACCGAGATGATGCCCGCCGCGCCGCTGCTCTTGACCCGCTTCACCGGCACCTTGAGGTACTCGGCCAGCCAGCCGGCGAGCAGTTCGGTCGACGGCGAATCGGCCTCGCCGGTCACCGTGGCGCCGGTGACCTTCTCGTACGGAGGAAGGTCCAAAGCGGACACCAGCTGTGCGCGCCACCGGGTCAGCCGGGTCCACGCCAGGTCGGTGTCACCCTCCACATAGGACTTCGCCCGCGTGGTGAGTGCCCTTATGGGCGCCTTCTCCGCCGCCGAGTCGGTGATCCGACGCTGCGCCAGCTCACCGAGCGGGTCCTTGGCCGGGGCCTTCGGACCGGTGCCGGGCCACCAGGTGACGATCGGCGCGTCCGGCAGCAGCAGCGGCACGACCGCGCTCTGCCCCTGCGAGGCCAGCGGACCGTAGAGCCGCAGGACGATGACCTCGCTCGCGCCGGCGTCGCCGCCGACCCGGATCTGGCCGTCGATCCGCGGCGCGGCGGTCCGCGCGCCCTTGGCCACCACGATCACCCGCGAGGGGTGTTCGCGGCTGGCCTCGTTGGCGGCCTCGATCGCCTCTTCGAGTTTGTCGTCGTCGTCGGCCACTATCACCAGCGTCAGCACGCGGCCGAGCGCGACCTGCCCGCCCTGTTCGCGGATCTCGACGAGTTTCTTGTTCAGCTGCGACGTCGTGGTCGACGGCAGGTCGATGATCACGGACGCCTCCAGTTCCGGCCGGTACGTTCCAGCATCTCGTCGGCGGACGGCGGTCCCCACGAACCGGGCGGGTACGCCTCGGGCGCGCCCTTCTTGGCCCAGTGGTCGAGGATCGGGTCCAGGATCTCCCAGGACAGCTCGACCTCTTCGTTCACCGGGAACAGCGACGGTTCGCCGAGCAGCACGTCCAGGATGAGCCGCTCGTAGGCCTCCGGGGACGACTCGGTGAAGGCGTGCCCGTAACCGAAGTCCATCGTGACGTCGCGGACCTCCATCGTGGTCCCCGGCACCTTCGACCCGAACCGCAGCGTGATGCCCTCGTCGGGCTGCACCCGGATCACCAGCGCGTTCTGGCCCAGCTCCTCGGTCGAGGTCGAGTCGAACGGCAGATGCGGCGCCCGCTTGAACACCACGGCGATCTCGGTGACCCGGCGGCCCAGCCGCTTGCCGGTGCGCAGGTAGAACGGCACGCCCGCCCAGCGGCGGTTCTGCACCTCCAGCGTCACCGCGGCGTAGGTCTCGGTGGTCGAGTCCTTCGCGAAACCGCCTTCCTGCAGCAGGCCCGGCACCTTCATGCCGCCCTGCCAGCCGCCCGCGTACTGCCCGCGCGCGGTGGTCTCGTCGAACGGCGCCAGTGGCTTGGTCGCCGAAAGCACCTTGACCTTCTCCGCGCGGAGAGCGCGCGGAGCGAACGAGACCGGCTCCTCCATCGCGGTCAGCGCGAGGAGCTGCAACAGGTGGTTCTGGATGACGTCGCGTGCGGCGCCGATGCCGTCGTAGTACCCCGCGCGGCCGCCGAGGCCGATGTCCTCGGCCATGGTGATCTGCACGTGGTCGACGTAGTTGGCGTTCCAGATCGGCTCGAACAGCTGGTTCGCGAACCGCAGCGCCAGCAGGTTCTGCACCGTCTCCTTGCCGAGGTAGTGGTCGATGCGGAACACCGACTCCTCGGGGAAGACGTCGTTCACGATCTCGTTGAGCTCCTTGGCGCTCTTGAGATCGCGGCCGAACGGCTTCTCGATGACGACGCGGCGCCAGGTGTCCTCGCTCGCGTCGGCGAGGCCGGAGCGGGCGAGCTGCTTGGTCACCACCGGGAACGCGCTCGGGGGGATCGACAGATAGAACGCGGTGTTGCCACCGGTGCCACGCTCGGCGTCGAGGTCCTTGACCGTCTGCGCGAGCTTGTCGAAGGCCTCGTCGTCGTCGAAGGTGCCCTGCACGAACCGGATGCCTTCGGCGAGCCGGTTCCACACCGACTCCTTGAACGGCGTCCGCGCGTGCTCCTTGACCGAGTCGTGCACGAGCTCGCCGAAGTCCTGGTGCTCCCAGTCCCGGCGGGCGAATCCGACGAGCGAGAACCCGGCGGGCAGCAGCCCGCGGTGGGCCAGGTCGTAGATCGCCGGCATCAGCTTCTTGCGGGCGAGGTCACCGGTCACGCCGAAGATCACCAGGCTGGACGGCCCGGCGATCCGCGGCAGCCGCTTGTCGCGCGGGTCGCGCAGCGGGTTGTTCCAGGCTCGTGTCACTCGCCGGCCTCCTGTACCGCGCGGACCAGTTCGGCCAGGCCGGCGGCCCGGTCGGTGAGGTGCAGGCGCAGCACCGGACGACCGTGCTCGGCGAGCACCTGACCGTCACCCAGCGCCTGCGCGTGCTGCAGGACGCCGAGCGTGTACGGCCGGTCCGGAACGTCGAGGTCGTCCTCGACGGCGCCGGTGATCTGCAGGAAGACACCGTTCTGGTGCCCGCCCTTGTGGTACTGCCCGGTCGAGTGCAGGAACCGCGGCCCCCACCCGAAGGTGGTCTGGCGGCCGGTCCGCTTGGCGATCTCGCCGCGCAGGACGGCCGTCGACGCGTCGTCGAGCCGGTCGAGGTACGCCTGCACCGCGATGTAGCCGGTTTCCGGCGCGGAATCGAAGAAAGCCCGCAGGATGTCCGCGAGCTTCCCGTCCGTGACGACGCCTTCCGAGCCGAACACCTCGACCGCGCCGTCCACAGTGGACGGCTCTTCGCCACCCTTGAGCTTGTCCGGGTTGTCGAGCAGCGAACGCGCGGCCTTCTTGGCGGCCTCGACGTCGGGCTGGTCGAACGGGTTGATCCCGAGCAGCCGTCCGGCGAGCGCGGTGGCGAACTCCCACAGCAGGAACTGCGCACCGAGCGAGCCGGTCACGGAGATCTTCGCCGCGCCTTCCGCCTGGCCGACGGCCACCGGGGTGGCGTCGCCCTTGGCGTCGGCGAAACCGGGGGAGTCCGGGCCCTCGACGGCGACCGGCAGGAGACCGGTGCCCTGCTTGCCGGTGGACTCGGCGATCAGCTGCTCCGCCCAGTCGGCGAAGCCCTTGATGCCCGATCCCGTGTCCGCGATGACGACCTTCTCGGCGCCCTTTTCGTGCGCCGCGCCCCACGCCGCCGCGAGTTTGACCGCGGGGTTGTCGACGGAGTCGGCGGCCAGCTCGTCGGCCACCGAAGCGGCCTGGTCGAGCAGGCGGGCGACGTCCGCTCCGGCGAGCCCGGCGGGGACGAGCCCGAACGCGGTCAGCGCCGAGTAGCGGCCACCGACGTTCGGGTCGGCGAGGAAGACCTTGCGGTAACCCTCCTTTTCGGACAGTTCCGCGAACGGCGAGCCGGGGTCGGTGACGACCACGATCCGCCGCGCCGCGTCGATGCCCGCGTCGGCGAAGGCCTTCGCGAAGATCCGCCGGTGGCTGTCGGTCTCGACGGTGCCGCCGGATTTCGACGACACGACGATGACCGTGCGCTCCAGGTCACCGGCGAGCGCGTCGGCGACCTGACCCGGGTCGGTGGTGTCGAGGACCGTCAGCGGGACGCCGTCGGTCGCGGTGATGACCTCGGGGGCCAGCGACGAACCGCCCATGCCCGCGAGGACGACGCGGTCGACGCCCTCGGAACGCAGGTCGGTCCGCAGTGCCTCGATCTCGCCGATCAACGGCCGCGAGGACTTGTGCAGCGTCGTCCACGAGAGACGGATCGACGCTTCGGACTCGGCTTCGGGACCCCACAATGTGGCGTCCTGGGACGCCAGTTTCGATGCGACCTGGTCGGCGACGAGCCGCTCCGCGAACGGAGCGGCTTCGCCGGCCAGGGCGGCGTCGACGATTTCGACGCCGGTCGTTTCCCCTGCCATGGTCCAGATCAGTCCTTCGCCTTTTCCAGCTGCCCGGTGACGGTCTCGAGAAGCTCGGTCCACGACTTCTCGAACTTCTCGACGCCTTCGTTCTCCAGCGTCAGGAACACGTCGTCGATGTCGATGCCGACCACACGCAGCTTGTCGAAGACGACCTGCGCGTCGGGGCCCTTGCCGGTCACCGTGTCACCGGTGATCTCGGCGTGGTCGCCCGCCGCGTCGAGGGTCTTCTCCGGCATCGTGTTGACCGTGTCCTTGACGACGAGCTGGTCCACGTAGCGGGTGTCGGAGTACTGCGGGTCCTTCACGCCGGTGGAGGCCCAAAGCGGACGCTGCGGATTCGCACCCGCCTCGGCGAGCGCCTTCCAGCGGTCCGAAGCGAAGAGCTCCTCGAACGCCGCGTACGCGAGCCGCGCGTTGGCGATGGCGGCCTCACCGCGCAGGGCGGTGGCCGCGTCGGTGCCGATCGCGTCGAGGCGCTTGTCGATCTCGGTGTCCACACGGGACACGAAGAACGACGCGACCGAGTGGATGCCCTTGAGGTCGTGGCCGTTGGCCTTCGCCTGCTCCAGTCCGGCGAAGTAGGCCTCGATGACCGCCCGGTACCGCTCGACCGAGAAGATCAGCGTGACGTTGACGCTGATGCCTTCGGCGAGGGTCTTGGTGATCGCCGGGAGACCCTCTTCGGTGGCCGGGATCTTGATCAGCACGTTCGGCCGGTCCACGGTCTTCCACAGGTCCTGCGCCTCGGCCACCGTCTTGTCGGAGTCCTTGGCCAGCCGCGGGTCCACCTCGATGGACACCCGGCCGTCGACCCCGTTCGTGGCGGTGTAGACGTCGCGGAACAAGTCCGCGGCGTTGCGCACGTCGGTGGTGGTCAGCTCCCGGATGGTGGCCTCGACGTCGGCGCCGCGGGCGGCGAGCTCCTTGGTCTGCTCGTCGTACGCCTCGCCCTTCGACATCGCGTTGGCGAAGATCGTCGGGTTGGTCGTCACGCCCACGACGTGCTTGTCGCGGATCAGGTCGGCGAGGTTGCCCGTGTTCAGGCGCTCACGGGACAGGTCGTCGAGCCAGATCGACACCCCGGCCTCGGACAGCTGCGCGAGCTTGTCGTTGCTCATCTGCTGTGTCATCCCCTTCAGTTCTTGGTGTTGGCGATCGAGCGACGGGCGGCCTCGACGACTGCCTCCGCGGTGAAACCGAACTCACGGAACAGTGTGGCGGCGTCGGCCGACGCACCGAAGTGCTCGATCGAAACGTTCACCCCGGCGTCACCGGTGAAGCGGTGCCACGACTGGGCGATACCGGCTTCGACGGAGACGCGTGCCTTGACCGACGGCGGGATGACCGAGTCCTTGTAGGACTGGTCCTGCGCGTCGAACCACTCGACACACGGCATCGAGACGACGCTCGCCGGGATGCCGTCGGCTTCGAGGGTCTTGCGGGCCTCGACGGCCAGCTGAACCTCGGAGCCGGTCGCGATCAGCACGACCTCGGGGCTGCCGTTGGACGCCTCGGCGAGGACGTAACCGCCCCGCTTGACGCCTTCGGCGCTGGTGCCCTCCAGCACCGGCACGTTCTGCCGGGTGAGCGCGAGACCCGACGGGTGGTGGACGTCCTCCAGGACGGCCTTCCACGCGTACGCGGTCTCGTTGGCGTCCGCCGGGCGGACGACGTTGAGGCCGGGGATCGCGCGCAGCGAGGAGAGCTGCTCGATCGGCTGGTGGGTGGGGCCGTCCTCGCCCAGGCCGATCGAGTCGTGCGTCCACACGTAGGTGACCGGCGCCTTCATCAGCGCGGCCAGCCGGACGGGCGGGCGCATGTAGTCGGAGAAGATCAGGAACGTCGCGCCGTAGGGGCGGGTGCCGCCGTGCAGCGCGATGCCGTTGAGGATCGAGCCCATCGCGTGCTCGCGGATGCCGAAGTGCAGCGTCCGGCCGTACGGGCTGGTCTTCCACATGTCGGTGGAAGCCTTCTCCGGGCCGAACGAGTCGGCCCCCTTCATGGTGGTGTTGTTGCTCTCCGCGAGGTCCGCGGAACCGCCCCACAGCTCGGGAAGCGGCTCGGCGAGCGCGTTGAGCACCTCACCGGAGGCCTTGCGGGTCGCGATGCCCTTGGCGTCCGGCTCCCACGTCGGCAGGTTGTCCGCGAAGCCCTCGGGCAGCGAACGGGTGGCCATCCGGTCCGCGATCGTCTTGCGCTCCGGGTTGGCGGCGCCCCACGCCTCGAACTTCTCCTGCCATTCGGCGCGGGCGGTCTTGCCGCGGTCGACGGCCTGGCGGGTGTGCGCGATGACCTCGTCGTCGACCTGGAAGGTCCGCTCCGGGTCGAAGCCGAGGATCTCCTTGACCGCGGCCACCTCTTCGGCGCCGAGCGCGGCGCCGTGGGCCTTGCCGGTGCCCATCTTCTTCGGCGCCGGGTACCCGATGACGGTCTTCAGCGCGATGAACGACGGGCGCTCGGTCTCGGCCTTCGCGGCCTTGATGGCCTCTTCGATCGCGACGACGTCCTCGCCACCCTCGACGACCTGGGTGTGCCACCCGTAGGCCTCGTAGCGCTTCACGACGTCCTCGGAGAGGGCGATCTTGGTGTCGTCCTCGATCGAGATCTCGTTGTCGTCCCAGAAGACGATCAGGTTGCCCAGCTCCTGGCGGCCGGCGATCGACGAGGCCTCGGCGGTGACGCCCTCTTCGATGTCACCGTCGGAGGCGATCACGTAGACGTAGTGATCGAAGATGCTCTCGCCCTGCGGGGCGTCCGGGTCCAGCAGACCGCGCTCGCGGCGGGCCGCCATCGCCATACCGACCGCGTTGGCCAGGCCCTGGCCGAGCGGGCCGGTGGTGGTCTCGACGCCCTTGGTGTGGCGGTACTCCGGGTGACCCGGGGTCTTCGAGTCCCACTTGCGCAGCTGCTTCAGGTCTTCCAGCTCCAGGCCGAACCCGGCGAGGTACAGCTGGATGTAGAGGGTGAGGCTCGAGTGACCGGCGGAGAGGATGAAGCGGTCACGAGCGGGCCACTCCGGGTCGGCCGGGTCATGACGCAGCGTCCGCTGGAAGAGCGTGTACGCGAGCGGCGCCAGGCTCATCGCGGTGCCGGGGTGACCGCTGCCGCAGTTCTCGACCGCGTCCGCGGCGAGCACCCGTACGGTGTCGACGGCCCGCGTGTCGTTCTCGGTCCAGTCGGCGGGCACGTTGCGCCGGAGGAGTGGGTTCTTCTCGCTGGTAGAGGCGGTTTCGGACACTGAACTCGAACTCCCCGTCATCAGGTTGTGGCTTCTCTTCCCTCGTGGATAACCCACGTGTACCGCTACTAATCTCAATCGATCCGGAAGGGACGATATTCCTGGTCCGGGCCGTTCGCAGGGGCACGCCGCGAGCTACCGCGGCCAGCCTAATGGTTCGGCCGGTCGAGGACCCGCGATCACCCTCTGGAAACAGCACGTCTAACATCGGGGGAGGGTTCAGAACACTCCGGATCCGGGGCCGCCACATCACCCGGAAGCCTGGTGGGCCCCGCCCCGAAAACTGACGCAGGGAGTGAAATGTCGTTGGTGAACGCTGCGCACGGACGCAGTGACAGCACCAGCGCCGTACATCCGACCGGTGAACGACCGCACGGTGGCCGGCGAACAATCCGCCAGGTCGTCGGCGCGTACGCCGCCCTCGCGAAGCCCAGGGTGATCGAGCTCCTCCTCGTCACCACGATTCCCGCGATGTTCCTGGCGGGCCGGGAAATCCCGTCCCCGTGGCTGGTCCTCGCGACGCTCGTGGGCGGCACCATGGCCGCCGGCAGTGCCAACGCCTTGAACTGCGTCATCGACGCGGACATCGACAAGGTGATGAACCGCACGAAGCGCCGGCCGCTGGTGAAGGAATCCGTCCCCCGGCGCGGCGCGCTGATCTTCGGTCTCGTGCTCGGCGTCCTGTCGTTCGTCGTGCTCTATTTCACGGTGAACCTGCTCTCGGCGATCCTCGCGATCGTGACGATCCTCTTCTACATCTTCGTCTACACGCTGGTGTTGAAGCGGCGTACGTCACAGAACGTGGTCTGGGGCGGCGCGGCGGGCTGCATGCCGGTCGTCATCGGCTGGGCCGCCGTCACCGGCACCGTCGAGTGGCCCGCGTTCGTGATGTTCGGTGTCATCTTCTTCTGGACCCCGCCGCACACCTGGGCGCTGGGCATGAAGTACCGCGACGACTACGAGCGCGCCGGCGTGCCGATGCTGCCGGTGGTCGCCACCCCGCAGCACGTGGCGCGGCAGATCGTCATCTACTCGTGGGTGATGGTCGCGTGGACGCTGCTGCTGGTCCCGGTGACGAGCTGGATCTACACGACGTTCGCGATCCTGGCCGGTGGCTGGTTCCTTTTCTACGCGCACAGCCTGAACGCGGCGGTGCGGCGCGGCGAGGAGACCAAGCCGATGTCGCTGTTCCACCGGTCGAACACGTACCTGATGATCGTGTTCGTCGCGCTGGCGGTGGACTCGGCGATCGGGCTCCCCGCCATCGGGCTGCCTTTCTGATCCCTTTGGCATTTAGTCCTCTGGTTGCGGTACTTGCACGCGCAAGTACCGCAACCAGAGGACTAAATGCATGGGCTTCCCAAGGTGTGGCATAGGGCGACGCGCCGGGTTACCCGTCGGTACCGTCCGGCGGGGTGACGAGCACGACCGAGCGCCCGGCCACCGTCCGGGCCGGCCGCGCGACCATGGCGGTCGCCTGCCTGATCGTCTTCACGGCCCAGATGGCGACGACGATCTACCTCCCGTCCCTCCCGATGATCGAGCGCGACTTCGCCGTGTCGCGCAGCTTCGCGGCGCTCTCGGTGTCGCTGTTCGTCGTCGGCGCGGCGGCTCCGGTGGTGCTGTGGGGTAGGGCGGCCGATCGGCTCGGGCGGCGGGCGGCGATGCTGGCGGCACTCGGTCTCTTCGTCGCGTCCAGCGCGGTCCTGATCGTGAACGCCTCCCCGGCGTGGCTGCTCGTTCTCCGTTCCCTGCAAGGGATCGGTGCCGGAGGCGCGGCCATCATCGCCCGTATCGTCGTACGCGACCTCGGCGACGGCGACGCGCTCGCCAAACGGCTTTCGGTGCTGTCCATCGCGTTCGTCACCGCACTCGGCGGCGGGCAGTTCGCAGGCGGGCTGATCGGCGGCTGGCAGGGCGGTTTCGTGGTGCTGACGGCGGCGGGTGTGCTGTGCGTCCTGGGCACGCTGACGATTCCGCTCGGCGAGAGCCGCGCGGAGAAGACCGGCATGGTCCGCATCTACCTCCGGATCCTGACCGTTCCGGCGTTCCTGCGGCCGACGATCGCGGCGGGGCTCGGGTTCGCGACGATCGTGCTGCTCCAGGAGGTCGCGCCATTCGTGTTCCAGCAGCACTTCGGGCTGAGCGCGGACCAGTACGGCGGCCTCGGCCTCCTGTTCGGGCTCGCGTACTTCGCCGGCGCGCTGCTGGTGAACCGGCTGGCCGGGCGCAAGGGGTCGCCGTGGCTGATGCGCGCGGGCGCGCTGATCATGACGGGCGCGGGCCTGCTGACGATCGTCTTGTGGCTCGTGCCCGCGATCCCGCTCACGGCCGCTTTCGTGACGTTCGTCGCGCTCTACTGCGGGACCACGTTCGGCCAGGCCGCGCTCTTCCCGAGCAGCATGGCCGTCGCGGTGAGCGAGGTGCCCGGACACGGCGCCTACGCCGTCGCGCTGTGCGGGTTCGTCGCGCAGTCGATCGCGGGGATCGCGGCCACGTTCGCCGTCCTGCTCCACGAGAACGTCGTGTGGGCGGGTGTGGCGACCGTCCTGTCCCTGTCGGCCTTCCTCCTGGTCCGGGTGAGCGTGCGGGAATGAGATGATGGAGGGCGCCGTTGTACTTCGTTCGGCCCCTGTCCCACCTCTCGAAAGCAGGCTGCTTTTGTCCGTGTCCCCGGACCGGGAACTCGACGCGCTCGAGCAGGACGTCGCGCTCGAGCAGCAGTACGTCACCACCCTCTACCGCAAGCTCGACACCGAACGCGTCGACGCGCAGCGCAGGCTCGACGAGACGCTGCGCCAGACCGGCGGCACCCCGCAGGCGCGCACCGAACGCGACGTCGCCACGACGCTCTACACCGACAGGCTGTCCCAGCTGAGCTCCGTCGAGCAGGGCCTGTGCTTCGGCCGCCTCGACTTCCTGCCGGACCACGCGGAGGAGACCACCTACATCGGGCGGCTCGGGCTGTTCGACGAGGACGACGACTACCGCCCGCTGCTCGTCGACTGGCGCGCGCCGGTCGCGCGGCCCTTCTACCTCGCCACCGCGGCCTCACCCGAAGGTGTCCGGCGGCGCCGTCACATCCGGTCGCTGAGCCGGAAGGTCGTCGGCGTCGACGACGAGATCCTCGACCTCTCCGCCGCCGACCAGGGCCAGGACCTCGGGCTCGCGGGCGAGGCGGCCCTGCTGGCCGCGCTGGAGCGCCGCCGCACCGGCGAGATGAGCGACATCGTCGCCACCATCCAGGCCGAGCAGGACCGCATCATCCGCGCGTCGCCGAACGGCGTCCTCGTGGTCCAGGGCGGGCCGGGCACCGGCAAGACCGCCGTCGCGCTGCACCGCGCGGCGTACTTGCTCTACACGCATCGCCAGCAGCTCACCACGCGCGGCGTGCTGGTGGTCGGGCCGAACAGCACGTTCCTCCGCTACATCGGGCAGGTGCTGCCGTCGCTGGGCGAGACCGGGGTGCTGCTTGCCACGATCGGCCAGCTGTACCCGGGGCTGGACGCCGCCGGGCCGGTCACGCGCGAAGCGGCCGAGATCAAGGGACGCCCGGTGATGGCCGACGTGCTCGCCAACGCGGTCCGCGATCGTCAGCGGGTGCCGGAGCCGGTGCTGGAGATCGAGTTCGAGCGCGAGATCCTCATGCTCGACCGCAAGACCTGCACCGAGGCGCGCACGCGGGCGCGGCGGTCGCGCCGTCCGCACAACCTCGCGCGGCGGATCTTCGTCTCGGACCTCCTCGACGCGCTGACCCGTCAGGCCGCCCGGAAACTGGGGGAGGACCTTCTCGACGCCCGCGACGTCCAGGACATCCGGGCCGAGGTCGCCGCGGACAAGAACGTGGCCGCCGCGATCAACGGGCTGTGGCCCAAACTCACCCCGGAGATCGTGCTCGACGAGCTGTTCGCCGACCGCGAACGGCTACGCAGCGCGGCGGGGAAAGCCTTGTCGGACACCGATCGTGAGCATCTCTACAGCCCGACGGACGCGAAGTGGAGCCCGTCGGACGTCCCGTTGCTCGACGAGCTCGCCGAGCTGCTCGGCGAGGACGACACCGAAGCCCGCGCCGAGGCCGCCCGCCGCGAGCGGGAAGACCGCGCCTACGCGGAAGGCGTGCTCGACATCCTCGAACAGGACGAGGAGATCGTCGACGAGGAACTGCTGCGGGTGGGCGACGTCCTCGACGCCGAACTGTTCGCCGAACGTCAGCAGCGCCGCAGCGAGATGACCGCGGCACAGCGGGCCGCCCAGGACCGGACCTGGACCTTCGGGCACGTGATCGTCGACGAGGCGCAGGAACTGACCGCGATGGACTGGCGGCTGCTGATGCGCCGGTCGCCGAACCGGTCGATGACGCTGGTCGGCGACGTCGCCCAGACCGGCGCGGCCGGCGGGGCGAAGTCGTGGGGAGAGGCGCTTTCGCCGTACGTCGCCGACCGCTGGCGGCTCGAAGAACTGACCGTGAACTACCGGACCCCGGCGGAGATCATGGCCGTCGCGTCGCGGGTGCTCGCCGACGTCAACCCGGAGCTGGAGGCGCCGGTTTCGGTGCGGGAGACGGGTTTCGAGCCGTGGTTGCGTGCGGTGGACCCGGCGGAGCTCACGGCGGAACTGCCCGGTCTCGTCGACGCCGAACTGTCCGCTGTGGACGGTGGGACGGTCGCGGTGCTGTGCCCGTCGTCCTTGGTCCCGGCCCTGTCGGAGACGCTCGGCGAGTCGGGGGACCGGTTGTCGGTGATGCCGGTCGAGCGGGCGAAGGGGCTGGAGTTCGATTCGGTCCTGCTGGTCGCCCCGGACGAGGTCGTCGCCGAGTCGCCGCGCGGGCTCAACGATCTTTATGTGGCCCTGACCAGGGCGACCCGTCGGATGGGCGTAGTGCAGACCGGTGACCTTGTTCCCGCGCTGGAGGGTCTTGGCTAAGGTCGGCCGCATGCGCACATTCGGCAAGATCGTGGTCATCGGCGCGGGCGTCCTCGCCCTGTCGGCCTGTGGCGAAAAGCAGAACACCGCGGGTTCCGTCCAGTCGTCCTCCGGCGCGGCACCCGCGTCGGCGTCGTCGTCGGCTCCGGCCGCCCCGAAGGGCAAGGAATGCACGGCCGAGGACGTGAAGACCACCGGGAAGTTCGGCGAGGCGCCGACCATCACCATCCCGGACGACTGCGATCCGCCGAAGAAGCTCATCACCAAGGACCTCGAGCCCGGCACCGGCGAGGGCGCCAAGGCCGGCGCGAACCTGAAGATGAACTATTCGCTGGTCACCTGGTCCAACAAGCAGAAGCTGGACAGCTCGTTCGACCGCGGGGAGCCGTTCGACCTGACGCTCGGCGCCGGTGACGTCATCAAGGGCTGGGACCAGGGCCTCGAAGGGATCAAGCAGGGCGCGCGGCGGCTGCTGATCATCCCGCCGGACCTCGGCTACGGCCAGGGCGGGAACGGTATCGAGCCGAACGAGACGCTGGTGTTCGTGACCGACGCGGTGAGCGTCCCGACCGACAAGGGCTGACGGGCGCCGAGGTCGAGCTGAAGTCCGTGAAGGCCTCCTTGAGGGACCCAGAGTCCCGCAAGGAGGCCTTCACGGACTTTCACCTCAGCCGGCGTACTCCCAGGTGAGCAGGCTGATCTCCAAGCCTTTTTCGACCTTCGCCTCCGGCGACAGGTCGGTCAGGGTGTAGCCGACGCGGCGGGCGACGGCCGCGCTGGCGGCGTTCTCGGCGTCGATCTTCAGCTGGAGCGGTCCCAGCCCGAGGTCCAGGGCGTGCGCGGTGAGCACCCGCAGCGACCGCGCCGCCAGATCCCGCCCGCGGTGGGCGGGGCCGACTGCGTATCCGAGCTCGGCCGCGTCGTCCTTCAGGAACAGCACCACTTCGCCGAGCGGCTCGCCGCCGTCGACCGTGATGGCCAGCCGCAGCCCCGTGCCCTCGGCGCGGCGGGTGAGGTACTTCGCGTAGTGCGCCTTCGCCGCCGCCTCGTCGAACGGGGAGGGCAGCGGCGTGAACCGCGCGACGGCCGGGTTGTCGAACAACCCGGGCATGAAGGCGACGTCGTCTTCGACCCAGTCCCGCAGGACGAGCCCTTCGCCGGTGAGCCGGACCTCGTCCGGCCAGAGCTTCGTCACGGGATCAGCAGGAGCTTGCCGGTGGTGCGGCGGCCCTGGAGGTCTTCGTGCGCCTGACGGGCGTCGGCCAGCGGGTAGCGGCCGCCGATCCGGATGTTCAGCGAACCGTCCTGCACGGCGGTGAACAGTTCGTTCACGCGCCACTCCAGTTCCTCGCGGGTGAGCACGTAGTGCGCGGAGGTCGGGCGGGTGAGGTACACCGAGCCGCTGCGGTTGAGCAGCTGCGGGTCGATCGGCGGCACCGGACCGCTGGCCGCGCCGTAGAGGGCGAGCAGGCCGCGGATCTTCAGGCTCGCCAGGCTGCCGTCCACAGTGGACTTGCCGACGCCGTCGTAGACGACCTCGACCCCCTTGCCGCCGGTGAGGTCACGGGTGGCCTTGGCGAAGTCGACCTGGTCGTAGCGGATGACGTCGTCCGCGCCCGCCTGCTTGGCGAGTTCGGCCTTCTCGTCGGTGGAGACGGTGCCGATGACCCGGGCGCCGCGGGCCTTGGCCAGCTGGACCAGCAGCAGGCCCATACCGCCCGCCGCGGCGTGGATCAGCACGTCGTCACCGGCCTTGACCTCGTAGGTCGAGGCGATCAGCGCGTGCGCGGTGATGCCCTGGAGCATCGTGGCGGCGGCGGTCTCCTCGGAAACGCCGTCCGGGATCTTCACCGCGATGGTGGCCGGGAGCAGACGGCGCTGGGCGTAACTGCCCAGCGAACCCTGCCAGGCGACCCGGTCGCCGACGGCGAAACCGGTCACGTCCGCGCCGACCGCGGCCACCGTGCCCGCACCTTCCATGCCCAGGACGAACGGGGTGTCGACCGGGTAGATGCCCTCGCGGTGATAGGTGTCGATGTAGTTGACGCCCGCCGCCGCGACGTCCACGAGCAGTTCACCGGAACCGGGTTCACCGACCTCGACTTGCGCCAGTTCAAGGACTTCGGGGCCACCGGTTCGCCGGATCTGCACTGCCGCGGGCATACATCCTCCTCGTTCAAGGTCGTTCCGACCGGCACAACTATGGCCGACGCCACGGTTATTCCGCGTCCCGGGCCTTTCGCGGTTAAGCTCGGCGGGTGGCTGAGACCGAAGAGAAGACCGAGACCGCCGCCCCCACGTCGCGCCAGGTCGCGGCCGCCCGCGACTTCGTGAAGCGGCACGGGAAGCCGTCGCGCGCGGTGGTGGAGAACATCGGCCGGATCGGCGCGCGGGTCGTGCTCGTGGGTGCCGACGGCGCGCTCGGCGACGTCGTCGTCGCCTCCGTGGAGGCAGGCGAGGCGCTGGTCGAGGCCGTCGAAGACCTCGAACCCGCCGAATGGGACAGCGAGACCGTGAAGGCCACCAAGATCGGCGCCGAGCACCGCCGCCGGATGGCGGGGAAGTGAGCGGGTCCGCGATCTTCGTCGCCTGCTCCACGCTGCCGGAAGGCGACGGCGACGAGCACGCGGTTCCCGAGGCGCTGGCCGACCTCGGCTTCAAGACCCGTTGGGCCGCCTGGGACGACACGACGGTCGACTTCGGCGCCGCGGACATCGTCGTGCTGCGGGCCACCTGGGATTACGCCGAGCGCCACGACGAGTTCCTGTCCTGGACCGAATCCGTGCCGGCACTGTCGAATTCGGCCGAAGTCGTGCGCTGGAACACCGACAAGTCCTATCTGGCCGAACTCGGCGACGCCGGGGTCGCGGTCGTGCCGACGACCCTGATCGCGCCGGACGACAAGGCCCCGAGCTGGCCCAAGGGCGAGTTCGTGCTGAAGCCCGCCATCGGCGCCGGTTCACGCGGTGCCGGCCGGTTCACCGCGGGCGACGCGGCCGCCGCGCATCTGTCCGGGTTGCAGGCGGACGGGAACACCGTGCTGCTCCAGCCGTATCAGTCCAGTGTGGACAGTGAGGGCGAGATCGCGCTGGTGTACTTCGGCGGCGTGTACTCGCACGCGTTCTCGAAGGCCGCGATGCTGGGCCGGGAACTCGACGAATCCGGGCTGTACGTGACGGAGAAACTCGCGCCGGTGCAGCCCGCCGCGGGATTTCGTGCGCTGGCCGAAGACGCTTTGGACGCGACGGCGGCGCTGCTGGGCATCCTGCGCGCGGAGCTGCTCTACGCCCGGGTGGACCTCGTCGCCGGGCCGGACGGCAGGCCGCTGCTGCTGGAACTGGAGCTCGTCGAGCCTTCGCTCGGGTTCCGGCAGACCGATGCCGCCGCGGCCTGGCGGTTCGCCTCCGCCGTCCGGCAGCAACTCGCCTGACACTCCCCGCGTTTCGTCCTCTGAATGCGATCCTTGCGTGTGCAACTACCGCATTCAGAGGACGAAACGCGTTCGGGGGTCAGGCGGGTTTGACGAGTTTCGCGGCCAGGCGTTCCGGCTTCGGCCACCGCACGTCCCGTGCCCAGCCGAACTTCTCGAACAGCCAGATCACGCGCGCCGAGACGTCGACCTGTCCGCGCAGGACACCGTGCCGCGCGCAGGTCGGGTCGGCGTGGTGGGAGTTGTGCCACGACTCGCCCATGGACAGGATCGCCAGCGGCCAGAAGTTCGCCGCCTTGTCCCGGCTGGCGAACGGGCGCTCGCCGACCAGGTGGCAGATCGAGTTCACCGACCAGGTGACGTGGTGCAGGAACGCGATCCGGACCAGCCCGGCCCAGAAGAACCCGGTCACTACGCCCCACCACGACCAGCTGATCAGCCCGCCGAGCACCGCGGGCAGCGCGAGGCTCAGCGTGATCCACAGCCAGAAGTAGCGGTTCACCACCCGGAGATCCTTGTCCGCCACCAGATCCGGCGCGAACCGGTCGTAGTTGGTCACCTCGCGGCTGAACATCCAGCCCATGTGCGCGTGCCAGAAGCCGCGCAGCAGCGCCCCGGGTGAGGTCCCGAACAGCCAGGGGGAGTGCGGGTCGCCTTCACGGTCGGCGAAGGCGTGGTGGCGACGGTGGCTGGCCACCCAGAAGATCACCGAACCCTGCACCGCGAAACTCCCGGCGATGGCGAGCGCGACCCGCAGCGGGCGCCCGGCCTTGAAGGCGCCGTGGGTGAAGTAGCGGTGGTAGCCGACGGTCACCCCGAGCGTCCCGAGGGTGTAGAACACCGCCGCCAGCACGAGGTCGACCCAGGTCATGCCCCAGCCCCACACGATCGGCACGGCGGCGAGCAGCGCGACGAACGGGACCAGCAGGAAGGTCTTGAGTATCAGCATCTCGCCGGAACCCCGGCGGTGGGAGATCAGGGGTTTGGACGGACTGGCCGGTGCGTCCGGCTCGGTGCTGGCGGTCATGCGACACCTCGTGCCTCGACTCGGTGGTGACCCCCGAGTGGGGCACCGAGCGCAGCGTAAGGGGGCAGTCTGGCGAGCACGCCGCCCGGGGGTTACGTCCGGTTTGCCGAGGGGTCAGTTCGAAGTGGCGAGTTCCCGGTCGGCGGCGGGCGAAACCGGCGCGGAGCCACGATCGCGCGAACCGCACCACAGCGCGGCCGTCGAGATGATCACCAGCGCGGAGCCGAGGACATGGAGCGAGACCAGCGCTTCCGGTACGCCGAGCGCGTACTGCACCGAGCCCAGGACGCCCTGGGAAAGCGCGACGACCCACACGATCGTGTAGCGCCGCCACACCGGCTTCGGCGTCTCGCCCCGCATCAGCTGGAGCCCGAAGACGGCCAGCACGATCAGGTAGACCACCAGCAGTCCGCCGTGGACCTGGGTGAGCGTCTCGATCGGGGCCTGGAGGCGGTGGGTGCCGGGGTCGCCGCCGTGCGGGCCCGCGCCGGTCACCACGGTGCCCGCGACGAGCACGGCCCACATGGCCGCGGCGAGCACGATCAACGTCTTGCGGCCCGCGTCCGGGATCAGCCAGCGCGCGGGCTCGTCACCCTCCTTGAACGCCCGCAGCAGCAGCACCGCGAGCCAGACCAGGGGAGTGGAGGCGAGGAAGTGGAGCGCGACGGTCCACCATTCGAGTTTCGCGAGCACGGTGATCCCGCCGACGACGGCCTGCAGCATCACGCCGGCGGGCATCGTCCAGGCCAGCTTCACCAGACGGCGGCGGCTCGGGTGCTCGATCTGCACACGCCACGCGGTGATCACGCACAGCGCGGCGACCAGGATGACCACTCCGGTCAGCATCCGGTTGCTGAATTCGATCCACTGGGTGAGCGCGTCGAATTCGGGGTGCGCGACCGGCACGATGCTGCCTTCGACGCATTGCGGCCAGGTCGGGCAGCCGAGACCCGAACCCGTGACCCGGACGACCGATCCGGTGACGCCGATTCCGGCCTGGGCGATCACCGCCGCTATCGCGACCGCTCGCTGGACCGCGAACGAGGGATACGGCAGACGCGCTACAAGGCTCTGGAACGGCACCGTCCGATGCTAGAACGCCCTTCCTGAGAGCCTTCCACCGGCCGCGCCGGGCTGTGTCGGCCGCCTCAGGTCAGGCGAGTGGTCTTGCTCGCCACCGCGCCCGCGACGACACCCCAGCCGACGAGCACCGCGAACGGGCCCCAGCCGAACGAACCGTCCAGCAGCACCGACCGCAGCCCTTCGGCGAGCGCGCCCGAAGGCAGCAGTTCGACGATCCACGCCACGCCGGACGGCATCGTCGACGGCGCCAGCAGGATGCCGCCCGCGAGCAGCAGCACGAACCAGACGATGTTCGCCAGCGCCAGCACGGCCTCCGCGCGCAGCGCCCCGCCGAGCAGCAGGCCGAGCGCGCCGAACGCGAGCGTGCCGACGATCAGGAACGGGATCGCGCCGAGGATCCCGCCGAGCGACGGCGACCAGCCCAGCAGCGCGGCGACGACACCGAGGATCACCGCCTGCAGCGCGACCACCACGAGCGCGGCGGCCACCCGTCCCGCGACGAGCAGCCAGCGGGGCAGCGCGGTCGCGGAAAGCCGTTTGAGGACGCCGTAACGACGGTCGAAGCCCAGCGCGATGGCCTGTCCGGTGAACGCGGACGACATCACCGCCAGCGCGAGGATCCTCGGCGTGATCCAGTCCACTTTGGACGAATCGCCGAGTTGTGACGACGGCAGGATGTCCAGCAGCGACAGGCCGATCAGCAGCGCGAGCGGGATGAGCAGGGTCAGCAGGATCTGCTCGCCGTGGCGCAGCGTCAGGCTCGCCTCGACCTTCGCGTGCGTGCGGAGCATCTTGCCGAGCGAACCGCGACCGGGCGCGGGCGTGAACGTGCCCGCGGTGAACCGCGGGGTGGGCGTCGTGGTCATGCGCGCAGTTCCCGTCCGGTCAGCTCCAGGAAGACCTCTTCCAGCGTGCGCCTGCCGACCTGCAGTTCCTCGGGCATGACACCCTGCTGCGCGCACCACGCCGTCACCGTCGACACGACCTGCGGATCGATCGCGCCCTCGACGAGATACGTGCCCGGCGCCGATTCGTGGACGAGGTGCCCCTCGGGCAGCGCCGCGGTCAGCAGCGCGGTGTCGAGCCGCGTGCGGGCCTTGAACCGCAACTGCGCCGTCTCGCCGGCTTCGACGGTCAGCGACTGCGGGGAACCTTCGACGACGACCTTGCCGTGGTCGACGATCACCACGGTGTCGGCCAGCGTTTCGGCCTCCTCCATCAGATGCGTGGTGAGCAGCACGCTGACCCCGTCGGCGCGCAGCGCTTCGAGCAGATCCCAGACCAGGCGGCGGGCCTGCGGGTCCATCCCCGCCGTCGGCTCGTCGAGGAAGAGCAGCTCCGGCCGTCCGACGAGCGCGCAGGCGAGGGAGAGCCGTTGCTGCTGGCCGCCGGAAAGCCGTTTGAACGGCGTCTTCCTCGCTCCCGAAAGACCGAGGACGTCCAGCAGCCAGGCCGGGTCGAGCGGATTCGCCGCGCACGCGGCGACCAGGCCGAGCATCTCGTCGGCGCGGACGCCGGGATACGCGCCACCGCCCTGGGGCATCACGCCGATCCGGGGCCGCAGCGCCGCGCCGTCGCGCGCCGGGTTCAGGCCCAGCACGCGGACTTCGCCGTCGTCAGGCCGCAGGAAGCCTTCGCAGATCTCGACGGTGGTGGTCTTGCCGGCCCCGTTCGGGCCGAGCAGAGCGAGCAGGGTGCCACGTTCCATCCGCAGGTCGAGTCCATCGACGGCGGTGGTGGATCCGTAGCGCTTCACCAGCCCGGTGATCTCGACGGCGGGGGCGTTCACGACAGGTCACGATACGGCCTCACGCCGGGACCGAATGCTCCGGGGACGGTCTGGACAGCAGCAGTGGTGAGAGGCGGTGGACGATGAACAGGCCCAGAAGCGTGACGACCCCGGCGGCGGCCCACGCGAACGGCAGGACGAAACCGCGGCCCTCGAAGGTGCTCCCCGTCGTCGGCAGGAGGAACGGCAGGACGGCGGTGACGATCGTCGCGGCGATGCGGAACCGCGAGGTCCCCGCCGCCGCGGCGAGCGGGATGATCGCCCACAGCAGATACCAGGGCTGCAGCGCGACGTGCAGCACCATCACCGCGCCGAGGGAGACACCGAGCCCGATGATCGGGCGGTAGCGCCATTTGAAGCTGTCCCAGAGGAACTTGACCGTCACCGCGCCCGCGACGAGATAGCCGAGCGAGCCCAGGATCGGCACCATCGCGTTGGTGTGGTTGCCGAGGCCGAGCGCGATGCCGAGGACACCGCCGAGCGCGGCGAGTTCCGACGTCGGCGAGATCCACGAGCGGACCAGCCCCGGCGTCCCGAGCGCGCCGACCCAGCCGAAGCCCAGGCCGGTGCCGTAACAGACCGCCACCAGGGTCACGCCGAACAGCAACGCCATCGGTACCGCGGCGGTGAGGAGGTCCTTGATCCGGCCGTGCCAGCGTCTGGCGACCATCACCGTGAAGAACGGCAGCGCCAGGATCGCGTTGATCTTCACCGCGACGCCGAGGGTGATGAGCACCACCCCGAGCCCGATGTACAGCAGTTCGCCCTTGGCCAGCGGTGGCGGTTCGTCGTTCTTGAATCGCACCGGCATCCGCTGGAGGCCGACCTCCAGCCCGGCCACCATGAGCCCGATGGCGAGCGCGTCGTTGTGGGCGCCGGCGACGAAGTGGAAGATCAGCAGCGGGTTCGCCGCGCCGAGCCACAGCGCGGTGGCGGGCTGCACGCCGAACCGGCGGGCCAGCCGGGGCAGCGCCCAGATGATCAGGATGACGCCGATCAGCGCGAGCCCGCGCTGCAGCAACACGCCGGTGACGATGTTGCCGCTGCTCAGCGGCGCGAGCCAGCCGCCGAGGCGCAGCAGCAGCGGGCCGTAGGGCGCCGGGGTCTCGCGCCACATGTTGGAGACGCCCGAGGTCAGCGGGTCGGAGACGCCGAGCGCTTCGGCCGGGCCGAGGGAGTACGGGTCCATCCCGCGCGCGACGATCTCGCTCTGCGCGAGATAGCTGTAGACGTCGCGGGAGAACAGCGGCGGGATGAACAGCAGTGGCGCGCACCAGAGCGCGATGGTGCGGGCGAGCTGGCCCTGGGTGGCGAGGCGGCGGCGCGCGGGCTGGGCGAACCGGCCGAGCAGCAGCCAGCTGAGCACGATGATCGCCATGCCCGCCAGGCCCATCGCGAGCGAGACCATCGGGATCCGGGTGAACAGCCGCAGGACCGGGATCTCCTGCACCGGGTTGATCACCGGGGCGGCACCCGCGCCGAGCGAGCCGAGGGCGAGGAACAGGGAGCCGACCGCGCCGAACCGGCGGACCACGTTCAGCCCGCGCAGTTCCTTGTCGTCCAGCGGTTCCGGATCGTGCGGGCGCCCGGGCACGAGCGTCGCCACCGACCCCGCCGCCCGGTCTTCGTCCTTGTCCCGCTGTGCCGGGTGATCGCCCACTACCACGCACGAAGGGTAGCGACCGGAGGGAACAGACCGGGCGGGTACGTGGTTACCCCTGTGCTCAGCCGCGCCGACGTGACCCACGCCACTCCGTGAGGCACCCCTCTTTGCCGTCTCCCCGGAAATACGTCACACTTGTGTTGTGAAAAAGACGGGGACGCAGGACGAGGCCGGTGGCGACATGCCCCGCGCCGAGGTCCAGCCTGTCCCCGTGCAGGTCGGTCCCGAGGGCCGGACCAGGCACGAAGTGGCCCGTTTGCTGCTGGAACAGGGTCCGATGACCGCCGTCGTGGTGGCCGAGCAGCTGGGTATCAGCGCCGCCGCCGTCCGCCGTCATCTCGACGCGCTGCTCGCCGACGGCGAGGCCGAAACCCGGGACGCGCCCCGCCGGGGCCCCCGCGGACGAGGCCGTCCCGCCAAGAACTTCCTCCTCACCGAAGCCGGCCGCGCCCGCTTCGGGCACGCCTACGACGACCTCGCGTCCTCGGCCATCCGGTTCCTCGCCGAACACGCCGGCGAAGACGCCGTGAAGGCCTTCGCGGAGGCTCGCGTCGCTTCGCTGGTCGGTCCGCACCAGGACGCGATCACCAAGCACACGGACCCGGCCGCCCGTGCCGAGGCTCTCGCTGCGGCGCTGACCAGGGAGGGCTACGCTGCGTCGACCCGTCAGGTCGGTGTCGGCGAACAGCTCTGCCAGCACCATTGCCCGGTCGCCCACGTCGCCGCCGAGTTCCCTCAGTTGTGTGAAGCCGAAACCGAGGCTTTCGCGGAACTGCTGGGTACTCACGTCCAGCGGCTGGCGACCATCGCACGCGGTGACAACGCGTGCACCACACACGTACCCGTCGTCTCGACGGGTCACCCGGCCACACCCGGGCCGGGAAGCACGGCGCCCTCCCCAGGGCGCACAGCACGGATCCCGAATGGAGGGAAACCCGCATGACTGCCGCTGCCGAGCAGCGCACTCCCACCACCGCGCCCATGAGCCAGGAAGAGACCATCGAGTCCCTTGGCAAGTACGCGTTCGGCTGGGCGGACTCCGACGAGGCGGGCGCCAGCGCCCGTCGCGGACTGAACGAGGACGTCGTCACCGACATCTCCTCGAAGAAGTCCGAGCCGGAGTGGATGCGCGAAGCGCGACTGAAGGCGCTCAAGCTCTTCGACTTGAAGCCGATGCCCAACTGGGGTGCGGACCTCTCCGGGATCGACTTCGACAACATCAAGTACTTCGTGCGGTCCACGGAGAAGCAGGCCACCTCCTGGGAAGACCTGCCCGAGGACATCAAGAACACGTACGACAAGCTGGGCATCCCCGAGGCGGAGAAGCAGCGCCTCGTCGCCGGTGTCGCCGCGCAGTACGAGTCCGAGGTCGTCTACCACCAGATCCGCGAGGACCTGGAGGCGCAGGGCGTCCTGTTCCTGGACACCGATACCGCGCTCAAGGAGCACCCGGAGATCTTCAAGGAGTACTTCGGCTCCGTGATCCCGGCCGGGGACAACAAGTTCTCCGCGCTCAACACCGCGGTGTGGTCCGGCGGTTCGTTCATCTACGTGCCCAAGGGCGTCAAGGTGGACATCCCGCTGCAGGCCTACTTCCGGATCAACACCGAGAACATGGGTCAGTTCGAGCGGACCCTGATCATCGTCGACGAAGACGCCTACGTGCACTACGTCGAGGGTTGCACCGCGCCGATCTACCAGTCCGACTCGCTGCACTCGGCGGTCGTGGAGATCATCGTGAAGAAGGGCGCCCGCTGCCGCTACACGACCATCCAGAACTGGTCGAACAACGTCTACAACCTGGTCACCAAGCGCGCCAAGTGCGAAGAGGGCGCGACCATGGAGTGGATCGACGGCAACATCGGCTCCAAGGTCACGATGAAGTACCCGTCCGTGTTCCTCATGGGCGAGCACGCCAAGGGCGAGGTCCTCTCGGTCGCGTTCGCGGGCGAGGGCCAGCACCAGGACGCCGGCGCGAAGATGGAGCACCTGGCGCCGCACACCTCCTCGACCATCGTGTCGAAGTCGGTGGCGCGCGGCGGTGGCCGCACCTCGTACCGCGGCCTGGTCAAGGTCGCCAAGCGGGCGCACCACTCGCGGTCCAGCGTCGTCTGTGACGCGCTGCTGGTCGACACGATCTCGCGGTCGGACACGTACCCGTACGTCGACATCCGCAACGACGAGGTCTCCATGGGCCACGAGGCGACCGTCTCGAAGGTCAGCGAAGACCAGATGTTCTACCTCATGTCGCGCGGTCTCGACGAGGCCGAGGCCATGGCGATGATCGTGCGCGGGTTCGTCGAGCCCATCGCGCGTGAGCTGCCGATGGAGTACGCGCTCGAGCTGAACCGCCTGATCGAGCTTCAGATGGAAGGGTCCGTCGGCTAGTCATGTCGGTTACCGAGAACAACGTTTCCGAAGCGATGCGCGAGGGCGTGGTCATCCCGGCCACGTCCCGCGCGGAGCGATTCACCTCCTACGACGTCGAGGCCTTCGAGGTCCCCGGCGGTCGTGAGGAGAACTGGCGCTTCACGCCGATGAAGCGGCTGCGCGGCCTGCACGACGGGTCCGCCGCCGCCTCGGGTTCGGCCACCGTGGACGCCGACGCCGCCCCCGAACTGAAGATCGAGACGGTCGGCCGGGACGACGAGCGCCTCGGCGCCGCGGGTGTCCCGAGCGACCGGATCGCCGCGCAGGCGTACTCCTCGTTCACCGAGGCCACCGTCATCACGGTGCCCAAGGAGACGAAGACGTCGAAGCCGTCGACGGTGAAGATCACCGGCCCCGGCGAGGGCAAGGTCGCCTACGGGCACGTGCAGGTGCGCGCCGAGCAGTTCTCCGAGGCCGTCATCGTCCTCGACCACGTCGGCTCCGGCACGTACGCCGACAACGTCGAGTTCGTCATCGGCGATTCGGCGAACGTCACCGTGGTCAGCGTCCAGGACTGGGCCGACGACGCGGTGCACGTCTCCGAGCAGCACCTGAAGCTCGGGCGCGACGCCAGCCTCAAGCACATCGTCATCACCCTGGGCGGTGACCTGGTCCGCGTCTCGCCGACGGCGACCTTCGCCGACAAGGGCGGCGACGTCGAGATGCTCGGCCTGTACTTCGCGGACTCGGGCCAGCACCAGGAGCACCGTCTCTTCGTCGACCACGCGGTGCCGAACTGCAAGTCGCGCGTGATGTACAAGGGCGCGCTGCAGGGCGACGACGCGCACACCGTGTGGGTCGGCGACGTGCTGATCCGGGCGGCCGCCGAGGCCACCGACACCTACGAGCTCAACCGCAACCTGGTGCTCACGCCGGGCGCGCGGGCCGACTCGATCCCGAACCTGGAGATCGAGACCGGCGAGATCGAAGGCGCGGGCCACGCGAGCGCGACGGGAAGGTTCGACGACGAGCAGTTGTTCTATCTCCAGTCGCGCGGAATCGGCGAAGACGCCGCGCGCCGCCTGGTCGTACGCGGGTTCTTCCACGAGATCCTGGTCAAGATCGGCGTTCCCGAGGTGCGCGAGCGTCTCGAGGCCGCGATCGAAGCCGAACTCGAAGCCGTGGGCGCCTGAGCCCTCGTCCGTCCACATCAGACTTTTAGGAAAGAAATGCCTACGCTGGAAATCAAGGATCTGCACGCCTCGGTCACGACCGAGGAGGGCCCCAAGGAGATCCTCAAGGGCGTCAACCTGACCATCAAGTCGGGCGAGACCCACGCGATCATGGGCCCCAACGGTTCGGGCAAGTCCACGCTGTCCTACGCCATCGCCGGCCACCCCAAGTACGAAGTCACCTCCGGGCAGGTCCTGCTCGACGGTGAGGACGTGCTGGAGATGAGCGTCGACGAGCGCGCCCGCGCGGGCCTGTTCCTCGCCATGCAGTACCCGGTCGAGGTGCCGGGCGTGTCCATGTCCAACTTCCTCCGCACCGCGGCCACCGCGGTCCGTGGCGAGGCCCCCAAGCTGCGTCACTGGGTCAAGGAGGTCAAGGAGGAGATGGGCAAGCTGGAGATCTCGTCCGAGTTCGCCGAGCGTTCGGTGAACGAGGGCTTCTCCGGCGGCGAGAAGAAGCGCCACGAGATCCTGCAGCTGGCGCTGCTCAAGCCGAAGATCGCCATCCTCGACGAGACCGACTCCGGCCTCGACGTCGACGCGCTGCGCGTCGTGTCCGAGGGCGTCAACGAGTTCAAGGCCAACAACGACGCCGGCGTCATGCTGATCACGCACTACACGCGGATCCTGCGGCACATCACGCCCGACTTCGTGCACGTCTTCGCCGGCGGCAAGATCGTCGAGTCCGGTGGCCGTGAACTCGCGGACGAGCTCGAGGAGAACGGGTACGTCAAGTACACCGGCTCCGCCGAGACCGCCGCCGTCTGATCACTGAACTTCACGACTACACCGAGAGGAGTTGGCCCGATGACCACCACCACGGCTAACTCTGTTCCGCTGGACGTAGCGGCCATCAGGGCCGACTTCCCGATCCTGACCCGCACGGTCCGGGACGGGAAACCCTTGGTGTATCTGGATTCCGGTGCGACGTCCCAGAAGCCGGCGCAGGTGCTCGAAGCCGAGCGCCGGTTCCTGGAGACCTCGAACGCCGCGGTGCACCGCGGCGCGCACCAGCTCGCCGAGGAGGCGACCGACGCCTACGAGTCCGCCCGCGTGCGGATCGCGGAGTTCGTCGGCGCCTCCCCGCACGAGCTGGTGTTCACCAAGAACGCCACCGAGGGCATCAACCTCGTCGCCTACGCGATGAGCAACGCCGCCACGGCCGGTCCCGAGGCCGAGCGGTTCAAGCTCGGTCCCGGCGACGAGATCGTCATCACCGAGATGGAACACCACGCGAACCTGGTTCCGTGGCAGCAGCTCAGCCAGCGCACCGGCGCGACGCTGAAGTGGTTCTCCGTCACCGCGGACGGCAGGCTCGATCTGTCCAATGTGGACGAGCTGATCACCGAGCGGACCAAGGTGCTGGCGTTCACGCACCAGTCCAACGTGCTCGGCACGATCAACCCGGTCGAGTTCCTGGTGAAGAAGGCCCGCAAGGTCGGCGCGCTGGTCGTGCTGGACGCCTGCCAGTCGGTGCCGCATTTCCCGGTGGACCTGCACGCGCTGGACGTCGACTTCGCCGCTTTCGCCGGGCACAAGATGGTCGGGCCGTACGGCATCGGTGTCCTTTACGGCCGCCGCGAGCTGCTCGAAGCGATGCCGCCGTTCCTGACCGGGGGCTCGATGATCGAGCTGGTCCGCATGGAGCAGACCACCTTCGCCGCGCCGCCGCAGCGGTTCGAGGCGGGCACCCCGATGACGTCGCAGGCCGTCGGCCTCGGCGCGGCCGCCGACTACCTGTCGGCGATCGGCATGGACCGCGTCGCCGCGCACGAGCACGTCCTCACCGAGGCGGCGCTGGCCGGGCTCGGCGAGATCCCGGGCGTGCGGATCGTCGGCCCCACTGACATGGTCGACCGCGGCGGGCTCGTCTCGTTCGTCATCGACGGCGTCCACCCGCACGACTCGGGGCAGGTGCTGGACAGCCTCGGTGTCGCCGTCCGCGTCGGGCACCACTGCGCGTGGCCGCTGCACCGGGCCTGCTCGGTGCCCGCGACCGTGCGCGCGTCGTTCTACGTCTACAACACCCTGTCCGAAGTGGACGCTTTGGTGAACGGTGTGCGTGAGGCGCAGAAGTTCTTCGGGGTGGCGTGATGAACCTGGAGAGCATGTACCAGGAGATCATCCTGGACCACTACAAGAACCCGCACGGCCGCGGTCTGCGCGAGCCGTTCGACGCCGAGTCGTTCCAGGTCAACCCGACCTGCGGCGACGAGGTGACGCTGCGGGTGAAGGTCGACGACGGGAAGGTCGCCGACGTCTCCTACGAGGGACAGGGCTGCTCGATCAGCCAGGCGTCCACGTCGGTCTTGACGGATCTCGTCGTCGGGCACACCGTGGAGGAGGCGTTCACCACCATGGACGCCTTCGTCGAGCTGATGCAGGGCAAGGGACAGATCGAGCCGGACGAGGACGTGCTGGAGGACGGCATCGCCTTCGCCGGCGTGGCCAAGTACCCGGCCCGCGTGAAATGCGCCCTGCTCGGATGGATGGCGTTCAAGGACGCCGTCGCCCGCACGACCAACGGAGTTGAGACGGCATGACCGAACAGCAGACCGAAACCCGCGAGGGCCGCACGGCCGCCGACCTCGACGCCGAGACCGCCGCCGCCCCGGACAGCGCCGACGTGGCGAAGGTCGAGGACGTCGAAGAGGCGATGCGCGACGTCGTCGACCCTGAGCTCGGCATCAACGTGGTCGACCTCGGGCTCGTTTACGACATCCGCGTCGAGGCGGACAACACCGCCACCATCGACATGACCCTGACGTCGGCGGCCTGCCCGCTGACCGACGTCATCGAGGACCAGACCGGTGCCGCGCTCGTCGGCGGGGGAACGGGGCTGGTCAAGGACTTCCGGATCAACTGGGTCTGGATGCCGCCGTGGGGTCCGGAGAAGATCACCGACGACGGCCGCGAACAGCTGCGGGCGCTCGGCTTCACCGTCTGATTCCCCGTTTTCGCGCGTGAAGGCCTCCTTCCCTCGGCTCAGCCGAGGGAAGGAGGCCTTCACGCGCTTCTGGGACTTGCGGTGGCGTATAACGGCCTATACTGCGCCGCTGACGCGAGTAGCGCCGGGCGCGTGTCGTCCATCCAGACACGCGTGTCGTCCGCTGGATCACGCGAGTCGTCCGTTCAAGCACGCGAAACCTCATGTCGTGAAGGCCCCCTTTGAGACGTTGAGCGTCTCAAAGGGGGCCTTCAGGACATAAGGTCGGACCACGCGGCAATAAGCTGCCGGGATGATCTTCCGGTCCATCGCGCTCTTCGCGCTCGCCGCCCTGCTGGAGATCGGCGGCGCCTGGCTGATCTGGCAAGGCGTCCGGGAGCACCGCGGCTACCTCTGGATCGGCGCCGGCGTCGTCGCGCTGGGCCTCTACGGCTTCGTCGCGACCTTGCAGCCCGACGCGAACTTCGGCCGCATCCTCGCCGCGTACGGCGGAGTGTTCGTCGCGGGTTCGCTGGCGTGGGGCATGGTCGCCGACGGCTACCGGCCGGACCGCTACGACGTGATCGGCGCGTTGATCTGCCTGGCCGGGGTCGGGGTCATCATGTACGCGCCCCGAGGTTGAGTGGCGCTACTCTGCGCTGTGACCGAAACGGACTTTCCCGCGCCGCCCGCCGACAGACCCGGGCCGAAGCGAAGATTCTCCCCGCTCCTGTTCGTGATGATCCTGCTGGCGGTCGTCGGCGTGGGCGCCGGCGGATACGGGTTCTGGACCCTGATGAGTTACCGGATGGCGAGCGTTCCCGGCGGCGGGATGGCGCCCACGATCCAGCCGGGGGCGGTCGTGCTGTACCGCTGGACCTCCTTGCCCGAGATCCCTCGCGGTGCGGTCGTCCTCATGGAGGTTTCCGCGTTCCCGGATTCGAGCCCCGCCGACGGCCGGATCGTCAAGCGGGTGATCGGTGTCGGCGGTGACCAGGTCGTCTGTTGCACGCAGGACAACCTGATCACCGTCAACGGGAAGCCCGTCAAGGAGCCCTACACCGAGGACGACAACGGATACGGGCGCAAGGAGTACCGGCCGTTCAGCGTCCAGGTGCCGCCGGGCGCGGTGTTCGTCGTCGGCGACCAGCGGAACAATTCCCGGGACTCACGGCTCTACGTCGGCATGCCGGGTGACGGCGCCGTGCCGCTGTCGAAGGTCGTCGGAGTCGTCGTCGGGCTCGGGAGTGTCCTCGCCGCCGACCCCTTCCCGCAGACCACCGCGTTCGTCGAGGCCGGGCTGCCCGGGGATCCGGTGGCCGACACCGGATTCCGCACTTCGCGCAACCTCGCGTTCGGCGGGGCGGGGCTGGTCGCCGTCGGGGTCATCGGGGCGATCGTGCTCGTTGTCCGCTCCGCCGGAAAACGACGAAGAGCAGCCGCAATCCCACCAATGCGCTGACCACCAGCAGGTTGTAGCCGAACATCTGGTGCAGCGTGACCCCGGCCAGCACCTCCGGGCCGGTCGCGCTGCCCAGAAGCAGCACGGCCATCAGCCCGGTGGCCACGCCGACGAACGCCAGCAGGATCTCGTGCACCAGACCGGTGACCACGTCGCGGTCGCGTTCGTCGGAGAACAGCCGGACGTTGACCGAAAGCCTGCCCTGCTCCAGCGCGTCGCCGATCCGGTCGACGCGGCGGGGCAGCCGTCGCAGCACCGGCAGGAGCGCCATCAGTTCGTTGGTGGCCGTGGACCGCAGCGATTCCGGGCGCAGGCCGGCGCCGACCTGCTCGGCGGCGTAGGCGCGGGATTCGACGACGATGTTGAATCCCGGCGCCAGCGCGGCCAGCGTTCCTTCCAAGGTGGCCAGGGCGCGGAACACCGCGGCGATCGGCGGGGGCACGCTGAGCTTGAAGTCGGCGATCACCCGGAACAGGTCGGTGAACATGTCGAGATCCGGGGCCTGGCCGTGGTTGAAATGCTTGGCCACCAAGGCGCCCAGCGCCCGTTCCAGCCGCCGTTCCTCGATCTCGTCCGGCCGGTCGACGATCTCCAGCAAGCCGTCGCGCAACGCGGCCGGGTCGCCGCGGTCCAGCGCGAGGATCAGGTTCTGCAGCCCGCCGCGCAGGCCCGAGTCGAGCCTGCCGACGGAGCCGAAGTCGAGCAGGCCCAGCCTGCCGTCGGCGAGCAGGAGGACGTTGCCGGGATGCGGGTCGGCGTGGAAGACGCCGCTGCCCATCACCTGGCCGAGCACGCACCGCAGCATCGACCGCGCGAGCTTCGCCCGTTCCGCGACCGGCACCTGCTCCTTGGCGGCGGCGAGCGGTTTGCCGTCGAGACGCCGCATCACCAGGACACGTTCGGTGGACAGTTCTTTGTGGACGGTCGGAAGGGCGACCTCGGTACCGGGGGAGGCGGCGGTGACCGCTTCGATGTTCCTGGCCTCGGTGCGGAAGTCGAGTTCCTCGACCAGCGCGTCGGCGAATCCTTCGGCGAGGTCGACGACGCCGAGCGAGCGTGCCCAGCCCGCGCGCACGTCCAGTGCGGCCGCCACCCGGCGGACGATGTCGAGGTCCCGCTCGACCAAGGCCTGCACGCCGGGCCGCTGCACCTTGACGACCACGTCCTGCCCGCCGCGCAGCTTCGCCCGGTAGACCTGCGCGATCGACGCGGCCGCGATCGGTTCCGGGTCGAATTCGGCGAAGATCTCGTCCGGGTCGCCGCCCAGTTCCTCCCGCAGCACCGTCGCGACCTCGTCGGCGTCGGCGAAGGCGACCTGGTCCTGGAGTTTGCTGAGTTCGTCGACGAAAACCGGCGGGAGCAGATCGGACCGGGTCGAGAGCAGCTGGCCGAGTTTCACGAACGTCACGCCGCCCTCCTCCAGCGCGCGCCGCAGCGAGCGCGCCAGTTTGGCGTGCCGGACCTGGGCGAGGCCGGGTTCGCGGCGGCCGGTGAGGTAGCGGCCGAGTCCGTGTTTGATCGCGATCCGGGTGATCTGCGAGTAGCGCCGGGTCCGGGCCGCGCGGCGGCGCATGGACCGGATCCTGCCGATCAGCCCGAGCCCCGAACCGGCGGGAAGCGCGAGTTCCGCGACGAACAGGAAGATCAGCGTGGCCAGGAAGGCGCTGCCCGCCACCGGGATGACCAGTCCGGCGAAGGCGTTTCCCGCGTACATCGCCTGCGGGAACGCGGCGAGGATGCCGCCCGCGACCAGCCAGCCGAATCCGGCGGCGCAGCCCGCGCGGATCAGGCCGATCCGCACCCCCAGCACGCGGCGGGCGCCGACCACGAGCGGCCACAGCATGAGCGCGTAGACGGGCAGGGTGAGCAGGCCGAGCAGCAGGTTCATGCCGAAGAGGACATCACGCGCAGCCCGCGCGCGATTCCCGCTGCGGCGGGACGGAGTTCACCCTTGCGAGGGAGCGGACCCCGAAGTTGTAGGTCGTGGTCGCTTCCTTGGGCGCGAACAAAACACCGAGAACGGCGATCGCCGCCGCCGCGAGGAAGCCGGCGCGAAGATCGAGGAGATCACCCAGGAGACCGATGAGCGGTGCTCCTGCGGCCTGTCCGAGTGCCAGCATCAGGAACGCCACGCCGACACCGAACGCGGGCGCCGTCGGGTAGGCCCTGGTACCCCAGAGGATCAGCACCCCGGTCAGTCCGATGTAGACGGCCCCGAAGAGCGCCGCCGCGACGACGAGCGCCGGGAGCGAGCGGGTGGCGAGGGCGAAGAGGGCCGTGGCGCCGGCGAACAGGAGCATTCCCGCCGACCACGCGCGGCGCAGTCCCGCGCGGGAGGTCAGTTCGGCGGTGAACGCGCCCGCCAGGCCGACCGCGCCGAGCACGATCCACACCACCGTCGAGGCGGTCTCGTCGAGTCCGCCGACGCTCACGGCGATGTCCCGGCCGAACGTCCAGATCGCCGCGCTGGCCAGGCCGAGGGTCGCGGCGGCCGGAAGCAGCCGCCCGGTGGCCGGTGGGAACAGCGGCGACGGCAGTCCCCGTGCGCGGTCGTCCTTCACCGGCGGCACGACACGGGCGATCCACAAGGTCACCAAAGCCGAGGCCGCGGCGAAGGCCCACCAAGCCATTCGCCAGTCGCCGACCGCGAGCAGGGAGACCGGGCCCGAGACGAGCACGCCGAGTCCGGTCCCGGCGTTCACCACGGACTGGGCACGGTCCCGGCGGGTCACGCGGACGACGCGGGAGACCGCGTCGGCGAGTGAGGGGGAAGCGAGGCCGGTGCTGGCTCCGGCGAGGACGACGCCGAGCGCGAGGACGCCCGCGTTCGGCGCGGCCGCGATCAGGGACGTTCCCGCGGTGGCCGTCGCCCCGGCGGCGAGCGCACCCGTCCGCGCGCCCCAACGGGTCGTCACGGCGGTCGAAGCGATGACAGCCAGGCAGTACGCGACGTAGCTTCCCGCCGCGATGGCGCCGAGCGTGCCGCCGTCGAGGCCGAACTCCGTACGGAGCGTCGGGGCGAAGAGGCCGTACGCGTACCTCGCGAGCCCGTACGAGACCGCGATCAGCGACAACCCGGCCGCGGTGAACGTCAGCTCGCGTTTGTACGAAGAAACCATCAGCTCTCCTCCAGAGGTATACCGATCGGTATACCTCTGAAGTGTTCCCGCATTTCGCGCTCTGGTCAACCGATCGGTATAGTCGAGGCATGCTGACACCGGCGGGCGAGCGTGTCCTGAGCGCCGCGAGCGAGCTCTTCTACCAGGAGGGTCTGAACGCCGTGGGCGTCGCGGCCATCGCCGAGGCGGCGGGCGTCACGAAGAAGACGTTGTACGCGTCCTTCGGATCGAAGACGGAGCTGACGATCGCGTACCTGCGACGCCGTCACGACGTTTGGTGGGCGTACCTCGAAGAGCGGCTGGCGGAGGCCGAAGTGCCCCGGGCGCTGACGGTCTTCGACGCCTACGTCGATCACCCCAAGCTGGGGAGCGACCAGGGGTGCGCGTTCCTCAACGCGGCCGCCGAACTGCCCGCCGGGCATCCCGGCCTCGACGTGATCCGCCGGCACAAGGCGGCGGTGCGCGCGAAGTTCGCCGAACTCCTCCGCGAGGACGCGCCGGGCGCCGCCGATCCCGAGCGGCTCGCGGAGCAGCTCTTCCTCCTGCTCGAAGGCGCCGTCGCGCATACCGGCATCGACGGGGACGCGCACCGGGTCACCCTCGCGAGGGAGATCGCGGAGATACTGATGAGGGATCCGCGCCAAACCGGCACACGCTAGAAAGACCCCATGCGACTTTTCGGCCCGCTCCTGGATCGGGCGACCTATCGTCGATGGGTCTACTTCATCCTCGGTGGCGCGCTGAGCGTGCCGTATGTGCTCTTCGCCGCCATCATGGTGCCGTCGCTGCTGCCCCTCGTCGTGACGTTGGAACGCGGGACCGTGATCGGGCTGATCACCGTCGTCGTGGTGATGATCGCGTCGTCGTTCATCCCCGCCGTCCGCGTGCTGGAAGGCGCGGCCGTGCGGGAACTGCTGGACGATCCCGTGCCGGGAGTCGTGTTCGGGCCCGCGGGGAGCTGGCCCGTCCGGCTGCGCTCGACCGCGATGTTCCTGCTGCACGTGAGCACCGGTTGCGTCATCAGCCTGGTGAGCCTCTTCGTCCCGGTCGCGTTCGGCTTCACGATCGCGGCCCCGTTCAGCGGCAAGATCGCCCTGACCGACGCGAGCGCGATCGAGGTGCCGAAAGGCTGGGCGAGCGCGTGGATCCCGGTGGCCTGCCTGCTCGGCGTCGTCGTGCTCGCCTACGTCGTATGGGGTGCGGGCGCGGTGCTGACCCGCTGCGCCAAGAGCCTGCTGGGGATCTCGGCCGCGGAGCGGATCGCCCAGCTGGAGAAGCGCACCGAACAGCTCGCCGAACGCAACCGGCTCGCGCGCGAACTGCACGACTCGGTCGGGCACGCGCTGAGCGTCGTGACCATCCAGGCCGGCGCGGCGCGGCGCACCCTGAGGTCCGATCCGGAGTTCACCGAGCAGGCGCTCACCGCGATCGAGGATTCGGCCCGCGCCGCGCTGGACGATCTCGACCACGTGCTCGGCCTGCTACGTGACGAGGCGTCGTCGAGGGCGCCGCAATCCGGGCTGGCGGAGCTGCCCGCGCTGGTCGAGGCCACGCGGCTGGCGGGCGCCGAGGTGTCGGCGGAGATGCGCGGTGATCCGTCCGCGGTGCCGCCGGTCGTCTCCCGTGAGGCGTACCGGATCTTGCAGGAATGCCTGACGAACGCGTTGCGGCACGCCGGTAAGGTGCCGGTGGCGGTCCTCGTCGACGCCGGGGCGGAGCTGTTGCGGGTGCGGGTGTCCAATCCGCTCGGCGACGCGCCGCCGTCACGGGACGGAGGTGGCCGGGGGCTGAGGGGAATGACGGAACGGGTGGAAGTGCTCGGGGGCACGATCACCGCGGGCCGCGCGGACGGATTCTGGAAGGTCGAGGTGGCGGTGCCATGGGGGGAACGGCGATGAGCATCGGGGTGCTGCTGGTCGACGACGAACAGCTCATCCGGGCGGGGCTGCGGGCGATCGTCGCCTCGGAGCCCGACCTGGAGGTCGTCGGCGAAGCGTCCGACGGTGCCGAGGTGCCCGGCCTGGTGTCGCGGTTCCGGCCCGACGTCGTGCTGATGGACGTCCGGATGCCTTCGGTCGACGGCATCCGCGCGACCACCCATCTGATGTCCACTATGGACAATCCGCCGAAGGTGATCGTCGTGACCACCTTCGAAAACGACGACTACGTCTACGACGCCTTGCTCGCCGGGGCGAGCGGCTTCCTGCTCAAGCGGGCCCGGCCCGAGGAGATCGTCGCGGCGATCCGCACCGTGGCGGCGGGGGAGTCGCTGCTGTTCCCGGCCGCGATCCGGCGGCTGGCCGCGCAGCAGGCGAACCGGGGGCCACTCGACGGCCTGTCCGGTGCCGGGCTCACCGAACGCGAGAGTGAGGTGCTGCGGCTGATGGCGGGCGGACTGTCCAATGTGGAGATCGCTGGCGAGCTGTACCTCGGCGTGCAGACGGTCAAGACGCATGTCGGGAACGTGCTCGCGAAACTCGGCGCGCGGGACCGGACGCAAGCGGTGATCAAGGCCTACGACACCGGATTCGTCACACCGGCGGGCTGAGGCTCAGGTCATTCGAGGGCGGCGAGGATCAGCGCGGCCATCGCGGCGGGATCGCCGTTTTCGGGGCGCAGCACCAGATCCGGGCTCTCGGGTTGCTCGTACGGAGCGTCCACCCCGGTGAACCCGCTGATCTCGCCCGCTCTCGCCTTCGCGTACATTCCCTTGGGGTCGCGGTCTTCGCAGACCTCCAGCGGAGTGTCGACGAAGATCTCGAGGAACGGCAGCCCGGCGGCCTCGTGCGTGGCGCGGGCGAGTTCGCGGTCGGCCCGGTACGGGCTGATCAAGGAGACCACCGACACCACACCGGCGTCGGCGAACAGCTTCGCGACCTCGGCGACGCGGCGGACGTTCTCGGCGCGATCGGCGGGGCTGAAACCGAGGTTCCCGTTCAGCCCGTGCCGCAGGTTGTCGCCGTCCAGCAGGTATGCGGGCCTGCCCGACGCCACCAGCCGCCGTTCCAGTTCCACGGCCACACTCGATTTCCCGGACGCGGAAAGCCCGGTGAGCCAGACGGTGAGCCCGCGTGTCGCGCGTTCCGCCCTGGTGACCGCGGCGGTGTGCCAGACGACGTTCGACGCGGTCACGCTCGGCCCGGTGATCATGCCCGCCGCGACCGTCGCGCCGGAATGCTCGTCGACGAGCAGGAAACCTCCGGTGGAGCGGTTGCGGCGGTAGGAATCGAACAGCAGCGGCTGCCGGGAACGCAGCCGGATCCGGCCGATTTCGTTGAGGGACAACGACTTCGCGGTCTCGTCGCGGTGCAGCGTGGTGACGTCGAGCCGGTAGTCCAGGTCGCGGATCTCGGCCTTGGTCTCCCGGGTGGTGTGCCGCACGAGATAGTTCGAGCCCGGGCTTAGGGCGCCTTGTTCGGAGAACCAGCACACCATCGCGTCGACGTCCCGGCTCGTGTGGGGACGGTTGCCGGGGCGGCAGATCAGGTCACCGCGGCCGAGGTCGAGGTCGTCTTCGAGTTCGATCGTGACGGCCTGCGAGGCGAAGGCCTCGGTGACCGTGGTGCCGCCCGGGCCCCAGATCGCGCGCACCGTGGTGGTGAAACCGGAAGGCAGGACGGCGACCTCGTCACCGGGTTTGAACACCCCGCCGGCAACGGTGCCCGCGTAGCCGCGGAAGTCGCGGCTGTGCTCCCGGATCACGTACTGCACGGGGAATCGCGCGTCGATGAGGTTGCGATCCGAGGCCACGTGCACCTGTTCGAGGTGATGCAGCAGAGAAGTCCCTTCGTACCAAGGCATACTGGCGCCTCGATGGACGACGTTGTCGCCGTGCAGTGCCGACATCGGCACGAAGGTGAGGTCGTGCACCTGAAGTTTCATGGCGAACCGGCGGAACTCCTCGCGGATCTCCTCGAAGCGTTCCTGCGACCAGCCGACCAGATCCATCTTGTTGACGCACAGCACCAGATGCGGGATTCCCAGCAGGCTGGCCAGGAACGCGTGCCGCCGCGACTGTTCGAGCACGCCTTTGCGGGCGTCGATCAGGATCAGCGCGAGATCCGCCGTGGACGCGCCGGTGACCATGTTGCGGGTGTACTGCACGTGTCCCGGCGTGTCGGCGATGATGAACTTCCGCCGTGGGGTGGCGAAATAGCGGTGGGCGACGTCGATCGTGATGCCCTGTTCGCGCTCGGCGCGGAGGCCGTCGGTCAGCAGCGCGAGGTTCGGGTACGCCTCGCCGCGGTCGCGGCTCGTGCGTTCGATGGCTTCGAGCTGGTCGGTGAACACCGTCTTCGAATCGAACAGCAGGCGGCCGATCAGCGTCGACTTCCCGTCGTCGACGCTGCCCGCCGTCGCGAGACGGACCAGTGAGGCGCCCATCAGAAGTAACCTTCCTTCTTCCGGTCTTCCATACCCGCCTCGGAGATCCGGTCGTCGGCGCGGGTGGCGCCGCGTTCGGTGAGTCTGCTGACCGCCACTTCGGCGACCACCTCGCCCGGCGACGTCGCCGTCGACTCGACGCAGCCGGTGCAGGTCGCGTCGCCGACGGTGCGGAAGCGAACCGTTGCCTCGTAAGGACTTTCGCCTTCGTTCAAGGTGAGGAAGCGGGTGTGCGCGAGCAGCATGCCGTCCCGCTGGACGACCGGACGCCGGTGCGAGTAGTAGATCGACGGCAGGTCGACGTCCTCCGCCTCGATGTACTGCCAGATGTCGAGCTCGGTCCAGTTCGACAGCGGGAAGACGCGGATGTGCTCGCCCTTGCGATGCCTGCCGTTGTACAGATCCCACAGCTCCGGCCGCTGATTGCGCGGATCCCACTGGCCGAACTCGTCGCGGAAGCTGAACACCCGTTCCTTCGCGCGGGCCTTCTCCTCGTCGCGCCGGGCGCCGCCGAAGACCGCGTCGAAGGAATGCTCGCGGATCCCCCGCAGGAGGGCGGCGGTCTGGAGCCGGTTGCGGCCGGCCTTCGGGTCTTCGACGACCCGGCCCGCGTCGATGTCGTCCTGGACGCTGGAGACGACGAGCCGGAGCCCGTACCTGCCGACCGTGCGATCGCGGAACTCGATGACCTCGTCGAAGTTGTGCCCGGTGTCGACGTGCATCACCGGGAACGGGGGCGGCGACGGCCAGAAGGCCTTGGCCGCCACATGAAGCATCACCATCGAGTCCTTGCCGCCGGAGAACAGCAGCACGGGCCGTTCGAAGGTCGCCGCGACCTCGCGGAAGATGTGCACGGCTTCGGCTTCGAGTGCTTCGAGATGGGTGAGCTCGTAGGCCGGGGACGCCATCGTGACCTCCGTCGTTCGAGATCAGAAAAGTAGAACAAGTTCTTGTGCTTGGTCAAGGGGAGGAGGACGCTGTCGGCATGGACCTGGTCGCGCTTGAAGAGATCCGCCGCCTGAAAGCCCGCTACCTCCGCTGCCTCGACCTCAAGCTGTGGGATGAGATGGCCGGGACCCTGACCGCCGACGTGCGCGCGCGGTACGGAACGCCGTCGTACGGCAAACCGCTTACGTTCGAAGGCCGCGAAGCGATCGTCGAGTTCTTTCGGAACGCCGTCGGCCCAGGTGTCACCACGGTGCATTTCGCCGGGCAGCCGGAGATCGATGTCGACGGCGACACCGCGACCGGGATCTGGCTGATGCGGGACAAGGTGATCGTGCCCGAGCACCGGGTGATCATCGAGGGCGCGGCGTTCTACGAGGACACCTACCGGCGGGTGGACGGCGTGTGGCTGACCGCGTCCACGCAGTACGACCGGCTGTACGAAACGATGATGTCGATGGACGACGTGCCGAGCCTGAAGCTCACCGCGAACCGGTGGTCCCCCTGACCCGCATTTAGTCCTCTAAATGCGGCAGGCCGAGGCTCGCTCGGTGCCCCCAATGCCACATTGGAGACGCTCAGTGTCCCCAACGCGGCATTGGGGACACCGGGTGCTGGAGGGGCTTCGTGGCTCGCATTTAGTCCTCTAAATGCGGCCGGGGGTTGGTCACGTGGGTCGCGAAGGGAACCTTTGGGACGTTGAACGTCTCGAAGGGGGCCTTCAGGGCACCGGGCGATGCGGGCAACTACCGCATTTAGAGGACTAAATGCGCGTGGGGTGGCGGCCCCCGGATTCGGCCGTGACGGCATCGGCGGCCGCGACCAGTGCGGCGCCCCGTCGTGCGATTTCGGCGCCGGTGACCGGCTCGCCGACCGAGAGCGTGAGCACCAGTTCCTGCCGTCCCGAAGCGTCGAACGTCGGGGCGGCCAGCAGGCTCACCGCGTGCTTGCGCCGCGGCTCCAGATCGGCGCCAAGGTAGACGCGCTCGCCGAGGCTCGAGACGAGTTCCCCCACCAGGCCCCGCACTTCCGGCGGCAGGTCCTCCGCGCCGACGCCCGCCATCAGCGCGTAGAGCCGCCGCCCCGCGGAAGTCAGGCTCTCCACCAGATAGCCGTGCTCCCGGCATTCGGCGACGACGCGGCGAAGGTGTGCTTCGTCCAGTCGCACCGGCACCGCCGGAGGTTTGGCGAGCCACGCGTCGAACGCCGCGTCGGAGTCCCACAGCACGTACATCAGGCCGACCGGCGGCGCGAACGGATACGTCTCGCCCAGTTTGACGCGGCCCGGCCCGGCGCTCTGGAGCATCAGGATCCGGTCGCCCACCACGGCCGACGCCGTGCACGTCGCGCCGTAGCGCCTGCTCAAGTCCTCCAGATGCCGTCGCGCGACCTCGCTCGCGCCGAAGCCCTCGCTCGCGACACGGCCGGCGGCGACCATCGCGGGCCCGAGCCGGTAGGTGACCGGCTGGGGGTCGCGGACCAGGTAGCCGCCCGCCGTCAGTTCGGTGACGATGCCGAGGCAGGTCGGTTTCGCCAGGTCGAGCTCGCGGGCGAGCTCCGAAAGCCCGAAGTGCCGGCCGGGGTGCGCGGTGAAGAAGTCGAGCAGCCTCACGACTCGCTCGGTGGGCGGGGAATGCCGGGCCATTGACCCATCCTTAGAACGCGTTCTAGTCTGACGATGCGAAGAACGTACCAAGTCGGTACATATTTGTACCAGTATGAGGAGTCGCCGGTGCTCACTCAACCGTTGGCGGACGCGATCGCCGAAGCCGAGAAGGTCATCGCGGAGGCGCCGCACATCCGCACCGAACAGGATCTGGTCGAGGGATACGACTACCTCGCCGGCAGCATCCGCGCCTCACTGCAGATGGCGTGGGCCTACGAACGCGACTACCCGTTCTTCACCCAGTCCACCGGGCCGTACACGAAGATGGGCCTGGACAACCCGGACACGCTGTACTTCAACGCGAACATCCGCGAGGACCGCGAGTACGTCGTCACCGGGACGCGGGGGAGCACGGCCGACGTCAGTTTCCAGGTCCTCAACGGCGACTACTCGCCCGTCGAGGTGCCGGACAGCCTCGCCGCCTTCGACGACCGCGAGATCGAGATCGCCGACGACGGCTCGTTCGAACTCCGCTTCGGCCCGGCGAAACCCGACCCCGGCCCCAACTATTTCGTCCTCGGCCCGGGTTCGTCGATGCTCGTGGTGCGCGAGGTCTACAGCGACTGGGCCACCGAACGCCGCGGCACGATCCAGATCCAGTGCGCCGACACCGCGGGTGGTGCGCCCGCGCCGCTCACCCGCGACGGGCTGGCCAAGCGGTACGGCGTCACCGGCAAGATCCTGCTGAGCAGGCTGCGTACGTTCCTCGCCTTCCCGAAGTGGTTCTACCTGAACCTGCCGGTGAACACGATGACCGAGCCGCGTCCCACACCGGGTGGGCTGACCACGCAGTACTCGTCGGCCGGGCACTACGAACTCGGCGACGAAGAGGTCATGATCGTGACGGTGCCGCGTTCGGACGCGCCCTATCAGGGCATCCAGCTCGGCAGCGTCTGGTACCTCTCGCTCGACTACATCAACCATCAGACGAGCCTCACCGCCGACCAGGCGCGGGTCGACCCGGACGGCAAGATCCGTTTCGTGATCAGCGAACGCGACCCGGGCCTGGCCAACTGGCTCGAACGCACCGGGCACGACCGCGGGTACGTCCAGATCCGCTGGCAGCGCCTCTCCCGTGCGCTGAGCGAAGCCGACGGTCCCGAGGTCGAGGTGGTGAAGTTCGGCGAATTGGCCGACCGGTTGCCGTTTTACGACGAAGCGCGGGTGACCCCGCGGGAATGGGCGGACCGGATCTCGGCCCGTCAGACCGCTGTCGCGGCGAGGATGCTGGGATGACGGATCTGTTGCGGGACAAGGTGGTCGTGGTCTCCGGCGTCGGGCCGGGACTCGGCCGGTCCATCGCCATCCGCTGTGCCGCGGCGGGCGCCGACGTCGTTCTCGCCGCCCGCACCGAATCAAGGCTTGCCGAGGTCGCGAAGGAGGTCGACGCGCTGGGCCGCCGCGCGGTCACCGTGCCCACCGACATCACCGACGACGCTTCGGCCGCGAATCTCTCCGAGTCCGCCTTGAAGGCCTTCGGCCGGGTGGATGCCTTGGTGAACAACGCTTTCGCCATCCCGCCGATCATGGATCTCGCCGACGTCGACCTGGCCGACGTGCGGGCGGGGTTCGAGACCAACGTGCTCGCCGCGCTGCGGCTCACGCGGCTGTTCACGCCTTCGCTCGCGGAGAGCGGCGGCTCGGTGGTGATGATCAATTCGGCCGTGCTGCGGCATTCCCGGCGGACGTTCGGTGCGTACAAGATGGCGAAGGCGAGCCTGCTCGCGCTCGCGCAAAGTCTCGCCTCGGAACTCGGACCGCGGGGGATCCGGGTCAATTCGGTCGCGCCCGGTTACATCTGGGCGGACTCGCTGAAATGGTATTTCGCTTACCTGGCCAAGGAACGCGGGGTGCCACCGGAGCAGGTGTACGCCGAGACGGCGGAGACGATCGATCTGCGCCGCCTGCCGGAGCCGGACGAGATCGCCGATACCGTCGTATTCCTCGCCTCGTCGCTCGCCCGGTGCGTCACCGGTCAGTGTCTCGACGTCAACGCTGGCGAATATCACCATTGAGAGGGAGAACATGCTGCCAGGGCGGGAAAACGTCGGCACCGTGGAAGATCTGCACGCGTCGGCGGCGAAGCTCACCGGGTTGGACGACTTCGGTGGCGAAGACCATCTCGAAGGTCTCCGCGTGCTGCTGGACTCGTACGCCCGCGAGGCGGGTTTGACCCCGTACGGCAACAAGATCCATCGTGCGTTCCTGCGCGGTGCCCTGGTGGCGAGGTCCCTGAGCGAGGCGTCTTGGAAGCAGAACCCGGAGTACGCCGAGGTTCCCATCGAACGGCCCATCTTCGTCACCGGCCTGCCACGCACCGGGACCACGGCGCTGCACCGGCTGCTCACCGAGGATCCGGCGCACCAAGGGCTGGAGGTTTGGCTGACCGAGGTGCCGCAACCGCGCCCGCCACGGGAGACGTGGGCGGAAAACCCGGTCTTCCAAGGGATCCAGGCGGGCTACGAGAAGCATCACGTCGAGCATCCCGAGTTCATGGGGCTGCACCACATGTCCGCCGACCAGGTCGAGGAATGCTGGCAGCTGCTGCGGCAGTCCCTGAAATCGGTGTCCTACGAATGCCTCGCGCACGTGCCGTCGTACTCGCGCTGGCTGGACGGGCAGAGCTGGACCGACGCCTATCGCAGGCACCGGCGCAACCTGCAGCTCATCGGCCTGCCCGACGCCGGGCGCCGCTGGGTGCTCAAGAACCCGAGCCATCTTTTCGCGCTCGACGCGCTGCTGGAGGTGTACCCGGACGCGCTGATCGTCCAGACCCATCGCGCGCCGAGCACCATCGTCGCGTCCGTGTGCAGCCTGAACGAGCAGGCTTCGGAGGGCTGGTCAGACGTCTTCCGCGGCGGCGTGATCGGCCGGAGCCAGCTGGATCTCTGGGCGCGGGGTGCGGAAAAGTCTTTGGAGGCGCGGAAACGGCATGATCCCGCGCAATTCTGCGATGTGCGGTACGAGGATTTCGTCGCCGACCCGATCGGCACGGTCGAGGGCGTCTACCGGCATTTCGGCCTCCCGCTGAGCGACGCCGCGCGGGACGCGATGACCGTCGTGCACGCCGAAAGTCGTTCCGGGGAAAGGAAACCCGTGCACCGGTACGACCTCGCGGACTTCGGGCTCACCGCCGGCGAGGTCGACGAACGCTTCTCGGCCTACCGCGCCGCCTACGACCTCTGACCTCCCGCATTTCGTCCTCTGAATGCGGTACTTGCACGCGCAAGGAACGCATTCAGAGGACGAAATGCGGAAGGGGTCAGAAGCCGGCGACGCGTTGCGAGGGCAGGCCGCGCGTCGTGATCCCGCGCAGCACTTCGACCCGGTCCGAACCCGGTCGCCCGAGCACCCAGCTCGACCCGGGCACCTCCTTGGCCTGCTTCTTCAACGGTGCCAGCAGCCGGGAAGCGTCCTTGTAGGACCGGATGGCGCCGTTCCCGCACACCAGGGTCGCCAGCGAGACCGTCACCGGGAGCCCGTCGGCCGACCACGGCGTGTCCAGCAGCGCGGTGGCGACCGTGCCGATCTCGTCGACGTCGCAGGCGATCAGGAAATCGTCCCCGCCCACGTGGCTGACGCGCATCCGGCGCAGCCGGGCCTCCAGATCGGTGAGCGTCCGGCCGAGCGTGCGGATCAGGTCGTCGCCCGCGGCGAATCCGGCGGTGTCGTTGACCGTCTTGAACGAATCGACGTCCAGCCAGGCCGCGACGAACGGCTCCCGCGCGTTGATCCGGCGGTCGACGTCCCTCGCGACCGCGTCGCTGCCGGGCAGACGGGTCAGCGGGCTCAGCGAGACCGCCTCCTCGACCTTCGCCTCCGCGACCCCGCGGACGACCTCGTTCACCAGCACCACACCGACGCACCGGCCGCGGTCGTCGACCACGACGACGTCGTCCCCGGTGCGACCCCAGTCCGCGTCGGTGACCAGTTCGAGGAATTCGAGCGCGCTCGCGTCGGCGTGGATCGTGTGCGGCCGGTCGGCCAGCCGCGACGCCGGCCGTTTGGCGTGCAGGGCGTGGCCGTACAACCCGGTGACCGCGACCAGGAACCGGGTCCGGTCGATCGACCACTGTGGACGGTGGCGGTCGTCGATGCCGACGATGCCGCTCGGGCCGTCGGCGGCGGCCAGCACCTCGCGTACGTCGTCGCAGGTCGCGTCTTCCGGCAGCGTGGTCGCGGGCCGGAGGAAGTCGCCGACGCGGCGGGCGCGGGCGGTGCCGGGGATGAACGGGCCCGGCGCGTCCGGCGCGGGCAGCGGCGCGTGGTCGCCGTCCGGCGGGGCGAGCAGATTGCCCTGCGCGATCCGCACGCCGAGCCGCCGGGCGGATTCCAGCTGCTCCGTGGTCTCCAGCCCGGTCGCGACCAGGCGGTTGTCGGTGCGCGACGCGAAGTGCAGCACCGCTTCGACCACCGCGACGGCGGCCGGGTCGTGCGGCAGCCCCCGCAGCACGCTGCGGTCCAGTTTCACCAGGTCGACGGGTGCCGAAGCGAGCAGCGTCAGCGGGAGGTCGCCGCGGCCGAGGCCGTCGAGCGCGAGCCGGAAACCGAGTTCGGTGAGCCGCCGCATACCGGTCAGCAGCAGGTCGGCGGGGATCTGCGTGAACGGTGGCCCGATCTCCAGCACCACGTCCCTGGTCCGGCGGCCCGCCAGGCTGAGCGCGTCGGTCAGCGGGTCGAACTGCGACGGCGGCGCCGCCACCGTGCGCGCGGACAGGTTCAGGTGCAGGGGGAGGGCGGCCTGCGGTTCGCGCAGCTGCCGGACGGCCTCGGCGGCCAGCCCGACGTCGACCTCGGCCAGCCTGCCGTTGCGCCGGGCATCGGCGAGCAACTCGTGGGCGGTCCCACGGCCCGGCCGCGCCAAGGCTTCGAACGCGACGACGCCACCGGTGTGCAGGCTGTACAACGGCTGGTAAGCGAAGCGGACAGCGATCTGCAACGTCACAAGCGCATGTTCGCGGGTGACGGCGCGAAACAAAACACGTGTCAACTGATGTTCATCGCGAAGGCACCTGGGTTACCTAGAACGGCGTAACGCACGCCACCCGATCAGGTGTTTTCTTACTTGCCACGGTGACAATCGGAAAAGTGCCGACATTGCTTCAGTCGTACCCGAAACATCTTCGCGACCGCTCGTGAAAGCGCGCTGGAGCTCCGTGGGCAACGTGAAGAACAGGTCGAAGAACACCGGGATCAGATCGGGCGGCATCCCGCACAACGCGCGCAGTCCATGCCGTCGCAATCCGTGCACGGTGCGTGCCGAGGACGGCCACAGCGCCCGATGCGCGGCCGACGCCACCGCGGCGGGACCTCGATCCCAAACCTGGACGACGGCGTCCGCGACCGGCTCCGCGAGCCGCATCGACGTCGCGACGCTGTACCCGGTCGCCGGATGCACCAGCGCTCCGGCGGCCCCGAACGGCACCGTCCGCCGACGCCGGGGCGCGGGCAGGTCGAGCACGATCCGCACGCGTTCCTCACGCCCGTGGGACCTCAGCCCGACGGCCCGGAGCCGGGCGCGCAACCGCGCCGCCAGGACATCCAGAGGCAGCCCTGGTTTGCGGGCGAGCGAGGTCTCCTCGACCAGGACGGTGCCGTCGCCGAGCGGCAGTACATAGAGGAATCCGGACTCCGTGTCCCGCCAGTCCATGAACACGGCGGTGTCCGGGCGGTCGACCAGGCGCAGCGCGTCCTCGGCGGGGAGGACGACGCCGAACGCCGTCTGTTCGTACCGGTTCCCGCCCGGCCGGGCGCCGGTGGCGTCCACGTACAGACCCGTCGCGAGGACCCGGCCGTCCTCCAGGCGCACCGAAGAGCCCAGCCGTCCGTGGTCCACGCCGGACACCGTCCCGGCGACGACGTCGTAGCCCTCGTCCAGCCACCGGCGCAGGCCGTCGTTGTCCACCACCAGGTAGCGGCGGTCGAGGACGTGCGGTCCGGTCCCGAAGGCGAGCGTGGCCGACGGCGCGCACGCGACGGCGCTGGTCGGCAGCGCGGGCAGCTCGTCGGCCCACAGCCCGTAGGTCGCCCGCCAGCGCCTGCCCGGCGCCGGGTCGATCAGGACCGTCGCCAGGCCGCGCCGGGCGCAGGCACGCGCGAGCGCCCGGCCCGCCGGGCCGCCACCCGCGATCACCACGTCCGCCACCTTGGCAGTGTCTCAAAGCGCCTTTTCGGATTTCCGTAGCCGGCTGCGGCATCGGCGCGAGAGGATCCGATCATGCAGATCTCTGGACAGCCGGTCCCGATCGACTGGGACGCTGTCCAATCGTGGCTTGGGTTGACTCTGCCCGCTGATTACAAAGCGTTGGCGGCCCATGGCCCGTTGGACATCGGCGAGTTCGTCTGGCTCCATGTGCCGTGCTCACAGCCTGATCGGTTCGACTACGGCGACTGGCTGTCCGACACCCATAGGTTCGCCCGGATCTCGTCGCGACATCAGGGAATCGAGGTGCCCCAGTTCCACCCTGCACCGGGCGGCCTGTTCGCGTGGGGGACGACCCGCGCGTCGCAAGACCTGTTCTGGGACACCTCTGTTTCGGCAGATCCCGACCTGTGGCCGGTCGTCGTGTTCGACCGTCGCAACCACACCGATCCGTGGGTCAACTGCGGGATGCCGCTGGCGGACCTGCTTGACGTCGTCGTCGGTGAGGGGTTGCGCCTGAACGGCGGTCGATCGCTGGGACCATTGCCGGCGACCGCGCGGCGAACCGCGCTCCTCTCCGATGCGGTCGCTTGGACGCCGCCTTCGCCGCCCCCGCCCGAGGACCCATTTCGCCGCGCGGCTGCCACCACCGGGACCGGCCTGGACGCACTGGTTCAGCTGGTGCCTCCGCCGGCCACGCCGTATCTGGGCAGTCGCAGGTGGGAGGAACTGTTCGTCGAACTCGGCACTCGGCTGCCGTCGGACTACGTGACACTCATGAGTCACTACGGTGCCGGATGCTGGGGCGAGTTCCTTCGGTTCTTCACACCGTTGGACCCCGCCAAGTACCCCGCACACGCGACCGACTACCTCGATGGCTACAGCCGGCTTCGGGTGAGCTTCCCGGAATTCCATTCATTCGCCGTCTGGCCAGAGCACGGCGGGTTTCTCCCCTTCGCCAATTCCATCGACGGGGACATCCTCGGCTGGTTGACGGCGGGCGACCCAGACGAGTGGCCGCTGGCCATCGTGCCACGGCACGACCGCGAAGGCCCACCCCTGCCGTACGGGCTGATAACTACATTGCTGGAGTGGTTACGCGGCAACTTCAGCAGCGCGGGCCTCTCCGGGTTGGACGAGGACGACGACGTGCTCCAGTTCGCCGTGTTCGAACCGTGGACCACCGAGTCCCACTGGTGAGTCACGGTCGCGCTTAGATTTGCGACAGGAGGTGGTGGCCGCCGAAGTGGCCGGCCGACGTCGGCTCCGGGCACCCTTGACATCTCATCACGCCGCCCCGACGGATACGGTGTTGCGCATGGAACAGACGGACCCGAGGACGTGGCGACGCGATCCGGCGAGCGAGAGCGCCGGGTTCACCGACCTCGCCACGAGCCCGTTCCGGATCGACCGGGACCGGATCGCCGCGTCGCCCTTCTTCGCGCGGCTCGGCGGCGTGACGCAGGTGGTCAGCGCCGGCGGTTCCGGTCTCCTGCACAACCGCCTCACCCACAGCCTCAAGGTCGCGCAGGTCGCCCGCGCGATCGCCGAGCGGATCAATTCCGCCAGCGATTCGGCCGAGCTCGCCGCGAAACTGGGCGGTTGTGACCCGGACGTCGCCGAGGCCGCCTCGCTCGCGCACGATCTGGGGCATCCGCCGTTCGGGCATCTCGGCGAGCAGACCCTGGACCGGATCGCCCGGCATCGGTTCGGCCTCGCCGACGGTTTCGAAGGCAACGCGCAGTCGTTCCGGATCATCACCACGACCGACGTGCGCGGCCCGTCCGCCTCCGGTCTGGACCTCACCACGGCGGTGCGCGCCGCGGTGCTGAAATACCCGTGGGCGCGGTTGCACGTACCCGATCCGCATCCGACGTCGATGGACGTCCAGCCACGCGGCGCCGCCGAACCGGCCGACGCCCCCGGCACCGGCGCGAGCAAGTTCTCCGCCTACAGCACCGAACTCGACGACTTCACCCAGGCGCGGGCCCCGTTCGCCGGCCGGATCGAGCCTTGGCAGCAGACCGTCGAAGCGTCCGTGATGGACACCGCCGACGACATCGCGTACGCCATCCACGATCTCCAGGACTTCCACCGGATCGGTGTCCTGCAGCACGCCCCGGTCGCCGCCGAGTTCACCGGCTGGGCCGACCACGCGGCGGAACTGGCCGCGCTGGACGACGCGACCCTGACCGCCGAACGGCGGCTGCCCGGCCGTTCGCTGGAACGGCTGCGCCGCCGGATGCACGCCAAGGACGGGTGGATCGTCGACGACGACGCCTTCACCAGCGCCGTCGCCCGTGTGCGCGACGAACTCGTCGACGGTTTGCTCGCCACCGGGTTCGACGGTTCCATCGAGGCCGAACAGGCCACCGCCGCCTTCTCCGCGAAATGGACCGCGCGACTCGTCGACGGCGTCCAGGTGGTGGCGTCGCCCTCCACCCGGACAGGGCATCTCACGCTGCGTCCCGCGCAGTGGCACGAGGTGCAGGTGCTGAAGTTCGTGCACCGGCGGTTCGTCCTGCTGCGCCCGGAACTCGCGCTGCACCAACGCGGACAGGCGAGCCTGGTGACCACCTTGGTCGACGCGCTCGACGCGTGGCTGCTCGACCGCGACGAGTTCTATCGCCTCCCGCGACGGCTGCACGATCTGGTGGAACTGGCGCAGTCCGAGTTCTCCGCGTTGGCGCGGACGTCGCCGGAACTGCTCATCGGAGCGACCGGGGAACCGGTCACCGGCGCGGACGCCGTCCGGGGCCTGGCGCGGGGGAGGGCGGTCGTCGACTTCGTGGCGTCGCTGACGGACAAACAGGCGGTGACCCTTTTGGACGGCTTGTCTGGCCGTGCTTCGCAGCCTTGGTCGGACTCGTTCGTCCTGTAACGACACGATTACCCTGAACGGCCCACGACCTGCGGCCGAATCCGGAAATTATCCATCCGACGTCACCCGAACGGCTCCTGCCGCCGGTGCGCGCCCGGTACTTAGCTTGATCCAGCCGGTGATCGCCGGCGTCGGTCAGCGTGAGTCGGGGCACGCGCCTAGGAATCGGAGGCGCACGTGCGTCCAACCCGTTCTAGTAGGAGAAGAAGAACGATCCTGACCGCGGGCACCGCGGCCCTCGTCACCGCGCTCGGCCTGGTGAGCCCGCCCGTCGCGATGGCGGAGACCACGCAGTCCCCGGACGCGTTCTCGGAGAACACCGTCCGGCAGATCGAGGCACTGCAGTCGATCAAGAAGAGCCAGAACGCCGGCGAGTCCAAAGTGGACAGCCGGCTGCTCGTCGAACAGAAACTCCGCGCGCAGCGGATGTCGGCCTCCGCGGTTCCCGCACTGGGGTCTGGGGCGAATGTCTCCGCGGCCGGCACCGTACTCGTGGACATCCGGGGCCAGGTTTCGGAAGAACTCCTCAAGGGACTGCGTGAATCCGGTGCGGGGATCCGCGCGGTCTCCGAGCGGTACGGCAGTGTCCGCGCCGAGGTTCCGCTGAACGCGGTGCCGTCGATCGCGGCCCGCGCCGACGTCAAGAAGGTCGAGACCGCCAACGAGGCGTTCACCGCCCGCCAGCTCGCCGAGCCCGCCACCGCGGGCAAGCGGGAAAGCAAGGAGGAGAAGGCCGCCCGGATCGCGGACGAGCTGAAGAAGGCCGTCGAGGCCAAGGGACAGGTCGGTATCGCGGCCGGGCCGACGAACAGTGAAGGCGACCGCGCGCACAACGCCGACACCGCCCGCCAGCAGTTCGGCGTCACCGGGGTCGGCACCAAGATCTGCGCGCTGTCCGACGGCATCGACTCGCTCGCGACCTCGCAGGCACGCGGCGAACTCCCGGCGGGCGTCGACGTGATCCCCGGCCAGGAAGGCGACGGTGACGAGGGCACCGCGATGCTCGAGATCATCCACGATCTCGCGCCGAACGCGGCACTCGGTTTCGCCAGCGCGTTCAACTCCGACGCCAGTTTCGCCGACAACATCCGCAAGCTGCGCTTCGACGCGCACTGCGACGTCATCGTCGACGATGTCCTGTATTTCAAGGAATCCCCGTTCCAGGACTGGATCATCGCCCAGGCCGTGAACGACGTGACCGCGAACGGCGCGCTGTACTTCTCCTCGGCCGGTAACGAGGGCAATGTCGCCGACGGCACTTCGGGCCACTGGGAAGGCGACTTCGTCGACTCCGGCAAGAGCATCGGCAAGTACGCCGGGACCGCGCACAACTTCGCCGGTGCGGCGGGCAACCAGATCTTCCAGCCGATCTCGAGCGCTTCGGGCCGGGTGCCGGTCACGTTGTTCTGGTCGGACCCGCTGGGCCGCTCGAACAACGACTACGACCTGTACCTGCTGAACGCGGCGGGCAACGTCGTCGACTTCAGCCAGGACGTCCAGACCGGCACCCAGGACGCCTACGAACGGGTGGACACCACGGGTGTCGCCGGGCTGCGGCTGGCCATCGTCAAGTTCTCCGGTGAGGGCCGCTACCTTTCGCTGTCCGCGCTGCGCGGCCGGTTCACCGATTCGGCCGACGGTCTCAAGGCCTACACCAAACCCGGCGTGACCGTGGGCCACTCGGCCGCGCGGGACGCGTTCAGTGTCGCGGCGGCCCCCGCCGCCAAGGCGTTCCCCCGTGCCCTCGAACCGGGCGACCCGGCCAACCCGGCGGGCCCGTTCCCGGCGGCGTTCGGCCCGGGCTCGAAGGTCGAACGGTTCACTTCGGACGGTCCGCGGCGGGTGTTCTACCAGGCCGACGGCACCCCGATCACTCCCGGCAACGTGTCCGGGACCGGTGGTGAGGTCCGCGCCAAGCCGGACATCACCGCGGCCGACGGCGTCTCCACCAGCGTCACCGGCTTCACCACGTTCTACGGCACGTCGGCCGCCGCGCCGCATGCCGCCGCGATCGCGGGCCTGGTGCTCTCGGGCAACCCGGGGCTGCCCCCGGCCGAGGTGCGTGAAGCGCTGATCAACACCGCCGTCGACATCCTGGCCCCCGGCCGCGACAACTCCAGCGGCGCGGGCGTCATCCTCGCCGACAAGGTGCTCGCCTACGCCGGTGCCAGCCCGCAGCCGCTCGCGTCCGCGGGCCAGCCGACGGTCACCCCGGCCGACGGTGGATCCGCGCTCGACCCGGGCGACACCGCCAAGGTGACCCTGCCGGTGACCAACCGCGGCGACGGCACCGCGACGTCCACCAGCGTCGTGCTCTCCAGCCCGACCCCCGGTGTCACGGTGGCGCCGCGGTCGAAGTCGTACGGCACGATCAGCCCCGGGCAGACCGGCGTGAACGACTTCACCATCACCGTTCCCGCCACGCAGGAACTCGGGGTGCCGGTGGTGCTGAACGCGCGCGTGACCTTCGCGGGTTCGTACTCGCCGACGACGTCCACGTTCTCGCTGCCGGTCGGCACCCCGTCGCCGGTGACGCAGAACTTCGCCTACGCCGGTGACGCGGTGGCGATCCCGGACAGCGATCCGACCGGCGTGACGGTGCCGATCACGGTGAGCGGTGTCGGGCGCGCGTCGAAGCTGACGTTCTCGGTGGACGGCGCGACCTGCAACACCGACCAGACCTCGGCGACCGTGGGCATCAACCACTCGTACGTCGGTGACCTGGTCGGCACGCTGACGTCGCCCGCGGGCGCGAAGGCGACCGTGTTCCAGCGCAGCGGCGGCTCGGGCAACAACCTGTGCCAGGTCGTCTTCGCCGACAACGCGGCCGCCGCGTTCAGCTCGGTGAGCGCGGCGAACGCGCCGTTCACCGGCACCTACAAGCCGGCGCAGGCGCTCGGCGGCCTGGTCGGTGCGGCGGCCGACGGCACGTGGAAGTTCACCGCGGTCGACGTCGCCGGTGGCGACACCGGTTCGATCCGCTCGATCTCCTTGCACATCAACGGTTTCGTGCAGCCCGGCGTGGCCGAGCGGCCCGCGGGTGTCGGGAAGTCGGTGGGGAAGGGGCCGGTGAAGCCGGTCTAGTCCTCCGGTCATGCGCGTGAAGGCCTCCTTCCCTCGGCTCAGCCGAGGGAAGGAGGCCTTCACGCGCGTTGGATACCGTACGTTGGACCCATGGCGAGGGAGCGGCAGGTGGCGGGCGGAGGCCGGGCGGTCGAGGTCGCCCCGGATCGGCTCGAAGGCTGGTACGCGCGCTTCGCCGTCCGCAACGAAGGCGTCCGCTCGACGGAACTGAAGCCGGACACCGTCACGGTCGTCGCGGAGAACGGCGTCGTCGCCGTCGCGACCGTCCCTTTCGGACCGTTGAAGGCGGAAGGAACGATGACGGGACTGGTCGTCGGCCCGCTCGTCGAGCACGCACTGATCTCGCGGAGGATCGCGCTTCTGCTGGTGCGCCGCGGCGGGCACAGTGTCGGGATCGCGCGCGGGGGAGTGGTCGTCCAGTCCAGGACGGACCGTCATCTCGTCCAGGGCCGGTCCGCGGCGGGCGGCTGGTCGCAGCAGCGGTTCGCGCGGCGTCGGGAAGGGCAAGTCCGCACAGCGCTGCGTTCCGCCGCGGAAGACGCCTTCGAGGTGCTCGTCCCTCAACTGTCCGAAGTGGACGCCGTCGTGCTCGGCGGTGACCGCCGCGCCTTGGAAACCCTGCGCGAGGACCGGCGGTTGGCGCCGTTGTTCGAGCGTGCCGAACCCCGCGTTCTCGACATCCCGGAACCACGCCGCACGGTGCTCGAGGACGCGGCGGAGCGGGCAGTAGCGGTCGAAATCACCCTCGCCGGGCCGTGACGTCGGGCACGGTCGGATAAAACCGTTCGACACCGGCCCGTACACTGATCGCGTGGACATCCTCTTGGAGTAGCTCCTCGCCGGCCCGTCGGCCGGCGAGTCGAAGCTGTCCGCTCATCCACCCCTTGTACCGGGAGTTCCCGTGATCACGGCCTCTGGCCTGCAGCTGCGCGCTGGTTCGCGCATCCTGCTCGACGACACCAACGTCCGCATCCAGCAGGGCGACCGCATCGGCCTGGTCGGCCGCAACGGCGCCGGCAAGACCACCTCGCTCAAGGTCCTGGCGGGGGAGGGCGAGCCGTACGCGGGCGAAGTCCGCCGCAGCGGCGAGCTCGGCTACCTCCCGCAAGACCCGCGTGAGGGCGACCTGTCCGTCACCGCGAAGGACCGCGTGCTCTCCGCTCGCGGCCTCGACTCCTTGCTGCGCAACATGGAAAAAGCGCAGAACGCGATGTCGGAGCTGGTGGACGAGAAGGAACGCGACAAGGCGGTCAACCGCTACAGCCGTCTCGAAGAGCGCTTCGCCTCTCTCGGTGGGTACGCCGCCGAGAGCGAGGCCGCGCGGATCTGTTCCAACCTCGGCCTCGCCGACCGGGTGCTCGCGCAGACGCTGCAGACGCTCTCGGGTGGTCAGCGCCGCCGCGTGGAGCTGGCCCGGATCCTGTTCGCCGCCGCCGAAGCGGGCGCGGGCGGCAAATCCGAGACGATCCTGCTGCTCGACGAGCCCACCAACCACCTCGACGCCGACTCCATCAACTGGCTTCGCGGCTTCCTGAAGCAGCACGACGGCGGTCTCGTGGTCATCAGCCACGACGTCGAACTGCTCGCGGACGTGGTCAACAAGGTCTGGTTCCTCGACGCGACCCGCGGCGAGCTCGACCTCTACAACATGGGCTGGCAGCGCTATCTCGACGCGCGCGCCACCGACGAGAAGCGCCGCCGCCGTGAGCGCACGAACGCCGAGAAGAAGGCGTCCGCGCTGCAGCAGCAGGCCGCCAAACTGGGTGCCAAGGCGACGAAGGCCGTGGCCGCCAAGAACATGGCCCGCCGCGCCGAGCAGATGCTGTCCGCGCTCGACGAGACCCGGCAGGCCGACAAGGTCGCCCGGATCAAGTTCCCCGAGCCCGCCCCGTGCGGCCGGACCCCGCTCACCGCGGAGGGGCTCTCGAAGTCCTACGGATCGCTCGAGATCTTCACCGGCGTCGACCTCGCCATCGACCGTGGGTCGAAGGTCGTCGTGCTCGGATTGAACGGTGCCGGAAAGACGACTCTGCTCCGCCTGCTCGGCGGAATGGAAACTCCGGATACCGGCGAGACCATTCCAGGTCACGGGTTGCGTTTGGGCTATTACGCACAGGAACACGAAACGCTCGACCACGATGCGTCCGTGTGGGAAAATATCCGTCACCTCGCGCCGGACACCGGCGCGCAGGAGTTGCGGAACCTTCTCGGCTCGTTCCTGTTCACCGGCGAGCAGCTCGATCAGCCCGCCGGCACGCTCTCCGGCGGTGAGAAGACGCGGCTCGCGCTCGCCGGTCTGGTGTCCAGCGCTGCCAACGTTTTGCTGCTCGACGAGCCGACGAACAACCTGGACCCGGCCAGCCGCGCCCAGGTCCTGGACGCTTTGCGCAGCTTCGCCGGAGCGGTGGTCCTGGTGACGCACGACCCGGGCGCGGTCGAGGCGCTGGAGCCGGAACGCGTGATCCTCCTGCCGGACGGAACCGAGGACCATTGGTCGGCGGATTATCTGGAACTTGTCCAGCTTGCGTGAGGCCTGCGTCCGTTCGGGTGCTTGATCGATGCCATCCGGCCACTGAAATGGCCCAATGTGATCGCGGTTTCAGCAGTTTTGCGCTCGTCGTCTGGCATTCCGGCGCTCAGTGTTCGATCATTGCGGCGACAGGGGCCGTTATGTGGCCCAGAACACTCTCGGCGGGAAGGCGATCGACGTGGCTGATCTCAAGAAAGGCGCGCGGATCACCGGCAACACGCGTGACAAGCTGGCCGCTGACCTGAAGAAGAAATACGAGAAGGGCTCGAGCATCCGCGCCCTCGCGGAGTCCACGGGTCGCTCGTACGGGTTCGTGCACCGGGTCCTCTCGGAGTCCGGCGTCCAGCTGCGCGGCCGTGGCGGTGCCACCAGGGTCAAGAAGAAGTAGTCACGAGGAAGTAGCGGACTGCTGCGCGGGGGGCGCAGTTCCCTTTCCAGGGACCGCTGTTTCACGGGTTTCCGCGGCGAGGAAGGCCAGCCTGGCACCGAGCAGGACCAGCGGATACACCAGGTAGCCGTACCGTGTCGCCGGAGTGAGCATGATCAGCGCGACCAGCCCGACGGCCATGCGCAGCAACGCGTCCGAACCGGTCGCGGGCGGGCGTCGCAGCAGCCAGACCAGGATCGCGACGGCCGCGATCCCGAGCAGGGCGAAGGAAACCGCCGTGCCCACCGGGCCGAGCGAGGCGATGAGGTGGCCGGGCAACGGGCTCGCCGCCGGTGACTTGATCACGCCGATTCCCATCGGGAACCGGAAGACGTGCTCGACGAACGCCTTGGGGTCCACCAGATAGACGGGTACGTGCAGGACGAGGGTCGTCACCACGAGTGCCGCGGCGAATCCGCCCAGTGCGCGAGGACCACGCCGCGTGATCAACAGGACACCGAGCACCACGATCGCCGGCGCGACGATGAGTTTCGCGCTGACCACCAGTGCCAGCACCAGACCCGACAGGACCGCGCGGCCCGTCGAGGCCAGCGCGAAGGACAGCACCAGCAGCCCCACGATGGCCAGATCCGGGCCGGCGACCGCCCAGGTCAGCGCGGTCAGCGGGCAGGCGAGGGCGAGTTGTGCCGCGCTGACCGGGATTTTCGGCCACTTCAGCAACCGCAGCGTCAGCAGTACACATGCGACGGCCGCCAGCGCGAACATCCAGCGGGCGTCGGTGAGGGCGTTCGCGACCGGTCCGCCGCCCAGCAGGGCGCGCGGCAGGCCGAAGACGGTCATCACGGGACCGTATGGCGTGTAATCGTTTACTTCCACCGCGCGACCGAACGCGGTGACGTCGACGTACGGGGTTCCGTTCTCCAGAAGGAGTTTCGCCGAGCGTTCGATGACCCAGACCTCGGGCTGCGCGGCCCACGAGTTGGGTGTGACGAGCCAGTCCACTCCGGTCAGACGGCGAATGACGAGCATTCCCAACGGAAGGATCATGGCGAACAACCCGATGGCGCCGATACCCACCCACCGCGAGCCGAGTGCGCCGGGCGGCGTCTTGCCGCGCCGCGCGGCGATCGTCAGCCAGCCGGTGTGGACCACGGCGAGGCCGTAACCCGCGACGGCGAAGTTCGCCCACACGCGATAGCCGTAGAATTCCGCGACCGCCGTGTTCGCGACGGCGAAGATCAGGCAGCCCGTGTAGAAGACCAGGTCGATGGTCAGTCGTCGCCGGTCGGGGTCCTTGGTCACCGGCTCAGGCTACCGACGTGGCCACCTGCGCCGGAAAGAGGACGCGGAAACCGGGAAGCATCCGGTGTGCTCCGGTGTTGGTCATGCTTATATCCGGGAAAACTCTCGACTAATATCGAGGTTTTGGGGGCGAAGAGAGGGTTCTCATGGACAACACGTGGACGCTGATGAACTCGGCGATGAAGTCGGCCGACGTTCCGAAGGGGCTGCACAAGGGCACGCTCCGCCGCGTCGCACGGTTCGCCAGGCCGCATTGGCGGAGGTTGCTGATATTCCTGGTGCTCACCGTCGTCTCGGCGGTGCTGGCGGTGAGCACGCCGGTACTGGCCGGGAAGGTGGTCGACGCGATCGTCGGCGGGCACGACGTCGCGCTGGTGGTGTGGCTCGCCGTGGTGATCGCGGCGCTGGCGCTGATCGACGCCGGGCTCGGGCTGGCCGAACGGGCGCAGTCGTCGAGGATCGGCGAGGGGATCATCCTCGACCTGCGGCTCGCGGTGTACCGCCACGTGCAGAAGATGCCGGTCGCGTTCTTCACGCGCACCCGCACCGGCGCGCTGGTGAGCAGGCTCAACAACGACGTCATCGGTGCGCAGCGCACGTTCACCGCCACGCTGTCGGGGTTGGTCACCAACGTGATCCAGCTGGCGCTGTCGCTGGTGGTCATGGTGACGCTGTCCTGGCAGGTCACCCTGCTGGCACTGGTGCTGCTGCCGGTGTTCATCCTGCCGACGCGGCGGCTCGGGCGGCGGATGGCCGGGCTGCAGCGGGAGGCAGGCGGGCTCAACGCGTCGATGACCACGCAGATGACCGAACGGTTCTCCGCGCCGGGCGCGACGCTGGTGAAGCTGTTCGGCGACCCGGAGCGCGAGGCGGGCGAGTTCGGCGCGCGGGCCGGACGGGTGCGCGACATCGGCGTCCGCACGGCGATGCTGACGCGCTGGTTCCTGACCAGCCTGACCACGGTCTCCGCGCTCGCGCAGGCGCTGGTCTACGGGCTGGGCGGCTACCTCGCGCTGACCGGAGCGCTCGCGCCGGGCACCGTCGTGGCCTTGGCGTTGCTGCTGACCAGGCTGTACTCGCCGCTGACCGCGCTGGCGAACGTCCGCGTGGACGTGATGACCGCGCTGGTGTCGTTCGAGCGGGTTTTCGAGGTACTCGACCTCAAGCCGATGATCGAGGAGAAGCCGGACCCGCGCCGCGTTCCCGAAGGCCCGGTTTCGGTGGAGTTCTCCGACGTCCGGTTCGGCTACCCGGCGGCGGACCGGTACTCGCTGGCTTCACTGGAGGACGTGTCCACTTTGGATCACCGGGGTGGTGAGGAGGTGTTGCACGGCATCAGCTTCCGCGCCGAACCCGGGCAGATGGTGGCACTGGTGGGATCGTCGGGCGCCGGCAAGTCGACGATCGCCTCGCTGCTGCCGCGGCTGTACGACGTCGACGCCGGTTCGGTCCGTTTGTCCGATGTGGACGTTCGTGAGCTGAGTTTCGCCTCGCTGCGGGAAACCGTCGGTGTGGTGACCCAGGACGGGCACCTCTTCCACGACACCATCCGCGCGAACCTCGAGTACGCGCGACCCGGGGTCACCGACGACGAGATCTGGTCGGCGCTGGAGAAGGCACGCCTCGCCGAGCTGATCCGGGAGCTGCCGGACGGGCTGGAGACCGTGGTGGGGGAGCGGGGTTACCGGCTTTCCGGTGGTGAACGGCAGCGGCTGACGATCGCCCGGCTCCTGCTGGCGCAGCCGAAGGTCGTCGTCCTCGACGAGGCGACCGCGCATCTGGACTCGCAGTCCGAAGCGGCCGTCGGCGAGGCGCTGACCGACGCGCTGGACGGGCGGACCGCGCTGGTCATCGCGCACCGGCTGTCGACGGTGCGGGCGGCGGACCAGATCCTGGTGATCGAGCACGGGGAGATCGTCGAGCGGGGGACGCACGAAGAGCTTCTCGCGCGCGAAGGTCGCTACGCGTCGCTGTACCTGACGCAGTTCTCGGAGGAGCCTGCGGCCGCGTGACCGGATGCTAGGAACGGTCCTTTCCTTGCAAATTTCGCAAGGAAAGGACCGTTCCTAGCACGCCCGGGTGGATGAGAAGCCCGGTCAGGCGAGGGCGGGCGAGGCGAAGGTCGCGTTCACCAGCGCCATCTTCCGCGGATCGTCCCGCATGAGCGGCCCCATCCGGTTCATCGTGTAGCCGAAGGCGATCCCGCTCTCGGGATCGGCGCCGCCGGACGAGCCGCCGAGCCCGTCGTGCCCGAAGGCGCGCGGGTTCGGGCCGAAGCCGCGTTCCTCGCTGCCGAGGTAGAACCCCAGCGCCCATTCGTTGCCCAGCCCGCCGACGACGTCGGCCTCCCGGCCCTGCCCTTCGCGGGCCGTCGCGAGCGCCTCGGCCGAGAGCAGCCGCCCGGAGGCGACCGCGCCGTAGACGGTCGCGATGGCCCGGGCGGTGCCGTGTCCGTTCAAAGCGGGCAGGATCGCGCGCCGCCAGGCGGGATCGTTGGCGTCGCGGCCTTGGACGCGCGGGTTCGCCAGCGCCGCGAGGGCGACCGGGCCGGCGTTGGTGAACGCCTGGGTCAGCGCGGTCTTCATCTCGTCGCTGAGCACGGGCTCGACGAGGGTGGAGCAGCGTGCCAGATCGGCGTCGGAGTCCAGGCCGATCCGGAAGTCCGCGTCCAGCGGACCGGCGATGTGTTCGGCGAAGTACGCGCGGACGTCCTGGCCGCTCACCCGGCGGATCACCTCGCCGACGAGGAAGCCGAACGACAGCGCGTGGTAGCCGCTGGCCGTGCCCGGTTCGAAGAGCGGCGGCTGCGCGGCGAGCAGTCCGGTGATGTGGCCCCAGTCGTAGAGTTCCTCGACCTTGACCGGCCGCTCGACGCCGATCCCGGTCACCCCGGAGCGGTGCGAGAGCAGCCATCGCACGGGGATGTCCTGTTTGCCCGCGGCCGCGAACTCCGGCCAGTACTTCGCGACGGGGGCGTCGATGTCGAGCGCGCCGGCGTCGGCGAGGTGGTGCGCGCAGAGCGCGGTCATGCCCTTGGTGGTCGACCAGACGTTGGTGAGCGTGTCCGCGCGCCACGGGATCGTCCGGTCCGGATCGGCCCAGCCCGCCCAGAGGTCGACCACGGTCTCGCCGTGCCGGGTCACCGAGAACGCGGCGCCGAGCTCACCGCGTCCGGCGAAGTTCTCCTCGAAGGCGGCCCGAACGGGTTCGAAGCCCGCCGCGCAGTCACCGTTGATCTCGGTCATGGCGCGGACCTCCCGTGGGGACACCGACCGGTCGGTATGTGACCGTAGAAGCGTCGCGGGGACGAGTCAAGAGGCCCGCCCCCGCGAATCGCTACCGCAGTGCCGGAACCCGCGCGCCGTACTTGGCCAGCAGCGCGGCGTTGGCCTCGTCGCCACCGTCCACGTTGGAGCTGCGCCACAGCGGGATGTCGACGCCCTGCGCCGCACCCAGGTCCACGACCTCGGCGAGCACGAGGTTCCAGAGGAACGCGTTGATCACTGTGGACAGTGGCGCGGTCCGCGGCGCCTCCGGCGGGTAGCTCGAGTCGCCGGGACGGACGTGCGAGTCGAGCACGATGTTCGCCTCTTCGATCAGCGTCGTGGCCGCGCGCTTGGGCGCCGCGGCCACGGAGGCGGCCGAACTCACCGCGATGACCGACGCCCCGCGTTTGCGCGCCCCGGCGGCCAGTTCGACCGGGTACGGGTTGACGCCCGACGTCGAGAACACCACCAGCAGATCGTCCGGACCGGGGGCGCGTTCGGCGAGCACCTCTTCGGCGAGCCCGGAGCGGCGCTCGGTCTTGGTGCTGTGCTGCGCGCCGTGCAGCGGCAGCAGTTCGGGGTGATAGACCGGGTAGACGCAGGCGAGCCCGCCGGCCCGGTAGAAGGTCTCGGCGACCGCGGCCAGCGAATGCCCCGCCCCGGCGGTGAACACCAGGGCGTCGGCCCGGATGACCCCCAGGATCAGCTCGGCCGACTTCCGGATCTGCTCCGCGTTACCCCGTTCGGCCTCCGCGAGCCGTTCGGCGACGTCTGCACAACGTTCGGTGGTGCTCACCACATCCGCCCTTCCGTCTGGAGATCAGCGACGAATGTATCGCGTGGACCAATCGCCGAAGTGGAATACATGGGGTCATGATCGAGGTTGACCCGATCACTGCGGCCGGGGTTTCGGAGACTGGAGGGTCCAGGGTGAGCGAGGCTGATCCCGCGGTGCGGACTTGGCGGGCACGCGGCCAGGTGAAAGCCGTGGTGCTGGTACTGCACGGCGGCGCGGAGCACAGTCATGCCCGCGTGGCGCCGTGGCGGCTGGCGTACCAGCGGATGGTGCCGCTGGCGAAGGACGTGCACCGGGCCGGCCGGGGGCACGGGGTCGAGGTGCGGCTGCTGCGCAACCGGATCTACGGCTGGAACGACCACGGCACCGACGCGCTCGCCGACGCGCGCTGGGCCTTGGCACGGATCCACGACGATCACCCTGGCGTGCCGGTGATCCTCGTCGGCCACTCGATGGGGGGACGGGTCGGTCTGCGCGTGGCCGACGATCCGGCCGTCGTCGGGGTCTGCGCGCTGGCACCGTGGACACCGCCGGGTGAACCCGTCGACGCCGTCCGCGGCCGCGCAGTGCTGATCGCGCACGGGACCAAGGACCGGATGACGGATCCGGTGGCGTCACACGCTTTCGCCGAACGCGCCGAAAAGGTGACATCGCGGTCGGCGCGGTTTGAAATCGGTGGCGAGGGGCACGCGATGCTGCGAAGGTCTCGGGTCTGGAACCGTCTGGTACGGGCATTCGCGCTCGAGCTGATCGAAGCCGGGGGCACTGACGAAACGCTGAGCGGAGCCTGGGATCGGCCGAGCTCGGAGCGGCTGCGGATCCCGGTCTAGACCGGGCGGGAGGGAGTACCCATGTCCACGTCGAGCGTCGATCGGATGGCAGGTTCGGCCGGCCTTCCCGGTCCCGACGAAACCCGGTGGCCGGGATTGGCCACCCCGCCGCATTCCCCGTTCCGGGCGCGGATCGCCGAACAGTTGTTCCGGCACGCGGTGCGCCCGCTGAACGTCCGCGTGCGCATGCCCGACGGCTCGCAGCTGGGCGCGGGCGGCCCGGACGCGCCCGAGATGCGGCTCAACCGTCCCGCCGCCTTCTTCCACCGCCTCGGCGTGGACGCGAAGATCGGCTTCGGCGAGGCGTACATGGTCGGCGACTGGACGAGCGACGCGCTCGCCGAGGTGCTGACCCCGTTCGCGGAGCGGATGGCGACGCTCATCCCGCCGTTGCTGCAGCGGTTCCGCCGGTTCGTCGACCGCGGTCACCCGGACGGCGAGGAGAACAGCGTCGAAGGCGCACGGTCGAACATCCATCGTCACTACGACCTGTCGAACGATCTGTTCGGCGCGTTCCTGGACCCGTCGATGATGTACTCGTCGGCGTTGTTCGGCCCGGACGACGACCTCACCGCCGCCCAGCACCGCAAGATCGACAGCGTCCTCGACTACGCCGGCGTCCGTGAAGGCAGCACGGTGCTCGAAATCGGCACCGGCTGGGGCGAACTCTCGATCCGGGCCGCCGCGCGCGGGGCGACGGTCACGTCACTGACCATCTCCGAGGAGCAGGCGAAGCTGGCGACCGAGCGCATCGCGGCGGCGGGTTTCGCCGACCGCGTCGACGTCCGGCTGTGCGACTACCGCGACTCCTCCGGCGAGTACGACGCCGTGGTGAGTGTCGAGATGATCGAAGCGGTCGGGGAGGCGTACTGGCCGACGTTCTTCGAGACCATCGGGAAGCGGCTGAAGCCGGGCGGCAGACTGGGGCTCCAGGCGATCACCATGGACCACGAGCGCATGCTCGCCGCGGCTCGTTCGTACACCTGGGTGCACAAGTACATCTTCCCCGGCGGGCTCATCCCGTCGACCACCTCCGTCGAACAGGGCCTGCTCGAGCACGCGCGGTTGAGGCTGGAAGGGGTGCGCGAGTTCGGCCACGACTACGCCCGCACGTTGCGGCTGTGGCGGGAGAGGTTCACCCAGCGGTGGGACGAGATCACCGAACTGGGCTTCGACGAGGTCTTCAAGCGGATGTGGGAGTTCTATCTGGCGTACTCCGAAGCGGGGTTCCGGTCGGGGTATCTCAAGGTCCACCAGTTCGGATTCGCCGAAACCGGACGGTGAGCACCACCCAACCGATGCGGGGTGCCGCACGTCCTTCACCTAGGGTCTGCGGTTGACTGGGCCCCACACGCGAGATCGGGACGGGTGATTCGGCATGACGTATGGAGGCGACGACCGAGGGCGACGGCTGCCGCCACAACGGCCGCCGTCCGGCCGCCCCCGGCGGCACCAGCCCGCGCAGATGATGCCGCTGCCGGGCCGGGGGAGCAGCCCGTACGACGAGCGGACGACGCCGATGGGGCATGGGGGCCAGGAACGCCCCGCCGGCCCGCCTCCGCGCCGTCCAGGCCCGCCGCAGCCCCCTCCTGGGCGTCCGATGGACGACGCGCGCCCCCCGCGGCGGCGCAAGCGCTGGGGTTTCGGCAAGGTGCTGCTCACGTTGCTGACCGTGTTCGTGGTGTTCCTCGCCGGAGTGTGGGTGTACCTGGAGTTCTCGATCAACCGCGTCGACGCGCTGGCCGACTACTCCGGCCGCCCCGTCGCGGCCGAGGGCACCAACTGGCTGATCGTGGGCTCCGACAGCCGGGACGGGCTCACGCCCGAAGAGCAGGAGAAGCTGGTCACCGGTGACTCCAAGGCCGCCGGTGGCGGCAAGCGGACCGACACCATCATGATCGCGCACGTCCCGTCCAACAGCGTCAAACCGACGTTGCTGAGCCTCCCGCGGGACTCGCAGGTGAGCATTCCGGGGCACGGCAAGAACAAGATCAACGCGGCGTTCTCGATCGGGGGCCCGACGCTGCTCGCGCAGACCGTCGAAGGCGCCACCGGCCTGCGCATCGACCACTACGCCGAGATCGGCTTCGGCGGCTTCGCGAAGATCGTCGACGCGATCGGCGGGGTGCACATGTGCGTCGAGAAGCCGATGGAGGACACCCTCACCAAGATCAAGATCCCCGCGGGCTGCCAGGACCTCCAGGGCCCGCAGGCGCTCGGGTTCGTCCGCATGCGGCACAGCGACGCGACCCCGCGTTCGGACCTCGACCGCGTCGCCAACCAGCGGAAGTTCATCGGCGCGCTGGTCAGCGAGATCGGCAGCCCCGGCACGCTGCTGAACCCGTTCTCGCTGTTCCCGCTGCTGTCGACCGCGCCGGACGCGCTGACCATGGATTCGGGCGACCACGTGCACAACCTGGTCGGGCTGGCGCTGGCGATGCGCGGGATCTCGTCGGGCGGCGTCGTCACCACGACGGTGCCGGTGACCAACGGCTCGGCGGAGAACTGGGACAAGACGAAGTCGAAGCTGCTGTTCGACGCGTTGAAGAACGACACGGAGATCCCGGACAGCGCGATCCTGACCTGATCTCCGGCCGGGTGTCATGAAAGGGCCGTTCAGGACGAAAGATGTCCTGAACGGCCCTTTCATGACACTTGCGAAACCCGTTCGGCGCCGAAAACCGGAGGCGCCCGGAGCCGAGGCGCGTCACCATGGGCGGATGGAAGCGCCCGCCGAGACCCTCGCCGACGAAGTCGTCACCCTGCGCCGCTGGAAGCCCGAGCAGCTCGAAACCCTCGCCGCCGTCGCGGGCGACTCCGCCGAACACCTCGGCGCCTGGATGATCTGGGCCACCTACGGCTACGGCCGCCGTGAAGCCGCCGACTTCCTGGAGCGGTCCGCGAAGAACTGGGCCGAAGGCAAGACCTACGACTTCGCGATCCTCGCGGGGGAGGACCTCGTCGGCGGCACCGGCATGATCACGCATCCGGACCGGGTCGAGATCGGCTACTGGCTCGGCAGGCACCACACCGGCCGCGGCTTCGCGACCAGGGCCGCGAAGCTGTTGGCCGACGAGGCTTTCCGGCTCGGCGCGCCGGAGGTCGAGATCCGGCACGACGAGAAGAACCTCGCGAGCGGTGCCGTACCCGCGCGGCTGGGGTTCACGATGATCGGCGAGGAGCCCGCCGAACCGCCGCACGCCCCCGCCTGTTCGGGTGTCAACCGGTCCTGGCGGCTCAAGCGTCCTTAGTCTTGCGCGCACGCAGGGCCGCGAGCGCCTTGTCGGCGTGCACGGTGAACTTCAGCTCGCTCTTGATCACTTCGAGCACCTTGCGGTCGGTGTCGATGACGAAGGTGTGCCGTTTGGCGTGCAGCGGGCTGAATTTGCGCCAGACGCCGAACTGTTTCGCCACCACACCGTCCACATCGGACAGCAGGGGATAGTCGAAGCCGTGTTTGGCCGAGAACTCCTGCTGTTTGGCGACGGCGTCCGGGCTGATGCCGACGCGGTGCGCGCCCACTTCGGCGAATTCCGCGGCCAGGTCGCGGAAATGGCAGCTTTCCGCGGTGCAGCCGCTGGTCATCGCGGCGGGGTAGAAGAACAGCACCACCGGACCGGACGAGAGGAAGTCCGACAGCCTGCGCTCTTCGCCCTTGTCGTCGGGCAGCGTGAAGTCCGGGGCGAGGTCACCTTGGTCCATGGAGCGATCCTGTCACGTCAGTGGGCGTGCCGTTCGATCAGCTCGTCGACCTCGTCCCCGGTCGCGGAATCCGCCACGAACGAACCCCGCGCCGCGAGGACGCCGTACCGCCGCAGCCGTTCGGCCTGTTCGTGACTCTGGACGCCTTCCGCGCCGATGCGCAGTTTCAGCTCCTTGGCCCTGGCGACCAGCTGGCACAGGTGACGGACGTCGGCCTCGTTCTCGCCGTGGGCCAGCGCGTCGACGACCGGGCCGGACAGGATCACGTGGCGGACGGGCAGCCCGTGCCGCGGGATCAGCTCCAGATCGTCCGAACCGGAGATGGTCAGCACCAGCTGTGCGCCCAGATCCGCCAGCACGGCGAAGGAGTCGAGCACCTCGCCGCTCGAGTCGAGCACGGAATCGCGGTCCGTGCACAGCCTCAGCGCCTGAGCGGGCAGGTTGTGCCGGTCGAGCTGTTCCTTGACCAGCAGGACCAGATCGGGCTCGATGGCCAGCCGGGTCGGCAGCCGCACGCAGACGTCGGGAGCGGCGTCGCCGAACCTGCTGCGCCATCGCGCGGTGGCGGCGAGCGATTCGGCCAGCAGCCACCGGCCGAGCGGGATGGTCATCCCGGTGATCTGGGCCAGCGGATAGAACTCGTCGGAGTCCAGTTCGCCCTTCTCCGGATGGCTCCAGCGCAGCCCGGCGTTGACGGCGGCCAGCTGGTCGGGATTCGCGAGCTTCACCGTCGGCTGGTAGATCAGCGAGAACTCGCCGTTCTCCAGCGCGCCCGCGATGACCGCGCCGAGCTGGTAGCGGCCACGGTCACGCGCGTCGAGCTCCGGGTCGAACAGCATCCACTGCGCCTTGCCCGCCTCCTTGGCGCGGTGCAGGGCGATTTCCGCGGCCCGCAACAGGTCTTCGGCGCCGCCGTCGGCGGCCGGGCGGACGACGATACCCGCGCTCGCGCTGACGCCGATCCCGTGCCCGCCGAGGTAGATCGGCTCGGCGAGTTCCTCCAGCGCCTGCTCGACCAGGGCGATCACCTGGGGCGGCGTGAAATCGCCGCGCAGCAGGACGGCGAATCCGTCGCCGGACAACCGGGCGACGGAACCCTCGTGCCTGCCGGCGAACACGGACCTGAGTTTCGTCGCGACGCCGCGCAGCACCTGGTCACCGATACCGGCGCCGAGCCCGTCGTTGATCACCTTGAAGCCGTCGATGTCGAGATAGACGAGGGCGACCTGCTCGCCGCCGGAACCGGCGAGCGCGGTTTCGAGGGCGTTGCCGAACGCGGTGGCGTTGGGCAGGCCGGTCAGCACGTCGTGCACGTTCTGGTGCCGCAGTTGTTCCTGCAGCAGGTGGATCTCGTTGGCGTCGGCGACCATCAGCACCGGATAGGTCGTACCGGGCCGGTCACCGGGGAGATCGGTCAGGGTCACGTCGCCCCAGAGCGGGCCTTCCTCGCTGTGGGCCAGCAGCAGGCGTTCCTGCTGGGTCGGCTGGCCGTGCGTCATGAGTTGCGCGAGCGCGTTCCGCAGGCGGGCGACGTCGTGTTCGGCGGAGCCGAGGTCGGGGATCTCCCGGCCGCGCAGCGAGGCGGGACGACAGCCGAGGAGACGGCCGAGCGCGGCGTTCGCCTCCACGATGGTGCCGTTGGCGTCGGCGAGGGCGATCCCGATGGGAGAGGCGGAGTAGAGCTTGGAGAAGCGCAGCAGCGCCGGCTGATGATCGGGCTCGGCACGGACGGCGTCCTCGGCGACGCCGAGCAGGAACTGTTCGAGTTGCTCCTTGGGAAGCGATACTCCTTTAGTGTCAGCGAGCGTCTCGGCCCATCTCCGGGCCACGTCCACCAACCCTGGCGCGGAACCAGGTTCGGGCACACTTCACCTCTTCATGCGCGGTTGATGGCCAGCTCAGACCGGGTGTCCGAGCCCACGGACCCACACTAGGTATGAGCCGACCGGGTGTAGTGCCACGGCACCATGCGCGATCCGGGGTGTCTACCGGCTGAAAGGGTGATCGCTGCTACACGAGTGGTGACCGGAAGTTACCAAGAGTGCTCGATCGTGGACATGGGTTCACCGAGGCGTCAGGTGGATCGGCAGGCCGTCCGCCGGCACGGGCAGCGACACGTAATCCCAACGCGCGGTGTAGCCCTCCGGGACCGACCAGCGATACGCCCGCAGCATCTCGTGCAGCAGCGCCTTCACCTCGAACGTCCCGAAATGCAGGCCGATGCATTTGTGCGCTCCACCGCCGAACGGCATCCACGCGTAGCGATGCGACTTGTCCTCGCGGCGGTCCTCGCCGAAGCGGTCCGGGTCGAACCGCATCGGATCCGTCCAGTGCTCCGGGGAGAAATGGTTGACGGTCGGGGAAATCCCGACGAGTGTCCCTTCGGGAATGAAATGCCCGAGAACCTCGGTGTCCTTCACGGTCTTCCTGGTCAGGGAAGGAACCGGGGCCACCAGGCGCAGGGCTTCCTTGATCACCAGGTCCAGCGTCGTCAGGGTCTCCAGCGCTTCGATGTCCGGCACGTCGTCGCCGAGCGCGAGCGACTCCCGGCGCGCGCGTTCCTGCCACTCCGGATGCTTGGCGAGGTGGTAGACGGCGGCGGCGCTGGTGATCGTCGACGTGTCGTGCGCGGCCATCATCAGGAAGATCATGTGGTTGACGACGTCGGCGTCGGTGAAGCGGTCGCCGTCCTCGGTGGTGGCGTGGCACAACGCGGTGAAGAGGTCGTCGCCGTCGCTCGCCCGTTTCGCCGGCAGGTTCGCCGAGAAGTAGCGTTCGAGGACCTTGCGGCCGTGCAGGCCCGCCGCCCAGCGGCCGCCGGGGACGGGGAACCGCACGATGGCCGTGCCCGCGCGCACGGAGTTCACGAACGCGCGGTTGATCGCGGCCGCGTCGTCGCCGGAACTCATCCCCATGAACACGCGGGTCGCGACGTCGAGCGTGAGTTGCTTGAGGGACCAGTAGATCCGCGGGTTCGGCCGGTCGGCCCACGCGGCGATGCCGTCGCGCAGGGCCGGGCCCATCTGGTCGACGTAACCGGTGAGCCGTTGCCGGGTGAAGGCCGCCTGCATGATCCGGCGGTGCAGATGGTGCTCGCCGAAGTCGAGCAGCATCAGGCCGCGGTCGAAGAACTGCTCGATGAAGAACTTCCAGCCCTCCTGGGAGAAGGCCTTGTCCTTGTTCACCAACGCGATCTGGGTGGCCTCCGGGCCGGTGAGCGCGACGATGCGGCGGCCGAACGCGCCCATCCACGACACCGGTCCGTAGGTCTCGTAGCGTTTGAGGCCGAATTCGATGCCGAAGCGCATGAAGTCCAGCGCGTGCCCGATCACCGGCGGCCCCTCGTCGCCGAGGACGGGTTTGAGGCCCGGCGGGGCGGGCGCGAGTTCGCGGACCGGCCAGGTCGCGCCGAGCCAGCGCTGGTCGACCGAACGCGGCAGGGGGATCGAGGTGAGCGGCGGAACCCGCTCGCGCAGCGCCCCGGTGACCTTTTCGACGGCGTTCGCCATGGTGACCATCTCCCCGCTGAGACCGGTTACCGCTCCACCATCGCACCCTTATTGACGCGTTGACAATACCTCGATGGAAGTTCCGTGAAGGCCTCCTTGAGGGACCCAGGGGCCCTCAAGGAGGCCTTCACGGACCGGTCAGGCCAGTTCGGAGCGGACCGTGTGCGCGGCCGTGACGAGGTTCCGCAGGGCCGGTTCGACCTCGGCGTAGCCGCGGGTCTTCAGGCCGCAGTCCGGGTTGACCCAGATCCGCTCCGCGGGCACGGCGCCGACGGCGGTCCGCAGCAGGCCGCTGACCTCGTCCACGCCGGGGACACGCGGCGAGTGGATGTCGTAGACACCCGGCCCGACGCCGCGGCCGAAGCCCGCCGCGCCGAGATCGGTGACGACCTCCATCTTCGACCGCGCGGCCTCGATGCTGGTGACGTCGGCGTCGAGCGCGTCGATCGCCTTGACCACCTCACCGAATTCCGAATAGCACATATGCGTGTGGATCTGAGTGGCGTCGTCGATCCCGGAAGTCGCCAGCCGGAACGACGAAACCGCCCACGCGAAGTACGCCTCGTGCGCCGCCGCGCGCAGGGGGAGCAGCTCCCGCAACGCCGGCTCGTCCACCTGGATGACGCGGATGCCCGCCTGCTGCAGGTCGTGCACCTCGTCGCGGATGGCCAGCGCCACCTGACGGGCGGTCTCGCCCAGCGGCTGATCGTCGCGGACGAACGACCACGCCAGGATCGTCACCGGTCCGGTCAGCATGCCCTTGACGGGTTTGCCGGTCAGCCCCTGCGCGTAGCGCGCCCACTCGACGGTCATCGGCTCCGGACGCGAGACGTCGCCGTACAGGATCGGCGGCCGGACGCACCGCGAACCGTAGGACTGCACCCAGCCGAAGTCGGTGGCCGCGAACCCGGCCAGCCGCTCGGCGAAGTACTGCACCATGTCGTTGCGTTCGGGCTCACCGTGCACCAGCACGTCGAGGCCGAGGTCCTCCTGCAGCCGGACGACGCGCTCGATCTCGGCCTTCATCGCGGCTTCGTAGCCCGCGTCGTCCAGCGAACCCGCCTTGTGCGCCGCCCGCGCCTTCCGGACTTCGGTGGTCTGCGGGAAGGAGCCGATCGTCGTACTCGGCAACGGCGGCAGCTTCAACGCGGCCTGCTGAGCGGCCGCGCGCCGGGCGTAGGGGGAGCGGACGGTGTCCTCCGGCCGCAGCGCCTCCAGCCGGGCACGGACCCCGCTGTCGGCCAGATCGGCCGCCGTCGCGCGATCCGCAGCGGCGGCGCGGGCGGCGGAGAGGTCGACACCCTCTTCCTTCAACGCGCGCCCGAGCAGGACGACCTCGTCGACCTTCTGCCTGGCGAAAGCGAGCCAGCCCTTCAGCCGCGGGTGAAGCCCGTCCTCCCGTTCGACGTCGTAGGGCACGTGCAGCAGCGAACAGGACGTCGACACGCTGACCGACTTCGCGGTGCCCAGCAACGTCGCCGCCCGGCTGAGCGCGCGGGTCGGATCCGTGCGCCAGACGTTGCGCCCGTCCACGACACCGGCCAGGACCTCCTTGTCCCGCAAGGCGGGCTCGGAGGCGACGGCGTCCACAAAGGACTCATCGGAGACGAGATCGACGGCGATGGCGTCGATCGGGGAGCGGGCGAGTACGCCGAGTCCGCGGCCGAGCCCGCCGAAGTACCCGGCGACCAGGATCTTCGGCCGCGCGGTCTCCTTCGCGAGCCGGTGGTAGGCGCGGATGAGCGCGTTGAGCTCCCGTTCGCTGCGGTCCGCGGCGAAGGCGGGCTCGTCGAACTGGACCCACTCGACGCCTTCGTCGTGCAGACGGCGAAGTAGTTCGACGTAGCCGTCGAGAAGGTTGTCGAGCAGCTCCAGCGGGCGGAAGCCCTCCGGAGCCGTCTCGGCCGGCTTCGCGAGCAGCAGGAACGTCACCGGGCCCACCAGCACCGGCCGGGTCTCGACGCCGATCGCGCGGGCTTCGCGGTACTCGTCGAGCGGTTTGGTGCCGGTGAGCGAGAACGTCGTTTCCGGGCCGAGTTCGGGGACGATGTAGTGGTAGTTCGTGTCGAACCACTTCGTCATCTCCATCGCCGGCGCGTCCTGCACCCCGCGCGCGGCGGCGAAGTAGGTGTCGAGCGGCGAGAGGCCGAGCGTGGTGAAGCGCTCCGGCAGCGCTCCGAACAGCTCCGTGGTGTCGAGCACCTGGTCGTAATGGGAGAACGTGTTGGAGGGGACGGAATCCAGTCCCGCGTCCTTGAGTTCCCGCCAGGCGCGGGTGCGCAGCGCGCGGCCGGTGCCGAGCAGTTCGGCTTCGCCGATCTTGCCCGCCCAGTAGCGTTCGAGCGAACGCTTGAGTTCCCGGTCCGGTCCGATCCGGGGGTAGCCCAGCACTGTCGTGCCGATTTCGGTCACAGCTCTCTCCTCGCGAGCTTGTCGTCGGAGCCCGGAGCGCGCAGGAGTGACCGCCGTTCGGTCGTGCCCATCCCACGAGGCCCGGACTCACGCACGCCGTCGGCGCGCGTACCACGGGCAGGTCTTCGGACTCGTGGGCGACTCGCTCGCTCCTACCGGCCGTCGCTTCCCGGGGCGCCATGTCCCAGTGCTTTACCGTGTCTCGCACGGTGACGGCTTTCGTTCCCACATACCGCTGCGGGGCAGTCCCGGATTCGCACCGGGTTCCCTGTTACCTCGACCGGCCTGGGAGGCCGGGCGAACCAGTAGCACTCCGGAGCGTACCGAATCCGCGTCTCGCGTGACTGGAGGCGTAACTCACGTGATCAGAGGGACGACTCGCGTGATTGAACGGCGAACTCGCGTGTCTGGAGACGGAACACGCCGGGCGGAGGCCGCCCGGCGTGTCGTCCGTCTGGTCACGCGACTTCGCCGTTCAATCACGCGAGTTACGTGTCTGATCACGCGAGTTACGAGTTCGGGATCAGTCCCAGTCGAGGGCTCCGCCCGACTGGTACTCGATGACGCGGGTCTCGAAGAAGTTCTTCTCCTTCTTGAGGTCCATCGCCTCCGACATCCACGGGAACGGGTTCTCGGTCTCGCCGAAGATCGGCGCGAGGCCGATCTGCTGCGCCCGCCGGTCGGTGATGAAGTGCATGTACTGCTCGATCAGCTCGGCCGAGAGCCCGAGCATGCCGCGCGGCATGGTGTCGCGGGCGTAGGCGACCTCGAGTTCGCACGCCTCGGTCAGCATCGTCCGGATCTCCGCCTGGAACTCCTCGGTCCACAGGTGCGGGTTCTCGATCTTGATCTGGTTGATGCAGTCGATGCCGAAGTTCAGGTGGATCGACTCGTCGCGCAGGATGTACTGGTACTGCTCGGCGATACCGATCATCTTGTTCCGGCGGCCGAGCGAGAGGATCTGCGCGAAACCGGTGTAGAACCACATGCCCTCGAAGATCACGTAGAACGCGACGAGGTCACGCAGGAAGTTCTGGTCGGCTTCCGGGGTGCCGGTCTCGAAGTCCGGGTTCTCCAGGTTCTGCGTGTACTTCAGCGCCCACGCGTCCTTGTCCGAAATGGACGGGACCTCGCGGTACATGTTGAACAGCTCGCCCTCGACCAGGCCGAGGCTTTCGCAGATGTACTGGAAGGTGTGCGTGTGCACGGCCTCTTCGAACGCCTGGCGCAGCAGGTACTGGCGGCATTCGGGGTTGGTGATCTGCCGGTACACCGCGAGCACGATGTTGTTGGCCACCAGCGATTCCGCGGTGGCGAAGAAGCCGAGGTTGCGCTTGAGCATGGTGCGCTCGTCCTCGGTGAGGCCGTCGGGCGACTTCCACAGCGCGATGTCGGCCTGCATGGCGACCTCGGTCGGCATCCAGTGGTTGTTGCAGCCGGCGAGGTACTTCTCCCACGCCCAGGTGTACTTCATCGGCAGCAGCTGGTTGACGTCGGCGCGGGCGTTGATCATCCGCTTGTCGTCGACGTTGATGCGGGCGGCGCCGACTTCGATCTCACCGAGGCCCGTGGCGTCGGCGGAGGCGTCAAAGGTGGTCATGGAGGCTCACTTCACGAGTCGGGGGTCGTGAGTGGCGATTCGGGTTAGAACCCGAATCGCCACTCACGACGATGTCTTACTGGCAGGCTTCGCAGTCGGGGTCGTCGATCCGGCAGGCGGCGCCTTCGGTGGCGACGAAGTCGACGTCCGAGACCTTCGGCATCTCCTTCGGCTCCGGCTTGGCGGCGGGAACCGCGGCCGGGACCGAGGCCGCCGGGACCGCGGCGGCCGGCGACGGCGACACCGCGGCGGAAGCCGACGGCGCGGGCGAAGCGGCGGGAGCCGGGGCGGCGGCGGGCTTCGGCGAAGCGGGTGCGGCGGGGGCCGGGGTGGCCGAAACCGCGTTCAGCTTGCCGTCGGTGCCGCGCAGGGTGCTCTTCTCCACGTGCGTCGCGGACCGGGCCCGCAGGTAGTACGTGGTCTTGAGGCCCTTGTGCCAGGCGTAGCGGTACAGCTCGTCGAGCTTGCGGCCGCTGGGCGCCGCGATGTACAGGTTCAGCGACTGGGCCTGGTCGATCCACTTCTGGCGCCGCGAACCGGCGTCCACCAGCCACTTGGACTCGATCTCGAACGCGGTCGCGTACAGCGCCTTCAGGTCGTCCGGCACGCGGTCGATCTGGCCGAGGCTGCCGTCGAAGTACTTCAGGTCCGACACCATGACCTCGTCCCACAGCCCGCGCTCCTTGAGCGAGCGGACCAGGTGCGGGTTCACCACGGTGAAGTCGCCGGACATGTTCGACTTGACGAACAGGTTCTGGAACAGCGGCTCGATCGACTGCCCGACGCCGCAGATGTTGGAGATCGTCGCGGTCGGCGCGATCGCCATCACGTTGGAGTTGCGCATGCCGACGGTCTTGACCCGCTCACGCAGCGGCGCCCAGTCCAAAGTGGACGAGGTGTCGACGTCGAGCGCGTCGCCCTGGCGCGCGTCGATCAAGAGCTGCATCGAGTCGATCGGCAGGATTCCCTTGCTCCACAAGGAACCCTCGAACGTCTGGTACTGGCCGCGCTCCTCCGCGAGGTCGGTCGACGCCGAGATCGCGTAGTAGCTGATGTGCTCCATGCTGGTGTCCGCGAACTGCACGGCCTCGTCCGAGGACAGCGGGACACCGATCTCGAACAGCGCGTCCTGGAAGCCCATCAGGCCCAGCCCGATCGGGCGGTGGCGCAGGTTGGAGCGGCGCGCCTCCGGGATCGTGTAGAAGTTGATGTCGATCACGTTGTCGAGCATGCGGACCGCGGTGCGCACGGTCTTCTCGAGGCGCTTGGTGTCCAGGCCCTCGGGGGTGACGTGCTTGAGCAGGTTCACCGAGCCGAGGTTGCAGACCGCGACCTCGTCGGTGGTGGTGTTCAGGGTGATCTCGGTGCACAGGTTGGACGAGTGCACGACACCCACGTGCTGCTGCGGCGAACGCAGGTTGCACGGGTCCTTGAAGGTGATCCACGGGTGGCCGGTCTCGAACAGCATGGTCAGCATGCGGCGCCACAGGTCGACCGCGCGGACCTTGCGGAACACCTTCAGCTCACCGCGTTCGGCGGCGGCCTCGTACTCGCGGTAGCGCTCGGCGAACGCGTTGCCGTAGAGGTCGTGCAGGTCCGGGGTCTCGTTCGGCGAGAACAGCGTCCACTGCGCGTCGGCCTCGACCCGGCGCAGGAACTCGTCCGGCACCCAGTTCGCGGTGTTCATGTCGTGCGTACGACGACGGTCGTCACCGGTGTTCTTGCGCAGGTCGAGGAATTCCTCGATGTCCACGTGCCAGGTCTCGAGGTACGCGCAGGCCGCGCCCTTGCGCTTGCCGCCCTGATTCACCGCGACCGCGGTGTCGTTGGCGATCTTGAGGAACGGCACGACACCCTGCGACTGGCCGTTGGTGCCCTTGATGTGCGCGCCGAGGCCGCGGACCGGGGTCCAGTCGTTGCCGAGACCGCCCGAGTACTTCGCCAGCAGCGCGTTGTTCTTGTACGCCTGGAAGATCGAGTCCAGGTCGTCGTCGACCGTGGTCAGGAAGCAGGACGACAGCTGCGGGCGCGTGGTGCCCGAGTTGAACAGCGTCGGGGTGGACGCCATGAAGTGGAACGTCGAGAGCAGCTCGTAGAACTCGATGGCACGAGCCTCACGGTCGTCCTCGCGGATCGCCAGGCCCATCGCGACGCGCATGAAGAACGCCTGCGGCAGCTCGAATCGAACCCCGTCGTGGTGCTGGAAGTACCGGTCGTACAGCGTCTGCAGGCCGAGGAAGCCGAAGTCGAGGTCGCGCTCGGCGCGGATGGCCGCCGTGATCTTGTCCAGGTCGAAGGCCTGCAGCTCGGGGTTGACCAGCTCAAGCTCGATGGCGCGCTTGAGGTAGTCCCGGAAGTACTGCGGGTACCGGGTGGTCATCTCGTCCTGGCTGGCCTGCTGCGGCACGCCCGCGAGGTAGCTGAGCGCTTCGCCGCGAAGCTTGTCCGCGAGCAGCCGGGCGCTGACGTAGGAGTAGTTCGGCTCCTGCTCGACGAGCACGCGCGCGGCCATGATCTGCGCGAGGGCGAGCTCGTCGGCGCTGATGCCGTCGTAGAGGTTGCGCTTGGCCTCGGCCAGCACCGGCTCCGCCGAGACGTCCTCGAGACCGGCGACGGCCTCGCCGACGACGTGCGAGACGCGGGCCCAGTCGAGCGGGCGGAGCGAGCCGTCGGCCGCCTTGACGCTGATGGCGACGTCGGACGACGCGGGCTTCTCGGCCTCGCGGGCCTTCGCGCGCTCCTCGCGGTACAGGACGTACGCGCGGGCGACCTTGTGGTGCTCGCCGCGCATGAGCGCGAGCTCGACGATGTCCTGGATCTGCTCGATGTGCAGCGCGGTCTCGGGACCGGCGTGGCGGAGCAGGGTGGTCTCGATCTGCTCGGTCAGTTCCTTGACCAGGTGGTGGATCCGCGACGAAGCGGCCGCGTCGCCGCCCTCGACGGCGAGGAAGGCCTTGGTCACCGCGACCGAGATCTTGTTCGCGTCGAAGGGGGACACGCTGCCGTCCCGCCGGATGACTCGCACGGTCGCGGGCGTGGTGTCCGAGGACGAGGGCGGCCGCTGACCGGTTTCCACTGACATGCATGTCTCCAAAAGGGCGCGTTGAAGCACCACAAGGCCTCACAAGGCCGTGCGCTGCACGTTCACAAAGCTGTCCGACCACCGCTCCCGAGCGGTCTCCCCGTCGCTGGGCGGTGCCGGTTCCCAGAGACTACATGTAGGGGTCGGAGGCTGCACGTGCCCCAATGGGTGGCGTGTCGTCGGCTCACCCTGGCGGGTTAGACGATCACGCTGAGCGGCTGGTCAACCGCCGAAGACGATCTTGAAATCGCGCAGGCAGGCGTTCAGGACGGGCCGCTGACCGGCCAGGAAGCCGAACGGCCCGGACTCGTTGATCCGCCAGTCCGCGGCCGCCGGACCAGGCCTCGCCTTCGCCCGGACGGGGCTCCTTTTGAGACGACCGTCCAGCATTTGGACGACGTCGAAGGCCGCCGGCATCCGCACCGGGAGGCTCGGGCAAGGCGTGAAGGCCGCCGTCGCGATCCAGTCGTCCTGGGTGGCCGCCGAGGCGGTGAAGGTCCGGCCGTGGGCGAAGTCGAGCGCGGCGAGATCCTTGGGGATGCCCCACAGCGCCCGCCCGCCGGCGAGCGAGACCTCGCTGTCGACCCAGATGTCGGTGATGGAGCTGGACAGGCGCTCGCCGCGGACCGCGACCGTCGCCAGCAGCTCGTGGTACTGGAGCTGTCCGGGTTCCTGGTAGTCGATCCAGGTGGTGAACACCTGGGCGCGGCCGCCGATCACGATCGGTTCGACGCCGCCGGGCAGTGCGGGCAGTTCGCTCACCGGGACACGCCAGATCGACAGGTACGCCTGGCCGGCCAGGTTCCAGGGTTCCGGGGGATAGGCGGTCACTTGTTCAGCCAAGGCAAGTAGGGAGGCTGGTCGGTGTCGACGCGCATGGAGAACTCCGGTGGTCGTTTCTGCAGGAAGGACACGACCCCCTCGACCGCGTCCGGGCTGGAGCCCAGGCCGCCGATCAGCCGGGAGTCGAGCTCGTGCACGGGGAACGGCGATTCCGCGCTCGCCATCCGGTACAGCAGCTGGCGGGTCACGGCGACCGAGACCGGCGACGTGGTCGCGGCGATCTCGCGAGCCAGTTCGCGGGCCTTGCCGAGCACTTCTTCGGGCTCGTGGACACTGTGGACCAGCCCGGCCGTTTTCGCTTCCTCGGCGCCGAAGACGCGGCCGCTGATCATCCAGTCGAGCGCCGTGCCCATCCCGACGAGCCGGGGGAGGAACCACGCGGACGCGCCTTCGGGGTAGATCCCGCGGCGGACGAACACGAAGCCGAACCGGGAGTCCGTGGACGCGAGGCGGTAGTCGCACGACAGCGTGATCGTGACGCCGCCGCCGACGGCCGCGCCCCGCAAGGCCGCGATCACCGGCTTGTTCATCGTGAAGATCCGCTTCGAGCAGCGTCCCGCCGGCTCCTGCCACGCCGCGTCCGGCCCGGTCTCCGGGTCGAAGTCGAAACCGCCCTGCGTGAGGTCGGCGCCCACCGAGAAATCCTTGCCGTTGCCGGTCAGGATCACCACCCGGACGTCCTCGTCGCGGTCGGCGCGGTCCATCGCGTCGCCGAGTTCGTCGGCCATGCGGATGGTGTAGCCGTTGCGGGCCTCGGGCCGGTTGAGCGTGACCGTCGCGATGCGGTCTTCGACCTCGTAGGTGATTTCGGCATACGCGCTCATGACGTGAAAGTAAGCCAGTGTTGACAAGGTGTCAACAAGGCTCATTCGACGTCGTTCAGATGGTCCGCCTCGCCGATGCCCTGCTCCCGGATCGCCTCGTTCACGCGGCGGTGCCGTCGAACGGCGGATAGGTCTCGGCGCCGAGCCGCTCGGCCACGACGATGTACTCGGCCAGCGCGTCACGCGATCGGTTCAGCTTGGCCAGCTGCTCGTCCAGGCGGCCGAGCCGCTCGCGCATCGCGGCCAGCAGTTCGGGGCAGCCGATCAGCTCGGGCTCCTCGCCGATCGCGCAGGGGAGCAGGTACGCGATGTCCTCGGACGACAGGCCGGCGGCGAGCAGATGGCGGATCTGCCGCACGCGCAGCAACGCCGTCTCGTCGTACTCGCGGTAGCCGTTCGTGCCGCGGCTGGCCTCCAAGAGGCCCTGCGCCTCGTAGTAGCGCAGCTGGTGGGCGTTGACGCCCGTCCGGTGACTCAGTTCACCGATCTTCATCGCTTTCCCCACTTGACCTTCATACCGGTATCAACGTTGACGATCGTGCCATGACAGACAAAACGAACACCCCGATTTCGGTCGTCGGCCTCGGCCTGATGGGCACCGCGCTCGCCCGCGCGTTCCTGAAGGCCGGGCATCCCACCACCGTCTGGAACCGGACGGCCGCCAAGGCGGACGCGCTCGTGGCCGAAGGCGTGCGGCTCGCGCCCACGATCGGTGACGCGCTCGGCGGCGTGACGATCGTGTGCCTCACCGACTATCCCGCCGTGCGCGAACTGCTCGGCGACGCCCGGCTCGAGGGCACGACACTGGTCAATCTCACCTCGGGCGACTCCGCGCAGGCGCGGGAAACCGCCACCTGGGCCGAAAAACACGGCGCCCGCTACCTGGACGGGGCGATCATGGCCATCCCGTCGTCGATCGGGACCGACGAGGCGGTGATCCTGCTGAGCGGACCGCGGCCGGACTTCGACCTCGGCGCGCTCGGCACGGTCAGCCATCTGGGCGAGGACCCCGGCCTCGCGTCCCTGTACGACGTCGCCGGTCTGACGATGATGTGGAGCGTCCTGAACGCGTGGCTCCAGGGCACCGCGATGCTCAAGACGGCCGGCGTCGACGCCGCGACGTACGCGCCCTTCGCGCGGCAGATCGCCGCCGGGGTGGCGGACTGGCTGCCCGGCTACGCGGAGCAGATCGACAAGGGTTCGTTCCCCGCCGAGGTGTCGGCGTTGGAGACCGACGCGCGCGCGATGGCGCACATGGTCGAGGAGAGCGAGGCGCTGGGCGTGAACGCCGAGCTGCCGAAGCTGATCAAGGCGATGACCGATCGCGCGATCGCCGCCGGGCACGGGGGTGAGCAGTATCCGGTGCTGATCCGGGAATTCGAGCGGCCGGGGAGCTGAGCTGTCCCCGGATGTCCGTGAAGGCCTCCTTGAGGGACCTCTGTTATTGAGGGGAAAGTCGAACATGGCGTGATCGAACCTGCGATGTGTCCACAACGGACCCCTTGCGCGGACTGTGCGCCCGATTGATGTCATGATGTCCGGTTCCGCGCGCGGGGTCGTGAGTGGCAAAGAGGGTTAGAACGACCATCGCCACTCACGACCCCTGACCCATACTGCGCAAAGTGCCCAAAACGGACACCTTGGCCTCGAATAGTGTCCTTTTTGGACATCCTGAGGGGACCCGCTGTCCGTGAAGGCCTCCTTGAGAGACCCAGAGTCCCTCAAGGAGGCCTTCACGGAACGTCGATCGAGGAAAACAATCAGGCGCGCTTGATTTTTCCGCCGCCTAGTGCCAGCCTGAGGAGGACGCGAGGAGGCGGGCATGGCTGACCTGGGCGTGATCCTTGGGGATCTCGCGGCGGAATCGCAGGCCATCGACGACGTGGTGGCGGATCTGCCCGCGTCGGACTGGGCGCGGCAGACCCCGGCCGAAGGCTGGACGATCGCCCATCAGATCGCCCACCTGGCCTGGACGGACAAGAAGGCGCTGATCGCGGCGCGCGGATCCGAGGCCGAGTGGCAGGCCGAGATCGAAGGGCTGCTCGCGACGGGCGAGTCCTACGTCGACGACGGCGCCGCCGAGGGGGCGAAGACGCCGCCCCGCGAACTGCTGGCGGAGTGGCGCGCCGGTCGCGCGGAGCTCGCCGAAGCGCTCGCCGCGGTGCCAGACGGGCAGAAGATCCCTTGGTACGGCCCGCCGATGAGCGCCGCGTCCATGGTGACGGCGCGCCTCATGGAGACCTGGGCGCACGGCCAGGACATCTTCGACGCGCTCGGGGTCGCGCGCGAGAACACCGCCCGAATCTGGCATATTGCCCGGTTCGGCACCCGCACGCGCGACTTCGCCTACAAGCTCAACTCGCTCGCGCCGCCCGCCGAGGAATTCCGCGTCGAGCTGGCCGCGCCCGACGGCACCACCTGGGCTTTCGGTCCCGAGGACGCCGGGCAGCGGCTCACCGGCAGCGCGGTCGACTTCTGCCTCGTGATCACCCAGCGCCGTCACCCCGCCGACACCGACCTGGTCGCCACCGGCAAGGACGTCGAGGAATGGCTCGGGATCGCGCAGGCCTTCGCCGGGCCTCCCGGAGCCGGCCGGAAGCCGGGGCAGTTCGCATGACCCCGATCCGCATCGGCAACGCGTCCGGGTTCTACGGTGACCGGTTCTCCGCGGTCCACGAGATGCTCACCGGCGGCCCGCTCGACGTGCTGACCGGCGACTACCTGGCCGAGCTGACCATGCTCATCCTCGGCCGTGACCGGATGAAGGACCCGAACCGCGGTTACGCCAAGACGTTCCTGCGCCAGATGGAGCAGAATCTCGCGCTGGCCAAGGAAAAAGGCGTCAAGATCGTCGCCAACGCGGGCGGGCTCAACCCCGCCGGGCTCGCGGACGCGCTCCGTGAACTGGCCGCGAAACTCGGCGTCGAGGTCGCGATCGCGCACGTCGAGGGCGACGACCTCATCCAGCGCGCGGAAGAGCTCGGCTTCGGCAAGACCTTGACCGCCAACGCCTATCTCGGCGCGTGGGGGATCGCGGAATGCCTGAACGCGGGCGCCGACATCGTGGTGACCGGCCGCGTCACCGACGCGTCGGTGATCGTCGGCCCCGCGGCCGCGCACTTCGGCTGGGCGCGCGACGACTACGACGCGTTGGCCGGCGCGGTCGCGGCCGGGCACGTGATCGAATGCGGGACGCAGGCCACCGGCGGCAACTACGCCTTCTTCACCGAGCACGAGATCGGCGTCCCGGGGTTCCCGATCGCCGAGATCTCCGCCGACGGCTCCAGCGTGATCACCAAACACCCCGGCACCGGCGGCGTGGTGAACGTCGGAACCGTTACGGCGCAACTGCTCTACGAGATCACCGGCGCCCGGTACGCCGGGCCGGACGTCACGACCCGGTTCGACACGCTGACCCTCACCGAGGACGGCCCGGACCGCGTCCGGATCAGCGGCGTCACGGGCGAGCCGCCGCCTCCGACGCTCAAGGTCTGCCTGAACGGGCTCGGCGGTTTCCGGAACGAGACGACGTTCGTCCTCACCGGACTCGACATCGAGGCGAAAGCCGCTCTGGTCAAGGAACAACTCGAAGGCGCGCTCAAGGCACGGCCACCCGCCGACGTCCGGTGGACCCTGGCCCGCACCGACCGGCCCGACGCCGGAACCGAGCAGCAGGCGAGCGCCCTGCTGCACGTCGCGGTGAAGGACGCTGATCCGGAGGTCGCGGGGCGCGCGTTCAGCGGCGCGGCGATCGAGCTCGCGCTCGCGAGCTACCCCGGGTTCCACGTCACCGCGCCACCCGCGGCCGCCTCGCCCTACGGCGTCTATCGTGCTGCTTTCGTTGATGCACAACAGGTGCCACACATCGCCGTCCTGCCGGACGGAACCCGTCGCGACATCGCGCCCGCCGTCGAGACCCTGCCTCTGTCCGAAGTGGACGAATCCGCCTTGCCCGCGCCGTTCACCCAGGCCGAAGTCCGCAGGGTGCCGCTCGGCAAGGTGGTCGGCGCGCGCAGCGGCGACAAGGGCGGCAACGCGAACGTCGGCGTCTGGGCACGTTCCGACGAGGCGTGGCGCTGGCTCGCGCACCGGCTGACCGTCACCGAGTTCAAACTGCTGCTCCCGGAGACCGCGGATCTCGAGGTCCGGCGGCATCTGCTGCCGAACCTGCGGGCAGTCAACTTCGTCGTCGAAGGCATCCTCGGCGAGGGCGTCGCGTCGCAGGCGCGGTTCGACCCGCAGGCGAAGGCGCTCGGGGAATGGCTGCGTTCCCGCGAGATCGACATCCCGGAGGCCCTCCTGTGACCGACCCCTTCGCCACGCCGGAACGCACCGAACTGCGCAAGACCGTCCGGCGGTTCGCCGAAACCGAGATCCTGCCGCACCTCGACGACTGGGAGCGCGAGGGCGAGCTGCCCCGCGATCTGCACCGCAAGGCCGGGGAACTCGGCTTGCTCGGCGTCGGCTTCCCCGAGGAGGTCGGCGGTGGGGGCGGTGACTATCTCGACGCCGTCGTCATCGCCGAGGAACTGCACTACGCGGGCGGATCCGGTGGCCTCTTCGCCTCGCTGTTCACCTGCGGTATCGCCGTCCCGCATATCGCGGCGGCCGGGGATCCGGTGCAGATCGAACGCTGGGTCCGGCCAACGCTCGAAGGCACCAAGATCGGCTCGCTCGCGGTCACCGAACCCGACGGCGGCTCCGATGTTGCCGGGATCCGCACGACGGCGGTACGCGAGGGTGACGAGTACGTCATCAACGGCGCGAAGACCTTCATCACCTCGGGCTGCCGCGCCGATTTCGTGACCACCGTGGTCCGCACCGGGGAAGCCGGCGCCCACGGGATCTCGCTCATCGTGGTCGAACGCGGCACTCCCGGCTTCACCGTCTCCCGCAAGCTGGAGAAGATGGGCTGGCTCTGCTCGGACACCGCCGAGCTGTCCTATGTGGACGTACGCGTACCGGCGGAGAACCTGATCGGCGCCGAGAACAGTGGCTTCGCGCAGGTCGCCACGCAGTTCGTCACCGAACGGGTCTCGCTGGCCGTGCAGGGCTATGCGCACGCGCAGCGGGCACTCGACCTGACCCTGGACTGGTGCCGCCTGCGCGAGACCTTCGGCCGTCCGCTGATCTCCCGTCAGCTGGTGCAGCACAAGCTCACCGAGATGGCCCGCAAGATCGACGTCGCCCGCACCTACACCCGTCAGGTGGCCCAGCGGCACGTCGCGGGCGAAGAGGTCATCGCCGAAGCCTGTTTCGCGAAGAACACCGCCGTCGAGACCGCCGAATGGGTGGTCAACGAGGCCGTGCAGCTGCACGGCGGACTCGGCTACATGCGGGAGTCCGAAGTGGAGCGTCACTACCGTGACGTGCGCATCCTCGGTATCGGCGGCGGGACCAACGAGATCCTCACCGGCTTGGCCGCGAAGCGATTGGGATACACCGCATGAGCACGATCAGGTCCACTGTGGACACGCGGAGCGAGGAGTTCGCGGAGAATCGCGAATCCATGCTCGGCAAACTCGCCGAGATCGACGGCGAGCACGCCAAGGCGATCGCGGGTGGCGGCGAGAAGTACGTCGCCCGGCATCGCAAACGCGGCAAGCTGCTGGCGCGCGAGCGGATCGAGCTGCTCCTCGACGAGGACTCGCCGTTCCTGGAGCTGTCGCCGCTGGCGGCCTGGGGTTCGGACTATCAGGTCGGCGCCAGCGTGATCACCGGCATCGGCGTCGTCGAAGGCGTGGAGTGCATGATCTCCGCCAGCGACCCGACGGTCAAAGGCGGGGCGAGCAACCCGTGGACGGCCAAGAAGAGCTACCGTGCCGCGGACATCGCCGCGCAGAACCGGCTGCCGGTGATCAACCTCGTCGAGTCCGGTGGGGCGGATCTGCCGACGCAGAAGGAGATCTTCATCCCCGGCGGCCGGATCTTCCGTGACCTCACGCGGTCCTCGGCGGCGAAGGTGCCCACGATCGCGCTGGTGTTCGGAAACTCGACCGCGGGCGGCGCGTACCTGCCCGGTATGTCGGACTACGTCGTGATGGTCAAGGAACGCGCGAAGGTGTTCCTCGGCGGTCCGCCGCTGGTCAAGATGGCGACCGGTGAGGAATCCGACGACGAATCGCTCGGCGGCGCCGAAATGCACGCCCGCACCTCGGGCCTCGCCGACTATCTCGCGGCGGACGAGGAGGACGCGATCCGCCTCGGCCGCAGCATCGTCAAACGGCTCAACTGGACCAAACAGGGCCCGACGCCGAAGCCGGACTACGCCGAGCCGCTGTACTCCGCCGAAGACCTGCTCGGCATCGTGCCCACCGATCTCAAGGTGCCGTTCGACCCGCGCGAGGTGATCGCCAGGGTCGCCGACGGTTCGGACTTCGACGAGTTCAAACCCTTGTACGGCAGCAGTCTCGCCACCGGCTGGGCGAGTATCCACGGCTACCCGGTCGGCATCCTCGCCAACGCCCAAGGCGTGCTGTTCGGCGAGGAGTCGCAGAAGGCCGCGCAGTTCATCCAGCTGGCCAACCAGATCGACACGCCGCTGGTCTTCCTGCACAACACCACCGGCTACATGGTCGGCAAGGAGTACGAGCAGAGCGGCATCATCAAACACGGCGCGATGATGATCAACGCCGTGTCGAACTCGAAGGTGCCGCATCTTTCGGTGCTCATGGGCGCTTCGTACGGCGCCGGGCATTACGGCATGTGCGGCCGGGCCTACGATCCCCGGTTCCTGTTCGCCTGGCCCAGCGCGAAATCCGCGGTCATGGGGCCGCAGCAGCTTGCCGGTGTGCTGTCCATCGTGGCTCGCGCCGCCGCCGCGTCGAGGGGGCAGGAGTACAACGAGGAGCACGACGCCGCCATGCGCGCCATGGTGGAGGGGCAGATCGAGGCCGAGTCGATGCCGATGTTCCTCTCCGGGATGCTCTACGACGACGGGATCATCGATCCTCGCGACACCCGCACGGTGCTCGGGCTCAGCCTGTCCGTGATCCACAATGGACCAGTGAAGGGCGCCGAAGGCTTCGGCGTCTTCAGGATGTGAGCGGCATGATCGAGAAACTTCTGGTCGCCAACCGCGGGGAGATCGCCCGCCGCGTGTTCCGCACCTGCCGCGACGCCGGGATCGGCACGGTCGCGGTGTTCTCCGACGCGGACGCCGACGCGCCGCACACCGCCGAGGCGGACGTCGCCGTCCGCCTGCCGGGCAACGCGCCCGCCGACACGTACCTGCGCGCCGAGCTGCTGATCAAGGCGGCCGTGGAGACCGGTGCCGACGCGATCCACCCCGGCTACGGGTTCCTCTCCGAGAACGCCGCCTTCGCCCGTGCCGTGCTCGACGCGGGACTCACCTGGGTCGGCCCGCCGCCGGAGGCCATCGAGAGCATGGGCTCCAAGGTCGAGTCCAAGCGGATGATGGCCGAGGCCGGTGTCCCGATCCTGTCCGAATTGGACCCGGCCGAGGTCACCGAAGCCGACCTTCCGTTGCTGGTCAAGGCTTCCGCCGGAGGTGGCGGACGCGGTATGCGTGTCGTGCGCACGCTCGGCGAACTCGCCGAGGCCGTCGAAGGCGCGAGCGCGGAGGCCGCGTCGGCGTTCGGCGACCCGACCGTGTTCTGCGAGCGGTACCTGGAGACCGGCCGGCATATCGAGGTCCAGGTGCTCGCCGACACCCACGGAACGGTGTGGGCGGTGGGGGAGCGCGAGTGCTCGATCCAGCGCCGCCACCAGAAGGTCGTCGAAGAGGCGCCGTCGCCGTTCGTCGACGAGGCCATGCGGGAGGCGCTGTTCGACGCCGCCCGCAAGGCCGCGCAGGCGATCGACTACGTCGGCGCCGGAACGGTGGAGTTCCTCGCAGGACCGGACGGGCGCTTCTACTTCCTGGAGATGAACACCCGGCTCCAGGTCGAGCATCCGGTCACCGAGGCCACGACCGGGCTCGACCTCGTCTCGCTGCAGTTGCGGATCGCGGAGGGCGAGCACCTCCCGATCGACGAGCCGGAAACGCGGGGTCACGCCATCGAGGTCCGGCTGTACGCCGAAGACCCCGCCGCGGGCTGGCAGCCGCAGAGCGGCACCTTGCACCGTTTCGAGCTTCCCGCGGCGCAGCGGGAATTCGAGGTCGGCCCGGGTGTCCGGCTCGACTCGGGTTTCGTCAGCGGACAGACCGTGGGTGTGCACTACGACCCGATGCTCGCCAAGGTCATCGCGTACGCCCCGGATCGCCGGAGCGCGGCGCGGGCGCTGGCCGGAGCCTTGGCGGGCGCGGAGATCCACGGGGTGGTGACCAACCGCGACCTGCTGGTGAACGTGTTGCGCCACGAGGCTTTCCTCGCGGGGGAAACCGACACGGCGTTCTTCGACCGGCACGGTCTCGAAACCCTGGCGGCCCCACTGGCCACTGTGGACACCGTACGGATTTCCGCGCTGGCCGCGGCTTTGGCCGGTGCGGCCGCGAATCGCTCGGAGGCCCGGGTTCAGCGCCGGTTGCCGAGCGGCTGGCGCAACGTCCGTTCCCAAGGGCAGCGCAAACGTTTTCGTCACGGTGACGATGAGATCGAGATCGGCTACGGCCTCGGCCGGGACGGACTGCGTGCCGACGGATTCGAAGGCGTCGAACTGGTTTCCGCCGAGAGCGGCGACGTGATCCTGGAGATTTCCGGGGTACGGCGGAAGTTCGCCGTCGCCCGGTACGGCGACACGGTGTACGTCGATTCGCCGGACGGCTCCGTCGAACTGGGCGTGGTGCCGCGGTACACCGATCCCGACGCGGCGCTCGCGGCCGGTTCGCTCGTGGCGCCGATGCCGGGCACGGTCGTCCGGCTCGCGGTCGAGGCGGGTGACACCGTCAAGACCGGCGATCCGTTGCTGTGGCTCGAAGCGATGAAGATGGAACACCGGATCGCGGCGCCCGCCGACGGCGTCGTGACCGAACTCCCGGTGGTGGTCGGACAACAGGTCGAAGTGGGCACGATCCTCGCGGTGGTAGGAGACGAAGAATGAACGCGATGAACTTCACCGAGCCCGAGGAGCGCGTCGCGCTGCGGGCCGCGGTCGCCGAACTCGGCAAGAAGTACGGGTACGAGTACTACGCCAAGCAGGCGCGCGCCGGGCTCAAGACCGAGGAACTGTGGGCTGAGGCCGGACGGCTGGGCTACCTCGGCGTGAACCTGCCCGAGGAGTACGGCGGTGGGGGAGCGGGGATCGCGGATCTCGCCGCGGTGCTCGAAGAACTCGCCGCGGCGGGCTCCCCGCTGCTGCTCATGGTCGTCTCGCCGGCGATCTGCGGCACGGTCATCTCGCGGTTCGGCACCGACGAACAGAAGAAGCGCTGGCTGCCCGGTATCGCCGACGGCAGCAGGCGGATGGTCTTCGCGATCACCGAACCGGACGCCGGGTCGAACTCGCACAAGATCACCACCACCGCGAAGCGGGACGCCGACGGTTGGGTCCTCAGTGGACGGAAGGTCTACATCTCCGGCGTCGACGAGGCGGACGCCGTCCTGGTCGTCGGCCGCACCGAGGACGCCAAGACCGGCAAGCTCAAGCCCGCGCTGTTCACCGTGCCGACCGACACGCCCGGTTTCGAGTACAAGCAGATCGACATGGACATCGTCTCGCCGGAGAAGCAGTTCGGCCTGTTCCTCGACGACGTCCACCTGCCCGCCGACGCGCTGGTCGGCGAGGAGGACGCGGCGATCGCACAGTTGTTCGCCGGGCTCAATCCCGAACGCATCATGGGCGCGTCGTTCTCGCTCGGCATCGCGCGGTACGCGCTGGGGAAGGCCGTCGCCTACGCCAACGAGCGCAAGGTGTGGGGCGCGCCGATCGGCACCCACCAGGGGCTCGCGCATCCGCTGGCCGAGATCAAGATCGAGCTGGAACTGGCCAAGCTCATGACGCAGAAGGCGGCGTCGCTCTACGACTCCGGTGACGACTTCGGCGCGGGCGAGTCGGCGAACATGGCGAAGTACGCCGCCGCCGAGGTCGCCATCCGCGCGGTCGACCAGGCCGTGCAGACCCACGGCGGCAACGGGCTGGCCAGCGAATACGGGCTGGGCACGCTGGTCACGGCCGTCCGCCTCGGCCGGATCGCGCCGGTGAGCCGTGAGATGGTGCTCAACTTCGTCGGCCAGCACAGCCTCGGCCTGCCCCGCTCCTACTGAGGAGGCGTCATGAGCACGCTCCACGGCAAGACGATCATCATCTCCGGCGGCAGCCGCGGGATCGGCGAGGCCATCGCGGTCCGCGCCGCCCGCGACGGGGCGAACATCGCCCTGCTGGCCAAGACCGCCGAGCCGCATCCGAAGCTGCCGGGCACGCTCTACACCGCGGCCAAGGCGATCGAGGACGCCGGCGGGCAGGCGCTGCCGATCGTCGGCGACGTCCGCGACGACACGTCGGTCGAGGCCGCGATCGCGCGGACCGCGGAGCAGTTCGGCGGGATCGACATCGTGGTCAACAACGCGAGCGCGATCGACCTGACCCCGACCGAATCGGTCAGCATGAAACGCTACGACCTGATGCAGGACATCAACGCGCGTGGGTCGTTCCTGCTGTCGAAGCTCGCCATCCCGTATCTGAAGCTCGCGGAGAACGCGCACATCCTCACGCTGTCGCCGCCGATCAGCCTGGACGAGAAGTGGTTCCAGGCCGGGCATCTCGCGTACAGCATCGCGAAGTATTCGATGAGCCTGGTGACCGTCGGGCTCGCCGCGGAGCTGCGGCAGTACGGCATCGCGGCGAACTCGCTGTGGCCGCGTACGACGATCGACACCGCGGCGATCCGCAACGTCGTCGGCGCGGAGCTGGCGGCCAAATCGCGGACGCCGGAGATCATGGCCGACGCCGCGCACGCGATCCTCACCAAACCGAGCACCGAGGCGACGGGGAATTTCTACCTCGACGACGAGGTGCTGGCCGCCGAGGGCGTCACCGACTTCGCGAAGTACCGCGTCGGCGGGACCGAGGAAGACCTGCAGCTCGATTTCTGGGTCGAAGGTCGTACCCCAGAATCAGGGCCATGATCCGCGAACCACAGCAGGAGCGCAGCCGCACCACCCGGAGGCGGCTGGTCGAGGCCGCCGTCGAGACGATCGGGGAGCTGGGCTGGCACGGGACCACCGTCGCGGTCATCGCCGAACGCGCCGGGGTCTCGCGCGGCGCCGCCCAGCACCACTTCCCGACCAGGGAGGACCTGGTCGCGGCCGCGGTCGAGCACGTCGGCGAGATCCAGATCGTGGAACTGCGGGCCCGCGCGGCGGAACTGCCGTCGGGCCGGTCGCGGATCGAGCGGGCCGTCGACATGGTGCTCAACCTCTACAGCGGGCCGCTGTTCCGTGCCGCGCTCCACCTGTGGGTCGCGGCATCGACCGACGACTCGCTGCGCGCGACGCTGGTGCCGCTGGAGGCCAGGGTCGGCCGGGAAGCACACCGGGTGACCGTCGAGCTGCTCGGTGTCGACGAGTCCCACCAAGGCGTTCGCGAGCTGGTCCAGGCCACTCTCGATCTCGCCCGCGGCCTGGGCCTGGCGAACCTGCTGACCGACGACACGAAGCGGCGCAAGCAGATCGTCGCGCAGTGGGCGCGGGTCCTGGAACCGACGTTGGCGTCGGCGAAGATCTGACGGAACCGAAAAGTCACCACCGACGTCTGAGATCTTGTTAACACTGATGGAGCAGCGGCCGATAACACGGTGTAAGTGCTGCTGATTCAGGTGGCTGATCGAGAGAGGTCCAGTCCGGTGTCCGGTTCAGAGGTCGAACTGTCCCATCGCGCGATGGCGATGCTGCGAGCGGTCGCGGCGCGCCGTGCCCAGATGTCGTGCAGCTGCGAGCCGGATCTCTTCATCGACGGGTTCGCCTGCTGCGATCAGATGACCGCGCACGCGCTGGCCCACGGCGGGTACATCCGCCCCGCCGAGACCTCCGGCCCCTCCGCGGTCACCGGCCGGGTGCCCGCCGAGCTGACCGAGGCCGGCGAAGCCGCGATCGCGGTCACCGCAGCCGCCTGACCATTCACCGCATCGTCTGTCCGCAGTGGACGACGACCGTTTACAAGCACCTCCCGCGTTCCTAGGATCCACCCCGGGATGAGGCCGTCGCCGGGCGACGGACCGGGTTGGGAGGTGCCGATGGCACGCACGGCTCGCCGCGATACCGGTGAGGACGCCCTGAACCCGCTGTGTCGAACTCGCCAGCGGGTTCATCAACGGACACTGAGCGAGTTGATGCGGGAAGCCGGCGCGGCACCCCGCCGCCGGGGACCGCGCGGGCCGAAGCACCGGGCTCCGGAAGCCGCTCCGGGCACCGGCAGGATCCGGCGGATCTCGGCGCTTTCGGCGGGTGGCGTGCTCGTCGGCGGGCTGCTGGCCGTCGTGCTCATTCCTGCCGACCCGGGCGGCGCCGTCCCGGGCACCCCGCTCCTGCCGCCGTCGTTGACCATCGCCCCGCAGGCGATCGACGTCCCGGTCTCCTCGCCCGTCCCGTCGGGACCCTCGGGCGGCAGTGTCGCACCCCCGCCGCCGATGACCGCGTCGATGCACGGTTCGGAGACGCCGTCCCCGACACCCACGCCGGAACCCGAAGAGCGGCCGGATCCGCGCGCCGGCCACCACGACTTCGACCAGTACTACGACTGGTATCACGGCGGCGGTCGCTGGCCGCAATGGGGCCGGTAGCGCCGATCGGGTGATCGGCGTCGTCGCTCACCGTCGATCGAGAATCACGATTCATCCCCGATTTCGTCCATTCGTGTCCGGTGTCATTTTTCCTGTGCCCCGCCCTCGGTCGGATACCTACGATGGTTCGCACTCTCCATTCCTCCCGGAGCACGGCTAGGGGCTGAACAGGAAAATGAGTGTGGACCGACATTCTCCCGCGGTGCAGTTCGCCCGGAGAATGCTGATCAACCGCGAGACGGGGAATCCGTCGCGCCCGCAGCCGGTGACGCTGCTGCTCGGACCGGTCGGTTCGGGGAAGACCACGGCCCTGGAAGCGATCCGACGCGACCTGGGCTGGGGTGTCGTCCACGCCGGATTCGATTTCGGGCAAGGCGGCAGGGCGGGCACGATCGACGTGCTCACGAAACTGGCCTATTCGTTTTCGAGAAAATGGCGAAATCGACCGAAACCGCAGTTCATTCGTTTCACGATCGCGCTGATCGCAGTCCAGGCGGAGCTTTCCGGTCGAAATCGCGACGACGACCTGGCGCAACTGAAGTCGCTGCTCGGCAGTCTCGACCGGATCATCTGGACACCGGCGATGGACAGCACGCTCGACACGCTGACCGAGACGGCGAAGGCGACCGGTCTCGTCGAGCCCCCGTACGCGGATCTGTTCCGCCAGACGTTCCCGCATCTGGTCCGGAACATCCGGCCCCGGCTCGGGAAGGCGCTGCGGTCGCTGGCGGACTTCCCCCACGCGGAGGGGAGATCCCCGTTCGACGCGCTACTCGAACTCAACCGGCTCGCGCACGGCAGCGCCCGTGACGCCAAGGCGGTCACCGAATGGCTGATGGCGGCGTTCCTCGGCGACGTCCGGGAGAACCACCCCCGGATGGCCAAACCGGAGGAGAAGAGCCCCTGTACCTGCGACATCTCGTTGCAGCGCAGGCACTGGCACAACTGGGTGGTGGTACTCGACGACGTCGACCACCCCGGCGGGACCGAATTCCTCGCCGATCTGATCGCGGCCCGGGAACGGCACGCCGTCCAGCATCCGAACGACCGCGAGGCCCACGACGCGCTGCTGGTGATCGCCACCAGTGGGCGGTGGCACGACGACTGGGGCACCGCCTGGCTCGCGCCGTGGAAACCCGCGTCCGGCGCCCCACCCGCCGTCCGGCCGATGGTGGACTGCGAGGAGGCTTCCTACGACGACTGGGCGAATCCGGCCAACGGCGCGCTCGACTCGGCCTACTACCCGGTCCGGATCTCGCCGCAGTCCATCGGGCGGATCGCGCGGATCCTCGATTCGGGGGCGCGGACGCCGAAGGTCACGCTCGCGCACCGGGCGACCGGCGGGCTGCCGTCGGCGGTCGAACAACTCGCCGGGCGGTTGCGGGCGAGCGACGCGCGCGAGGGCGATCGGGACCTGCTCACCACCGATCCGCGTGGCGAGCAGGATCCCTGCTACCGCAGGCTGACCGAGCTCGCCTTGACCGAACACCTCGACGACGTCCACGTCGACGACTTCGTGACCGCGGCCCCGTTCGCGACCGCGCCCTGGCTGATCCCGGACGCGGCGCAGAGCCGGATCGACCAGCCGCACGTCGGGCGGATCCTGACCGAACTGCGCACGTCGTTGTGGGTGACGGCGAAGAACTCGCCCGGTTCGACGACCGACCAGGCCGCCCTGCACCCGTGGATCGCGGCGAACCTGGTGTCCGCGCTGGCCCGCCGCGGTGACGGGGACGGGCCGACCTACACCGACCAGTTCAAGGCGCTGCGCGACGATCCGGACACCGCACAGGATCCGGTGCGCCTGGCCTACTGCAATCTCGCGCTGGGCGACATCGGGGAAGTGGTCACGTTCTTCGAGCGCGAGTTCAACCGGATCCCGCACGCGGAGTGGATCGCGAAGCTCGAACTGGTGCTGAACGCGCCGGACGATCTGCCGCCCGAGCGGGATCACGCGGAACTGTACGAAGAACTCGTCAATCTCGACAACGCGCGATGCCCGGCCGGCCGGTCCGAGATCCGGAACAACGTCGCCCGGCTCATCGCGGCGGGTTGGCTGACCGCCAACCCGTTCGCGGTCCGCGGGCAGGCTCAGCACCAGGTGATCGCGAACGCCTTCGCCGCGCTGGCCACCACTTCGCACCAGCCCGACGTCGGCGCGCTCGTGTCGGCCAAGGAAGCCGCCCGTCGCGGCGAATTCCCCTGACCCGGAACGGAACTCCGTCATGTCCTGGCTCGATTCGTTGAGAACACGTATGTCCGCGGCCCGTGAACGCGCGGCGACGGGACCACCGGTGCGGCCGCGCGGCTGGGCGCACCGCCATCGGGTGCTGCTGATCGCGATCGCCGTCGTGCTGCTGGGCGCCGCGCTGGTGTCGATCAGTCCGTGGGAGTCCTGCGGTCCCGGCCTGCGCGCGGTGGACGCGGACGAGGAGTCGATCGGCACGTCGTACGTCTGCGTCGGGCTGAACCTCGACTCGGGTCCGATGCGGGAGAACGATCCGCTCGACCCGCTGGAGAAGCTCATCAAGGGCCGCAACGAGATGGCGGGCGATAACTTCAAGACCATCGTGGTGCTGGAGAACCTCGCGCCCGATCCGAAGGTCGACAGCCAGCCGTTCCCGTTCGTCCGGCGGGAGATCCAGGGCGCGATCACCGCCGCGTGGCCGAAGAACGGGCCGCCGGGGATCAAGCTCCTGCTGGCCAACTACGGGAGCAACGCCGAGCACTGGCAGGTCGTCGCCGAGGAGATCGTCGCCGCGGCCGCCGCCCAGCGCATCGTGGCGGTCACCGACATCGGCATCAGCACGGAGAGCAGCCGGGCGCTGGTGGCCGAACTGTCCAAGCACGGGATCGCCACGATCGGCGCGACCGTCACCGCGGACAACATGAACATCGATCCGAAGGGCGTACGGATCGACAACTTCTTCCGCGTGGGCCCGACGAACACCGACGAGGCCCGCGCCGCGGCCGGATACATCGCCGCGCACGGTTTCAAGCGCGTGATGATGATCCAGGGCGTCAGCAAGGAGGACACCTACGCGACCACGCTCGCCGAAGCCTTCCAGAGTTCCTCGAAGGTCCCGGTGATCTTCACGAAGACCTACGACGTCAAACCGCTCACCGACACCTCGCGCGAGGCGTATCTGCGAGGGCTGTTCAGCAGGTGGCACAACGACATCTGCGGTGCGAGACCCGACCTGATCTACTTCGCGGGCCGTGGACTGGACCTCGGTGCCCTCGTGGCGTCGCTGGCGGGTGACGGCGCCTGTGAAGGGCTCGACACGGTGACCGTGATGACGGGCGACGACGCGAGCACGCTCGCCGGGAAACCCTTGCAGCTGAACAAGGACATCAGCGTCCGGCTCCGCTACACGGCGCTCGCGTATCCCGACCAGTGGGATATGTTCACCGCCGATCCGGCGCATCCGACGTACAAGAAGAATTACGACAACTTCGTCGCCGAATTCACCGGTACCCACGGTTTCCCCAAGACGGAACTGTGGGACGGTGCCGCGATGATCGAGCACGACGCCGTCGCGGCGGCCGTCGAAGCCGCGGTGCAGAACGTGTCGTCGGATCCCGTTTCGGTGCCGGACGTGTTGCGCAGTATCGACTGCAACTCCCCGGTACCCGGCGCGACCGGGTTCGTCGCGTTCGATCAGGCGACGGGGAACCAGCTAGACAAGGCGCTGCCGATCCTGTCGATCGATCCGGACGGTTCGGTGCATCCGGTCGATCTGGTGTGGTCACGGGGACGGCCGCTGAACACAAAGGCGGACTGCGGTCGCTGATGCGGGTCGTGAGTGGCGATTCGGGTTAGAACCCGAATCGCCACTCACGACCACCTGTACCGAGGGCTCACCCTGCGGACTGACACCGGTGGGGAACGGAAGTCAGCCGGTGTAACCCGCGACGATCTTGGTGTAGTCGTACTTGCCCTGCGAGATTCCCGCGCAGTTGTTGCAGTCGCGGTTCACCGCCCAGAACGACAGCCGGGCGAGATGTTTGCTCGCCGCGTAGTCGCGGATCGCGCGGAAGTCGGCGACGCTGACGGTTTCGCCCGCCACGTCGGTCTTCCCGTTCATCGACGAAAGCCCGCTGCGCCGGTAGGCCGCGTCGTCGCTCAGGCCGAAGGTGGATTTCACGACGTTCTTCAGCCCGTCCACGGCACTGCGGGTCTTGCCCGCCATGTCACCGCCGCTGGAGAAGTCGAACGGCATGACCGACCACGCGTCGACTCCCGCGCCGAGCGCCTTCGACTGGGTGATCAGCCGCTTGCCGTGCGAGTTGGGGCCGCCCACCTCGGTCGGGATGGTGATGACCACGCGCAGGCCGGGGTTCTTCTGCTTCGTGATCTTGACGGCGTTCAGGATCCGGTCCTGGACGGTGTAGTTCTCGAACTCGTCGGTGTTCTCGATGTCGAGGTCGATCGCCTTGAGCTTGTAGGCGTCGATGACCTTCTGATACGCGCCGGCGAGGGCCGAGGCGGTGCCGCATTTCGGGCCGAGCTTCGTCCCGGACCAGCCGCCGAACGACGGGATGACGTCGCCGCCCTTGGCCCGGATGTTGTTGATCAGCGTGGCGTCGGAGCCGGTGAGGGAACGGCTGCCGTCCCATTTCGGGTTGCAGCCGCCGTCGGAGAGGACGAACGCGAGGGTGAAGGCCTTGACGCCGGTGGCGTTCATCGCGGCGATCGGGTCCGTCTGTCCCGACCACTGGTACAGATAAGGCGAGGCGAGCACCGGATCCGGGGCTGCCGAGGCGACGGGGGCGAGGCCGACGGTCGTGGCGAGAGCGGCGCCCGCGGCGGTGGCCAGTGTCGCCCAGCGTCGTAGCGATTTCATAGGTCCTCCAACTGGTACGCGCGCGGCGAGGCGCGCAGGTGTGGAGCACCTCCGTCTTGACGCGGCGTATCAACCGGGAGGGTGCGCTCACTCACGGTGGACTAGACCATTGAGGACTGTCAAGAATTCACCGGGAATCCCGGCGGAAACGACCGACCTTAGTAGGGGGTGATGACCCGGAAAGCGGATCGACACCACCGCGATTACCGGCTAGTTTGCCGAAATGGTGGGGGACTCCCTGATGGCGACCGGAAGCCGCGGCCGGAGAGACCGGCTCGCCGCGCCGCGGCGGATACTGGGGTCCTGGAGCCTGTGGGAACTACCCAGGCGGGGCCTGATCGGGTACCTGCTCCTGGTCGACTTCGCCGCTTTCGCCGCCACCGCCTACCTCTTCGTGTTGCGGCCGCCCGCGCCGTCGTCCTTGCTCCCGTTTTCGGCTCTGCTGGCCGGAATGATCCTCAGCTCGGAGCTTTCGCGACCGGTTGAGCGGTCCCGTGCCGACACCCGGCTCGGCGCCGGACTGGACGCGGCCTGGATCTTCGCGGGCGCTTTGCTGCTGCCGCCCGCGTTGGCCGCGGTACTCGTCGCCGCTTCGGCGGGCTACCGCTGGTTCCGGATCCGGCGCGGGATTCCGCACCGTCAGACGTTCGCGGCCGCCGCCACGATGCTTTCGGCGCTCGGTGCCTCGATCATCCCGGTCCTGCTCGGCGCGCCGCCGTTCGCCGACGCGGCAAGGGATTTCGAGAGTTTCGCCCTGGTTTTCGCGACGGGACTGATCTTCCTGTCCGTCGACGCCGCTTTGGCCGCACCTGCCGCCGAATTCGGGGCGGAACCGTCGGGGTTCGCCTTCGACGCGGCGATGGTCGCGTTCGGCTTGCTGCTCGCGTGGTCGGCGGCGGAATGGCCGTATGCCACCGTGGTACTCGCCGGGGCGCTCGTGGTACTTCACCGGGCCGGGACGATGCGCGCCCTGCGCGGCCACGCGGGTACGGACTCCGGCACCGGGCTGCTCACCGCGTCGTCCTGGTTGGACGGTGCGCGCACCCAGTTCGATCTGCTTCGGGGCCGTGGCGCGGATCTTTCGCTGCTGATGCTCGACCTCGACCATTTCGCCCGGCTCAACGACCGGCACGGCAGGCACGTCGGGGACGACGTCCTCCGTGCCGTGGCGGACACTTTGCGCGCCGAGGTCCGCGCGGCGGACCTGGTCGGCCGGTTCGGTGGCGAGGAATTCGTCGTCCTGCTGCCCGGCACCAGCCGGTTCGACGCGCACGCGATCGCCGAACGCATCCGGCTGCGGATCTCCTCGACGTTCGTCTCACTGGATGGGACGTTCGCCGGGGTGACGGTCTCGATCGGAGTGTCGTCGCATCCCGCCGGCGGCGAGACGCTCGACCGGCTCGTCGGCGCGGCGGATCAGGCGATGCGCGCGGCGAAGGGGGCCGGGCGCAACCGGACCGTCGTCTTCGAGGCCGAAAACTAGTCCGCGGTGGGGACGCCGATGTCCTCGAACCACAACTCCGGGTGATCCCGGATGAACCCGGTCATCAACGCGGTGCAGGCCGGATCGTCGAGCAGGGTGATCTCGACGCCGTTCTCCTCGAGCCAGCCGTGCCCGCCCTCGAACGTGGTGGCCTCGCCGATGATCACCCGCCCGATGCCGAACTGGCGCACCAGCCCGCTGCAGTACCAGCAGGGGGAGAGGGTGGTGACCATGATCGTGTCCCGGTAGTGCGGCCGCCTGCCCGCGTTCCGGAACGCGGAGGTCTCGGCGTGCATCGACGGGTCGCCGTCCTGGACCCGCCGGTTGTGGCCGCGGCCGAGCAGGGCGCCGGTGGTGTCGAAGAGGGCGGCGCCGATCGGGACCCCGCCCTCGGCCTTGCCGAGTTCGGCCTCTTCGCGGGCGACGGACAGCAGCTGCGCGGGATCGATCACCTGACCAACCTTACGGTCCGTGAAGGCCTTCATGTACCTCAGCTGCCCAACCCGAGCCGCGAGCCCAATGCGGACCGGACCTGTCCTGAATGTCTGCCAGACTCCCTCCCATGAAGCGAGCGAACCGATGACCACGGGCACGTCGGCCCGGCTGCTGAGGCTCCTCTCCCTGCTGCAGGCGCGGCGCGACTGGCCGGGCGCCGATCTGGCCGACCGGCTGCAGGTGGACGTCCGCACGGTCCGGCGCGACGTCGAGCGGCTGCGGGAGCTGGGTTACCCGGTGCACGCCACGCCCGGCGTCGCGGGTGGCTACCGGCTCGGCGCGGGGGCCGCGCTGCCGCCCCTGCTGCTGGACGACGACGAAGCGGTCGCGGTCGCCGTCGGGCTCCGCACGGCCGCGAACGGGACGGTGTCGGGGATCGAGGAGACCTCGGTACGCGCGCTCACGAAACTGGAGCAGGTGCTGCCCGCCCGGCTCCGGCACCGGGTGACCGCGCTGAACGCCGCGATGATCCAGCTCGGCGGCGTCGTCCCGGTCATCGACGCGGCGGCGCTGACGGTCATCGCGTCCGCGTGCCGCGACCATCAGCGGCTCCGGTTCGGTTACCGCAGCCACAGCGGCGACGTCACCGAGCGCTACATCGAGCCGTTGCGCCTGGTGCACACCGGGCGCCGGTGGTACCTGGTCGCGTTCGATCTCGATCGGGACGACTGGCGGACCTTCCGCGTCGACCGGATCGACGGCGTCCCGGCGACCAGCTTCCGGTTCACGCCGAGGGAACCGCCCGCCGAGGACCTCGCGGCCTATGTCTCCCGCGGGATCACGTCTTCGCCGTATCCGCACCAAATGGTGCTGCGGGTCAACGCCTCGGCGGAGGCGCTCGCCGAGTACGTGTCACCGACCGCCGGGACGATCGAGGCCATCGACGAGCACACCTGCCGGGTCAGGGTCGGTTCCAACGACCTCTCCGTGATGCCCTACTACCTCGCCCACTGGGACGTGGACTTCGTCGTGGAGGAGGCGCCGGACGAGGTCAAGGAGCGGCTACGCCTGGTCGCCGACCGCTTCGCGCGCGCGGTCGTGTGAGTCCGAAGTGGACCGTGCGCGTTTGGCGAGCAGGCCGATGGAACCGAGCGAGATCAGGGCCAGCACGATGATGTAGAGCGAAACCGACATCGACGTCCCGGTGGATTCCAGCAGCAGCACCATGATGAACGGCGCGAGCCCGCCGCCGACGACCGCGCTGATCTGATAGCCGAGCGAGGCGCCGGTGTAGCGCATTTCGGCGGTGAACAGTTCGGCGAACAGCGCCGCCTGCGGGCCGTACATGATGCCGAGGAACAGTGACCCGACGAACGAGGCGATCACGAACAGCGGCAGCGACGCCGTGTCGATCAGCAGGAACATCGGGATCGCCCAGAGCGCGACCCCCGCCGCGCCGAAGGTGTAGATCTTGAGCCTGCCGATCCGGTCGGACAGTTTCGCCGACAGCGGGATGATCGCCAGCTGCAGCGTGCTGATCAGCAGGGTCGCCACGAGCACCGTGGTCCGCGACATGCCCAGATGACGGGTGGCGTAGTCGAGGACGCCGTTCAGCAGGATGTAGAAGGTGGCGGTGTTGACCATGAACGAGCCACCGGCCAGCAGCACCGTGCCCTTGTGGTGACGCAGGACGTCACGCAGCGGCGACTTGGCCCGGCCGCGTTCTTCGGCGGCGAGTTTTGCTTCCGCACGGCGGTATTCGGGCGTCTCGTCGATCTTGACGTGCATGTACCAGGCCAGTCCGAGCACGAGGACGCCGACCAGGAACGGGATCCGCCACGCCCACACGAGGAAGTCCGACGGTGGCGCCACCTGCGCGGCGACCAGGAACACCGTGTTCGCGAGCACCACCCCGATCGGAACGCCGAGCTGGACGAGGCTGCCGTAGAGGCCGCGTTTGCCGGGCGGCGCGTACTCGGTGGCGAGCAGCATCGCGCCACCCCACTGGGCGCCGACGGCGACCCCCTGCACGAGCCGGAGCAGCACCAGGAGGAGCGGGGCGGCGATCCCGATCGAGTCGTAGGTCGGCAGCAGGCCGATCAGCGTGGTCGCCGCGCCCATCAGCGCGATCGCCAGTACCAGCACGGGTTTCCGGCCGCGTTTGTCGCCGAGGCTGCCCGCGATGATCCCGCCGAGCGGCCTGGCGAGGAAGCCGACCGCGAAGGTGGCGAACGAGGCGAGGACGCCGGCCGCGGCGTTGGTGGTGGGGAAGAAGGTCTTCCCGAACACCAGGGCGGCGGCGATCCCGAAGACGAAGTAGTCGTACCACTCGACCGATGAGGCGAGTGCCGCCGCGGTCGCGGCCCTCCTGCGCTGGGAGACGGTGATCGTCGGTTCGGCGGCGGTTCCGGGGGCGTTCGGTGCGGTGTCGGCCATCTGGATGCCCTTCGCTCGGCGCTGCTGCGGCGATGCAGTCCGGGCAAGTTAACAACCGCTTAGTATGTGGTCAACGTCTCAACGGGTAATTCTAGATACCGACCAGTTGGTATGTCACTCTGGTGGCGGTATCGCCGCCAGAGGTCGATCAGTACTGGTCAGGAGAGTTTCGTGCCGAGCATGCGCAGCACCAGCTCGCTGTACTCCTGGCCCAGCTTCTTGGGGGTCTGGCGGGCCCGTTCGCTGTACCAGCGGGAGACGTCGACGCCGAGCGAGAGCACGGCGCGGGCCGCGGTGTGCGGGTCGCCGACGGTGAACACGCCAGCCCGGGCGCCTTCGGTGATGACCTCGCGCACGACCTGCTCGATGCGGCGGCGCAGTTTCGCGACGATCTCGAACTCCTCGTCGGGCAGCGCCTGCAGTTCGTACTGCACCACGCGGGCCACGGTGTGCCGCCGCGCGTGCCAGGTCACGAAGTCCTCCACCAGCAGCCGGATCCGCTCGACCGGGTCGGTCTCCCGCGCCACGACGCTCTCGACGAGGGAGAGTGTCTGCTCGTGGCCGTACTTCGAGATCGCGAACAGCAGCGCGGCCTTGGACGGGAAGTGGACGTACAGCGCCGCGGGGCTCATTCCCGCCGCCGAGGCGATGTCCCTGGTGGTGGTCGCGTGATAGCCGCGCCGCGCGAAGGATTCGACCCCGGCCAGCATCAGGCGCCGTGCCGTCTCCGGCTGGACGTCGGGCCACAGTTCGGCCGACAGCGACATGGTCATCCGCAGATCCTCCCAGACGCTCGAACCGGAGAGTGGGCTTGACAGCGCCTCCGGACCTTCCCATTGTAAGTGAGCGCTCGCTTAGTCAAGGAAAGAGGAGATCGACAGAGTGAACCACTCCTTCAAGGATCGCGTCGCGATCGTCACCGGGGCCAGCCGGGGTATCGGCCTCGGGATCGCCAAGGACCTCGTCGAGCGCGGCGCGAAGGTGTGCATCACCGCGCGCAAGCCGGAGCCGCTGGCCGAGGCGGTCGCCGAACTGGGCGGCGAGGCGGTCGCCATCGCCGTTCCCGGCAAGGCCGACGACGACGAACACCAGGCCGAGGCCGTCGCCAAGACCATCGAGACGTTCGGACGGCTCGACATGCTGGTCAACAACACCGGTATCAACCCGGTGTTCGGGCCGACGCTGGACGTCGACCCCGGCGCCGCCGCGAAGATCTTCGCCGTCAACGTGCTCGCCCCGCTTTCGTGGACCCGCCGGGCGCGGGACGCGTGGATGGGGGAGCACGGCGGCGCGGTGGTGAACGTCGCGTCCATCGCCGGGCTCGGCGCGTCGCCCGGGATCGGGATGTACGGCGTCAGCAAGGCCGCGCTGATCCGGCTCACCAAGGAACTCGGTTTCGAACTGGGCCCGAAGATCCGCGTCAACGCCGTCGCGCCGGCCGTGGTCAAGACCAAGTTCGCGACCGCGCTGTACGAAGGCCGCGAAGAAGAGGTCTCGGCGCCGTACCCGATGAAGCGCCTCGGTGTCCCGGCGGACATCGCGAGCGCCGTGTCGTTCCTGCTTTCGGAAGAGGCGGGCTGGATCACCGGGCAGACGATGGTCCTCGACGGCGGCGTGACGCTGGCCGGTGGCCTGTGACCCCGTCCTTCACCGGATCCGGTGTCGTCGTCACCGGCGGGGGCGGCGGGATCGGTGCCGTCCTCGCCCGCCGGTTCGCCGCCGAGGGCGCGCGCGTGGTCCTGGACGGGGGCGCCGCGGGCGGGGGCGCGGAGGGGGGCGGGGGGGGCGTCCCCGGCCGCGGTCGCGGCGGCCCCGGGCGGGGGCGGCGGGATCGGTGCCGTCCTCGCCCGCCGGTTCGCCGCCGAGGGCGCGCGCGTGGTCGTCGGCGACCTGAACGGGGACGCCGCGGCCGAGGTCGCGAAGGAGATCGGCGGGACCGCCGTCGCCGGTGACGCCGCGAGCGAAGCGGGTGTCGCGTCGCTGATCGAGGCGGCCCGCGAAACCCTCGGCGAGATCGACGTCTTCTGTGCCAACGCGGGGATCGCGCCGATGGGCGGCGTGGACGCGCCCGAGGAGGACTGGGCGCGGATCTGGGACGTCAACGTCATGGCGCACGTGCGCGCGGCACGGCTGCTCCTGCCGCCGTGGCTCGAACGCGGCCGTGGGCATTTCATCTCGACGGTGTCGGCCGCGGGATTGCTGACCAGCCTCGGTTCGGCGTCGTACTCGGTGACCAAACACGGCGCGCTCGCCTTCGCCGAATGGCTGTCGGCGACGTACCGGCACCGCGGGCTCACCGTGCAGGCCATCTGCCCGCAGGGTGTGCGGACGGCGATGCTGGAGAACACCGGCCCCGCGGGCGAACTGCTGATGGGCGCGTCGGCGATCCAGCCGGAACAGGTCGCGGACGCGTTGTTCGAGGCCATCGCCGCCGACCGGTTCCTGGTGCTGCCGCATCCCGAGGTCGCGGACTACTACGCCGCGCGGGCCACGCAGACCGACCGCTGGCTCGGCGGGATGAACAAGCTGCAGCGCAAGGTGGAGCAGGTCACCGGCGAATGACCCCCGGGGCCGCGCACGGTTTCGCCCTGCGCGGTCCCTTCTGTTTCAGACGACTTCGTTCAGCTTCCCCGTCGCGACGTCGAACACGAAACCGCGGAGGGAATCCTTCTTGGGAATGAACGGGCTGTTCTTGATCCGCGCGATCGACTGACGGACGTCCGCGTCGACGTCGCCGAACGACTCGGCGGCCCACGCCGGTTTGACGCCGACCTCCTCCTGAATGGATTTCTTGAAATCGTCGTCGGTGAAGGTGAGCATTCCGCAGTCGGTGTGGTGGATGAGGATGATCTCCTCGGTGCCGAGCAGGCGCTGGCTGATCGCGAGGGAACGGATCTCGTCCTCGGTGACGACGCCGCCCGCGTTGCGGATGACGTGCGCTTCACCTTCCTGAAGGCCGAGAACGCCGTAGACGTTGATGCGGGCGTCCATACAGGCGAGCACGGCCACGTGTTTGGCGGGCGGCAAGGGCAGTGGTCCGGAAAAGCGCGCGGCGTAACCGGCGTTGTTGGCCAGGAGTTCATCGGTGACCGACATGGTCGTCCCCTTCCGGGTGGAGTACGACCGAGTGGACCGCTCGGATGCACGCCTGCGCAACCGCGCCCATGACCTGGGATCGGCCCGGCTGAATCCGGCCACCACGGCGTGGATCCACCCGGCGGTTGATCTTCGCCGCGGAATCGGCCACTGTGGGGAGGGGGTCCTGCTCGCGGTGAGGAAACACGATGAACAAGCGTTTCGTGGTCCGTGGGTTCGTGCTTGCCGCGGCCGTGGCCGGGTCGATGCTGACCGCGGGATCGGCGATGGCGAGCACCGCGGAACCGTGCGCGGCCGGGGCGTCGGGAGACGTCGCGGCGGCTTCCTGCACGCCGTATCGCAAGGTGAGTGAGGGCTGGAGCAGCAAAACCGCCTGCAACCGCGCCGGCAACGAGGGCGCGCAGGCGGGACGCTGGACCGGCTGGAACTGCAACCAGGCGCTGCGCGGCTGGGAGCTGTGGGTGCGCACCTGCACCGCTTTGGCGGCGGAGAAGGACGCGGTGACCACGCGCGCAACCGTCTGATTCGCCTCTGTCGCCCCGGACGCGTGTCCGGGGCGACCTAATCTCCTTGGTACGGCGGGAAATCCGGCGGACGGCGTTCGTTCCAGCTCGCCAGGCCTTCGGGAAGTTCCGGGTGACCGAAGGATTCGAGCATCAGGGCGGTGGCTTCGCGGGCGGAATCCTCCAAGGAGAGCCCGGCTTCGCGAAGGACCTGCCGTTTGATGAGCGCCATGGAGCGCGGCGCGCTGTAGGTCGCGAGTTCGGTGGCGTAGGTCATCGCCCGCGCCGAAAGCTCTTCCGGCGGCACGACTTCCTGCACCAGGCCGTACTCGTAGGCATCTTCGGCCGTGAAGGTCCGGCCGGAGAGCAACAGATCGAGTGCCCGGCCGCGGCCGACGAGTTCGGGCAGCAGTCTCGCCACCCCGTATTCGGCGATGAGGCCCCGCCGCGCGAAGGCGGTGGTGAACTTCGCGCCCGTCGCGGCGAACCGGACGTCGGCGGCGCAGGCGATCACGAAGCCGAGCCCGGCGCAGCCGCCGTTGATCGCCGCGACCACCGGCACGTCGGCATACGCGGCGGCGAGGACGTCGCGGAACCCTTCTCGTTCCGGCGCGCCCGTGCCGCTGACGGAGATGTTCTCCAGCAGTCCCAGGTCCGCCCCGGGGCAGAAGGAGCGCCCGCTGCCGGTGACGACGACGGCGCGGACGCCGGGATCGGCCGACGCCTCGCCCAGCAGCCTGCCGTAGCGGATCTGCATCGGCTGGTCCATCGCGTTGCCGCGGCCGGGTTTGTCGAAGGTGATCGTGGCGACGGCGCCGTCCACGGCGTAGCGGACCGTCCCCGCAGTGTCCACTTCGGACGGTGAGAGCTGATCGGTCACGTCGACCTCCTTGCGTCATCGACATACTAAGCGGATGCTTACGGGATCGTCGAGACTTGTCAGGGAGGAAACCTGCATGAGCCGGTACGAAGCGAAGCCATGGCTGGCCGCCTACGAGGATCGGATGAAGGCGGCGGAGGCACCGAAAGCGACCACGGTCCTGGCGTCCTTCCGGCGGGCGGTCCAGCGCTCTCCGCTGGCCACGGCGATCGCCTACTTCGACGCCACGATGAGCTACCGTGAGGTCGACGAGCTCTCCGACGGCGTCGCGCGTCATCTGCTGGCCTCCGGTTTCGCGCCGGGCGACCGGCTCGCCCTGGTCCTGCAGAACATCCCGCAATTCGTGCTGGCGTTGCTCGGCGCGTGGAAGGCGGGCGGGATCGTCGTCCCGGTGAACCCGATGTACCGCGAGCGGGAACTCCAGCACGTCTTCGAGGACGCGGGGGTGCGTGCGGTCGTCTGCTCGCAGAGCGGATGGAACCGCCGCATCCGCCCGCTCGTGCCCGGCAGCGACGTGACGATCGCGCTGACCACCAGCGAACTCGACCTGCAGGGCCGCGATGACCCGCGCGTGTTCGGCGGGATCGTGCGGGAGCCGACCCCCGGTGCCGACGATCTGCTGACGGCGGTGCGGGCCGCGACCGGGGAGCCGCCCGCCGACCCCGGACTCGGCCCCGACGACGTCGCGCTGATCAGCTACACCTCGGGCACCAGCGGGACACCGAAGGGGGCGATGAACACCCACGGCAACCTCGGCGCGAACGCGGCCGTGCTCAGCACGTTCAGCGGTCTCGGCGAGGGTGCCACCCTGTTCGGTCTCGCCCCGCTGTTCCACATCACCGGCATGGTCTGCGAGATCGCCTCCGCGATCGACATCGGCGGCACGCTCGCGCTCGCGTACCGGTTCGAGCCCGGCGTGGTGCTCGACGCCTTCCTGGAGCACAAGCCCGTGTACACGGTTGGCCCGTCCACGGCGTACATGGCGTTGATGGCCCATCCCGGCGTGAGCCGCGAGCACTTCGACTCCTTCCAGCTGCTGTACTCCGGTGGTGCCGCGCTGCCGCCCGCCGTGGTCGGCACGTTCCGCGAACGGTTCGGCCACTACATCCACAACGGCTACGGGCTCACCGAGACGACCGCGGGCTGCATCGTCGTCCCGAGCAGCCTCGAAGCGCCCATCGACGAAGCGTCCGGCACGATCTCGATCGGCCTGCCCGTACCGGGGACCATCGTGCGCATCCTGGGTGAGAACGGCGAGGAACAGCCGTTCGGGACGGCGGGTGAGATCGCCGTCGAAGGTCCGATGGTGATCCCCGGCTACTGGAACCGGCCTGAGGCGACCGAGGCCGCGCTACCCGGCGGCAGGCTCCTGACCGGCGACATCGGCTTCATGGAGCCGAGCGGCTGGGTCTACGTCGTCGACCGCAAGAAGGACATGATCAACGCCTCCGGGTTCAAGGTCTGGCCGCGTGAGGTCGAGGACGTCCTGTACACGCATCCGGCGGTGCGTGAAGCGGCCGTCGTCGGCGTTCCGGACGCCTACCGCGGTGAAACCGTGAAGGCCTACGTCAGCCCGGCGCCGGGCACCACGCCCGATCCCCAGGACCTCGTCGCGTACTGCAAGGAACGCCTCGCCGCGTACAAATACCCGCGGGTGGTCGAGGTGCTCGACGAACTGCCGAAGACGGTGAGCGGCAAGATCCTCCGCCGCGAACTCCGGGAGAGGGGCTGAGCGGGATGGCGCAGGTCGAAACCGTCCGCGGGCCCGTCGACACCGGCGAGCTGGGCCGGGTGCTCATGCACGAGCACCTGTTCGTGCTCAGTCCCGAGTTCATGGCGAACCATCCCGAGCACGACGGATTCCGCGAAGACGAACACGTCGCCGACGCGATCCGCCGGCTCGACGAACTGAAGGCCGCCGGGATCGACACCATCGTCGACCCCACCGTGATCGGGCTCGGCCGCTACATCCCGCGCGTTCAGCGGGTCGCGGCCGAAACCGACCTCCGGATCATCGTCGCGACCGGGCTCTACACCTACAACGACGTCCCGCACTACCTGCACCATCGCGGACCGGGGCTCATCTTCGACGACGGCGAAGATCCGCTGGTCGGCCTCTTCACCGGCGACATCGTGGACGGGATTGCCGGCACCGGTGTGAAGGCGGCCCTGCTGAAATGCGCGACCGACGAACCCGGCGTCACCCCCGGCGTCGAACGTGTCCTGCGCGCGGTCGCGAAGGCGCACCGGGAGACCGGCGCGCCGATCATGACCCACACCCACGCGCCCACCCGGCGCGGCCTCGAACAGCAGGCCGTCTTCGCCTCCGAAGGCGTCGACTTGGACAGGGTCCTCATCGGCCACAGCGGCGACACCACCGACCTCGACTACCTCACCGAGATCGCCGACAAGGGATCGCTGCTGGGGATGGACCGGTTCGGGCTCGACCCGTTGCTGTCGTTCGACGAACGGGTCGCCACGGTCGCGGCGCTGTGCGAGCGCGGCTACGCCGGGAGCATGGTCCTCTCCCATGACGCCTCCTGCTTCATCGACTGGTTCGAGCAGGACAAGATGGCGGCCGTGGCGCCCAACTGGCATTTCCTCCACATCACCCGTGACGTGCTGCCCGCCTTGCGGGAGTCGGGGGTTTCCGAAAAGGACATAACGACGATGCTGGTCGACAATCCGCGTCGGTTCTTCGAGCATGCGGGCGGGTATTGACCGCGTTCGTGCTGGGGCCTGCGGTCAGCTTTCGGGCGGGGTGGTCGTGAGTGGCGATTCGGGTTCTAACCCGAATCGCCACTCACGAGACGCGGCACCGCACTCGCGTGATCGAAGCCGAAACTCGCGTGATCGGCGGCGGAACACCGAGTGCGGCATCCCATCACGCGAGTCACGTGCCTGATCACGCGATCTCGAGTCCCCTTTTCCCGTGCGTCGACAAACCGGCCGGTATGCTGAGTGTTCGCACGAGAAGGAGCCGGTCATGACACGAGCGACCACCCGGAAGGCCGAGGCAGGCGGCGAAGACCAGGCCGCCGTCCCGCGCCGTCTGCTGTCGCACGCCACGAAGCTCTTCGCCAAGAAGGGTTTCGACCGCACCTCCGTGCAGGAGATCGTCGAGGCGGCCGGCGTCACCAAGGGCGCGATGTACCACTACTTCGGCTCCAAGGACGACCTTCTCTACGAGATCTACGCCCGGGTGCTGCGCTCGCAGACCGAGCAGCTGGAAAAGGTGGCCTCGAGCGAGGCGCCGCTGCGGGAGCGGCTGCGTTCCGCCGCCTCGGACGTCATCGTCAGCACGATCGACAACCTCGACGACAACACGATCTTCATGCAGTCCATGCACCAGCTCAGCGTGGAGAAGCAGAAGGCCGTCCGCGCGGAACGCCGCAAGTACCACGAGCGGTTCCGCACGCTGATCGAGGAAGGCCAGGAGTCCGGCGAATTCCGCGGGGACAAACCGGCCGACGTGATCGTCGACTTCTTCTTCGGCTCGGTGCACCACCTCGGTTCGTGGTACCGGCGTGGCGGCGCGCTTTCGGCCCGCCAGATCGGCGACCACTTCGCCGATCTCCTGCTGGCCGCATTGCGGCCGGAGTAGCGCCCAGCCGCTCGGCGGGGTCCGACCCTTTCCGGGCGGACCCCGCCGGGTGGATCAGGCCGGCAAGTCGATCAGCGGCGCGAGAGCCGCGCGATGCCGTCCAGGAGTGCCCAAGGCGATCTCGTCGCTCTTCGCGCGCTTCAGGTACAGGTGCGCGGGGTGCTCCCAGGTCATGCCGATCCCGCCGTGCAGCTGGATCGCCTCTTCGGCCGCGTGGACGGCGATGGGGGAGTTGCGGGCCTGCGCCACTGCGACGGCGATCGCGATGTCGTCACCGGAGGCCAGGCAGTCGGCGGCGTACCGCGCGGTGGCCCTGGCGTTGACGAGATCCGTGTACAGGTTCGCCAGCCGGTGCTTCAGCGACTGGAAGGAGCCGACCTGACGGCCGAACTGGTAGCGCTCCTTGAGATAGCGCACCGTTTCGGTCAGCGCCCACTCGGCGATCCCCAGCTGTTCCGAGGCTAGCAATCCCGCCGCGGTGACGAGTGCCGTGTCGAGCGCGGACGTCGCCGTCGAGGCGTCGGCGACGCGTTTCGCGGCCGCGTTCTCCAAGGTCACGTCGGCGATGCGCCGGGTGAGGTCGAGGGAGATCGCCTCGGTGACCGTGACACCCGCCGACGCCACGTCGACCGTGTACAGGCCGGGGCCGTCGGGTCCCACCGCCGGGACGACGAGCAGTTCGGCCACCGAAGCGTCGACGACGCTGCGGACCCGGCCGCTGAGCGTGCCGTCGGCCGCCGCGGTGACCGCCGAGGGGAACTCGGCGCCGGGCGCGGTCGACAGCGGCACGGCCAGCGCGCCGATGAGCGTGCCCGCGGCCAGTTTCCCGAGCCGTTCGGTCACTTCCGCCTGTGCCGTGTCGGTCGCCAGCAGGGCCGACGTCGCCAGGACGGCGCTGCCGAGATAGGGGACCGGGGCGACACTGCGCCCGAGCTCCTCCATCACGACGGCGACTTCCCGCGCCGAAGCGCCGTGCCCGCCCAGTGCCTCCGGGACGGCGAGACCCGCCGCGCCGAGGTCGGCGGCGAGCGTGCGCCACAGCTTCAGGTCGTACGGTTCCGCCGTCTCGGTCCTGGTGATCAGGGCCGCCGGTTCCGCGCGGTCCTTGAACAGGTCGCGGACGCTGGCGCGAAGGTCCTCTTCGACCTCGGAGTACAGCAGGTCGCTCATCGGGGCAGGTCCTTCCAGGCGACGTCCTTGTCGATCCGCGGCTCGGACGGCAGCCCCAGCACACGCTCGGCGATGATGTTGCGCAGGACCTCCGAGGTGCCGCCCTCGATGGAGTTCCCCTTCGCGCGCAGATAGCGATAGCCGGCTTCGCGGCCGAGGAAGTTCACGCCGTCGGGGCGGCGCATCGTCCAGTCGTCGTAGCGCAGACCGTCTTCGCCGAGCAGCTCGATCTCCAGCCCGGACGCGGCCTGGTTCAGCTCGGAGAACGCGACCTTGACCGCGGAACCCTCCGGCCCCGGCGCGCCCGCGGCGAGCTGCTGCCGCAGCCGTGAGCTCACCAGGCGCAGGCTTTCGCCTTCCACCCACAGCTTCAGCAGCCTGTCGTGCAGTTCGGACGTGCGCAGCTCCGGGCGCTCCCGCCAGACTTCCGCGACGACGCCGACCATGCCGCCGTCACGCGGGAACTCGGTCCCGCCGATCGCGACCCGCTCGTTCATCAGCGTGGTCTGCGCGACCTTCCAGCCCTCACCGACCGCGCCGAGGCGGTGCGCGTCGGGAATGCGGACCTCGCTGAGGAAGACCTCGTTGAATTCGGCCTCCCCGGTGATCTGCCGCAGCGGCCGGACCTCGACGCCCGGCGCGGTCATGTCGCACAGGAAGTACGTCATGCCACGGTGTTTCGGCACATCGGGATCGGTGCGGGTGACCAGGATGGCCCACTGCGACTTGTGCGCGCCCGACGTCCAGACCTTCTGGCCGGTGACCACCCAGTCGTCGCCGTCGCGTACCGCGCGGGTGCCCAGCGCGGCCAGGTCGGAGCCGGCGCCGGGCTCGCTGAACAGCTGGCACCACACCTCGCGTTCGGTCCACAGTGGACGCAGGAAACGCTGGTGCTGTTCCGGCGTGCCGAAGGCGAGGATCGTCGGCGCGGCCATGCCGAGACCGATGCCGATCCGCCGTTTGTCGTTGTCCGGCGCGCCCGCCGCGGCGAGCTCTTTGTCGACAACGGACTGAAGGGAGCGGGGCGCGTTCAGCCCGCCAAGGCCTTCGGGGAAGTGGATCCACGCCAGCCCGGCGTCGAACCGCGCGTCGAGGAAGTCCTGGCGCGGCGTGCTTTCCGGCGGATACGCGGCCAGCAACTCGGCCACACGCCGTTTGAGATCGTCCACAGTGGTCACTTCGAAGCCTCCCCGCGGTACTTCTTCAGCTCACGGTGCGCCAGCGAGCGCTTGTGCACCTCGTCCGGGCCGTCGGCCAGGCGCAGTGTCCGCACCTGCGCCCACATCTCGGCGACCGGGAAGTCCTGGCTGACCCCGCCCGCGCCGAACAACTGCACGGCCTTGTCGAGGATCCACTCGACGGTGATCGGGGTGGAGATCTTGATCGCCTGGATCTCGGTGTGCGCGCCCTGGTTGCCGACGGTGTCCATCAGCCACGCGGTCTTCAGGACCAGCAGCCGCTGCTGCTCGATCTTGACCCGCGCCTCGGCGATCCAGTCCTGAACCACGCCCTGTTCGGCGATCGGCTTGCCGAAGGTCTCGCGCGAGAGCGCCCGGCGGCACATCAGTTCCAGCGCGCGCTCGGCCATCCCGATGGCGCGCATGCAGTGGTGGATCCGCCCGGGCCCGAGGCGCGCCTGCGCGATGGCGAACCCGTCGCCCTCGCCGGCGATGAGGTTCTCCGCCGGCACACGGACGTCCTCGAAGAGCACTTCGGCGTGGCCGCCGTGGTCCCCGTCGGTGTAGCCGAACACGTGCATACCGCGTTTCACGGTCATGCCGGGGGTGTCGCGGGGGACCAGGATCATGCTCTGCTGCTTGTGCGCGGGCGCGTCCGGATCGGTTTTGCCCATCACGATGAAGATCTTGCAGTTCGGGTTCATCGCCCCGGAGATGTACCACTTGCGGCCGTTGATGACGTATTCGTCGCCCTCACGCCGGATGCTGGTGGCGATGTTGCGCGCGTCGGAAGAGGCGACGTCGGGCTCGGTCATCGCGAACGCGGACCGGATCTCGCCGTCCAGCAACGGTTGCAGCCACTGCTTCTTCTGCTGGTCGGTGCCGAACATGGTGAGCACTTCCATGTTCCCGGTGTCCGGTGCCGCGCAGTTCACCGCGGTGGGCGCGAGCCGGAGACTGCGGCCGGTGATCTCGGCCAGCGGCGCGTACTGCAGGTTCGTCAGGCCCGCGCCGTGGTCACCGGGGAGGAAGAAGTTCCACAGCCCGCGTTTGCGGGCTTCGGCCTTGAGTTCCTCGACGATCGGCGGCTGCGACCACTCGCTGTCGCGCTCGGCCAGCTGCCGCTCGAAGACGGCCTCGGCCGGATAGATGTGCGAATCCATGAACTCGAGGAGTTTTCCCCGCAGTTCCTCGGTTTTCGCGTCGAAGGCGAAGTCCATCCCTATCCCTCTTCCTTGAGCGTTTCGATGCCGTGCGCGATCAGGGGAACGACGCCCGAGCCGATGCCGTCGAATCCGGCGCCGACGGTCTGTCCCTTGCTGTAGCGGAGGTGGATGCCTTCCAGGATCACCGCGAGCTTGAAGAACGCGAAGCTCACGTACCAGTCGAGCCGGGAGACATCGCGGCCGGAACGTTCGGCGTACCGCGCGATGACCTCGTCGTTGCGCGGGTAGCCCGGCGCCGAACTGGCGTTGGACACGAACTGCAGGGAGACCTTGTCGCGTTCGGCGTAGGCCACCAGCAGCGCGAGGTCGGTCAGCGGGTCGCCGAGGGTGGACATCTCCCAGTCCAGCACCGCGGTGATCCGGTCGTCGGCGTTCACCAGCACGTTGTCCAGCCGGTAGTCGCCGTGGACGATCGACGGTTCGCCCGATTCCGGCACCGACGAGGCGAGCCGGTCGTGCAGTTCGTCGACGCCCGGCAGGTCGCGGCTGCGATTGCCGTCGAGCTGCTTCTTCCAGCGCCGCAACTGGCGTTCGAGGAAGCCCTCGGGACGGCCGAAGTCGCCCAGGCCCACCGATTCCGGCTCGACGGCGTGCAGCGCGACCAGGGTGTCGACCAGCTCGTCCGCGATCGCCTTGGTGCGGGCGGGACCCAGCGCGGCCAGCTCGGTGTCCGAACGGAAGGGCGTGCCCTCCACGAACTCCATCACGTAGAAGCGCGAGCCGATGACGTCGGTGTCCTCGCACAGCAGCACCGTTTCCGGCACCGGGACGGCCGTGCCGTGCAGGCCGGAGATCACCCGGTACTCGCGGCCCATGTCGTGCGCCGTCGGCAGGACGTGGCCCAGCGGCGGGCGGCGGACCACCCAGCGGGACCGGCCGTCACCCACGATGTAGGTGAGATTCGACCGGCCCCCCTCCACGACCTGGCCGCTCAGGTCGCCCTGGACGAGACCCGGCCGGTGCTCGTCCAGATGGGCCTTGAGCCTGGCCAGGTCGAGGCCCGGCAGGTCGGACTGGTTCATGGTGCCTCCAGCGTCTCGCTTTCCGATAACAGTACCGACCAGTCGGTATGTCAGGTAGGGCTGGTCCGGCGAGGTGCCGGAGGTCACTCTCTCAGGCGATCAGGCGGACGACCATTTCCGCGACGCACGCCGGTTTGGGCTCGCCGTCGATTTCGATCGTCCACCGGACGACGGCCTGCTTGCCGCCGGCGACGTCGGTGACCTCGACCAGCTCGGCACCCGCCCGGATCTTCGCGCCGACCTTGACCGGCTGGGGGAACCGGACCTTGTTCAGGCCGTAGTTGATGCCCATCTTGAGCCCGTTGACCCGGTAAAGCTTGCCGACGAAGCCCGAAATGAGCGACAGCGTCAGGAAACCGTGGGCGATCGGCGCCCCGAACGGGCCTTCGGCGGCCTTCTCGACGTCGACGTGGATCCACTGGTGGTCGTCGGTGGCGTCGGCGAACAGATTCACCCGTTCCTGGGTGAGCGTCAGCCAGTCGCTGTAGCCGAAGTGCTCGCCGACGGCGTTCTCGAACTCCTGCAGGGAGGCGAATTCGCGCATGGCTCAGTCCTTCGGTCCGCCGGCGACGTAGATGACCTGACCGGAGATGAATCCGGCGCCGTCGCTCACCAGGAACGACGCGAGGTTGGCGATGTCGTCGGGGGTGCCGACGCGCTGCACCGGGATCTGCGACGCGGCCGCCGCCTTGAAGTCCTCGAACGACATGCCGAGCCGCTCGGCGGTCGCCGCGGTCATGTCGGTGGCGATGAACCCGGGGGCGATGGCGTTCGCGGTGACGTTGAACTTGCCCAGTTCGATCGCGAGGGTCTTGGTGAAGCCCTGCATGCCGGCCTTGGCGGCGGAGTAGTTGACCTGGCCGCGGTTGCCCAGCGCCGAGGTGCTGGACAGGTTGACGATACGGCCCCACTTCTCCTGCGTCTGGTACTTCTGCACCTCGCGGGTCATCAGGAACGAACCCTTGAGGTGCACGCCCAGCACCGAGTCCCAGTCCTGTTCGGTCATCTTGAACAGCAGGTTGTCGCGGGTGATGCCGGCGTTGTTGATCAGCACGGTCGGCGCGCCGAGTTCCTCGGCCACCCGGGTCACCGCGGCTTCGACCTGCGCGGCGTCGTTGACGTCCAGCGCGACACCGACGGCCTTGCCGCCCTCGGCGACGATCGCTTCCGCCCCTTGTTTGACACCGGCCTCGTCGAGGTCCAGCAGGCCGACGGCGAATCCGTCGGAAGCGAGCCGCTTGGCCACGGCCGCCCCGATGCCGCGGCCGGCGCCGGTGACGATCGCTACACGGGAGGGGTGTTCGGTCACGGGTGTTCTCCTCGTCGTCGAGTGGAAGTGCCGTCGAGTCTGCCGTACTAAGCAGTTGGTTTGTAGAGATGTCAGGCCAGGAGTCTCGCTGTGATCGTAATCACGGGTGCTCGAACGGCCACTCCCGGCGAGCTGATCGTCCCGACGTCGGGCGCGCCGACCTGTGCTTCCGCAAGCACACGGAGGTGTCACACTTGCGCCGAAGAGCCCATGTCCTGGCCGGTCTGACCGTGCCGCCGCACTTGGGGAAGGTGTGGAGGGCCCCTTTCCTCGGCTGAGCCGAGGAAAGGGGCCTTCCACGCTCCGCCGCTGTGGCTGCTGGGGCTGGTGGTGTTGCCGAGCCGTGGGTGACGATCGAGAAGTCCGTGAAGGCCTCCTTCCCTACCTTCAGGGTAGGGAAGGAGGCCTTCACGGACCTTCGGCCAACTGACACCCACATTCAGTAGGCAGCTGAGACAGCCTTCGGGTTCTAACAATCGCCACTCGCGAGGCGCGGGTCAGCTCGCCCGCTTGCCCAGCACCTCGGTGATCAGTCGCGGCAGTTCACCGCCGTGCGACGAACTGGGCGGGAACCACTCCGGCGCGATCCCTTCCCAAGACTCGCCGTCGTCCAGTTCAACGCCGCTAATGATCGACCGATGGGTACGGACAACTTCATGGCCGCCGATCATCGGTCCCGCCATTTTCGAACCAACTTTTTCATTCGTGGTATCCCTTCGACGAGCAAAGGGGCAACGATTCCACAGCTGATTCCGATGAGAATCTCCGACCAGTGCGGTATCGGCGCCGGGATGAATGCGCAAAGGAGAAAGGTGACGGCAAGCCAGGCTTTCCACTGTTTTCGGAGAGACCAGAGTAATCTGGCGGGCAGGGAAACGTGTGCGGAGTTCGACCACGCTTCTTCGAAGAGTCTGAGAAATATTCTGACAAAGTTCGGCAGCATCCCCTGTGGTGCTGCGACCTCGATCATGACGCCTTCGAGACTTCGTTGCCGGTAAGGGTCGTATATGTCGAATCTCACGATTTCGCCGTCCACGGAGAAGCAGGTGGCGAGTTCCATGTCCTCCGCAGTCCTGCTCAGGCGAATTTCAACCGTCGGGTGATTGCGGAACTCTCGTACCCATGCGGTGATCCGCTCCCTCGAAATGGATCGCATGGTTTCGCTTCTCCATTTCACCGCCAGTGTCGGCGCGGCGAGCAATATGCGTATTCTCACGCCGGCCTCGGCACGTTCGCGAAGCGCCCGCACGGTCTCTTCGTAGGGAGGCGTCACCAGCATCGGTAGGCAGATCTCGCTTCGCGCTGACCGGAGAAGGTCCAGATAAGAGTGAAATATCGAGGAGTTCTCCATGGGGCCGAGAACCTTGATATAGGGCTCGAGCGTTACGCGGATCGCCAGCAGTCTGTCGGCGACGCTCTGGTCTCCCAGATGGGTCGCGATCAGCTGTGCCAGATGTGAAACTCGTCCCGTAACGGCCACGCCGTGAATGACGGTTTGAGTGAGCCATTTTCGGTGTAGCAGGTCTTGAATCGCCAACCGTGCCTCGGCGACGGACTCAAGCCCGGGGTAATGGCGGACGATTTCCGCCAGATCTCGCTCCGGACGGTCGTATCCGCGTGTCGCCATCACGACGGCCAACATCGCCGCCGGACGGGTCATCCCGACCTGCTGAAGGTCTTGGGCTATGCGCAGTTCTGATCTGTCAAGAGTTCCCACGAGGCCTCCTCCTGGTGGGCGGACTCGCTACAGCATAGATGCGGCTATTTCGCCTGTCTGCCCGCCAGGAGGATGAACTGACTAGTTCCTGGAATTGTGTGTGCTTTCGATTCGCTCGGCAAGCCGGGAAGGCATGACGAAATGATCGTTCGAATAGTTGTGTGGAATCCGGTCATACGGTTCCTCGCTTCCAGTGGAAGCGAACAGCATCACGTTGCAGATTCTGGCACCTGGATGCAGCAGAACGGCATGCCGCAGGTGATTGACTATCTCCAGGGTCAGGACCGCGCCGTTGCTGCGGCCAAAGCCGGGGCTGACCTGACCGCACAGAACGACGCTGATCCCGAGGCGGGCGTAATCGCTGGTCCCATCGACAAGACCCGCCAGGCGGCCCGAGAGCCCGATGCGTTCCATCGTCGGAGCGAGAACGACTTCGCCGGGTTCCACTCGCAACCGGCCCTGGTCGTCCAAGTCCTTCGGCACGAGGTCGGGGTAGGTGGCGCGGTCGGCGATGTCGACCGCGCCGGTGGATACCAGGCTGAAGGCTTCCTTGCCCAGTCGCAGACTGATCGCCGCGGGCCGGATGAGCGAGTCGTCGAAGGGTGTGACGGAAAGATCGCCGTCCAGCAGCGCCCTTCTGATCTCTCTGTCGGTGAGAACGCCGCGGTCGAATCGCCGGTTTCCGAGGCGGAGCTTGGAGAGCCTGCTCGATGAGGCGGGCTGGACCGTGGTCATGAGGAGACTCGTTCGGCTAGGGCGGCGACGACGGATTTGACGAGAAGGCTGAATTCCTCTTCGCTCATCTCGCCATTGGGCTGGTCGTCTGTCTGGCCAGGCAGGCAGTAGACGACGGTTTTAGCCGACAGATGGGGTCCCTGAAAGACCAGTGTCGCGGTGAGGCCCGCGTCAATCGGCCGGACGGTGTGCACGACGTCGGTGTCGCAGGTGTAGACCTGCCCGCGTCGCACATGCGGGGTCCGCAGTTTCCTGAGGCGAGCCTGTCCGTCGCGTCGCAATGCCGCGGGGTCGGCGGGATCAGCGCCGTACCAGTACCTGGTGTGGACCTCGCCGCCTTCGTCGGCTTCGCCGTACTCGACCATGTGCATGCCTTCGCCGGTGACGACGGTCGAAGCGAATTCCCATCGATGACTGTGCGGATTGGATTCGCCGCGCGACGGTTCCGTGGCTTCCGGCCAGACGTGGAGCCGGATCCGGAAGTCGGCAGAGGAGAGCAGCACCATCTTGGCGAACCCGTTGGGGTGCCAGTAGGAGCGCTTGGCGGCTTCGCGAACGGCTTCTTCGTTGCGGAGAATCTCTTCCAGCCAGGCAAGGAATGTGCCGGGATCGTCCTGGACCCGGTGGGCCGCGCGGCGGAGCCAAGGCAGGCTCACGATGCCGGTGGCGGGCCGTGATTCCGTGACGGCCTGAACGAACGCGTGTGCTCCGGCCGAGTCGGCTGGACTGGACGACGGTGGATTGTCGGTCATGGAGTCGTACCTGAAGTTCCTGGAGGGCTGAGCGGGGGTGCGGCCACGGCGAGTGCTGCCGAGCGGAGGGCCGTGACGGCGTCCAGCGTCTGCCAAATCGGCAGGTCTCCGCTGCCCCAAGCCCACAGGCCCTGATCGGCGTCGTAACGCTCCCAGAGGGTTCCGAGCGCGCGGTTGAGCCGGGGGAGTGGCAGAAGAGGGGCGGTGGCCAGTGCTTGGACGACCCAGGCGGAGGTGAAGTGCCGGATGATGATCCGGGCCGTTCCGTCACCGTCGGGACGAGGCTTTTCGAGGTCTTCGGCCACGCCGTCATCCGGATGGGTGTGGTCGACGAGCCATTGTGTGGCTTCGTCGGCCGCTTCTTGGGCATCGTGGCGATCGGTGCGGTTCCGCAGCACGTCGCGTAGCACCACGATGGCCCGTGCGGTGTGCGCCACGGACGGCTCGGGTGCCACAAGCCCGGCTTCGTTCTTCTCCGGCCACAGCCGGATGCCGTTGAAAACGAGCCTGGTGGCCAGGAGATCGTCGATCAGCCGATCGGTCAGCCGGGCGTCGGGTCGTAGTCGCACCGCCGCCTGCAGGGTCGTGGCCAGCAGGTAGGGGCGGGTCGTGCTGAACGGGTCCAGTGAATGCTCCAGGAGCTCCAACCCGTCATCAGCGGAAAGCGTGGTGCCCATGCGGAAGAGCGCGTCCACAACCGCCGCCGTGGTCTCGGGCCACCTGCCTTCCGGCCGTCCTCGCCAGCCGAATTCGGAGCGTCGGCTGTGGAGTTTTTCGGCCAGGGGATGTAGGTCGAGGTAGGTGTCGCCTACCAACAACATCGTGCTGATCCCGTATGCGGTACTCAGCACTGTCGGCGGAGTCTTCTTCTGCAGGTTCTGTCGCCAGCCCAGCGGTTTCCCGTGCTCGTCGCGGATCAGGCGCTCGGCGAGTTTGGCGCCGACGGTGTGGAACACCTGCAGCAGCGACCGCGAAGTGTCGACCACGCCGGCGTCGGCGACAAGGGGCGGGGCGGTGTGTTCCTGCGGCGAACGGGCCGCCTCGACCAGGGTGAACAGCGCGTTCGCAGCGCGGAAGTGGTCGTCGAGCTGGCGGGCGTTATGGGTTGACGGCAGGTATTTGCCGGTCTCCCACTGGGTCAGGTTCGCCCTGGTCACCCCGATGATCCGGGCGGTTTCCGCCTGGGTTTCCCCGGCGGCCTTGCGCAGTCGCCGCAGCTCACGTCCGACTCCCGACGCGGTAACGGTTTCCGCATCGGGGCTTACCGGCCGCCGTCCGGCCGATGTAGGCTTCATGTAGGCACTAGACACAGGCTTACCTACCTTTAGTAGGCAAAGTAGGGCGGTGACTGAACGTGCACACAACGGGGAGAGTACAGCAAGCGAATCGGACCGCGCTGGCGCGTCGGTCAATGTCGTGTCACAACGTGCGAGTAGCCGAGTCCGGGCCTGTTCTTCCTGGTCCTGGGGTACGTGACCCGCCCGGCCGAGAGGGCCGGTCCGGACAGGGCACGACCGAAGAGCGGATGCTGTCAGCCATCTGATCGTAACGCTGTGCATCCGTTTCGGTTCGCGTCGCCTGCGGGCCACACGAATGCCGGAGTAGGCGTCGTGTGTGCCGACCCGCGTCAGTGCTTCGCCGCATCGGGGGTGAACCTCATGTCCCACCACGAGAACCACACGGCAGCGCCCCGATCTTGGTTCGATCGACTTCTCGAACGCTTCCACGAATGGCTTTTCGCGTCCGGCGAGGACTCGAGAGCGGCCGCTCGTGGCTGGCAGGTGACCCGGGTGCCGAACAGCAGGCGCCGCGTCTACCGCGACCCACGCTGGGACACCGTGCACGCGTGCGAACCGTGCGGAGGCACGGGGTGGTGGCCCTACGAGGACGCCGTTTGCCCGGACTGCGCCGGTGCCGGTGTCGTCCGCTCCATTCCCGCGGCGGCCGTGGCCGCCGAGCAAACCGCCGGACGGACAGGAGGAAGGTCATGAGCCGTTGGCAGGAACCCCAGGCGATCGCCGAGCTGGCCAGGGAAATCACGGTGGTCAGGAGGCCCAACCCGATCACCGCGCTTTACCACTGGCGGTACGAGATCGGCGCGCTCCTCGTCCTCCCGTACGCGCTGTTCTCGCTTTTCCAGGCGGCCGGCCCGATCTGGGGCGCGGTCGTGCTGTTCGGCGTCGCGAATTGGCTGTTCTACTGGAAATCGGCGCGGCGGTTCCTCCGCGACCGGCTGCGCTCGATCGTCGTGCAGCACCGGCTGCGGACCGGATTCGCCCGCGCCCGGGTGTGCACCCTGGATGGCAAGCTGCCGGTGATCCTGTGGACCAAACCGCGCGGCGACGAGGTCGAGGTCACCGTGTTCTGCCCGGCGGGGGTCGGCTACGAGCGTATCGAGCAGCGGCGGGCACTGCTGGCCGCGGCGTGCTTCGCCACCGACGTCCACGTGTACCGCCACCACAAACGTGCCAACGTGGTGCACCTTTCGGTGTGCACGGCGCGCTTGCGCAAGGACGCCGACGACGACGCCGTCGAGATCACGCCCGTGCCACGATATGCCGGGCAGACGGACGGTGCCGCCATTCCCCTTCCGGCGCCCTTCGCAGGAATTCCTCGCGCAGCACGGCGATGAACTCTTCACCGCGCGCGTCCGCGAGCGGCCGCATCGGCCCTGAACGGGTGTGCGCGGTGAAGAACGTGTCCGCGTCGGGGTGGACAATCGGGAACGACAGGACCTCGTCCCGTTCGAGCGTGGCGCCCTCCAACGCGGGGACGAGCCGTTCTTCCCAAGAGCGGTCACCGGCCGGGACGTGTTCCCGGAGCACCTCGGACAGCACCGTGAAGGCCCCGCCCGATTCGGTGCTGTGCGGCCAATAGACGACCGAGAGCACCCCGCCGGGGCGCAGGGCGCGGGTCCAGGACCGGAGAGCGGTGTCGGGTTCCGGGAGTTGCTGGAGGCCGAAGACCGAGACGATCGCGGCGGCCGAGCCCTGGTCGAGTTCCGAGGCGTCGCCCTCGACGACACGGACGAGCGGGTTGCCCGCGGCCCGGTTCCTGGCCCTCGCGGCTATCCCCGCGGACAGGTCGATGCCGACGATCTCGCGGCCGGGCAGCTGCCCGGTGCACGTCGAGCTCCGGGAAGGTCCCGCAGCAGGGAACGAGGACAGGGCCCTCTGGCAGCGCCTAGGGCAGGGCGTGCACCGCCGCCGAAACCCAGGGCGCGAACCGCGGGACGTAGTAGGCCTCGTAGCCGTCGGCGGCTTCGTCCCAGGCGCGGGCGAGGCGTTCGGCGGTCAGGACGCGATCTCCAGGGCTTCGGCCTGCTCGGTCACCGGTGCGGTGACCACGCGCGCGGGGATGAGCAGCGACGCCAGCGCGACCAGTCCGGTCAGCGCCATCGCGCGTTCGACCAGCCCGAGGGGGATCGCCCGCCACCAGGGCTCGCCGCCGTTCATCGAGACCACGATCGCCCCGAGGATCACGCCGAACCAGGCCAGGGCCGCCACCGCGAGCACCCGGGTCACGGCGCGCCGCGCGGGGGAGGAGGGGAAGACGGCTTTCGCCGCGAACCACACGGCCAGCGGCAGGCAGACGAAGGCGACGACGCTCGCGATCCGGTGCACCGTCCCGCCGGTGCTCGGCCCGATCGCCCAGTTGTTCTTGGGGAACGCCACGATCACCACCAGGCTCACCGTCCAGAGCGCGCAGAAGACCGATGCCGCGGACAGCGCCGGAAGGTGCTTGCGGCGGATCAGCGCGCCGAAGCCGATCGCCGAGCCGAACGCGACCAGCAGGACCGCGACGTCGAAGATCCACTTGTTCTCGCTGAGCGCGTACTCGCTGATGGTGCGGCGGACCGGGCTGATGTCGCTGGTGGCGGGAAGGACCTGCAGCAACAGGATCAGCAGCGCTCCGCCGGCGACGGAGACCACGGCGGCCAGCAGGGCCAGTGGTGACCTGGCGGTGACCTGGGACGTCGTCATGGTTGAAAGGTAACCACCCAACCTGAAGGTTTTCTTAGGCCGACCTGTCGGAATCGACAGGAAAGTCCCATTCTACGGTGCGCGTGCCGGTGATCGTTCCGGCACGGACGGTGAGATCGTTGGGCCGAAAGAGGTGTAGACGACTTGTGGCGGGTCCCTCCGGCGGGGTCGCGGGTCTAGGGTCTCGCTACCGGTGACCTCACCCGGTCACCGGACTGTCCAAGGAGGTCAGTCTGTGGGGTATTCACCAAACCGGCGAAGAGCGGGATGGAGCGCGGCGACCCTGGTACTCGCCGGGGCCTTCGTGGCACTTCCGTCGGCCACGACGGCGGGGGCCGCGGACAACGTGGTGCGGGCCGATCAGGCCGTGCCGCGTTCCTGTTTCGCCGCGCTGCAGAAGCCGGGTACGTCCGGCACCGATCGGCGCGAGTTCACGTCCACAGTAGACGGTCTGCTGCAGGCGCGCCTGGCGCCGCGCGGCGGCACCGAAGGCGACTGGGACCTCGCGGTCTTCGACAAGGCCACCGGCGCCGTGGTCGCCGCGTCCGCCGCGTTGCGCAGCCACGAGCTCGCCGAAGGCTTCGTGAAGAAGGACCAGAAACTGGTCGTGCAGACCTGCCGGTACGACGGCCGGACGCGCGACGCGGTTCTGGGGGTCGACTTCCTCGCGCTCACGCCGCAGGGGACCCCGACCGGCGCCGCGCCCGCGCCGCAGCGCGCCGAACTGGTCCGGGTCGAGACGCCCGCCAAGCAGGACAAGGACAAGCTCCTCCGGCTCGGCCTGGACGTCACGGAGAAGGCCGACGCCACCGGCGTCGAGGTCGTCCTCGCCAACGACGCCGACCGCAAGACACTGGCGGACAACGGCTTCAAGTCGAAGGTGGTCGACGGAGACCTTTCGGCGCGGTCGATCCAGAACGCCAAGACCGACCGCGAGTACGCCGCGAAGACGCCGGGCTCCACCCTGCCGTCCGGGCGCACGAGCTACCGGCACCTCTACGACTACCAGTTCGAGGTCAAGGAACTGGCCCGCAAGAACCCCAAGATCGCCACGGCGTTCACGCTGCCGCAGCCGACCTGGGAAGGCCGTGACGTCGTCGGTCTCGAGATCGCGACCGACGTCAAGAACATCGCCGACGGCAAACCCGTCAACTTCACCATGGGCGTGCACCACGCCCGTGAGTGGCCGGCGGGCGAGCACGCCATGGAATGGGCCCACGAACTGGTCAAGGGCTACACCGGCAACAACCCCGAGATCCGCGGTCTGGTCGGCCGGACGCGCAACATCATCGTGCCGATCGTCAACCCCGACGGCTTCGAAATCTCCCGTGAGGCCGAGCCCAAGGGCGACTTCTCGCGGTTCGACTACGAGATGAAGCGCAAGAACTGCAACGTCAACGACTCGCCCAAGGAGTTCGCGACCGGCGTCTGCAAGGCCAACCCCGGCGGCCGTGAACGCGGCACCGACCCGAACCGCAACTACGCGGGCTTCTGGGGCGGCGCCGGCGCGTCGACCCTGTGGCGCAGCGACACGTTCCGCGGCTCCGGCCCGTTCTCCGAGCCCGAGACGCAGAACATCCGCTCGATCGTGTCGAACCGCCAGGTGACCAACCTGATCACGCTGCACACCTTCTCGAACCTGGTGCTGCGTGTCCCGGGTGTCGCCGCCGTCCGCCCGCCGCTCGACGAGCCGGCGTACAAGGCGCTCGGCGACAAGATGGCCTCGCGCAACGGATACACCAGCCAGCCGTCGTGGGCGCTCTACGACACGACGGGCTCGACCGAGGACTGGTCGTACTGGGCCACCGGTGGCTGGGGCTTCACCTTCGAGATCGGCAACACGGAGTTCCACCCGCCGTTCGAGACCGGTGTCGTCGCCGAGTACACCGGCGTCGCCCCCGCGGCCGGTGCCGGCAAGGGCGGTAACCGTGCGGCCTTCATCGACATGATGGCCAACGCCGCCGACCCGGCGGCGCATTCGACGCTGATCGGAACGGCGCCGAAGGGCTACCAGCTGAAGCTGCACAAGACCTTCCAGACGCCGACCTCCCCGGTGGTGCAGCCGGACGGCTCGACGAAGCCGCCGATCTACGTGACCGACGACCTGAACTCGTCGCTGTCGTCGACCGGTGGCCGGTTCGCGTGGTCGATCAACCCGTCGACCCGTCCCTACGTCGCGGGCCGCTACGGTCGCGAACCGCAGGGGCCGGCGCAGGCGGCGATCCAGGTCGCCAACCCGCCCGGGGTCCCGGCGATCAACACGAACTACCCGACCGACCCGGCTTCGGAGAGCTTCACGTTCCACGTGGACGGGCTCCCCAAGGTCGACAACGGGAAGTTCAGCGTCGACGTGAAGTGGGCCAGCCAGGACACCGACTGGGACCTGTACGTCTTCGACGCCGCGGGCAACATGGTGTCGTCGTCGGCGAACGGCGGGACCACGGAAGAGCACGCGATCCTGTACGACCCGCCCGCCGGGGACTACCGGGCCGTGCTGGTCAACTACTCGCAGGCGAACCCGTCCACTGTGGACGATTGGACCGGCGGTGTGTCGTTCCAGTCGCCGATCCCGCCGACCTACGGTCCCAAGGAGGCGTACCAGCTGACCTGTACGTCGCCGAAGGGCAAGCTCGTCGGGCTGGCGGACGTCTACATCGACCGCGGCCAGACGGTCGACGTCGGTGAGGTCTGCACCCGGTCGGCGCGCGCCAAGAAGGAGCGCTCGGGCCGGTAGTTCCTCGTATCGCGCGTGAAGGCCTCCTTCCCTCGGCTCAGCCGAGGGAAGGAGGCCTTCACGCGCGTCCGCATTCAGAGGACGAAATGCGGAGGGGGCTAGACGGTGCCGACCACTCGGTCCCGTACGACTCGCATGGTCGCTGTGTCCACAGTGGACGGTTCCGCCGCCAGCCAGCCGCCGATCTCGTGCAGGAACTGCTCCGGCGTCATCGGCGGCGCGGGGGAGGGATCGTCGGGATCCGTGGTGATCTCACCGGTCCGGCTCGGGTACACGACCATCGCCCCGCGCAGCGTGACACCGGGCAGCACCCGCCGGAATTCGGCGAGGCTTTCGGTCAGTCTGCTCCCGCCGCCGCGGAAGGCGCGGCCGTTGCGCAGCAGGCGGTCGTCGTCATCGGTCTCGTAGTGACCCGGCAGCCACAGCTTCGATTCCACGAGCACGAGCCGCTTCCCGCACAGCACCGCGTGGTCGACGTCGGCGAACACCGAGTCCGGCCACGAGAGGCCGTGGAAGATCCGCGCGCCGGGCAACCGGGTCAGGTAGCGCTCGAGCATGTCGGCGGTGAGACGCTCGGCGAGTTCGTCGGTCTCGACGCCGGGGGTGCCGAACACGCGTTTCCCGCCGAATTCCGCGGCGAAGCGGTTCTTGGCGCGGGAGGCGGCCAGATAGCCGCGCGCGAGCCGTTGCACCAGCAGGGCGGTGCCGGCGGTCAGGATCAGCCAGACGATCAGCGTGGGGGCCGAGAAGCCGACGCCGGTCAGCACCGGCAGCAGGACCAGCACCATCCCGCCGACCGCCGCCACGACGGGAGTGTGCCCTGGGCCGCGACGGCGGCCGTGGCGCACGCGCTCGTCCTGTGCGGCGAATTCCCACCATTCGAGGTCGTCCGGATCGATCACGACCGGCTCGGGCTCGTAGCCCGGTTCCTCGCCGAAGCGGCGCCGCGGTCGCGGCCGGATCGGGGCGCGCACCGAGCGCCCGCCCGCGTCGTAGCCCGCACGCCGCATCGGATCGCTGAGCGTGTCGTAGGCCTCGCGGACCAGCTGGAACGTGAGGGCGGATCCGCCGGTGTCCGGGTGATGCGACTTCGCCAGCCGCCGGTACGCGGTCTTGATCTCGTTGACCGAGGCGGCCTTGCCCACGCCGAGCACCTCGTAATAGTCGACGTCGGGCACGGGCGGTTCACCTCCAAAGGGCCGGGCCGCAACACTATTCGGCCGCCGTCGCCGGGTCGCAACCACCTCCGCGGCGCGTCGGGGTGACGTCGCGGGCATACTGTTTCGCTTGTGGCGGAACGAGGTCCGCCTCCGCCGCGTCCTGGATATCGTGGAGATCGACAGCGTACGAGGAAGGATCGCGGTGGGAGAACCGGTCACGGGCACGGCCGCTGGGGTGCCGTTCACGGTCTTACCGCCATCTGCCGAGGTCAGCGGACCCGCGCCGGTGGTGGTCGCCTGGCACATGATCGACGCGCCCCGCTCCGACGCGGCGTTCGCGGCCGCGTTGCCGCTGGCCGGGGTGCCGGCGTGGCGGGTGTATCTCGGAATGCCGTTGTGCGGCGCGAGAATGGTCGACGGCGGCATGGACGCGGTGGTCGAACGGGCCCGGCGGGACGCGATGCTCGCCTACGTCGACCCGTTCGTCCGCCAGGCGGCGCTGGAATTCCCCGCCGCGCTGGCCGAACTGCGTGAACGCTTCGGCTTCGACACGTCCCGCACGGCGGTCGTCGGCGGGTCGCTCGGTGGTGCGGTGGCGCTGACGATCCTGGCCACGCGGGAGATCCCGGTGCGCGCGGCGGCCCTGATCAACCCCGCCGTGCGGGCGCGTTCGGTGGTCGGCTTGGTGGAAGGCCTGCTGGACCAGCCGTATCCGTGGAACGAGGAGGCAGACCAGGCCGCGGATCAGCTCGACTTCGTCGCACGATCGGGTGAAATATCGGCGCGGGAAACCCCAGTTCCGCTGCTGCTCGTCTCCGGCGAGGACGACTATCCGTCGTTGCGCACCGACGCCGACGATCTGGTCACCGCGCTGCGCGAGCGGTACGCCCGGCCGGACGACGTCCAGTTGGCCAGGGTGGCAGGTCTCGCCCATCCGCTGGCGGAAGAACCGGGCATCGAGCCCGCGCCGCAGCTGCCGATCGCGAAACTGGTGGACGACACGGTCGCCGAGTGGCTGGCGCGCCACCTGGGCTGACGCACGTCAGCAACCGGGTGGCGGGACCGAGCGGGGCGGGCCGAATTCGAGGCGCAGCTTGTCGGTTTTCGGGATCACGAACGCCACACCGGTCGAGGCCCGCCAGTTCGCCGGGAGGAAGACGTACTGGCCGCTGGACTGGAGCAGCAGCTTCAGCCCGGTGTACCGGTACTTGTAGGCCGATTCGGGGTCGGCGCATTTCACCTGCAGGACACCGTTCGCGGTGAGGTTGAGGCTTTCCGCGCTGTACAGGGTCGCGGCCGGTCTGGTCGCGATCACCCCGGAGGCTTCGAAGGCACGGCTCGTGCCGACGGCTCCCGAGTAGTCGCCGACCGCCCAGAAGAGGCCGATGCTCACCAGGACGTAGCCGGTCACCAGTTCCGCGACGCTCGACCGGGCGCTTCCCGTTCTGTGCGCGGTCCAGTGCCGCCAGGAGAACAGCACCATCAGGACCCCGATCGCGAAGCCGATCCCCGGCGCACCAGGCCAGTCGCGGAACGGTTCCGGGTCGAGGGCGATCGCGGTCGTGACGGCGAGCAGCGCGAGGCCGAGGACACCCGCGACGGGGGAGCAGATCCGCAGCAGCCGGGCCCAGGAACCCTCGCCTAGGCGGATCTTCAGGAACCGGGTCAGGACGAGGAACAGCAACGCGGCGCCCGCGGCGGCGGTCAGGGGCAGGAGCACCCCGTCGACACCGCGCCCGAAGATCTCGTCCGGTGTCTGGCCGAGCAGGGTGTAGTGCACGCGGAAGTAGATGAAGTACGTCTGCGTGTAGACGAGCCCGAAGTAGTAGAGCAACGCGGTGAGCAGGGTCGTGTTGGCCAGCATGGTGCCGACCAGCCTGAGCGCGTGCGACGGGCCCGCCGCGGGTTCGGGCTCCGGCGGCCTGGGGGCGCGCAGCCCCCGGCGTAGTGGCCGCCGGGTGCTCATCCGCCCGTGGTTTCGCTCGGCTGGGGGCTTTCCGACTTCGGCGGTGCCGAGCTTTCCTCCGTGGTCTCGGTTTCGCAGGCCCTGGCCCGGATCGTGATCGTCTTGCCGGGGTGGACCGGATTCGGGCCGATACTGCGGATGCAGTTCCCCTCGCCCACGACCACGACCGAGACCCCGCATCGCCGGGAGCTCTTGCAGAGGCGTTCGAGGTTCTGCTCGATGGCGTCCTTGGCGGTGGCGGGGTCGGTGCCGAGCAGGTCGCTGTTGTACCTGATCGGGCTTCCGGGCACGACGCCGGGCGGAGGCGAGTCCTTCGTCGGGCCCGGTCCCGTCGGCGGCGCGTCGGACGACGCCGTCGGGGCCGTCTCCGTGGTGATCCCGCTGTCGGTCGTCAGATCGCCCGGCGCCGTGTCGCGGGGCGCGGACGTCCCGCCGCAGGCCGTCGCGAACCCGAGTGCGGCGATCGCCATCGCCGCGCTGAACAGCCGTTTCATGGACCTCACCGTCCTCGGAAAAGACGTCCTTCTGGGTAAGGACGCGGAACGAGGAGCCCCTGATACGTCCCGCGCTGGTCCATTCGGGCGTATTACCCGGGATTCGGCCCTTTCGGGCAATCCCGGGTGGACCGGTGCGCGACAACTTCGCCGCGTGGCCTTCCGACACGCCCGAAATTATGTTAAGAAACTTTACTAACTAACAGGGAGGCGCGTTTTGAGTTCATCCCCGCGGCCGGGGCTCGAGCGGAAGATCGGGCCGCTCCAGGCGACCGCCATCAACATGACCCAGATGTGCGGCATCGGCCCGTTCGTCACCATCCCCGCGATGGTGGTGACCCTCGGCGGCCCGCAGGCCATGTTCGGCTGGCTCATCGGCGCGGTCATCGCGCTGGCCGACGGCCTCATCTGGGCGGAACTCGGCGCCGCCCTCCCCGGTGCCGGCGGCACCTACGTCTACCTGCGCGAGGCGTTCGGCGTCCGCACCGGCAGGCTCATGCCGTTCCTCTTCGCCTGGAGCGCGGTGCTGTTCATCCCGCTGATCATGTCCACCGGCATCATCGGCCTCGTCCAGTACCTCGGATACCTGATCCCCGGGGTCGCCGACGACGGCGGGACGACGACGCTCGGCAAGGTGATCGGTCTCGGGATCATCGCCCTGATCGTGCTGGCGCTGTTCCGCAAGATCGGCGAGATCGGGAAGCTGACCACCGTCCTGTTCGGGATCATGCTGTTCGCCGCGCTCTCGGTGATCGTCGCGGCCTTCACGCATTTCGACGGGGCGCAAGCGTTCGCCTTCACGCCGGGCGCGTTCTCGTTCGACGGCGGCGCGTTCTGGGCCGGGCTCGGCGCGGGCCTGATCATCGCCATCTACGACTACCTCGGCTACAACACCAGCGCCTACCTCGGCGGCGAGGTGCGCGATCCGGGCCGGACGCTGCCGCGCTCGATCATCCTGTCGATCCTCGGCATCATGAGCCTGTACTTCCTGCTGCAGCTCGGCGTCCTCGGCTCGGTCCCGCTGGAGGAGCTGAAGAACGCCACGTCGGTCGCCTCCACCGTGCTCGAACAGGCGTGGGGCACCGGCGCGGCCAAGGTCATCACCGTGTTCATCGTGATCGCCGCGATCGGTTCGGTGTTCGCGGGCCTGCTCGGCGGTTCGCGGGTCCCGTTCGAAGCCGCGCGCGACAAGGTGTTCCTGCCGGTGTTCGCCAAACTGCACCCGAAACTGAACCTGCCGACCGCCGGTGTGCTGACGATGGGTGCCATCGCCGCGATCGGCTCGCTGTTCACCCTGACCGCGGTGATCAACGCGGCGGTGACGGTGCTGGTGCTCATCCAGTCGCTCGCGCAGGTCGCGGCGATCGTGGTGCTGCGGCGGCGACGGCCGGAGCTGGAGCGACCGTACCGCCAATGGCTCTACCCGATCCCGACGATCATCGCGCTGCTCGGCTGGGTCTACATCTACTTCTCCGCCACCTGGCTGTCGATCGGGCTTTCGGTGGGCTGGATCGTGCTGGGCGTGGCGGCGTTCCTCGCCTACGCGAAGGCGGAGCGCGTGTGGCCGTTCGGGCCCAAGGGGATTCAGGAATCGTTCGCGGGGGCGGCAGAGGGGAACGGGAAGTGACGGGGGAAGAACTGATCCTGGGGATCGACTTCGGCGGGACGAAGGTCGCGATCGGGCTGGCGGACAGAGCCGGGAGCCTGCTGGTCACCCGGAGGCTCGACACCGACGCGCAGGCGGGCGCCGAACAGGTGGTGAGCCGCGCGCTCGCCGCGGCGCGGAAACTGCTCGCCGACGAAGGCGCCGCGGACCGGCTCGTCGCGGTCGGCGTGGTCAGCCCGGGCATCGTGCTGGAGGACCGCATCCTGCTCGCGCCGAACGTGCCGGGCTGGGAGGAACTGCGGCTGCGCGAACTCGTCGCGGCCGAGTTCGAAGGCGTCCCGATCGAGGTGGGCACCGACGCCAAGGCGGCGGCGCTCGCGGAATGGCGTTGGGGGGCACTGGCGGACACCGATCCGGCGGTGTTCCTCTCGCTGGGGACCGGGATCGCCGCGGCGGTCCTGGTCGGCGGCCGGCTGCTGGCCGGCGCCAACGGCGCTGCGGGAGAGATCGGGTACAACCTTCTCTCGCCGCAGGACACCGACGGTTTCGCCAGCGGAGCGGCGCCGCTGGAGGAGGCCGTCGGTGGGCGTGGGCTGGGCGGCCGGGCGAGTGTGCTGCTCGGCCGCCCGGTAACCGCGGGCGAACTGTTCGGCCTCGCCAGGGAGAACGCGCAGGCGAAGGAACTCGTCGGCGCCGCGCTCGACGAACTGTCGATGCACGTCGCGAACCTCGCGATCGCGCTCGACCCGCAGCGCATCGCCGTCGGCGGGGGACTGGTGCGTTCGGCCGACATCCTGCTGCCCGCGCTGCGTGAGCGGCTCGCACGGGCCGTGCCGTTCCCGCCGGAACTGGTGTCGGCGAAATTCGACCAGGACGCGTCGCTGCTGGGCGCGATCGCGATCGCGCTGGACGCGTAGCGAGATCACCGACCGAAGCCGCCGGGCTTCCGCTAGATCCGATCTAGCGGAAGCCCGGCGGCTTTCTCGCGCCTGAGGGGTGAGGCGAGAGGAGGTCGGTCATGGACGTCAGTCCGCTGCGGGTCGCGGTGATCGTCGGCAGCACCCGCGAAGGACGGGTGGGGGACACCGTCGGCAAATGGTTCACCGGCCGGGCGGAACACCGGGACGATCTCGTCATCGACGTGCTCGACCTGGTCGACTTCGACCTGCCCGCCGGGCTTCCGGAGCATCCGACGCCCGACATGAAGCGGTTCGCGCGGCTGGTCGACGAGGCGGAGGCGTTCGTCGTCGTCACCCCCGAGTACAACCGCAGTTTCCCCGCGTCGCTCAAACAGGCGATCGACTGCGCCTACGACGAGTGGCGCGCGAAACCGGTCGGCTTCGTCTCCTACGGCTACCGCTCGCAGGGCCTCTACGCCGTGGAGCAGCTGCGCACGATCTTCACCGAGCTGCACACGGTGACCATGCGCGACACGGTGGCCTTCAACCTCCTCGACGGCACGCTCTTCGACTCCGACGGGCAAGTACAGGCCGTGACCACCTTGCTCGACGCGCTCGCCTGGTGGGGCCTCGCCCTGCGCGACGCACGCGCCGCCCGCCCCTACGTCTGCTGAAAGCTTCTGAAAGGAAACGGAAAATGAGTGAACTGGCCATCGAAGCCTCGGGGCTGGTCAAGGTGTTCGGCGAGAACCGGGCGGTCGACGGGATCGACCTGAAGGTCCCGGCCGGCACCGTGTACGGCGTCCTCGGGCCGAACGGCGCCGGCAAGACCACCGCGGTGAAGATGCTCGCGACCCTGCTCCGCCCCGACGGCGGTGAAGCGCGCATCTTCGGCAAGGACGTCGTCCGCGACGCCGACGCGGTGCGGTCCATGGTGAGCCTGACCGGGCAGTACGCCTCGGTCGACGAAGACCTGACCGGCACCGAGAACCTGGTGCTGATCGGCAGGCTGACCGGGCACCGCAAACCGGCCGCCCGCGCACGGGCGGCGGAGCTGCTGGCGGCGTTCGGCCTCACCGAGGCCGCGGGACGGCAGGTGAAGAACTACTCCGGCGGGATGCGGCGGCGGATCGACATCGCCGCGAGCATCCTCAACACCCCGGACGTACTGTTCCTCGACGAGCCGACCACCGGGCTCGATCCCCGCAGCCGCAACCAGGTCTGGGACATCGTGCGCGCGATCGTGAAGCACGGCACCACCGTCCTGCTGACCACGCAGTACCTCGACGAAGCAGACCAGCTGGCCTCGCGGATCGCGGTCATCGACCACGGCAAGGTGATCGCCGAAGGCACCAAGGGGCAGCTGAAGGCGTCGGTCGGCGCGGGCGCCGTCCACGTCCGGCTGCGCGAGGCCGGCCAGCGGTCCGAGGCCGAGGCACTGCTCGTCCGCACCCTGGAGGCACAGGTTCTCCTGGAGGCGGACCCCGTCGCGCTGACCGCCCGGCTTTCGGGCGAGAGCACCGAACAGGGTGCCGCCGAGCACGCCGCGCGCGCACTGGCCGAACTCGCCCGCGCCGGCATCGTCGTCGACACCTTCTCCCTCGGCCAGCCGAGCCTCGACGAGGTCTTCCTGGCCCTCACCGACCGCACCGCCACCCCCGAGGAGAGTGCAGCTTGAGCACCACGGCAGTCAAAGACAACGAACCCGTTCTCGCGGCACCGAAGGCGGAGGATCTCGCCGCCGTCCTGATCGCGAAGAACCGCCCACAGCGCCCGAGCGCGCTCTCCACTTCGGTCACCTTCGGGTGGCGCGCGATGCTGAAGATCAAGCACGTGCCCGAGCAGTTGTTCGACGTCACGGCGTTCCCGATCATGATGACGCTGATGTTCACCTACCTGTTCGGCGGCGCGCTGTCCGGCTCGCCGACGCAGTATCTGCAGTTCGTGCTGCCGGGCATCATGGCGAGCAGCATCCTGATGATCACGATGTACACCGGGATTTCGGTCAACACCGACATCGAGAAGGGCGTCTTCGACCGGTTCCGCACGCTGCCGATCTGGCGTCCGTCGGCGATGGTGGGCTACCTGCTCGGCGACATGCTGCGCTACCTCATCGCCTCGCTGGTGATCCTCGGTGTCGGGCTGATCATGGGCTTCCGTCCCGCCGGGGGAGTCGGGGGCGTGGCCGCGGCGATCCTGCTGCTGCTGGCGTTCTCGTTCGCGTTCTCGTGGATCTGGACGATGTTCGGCCTGCTGCTGCGCAGCGAGAAGTCGGTGATGGGCGTCAGCATGATGGTGCTGTTCCCGCTGACCTTCCTCAGCAACATCTACGTCAATCCGGAGACGATGCCGGGCTGGCTGCAGGCCTTCGTCGACGTGAACCCGGTGACCCACGTGGTCGCGGCGGTGCGCTCGATGATGGACGGGAACTGGGACGGCGGCGAGATCAGCTGGGTGCTGATCGCCGGCGCGATCATCCTCGCGATTTTCGGCACCTTGACGATGCGGCTCTACAACCGCAAGTGAACCGGGGGTAGGTCCCCTGGCGGCTCACAACCGCCAGGGGACTTTTTCCTCGGGTGCGTAACGGCACGAAGAGCCGGTGGTGACCGACGCGCGCAGGTGCGCGGCCAGCGCCGGGTGCTGCTCGTCGAGTTTGCGCAGGGTGTCGCGGATCCGGGCGGTCACCGTCTTCCGGGCGCGTTCGGCCTCGTCGCCGAGCCGCCGGGTGCGGCCGCCGAGCCCGGCCGCGGACCGCAGTTCGGCGAGCAGCGCGTCCCGTTCGCGGTCCAGCGCGGCGGCGCGCGCGTCCTGGCCGAGCCCGGTCGCGGTGTCGATCAGTTCGTCGAGTTCGTCCAGCCGCGCGCGGTACCGGGCCTTCGCCTCGGCGTCGAGGACGGCGTCCCCGCCGAGACTCTTCGCGGCGACGACCACTTCGCCGCCTTCGGGATCGAGCAACCGCACCGCCGTCACCTCCGAGCCCGGCCTGCCGAGCAGGAAATGCAGATCCCGCAAGCCTTTCGAGTCCGGAAGGTGGGTGGTGACGCCGTCGAAGCGCAAGGTCCACACGGTTTCGTCGCGGCGGAACTCGGCCATCGGCGCCGTCGGGGTCCGCGCCTTCTGCCGCGCCCGTGTCACCCTGGCCGCGACCTGTCGCATACCGAGCGCGGTGGCTTCTTCGTCCACTTCGGACAGCAGGCTCATCGCGGCCGTCGCGTCGCCGTCGAGGTTGCGGCCGGAAAGGGCGATCGCCAGCCAGGACTTGGCTTCGGCCGCCCAGACCGTCGCCCTGAGACGATCCGCGGAGACCACGGCACCGCGCAGCCGGTCCACCGCTTCGTTCCACCGTTCCTGCGCGAGATCGAGCCTGCCGAGCCAGAGGTCGACCGGGCCGGAGATCTCGCAGCCGTACAGGGAAACCAGCCACTCCCCGCTGTACGGCAGGAGAAGCGCGCGGGCCGCTTCACAGCGTTCGGGATCGCGTGAGACCGCCGCCGTATGCGCCTGACAGCGCAACCACAACGCTTCCAGGTCCCGCGGATACGGCTTCGCGTCGGCCGCGAGATCGGTGAGCCGGACGGCTTCCCCGACGTCCTCGCGCTGGGCGGCGGTGATCGCCTCCAGCAACCGGCCGTAGGCGTACCCGGTGCGGGAGATTTCGCGGTGCAACCCGACGAGGTCGTCGAACCGTCCCTCCAGGCACCACCGGGCCCATCGCTGCAACTGGTTCAGGTCACCGAAATGGGGATGGTCGTCTCCTCCGTGACACGAGACCACTTGCTGGATGAACGCCTCTGCTTCGGAGAACCGGCCCTGGAGCGTGGCGATGATGCTCTGGTCGATCCGGGACGCCAGCTGTGAACTCGGTGCCCTGCCGGTGGCCGCCAGGGCGAGGAACTCCTGGTATTGCTCGAAATACCGGGGATCGCCCTGTTCGAGCAGCGCCACCCACTTGAACGAAGCCGCGTAGTGCTCCAATTCCGGGTTCGAGGTGCGGCGGCCGACGAGGACCAGTTCGTCGGTGAGCCGCTCGCGTTCCGCGGCGCTGCCCGGCCCCCAGATCGCGTCGTGCCGGGCCCACAGACCGAACAACAGGGCGGAATCGTCCTGGTCGTCGCGGGCGGTGATCATGATGTGCGCGGTCAGTTCCTGCGTCATCTCCTCGACGGTGACGTCCCGGCCGGGCTCGCGGCCGCACAGCCGTCCGTGCGCTTCGGTGAGCACCTTGACCGTCTCGTCGACCCGCAGGCCCTTGTGGTCTGCGCGGATCAGGGTCAACGCGAGCCGGGCGAGGAGATCGTCGTCGTCGAGATCGCGGATGAGCACGGAGACGTCGTCGAGGACTTGCCTGCCCTCCTCGGTTTCCTGGTGGCGGGTCAGATGCGCGCCCAGTTCGAGCGCGATGACCGCCTGCCGCCGCCGGTCTTCGACGATCTCCATCGCCCGCCGGTAGTGCGTGGTCGTCTCCTCGATCGCCATCCGGCCGGTGGCGTCGATCGCGGCGGCGAGCAGCAGATCGACAGCCTCGTCCGGATCGAGTTCCCGCCCCGCGAGCAGCGCGTGGCGGGCCATGTCCGCGGGGAAGAGCCGGTCCGAGGACGACGGCGTCTCGCGGGCCGCCGCGACGACCGCGGCGTGATGCTTGCGGCGGTCCGGTTCGGACAGGCCGGCGTACAGCGTCTCTCGGACGAGGTCGTGGGCGAAGGCGAACCGGCCCTGCCCGTGCACCACGACCAGCCGCGCCGCGACGGCCTGGTCGAGCAGCCGGTCCACCTGGGGCACGGGCGCCGACGCCACCCCCGCGAGCAGCCGCCGGTGGAATTCCCTGCCGAGCACGGACGCGGTGGTCAGCAGAGCGAGGACCGGCCGGGGGAGCAGGGAAAGCCGTCTCTGCAGGGCGTCGGCCACGCCAGGGGCGATGGTCTGGGCGGAACCGCCGCTGTGCCACAGCCGGGCCGTCTGCTCGACGAAGAACGGATTCCCGCCGGTGCGGCGGTGGACCTCGGCGACCAGCGCGTCGTCGGGCTCCGCGCCCGCCGTCCTGGCCATGAGCGTGCCGACCTCGTCCGGTTCGAGGCCGGTGAGAGTGACCGAAGTGGCCTTCGCGAGCAACGGCAGCATGAGCGAGCGAAGCGGATGATCGGTCGCTTCGACCTCGACATCCCGGTACGTGCCGACCAGCAGCAGCCGTTCGAACCAGGTGTGCTGGGCGGCGAACTCCAGCAGCCGCAGCGAGGCGGCGTCGGCCCAGTGCAGGTCGTCGAGCACCACGACGACCGGCTGGTCCTGGGAAGCGGCCACCAGCACACTCGTCACCGCGTCGTACAAGCGGAACCCGTCCGCCGCGCCGTCGCCACGCGCTTCGCCGAGCAGGACGTCCAACGCGCTGTCGGCCATCGCGGCCCAGCAGCGCTCGCCGACCGCGCGCCGCAGCCCGCGGACCACCTGTGTCCACGGCCAGTAGCCCGGGGCGCTCGCGGAGTCCCAGCAGGATCCGTTGAGCACGAGGGCGCCGAGACGCTTCGCCTCTTCGGCGGCGCCGGTGACGAGCGTGGTCTTGCCGATTCCGGCTTCCCCGGTGACCAGCACCAGCCCGCCGTGGCTTTCGGCGGCGCGGGCGATCTCCGCGCGGAGCACCCCCGCGGGATGGTCACGTCCGATGAGGGCGGCTGACATGTCCGAATCCTCCCAGTAGGGTCCGACAATCTCACGACGCGCGCCCGCTGTCAGGCGTTACCTCCGGTCCGTCGTGACCGACGGTGACCGACGTCTCCCGGTCGCCGGGAACCCCTGACGGGGGAAATCCGACTTTCTGGACGTGAGTAATCGAGTGGGACGGCGGGTGAACAGCCGTCGAAATTCCTGCCCCGGCGGGCGGAGGCGGCCTGTTGTGCCAGGTCAGCTGGTCGCGGGCTGGAGTAGGGTGCAAAGTATGGGGAGCATTCGCTCGCGCGTGCTGGCGTGGATCGGCCGCCGTTACCTCGCGCGTCAGCAGAAGAACGGTTTCGACCTGTCCAAGATGTCTGTCATCCCGGACAACGCGCTGCTGCCGCTCAAGCGCGACGGCCTCGACCCGGTGGCCGAGCTGGGCCGGATCCGCGCGGCGGAGCCGATCAGCAAACTCGACCTGCCGTTCGGGATGAACGGCTGGCTGGTCACCGGCTACGACGAGGCCAAGGCCGTGCTGGGCAAGGTCGGCGAGTTCAGCAGCGACTTCACGAACCTGGTCGGGAACGCCGGCGTGACCGAGGACCAGAACCCCGGCGGGCTCGGGTTCGCCGATCCGCCGGTGCACACCCGGCTGCGGCGGCTGCTCACGCCGGAGTTCACCATGCGGCGGCTGTCGCGCCTGACGCCGCGGATCGACGAGATCGTCGCGGAACAGCTCGACGCGATGGAGAAGGCGGACGGCCCCGTCGATCTGTGGGAGGCCTTCGCGCTGCCGATCCCGTCGCTGACGATCTGTGAGCTGCTGGGTGTCCCGTACGAGGATCGCGACGACTTCCAGCGGCTGAGCACCGCGCGGTTCGATCTCTTCGGCGGCGCGGGGGCGTCACTCGGTGCGATGACCGAGTCACTGTCCTATCTGGACGAGATCGTCAAGAAGCAGCGCGAGCAGCCGGGCGACGGTTTGCTCGGCATGCTCATCAAGGAGCACGGCGACGAGATCGACGACCGCGAGCTGGCGGGCCTCGCCGACGGTGTGCTCACCGGCGGGCTGGAGACCACGGCGAGCATGCTCGCGCTCGGCGCGCTCGTGTTGCTCAAGGATCGCGAGCTGTTCGACACCGTCCGCGGCGACGACGAGGCCGTCCACAAGTTCGTCGAGGAACTGCTGCGGTATCTGACCGTGGTGCAGATGGCCTTCCCGCGGTTCGCCAAGGAGGACATGGAGATCGCCGGGGTCCGGATCGCGAAGGGCGACATCGTGCTCGTGTCGCTCAGCGTCGCGAACCGCGACGGCGTCCTCGGCGAGGACATGGAGAAGTTCGACGCGACCCGCGAGCCGACGTCGCATCTCGCCTTCGGCTGGGGCATCCACCGCTGCATCGGGGCCGAACTGGCCAGGATGGAACTGCGCACCGCGTATCCCGCGCTGATCCGCCGGTTCCCGGAGATGCGGCTGGCGGTCGAACCGGAAGAGGTCGGCTTCCGGAAGGTCTCCATCGTCTACGGCGTCGACGCGTTGCCCGTGCTGCTGGACTGATCTTTCAGGCGACTCCTCTCGGACGGAACTGGATGCTGATCCTCGGGCCGACCGGTTTGGCGGTTTTGGGGACGGCGTGTTCCCAGGTGCGCTGGCAGCTGCCGCCCATGACGATCAGGTCGCCGTGGCCGAGGGCGTGCCGGACCGTCTCGCCGCCGCCACGCGGGCGCAGCGCCAGCTGCCGGGCGGCGCCGACCGAGACGATCGCGACCATGGTGTCCTCGGTGCGGGAGCGGCCGGTGTCGTCGCCGTGCCAGGCGACACTGTCGCGCCCGTCCCGGTAGAAGCACAGACCGGAGGTCACGAACGGCTCGCCGAGCTCTTCCGCGTAGTGCGCCGAGAGCGTCTCCCGCGCCTCCGTGAGGATCGGGTGGGGGAGCGGCATCCCTTCGCGGTAGTAGCTCAGTAGCCGGGGAACGGCGACGACGCGGTCGTACATCTGCCGTCGTTCGGCGTGCCACGGCACGTCTTCGGCGAGCCGGGTGAACAGCTCGTCGGCGCCGGAGAGCCAGCCGGGCAGCACGTCGATCCAGGCGCCACGGGTCAGCTCGGTGCGCCGGAGCCCGTCGAACGAGCCGAGCCCGAGCGCGGCGCACTCGTCGAACAGCGAGGCTTGAAGGGCGGGGGTCATGGCATCCGAACCTACCCCGGTTCCGACCATTTGTCGAACGGGTGTTCGAGCGGGCGTAAATGACCTGATTCTGTCGGTGGGGTCGGGCACGATGGTCCGCATGATCCACACAGCGAGGTCCGCGGACGGGACGCCGATCGCGTTCGAACGACGCGGCGAGGGGCAGGCTCTGGTCGTCGTCGCGGGCGCGGGCAACGACCGGCACGGTGACGAACCGCTGGTCGCGGAGCTGACGGCCGAGTTCTCCGTGGTGACCTACGACCGCCGGGGCCGGGGTGACAGCGGCGACAGCGCGCCGTACGCGGTCGAGCGGGAGATCGAGGACCTGGCCGCGGTGGTCGCCGCGCTCGGTGAGCCGGTGATCGTGCACGGCATCTCCTCCGGGGGCGCGCTGGCGCTGCTCGCGGCCGCGGCGGGAGTGCCGATGACGTGCCTGTCGGTCTTCGAGCCGCCGTATCGCGGCGAGACGGAAGAAGTTCCCGTGGGGTATGCCGACGAGATGCGCGAGCTGGTCGCGGCGGACCGGTGGGACGACGCCGTCGCGCTGTTCACGATGTCCGCGGTCGGCACCCCGGCGGAGGCCGTCACCGCGGCCAAGGCGACGCCGATGTGGGCGGAGCTGCGCTCGTTCGCGCCCACGCTCGTTTACGACGCCTTCGTGATGAGGGATTCCAAGGTGCCGGGCGAACTGGCGTCGATCGCGGCGCCCGTGCTCGTGGTGAACAGCAACGGCAGCACCGACTGGCTGAAGGCCGCCGCTCTCGCCGCGGCGAAGACGATCCCGGGGGCGCGTCGGGTCGAGCTGGACGGTGAGTTCCACAGTGTCGCGCCGGAGCGGCTCGCGCCTGAGCTCAGCGCGTTCTACCGGGATCCTCGATGAGGCGCAGGTAGGCCGCGCCGCGAGGGGAGATCCGGTAGCCGACCTCGAGGCTGAGCGTCAGGCCCAGGTTCTTCAGCTTGCGGATGTCGACTTTCAGCGGTTCCTTCTCGCGGCCGAGGAGTTCGGCGAGGTCCTGTGCGCGGCGGCCGGGATTTTCGGCGATGAGCCGCAGGGTCTCGTGCGTCCACGGGCGACGTCTGTCCATCTTGGACAAGCGTTTGCCGATGGCCTCGGCGTCCTTTTCGGACAGTTCGGCGTCCGCGCTGAGCGCGTGCCGGGTATCGGGGCCGAGGTGGCGCAGGTGGATCCGGTAGACCGGGGCGTCGGCGGGGCCGCGCAGTGTCCCGCGGACCGCGTTCGCGGACTCCGCGCCGGAACGGCGGGCGTCGGCCTCGGTGATGTCGTCGGGGTCGACGATCTCGACCGAGACGACCTCGATCACCCCGGCCTCCAGCCGCATGACGTCGCCGGGGCGGACGTTCTGTTTCGACCAGCGCCGGAAGGCCAGGTCGATCGTCCCGGCCGCCAGTCCTTCGAGGACCGTCAAGGAGAGGATCACCGTCGTTACCCAATCAGCGGGACGCCGGAGCGTCAACGTCTTGTCCGACGACGGTTCGTGCTCGTACAGTCGCAGCCTGGTCCTGGTCTGGACCATCACCGCCGCCCTGAGTGCGCAGGAGGCAGGATGCGGAGACGACTTCGGACCGCCGGGGTGGTCGCGACGGCCGTCCTCGGCCTGATCGCGTCGGCGATGCCGGCGAACGCCCAGGTCGGAACGGGTCCGTGGACGGCGGAGAATCCCTCGTTCAACGTGCAAGAGCGCGGATGCGGCCAGGTCGACGGGCTGGACTTCGAGCTGACCTGCTCCACCGGAAGCGGGGACCAACGGGCGGAACGACGCTACGTGACCTACACCGGCGGGACCCGGCAGTTCGAGGGGTCGTTCCGGATCACCAGCATGGCGGGCAGCCGGATCAGCCTGAAGCAGACCTTCCGCGACGCGCCGACCGCCGGCCCGTACTTCATGCTCGCGGTCGAACGCGGCGGGCGGCTCTACGCCGTGCACGGCGGGGACACCCTGGGAAGCGGCGCGACCGTCGGGACGTCGGTGCGGGTCAACACCGTGCACCAGGTCGGGAGCACGCACAAGGTGTACATCAACGGTTCGCTGAAGCAGACCGTGAGCAGCAGCAGCGGGAGCTATTACGACAAGTTCGGCGCCTACCGGACGGCCAGTGGGGCCGGGCCGGTCAAGGTGACTTGGAGCGGGATCAAGTTCTGGCGTAAGTGAGCCGCCTCGTTTGAAGCGCGTGAAGGCCTCCTTCCCTCGGCTCAGCCGAGGGAAGGAGGCCTTCACGCGCGGCCTCCGAAATCCGCCTCAGTCCTTGTCGCTCACGAGGCTCGGGCCGCGGCGCCACGCGTCGAGGTCCGTCCATGCCTGGAGCGTCCGCCTGCTCTCGAACCGGCGGTGTTCCCCGGTGACCGGATCGGTGAACTCGAGGACTTTCGCCAGCAGCTGCAAGGGTTCGGTGAAGTCGTCGAGCGGGGTTTCGGTCAGCTCCGGGTAGAAGTCGTCGCCGAGAATCGGCAACCCGAGGCCGCTCATGTGCAGCCTGAGCTGGTGGGTGCGGCCGGTCGCGGGGATCAGCCGGTAACGGCCGAGACCGTCGCGGTGCTCGATCAGCTCGACGCGGGTCTCGGCGTTGGGCGGCCCGTCGATCTCTTGTGCGGCGATCACCCCGCGTTCCTTGACGATGCGGCTGCTGATCTCACGCGGCATCGCGACGGCCGGATCGTGACGCGCGATCGCCTCGTATTCCTTGTGCACCAAGCGGTCTCGGAACATCGTCTGGTATTTGCCGCGGACTTCGGGGGTGATCACGAACAGGATGAGCCCCGCGGTGACCCGGTCGAGCCGGTGCGCTGGCGTGAGCCGCGGGAGATCGAGGTCGCGGCGCAGCCGGACCAGCGCGGTCTGCAGGATGTGCCGTCCACGCGGGATCGTCGCGAGGAAATGCGGTTTGTCGGCGATGAGGAAATGCTCGTCGCGGTGCAGTACGGAAACCTCGAACGGCACCTCGACCTCTTCGGGCAGGTCGCGATGGAACCAGATGAATGAGTCCGGCACGAACGGCGAATCGACGCCCAGCGGCCCGTCGAGTCCGACGATGCGCTCCTCGCGGAGCATCTCCTCGATCCGTTCGGGCGCGACGCGGGGAAGCCGCTCGACGAGGTGCTCCCGCAACGTCGTCCACGGCCCCTCGGCGGGCATCTTGAGCCTCGCGGGATCGAGCCCGTGGCGGGGCGGGAGCGGCGGGCGGAGCTTGCGTCTCATCACCGCGCACTCTAGCCGCGCTCCCTGGTCGAGAAGCGTCAGGAGTTCGGCTGGTCCCGGTACCGCGCGAGGTATCGCTCGGTCACCTCGGCTTCCGCGACCGCGGCGGCCTCCGCGCGGGTCTGGCGCCCGATGCCCGGCGGGAAGCCGTTCTTGGCGAGCCGGTGCTCGATGCTCTCCTCCATGTAGGCCATCGAGTAGAAGTACGCCACGAGCGCGGCCATCAGCACGATCGCCAGCCGCAGGGTGAGCGGGCCGGGCAAGAGCAGCCACACCGCGCAGAGCGGGGCGATCATCACCGTGCTGCGGGCGACGTGCCGCCAGCGCCAGCTTCCGGTGGTCGCGTCGTGGAGGATCCAGTCGTGGTAGCGCTCGGGCAGCCTGCCGCCGAGTGAGTACCACAGCCACCGGAACACGTCCGGGCGCTTGCGGGGCATCGGGCGACTCCTTCCTTCGATACCATCACAGTACACTAATCATTAGTACGCTAAATGTTAGCGTCGCCGCTAGGATCGGTGGCATGAACTCGGAGGGGCCGGAGATGAAGGCGATCGATCTGGGTGAGGATCCGCTCGCGCTGGAGCGTCAGGTGTGTTTCGCGCTGTCGGTCGCTTCACGCAGCGTCATCGCCATCTACCGGCCGCTGCTGGAACCCCATGGGCTCACCCATCCGCAGTACCTCGTCATGCTGGCGCTCTGGGAACGGGGCCCGCAGGCGGTCAAGGACCTGAGCGTCGCCCTGCGCGCCGAACCCGCGACGCTGTCACCGCTGCTCAAGCGGCTTGAGACGATCGGTTACGTCACTCGCCGGCGCAGCGCCGAGGACGAGCGGCTGCTCACCGTGGAGCTGACGGAATCCGGTCGCGCGTTGCGCGCGGAGGCGGAGAAGATCCCGTATCGCGTCGTGGAGAAGCTCGGAATGGAGGTCTCCGAGCTGGAGGCGCTGCACAAGGCGCTCACCCGCGTCATCGAAGCCACGGCTTGAGCGAACCGAAACCGGGGTGTGACGAAATGAGGGTGTGAAGCCGCTCCGGGGTGGGTAATTCCCGTCACGCCAGCACAAAGTGACAGGAAGATGAGGGACCGTGACCACCTCGACCCCCGCGCCCACGGAAGCAGGTCTGGAGCTCATGACCAGGCTGAACGCCTACTTGGAGGACGTGGCCGCGGCACTGGGGATACAGCGGGATTCGGGCACGGTCGACCTCACCGGTCCGGTCACCGCCCAGCTGAGGCTCAACTGGCGCCTTCCCGGCTTCCCCGAGCGCGACGTCGACCTGATGTGGCACGAGGAGCACGGCTGGTCGGCCGCCGTGGCGACGCATGCGGACGACGATCACCACGTCGTCGTCGCCTACCTCGGCGGCCGCACGGTGGCGTCGCATCCGCGACTGGTCGCCAGGTTCGCCCAGACCCTGCGGACCGGCGACCACCAGGACTGCTGGCCCGGTCCGCCGGCGTTGCGCACCGCCGCCGGACCTTCGTCGCTCGCCAAGGAGCTCGCCGCCTGGGCCTGATCACCCAGGTGGGGCGAGGGCCACGTCGAGCGCGATCGTGATCTCCCTGCCGATCAGGAATCTCGGCGCGCGGAGACCGATCGCCCGCCGGTCGAAGACGGCACCGGCGAGTACTCGCCAGGTGCCGTCGCCGTTGTCCACCGGTCCGGTCGCGGTCACCGTGAGGGGACAGGACTCGCCGCGCGCGCCCAGAGCGCCCTCGACCGTCCATCCGTCCGGGCTCTCGTCGGCCCGGTCGGCCGCGAAGGTCAGCACAGGCTGCGCGTCGATCGCCAGCAGTCCGGGCTTACGCAGGTCGGCGTCGCGTTTGGCGTTGCCGGTGTCGATCTTGTCGAGGTCCAGCGCCGCTTCGACGACGACGCCGTCGGCGGCGACCCGCACCGAGCCCAGGCTGACCGGGATCGAGCCGTGGACCACGCGGAAACCGAAGTTCCGGACGGTGAACGTGGCCGAGGTCCGATCGGCGAGCACGGTCCACGTGCCGACCCGCGCGGACGTCCCGGCGGTCATCGCGGCTCACCCACCAGGCCGAGCGAGGGCAGGGACGTGTGGAGCACGCGGTGGACGTCCACCCGGTCCGGGCCCGGCAACAGCGCGGGATCCTCGCCGGGCAGCAACTCCGTCGCCATGATCGTCTTCTGGACCGCCTCCATCGCCTCGATCGACTCGGTGAAGCCGAGAACGAGGCTGGAGCGGTCTTCGGCGGTCAGGACGTAGAAGCCGCCAACCCCGTCGAGTCCCCGCACGGCGGGCCGGATCCGCTCGCGCCCGCCGAACTCGGCGGCGTCGGCCTGTGCCTGCGTGAGCGGCCGGTCGAACCAGGTCGCCTGCGCGATCCTGGGCTCGGCCGCGCCGCCTTCGACGTCGCCTACCGCGTAGACACGGGCGTCGAAGACGTGGGCGATACGCCGGTCGGCGGCGGCGAGCGCGGACCCGCGGTCGCGCCACAACGCGACGACGAGCCCGGTCAGACCGCCGACCTGGGCGAGGGTGCAGGTGCCCGGCGACCCGGTGCCGGGATGGAGTTCGGCGGCGAGGGCGTGGCCCCAGCCCGCGGACTCGTCGGCGTGCGAACGGCGGAACTGGTGGACGGTGGCGTACATGGGCTTTCCTTTCCCGTCGGACGTGCCGACTCTGCGCTCCCGGCGGTAGCCGGACATCAGTGCCAGTACGCAGGGCGGTACGGAATCGGGCCCGGAGAGCGATACTCCTTGCGTGAACCGGGAACCGTTCGTGGGCCGGGAGGGCGAACTGGCGAGCCTGCGCGGCAGACTCGCCGACGCCGCCGCGGGCTCCGGCGGCCTCATGCTCGTCTCCGGTCCACCCGGGATCGGCAAGACCCGGCTGGTCGAAGAGGCGACGTCCAGCGCGTCCACCGTCGTCTGGGGCCGGTGCGCCGACGATCCGGGTGCGCCGCCGCTGTGGCCGTGGCGCCGCGTCGTCGAGGCGCTGCCGTCGGTCGATTCGGCCGTGAAGACCGCTTTCGCCGAGACCGAGGGCGCCGGCGACGTCCAGGCGGCGCGGTTCCGGCTGGTGGCCGCCGCGGCGGACGCGCTGGTGGCCGCGGCGGAACCGGCGGGCCTGGTGGTCGTCCTCGAAGACCTGCACTGGGCCGATGAGGCGTCGTTGCGGCTGTTGCGCCACCTGGCGGGGGAGTTGCGGCGCTCGAAGCTGGCCGTGGTCGCGACGCACCGGGACACCGGGCACACTCCCGCGCTGGACGCGGCCCTGCCTGATCTCCTCCGCCGTCCTGGCGCGCGGAGCATCTCGCTGCCGCCCTTGGCCGAGTCCGAAGCGCGGGCGCTGCTCACCGGGCTGACGGAAGAGGACGTACGCGAGGCCTATCGCCGCTCCGGTGGGAATCCGCTCTACCTCGGCGCGATCGCGCGTTCGGCCGGTGGAGCGGAACTCGGCCACCTCGTGCGGACCGCGGTGGCCGCCCTCGCGCCGGAAGTACGGCGGCTGCTCGCCATCGCGGCGGTGCTCGGCGAGGACGTCGACGCCGGCTTGCTCTCGGAGGTGTCCGGCCTGTCGGCAGGCGAGGTCGCCGACGGGCTCGATCAGGCCGAAAAGGCCGGGGTGCTGCGTTCCGGCCGGTTCGCCCACGCCGTCGTCCGCGACGGGATCTACGCGGATCTCCGCCAAGCCGAACGGGAAACGTCGCACGGTCGCGCCGCGGCCGCGCTCGAAGGACACGCCCGGCGTGAACCCTCGCTCGCCGGGACGGTCGCCGGGCATTGGCTGCGTTCGGCGACCGCGCCGGAGAAGACGGCGGAGTGGGCGGCGCTGGCGGCCGCGGAAGCGAACCGGGCACTGGCCTTCGACGAAGCGGCGCGTTTCCTCGCGATGGCGCTCGACGCCCGCGCGAAAGCCGGACTGTCCGAAGTGGACCGTGGCGGACTGCTGCTCGACCTCGCCGTCGCCGAATACCGGACGGGCCGGTTCGCGCGAAGTCTCGACCATGCCCGGCTCGCCGCCGACGCCGGGCTGATCGCCCGCGCGGCGCTGGTGGTGCGCGACGTCGCGGCGCCGGATCTCCTGCCGGGTATTCGCGACCTCGTCGTCCGCGCGCTCGCGGCCGAAGGGGTCGACCGGACGACGCGGGCACGTCTGCTGGCGCACAGCGCCTCGGTGGAAGCCGATTACGGCCGGTTCGCCGATGCGGAAAAGCTCGCCGACGAAGCCTTTGCACTCGCCGACGAATCGGGCGATCCCGAGGCGCTGGTCGACGCCGTCCGCGCCCGGATGAAGGTCGCTCCGGACAAGCTGCCACTGTCCGAACGGCTGCGGCTCGGCGCGCTGGCCGCCGAACTGGGCTCGCGTACCCGGCAGCCGCTGGTTTCCTTGTGGGGCCACAAATGGCGGATCGACGCGGCCTTGGCGGACGGGCGGATGGCGCTCGTCGACGACGAACTAGTCGCGGTGACCACGCTGGCACGGCTGACGAGGCTGCCCCTGGTCCGCTGGCACGACCTGCGGCTGCGCAGTTCGGTGCTGGCGTTGCGCGGAGATCTGGCCGAGGCACGCGAACTCGATCTCGCGGCGGAGGAACTGGCCGACACCGAACTCGCGGACGACTTCTCCGCGAAAGGGATGTCCTACGCGTTCCGCACCCAGCTCGTGCTGCTCACCGGTGACCCCGGGGATCTGCGGAAGGACTACGCGGGTTTGCTGGAGCGCGCGCCGCATCTGCCGGTCACCTTGGTCTCGCGGCCGCTGCTGAGCCTGCTCGCGGGCGACCTCGACGAGGCGAGGGTCCGGTACGAACAGCTGGTCCCGCTGGTGCGGAGCCCGGAGTTCGCACTGCACGCCACCGGCGCGCTGCCCAATCTCGTGCCGCTGGTCGAGGCCTTTCGAGACGTCGAGATGGCGGAATACCTGTTGCGGCGCCTCGAAGAGGTGCGGCCGACCGTGTCCGGTGGCGCGGGTGTCTTCTGCACCGGATCGAGCCTGGAGCACCCCGCCCGGCTCAACGCCTTGCTGGGCCGCCACGACGAGGCGGCGCGGCTGTTCGAGCAGGCCATCGCGATCAACGAAGGCATCGGCGCTCGGCCAGGCGTCGCGCAGGCGCGGTTGCTGCTCGCCGAAGTCCTCGTCGCCAGGGGCGATTTCGTTCGTGCGCAAGGGATCGCGCGCGAGGCCCTCGACGAGTTCCGGCGGCTGGCGATGCCTGGGCCGCTCGCGCGGGCCGCGGCGCTGCTCGACCGCGTCCGCGCCGAGCGCCGCGCCGCGGACCCGCTCACCGGGCGGGAACGCGAGATCGTCGCCCTGCTCGCCGACGCGCTGAGCAACCGCCGGATCGCCGAGAAACTGGTGCTTTCCGAACGTACGGTGGAAAGCCACGTCCGGAGCATCCTGGCGAAACTCGGCCTGGCGAACCGGACCGAGGTCGTCGCGTGGGCGAGCAGGGAAGGCCTCAGCGACTGACGGTCAGCTTGCCGAGGATGCGCGCGGCGACGGCGTCCAGGTTGTCGTCGAGGAAGAAATGCCCACCCGGGAACACTTCCAGCTCGAAGGAGCCGCTGGTGTGCCCGGCCCAGTTCTCGGTGTCCGGCACCTCCAGGACCGGGTCCGCGTCGCCCGCGAGCGCCACGATCGGGCAGCTCACGTCGGGACCGGGCCGGTACCGATAGGTCTCGACGGCCTTGTAGTCGCCGCGCAGCGCGGGCAACGCGAGCGCGCGGATGTCCGGGTCGTCGAAGATCGTGGGGTCCGTGCCGCCGAGGCGGCTGACCTCCTGAAGGAAGGTGTCGTCGTCGGCGAGGTGGAGTGCCTTCTCCTTGTGTACATCCGGGCCGCGGCGGGCCGAGACGAACAACGCCGCCGGCACGATGCCGCGTGCTTCGAGCCGCCGCGCGACCTCGAACGCGGCGATGGCGCCCATGCTGTGGCCGAAGAGGGCGAAGGGTTTCGGGAACGCGGCGACGACGTCCACCAGCTGCTCGGCGAGGACGTGCAGATCGTCGATGACCGGCTCGCCCATCCGGTCCTGCCGCCCCGGGTACTGCGCGGTGTGCACCTCGACGGTGGGTGAGAGGGCGGCCGAAAACGAGCGGTACGCGCTGGCGGACCCACCGGCGTGCGGGAAGGCGAGAAGCCGCATCCCGGCCGACGGCGCCGGATGGAAGCAGCGCGTCCAACTGCTCAGAACCTGTCCTGCCATTCGAAAATCCCCCAATCCGCGCGGGAACGACCCGCACGACACTGGAATGTACGGGGGAATCGCGGAATGAGTCCATGCTTGTGCGGGGTTGTTCACGCTGGGAACACTGGACACCGGGGCTCGGCGGATGGGAGCGGATGTGGCGGAGGACCTGAAGATCAGGGTCGGTGCGGGGCTGGGGACCGGGACGGCGCCCGAGGAGTTCGGCGCCGCGGTCGATCTGCTGGAGCGGGCGGGTGTCGACTCGCTCTGGCTGCCCGAGGCGGTGTACTCGCCCAGGATCGATCCGGTCGTCGGGCTGACGCACGCGCTCGCCCGCACCGCGAAACTGAAGGTCGGCACCGGGGTGATGGTGCTGCCCGGCCGCGATCCGGTGCTGGTCGCCAAACAGCTCGCCTCCCTCGCCGCGCTCGCGCCGAAAAGGGTCCTTCCGGTCTTCGGCCTGAAACCCGCGCGCGACGCGGAACTGCCTTTGTTCCCGGTGCCGCAAGGCCGCCGCGCCGCGGTGTTCGACGAGTCGTTGCGGCTGATCAGGGCCTTGTTGGAACAGGAGGAGGTGACCTTCGACGGCGAGTTCTTCCGCGTCGAAGGCAAGGGGCTCGGTCTTACCCCGCTCAAACGGCTCGACCTCTGGCTCGGCGGGAAGGCACCCGGCGCGCTGCGGCGGGTCGGCAGGCTCGCCGACGGCTGGCTGGCCAGTTTCCTCACGCCGGAGGAGGCGCGGGCCGGTCGCGAGGCGATCCAGGAGGCCGCCGCCGAGGCGGACCGGGAAGTCGAGGCCGACCACTTCGGGATCAGTCTCCTCGTCGCGGAGGACGGGATCCCGGACGCGCTCGCCGCGTCGGTCGCGGCCCGGTCCGGCGCGGATCCGGCCCGGCTGATCGCGGACGGCTGGAGCGCCGCCCGCGACCTGATCGCCGAGCACATCGACGCGGGGCTGAGCAAGTTCGTGCTGTACCCGGCCGGGCCGGAGCCGATCGAGCGGTTCGTGGAGAACTTCGTCGAGCACGCGGTCCCGCTGCAGAACTGACTGGGTCACCGTGGTCGTGAGTGGCGTTTCGGGTTAGAACCCGAAACGCCACTCACGACCCACCGGACCGAGGCGCTAGTCGAACTTCAGTTCTTCGGTCCGCCGCGGCATCAGCAGCAGCGCCCCGACGCTGAGCACGGCGACCACCAGCATCGCCAGGAAGACGTGGTGCGTGGCGTCCGCGAGGGCGCCCCGCACGAACGTCGTCGTCGCGGTTTCCGGACCGTTGCCCTCCAGGACGACACTGGTCGCGTCGACGCCGGACGGCAGGCCGCTGACCCCGGCAGGCGGGTTGGCGAAGCGGTTCGCCAGGGTCGCGTTCGCGATCGCGCCGAAGATCGCCACGCCGACCGCGCTGCCGAGCGAACGGCTAAACATGTTGGTCGCGGTGACGACGCCGCGGCGTTCCCAGCCGATGGTGGACTGCACGGCGATCAGCGTCGGGCTCGACGCCAGCCCCAGTCCCAGCCCGAGGACGAACGCGGCCGCGGCCGCCAGCCAGATCGACGAACCCGCCGCGAGGAACACCGTCAGCGCCGCGCCCGCGATGACCGCCCCGCTGCCGATCAGCGCGGTGTCCCGGAACCCGATCCGCATGTAGATCCGGCCCGCCAGCGACGCCGAGATCGGCCAGCCGACGGTCAGCGCGGCCAGCGCGAATCCGGCGACGAGCGCGCCGGTGCCGAGCACGCCCTGCGAGAAGGTCGGCAGGTACGACGTCAGCCCCATCAGCAGCATGCCGACGACGACGGCGACCAGGTTGCCGCCGATCAGGGTCCGTTTGGTGAAGATCCACAGCGGCAGCACGGGCTCCTCGGCCTTGCGCTCCACGAACACGAACGCCACCAGCAGCACAGCCGCGGCCGCGAAGATCCCCAGGCTCGGCGCGGACGCCCAGCCCCAGGCGACCCCGCCCTCCAGCAGGCCGAGGATCAGCAGCGAACAACCGAGGGTGAGCAGCGTGGCGCCGAGGTAGTCGATGCGGTGCGAGCGGCGTTCGACGCGTTCGCTGAAGTTCCGGAACAGCATCCACGCCGCCAGCGCGCCGAGCGGCAGGTTGATGAAGAAGATCCAGCGCCAGTCGAGGTACTCGGCGAACACGCCGCCCAGCGTCGGCCCGACCACCGACGAGATGGCCCACACGCTGGCGAGATAGCCCTGCACCCTGGCGCGTTCCTCGACGGTGTACATGTCACCGACCATGGTCAGCGCGATCGGCTGGATGGCGCCCGCGCCGATGCCCTGCACCGCGCGGGCGGCGATCAGCACCGGCATGCTCCAGGCCGCGCCGCACAGCACCGAACCCAGCAGGAAAGCCGCGATCCCGAAGAACATCACCGGACGCCTGCCGAGCACGTCGGCGAATTTGCCGTACAGCGGGACGGTGACCGCCTGGGTCAGCAGATAGATCGAGAACAGCCACGGGAACTGCGAGAACCCGCCCAGATCGGCGACCACCGAGGGCACCGCCGTGGCGATGATGGTCGAGTCCAGCGCGATCAGGCCGGAACACAGCATCACGGCGATGAGGACGGGGCCGCGTTCGGACCGGAAACCGACCCCTTCCTTCGTGGTGACCGGGGCCGGGGTGGTCATCTGTGACGGTCTCCTCAGGCTCATGAACGACGTCAACTACTTCGCATGGGTAAGCATTCCACGGAGACACCCGGTCATGGGACCGATTTTTTCCGTGAGCTATCCCGCAAAATGGATCGGATGAGCACCTGGATCCGCCCGATCGACCGTGGCTGGGTAGTCCGCGACACCGTCCCGGGGCCCGACGTCGACGAGTTCGCCGACCCGGACCGGGTGGCCGCCGCGCTCGCCGGGGCCCGCGGCGACAGCCTGCTGGCGGTCCAGCATCCGGCGAGGACCCCTGCGGCGCTGGCGGGCGGGCTTGCGATCGAGGCCGCGTTGCCGCAGGCCAGGGCGACGTTCGAACGGATCCGGGAGCGGCACTATCGCCCGGTCTCCGCGGTGGTCGCGCCGTATCGCATCGACGGGCCGGACGGCGTCGCGCTGGGGGTGCTCTGCCTGGTCGACCCCGCCGCGGTCCGCGACGACGGCGTGACCCGGGTCCGGCACACCGAGGACGTCTATCCGGACGTCGTCGCGGAACGGGCCGCGATGCTCGCCGGACTCGGTGTCGCGACGAGCGCCGCGATGCTGGTCCCCGCGACCGGCGGCCGCGAGCTGACCGCGCTGATCGAACGGATCTGCCGCGGCCGGGTGCCCAGCCTGTCCACAGTGGACGGCGCGGGTCGTAAGCACGAACTGTGGCTCGCCGGCCCCGGCGAAGACCAGGACGAACTGCTGGCGACCCTGGACGGCCTGGATCTCCTGGTCGCGGACGGCAACCACCGCGTCGCGGCCGCCGCGGCCTCCGGGCGCGGGGCGTTGCTGGCGCTGGTCACCGGCGGGCCGGGGCTGCGGATCGGGCCCATCCACCGGGTGCTCGCCGGCACCGGTCTCGACGCGGACACCCTGGTCCGGCGCTGGACGGAAGCGGGGTACGACGTCCGCCCCGGTCCGGCGGATCCGCCGTCGGAGGCGGGCGAGGTGACCGTGGTGGCGGGGACGTCGGCGTTCCGGGTGCCGCTCGGCAAGGCGGGCGGCGACCACGCGGTGGTCGAGCAGGAGTTGCTCCGCGGGGCACTCGGCGTCGATCCGGAAGGCCCCCACGTGCGGCCGTTGCTGCCCGGCGTTCCGGTGCCCGAGGACGCGGACGCGGTGCTGCTGCTGGCCCCGGTCCCGTACGCGGAGGTACTCGCCGTGCACGCGGCCGGGGCGCGGATGCCGAGGAAGGCCACCTACTTCACACCGAAACCCCGCAGCGGGCTCCTCCTGGCCGAGCTCTGACGTCGCGCTTTTGTCGGTGACGCGGCTTAGGATCGCCTCGTGGAACTGCCCGTGATGCCGCCCGTCAAGCCGATGCTGGCCAAGGCCGTGCACGAACTGCCGCGCACGCCGGGGCTGCTGTACGAGCCGAAGTGGGACGGCTTCCGTTGCGTGGTCTTCCGCGACGGCGACGAGGTCGTGCTGGGCTCGCGCAACGACAGGCCGCTGACGAGGTACTTCCCCGAGCTGGTCGAGCTGCTCAAGGAAGCGCTGCCCGAGCGCTGCGTCGTCGACGGCGAGATCGTGCTGGTCACCGAGGGCGGGCTCGATTTCGAGGCGCTGCAGCTGCGTCTGCATCCGGCGGCGTCCCGGGTGAAGAAGCTGGCCGAGGAGACGCCGTCCAGTTTCGTCGTGTTCGACCTGCTCGCCCTGGACGACCGGGATCTCACGCCGGAACCGTTCGGGGAGCGGCGGAAGCTGCTCGAAAGCGTGGTCGACACGAAGTTCGCCCGGGTGCACCTCACCCCGCTGTCCGAGGATCCCGACGTCGCACAGGACTGGTTCACCCGCTTCGAGGGCGCGGGTTTCGACGGCGTGATGGCCAAACCGGCCGACGCGCCGTACGAGCAGGACAAGCGGGTGATGTGGAAGGTCAAGCATCAGCGCACCGCGGACTGCGTCGTCGCCGGATTCCGGTGGCACAAGGACGGTGCGGGCGTCGGGTCGCTTCTGCTCGGGCTCTACGACGAGGAAGGCGTCCTGAATCATGTGGGCGTGGCCAGCAGTTTCACCGCCGCGAGGCGCCGTGAGCTGGTGGACGAGCTCGCGCCGCTGCGGGAAAACGCGCTGGAGGACCACCCCTGGCGCGAGTGGGCCGAGGCCCACGAGGAGGCGGGCGGCCGGATGCCGGGCGCGGGCAGCCGGTGGGCGCCGAAGAAGGACCTGAGCTGGGAGCCGGTCCGCATCGAATGGGTCGCCGAGGTCCGCTACGAACACGTCGAAGGCACCAGGTTCCGGCACGGCGGGAGGCTCGTGCGCTTCCGTCCCGACCGCGAGCCCGCCTCGTGCACGTACGCGCAGCTCGAAGAGGTCCCGCCCGCCGAGCTGGCCACCTTGTTCACCGAGCTGGGGGAAACATGAAGGCGGAGCCGGTCACGCTGGACCTCGACGGCGTCGAGTTCACGGTGTCCAATCCGGGCAAGGTCTATTTCCCGGAGCGCGGCGAGACCAAATTGGACCTCGTCGAGTACTACCGCGCGGTCTCGGTCCCGCTGCTGGCCCAGCTCGGCGACCGGCCCTTGTTGCTGGAACGCTATCCCGACGGTGCCGGCGGGAAATCGTGGTTCCAGAAGCGGGTCCCGAAGAACGCCCCTGACTGGCTGACCACGACGGTGGTGTCCACTCCGAACGGGACCACTTCGGACGCGCTCGTGGCGAAGGACCTCGCGCACGTCATCTGGGCGGTCAATCAAGGGTGTCTCGGTTTCCACGTCTGGCCGAACCGGGCCGCCGCGCCGGACATCAGTGATCAGCTGCGGATCGACCTCGACCCGTCGCCGGGGATCGGGTTCCCCGAGCTGCGGCACGGTGCCGTCCTCACGAAGGCGTTGCTCGAGGAGCTGGGCATCACGGCGCAACTGAAGACCTCGGGCTCGCGCGGCCTCCACCTCTACGTGCCATTGGAGCCGCGGTGGGACGGCTACGAGGTCCGAGCGGCCGCCGTCGCGCTCGCCCGCGAACTCGAACGCCGCCACCCGGAGGAGATGACGGCGCAGTGGTGGAAGGAGGAACGCGGCTCCCGCGTGTTCGTCGACTTCAACCAGAACGCGCCGCACAAGACGGTGTTCGGCGCGTGGTGCGTGCGGCCGCGGGTCGGCGGGCAGGTGTCGACGCCGATCGGCTGGGACGAACTGGAGACCGTCGAGCCGGACAAGCTCACCCTGTCCACTGTGCCCGCCCGCCTCGCCGAACGCGGAGACCCTTGGGCGGCAACGGAACCGCAGTCGATCGAGTCGCTGCTGGAAATGTCCAAGAAGGACATGGCGAACGGGCTCATGGACGCGCCTTGGCCGCCCGTCTACCCGAAGATGCCGAACGAGCCGCCCCGGGTGGCGCCGAGCCGGGCGAAGAAAGAAGGCGTTTAGTCCTCTGAATGCGGTCCTTGCGCGCGCAACTACCGCATTCAGAGGACTAAACGCGGATCAGAGTGGCAGGTCGAAAGCGAGTTGTGTGTTCACGGCGGGTTCGGCCTTGCGGCTGGACCGGTGGCCGGGCAGGGTCGCGGCGCAGCGTGGGCACGGGGCGACGTCGGTGGTGGTGAGGTCCACCGGCGTCCACAGGCGGGATTCCTTGTCCCCGCAGGCGGAACGCCGGTACCGGAGGTCTTCGGAGCGGGTCATCAGATGCGCGGCGGGGGAGTCTTCCGGCAGCGCGCCGACCAGGTACCAGCGTCCGGCGGTGTTCGTCATGGAACTGTCCTCCCGATACAGGTGGTCCAGCTCGAGATTCCTTCCGGAAAACAGTGTCAAGCAGACGCGCCGCGATTCCCGGTATTTCCGCCTTCGGCGTGTCAGACCCGGTTCAGTCCTGAATGAACCGCAGCACGCGCAGCATGCCGCGTTCGTCGACGACCTCGGGATCATCCGCGACACAGGCTTCCAGGCGCGCGGTGACGGCCTCGGTGTCGATTCCCGAACCGATGAGCACCAGCTCGCTCCGGCGCGGCAGGCCGGACGGCCACGCCGACCGCTCCAGCTGGATGAACGAGCCCACCGTGTGCAGGCCGAACCGGGACCGCGTGCCGTTCGGGCCGAAGTCGAGGAAGCCCTTGATCCGGTAGAGCCCGCCGGGGCGCTGTTCGAGGAAGTCCATCAGCCGTCGCGGGTCCAGCGGGCGCTCGGTCGTGAAGGCGACGCTGTCGTACGCGGTGTGGAAGTGGTGCTCGTGGTCGTGTTCCTCCTCGCGGAGGTCGTCGAACGACATCTGGCCCACCCGTTCGCGCGGCCGGGCGTCGAAGAACAGGGTCGGGTCGATCCGGCCGTGGGAGGTGGCGATCACCGGCGTGCCGGGCGCGATCTCGTCGATCGTGCCGCGCAGTTTGGCCAGGGTCTCCTCGTCGGCCCGGTCGGTCTTGTTGAGCACGACCAGGTCGGCGAACCCGAGGTGCTCGTCCAGTTCCGGGTGCCGCTTCCGGGTCGATTCGAACTCGGCGGCGTCGACGAGCTCGACCAGACCGCCGTAGGCGATGACGGGGTTCTCGCTGGCGATCATCAGGCGGATGAGGTCACGTGGTTCGGCGAGCCCGCTGGCTTCGATCACGATGACGTCGATCCCCGCCTCGGCCTCGGAAAGCTTCGCGAGCATGGCGTCGAGGCCGCTCGCGTCGACGGCGCAGCACAGGCAGCCGTTGCCGAACGACATCATGGTGTCGACCTGGCCGGAGACGGCCATCGCGTCGACCGCGATGCTGCCGAAGTCGTTGACCACGACCCCGATCCGCGCACCCTGCCGGTTGGCCAGCAGGTGGTTGAGCAGGGTGGTCTTGCCGGAGCCGAGGAAGCCCGCGACCAGGATGACCGGAATCCGCCTGTCGACCACGATTTTCCTTTCCGTTGGATCTCCCAGCACTCTAGCGACGGCGGAACCGGGTCAATACACCGGCAGGGGGAAAGAGTAGAAGACTCGGAGGTCGAATACGCTCGAAAGAGTGATAAATGACGATCATAAAGTGATCTTGGCTCGCGTGTGATCGTTTCGTCCGAGGTGAATTCGGTGAATATCCCTCGAAGTCTTACTTAATTCCAAATATTGTCGTCGGCAAGCTTTCCACCTGCTGAAATGTCATCGCGGCCGAAGCTTCTGCCATTTGGTGGATCGTGGCCGTCTTTCTGTGGGGTATCGTCTTTCGTCTGGTCCGGACCCGGCCAGCTCGCCGATCAGGCATGAGCCTCCGGGCATTTTCCGAGTGCAGGAGGAATGGTGATCGTTCCCGCCGCCGGTGCCGGCGTCGAATTCGGAGAGTGGGAGGCCGAGGTGGCGACGGCGTCCATGCGGGTGACGGATATCCCTCGCTTGCCTCCGGAGGTACGGCCGCGGGAACGGAGCGTGGACGTGGCGGAGGCCGAAGACTTCCTCCGGCTCTTCCACGCCGAAACGGACGGCGGGCAGGCACGGCTGCACGCACGGCTCGACCGGGTCCGCGCCGAGATCGACGCGACCGGCACCTACCGGCACACGACGGCCGAGCTCGAATTCGGCGCCAGGGTGGCCTGGCGGAACTCCGCTCGCTGCATCGGCAGGCTGTACTGGCAGGGGCTGAAGGTGCGGGACCGCCGCGACGTCGAAGGCGCCTCCGCCATCGCCGACGAGTGCGTCACCCATTTGCGAGAGGCGACCCGGGGCGGCCGGATCCGCTCGACCATCACCGTGTTCGCGCCGGACGGCCCTGCGGGACCCGGCCCGAAGATCCACAACGATCAGCTCGTCCGGTACGCGGGCTACCGGCTCGGCGACGGCTCGGTGCTGGGCGATCCGCGCCACGCCGACTTCACCGAGACCGTCCGGGAACACGGCTGGCGGCCGCCCGAGCGGAAGGGCTCCTTCGACGTCCTCCCGCTCCTCATCGAGACCGAGCCGGGAGAGCGGAGCCTGTTCCGGCTGCCACCGGACGCGGTGCTGGAGGTCCCGTTGTCGCATCCCGACCACCGGTGGTTCGCCGGGCTCGGCCTGCGCTGGCACGCGGTCCCGGCGATCAGCAACATGCGGCTGGTCATCGGCGGGCTCACCTATCCCGCGGCGCCGTTCAACGGCTGGTACCTCGCCACCGAGGTCGGCGCGCGCAACCTCGCCGACGCCGACCGCTACGACCTGCTGCCGGTGATCGCGGATCTGATGGGCCTGTCGACGAAGTCGGAGCGCACCCTGTGGCGCGACCGGGCGCTGGTCGAACTGACGCTGGCCGTCCAGCACTCCTTCGACGCGGCGGGCGTGACCGTCGCCGACCACCACACCGAATCGCGGCGGTTCCTCACGCATATCGCCAAGGAGGAACGCGCGGGACGCCGCTGCCAGGCCGACTGGAGCTGGATCGTCCCTCCGCTGTCCGGCGGGCAGACCGCGGTGTTCCACCGCTACTACGACGAACCCGATCCGGCCGCGAGGCCGGCGTTCCTGCCTCCCGGGTAGCGCTCCGACGGGTGAAGAGGTGAGCCGAATGCGGCGTGTCGATGGGCTGAACGGTGGCACGGGTTGCGGCCGCGCGGACAATGGGGACATGACCGCAGTGCTCGTCGTCCACGCCGGCCGATCCGGTGGGACCAGGGAGATCGCCGAGGTGATCGCCGCCGAGCTGCGGGAAGGCGGGCTGACGGCCGATCTGCAGGACGCGGCCGAAGTCGAGGACGTCGAGCCGTACGGCGCGGTGATCGTGGGAAGCGCGCTGTATCACCGGCGCTGGCGCCCGGAGGCGGTCCGCCTGCTCGCCGAGCACGAAGAGGCGCTGCGAAACCGCCCCGTCTGGTTGTTCCACAGCGGCCCGTGCGGGCCGCTCGCCGCGGGCAAACGGGTGAGCCTGCCCGCCGGGGTCGCCCTGCTGGCCGCGAGGATCGACGCCGAACGCACGGCCACCTTCGGCGGAAAGCTCACCCCGGACACCGCGAGCGGGCTGTTCTGGAAGATCATGGCGGCGGGCCCGTGGGCCGGCGATTTCCGCGACTGGCCGTCGATCCGGGCGTGGGCCCGCGATGTCGGCCGCCGCGTGCGCATCCGAGTCACCCTCTGAGTGTCTGGTTTCGTCGGTGCGCTGTCGTAGGGTGGATCCATGGACAAGAAACAGTTCACCGCGAAGCTGCTCAAGAGCCCGGAGAAGGGCGGCTGGACGTACGTGATCATGCCCGGCTCCGCCGAGTTCTTCGGCACCAGGGGACTGGTCAAGGTGCGCGGGACGATCGACGGGCATCCGTTCCGGAGTTCGTTCATGGCGCTGGGGGACGGCACCCACAAGCTGCCGGTGAAGGCCGACGTGCGCAAGGCGATCGGCAAAGAGGAGGGTGACACCGTCGACATCGTCCTGCTCGAAAGGCTCGAGGGCTGAGTTGGCCACCGCATGGAAGCCGTCCCCGGTCATCAAGATCTACGAGGCGCTCGGCGCGGTCGCCGACGGGCGGGTCGAGATCGACGGTGACACGGCACGCGTGACGTCGTCGGACAAGGCCAAGACCTACGACGTCCGCCACGATCCGGCCGCCGGATCGATCACGGCCAACGACAACGGGTCCTACTGGCAGGGATATCTCGGTTACCCGGGCATCGCGTACCTGATGGAGCGCGGCGTGCTCGCCTACGACGGCGGCCTCACCGCCGGGCTGGCCGGTGTGCCGTGGAAGGAACTCGCCACCCGGTACCGCAACGACTGGGCGAAGGTCGAAAAACACGTTCGCGAAGACCTGTCCGAGAAGGGGGTGGATCTGGACCGGTTCGACGCCGGGCTCGCGGAGATCTCGAGCCGGCTGGAGGAATTGGCGCTTACCAAGCTTTCCCCGCGGCTGCGTCCGCCGAAGTGATCGTGGTGTTCTTCGCTTGACCTTTACTTAAGTCGAGGTCTTAGCGTGAGCCGGGTCAAGATCCCCGGGCACGTGAGGAGAACATCCCGATGGCTGTTTCGCTGGAACGGCGGGCGAACACCGCCCCGCCGCCGGACAAGGTTCCGGCCGAGGCCTGGCGGATGGCCTGGGTGATCGTGCTCGGCGCGTTCATGACCATGCTGGACACCACGGTCCTCGCGGTCGGGGCCGAGACGCTCACCCGCGAGCTCGGCGCCGGAATCGCTTCCGTGCAATGGGTTTTCACCGCGTACCTGGTCGCGCTGGCGGTCGCGTTGCCGTTGTGCGGCTGGCTCAGCCGCCGCTTCGGCGCGGGCCGGGTCTGGCTGGTGTCGCTGGCGGCGTTCACCGTGGCTTCGGTGCTGTGCGCGCTGGCCGGGAACGTCGGCTGGCTGATCGGGCTGCGGGTGCTGCAAGGCCTCGCCGCCGGCCTGCTGCTGCCCGCCGGGCAAACGGTGCTCGGCCAGGCGGTCGGTCCCGCCCGGCTCGGGCGGGTCATGGGGACGCTGGGCATCGTGATGAGTGTCGGCCCGACGTTCGGCCCGGTTCTCGGCGGGGTCCTGCTGCGCGGTCTCTCCTGGGAATGGCTCTTCCTGATCAACATCCCGGTCGGGGTGATCGCGCTGGTACTCGGGCTGCGTCTGGTGCCTCGCGGTACGAAGGGCGCGGCGACCCGGCCCGACTGGCTCGGTTTCGTCCTGGTGAGCGCGGGAATCCCGGCGCTGCTGTACGGGCTCACCACCTGGGGTGAAGGTGGCGAGGAGTTCGGCGCGGGAGTGCTGGTGCCGCTCGTCGCCGGGGTCGTGCTGCTGGCGCTGTTCGTCCGGCGGTCGTGGGGCCGGGAGAACCCGGTGATGGACCTGACGTTGTTCTCCGGCCGCGTCTACACCGCGGCGGTCGCGTTGTCCTTCTTCGCCGCGCCCGCGTTGTTCGGCGCGCTTTTCCTGCTGCCGCTGTACTTCCAGGTGCTGGGCGGGAACGGGGTCGTCGAGACGGGGCTGCTGCTGATGGGGCTCGGGCTCGGTTCGGCGATCGCGTTGCCGATCTCCGGCAAGCTCACCGACCGCTACGGCGCGGGCCTGGTCGCCGCCTGGGGGAGTGTCGCGACGCTCGCCACCACCGTCCCCTTCGCCATCGGCGGTTTCCCGCCGGACGGCGTCGTCGTGCAGATCCTGTTGCTGGCCAGGGGAATCGCCGTGGCCTTCCTGCTGATGCCCGCGACCACGGCCGGATACGCGGCCGTCACCAAGGACCAGTTGCCCGACGCCGCCGCGCAGATCAACATCGTCAGCCGGGTCGGCGGTGCCGCCGGGACGGCTCTGTTCGCCGTCGTGCTGGCGAATCTGCTGCCCGCGGGCGCGGAGGCGGCCTTCCGTGCGACGTTCTGGTGGCTCACCGGCGCGGCCGCGGTCGCCGCGCTGCTGGGCGCGAGGCTCTGGTGGGTGACGCGCCGCGCGTGACCTCGTGAGTGGCGAGGACGGTTCTAACCGTCCTCGCCACTCACGAGACCCAGTGCTCAGCCGCAGTGTTCGGACGGGCTGTCGTACTTGCTCCCGCCCGCGGAACCGCCCCATTTCACGCATTTGCCCGCCGCGGCCGCCCGCACCGGACCGGCGAACCACGAGAACGAACCGGAGTCGGTGACCCGGGCCGACCCCGACACCTCGAGGTAGGCCGACGTCGCGGTCGCGGTGCCCGCCGCCTCGCTCTTCATCGTGCTGACACAGTTCTGTCCGTTGGAAGCGTTGTAGGACAGGTAAACCGTGCCCGCCGTCCCGAGCGGCGCCGAGTCGATCACGCCGTATCCGCCGCCGCAGACCGGGGCGCCGAGGGTCGTCTCGGTGACGGTCGAGAAGCGGATGGTCTCGTTGGCGTTGCCTGCCGGGCCCGCTTCGTACAGCACGCCGACCGAGCCCGACGAAAGCTGGACCATGTCGGAGTACGCGGCGTCACCGCTCCACACCAGGGTTCCGGCGGAGTTGCCCTGCCAGTTCGCGCCCTCGTCGAACGACGACCGCACGACGAGTTCCTTGCGGCGGTCGCAGACCGACGGCGCGGCGAACAGGATCCGGTTGTACTTGCCCGCCTTGTCGGTCGCGGTCATCCGGGCGGTCGAGGCCTGCACGACCGGCGTGATCAAGTCCTCCTCGAAGGTGAACTTGGTGGAGAAGCTCGCCCCTCCGTCGGAACTGATGGCGTAGGCACGGTTCTTCGCGCCGCCGCTCAGGCATTTGTTGTCGTTGTTGGCCTGGTTGCGCGCCGCGGCGTAGACGCGCCCGTCGAGCAGTTCGGTGACGCTGATCTCCTGCGGGTTGAGCCCGGCCGTCGTCGCCGGGGTGTCGGTGGCGCCGCGTTTCCACGTGACACCCTGGTCGTCGCTGTAGACGAGCGCGCCGCTGTTCTTGCCGTCGATGGTGTAACTCATCCCGGCGACGATCCGGCCGGCGTGCGCGCCGCGCGTCAGCACGATGCCGTGCGACGGGCCGGTCGCGAGCCAGCCCGGCGCGGTGTCGAACCCGAGTTGTGTGGTGAGCACCTTCGGCGCGGTCCACGTCTTGCCGTGGTCGTCGCTGATCGAAACACGCGGAATCCTGTTGCAGTCCGGGTTCTTGACGCATTCCATCACCGACAGCAGCACGATCCGCCCGGTGGAGGGAATCACGATCGGGGTCGGGTTTCCTTTGGTGTCACCGAAACCTTCGATGACGATCTTCGGGGCGCTCCAGGTCTTGCCGTTGTCGGCGGAGCGTTTGACGACGAGATCGATGTCGCCGCGGTCGTTGCAGAAGCTGGCGCCGCCGTTGCGTCCTTCGGCGAACGCGAGCAGCTCACCGTTGTTCGCTTTGACGATCGCGGGGATTCTGAAGCAGTCGTAACCTTCTGTTTTCTGTTTGTACACCACCGTGTTCCCGACGGCGGCGGTCGCGGCGAATGAGGTGACAGGGAAGGCGCCGACCGCCGCGATGGCGACGAGGGCCGCGAACAGGCCCTGTGCGACGCGAGAGATCTTCAAGGGATTGCTCCGTCCTGGATGGTTTCCGGGTGACGGGGCATCAGCGTCCTTTTCGGTCGTACAAGGCGCGTACAACCGATCTCGCGTTCTGTGTCAGGTGACGCAGAACGACGCTGCTCTTCCTGCCAAGCTCGATCCCGCCGACACGGGGCGAGATCGAGAGGGGGAGGGCGATGAAGGTGTTCGATCCGGAGGGGCGCGAATGGGCGGTCGATCGCCGGTTCGCCCCGTGGCGCCGGTGGGTCCAGCCGTTCGCTGGGCTCGCCGGCGGCTACCGGCACTACAAGCTCACCCCGGACTGGGGGCTCTACCTCGACGACGAACCCAAGGCTCGAGACGAGACCGAAGACAACGGACCTCTGGACAAGGTGGCGACGGGCGCTTTCGGGCTGCTGGTCTTCTTGGAAGCACTCGTGCATGTCCCGATGTACTTGCTGCTGGGACTCTTCTTGTTGCCGTTCCTGGTGCTGGAATTGCTGTGCCAGGGTGTCGCGGGGCTCGTCGCCATGGGTGTGCGCCGGTTCCGGAGGGCGCCGGTCCGCGTCGACGTCCTCGCCTGGCACAAGAAGCAGAGCGGCCTGGCTTCGCTGACGATTCTCAGGGTCCATGACGACCTGGCGGGGCCGCTGATCATCGAACTGGGCGCCCTGGTGCGCGATCGCGTCATGTTCGACCCCGGCGACCCGGCCGTGCACGAAACGCTCACCCGGTTCGGGGCGCGGGTGGACCGCCATCGGACCCTGCTTCGCTGGAGAGCCGGGCGCCGATGAGGGGGCTGCCGCGGCGGCTCAGTGGTCGTCGGGGGCCAGTTGCCTGAGGTCGTTCAGGCTCCGGACGACCAGCCGCTGGCGTCCGGTACTGAGCAGCCCGTCTGCGCGCAAGGTCCGCAGGGTCCGCGCGACGGCTTCCCGCGACGCGGAAGCGAGTCCCGCCAGGTCGCGTTGGTTGATCTTCAGCGCGATCAGGGTGCCTTCGGCGACGGGCACGCCGTAGCGCTCGGCAAGGTCGACGAGGATGGCGGCGATGCGTTCGGCGGCGGTGCTGTCCCCGAATTCGGTCCGGCGCGAGTTGGCGTAGCGCAGACGTGAGGTGATGATCCGGAGCAGGACCACGGAGATACCGGGATGCTCGCGGAGCACGGAGTTGAACGCCCGCGCGGACAACCACAGGCCGGTGACCGGCTCGACGGCGATCGCGGTGGCCGAGCGCAGGCTGCCGTCCATCGACGCCATCTCGCCGATGATGTCGCCCGGATCCCGCACGGCCAGCACGGCGTCGTAACCGCCGGTGGACACCGACGTGATCTTGACCCGCCCGGTCATCAGGATCAGCACCCAGTCCGAGCGGTCGCCCTCGCGGATGATCACCGTTCCCGCCGGGTACCGGCGCAGTTCGGCCTCGGCCCGCAGCGCCTTGCGCTGGCCGTCGTCGAGCAGCTCCCAGAGCCTGCCGGGTGCATCGTGCGGCTCCGCCGCCGGCTGAGTCATGCCTTCTCGTCGCCTCCGTGGGCGATCGTACGAGACGTCAACCGGGGAGCTCCTGGTACGCCTGGGAAAGGCGTTGGATCCCGTCGCGCAGCTGCGCGCCCGTCGCGGCGCTGACGTAGCTCAGGCGCAGATAGGGCCCCGGCGCCTCGGCCGCGAAGTACATCCTGCCCGGGGTGACCGCTACTCCCGCGCGGAAAGCGGCGCTGGTCAGCGCTACTTCGTCGACGAAACCGGGGAGTGGCTGCCACAGGTGGTAGCCCCCGGTCGGGACCGGGACGGCCTGCCAGGACGGCAGGAACTCCCGCAACGCCGAGACGGCCACGTCACGGCGTTCCCGCAACGAGGCCGCGAGAGTCCGCAGGTGCCGGGACCACGCCGGGGAGCTCACCAGTTCGAGCGCGGTTTCCTGCAGCGGCCGCGGTACGAAGAAGCTCTCGACGGCGTGGAGGCCGCGCAGCCGTTCCAGTGCCGGGCCGCGGGCGGCCAGCGCGCTGATCCGCAGGCTCGGCGACGCCGGTTTCGTGAGCGAGCGGATGTGTACCACGACCCCGTCGGGATCGTCGGCCACGAGCGGCGGCGGGGGAGCCGGGCTGCCGGGATGCGCCATCAGCCGGGCGAAATCGTCCTCGATCACGAAAGCACCCGCGGCACGGGCGATCCGCAGCACCTCGGCGCGGCGTTCGGCGCACAGCACCGCGCCGGTCGGGTTCTGGAACGCGGGCTGGCAGACGAACAACCGGGCGCCGGTCTCGCGGAAGGCGTCCGCGAGCAGTCCTGGCCGGACGCCGTCGCGGTCGATCGGCACCGGGACCGGCCGCAGTCCGGACGCCCGCGCGATCGCGAGCATCCCTGGGTACGTCGGGGATTCCACCAGCACCGGCGCGCCGGGAGCGCCGAGCGCGCGCAACGCCGTGGTCAGCGCGCTCTGCCCGCCCGAGGTGACCAGTACGTTCTCGACGTTCACCGGGCTGCCGATGTCGCGGGCGAACCAGGCCCGCAGTTCGGGCAGGCCGCAGATCGGCGGCCGCGTCCACGCGCCGGGACGACGGCCGGCGCGGGCCGACGCCGCGGCGAGTTCGCGTTCCGGCTGCAGGCTCGGATGCGTGTACCCGCCGTTGAGGTCGATGACGCCCGAAGGCGGGTCGCTCAGCGCGGTGAGCACGCCGCTCGCGTCGATCGCGCGGGTGCCGGACTGCGAGCTCAGCGCCACCTCCTGCCACGACACGTCGCCGGACACGGCCGCTTCACGGGGTGGCGGCGCGCGGAAGACGCCGGCTCCGGGGCGGGTGATCACCAGTCCTTCGGCGGCCAGCGCGGCGATGGCGCGCGACACCGTCACCGGGCTCACCTTCAGCTCCCGGACCAGCTCCCGGCTGGACGGCAGCTTTCCATCGATTGGATAGCGCTCCAAAGTGGACCGCAGCTGTGTGACCAGGCTGGTGACGCTGCTACCATCGGACATGAGACTGGATGATAGCGCTATCGCGGACCGGGCAGTAGCGGTCCGCTCCGGGACCGCGCTGGCGGCGCTGGGTGTCCTCGCCTTCTCGTTCACGTTCCCCGCCACCGTGTGGGCGCTCAAGGGCTTCGACCCGTGGACCGCCACCGGGCTGCGCAGTGTCCTGGCCGCGCTGGTCGCCGGTACCTGTCTCCGGGTCTTCCGGGTGCCGCTGCCGAGGCGCGACCAATGGCGGGGCCTGGCCGTGGTCTCCCTCGGCTGCGTCCTCGCCTTCCCGATCCTGACCACGCTCGCGCTCAAGACGTCGTCGACGGCGCATTCCGCGGTGGTGATCGGGCTGCTGCCGCTGGCCACCGCCGTCATCTCCTCGAAGCTGACCGGGAACCGGCCGTCCCGCCGGTTCTGGCTCGCCGCCGCGGTCGGCGCGAGCGCGGTCGTGGTGTTCACCGTCGCGCAGAGCGGCGGCGGACTGTCCACAGCGGACCTGTTCCTGTTCGGCGCGCTCGTGCTGTGCGCGTTCGGGTACGCCGAGGGCGGCAGGCTGGCCAGGGAGATGGCGGGCTGGCACGTGATCGCCTGGGCGCTGGTGATGGCGCTGCCGGTCACCGGCGCGTTCGCCGTCTTCGGGCTCGCGACCGAGCCGCTGCACATCACCGGCGAAGGGATCGTCGGCCTGCTGTACGTCGCGCTCATCTCGCAGTTCGGCGGGTTTTTCGCCTGGTACCGGGGAATGGCGGAGATCGGCGTCGCGCGGGCGAGCCAGTTGCAGCTCGCCCAGCCGCTGCTGACGCTGGTCTGGGCGGTCCTGTTGCTCGGTGAGCACCTCCCGGCCGCCGCTCCGGTCACCGCGCTGATCGTCGTCGCCTGCATCGTCGTGACCCAGCGGTCCCGTACCTAGGGCGTGTTTCACAAGTCATGTTCGCGGTCTTCGCGCCCAGGCGGTCCCTGACGGCACGGGCGGATGCGGCCGAGTACGACCCGGTACGAGGCCGATCCGCCCGCACCCTCAGGAACCACCTGGATCACGAAGCCCATCGAACAGACTTGTGAAACACGCCCTAGATCAACGTCGCGAATCCGCCAGACCGCGGTGCCCGCGCGGTGATGGGCTGGAGCACATGACCGCTTCGACCCTCGACACCTCCGCGCGGACCCCGCTGAAGGGATGGCTCGCCGTCCTCGCGGTGACGCTCGGGATCTTCTCCCTCGTCACCACGGAGATCCTGCCGATCGGCCTCCTGACCCCGATCGGCGAGGACTTCCGGATCACGCCGGGGACGGCGGGCCTGACCATGACCCTGCCGGGGTTCCTCGCCGCGCTCGCGGCCCCAGCGGTCACCGTCGCCGCCGGACGGCTCGACCGCCGGATCCTGCTGTGCGCGCTGATGGTGGTGCTGGCGCTGTCCGACGTCCTCGCCGCGACGGCGCAGGCGTACTGGGCCGTGCTGGTCTCGCGAGTCCTCGTCGGGCTGGTGATCGGCGCCTTCTGGGCGATCGGGTCCGGGCTCGCCGCCCGGCTCGTCGGCCCGGAACGCGCGGGCACGGCGACCGCGGTGATCTTCTCCGCCGTCCCGCTCGGCTCCGTGCTGGGCGTGCCCGCGGGCACCTTCCTCGGCGAACTTTTCGGCTGGCGGGCGGCTTTCGCCGTGATGGCGGTGTTCACGGCCGGTGTCCTCGTGGCGCTGGCGTTGGCCTTGCCCCCACTGCCGTCGGCGGGTGCGACCCGGCTCGGCGTCCTGCGCGAGATGACCCGTCAGCGGGCGACCCAGCTCGGGCTGCTCGTCACGGTGCTGGTCGTGCTCGCCCATTTCGGGACCTACACCTACGTCACGCCGCTCCTGCGCCAGGTGACGCAGGTGAGCCCGGAGCTGATCACCGTCTTCCTGTTCGTCTACGGCACCGCCGGGATCGCCGGCAACTTCGTGGCCGGGGCGGCGATCGCGCGCGACCTCCGGCTGACCTTCCTCACCGCGGCGGGCCTGATCGGCGTGGTGACCTGCGCGTTGCCGTTCCTCGGCGGTACGAAACCGGGCGCGCTGGCGCTGCTGGTGGTCTGGGGATTCGCCTACGGTGCCGTCCCGGTCTGTTCGGGAACGTGGTTCGCCAGGGCGGCTCCGCAGGCGCCCGAGGCGGCGTCGGTGCTGTTCACCTCGTCGTTCCAGGCGACCCTTTCGGCCGGTGCGTTGCTCGGCGGGCTGGTCGTCGACGCGGTGTCCGTCCCGGCCGTGATGGTCACCGGCGGCGTGGTCGCGCTGCTCGCGGTCGCGGTCCTCAGCCGAGCACGGTCAGCGTGACCAGCGCGGTGGTCCCGACCAGCAGGGTGGAGAGCAGCCCGAGCACCAGGGCGCGGCCGCCGGTGCGGAGGAGCGTGCCGATCCGGACCGCGCAGCCCAGCCCGAACAGCGCTCCGGCCAGCAGCAGCGTGCAGGCGATCTTGGCGACGTCGAGCGCGAGGCCCGGCACGATCCCGGTGCTGCGCAGGGCGGCCATCGCGAGGAAGCCGAGAACGAACAACGGCACCAGCGGCGGCCGCTTGCCGTCGACGGGACGATTCCGTTCGTGCACGCCGACCGCGGCGACCATCGGGGCGAGCAGGACCACCCGGCTGAGCTTGATCACGATCGCGACCGCGATGGCGGCACTGCCCGCCGGGGTGGCCGCGGCGACGACCTGCGCGACCTCGTGCACGCTGAGTCCGGCCCATTCGCCGATACGGGCCGCGTCGAGCCGCAGCCAGCCGCCGATCAACGGGACCGCGGCGATGGCCAGCCCGCCGTAGAAGGTGACCAGTGCGACCGCGGTCGCGACGTCGGAGTCTTCGCGTTTCACCACGCCTTCCATGGCGGCGATGGCGGACGCGCCGCAGATCGAGAAGCCGGTCGCGACCAGCATCGCCAGGCCGCGTGGCACGCCGAGGAGCCTGCCGAGGCCGATGGTGCCGAGGAACGTGATGCCGACCGTGAGCACGACGGCGAGCAGGGTCCCGGGGCCGAGCGCGAGGACGGCCGGGAGCGAGAGTTGCAGACCGAGAAGCACGACGCCGGCGCGAAGCAGCTTCTTGGTGATCCCGGCGATGGCCTTCCGGGTCTCCTCCGACACCGACGACAGCGAGCCGGTGAGGATGCCGAGCACGACGGCGATGGTGAGCGCGCTGACGACCGGGAAAGCGGTGCCGACCAGGTACGCGGCGGCCACTCCGGCGCCGGTGACGGCCAAGGCCGTGAGGTAGGGCTTCGTCGGTCTCGCGTGCGTGGTGCTCATGGTTCGAGCTTCGCCCGGCCGGGGTGGGCTCGGTAGCCGGGAATACCGGGGGTAGGTCATACACTTGGGCTATGACCACACCCGACCTGGACTCCCTGCGCCTGCTCGTGCTCGTGGACGAGCTCGGCAGTATCGGGCAGGCCGCGGCCAGCCTCGGGATCGCGCAGCCGTCCGCGAGCAAACGACTGTCCACAGTCGAGCGACGGCTGGGGCTGGTGCTGGTCGACCGTACGCGGCGCGGCTCCGCGCTCACCCCCGACGGCCGGGTCATCGCGGGCTGGGCGCATCGCGTGCTGTCCGAACTCGACGGTCTGCTCGACGGCGCCGAGGCGCTGCGCACCCAGCACGAGGCGCATCTGCGGGTCGCCGCGAGCATGACACTGGCCGAGTACCTGGTGCCGGGCTGGATCGGCGAGCTCAAACGCGGCGACCCCGGGCTGTACCTCGGGCTGGAGGTCACCAACTCCGACCAGGCCGCCGAAATGGCGCGCGAGGGCAAGGTCGATCTCGGCTTCGTCGAATCGCCCGGTTCGCTGCCCGGTCTCTCGTCCCGTCGGGTGGCGACCGACCGTCTCGTCCTCGTCGTGCCCGCGAGTCATCCGTGGGCGCGCAAACGCCGCCCGGTGACCGCGGCCGAGTTGGCGATCACGCCGCTCGTGGTGCGTGAACTCGGTTCCGGGACCAGGGAAACGGTGGACGCCGCACTGCGCAAGGCCGGGGTCGGTCCGGCGAAACCGTTGCTGGAACTGGGTTCCGCCTCCGCCGTCCGCAACGCGGTGATCGCGGGCGCCGGACCGGCGGTGATCAGCGAACTCGCCATCGCCCGGGACGTCGCCGACCGGCGGCTCGTCGCGGTCGCGGTGGACGGCGTCGACTTCGGCCGGGAGTTGCGCGCGGTGTGGCCCGCCGGGCGGCGGCTCGCCGGTCCGGCCGCGGAACTGCTGGGCATCGCCGTCCGGAATGCGAAATCCCGCTGATTCCCTTCATGTTTTCCGCGCGTGATACCGAAACTCCCGGCGCCGGGCTACCGACGATAGGGCGAAAGGGTGTCGATTTCCGGAAATGGGCACGGACCACTGATTCCGGTGGTCCGACGAAAGCGGAATGGTGAACTCCGGGTAACACGCCGGATGGCGTATCGGACGTTGGGACACCTGGTCGTTGACTGTTCTTTCCTGTAGGGGCAGGGAAAAGCCGACCCCTTGGATGTCCCGTGTGTATCCGGAACGCTAAATTCTCGCGACGGACTTCGCGTTTCGCAAGGTCGGCGTACCGCCATCCGGTTCCTGTGAGCGGAAACCCTACTGTCGAGTATTGACGTGAAGCCTCGCCTGCGTTTAAGTACGCCCGGTAACCAAGTCACTCTTCCGTGTGCCGGAGGCTTCCCGTGGGTAAGTCGATTCGTGGCGCCGATGCCTCAACGTTGACCGGTACGGCGGATCTGCTCATCGCGATGCACCCTTTCGGTGTGGCGTCCGCGCGGTTCACCGCGGCGGCGGCGCGGGCCGGTGCGCTCGGTGTCCTGGATCTGACCAGCGGAAACCGGGCGGCCCGCGAAGAACTCGACCTGGCGGAGGACTGGCTCGCGACCGGTTTCGGCGTCCGCGTCGCGGGACCGGTCGACCTTCCTTCGACGGTGCACACGGTTCTGCTCGCCGCAGGAACTCCAAAGTCCACTGTGGACTTCACGGGCCGCCGGGTACTCGTGGAAGTCACGAGCCGGGACGAAGCCGCCCGAGCCGTCGCCGCCGGTGCGGACGGGCTCGTCGCCCGCGGCCACGAGGCGGGCGGCAGGGTCGGCGAACTCGGCACCTTCGTGTTCCTGCAGCAGTTGCTGGCCGATCCGGCGATCGGCGTCCCGGTCTGGGCGTACGGCGGGATCGGCACGCACACCGCGGCCGCCGCGGTGGCCGGAGGCGCCGCCGGTGTCGTCCTCGACACGGCGTTCGCGCTGCTCCCCGAAGCGGAGCTCCCGTCGGACGTCACGAGGGCACTGGAAGGCCTCGACGGTTCCGAGACCATTGTGGACGGTGGTGTCCGGCGGCTCCGCCGACGGCCGGTGGAAGCCGGGCAGGACGCCTTCCTGCCCGAGCGGTTCCGCGACCGCTGGGGAACCCTCCCGGCCGCGATCTACGGCGTTCGCGCCTCGATCGCCGAGGGGCTCGCCGCTTCCGGCGACCCGTTGCCGCTCGCGCAGGGACCGATGACCCGGGTCAGCGACCAGCCCGAATTCGCGCGGGCCGTCGCCGCCGGGGGAGCGCTGCCGTTCCTGGCGCTGGCATTGTCCGGTCCCGCGCGGACCCGCGAGATGCTCGAAGCGACCAAGGCGGCGCTGGGTGACGCGCCCTGGGGCGTCGGTGTGCTCGGGTTCGCGGCCGAGGACGTCCGTGCCGCGCAGCTCGAGGTGATCCGCGAGATCCGGCCGAGCCACGCGATCATCGCCGGTGGCCGTCCGGCACAGGCGAAGACGCTGGAAGTGGCAGGGATCTCGACGTTCCTGCACGTCCCGTCACCGGGTTTGCTGCGCCAGTTCCTCGAAGCGGGTGCGCGTAAATTCGTCTTCGAAGGTGCCGAATGCGGTGGGCACGTCGGGCCGAGGGCGAGTTTTCCCTTGTGGGAAGCCCAGATCGACGTGCTCCGTGAGTACGCAGCCGAGGTGGAGGTGTACTTCGCCGGTGGCGTCCACGACGAACGCTCGGCCGCGATGGTCACCGCCGCCGCGGCGCCGCTAGCCCGGCTCGGCGCGACGGTCGGTCTGCTGATGGGCACCGCGTACCTGTTCACCGAGGAGGCCGTCCTGGCGGGCGCCGTCCTGCCGTTGTTCCAGCGCCAGGTCGTCGAAGCCACGCGCACCGATCTGCTGGAGACCGCGCCGGGACACGCGACACGGTGCGTGCGTTCGGCGTTCACCACCGAATACGCGGAACTCAAACGCGCACTGAAGGACGTACCCGATCGCGAAGCCTGGGAGCGACTGGAGAAGCTCAACGTCGGACGGCTTCGCCTGGCGAGCAAGGGAATCGAGCGGGTCGGGGACGCGCTCAACCCGGTCGATGAGGACCGGCAGCTCGCCGAGGGCATGTTCATGGCGGGCGACGTCGCCGTGCTGCGGTCCGAGGTCACGACGATCGCCCGGCTGCACGAAGCCGTCGGCCCCGGGGCCCAGGAGTTTCTCGCCGCCCGCGCCGCCGAACTGCTGAGCGTCCCGGACGACGAGCCCGTGCCGGAACCGCTCGACATCGCCATCGTGGGGATGGCCGGGGTCTTCCCCCAGGCCGGGGATCTCTCGGCGTTCTGGGCGAACATCCTGTCCGGAGCGGACTCCGTCACCGAGGTCCCGGCCCGGCGCTGGGATCCGGCGCTCTACTACGCGCCCGGCGGCGACGGCGAGAAGACGCCGTCACGCTGGGGCGGCTTCCTGCCGGAGATCCCATTCGACCCGCTCGACCACGGTATCCCGCCCGCGTCGCTCGCGAGTATCGAACCCGTCCAGCTGCTGGCGCTGGAAGTGTCGCGGCGGGCGCTCGCCGACGCCGGATACGCGGAACGCGATTTCGACCGGTCCCGTACGTCGGTGGTCTTCGGCGCGGAAGCCGGGAGCGACCTGTCCAACGCGATGACCTTGCGGACCGTGCTCCCGTCCTACCTCGGCGAACTCCCGGCCGACCTCGACCGCCAGTTGCCGCGCCTGACCGAGGACTCGTTCCCCGGCGTGCTCGCGAACGTCATCGCGGGCCGGGTCGCGAACCGGCTCGACCTCGGCGGCGCGAACTACACGGTCGACGCGGCGTGCGCCTCGTCGCTGACCGCCGTCGACGTCGCCTGCAAGGAACTCGTCACCGGCACGAGCGACCTCGTCCTGTGCGGCGGCGCCGACCTGCACAACGGCATCAACGACTACCTGCTGTTCTCCTCGGTGCACGCGCTCTCGCCGTCCGGCCGCTCGGCCACCTTCGACAGCGACGCGGACGGGATCGCGCTGGGCGAGGGCGTCGCGTGCGTCGTCCTGAAACGGCTGGCGGACGCCGAACGCGACGGCGACCGCGTCTACGCCGTCATCAAAGGCGTCGGCAGCGCCAGCGACGGCCGGGCACTCGGGCTCACCGCGCCCCGGCCGGAGGGGCAGCACAACGCGCTGACCAGGGCGTATCGCAACGCCGGGATTTCTCCGTCGCGAGTCGGGCTCGTCGAAGCCCACGGCACCGGCACGGTCGTCGGCGACCGCACCGAACTCACCACCCTGACCGAGGTGTTCACCGAAGCGGGCGCCGAACCCGGCCGGTGCGCGCTCGGTTCGGTGAAATCCCAGATCGGGCACACGAAATGCGCCGCCGGGCTGGCCGGGTTGATCAAGGCGAGCCTCGCGCTGCACACCGGCGTCAAACCGCCGACGTTGCACCTGGCGAAGCCGAATCCGGCGTGGGACCCGGAGACCAGCCCGTTCGCGTTCCACACCGAGGCCCGGCCGTGGGCCGAGACCGAACGCGTCGCCGGAGTGAGCGCGTTCGGGTTCGGCGGCACGAACTTCCACGTCGTCCTGACCGCGCACGAAGGCGCCGTCCCACCCGCGAAAACCCTCGACGACTGGCCTGCCGAGCTCTTCCTGTTCGCGGGTGACAAGGACGCGCAGGACCTCCTGGCCGCGACGGGACAGGGTTGGCGGCTGCGTGATCTGGCGTTCGCCGCGTCCCGCCGGGCGGAAACCCGGGACGGACGGCCGAGGTTCGCCATTCTGGCGTCCACTGTGGACGAACTGGCCGGGTTGCTCCGCCGGGCCATCGCGGGGGAGCGGGACGAGAACGCGGGCATCTTCGGCGCCGACGACGCGCCGCTGGGCGAGATCGCGTTCCTCTTCCCGGGGCAGGGCAGCCAGCGGCCGGGGATGTTCGCGGAGCTGTTCGTCGCGTTCCCCGAACTGCGGCGCTACCTCGCACGCGGTGGGGCCACGGTCGACGTGCTGTTCCCGCCCACCGCGTTCCCCGAGGCCGGACGTGAGGCTCAGCGCGCCCGGCTGACCGACACCCGGGCCGCGCAACCCGCGCTCGGCATCGTCGGGCTCGCCGCGCACCACCTGCTGGGCACGGCCGGGGCCCGGCCCTCGATGGTGGCGGGTCACAGCTACGGCGAACTCGTCGCGCTGACCGTCGCCGGTGTGTTGAGTTCGGCTTCGCTGCTGGACCTCAGCCGGGCGCGGGCGGAGGCGATCCTCGGCGCGACCGGCACCGGCGACCCGGGAACGATGGCGGCCGTCGCCGCGAACGCCGCCGACGTCGAAGAGGTACTCGCCGCCGAGGGCTTGACCGGGACCGTCGTCACCGCCAACCGGAATTCGCCGAAACAGACGGTGATCTCCGGGCCCACGGACGCGGTCGGCGTGGCGGTGGATCGGCTACGCGACCGCGGGATCGGCGCGAAATCCCTTCCGGTCGCGTGCGCGTTCCACAGCCCGTTGGTCGCCCCGGCGGAGCCGGAATTCGGCCGCGCGCTCGGCACCGTCGCGGTCCGGGAACCGGAGATCCCGGTGTGGGCCAACCGGACCGCCGCGCCCTACCCGTCCACGCCGGACGGGATCCGCGCCGGGCTGGCCGCGCAGATCGGCGCGCCGGTGCGGTTCGCCGACCAGATCGAGGCCATGTACGCGGCGGGCGCCAGGACGTTCGTCGAAGCGGGCCCCGGCTCGGTCCTCACCCGGCTCGTCGATGCCGTACTCGACGGCCGTCCACATCGGACGGTCACTCTCGAAGGCGGCCGCCGCACCGGGATCCCCGGCTTCCTCGCCGCCTTGGCGAGGCTGGCGGTCGCCGGCGCGGACGTCCGCACCGGCCGGTTGTTCACCGGCCGAGCGGGCACGGACGCGCTGTCCGTCCGGCCACCGAAGAAGGCGGGCTGGACCGTCGACGGACACCTCGTCCGCACCGCCGACGGCGAGATCCCCGCCACCGCCCTGCACCCAGCCCAGCGAATCCCCACGGAGGCGATCGTGACTTCCCGGCCCGGCACCGACGGCGGTGAGGCGCTCATTTCGGAGTTCCTCCGCACCAGCCGCGAGATGATCGCCGCGCAACGGGACGTCCTGCTCGGCTACCTCGGCACCGATCCCGGTGTGCCACCGCCCGCGCCCGTCGTCGTCGCCTCGGTACCCGAGCCCGCGCGCGTCGAGATCGTGCCCGAACGCTCGGTCTTCGACACCGTCGTCGAGGTGATCGGCGAGCGGACCGGCTATCCGGTGGACATGATCGAGCCGGATCTGGACCTGGAAGCGGATCTGAGCGTCGATTCGATCAAACGGGCCGAGATCGCCGGGGAACTCGCGACCCGGCTGGGCCTGACCGACGGCGATCCCGAGGTCCTCGCCAAGGCCCGGACGGCGGCGGAACTCACCGATCTGCTCGGCGGCGTTCCTTCCGGTGACCAGCTCGCCGAAGAGAGCGGTGCCGTGGTGGTGGCGCCGAAGCGCTACCTGATGCGGGAATTCGATCTCGCCGACGCCGCCCCCGCCGACGAAGAACTCGCCGGGCTCCGTTTCGCCGTCGTGGGTGAAGGTCAGGTCGCCGAGATGCTCACCGCCCGGCTCGCCGGGTACGGCGCCGAAACCGAACTGGTCCAAGGCGTACCGGAGCACGGCGCGGACGGCGTGTTCCACCTGTCGCCGTCGTTCCCCGACGATTTCCCGCTGTACCAAGCGGTCTTGGCGCGAGGTCCGCGCTGGCTCATCGCGAACGGCCCCGCCGACGGTGCCCGCGGCTTCTTCCGGACGGTGGCCAGGGAGTATCCGGACACGGTCGCCCGCGTGGTGGAGCAGCATCCGGAATCCACTGTGGACGAACAGGTGGAGACCCTGCTCGCCGAGCTGTCCACCGGGGACTGGGAGCCGGTCGTCGTCCGCCGCGGTGGCGCGCGGCGTGGTCTGCGGATGACGGAGGAAGGCCTCGGTCTGCTCGGCAGCACGGGCGCCGGTCCGGCCGGAGACGGCACGGCCGAGGCCGAAGCGCTCGGCCTGGACCGGGACTCGGTCGTCCTCCTGGTCGGCGGGGCGAAGGGCATCACCGCCCGGCTGGCCACCACGCTGGCCTCGGCGTCGCGGTGCCGTGTCGAACTGTTCGGCCGCACCGCCGTGCCCATCGACGGCGAGGAACCGGGGATCGCGACCGCGACGACGACGGAAGAGCTGCGTGCCGCCCTGATCGGGAGCGGACTGACCAAACCGGCGGAGATCGAGCGGACCATCCGGCTCATCGAGTCCGAACGCGAGGTCCGCGGAACGCTGCGACGGATCCGCGACCTCGGCAGCCCGGTGCGGTACCACTCGGTGGACATGCTCGACGCGGAGGCCGTGCACCGCGCGGTCAAGGAGATCCACGCCGAACACGGCAGGCTCGACGGCATCGTCTACGCGGCGGGCGTCATCGAGGACAAACTGATCGCCGAGAAGGATCCGGCGTCCTTCGACCGGGTCTTCGCCACCAAGGTCGAAGGGGCGAGCACGCTGCTCGCGGCGGTCGGTGAACTGCCGGAGGCGCCGAAGTTCGCCGTCCTGTTCGGCAGTATCGCCGCGACCTTGGGCAACCGCGGCCAGTCCGACTACGCGGCGGCGAACGACGCGCTGGAGGCGCTCGGCCACCGTTGGTCCACAGTGTACGGACGTCGTGGGCTGACGGTCCATTGGGGACCGTGGGCGCCCACCGGGGTGAACAACGGGATGGTCACCCCGGAGCTGATGCGGGACTATGCCCGGCGCGGGATCGAGCTGATCGACCCCGAGGAAGGCACCTTGAGCCTGCTGCGCGAACTGGCGTGGGGCGACGCGGCCCTCACGTCCGTCACCTACACCGCGTCGGGGTGGTGACCGGTGGCCGAAACGCCCCCGATCGCGATCGTCGGGATGTCGGTGCTGTTCCCGGGTGCTCCCGACCTCGACACCTACTGGCGCAACATCGTCGACGGCGTCGACGCGATCACCGAAGTCCCGGCCGACCGCTGGGATCCGGGGTTCTACCAGCCCGACGCCGAACCACGGGCGGACCGGATCTACTGCCATCGCGGCGGTTTCGTCGGCGAACTGGCCGAAGTGGACGTCACCGGTTTCGGCGTGATGCCGTCGTCGGTTCCCGGTACCGAACCCGATCAGCTGATCGCGCTGCGGGTGGCCGCACAGGCCATCGCCGACGCGGGCGGGGAGCACCGGCTGCCCGCCGACCGGCAGCGGACCGGTGTCATCCTCGGCCGCGGCGGCTATCTGACGCCCGGCCTGGTGCGGCTGGACCAGCGGGTGCGCACGGCCACCCAGGTCGTCCGCACCCTCGGCGAACTGATGCCCGAACTCGGCCGCGAGCGACTGGAGGAACTCCGCCGGGCCTTCACCGACCGGCTCGGCCCCGAAGCCCCCGACGCCGCGATCGGGCTCGTGCCCAACCTCGCCGCGTCGCGGCTGGCGAACCGGCTCGACCTGCGTGGACCCGCGTACACGGTGGACGCCGCCTGCGCCTCCTCGCTCGTCGCCGTCGACCACGCCGTTCGCGAACTGGCGACCGGGCGATGCGACGTCGTGCTGGCCGGTGGCGTGCACCATTGCCACGACGTCACCTTCTGGAGCGTGTTCTCCCAGCTCGGCGCGTTGTCGCGGAGTCAGCGGATCCGGCCGTTCCACGAGGACGCGGACGGGGTGCTGATCGGCGAGGGCACCGGGATCGTCGTGCTCAAACGGCTCGCGGACGCCGAACGGGACGGCGACCGGGTCTACGCCGTCGTCACCGGGACCGGCGTGGCCAGCGACGGCCGGACCGCCGGACTGTCCACTCCGGACACCGCCGGTCAGGTCCGCGCGGTGCGGCAGGCCTGGAACGCGGCGGGGATCGACCCCGCCACGATCGGTCTGCTCGAAGCGCACGGGACCGCCACCCCGGCGGGCGACGCGGCCGAACTGGCGACGATCGCGGAGGTCTTCGGTCAGGAGGACGAGCCGACGGCGGTACTCGGCTCGGTCAAGTCGATGATCGGGCACACCATGCCCGCGGCGGGCGTCGCCGGACTCGTCAAGGCCGCTTTGGCCGTGTACCACGGAGTCCTGCCGCCGACCCTGCACTGCGAGAACCCGCATCCGGCGCTGGCGGCGACCCGGTTCGAGACGCTCGGCGCCGCGAAGACCTGGGAGACCGACGACCGGCGGCCGGTGCGGCGGGCGGGGGTCAACGCGTTCGGCTTCGGCGGGATCAACGCCCACGTGGTCCTGGAGCAGGCCGCGACCCGGCCCACCGTCGAGGTCTCCGAGCCCGAACTTGTCCTGCGGCTCTCGGCGCCGACCGTCGCCGAGATGGGCTGCCTGCTCGAGCACGACGACGTTCTGAGCGAGAGCGACACCGGTCGCGGCCGGGTCCGGCTCGGGCTCGTCGACCCGACGCCCAAGCGGCTGAACCTGGCCAGGAAAGTGGTCGCGAAGGGCAGACCCTGGCGTGGCCGCAACGACCTCTGGTTCGTCCCGGAACCGCTGCTCGGCACGGGCGGGGGCAAGCTCGCGTTCGTCTTCCCCGGACTGGAGAACGAATTCGAGGCCGACGCCGACGACATCGCCCGGCATTTCGGTATCCGCTGGGAAGCGCCGGACGTCACGATCGGCGACGTCGGCAGGCACGGCAAGGGCGTGTTCCAGCTGGGCAGACTCCTCGACACGGCGTTGCGCACGCTGCGTGTCACCCCGGACGCGCTCGCCGGGCACAGCCTGGGGGAGTGGACCGCCATGGCCGTCGCCGGGATCCATGCCGACACCGAGGTGGACGCCTTCCTGGCCGGCTTCGATCCGGACGCGCTCAAGGTACCGGGGCTGGCCTTCGCGGTGATCGGCGCGGCCGCGCCCGTGGTCACCGAAGTCCTCAAAGGACAGTCCGAAGTGGTCCTTTCCCACGACAACGCGCCCAATCAGGCGATGATCTGCGGGCCGGCGGAGGCCGTCGACGGGTTCGTGCGCGGGTTCCGCGCGGACGGCGTGATCTCCCAGGTGCTGCCGTTCCGGTCCGGCTTCCACACGCCGATGCTCGCCCCGTATCTCGGCCCGATCCGTGAGGCCGCCGAACGCTACACGCTGCATCCGGCGAAACTCCCGGTCTGGTCCGCCACGACCGGAAAGCCCTATCCGGCGGCCGACGCGGAAGTACGGGACCTGTTCGTCCGGCACCTGCTGGAACCGGTGCGGTTCCGCGGTCTCGTGGAGAACCTGTACGCGGCCGGATTCCGCGCGTTCGTGCAGACGGGCGCGGGGCAGCTCGGGTCGCTGATCGGGAACACCTTGCACGACCGCGAACATCTCGTCGTCGCCGCGCATTCCGCGCACCGGCCCGGTCTGCCGCAACTGCTGCGGACCGCGACGGCCTTGTGGGCCGACGGCGCCGATCCGGCGTTCGAACTCCTGCCGGGCCAACGCGGCGCGAAACGCGGCCGGACGATCCGGCTCGACCTCGGCGGCGCGCTCGTGTCGCTCGACGAACGCGTCCGGCACGGGTTCCGCCCGTCGGGCGCCGGTACGTCCACTTTGGACAAGATCGGGAAACGGAACCCGCTGGCAGCCGAATTCTCCGGGCTGCTGGCCGACACCGCCGGCCTGGCGGCCGAACTGTTCGCCGCCAGGTCGGCGCCCCGGATCCGGCCGTCGCGCACCGAACTCCACGTCTCCGTCGAGACGATGCCGTATCTGCTCGACCATTGCTTCTTCAAACAACCGCCCGGCGCGGATCCCGCCGACTCGTGGCCGGTCGTCCCCGCGACGACGGTGATCGGGCACCTGATGGACTTCGCCGAGCAGGCCGCGCCGGGCCGTCGCGCGGTCGCGCTGGAGGACGTCCGGCTGAACCAGTGGATCGCCGCGATCCCCGCGCTGGACGTACCGGTGACCGTGGTGCCGCAAGGCCCTTCCCGGGCCGGGGTCTCCCTCGGCGACTACTCCAGGGCCGTCATCGATCTGGACGCCGCGTTCCCCGCCGATCCGCCCGGGCCGTGGACGTTCCCGGCCTCGCGGGAACGGAAGCCGGACTTGCGCGCCGAGCAGCTCTACACCGAGCGCTGGATGTTCCACGGGCCGAGGTTCCAGGGCGTCGAGGAACTGGTCGCGGTCGGGGACCGCCACGTGCGCGGAGTGCTGCGGACCCCGGACGCGCCGGGGGCGCTGCTGGACAACGCCGGTCAGCTGCTCGGGTACTGGATCATGTCGCGGCTGCCCGCCAGGACCACGGTTTTCCCGGTGGGGATGCGGCGGATCCGGTTCTACGGCGAACATCCCTTACCGGGGGACCGGGTCGACTGCGTCGTCCGCATCGTGTCGGTGACCGACGCGGAACTCGAAGCGGACGTCCAGCTGATCCGCGGTGGCCGGGTCTGGGCCGAGATCGAGGGCTGGCGTGATCGCCGGTTCGACAGCAACCCGGTGATCCGGGCAATGGACCGGCGGCCCGAGCGGGCCACGCTGTCCGAGGCACGCCCCGGCGGCTGGGCGCTGGTGCGCGAGCAATGGCCGGATCTGGCCACGCGCGAGCTGATCATGCGGAACGTGCTCGCCGGGGAGGAAAGACAGGCGTACGCCGGTCAGTCCCCGCGCCGGAGACGGGCCTGGCTGCTCGGCCGGATCGCGGCGAAGGACGCCGTCCGGCGTCTCTTGTGGACAGACGGCGCGGGCGACATCTTCCCCGCCGAACTGCGCATCGGGAACGACTCGTCGGGGGCGCCGACCGTGTCGGGCGCCTATGGGAGAAGCCTTCCGGAGCTCACCGTCTCGATCGCCCATCGGGACGCGCTCGGCGTCGCCATCGCCCGGCCTGGGCCTTGCGGGATCGACATCGAAGCCGTCGAGGACCGGCCGGAGAGCACGGTCGCCGCGGCTCTCGGCCCGGCGGAACGTGCCCTGCTCGGCGAGCCGGAAGCGGTGTGGTTCACCAGATTCTGGGCCGCCAAGGAGGCCGTCGCGAAACGGCTCCGCACCGGCTTGCGCGGTGATCCGCGCGCTTTCGCCGTCGTGGGAGCGGACGACGGGCGGCTCACCGTGGAGGTGGGCGGTGCCCGGTATCCGGTGTGGCACACCACGATCACCACACCGCTGACGGATTACGTCGTGGCTTGGACGGAGAACGAAGAATGACCACCGAAACCGCGGCGGCCGGGACCGTACTGGCCGACCTCACCGTGATGCTGCGCGAACTGCTCGAGGAGTACGGGCTGGACGACGCCGAGATCGGCCGGGACACGAAGTTCCACGACGACCTCGAACTGGAGAGCATCGACCTCGTGACGCTGTCCGGCCGGCTGCGCGACCACTACGGCGACAAGGTCAACTTCGCCGAGTTCATCGCGGAACGCGAACTGGACGAGATCATCGCGCTGACCGTCGGCGAACTGGTCGACCACGTGGTCGCGTCCCTGGCGGGGAAGGCCTGAGCATGGCGAAGGTCAAGGTCGGCGACCTCGACGTCCACGTGCAGCGGCTGGGTCCGCCGGACGGCACGGCGCCGGTCGTGGTGTTCGTCCACGGCCTCCTCACCGACAGCCTGGCGAGCTACTACTTCACGCTCGGGCCCGCCTTCGCCGCGCAAGGCATCGACGTCGTCATGTACGACCTTCGCGGGCACGGCCGCACGACGAGGCCCGCCACCGGCTACCGGCTGGAGGAGTTCGTCGCCGACCTGGACGGTCTGCTGACCGAGCTCGGGATCGACCGGCCGGTGCACGTGGCCGGGAACTCCTTCGGTGGCTCGATCGCGTTCGGGCTCGCGGCTTCGCATCCCGAGCGCGTCGCCAGCGTCGTCGCCATCGAAGCGGAGCCACCGGTGCGGGCGTGGATCGGGCACATGGCCGAAGGGCTCGCCGACGCGAAGAACAGGCTCGCGCACGACGAGGTGATCGGCTGGATCGCCGAGAACCACGGCGCGCACACCGCCCGGCTGTCGAAATCCGCGTACAAGATCCTCGCGGCCACGACGCTGGCGGAGGACATCCCGCTGAGCCGGACCATCGACGACGACCTCGGGGCCGTCCGCTGCCCGGTGTTCGCGCTATTCGGCGACAAGTCAGGGCTTTCGGCGCAGGTCCCGGACCTGGAGGCGAACCTCGGCCGCTGCCGCACCGTCGTCCTGCCGGACCAGGGACATTCGGTACTCGTCGAGCGCACCGCGGAGACGTCGGAACTGATCCTGGACTGGGTCCGCGAACACTCGTGCGAAACGGCGGCCTGAGTGGGCAGATTCCTCTTCGTCACCCCGCCGCTGACCGGGCACGTGAACCCCGCGGCCGGGGTCGCGGCCGCCCTCACCGCACGGGGGCACGAGGTCGCCTGGGCGGGGCGGCCGGAGGTCATCCGTCGGCTCGCCGGCGACGGTGCCGTCGTGTTCCCGTGCGCGATCCCGCGTCGCCTGCCCGAACGCGACGCGAGCCTCAAGGGACCGGCGGCGTTCCGGTTCCTGTGGGAGGAGTTCCTGATCCCGCTGGCCGAGGCGATGGCGCCCGGGGTCCGCGCCGCGATCGGCCGGTTCCGCCCGCAGGTGGTGGTCGCCGACCAGCAGGCCATCGCGGGCGGGCTCGTCGCCGACGGGCTCGGCCTGCCGTGGGTCACCTCCGCGACGACGTCCGCGGAACTCGTCGATCCCCTGGCCGGGCTGCCCAAGGTGGCGGTCTGGCTCGACGACCTCCTCGACGGCCTGCGCGCGCGGATCGACGGCGGCCCCGCCGATCCCCGGATGTCGCCGCACGGCGTGCTCGCGTTCACCACCCGGGAGCTGCTCGGCCCGGCCGCGCTGCCGAGCCGGGTCCGGCTGGTCGGCCCGTCCATCGGCGGTCGAGCGCCCACCGGCGGCTTCCCGTGGGAGCGGCTCGACCCGGCGGTGCCCGCCGTGTTCGTCACACTCGGCACCGCGAACGCCGACGCCGCCGGGGACTTCCTCCGCGCGGCCGCCCGGGGACTCTCCGACGTCGACGGGATCCAGACCGTCATCGCCGATCCAGGCGGTGCCGTGGGCCCGGTGGGGGACACGGTGCTCGTGGTGCCACAGGTGCCCCAGATGGCGCTTCTGGCCCGCGTGGACGCCGTCGTCTGCCACGGCGGTCACAACACCGTGTGCGAGAGCCTGTGGCACGGGGTGCCGCTCGTGGTCGCGCCGATCCGGGACGACCAGCCGATCATCGCCGGCCAGGTCGTCGACGCGGGCGCCGGTGTCCGGTTGCGGTTCGGCAAGGCGAAACCCGAACGGATCGCGGCCGCCGTGACGAAGGTGCTGGGCGATCCGGGGTACCGGTCGGCCGCCGAGAAGGTGGGCGCCTCGTTCCGGGAAGCGGGCGGGGCCGCGACGGCGGCGGACCACCTGGAGGCTCTCCTCGCCTAGGAGATCGCGGCCGAGACCTCGTGCAGCAACCGTCCGGCGTCCTCACCCCAGCGGGAGACGATGACGAGGTCGCGTCCGGGATCGACCCACAGCAGATGCCTGCCGCCGTTCCCGCGGGCGCACCGGCCACTCGGCGGAGCGGCCGGGAAGACCCGCCGACGGTCGTTGAGCCACCAGAGGTAGCCGTAATCCGGGTTGTGGGCGCACGGGCTCCAGGTGCGATCGATCCACTCGCGGCTGAGCAGACGGCGGCCGTGGTGCTCGCCGTCGCGAAGGTAGAGCGAGCCGAGCAGGGCGAGGTCACCGGCGGAGATCCACAGGCCGCCTCCCCAATGCGCTCCGCCGCTGACGACCGGAACGGCCTCACCGTCGATGTCGGTCGTCGCACCGCGGTAGCCGTGCCACGACCAGGTCGCGGACGCGCCCATCGGCCCGAGGACGCCGTCCCGCAGCACCGAGGGCAGCGACCGGCCGAACAAGCGGGTGAGCGCGAGGCAGAGCAGGTTCACCCGGACGTCGTTGTACGCCCATCCGGCGCCCGGCGGGGCGTCGGGCGGCGCGCTGCCCGGACCGAGGCTCCCGGCGTCGGCCCACGCCGGTTTTCCCCAGAGCTCACCGTCCCATTGACTGGTCTGCTGCAGCAGGTGGTGCCAGGTGATCGCGCTCGGGCCGTCCAGCTCGGGCATGTCGAGGGTGTCGGTCACCGGCTGGTGGACGTCCGGGATCAGGCCGGCGTCGAAGGCGAGGCCCGCGACGGTCGACACGACACTTTTGGTGGCGCTGAACGCCATTTCCGGCACCTCGGGATCACCCCAGGACGCGACGCGTTCCCCGCGGAAGACGACCACTCCGCTCGCCCCGGAGCCGGGCAGCGCCGGCCCGATCACCTCGCGGTGGGAAACATCGGCCACCTGGGATTCCAGATAGCGGCCCATGTCCTCGATACCCGGCGTGACCCGCGCCCGCTGCGCCGCCGCGGCGGCACGGACGGCGGCAAGATTCATCGGAGGCCCCCTTCACTCACGGTGGCCAGGGTCCTCTACTCGACCAGCCCTTGAAAAGCCCGCGTGTAGGGACTCTCCTGGAGGGGTACCAGCCTTCAGAAGGTGTGTCCTCGTGCTGGGAGTCGCCATGACCGCCGTGAAGCCCTCTCCGCGCCCGGAGGCCGTCCGCTTCGGCGGGCGGATCCGTGCCCCCAAGGGGAGTGTGTTCCTCGGCGTCGTCCGCACCACCGACCACAAGACGATCGGCGTGCTCTACCTGAGCACCTCGTTCGCGTTCTTCCTCATCGGCGGCTTCATGGCGCTGCTGATGCGCGGCGAGCTGGGCAGGCCGGGGATGCAGTTCCTGTCACAGGAGCAGTACAACCAGCTGTTCACCATGCACGGCCTGATCATGCTGTTGCTGTACGCGACGCCGAATCTCTTCGCCTTCGCGAACTACATTCTCCCGCTGCAGATCGGCTCCCCGGACGTCGCGTTCCCGCGGCTGAACGCGTTCTCGTACTGGCTTTACCTCTTCGGCGGGCTGATGGTGCTCAGCTCGTTCCTGACGCCGAGCGGCGCGCCCGACTTCGGGTGGACGATGTACACGCCGCTGTCCAACGCCGCGCACACGCCGGGAGTGGGCGCCGATCTGGTGATCATGGGCCTGATCGTGTCCGGGCTCGGGACGATCCTCGGCGCGGTCAACATGGTCACCACGATCCTCTGCCTGCGCGCGCCCGGGATGACCATGTGGCGGCTGCCGCTGTTCACCTGGAACATCCTGTTCACCACCATCCTGATCCTGGCGGTCTTCCCGATCCTCACCGCGGCGCTGTTCGGCCTCGAGGCCGACCGGCGGCTCGGCGCGCACGTCTTCGATCCGGCCAACGGCGGGGCGATCCTGTTCCAGCACCTGTTCTGGTTCTTCGGGCATCCCGAGGTGTACATCGTCGCGTTGCCGTATTTCGGCATCATCACCGAGATCGTGCCGGTGTTCAGCCGGAAACCGTTGTTCGGCTACAAACTCATGGTGTTCGCGACGATCGCGATCACCGCGCTGTCGTTCGCCGTGTGGGCGCACCACATGTTCGCCACCGGCGCGGTGCTGCTGCCGTTCTTCTCCATCATGACCTTCCTGATCGCGGTGCCGACCGGGATCAAGTTCTTCAACTGGATCGGCACCATGTGGAAGGGGCAGCTCACCTTCGAATCACCGATGCTGTGGTCGATCGGGTTCATGGTGACGTTCCTGCTCGGCGGGCTGACCGGGATCATCCTCGCCGCGCCACCGCTGGACTTCCACATCCACGACACCTATTTCGTGGTGGCGCACTTCCATTACGTGCTGTTCGGCACCATCGTGTTCGCCACCTTCGCCGGGATCTACTTCTGGTTCCCCAAGATGACCGGGCGGATGCTCGACGAGCGGCTCGCGAAGCTCCATTTCTGGACCACGTTCATCGGCTTCCACATGACGTTCCTCGTCCAGCACTGGCTCGGCAACGAAGGAATGCCGCGCCGCTACGCCGACTACCTGAGCACGGACGGATTCACCGTGCTGCACACCATTTCCACGATCGGCGCGTTCCTGCTGGGCGCGTCGGTGCTGCCGTTCCTCTGGAACGTCGTCCGCAGCTACCGGTTCGGGGAGGTCGTCGAAGTCGACGACCCGTGGGGACACGGGAACTCCCTGGAGTGGGCGACGACCTGTCCGCCACCCCGGCACAACTTCTTCGACCTGCCGAGGATCCGGTCGGAACGGCCGGCGTTCGAACTCCACTACCCGCACATGATCGCCCGGATGCGCGCCGAGGGGCATACGACCCCGTTCCAGCGCCGCGACCAGTCCGCCCCGTCGGAAGTGGTGGCGGACAAGGCACTGAAGGACGACGACACCGCCTGAGGCGAGGGAATGAGGTACCGCGCATGATTTCGATGGACGTCGAGGGGATGGCAGTCCTGGCCCCGGAAGCGGCACCGGTGATGTTGCTGCGGGAACGGGAGGGCGAACGCCGCTGGCTGGCGATCACGATCGGCGGCCCGGAGGCGAGCGCGGTGGCGCTCGCGCAGGAACAGATCCGGCTGCCGCGGCCCGGCACGATCGAACTGATCGGCCAGGTGGTCGAGTCGTTCGGGCACCGGGTCACCGGAGTGCAGGTCACCGCGCTGCGGGACGGCATCTTCTTCGCGGATCTGGTACTCGATTCCGGGATCCGCGTTTCGGCCCGGCCGAGTGACGCGGTCGCGATCGGGTTGCGGGCCGGGGTCGGGATCGAGGTGGCGGACGCGGTACTGGAGGTCGCTTCGGTGCGGGTCGAGATCGTGGGAGCCGGGCCCGACGCCGAACTGCCGTCGGTGCCGTCCGACCCGGCCGCGCAGGAACGGGAGGTCGAGGAGTTCCGGGCGGCGCTGGACAAGATCGCGCCCGAGGACTTCGGGGATCAGCCGCCCACCGACTAGCCTGCCCCCGGATGTCATGAAAGGGCCGTTCAGGACATTTTTCGTCCTGAACGGCCCTTTCATGACATTCCGGAAGGGGCGGCTGCTACTGCTTCGCTAGGCCCGCCTCGATCGCTTCGATGATGCGCGGCCGCATCTCGGCGGCGCTGATGATCGCGTCCACCGAACCGACCTTCACCGCGCGCTCGATGCTGTGCACGCCATCGAACTCGGAGGCGACCGCGCCCAGCTTCTCGGCCCGCACCGACGACTGGACCTCGGCCAGCTCCGCGGCGAGCGCGGCACGTTCGGCGCCCACCGCGCCGCTGAGCTTCTCGGTGAGCGACCGCACCCGCTGATCCGCCGCGGTCCGCGCGTTGACCTCACCGGCGAACACGACCGCCGCGGCGGGCGCCCCGCCGAGCACGGAGGCGAACGAGCCTTCCAGTGCCAGCACCGTCATGTTCGGGTTCAGCGCCTTCGAGAAGACCACGAACGCGCCACCGTGGTACCGCGAGATCACGGTGAACACGATCGGGCCCTCGAAGTTGACGATCGCCCGGCCGATCTCCGCGCCGTACTCCAGCTGCAGCTTCCGCATCGACTCCGGCGAGCCGTCGAAGCCGGACAGGTTCGCCAGCACCACCAGCGGCCGGTTGCCGCTGGCCGCGTTGATCGCCCGCGCCGCCTTCTTCGACGACCGCGGGAACAGCGTGCCCGCGGTGTAGGTGTCCGGGCCGTCGGTGGGCGGGAAGCCGCGGCGCGGCACCGAACGCGACTCGATACCGAGCAGGCACACCGGTCGTCCGCCGAGGTGCACGTCCTGCACGGCCGCGGTCTCCGCGTCGGCCATACCCGGCCAGCGTTCCAGCACCGGGTGGTCCTGATCCGACAGCGCGCGCATCACGGTGCGGATGTCGAACGGCTTCTTGCGGTCCGGGTTGGCCTCCCGCGAGAAGATCTGGCCGACCGTGGTGAAGTCGCTGTCGACGGCCGCGTGCGGGAACGACGAGATGTCCCGGTCGATCGGGTCGTTCGTGACCGCCTTGCGCGGACCGGGCTCGCCCGGCGCCACGTAGGTGTGGTCGTAATGCGACATCAGCACATCCCGCGCCGCGGCGAGGTTCGGCGCCCAGTACTGCGCCTGGCCGTTCGGGCCCATGACACGGTCGTAGCCGCCGATGCCGAAGTTGTCCTCGGCCGAGACACCACCGGAGAAGTCGAGGGACTGCTTACCGGTCAGCACCATCGCGGAATCCGGCGTCATCACCAGGATTCCCTTGGTGTGCATGAGCATCGTCGCTTCGGCGTTCCAGTACGGCTGGGCGCCGACGTTGATCCCGGCGACCACGATGTTGATCTCGCCGCCGTTCTGGGTGAAGTGCACGATCCGCTTGAGCGCGGCCGCGACCCAGTCCATGTTCTCGGTACCGGACTCCATCGAGATCCGGGCGCCGGCCGAGAGCGCGTACCACTCCAGCGGGACCTGCAGCCGCTCGGCGAGGTCCAGCGCCGCGATCACCCGCGAGCACTCCGGCTCCGACAGCGCGCCGAGCGCCTTCGTCGGGTCGCCCAGCAGCACCACGCGTTTGACGCCCTCGGGGTGACGTTCGGTCGGCGTGGTGACCACACCGGCGACGATCGCCGCCTTGTTGCGGCCCTTCTTCCGGTCGACCGGGACGAGGGTGTTCGTGTCGTCCATGTCGTACTCGGTGAACGAACCGAGCATCTCGGTCAGCTCGTACGGGTACACGGTGTCGCGGCGACGGGCGCGCAGCACGTTCTGGCGGTAGTCGTCGAGCGGGAGGATCGGCTCGGTCGTGGGCTCGGAAAGCGACATCTGCACGCCGCCGCTCACGTCGTAGCCGATGCGCACGGCGACCTCTTTGACCTCGCCGGTGGCGCGATCGCGCTGCCTGCCGAGGAACTGGACCTCTTCGAGGCCCGCGCCCGCCGTCGACGGCTGCACGCGCTGGGCGACCGTGTCGAGCTCCTCACCGGTGAGCTCACTGGTCGGCCACACGTACAGCATGATCCGGTTGGTGTCGAAGCGCTTCTTCGGCGGAAGCTTCGCCTGCACCTCGCGGATCGCGTCGAGGCAGCCCGCCAGCGTGCCTTCGACCGCGGGCAGGGCCAGCAGCTTGCCGTCGTTGTCCCGCAATGGGGTCAGGTCGCGGACCTGGGCGAGCGCGACCAGCCGCTGATCCGACGGGTTCATCGGCGAGACGCATTTGAACAGGTAGACGTCCTCGTCACCCGACGGCAGTCGCGTGAGGTCGAAGTTCGCCAGCCGCTGCAACTGCATCCGCTGGGCGATCAGCGGGTGCAGGCCGCGGATCAGCCGTTCTTCGCTGAACCCGGTCGAGGACGGGCGGAAGGTGAAGTGGTGGTGCATCACCGCGCCGCCGTGCCCGGCGACCGTGGTGGTGATGCGCCGGACCCGGCTCGGCAACGCCCCGGAGGTGAGGACCTCGCGCAGCCCCGCGGCCATCGCGTCGTCGTCGGCCGACTCGTCGTCCCACGTCAGGTAGAGGTCCGCCTCGACGTCGGTGTCGGCGGGCAGCTGGGCGGCGAGATCGGCGACCGCCTTGATCGCCCCGGGCAGCCCGGCGCGGTCGACGGCGGTGGTGACCATGTGGAACCGCTCGTTCGCGTCGGCGTAGTCACCGGTGACGAAGGTGCAGCCGCCGACGGTCACCTGCTGGACTCCGGTGAGCGCGCGGTTGCCGTAGTAGCGGCGGCTCAGCACCTCCAGTAGCGGGCTGTGATCGGTGCCGGGGCGGCCGATCCGCTGCCCGAGCAGGCGGACCAGCGGCTGGGCGCTGGCCAGCATGCTCGCGATCCGCTCGGCGCGGTCCGGCGAATCCGGGTGCAGGTCGAGGTGCCGCAGGTGTTTGCGGACCTCGCTGTACGCCTCGGCGCGGGTGCGGCGCAGCAGCGGCTGGGCGAACCAGCGGAACACGACGCTGCGGGCCAGGTCGCCGACGACCGGGAAACGGAGCTGGGTGGCGGCGATGAGCTGCTCCAGCGCCTTGCCCGCGGGCTCGCGCATCGACTCGAACGGCTGCGGCTCGGTGAGCCACTGCCGCAGCAGCGCGGTGACGATCGCGACGTCGGACGAGGTCCGCTGCTGGGCGAGGAAGATGCGGAAGACCGCTTCCTCCAGCTCCGGCGTGCGCTCCAGATCCTTGATGCCGTAGTGCGCCAGCACCTTCTTGAGCTTGTTCTGGAACGACTCCGACAGCCCGGCGCGTTCGACGTCGAGGCTCTGCAGGTAGGTGTGGAAGAACTCGCGGGCGCTGTGCACCCGGGTGTCCGCCTTGACGTCCTCGCGCATCGGCTTGTTGCGCATCAGCTCGGACAGGTCGGCGAACACGGTCAGCAGTTCGACCTCGCCCTCCAGCGGGCGGTCGCCGTTGCCCTCCAGTTCGGCGCGGGCGGCCAGGTACGCGCTGAGCGTGCGGCGCTCGTCGTGCGGGTCGACGTCGAAGCCGAGCAGGAGGCTGCGCAGATCCTGCTGTCCCCGCGTGATCCGCTGGACCGCCGACGTGCCGTCCGGCTCCGCGGGCAGCTCGATCTCGACGCTGCCGCTGTCTTCCGCGACCTCTTCGCCTTCCTCCGCCACCGGTTCGAGCCGCAGCAGGGGAGCGCCGGTCTCGACCTGGCTGCCGACCGAGACGACGCACTCACGCAGCTTCGCGCGGAACGGCGCGCGGAGCACCGTCTCCATCTTCATGCTTTCCAGCACCAGCACGGGCGCGCCGGCCTCGACCTCGGCGCCGACCTCCAGCGGGGTCGCGACGACGAGCGCGGGCGCGGGGGAGCGGACGACGCCGCCCTCGTCCCGGCTGATGCGGTGGGTGATGCCGTCGACCTCGACCAGGTGGATCGGGCCGTGGGTGCCGGTGACCAGGCGGAACCGGGTGCCGTTGACGGTGATCTGGCCGGTGTGCTCGTCGAACCGGTCGACCTCGACGTCGGCGGGGTGGATGTCGCCGCCGCCCGCCGAGACGCCGACGCGGAACCGGCGGTGGCCGATCCTGGCGACGCTCACGCGGTACGCGGCGCCGCGCAGCTTGAGGTCGAGCGGTCGGCCGCTCTCGTGCTGGACCTGCGGGCGGCCGCCGTGCGCGGTGGAGAGGAGCCGCTGACGCTCGACGGCTTCCTCGTCCTCGTAGGCCTCGATCGCGGCGGCCGCGAGCGCGATCGCCGAATGGCGGTGGGTGACCAGCTTGCCTTCGCCGCGGACGCGGTCGATCCAGCCGGTGTCGGCGCTGCCGTCGATCACCTCGGGCTGGTCGAGCAGGTCGAGGACGAAGCTCTTGTTGGTCGCGCCGCCCTCGATGATGACCGTGGTCTGCGCCATCGCGCGGCGCAGACGGCCGAGCGCCTCGTCACGGTCGCGGCCGTAGGCGATGATCTTCGCGATCATCGAGTCGAAGTCGGCCGGGATGGTGTCGCCTTCGCTGACTCCGGTGTCGACCCGGATACCGGGGCCGGCGGGCAGGTCCAGGCGGGCGATGCGGCCCGGGGACGGCGCGAAGTCGCGGTCCGGGTCCTCGGCGTTGAGCCGCGCCTCGACGGCGTGGCCGAACTCGGCCGGCTGGACGCCGTCGAGCTTGCCGCCGGAAGCGACGTGCAGCTGGGCCTTGACCAGGTCCATGCCGGTGGTCAGCTCGGTGATCGGGTGCTCGACCTGCAGGCGGGTGTTCACCTCGAGGAACGCGAACAGCTTGTCGCCGGGGTGGTAGAGGAACTCGACCGTTCCGGCGCCGCGGTACTCGACCGCGAGCGCGAGCCGCTCGGCGGACCGCTTCAGCTCGTCGGCCTGCTCGGGGCTCAGGACCGGGGAAGCGGACTCCTCGATGATCTTCTGGTTGCGGCGCTGCACCGAACAGTCGCGGACGCCGAGCGCCCACGCGGTGCCCTGGCCGTCGGCGATGACCTGGACCTCGACGTGCCGGGCGCCGGTGACCAGGCGCTCCAGGAAGACGACGCCGCTGCCGAAGGCGCGCTCGGCCTCCAGGCTGGTGCGCTCGTAGGCGTCCTTGAGCTCGTCGGCGGAGGTGATGACGCGGATACCGCGACCGCCGCCGCCGGCGGTCGCCTTGAGCATCAGCGGGTAGCCGATCTCGGAGGCGGCCTTGATGGCGGCGTCGAGATCCGCGACGGCGCCGCGGCTCCACGGGGCGACAGGCACGCCGACCTCTTCGGCGATCAGCTTCGCGCCGATCTTGTCGCCGAGTTTGCGCATCGCGTCCGCGCTCGGACCGATGAAGGTGACGCCCAGCCGCTCACACAGCTCCGCGAAGGCCGGGTCCTCGGCCACGAACCCCCAGCCGACCCAGGCCGCGTCGGCTCCGGTCTCGGTCAGGGCCCGCTCCAGCACGGCGAAATCGAGATACGGGCGCGCCGACGCGGGCCCGAGGTTGTAGCTGATGTCGGCTTCCCGCACGAACGTCGCCGACCGGTCCGCGTCCGTGAAGAGCGCGACGGTCTCGATCCGCCGTCCGGTCTCCGCCGAAAGCTCGCGGACGGCGTGGATGAGCCGCATCGCGGCTTCCCCGCGGTTGACGATGGCGACACGACTGAACACCGACTGAGCCTCCCAAGTGAGCGGCACCGTCCCGCTGGATCACGCGCGGGACAGTCTCCTGATACCTGTCTAACAGCCTGCCTCTTACCGGCCGGTACGAGAATGTCGCCGGTGGCGCATGCCGGGGGCCGGGGATTGTAGGAACCCGCCAAAAAGTGTCGTGGAACACCTAGGGGCAGGGCCGGATGACGTCATGAAGTGGACAACTGGCGGCTGGGGTCGCCGGTAGGGGTCGGGAGGTGTCACCGGGTGTTCACGCCGGTTTCACCGGGGTGGTCGGCGGAGCTTGGGGGTTGTTGGCGTTGGTGTCGGGCGTTGGCGCGGTCTGGCGGGGGAGTGGCCGTTTTGTGGCGACGGCCGTCAGGGTGTGATGGCGCCGGTTTGCTCGGCGGGGCCCGCGGTTTCTCGGCGACGGTCGGCCGGCGAGGAGCAAGCGGGCGCGAGGCGCGGCGGCGTGCGGCATCGTGGCCGTTTTCCGGCGAGGTCGGTGTGTGGAGTTTCGGTCCCGCGCCGTGGCCATTTTTCGGCGACTTGGCCGGTGTCGGTCGTGTCCTCGGTGCTGTCGTCGCTATCCGGCGACGGGGCTCGAGCAGGGAGGTGGTCGGGCTCGCGACGCCGCGTCGTGCCGTTGCCGTTTTCCGGCGGCGGCTCAGAACGGTGGTGCTTCGTCGCGGGGTTCGTGCAGTGGGGGTGGGGTGCTGTCGTAGCGCTGCCCGGTGGGTGTGGTGATCGTGAGAGTCCCGTCGGAGGCCAGCCGGTAGTTCCAGCCGGGTTCGTCTTTGAGTCGGTGGTCGCGGCGGCAGAGGTCGATCAGTTCGGTGTCTGTGGTGTGGCCGCCGTGTTGCCAGGGCAGGGAATGGTCGAGGTCGCAAGCCTGGGCCACGCGGTGGCAGCCGGGTCTTCGGCACTCACGGTCCCGCACCCGCACGAACTCGTCCAGACCGGCAGTAGGTCGATACCGATCCCGGCCGAGGTCGAGGACCTGTCCTGAGAGTGGGTCGGTGATGATCCGCCGCAGCACCGTGTTCGACCCACTGGCGATTTCTCGGGCCAGCGACGCCGGGATATGCCCATGCCCGGCCATCTCCGCGGGATCATCGTTCAACCCCAAATACGTCTGAAGGTCCATGTAGAGGAACACTTCGGACCGTTCGCTCTTCCCGCCCTGGCTGCCCAGCAGGAGGTCGAGGGCGACATCGGCACGTAACTGTTCCAGGGTGCGCGTTTCCCCGTCGGCGCGCAGGGCGCGGGCTTCGCGGTCGATGCGGGTGTAGGCGGCGGCGACCTTTTCGGCGGGTCCGTCTTCGACCTCGATGGACGCCACGCCGGTGTCGCCTTGCCGTACCGTCACACGGCGTCCGCCGCGGTTGCGTTCGGCGCGGCGGGAGGCGCCGTCGCGGTCGGCCATCATCGCCGCGTGGTTGGCGGCTTTCCGGATCTGATCGGAGTTGCGGTCCGGGATCCGATCCTCCAGGACCGCGTCCACCGCGCGGGCGTCCTCGTCCGAGAGCCAAGCGGTGGCTGCCGCGACTTTCATCGCTCCGTACCCGCCGACCTTTCCGGCGTCCAGGAGTCCCAGTGTGCGTGGCAGGCGGGTGGTCAACGCCTGAGCGGTGGAGACCAGTCCGGCAGCATGTCCGTCCACAACGGACAAAGCGAACGCGACCTCCTGCACGACACTGGAAGCTCCATCGCGATGACGGCTTAATCGCCCCAGAGCGCGGAACCGAATTGCCTCCAAGCGTGCGATGCCCTCCGACGCAGCGATGGCGGCATCCACGGAATCGTTGTCCCCCAACGTATCGAGTGAAGCATTGACCTCCCGAAGGGCTTCTGACGAGGTGATTTCCTTTAGTAGCGCCACAGTGGCGTTGAGTGTGTCCACACGCAGAACGTACAACCGACCACCGACAGTTTCGGGCCAGTAGTAGTGTCATAACTCGCCCCGAGCGCATTCCTTTCATATAAGGAAATCTGCGCTCTTTGCTCGTCGTTCTCCACCCGGAACAGGCGCAGTCCCCGGACGCGGCGAACCCTACTGCGCGGGCGGCGCCAGTTCGACCCTGTTGCGGCCACCCTGCTTCGCCCGGTAGAGCGCGGTGTCGGTGGCGACGAGGAGGTCGTCGACGCTGGTGATGTTGGCCGCCGGATACAGCGCCCCGCCGATCGACACCGTCAGATCGGTCAGCACGGTGTCGCGATCGGGCAGCGCGACCGAGACCACCGCCACCTGGTGCCGGATCCGTTCGGCCACCTGGCGCAGCGTCTCCTCGCCGTGGATGTCCGGGATGACGATCGCGAATTCCTCGCCGCCCCACCGCCCGCAGATGTCCTGTTCGCGGACCTCGGCGAGCAGGGCGTCGCCGACCGCGCGCAGGACGAGGTCGCCGTTGGGATGGCCGTAGGTGTCGTTGATCGTCTTGAAGTTGTCGAGATCGAGGAACAGCACACCCAGTTTGCGGCCGGCGCGAGTGCGGCCCAGCTGTTCTTCCGCCAGCTGGCGCCAGCGGCGTTTCGTGACTAGACCGGTGGTGGCGTCGGTGTGCGCGTCACGCCGGTACTGCGTCAGCAGCAGCCCGCGGTGCAGCGCGACCAGCGCGATGACGACGCCGACCAGTACCAGCGGGTTGGCCTGGACGAGGACGACGGCCGTCACGAGGCCGAGGCCCAGCGCGCCCGCTTCGAGGATCTGGTCGCCGAACCCGGAGAACAGTTCGCCGATCGACTTCGGCGGCGACGAGAGCGCGATCGCGACCATCACCAGCACGGTGTTGATCGCCCAGCGCAGGGCCGCGGCCACGACGATGACAGCGAGATCGCCGAGACCGGCGAGCAGTCCGGAGTCGGGCGCGCCTGGGTAATGACGCATGCCGAGGCTGAGGACGACGACGGCGGCCTGCGTGCCGCAGAGCACCGTCGCGGCGGAGAAGATCCACCGATGGGGGAGAACCGGCCGTTGGTGTGGCCAGATCCGCAGCCATGCGATGGTGTAGGTCACCACGACCATCGCGGCGGCGAGCACCGGAGGCAGCGCGATGACGGCGGCGACGCTCCAGACCGCCTTGGTGTCGACGTAGGCGACCGACGGGGCTCTGTCGTACTCCCGTTGGCGTTCGATCTGCCGGGTGCCCTCGATCGCGATGGCCGCGCACAGCGTCAAGACGCCGAACCGGACGAGATCGGTACCGGTCACCGGCACCCGCCGGGCCGTGGCGGCGGTCGAGAGGACTGCGATGAGATTCACGACCAGGACGTAGGAACGCACAGGTCGCGGCAGGCTCCACAGGTGCCAGGCCTTGAGCCGCCGCCGCGCGCCGCCGAGTCGTCCGTCCACGCACCCTCTTCCGTCGGTGATCTACACCGTAATCGAACCGGGACTGCGACGACCGTCGTTGACCGGACGATGAGAGTCGTGGCCCCGAATTCCCCCGGACAGCCCAACCGAAACGAGGGAGGTGCACCGATGCAGGACAACAACTGGTGAGTGTTTTGCCGGATAGATCGCTATTTCGAGGGAGGTGAACGGCATGCGTGACAACAACTGGACCACTCGGCGTGACAACAACTGGACCTGAGTGATCTCGCCCACGAGCGCGGCTTTCGCGAAGGGAGGTGAACGTAGTGCGTGACAACAACTGGACGACCCGTCGGGACAACAACTGGACGTGATGTGTCAGGAACCGTGTTCGCCAACGGGTGTCGTCCCGCCGACCGGACCCACGGGATCTTCGGATTCCCCAGGGCCGCGGCGGGACGACACCGCCCGTGACCAGCCCACCCCGGCGACGAAGGCGACCACCACACCGGCGATCGCCGCGACGGTGACCACGGTGGTCGGCGCGACGACCTGGGCCAGCAGCCCGGCCGCCGCGATCCCCGCCGCCTGAGCCGCCCGCAGCGCCGCGATCGCGACCCCGATCACCTGGCCGCGATGGGCGGGCGGCGCCGCGAGGCTGTATTGCGTCTGCGTGATCATGTCGTGCGCGGAGAACACCCCCGAGATCGTCCACAGCACGACGATCGTGACCAGTCCCGGAGCCCAGCCGGTCGGGATCAGCACCAGGCTGCTCGCCACCGTCAGCGCGCCCAGCACCCGGATCTGCCGTTCACGCGGGATCCGGCTCAGCAGGAGCCCGCCGAGCACCGAGCCGACCGGGTTCGCGGCCAGCAGCCACGGCAAGGCGCCCGCGCCGCCCAGTTCGGCGGCGACCGGGACGGCGAGGCCCTCGGGCACGACGTAGAAACCGCAGCAGCAGGCGATGAGCAGCAGCCAGCGCAGCTTGCGGTCGCGCGCCACCAGACGGCAGCCCTCGAGCAGCGACGGGCGTTCGTGATGGGCGGGTGCCGAGGGCGGGAAACGTTCGAGCCCGAAGCGCAGCATGAGCGCCGAAAGCGCGAACGTTCCCGCGTCGATCAGCAGTGCCCCGGGTACGCCGAGGCCGGTGACGACGGCGGCGCCCGCGCCGAAGCCCACCACGAGCCCGGCCTGGTAGGTGGACGAGATGACGGCCTGGCCGACGACCAGCCGGTCCGGATCGAGCAGATCCGGCAGCATCGCCTGGCGGGCCGCGTGGAACGGCCCGGCCATGAGCTGGACGAGGAACAACAGCGCGGCCGCGGCGGGCAGCGGGAGGCCGGGCACCGCCATCAGCGCGATCAGGACCGCGCGGCCGACGTCGGTCACCACCATCACGGTGCGTCGCGAGAACCGGTCCGCGACCCCGCCCAGCGCGCCGCCGAGGAGGTCGGGCACGAAGGTCAGCGCGTACGCCGCCGAGGCCCAGCCCGCCGACGAAGTCCGGTCGAACACCAGCACCGTGAGCGCGACCCTGGCCAGCTGGTCGCCGGCGACCGAGAGCAGATGCGCGAGCCAGATCCGGCGGAATCCGGCGACCGCGAAGACACTGCGGAACGACGCCGCTCGGGCTGGCATGCGCTTCAGGCTGTCGTGAAGCGGCCACTTTGCGCAACCCTCGGAAAAAATCACTCCGCCATGTCGAACCGGGGCGGGCCCGTTCGACGTGTCTGTAGAGAAGGAACGGAGAAGCCGATGTCGCATTCACTGGGCCCGCTGGCGAACAACCTCGCCGCCTACGCCATCTACTCGACCGCGCAGACCGAGATGCGCCACGCCTACAAGCTCATCGAGGCGGGCGACTACCTCGGCGCCGCCGCGGAGATCGAGTCCGCCGCGCACGCCGCCGAGGTGCTCGCCCGTGCCACCTCCGAGCTGGACGCCGAGCGTTCCGAACGATGGCTCAGAGTCGTCGTCGCGCGAAGGCGGTTCGCCGACCAGGCCCGGGCACGGGCTTCGGACACCGTTCTGACCCTCGCCGCTTAACGGAAAGCGCGTCGATAGGTGCCCGGACTGACGCCGGTCGTGCGCTTGAACCGGTCGCGGAACGAGGTGGGCGAACCGAAACCGACTTCGGCGCCGATCCGCTCGACGGCGTGTTCGGTGGTCTCCAGCAGATGCTGCGCCTGCCGGACGCGGGTCCGGTGCAGCCACTGCAACGGCGTCGTCCCGGTCTGCTCGCGGAAGTGCCGGATCAGCGTGCGCGTGCTCATCCCGGCGCGTGTGGCGATATCGGCCAGTGTGAGCTCGCGCGCGAGATTTTCCTGCATCCACAACAAAGTCGGCTCCAGCGTCGCGCCACGGGGTGCGGGCGGATGCCGCAACGCGATGAACTGCGCCTGGCCGCCCTCGCGTTCGAGCGCCATGACCGAGAGGCGGGCGGCGTCGGCCGCGATCGCGGAGCCGTGGTCCCGCCGGATCAGGTGCAGGCACAGATCCAGACCCGCGGCGGCGCCCGCGGAGGTCAGGATCTGCCCGTTGTCGACATAGAGCACGTCCGGGTCGACGTCGACATCCGGGTACGCCGCGGCCAGTGCCTCGGCGGCGACCCAATGCGTCGTGGCGCGAAGGCCGTCGAGCAGGCCCGCGGCGGCGAGGATGAACGTTCCGGAACAGATCGAGGCGATCCGCGTACCCCTCGCGGCCGCCGAGTTCAGCGCGGCGTGGACGGATTCCGGCAACGGCCGGGCCGGCTCGGCGGTGCCGGGGACGATGACGGTGCCCGCCTCGCGCAGCGCGTCCAGCCCTCGCGGCGCGCGCAGGGTGAAGTGCCCGGCGTCGACTTCCGGGTGTTCCGCGCAGACGACCACGCGATAGCCCGGGCTTCCGTCCGCGAGCCGGGTCCTGGTGAAGACCTCGATCGGCGTCGACAGGTCGAACGGGATCACCTTGTCCAGCGCGAGGACGGCGACGGTGTGCATGAACCGCAAGGTACCTGCCCGATGGCGAGATCCCGTTGCAAGGCGTCGTTCACGCCACTGGGAGCGGACGTCGTCCGGTCCTAGCGTCGAGCCATGATGATCATCGCGCCGATTCTCGTCGGCCTCGGCTATGTCGTCCTGATGTCGTTGATCCACGAGCCGCACCGCCGCCGCTTCAACGCGGTCATGATCGCCGGCGCGGGCGCGGCCTACGCCAGCGGCGGCGGGCTCGGCATCTGGGAACTCGTCTTCACCGCACTGATGGCCTATGTGGCGTACCGCGGGCTCGAATCGTGGACGTTCATCGGGATCGGCTGGCTGCTGCACACGGCTTGGGACGTCGTGCACCACCTGAAGGGCGCCCCTATCATCCCGTTCCTGGACGATTCGTCGTTCGGCTGCGCGATCTGCGACCCGGTGATCGCGATCTGGTGTTTCGCCGGCGGACGATCGGTGACGGATTTCTTCCGCGCCCGTGTCGGTTCGCGTCGTCCGCGTTCGTCGGTGGGGTGAACCGACCGGACGAAGGGAGTCTGAAATGACGGTGATCGTGGCGGGAAAGGTGTACGTCGACCCGGAAGAGCGGGACCGGTACGTCGAGGGACACCAGGTGATCGTCGAGAAGGCGCGGGCCCATCCCGGCTGCCTCGACGTGGTGATCTCGGCGGACACGCTCGAACCGGGCCGGGTGAACATCTTCGAGTACTGGGAGTCGGAAGAGGTGCTGAACGCCTGGCGCGCGATGTCGCCGAGGCCGACGTACACCGCCGAGATCCGGGACGGCGAGGTGTTCAAGCACCGGGTCTCGTACTCCGGACCCCCGTTCGACTGATCGCGGTGGAGCGCCGGACTTGACCTTGACATCGTGACAAGGTCTTCACTGGAGCGCAGGAGGTGATCCCCATCAACACGACACAGAGGACTTCACCGGACCTGCGCATCCTCGACGCGCTCGGTGCCGAAAGCTCATCGACGCGGCTCCAGGCGGCGCTGGCGGCCGGGACGCATCCGGACGTCGGATTCGTCGGCCCGCTCGTGGCGCGGTGCGCGATCGAGCCGGATTTCTACGTCCGGGACATGCTGACCTGGGCGCTGACGCGGCTGCCCGCGGAGAACACGGTGCCGGTGCTTCTGGCCGAGCTCGGCTCGGAGGTCGCCCAGGCCCGGAGCCAGGCGTTGCACACGCTGTCCAAGATCGGGGACCGCGCCGCGTGGCCCGCGATCACGCGGTCGCTGCTGCACGACGCCGACGACGAGGTCGCCCGGAGCGCGTGGCGGGCCGCGGTCGTCCTCGTCCCCGACGGGGAGCGGGCCCGGCTGGCCCGTGACCTGGCCGACCAGCTCGGCCGGGGCGACCGGACGGTGCGGCTGAGTCTCAGCAGGGCGCTCGTCGCGCTCGGACCCGTGATCGAACCCGTCCTGCGGGCGGGCTCGGCGAGTACCGACCTGGCGGTGCGGGCGCACGCCCACGCCACGGAGCGGCTCCTGCGCAACCCGGACGCCGGTTTCGACGAGTCGAAACGGATCGTCGCGCTGGGACCGGAGGGAGCCTGATGCTGATCGGTGAGGTGGCGCGCCGCTCGGGGGTGAGCAGCCGGATGCTCCGGCATTACGACTCCCTCGGGCTGGTGCGGCCGACCGGCCGCACCTTCGGCGGCTACCGCGAGTACTCCGACGAGGACATCCGCCGGATCTTCCATGTGGAGAGCCTGCGGTCCCTCGGCCTCTCGCTGCGCGAGATCGGACGCGCCTTGGAGGATCCGGCCTTCGAGCCGTCCGATCTCGTCCGCGATCTCATCCGGCGGACCGAGGAACGCCTGAACCGGGAACAGGAGCTGCTCGACCGGCTCCGCGCGGTCGACGGTTCGGCACCCACGGGCTGGGAAGGGGTCCTGCGCATCGTCGAGCTGTTGCATGGGCTCAACTCGCCCCATGCGGCCCGGCGGCAGCAGACCGCACTGGCCCCGGCGGAGGTGCCCGCCGAACTGCTGGCCGGCGCGGTCCTCACCGAAGCCGATCCGAACGTCGCCGGGGCCCTGCGGTGGGCACTCGCGAGGGCGGGCGGTGACGGCGTGGCGAGTCTGGCGTCCGGCTTGCGTTCGGCGGACGTCGACGTCCGGCGGCGCGCGGTCCTCGCGATCGCCGGGATGCCCGGTGACGAGGCGACCGCGGCACTGACGGACGTACTCGGCGACCCGGATCCGGCGGTCCGCGCCCGCGCCGCGCTGGCGCTGGGGTCGCGTGGGGAGAGCGCGGCCGTGCCGGAACTCGTCCGCATGGTGGTCGAGGGCACGACCGACGTCGAGGCGGCCGAGGTCCTCGGCGCCTTGGCACGGGACGACAGCGTCGCGGACCGGATCATGAGCGCGTTGACCGGTGAGCTCGCGACCGCGGAGCCCGCCGCGCGGATCCGCCTCACCCAGGCACTTGTCGAGATGCCGCCCGTCCTCGCGCTGGACGTGCTGCGTGACCTGGCCGAAGACGACGATCGCACCGTCGCCCTCCTCGCTTCGGCCCTGGCGGGAGCGCTCGGCTCCCCTGGGTGAGGTGGCTTGGCCACTGGGCCGTTTGATGCGAACATATGTTCTATGACGACCGAGGGTCCCATCCTGCACGCCGACCTGGACTCGTTCTACGCGTCGGTCGAGCAGCGTGACGACCCGAAGCTCCGCGGGCGGCCGGTCATCGTCGGCGGCGGGGTGGTGCTGGCGGCCAGCTACGAGGCGAAGGCGTACGGCGTGCGCACGGCGATGGGCGGCGGTCAGGCGCGGCGGCTGTGCCCGGACGCGATCGTGGTCCCGCCCCGGATGCGCGCGTATTCGGCGGCCAGCAAGGCGGTCTTCGAGGTCTTCAGCAACACGACGCCGCTCGTGGAAGGCATTTCGATCGACGAGGCCTTCCTCGACGTCGGCGGGCTGCTGAAGATCGCGGGCACGCCGAGTCGGATCGCCGCGAAACTGCGGAAGGACGTCCTGGAGCAGGTCGGTTTGCCGATCACCGTGGGCGTGGCGAGGACGAAGTTCCTCGCGAAGGTGGCCAGCGGGGTCGCGAAACCCGACGGACTGCTCGTCGTGCCGCACGACAAGGAGCTGGAGTTCCTGCACCCGCTCCCGGTCGAGCGGCTGTGGGGCGTGGGCAAGGTGACGGCGCGGAAGCTCCGCGAGCGCGGGGTGACGACGGTCGGGCAGATGGAGGGGTTCGGGGAGAAGGAACTCGTCCGGATGCTCGGCCGCGGCGTCGGTGCCCATCTGCACGCCTTGTCCCACAACGACGACCCGCGCCGCGTGCAGACGGGCCGTCGCCGCCGGTCGATCGGGGCGCAGCGCGCGCTCGGCAGCAGGCCGCGTTCGCCCGCCGAGCTCGACGCGACGCTGCTGACGCTCGCCGATCGCCTCGCCCGTCGCCTGCGGGCGGCGCACCGGGTGTGCCGCACCGTCGTGTTGCGGATGCGGTTCGCCGATTTCACCAAGGCGACGCGTTCGCACACCCTTTTGGAGGCGACCGAGCAGACCGGCGCGATCGTCGCGGCCGCGCGGGGCCTGCTCGCGACGGCGAGACCGCTGATCGACGAACGCGGTCTCACGCTGATCGGGCTCGCACTCACGAATCTGTCGAAGGACGACGCGATCCAGCTGGCGCTGCCGTTCGGGGCGAAACCGAGGGACGCGCTCGACTCGACGCTCGACACCGTCCGGGACCGGTTCGGCGCGAAGTCCATCACGCGCGCTGTGCATCTGGGACAGGTCGAGGAGCCGTGGGTGCCGCTCCTGCCGGACTGAGCCCCGTCGCTAGGGTGTTCCGGTGGCGGAAGTCGAGATCTACACCGATGGCGCGTGCAGCGGGAATCCCGGTCCCGGCGGCTGGGGCGCGGTACTGCGGTACGGCACCGTCGAGAAGGAGATCTACGGCGGGGATGCCGGGCCGACCACGAACAACCGGATGGAGCTGACCGCGCCGATCGAGGCGCTGGAAAGCCTGAAGCGCCGGGTCACGGTGGACATCTACACCGACAGCACCTACGTCCGGAACGGCATCACCAGCTGGGTGCGCAACTGGAAGAACAACGGCTGGATGACGTCGGCGAAGACACCGGTCAAGAACGCCGATCTGTGGCGCCGTCTCGACGAAGCCGCTTCACGGCACGAGGTCGAGTGGCATTGGGTCAAAGGCCACGCGGGGCATCCGGAGAACGAGCGAGCGGACCGGCTCGCCGTCAAAGGCGTGGAAGAGGTCGTGGGCCGACCCGTGATCCAGCCAGGCGAGCGGTCCGCTCGGCGTCGTTGAACGAAGTCGTCAGCAGCTGACGTTCACCTTCGCGCTCTTGGCGAAGGAGACGTGGACGTGGTCCATGTGGTTGGCGGTCGCGCCGCCGCGGTCCTCCATGGTGTCCCAGCCGCTGCCGTCGTTGTAGCGCTGGCGCCAGATGACGTACGTGATACCGAAGTCCTTCTGGTTGGCCAGGAGGTACTCGGCGATCGCGTTGCCGGTGGCGGTGTCCACCATGAAGTCCAGCGCGAGGCCGGAGGGGTGGTCGCTGGCGTTCGCCCGGCCGGCGACACCGCCGACGTTCTTCACGCCGAACTTCGCCTTCACGTGATTGCCGACCTGGGCCACGTGCGGCTTGGTGCCGGCGAGGCTGGTCGAGCACGCCGTCGCGGCGGGCACGGTCTTCTTCACCGGGGCGGGGGCCTTGGTCGACGTCGTCGGCTTCGGGGGAGCCGAGGAGGTCGACGGCGGCGGGGTGGTCGTGCTGCTGGAGGGCGGGGTGCTGCTGGTCGACGGCGGGGGAGTCACGCTGGAGACCGGGGGAGCCTTCAGCGCGAGCGCGGCGCTGGCCGCTTCGACGTCAGGGGAACCCGCGGAGGTCAGCCACATCGACGCCGGGAGCGCCGTGGCGACCGCTGCCGCGATACCCGCGGGGAGCTTCCACTGCGGAGCCTTGATCTTGCGATGTCTGCCGGCCATTTCTCTGATCACTCACCACTTCGGGGACGGGAACTCGCGTCGGGGGCCGCGAGCTCCGGGCAACATTACGAAAAGGACACGGCAATGTCACGCCCGAGTGTGTTCGCCCACAGTTACCTTGATCGTTGAACCAAAAGAGGCTCACGCCCGTACAGATACGAGAAGTGCTTTTATGTGAGCACGGTGAGTGACGAATTCAGTTCGGCTGGCAGGATTGGAAGTACACGTCCTCGTTCGGCGAGATCACGTTCACGCCCTTGGACTGTGGCGCCCGGCCGGTGGCCGCGGAGGCCGCGATCACGGTGCAGACCAGCTGATTGATGGCCTGATCGGACAATTTGCGCATCGAGTACGGCAGCGCGAGACTCGATGGGTCGCCCGGGTAGACCCGGAGCTTGCCCAGCTCCGGCGGGACGAACGTGGTGAGTCCCTGCGCGGCTTCCCGTTCCGTCGGCCCCTGCAGCAGCAGCGTGACCGCGCCCTCGGGGGAGATGAACCCTTCGGTGGGCCGGGTCACCGGGATGACCCGGCCGTCGGAGACGAAGTACAGCGTCAGTCCGCCGAGGACGTTCGTCCCCGTGGTGGCGCGGATCGACGGCCCCGGCCCGGCCGGGACGACTCCGGTCGGCTGGACACCGCAGGCGGCCACGAGGGCCGCGGCCGCGAAGGCGAGCAGTACGCGAGGCTTCCTCATCGCGCCCCTCCTTCGGGCAGGTGCGGCAGGCGCAGCACGAACCGGGCACCGTGCCCGGTGTCGGCCGCGGTGATGTCGCCGCCGTGCAGGCGGGCGTTCTCCAGCGCGATCGCCAGGCCCAGCCCGCTGCCCTCGGACCGGGCGCGGGCGGTGTCGGCCTTGGTGAACCGGTCGAAGACGTGCGGCAGGACCTGCGGATCGATCCCGGGCCCGCGGTCCTCGACCGCCAGGGTGACGCCGTCGCCGTCGGCGCGCAGCCGGACCTGGACCGGGGCCGCGCCGTGCCGGAAGGCGTTGCCGACGAGGTTGGCCACGATCAGGTCGAGCCGCCGCCGGTCCACGCGGGCGAGAACGCCCTCCGGCAGGTCGGTGACCAGGTCTTCGCCGTCGCGCCAGCCTCGGGCGTCGAGACTGTCCCGGATCGCCGTCGCGAGATCCCATTCGTCGAGCACGAGTTCGGCGCGGCCGGCGTCGAACCGGGAGATCTCGACCAGGTCCTGCACCAGCCGCGTCAGCCTCCGGGTCTCGCCGGAGACCAGCCGTGCCGCGACGGCGGTGTCCGGCGGCAGCGCCTCCGCGTCCTCGTCGAGCACGTCGGTGACCGCGTTCATCGCCGCGAGCGGGGTGCGGAGTTCGTGCGAGACGTCGGCCACGAACCGGCGGGCGTCGGCCTCCATGGCTCTCAGCTCACCGACCGTGCGCTCCAGTTCGGCGGCGGTGTTGTTGAAGGTCGTGACCAGTTCGGCCAGCTCGTCGGAACCCTTGGCGGGCAGCCGGACGTCGAGCCTGCCTTCGCCGAGCTGGGCGGCGGCGGTGTTGAGCGCCCGGACCGGCCGGAGCACCTGCCTCGCCGCGAGCAGGGCGAGCGCCGCGGCCAGCGGGAGGACCAGCGCGGCCGTCTGCCAGGCGGATTTCGCGAGTTCGTCGATGGCCTGTTGCTGTTGCACGAGCGAGGTGAGTGAGTACACCTCGACGCCGCTGTTCCTCATCGCCCCGTCGGACTGCCTGGCCAGCACCGGCAGCCCGACCAGCAGTTCCGGAATGCTTCCGCGGTCGACGCGCTGGAACTGGATGCGGAAGTCGTTCGCGACGGTCTGGCGCAACTCGGGGGAGAACGTGGCGAGATCCGGGCCGTTGGCCGATCGCAGGTCGCGGTAGACCGCGACGGCGTTCAACCGCAGGCTGCCGGCGAAATCGTTGAGCTGCTCCTGGGTCGGCGGCGTGGACAGCGGGCGGCCGTAGGCGGCGACCCGGTCCTTCAGCTGGTTCATCGCCGCGTCCTGCACCGCCTCGAGGATCGCGTTCCGGGCCGAGACGTAACTGGCCCCCGCCGCGGCCGCCGCCCCGATGATCGTCATCGCCGCGAACGCCAGGATGAGCCGCGGCCGCAGCCCGGAGAGCCACCTCATGAACGGCCGAACCGGTACCCGAAGCCGCGGACGGTCTGGACGTGTTCGGGTTTCGCGGGGACGTCTTCGATCTTCGCGCGCAGCCGCTGGACACAGGCGTCGACCAGCCGGGAGTCGCCGAGGTAGTCGTGATCCCAGACGGCGGAGAGGATCTGCTGGCGGCTGTAGACCTGGCCGGGCGTGCGCGACAGCTCCAGTAGCAGCTTCAGTTCGGTCGGCGTCAGCGAGACCGGCTCGCCGTTCTTCGTGACCACCAGCCCGGCCCGGTCGATGACCAGGCCGCCGTGTCGTTCCCCGGCGGCTGCGTCGCTCGCGGGCTTCTCGCTCACCGCCCGCCGCAGCACCGCCCGGATCCGGGCGTCGAGCACGCGGGGCTCGATCGGTTTGGTGACGTAGTCGTCGGCACCCGCCTCCAGCCCGGCCACGATGTCGAAGTCGTCGCTGCGGGCGGTGAGCATGATGATCGGCACCTCGCCCGCCGAGCGGATGCGGCGGCAGGTCTCGAAGCCGTCGATGCCGGGGAGCATCAGGTCCAGTACGACGATGTCGGGCTGGAACACCCGCAGTTTCTCCAGCCCGAGCTCACCGCTCTCGGCCGTGTACACGGTGTGCGCCTGCCGTCGCAGCGCGAGTTCCAGCCCCTCCCGCACGGACGCGTCGTCTTCGATCACAAGGACACTTGCCACGCCGCCATTATTCGGATGTCTCCGCGCGTGTGCGACTCGGCTCGATCTTGTAGCAGAACCATGACATTGTCCGGACCTCACGGCGAAACGGCGTGGGGACAGTGGGACCCATGGCCCTACTCATCCACGAAGCGAAGCCGACCCCCGCCCGCCGTCCGCTGCCGGGACGGCACGCCGAGACCAGGCGGACCCTGTCCAGGGCCGTGTTCCAGCTCGCCACCGGACTGGGACTGGCCGCCGCGTTCGTCGTGACCTACGTGCTGTTCGTGCACACGTCGGCCGGGCAGCTCGCGGAGAACGGCGTCGTCCGGAGCGCGCAGTCCGGTCAGTGGTCCACAATGGACTGGGCGGGACCGCTGCGCGACCAGGACATGGTGCTGGTGATCGGCGCCGCCGGGATCGGGCTCGTCGTCCTGGCCCTGCTCCGGCGCAAACCCGGTCTCCTCGTCCCCGCGCTGAGCGTCCTCGTGCTCCCGCTCGTCGCCGCGCAACTGCTCAAGCTCTACGTCCTCGTCCGGCCCGAACTGCCCGACGGCGGCCGCGGACCGGGACACAACAGCTTCCCCAGTGGTCACGTCAGTGCCGCCATGGCCATCCTGATGGCACTCGCCTTCGTTCTGCCCCAACGGTTCCGTCCGGCGATCATCGGGATCGGCGGCATCGCCGTCGCCTGGGTCGCGTCGTCGACCATCGCGCTCGGCTGGCACCGGCTCAGCGACGCGGCGGGTGCCTGCCTGCTCGGGGCGTCGTTCGCCTGCCTGCTCGCCGCCTGGCTGACCACCCGGCGCCGCGACCTGCGCCGCACGCCCGCCTTCCTGGTGGCGCTGGCCGCCGTCCTGCCGACCGGCATCGTCCTGATCGGCTTCGCGGTGCTGAGCACGGCGACCGACGGCGCCGCCCAGTTCGTCGCCGCGCTGGTGCTGGCCGCCCTGTCCGCGGTGGGGGTCGTGCTGGTCGCGCTGTGGCCGCTGAGCGGGTCCGCGTTCGAACGGCGGACCGGCGTGGAGACCCGGGTGGTCGACGATCTGCTCGAGACCCGCCTCGTGACCCGCCGCTGACGCTCGGCGAAACGCATTCAGAGGACTAAACGCGTCAATCGCGGCGCGAGTCGCCCGCCCGGCTCAGGGGTGACGTCGGGGCCCGGGGTGAAGGCGGAACCGCGGAGGGTGCCACGACCACGCGGTTCCGCCCGCTCCGTTTCGCTTGGTACATGGCCGCGTCCGCGGCGCGGAAGAGCTCGCCGTAGTCCGTCGAGTGCTCCGGCGACAGCCCGACGCCGATCGACACGGTGCAGCCGTGGATCGGCCCCACCGCGCGGGGTTCGTTGGTGGCGTGCCCGCTGGCGAGTTCGGTCAGGCCGGTGATCGCGGTCTTCGCGACGGCCGCCCGGATCCGTTCGGCGATCCGCATCGCCTCCTCGCGGGTGGTGTCCGGCAGCAGCACCGAGAACTCCTCGCCGCCCCACCGCCCGACGACGTCCGTGGAGCGGGTGTTCTGCCGCAGCACGGCACTGACGCAGCCGAGCACGATGTCACCGCCGGAATGCCCGTACTTGTCGTTCCACTGCTTGAAGTGGTCGAGATCCAGCATCAGGAACGCCGTCGGCCGCCGCCCGGTCTGGTCTTCGAGCAGCCGGAGCGCGGCGGGCGCGTGGAAGGAGTCTTCGGTCAGCAGCCCGGTCTTCCGGTCGCGCTGGCTGCGCGCGATCGTGTCCGCCAGCGCCTGCGAGAGCCGGGTCGAGCGGAGCGCGACCCCGATCATCACCAGCGGCACCAGTGCGATGTTGACCGCGCCGAGGATCGTCGTGCACGCGGCGAGCTGCAGCGCGTAGACGAAGTCCGCGTTGTCGGCCCAGCTGCCGATCAGCTTCTGCCGCCGCCAGCCGCCCCACGCCAGGCCGCGCGCGATGCTGATCAGCAGCGTCTGCGACGCGAAATACCAGAGCGCGGCGCCCAGCAGCGCGACGGCGGCGACCGCGATGTCGCCGGGCCGCTGGGGGAGCGTGCCCGATTCGAGCCAGCCGTGCAGTGACGTCAGCCGGGTGATCGTGTGCACGCCGAGGATGGAGGCGGCGTGCGCGGCGGTGGTGAAGAGGAAGGTCGTCATCGCCTTGTGTGCGATGGAGTAGCGCTGCACGCGCACCATCAGCAGCAGCGTGAGCGACAACGTGGGCGGCAGCAGGACGGCCGCGCCGCCCAGCCAGACGGCGGTCTGGTCGATGTGCTCGCCGCGCCGGTCGTCGGCCCGGCGCTGCTCCTCCGGATGCTGTGTCTGGACGAGATACCAGATCGTGCAGCCCGCGATCACGCCGAAGCGGACGAGATCCGTCGTCGTGAGGGACGCACTGACTTGCGATTTCAAGGCCCAGAACGCGACCGCGATCTCGGTGCCGAGCATCCAGAAGACCGCCGCGGGCGGCAGGCGCCACAGCTCCCACCCCGCCGGATGCCGCAGGGTGTTCCAGGCGCGGCCACGCAGCCGCCAGACGCGGGCGGAGGCGAGGCCGACGGTGTCGGCGAAACCCCGGAGCGAACCGCGCGGCCGCGCCGAGACCGCGTCACGGTCGTGCTTGCCGAACTCGCTGACGAGGGTCACCTCCAACCCGTTACGCACCGCACCCGCTTCGATCTTGCTGGGTCACCACAAGGGGGTGACAGGGGGACCGCGTTGACGATCGCGTGAGACAGCCCGATACCCGCGTTCGCCGGACGCGATTCGGCCGGCGGCTGGCATGGTGGCTCGTATGCCTGACGCCGCATACGATGCCGCCGCGGTCCCCGCGATGTTCGGTCCGGACTTCGACAGGGATCCCTCGCCCGCCTACGAATGGCTTCGGAGCAACGCGCCGGCGTTCCGGCTCCCACTCCCCGGCGACACCTGGACCTGGTTGCTGACCCGGCACGCGGACGTCGTTTCCGCGATGGCCGACCCCCGGCTGTCCAAATGCCCGTCCGTCGCCGCGGAGCACTGGCGCAAGGCCAACCTCGGGCTGCCCGCCGACCACCGGCCGACGCTCATCGGGCATATGAACAACGTCGAAGGCGAGGAACACGCGCGGCTGCGCAAGGCCTGTGCCGGCGCGTTCGGCCCGCGGCGGCTGCAGCATATGCGCGACCGCACGCATCAGCTCGCGAACGAGCTGCTCGACCCGATCCTGGACCGGGGCGAAGGCGATCTCGTCGAGGATTTCGCCTACCCGCTGGGAATCCGGTCGATCTGTGAACTGATCGGCATCCCGGACAGCCTGCTCGACGAGGTCCGCCCGCCCGCGCTGGTGGTCGCCGCCGGCGATGTCACGGACATGGCGTCGATGCTCAAGGCGACCGACGATCTCGACGCGCTGCTCGCCGACGTCGTCGCCCGCAAACGCGCCGAACCGGGGGCGGACCTGATCAGCGATCTGCTCGCTCAGGAGGCCGCCGGGAAGCTGACCGACGACGAGGTCGCCGCGACGGCGTTCCTCTCCCTGATCGCCGGGCACGAGACGACGATCAGTCTCATCGCGTCCACCGCGCTGACCCTCATCACGCATCCGGAAGAGGCGGCCCGCGCCCGCGCCGACGGCTCGCATCTGACGCTCGTCATCGAAGAGGTGCTACGCCGCGACACCCCGCTACAGAACACCAGCTGGCGGTTCGTCACCGAACCGATGGAACTCGCCGGGCAGCGGATGGAGGCGGGCGATCCGATCCTGTTGTCGTTGCTGGCGGCCAATCGCGATCCGGAGGTGCACCCCGAACCGCTGGCCTTCCGCCCTGGCGAGCGGCCGGTGCGGCACGTGGCCTTCGGTGTCGGACCGCATATCTGCATCGGCGCCGCGCTCGCGCGGATGCAGGCGTCCGCGGCACTGGAGACGTTGTTCGACCGCGCGCCGTCGATGACGCTGACCGTGCCGGAGGACCGGCTCGTGTGGTGGCCGAGCGCGATCACGCGCGGCCTGCACAACCTGCCGGTGAAGCTCTAGACGGCGCCTTCGAGGCGGCCCCGCAGCACGTTCGCCTTCCGATCGTCGAGGTCCATGACGAGCTGGAGCGCGTCACGCCAGACGGCCATGGCCTCGTCGGTGTGCCCCTGGGCGGCCAGCGCGCAGCCGCGTTCGTCGAGCGCGTCGGCCTGCCCCCAGACGTCGCCGCAGTTGCGGTAGGCGGTCAGCGCCTGCTCGCAGTAGCCGAGAGCCTGGTCCAGATCGCCGAACCGGCGGCAGGTCCTGGCGAGCGGCACCAGCGCGAAGCCCATTCCGTGCTGGTCGGCGTCCTTCGCGTAGGCGTCGAAGGCACGCAGACCGTGATCGAGGGCCAGGTCCCGTTCGCCGAGGTCGCGGTAGGCGCGGCCGAGATGGACGCGCGCGGTCGCTTCGCCGAGCTGGTACCCGATCCGCGCGTTCACCTCCACGCTCTGCTCGGCGAGCCGGACGGCTTCGGCGTAGTCCTCGCGTTCGTGCGCGATGTTGCCGAGCCCGACCAGCGCCCAGCCGAGGCTCGGGTTCTCGCCGATCTCCTCGGAGATCTCGACGGCCTGGCCGAACAGATCGCGCGCGCGGCCGAGGTCGCCGCGCCGCCGGTGCGCCTCGGCGAGGTTGATCGCCGACCACGCCAGCCCGCCGAGATCACCGCCCGCCTTCGCGGACTCGATCGCCACTTCGTGACTGGAGATCCAGGTCTGCCACGGCCTGCCGAGCAGGTGGTAGTCGAACAACTCCACCGGCAGCCGCCAGCCGACCTCGTACAGCCCGTGGTCGAGTGCCAGCCGGGCGACGCCGGTGATGCTCGGCATCTCCGACGCGCACCAGATGTAGGCCTCGTCGAACGTGGCGAACCGGAGCGGTTCGACCCCGTCGGGCGCGGGACCCAGATCGATGTGGTGGTCGCGGGCCGGGGTCAGTGTCCAGCTCGCGGCGTTGGCCGCGTACAGATACCAGTGGGTCAGCCGGGAAACCGCTGCCTGCCGCTCGTCTTCCAGGCGCTCGGCGTTGGCTTCTTCGGCGGCGTAGACGCGGATCAGGTCGTGGAACCGGTAGTACTGCGCGCCGACCTGCTGGACGAGATGCGCCTGCACGAGCCGGTCGAGCAGGCGTCGCGCGTCGTGCCCGGGCAGCCCGGCGAGCGCGGCCGCCGCCTCCGCGGTGAAGCGCGGGCCGGGATGGAGACCGAGCAGCCGGAACATCCGGGCGGTGTCGGCCTCCAGCGCGTGGTACGACCAGCTGAAGGCGGCCCGGACCCCGACGGTGTCGTCGTCGACCGCGAGCAGTTCCAGCCGCCGCCCCTCGGCGACGAGTTCGCGCGCGAGGTCGCCGACGCTCTGATGGGGATGGGTGGCGACCCGTTCGGCGGCGATGTTCACCGCGAGCGGCAGCGCCGCGCACAGCCGGACGAGCCTGCCGACGCCTTCGGGATCGCCCGCCGCGCGTTCGTCGCCGATGAGGTCGGCCATGAGCCGCGTCGCTTCGAGTTCTCGCAGTGGCTCCAAGGAAACCTGGACCGCGCCGTTGCCGACGACCAGCCCGGACAGCCGCCGCCTGCTGGTGATCAGCACGGTGGTGTCCGGGGTGCCGGGCAGCACCGGCCGCACCTGAGGCGAGTCGAGGGCGTTGTCCAGAACGACGAGGGTGCGCTGGCCGCGCAACAGGCCGCGCAGGAGCGCGAGCCGCATGTGCTCCTCGGCGGGGACCCGGTCGGGGCGGACGCCGACGCAGCGCAGGAGGTCGTCGAGGATGTCGGCGGGTTGTGCGGGCGATCCCGCCGCGTAGCCGCGCAGATCCGACCAGAGGACGCAATCGAACTCTTCCTGGCGCCGGTTCGCCCAATTCAGCACGAGCGCGGTCTTCCCGACCCCGGGCGGACCGGCGACGAAGACCACTTTCGCCGTTTCGGTGAACACTTTTTCGTCCAGCAGCGCCAAATGTTCTTCGCGGCCGACGAAATGATCAGGCGGCGGGGGAAGATGCACATACGGTTCGGCTCGGGCGGCCTCGGCGAGCACGATCAGGGTCCCGCCCGCGCCCAGCGCGCGATCGCAGGCTTCGGCGAATTCCGCGCTCGGCGGGGTGAGCCCGCGTTCGACGCGGCTGATCAGACTTTTGTCGACATAGGCGAGTTTCTGAAGCTCGCGCAACGCCAGCCCACAGGCCTGCCGCCGTTGCCGCAGGGCGCGGCCGAACGTCGACGCGGCCGTCGAAACCGGCCTCGGTTCCGCGCGTGCTTTCCCGGTATCCCCGGATCTGGCCGAACCGGAATTCTCGGTCACCAGAAGCACCTTTCTCCCCGCTTCGCGGCAGATCGTGCCACAACCTTCCCATTGCCTGGGTCACAACACGGCCACCGGGTGTGCGCGGGTGCGAAGTCTGCCCCCAAACTGTGCGAGAACGCGCCCGTTCCCCACCGGTGCGCCGGTCGAAAGGGAGGTGGATCATGCGCGACCGCGAAATGTGAGCAGGCCCCGTTCCGCCTTGCGAACACCGGGCGAGTGCTGATCTCCTCGGAAACCGGTCGTGGCCGTCGCTTCCGGCGGCCACGACCGGGACCCTTTCGGAACATGTAGGACCGCTTAACGTCGGTGTAGATCTTTTCACTTGTCCTGACGAGTCGCCCGAGGCAGCTTGGGAGAGGTATCGAGCGGCCCGGCGAAAGGAACGAAGTGAGCATCGGCGCACCGGGAACCCTGGTCCGGATGGGCGTTCTCGCCCTGTTGTGGGGGTCAGGGTTCCTGTGGATCAAGCTCGCGCTGACCGGGCTGCCGCCCGTTCAGGTGACCGTCATCCGCTGTGCCCTCGGCGCGGCCGTCCTCCTCGTGCTGAGCCGCTGGGCCGGGCAACGACTCCCGCGCGGCCGCCGGATCTGGGGCAGGCTCCTCGTCGCCGCCTTCTTCTGCAACGCCTTGCCGTTCGCGTTGTTCAGCATCGGTGAACTGACCGTCGATTCCGGCGTCGCGGGGGTGATGAACGCGACGACCCCGCTGTGGTCGTTGCTGATCGGCATCGGGATCGGCACCGAACGACGGCTGACGGTGGTCCGCGTGGGCGGGCTGATCCTCGGTTTCGCCGGCATCCTGCTGATCTTCGCGCCCTGGCAGAAGGGCGGTCTGCTGGGCTGGGGGACACTGGCCCTGCTCGGCGCCGGCCTCAGCTATGCGGTCGCTTTCGCTTACATGGGAAGGAAACTCGTCGGCGAAGGCGGTCCGATCGCGATCTCCGCCGCGCAGTTGCTGACCGCCACCGGGCTCAGCGCGCTCGCGCTGCCCTTCGACGCCGCACCGGCCGGGCCGCTGAACGTGACCGCGGTGCTCGCCGTCGTCGTCCTCGGGATCTTCGGCACCGGCGTCACCTTTTATCTCAACTACCGGCTCATCGCCGACGAAGGCGCGACCTCCGCGGCGGCCGTCGGCTATCTGCTGCCGGTGGTCTCGGTCGCGCTGGGCGCGATCGTGCTCGGCGAGGACCTCGGCCCGCGGGTGCTCGCCGGGATGGCCGTGGTGCTGCTCGGAGTCGCGCTGACGCGCTACGTGAGGTCTTCGGCGAGCAAGTCCATCAGCAATCCGTCGTGCCAGCCCTCGCCGTCGGTGTCGCGTTCGTAGCCGCGCATCACGCCGACCTCACGGAAACCGACGGCCTTGTAACAGCGGATCGCGGCGTCGTTGTCCACGGCGGGATCGATCACCAGCCGATGGTGCCCGCGATCGTGCAGGAGATACCGCGCCATCGTGCGGACGGTGTCCGTGCCCAGGCCCCGGCCGTGCGCCGCCGGATCGAGGAAGAGATCGACCGACGCGTGCCGGTACATCGGGTCTTCCTCTTCGCCGTACTGGACGAAGCCCCGGACGACGCTCCCTTCGAGGACCGTGAAACAGGCCGTCGTGGGGTCGTCGAACGGCCAGGTGGGGGAGTCGTCGACCGAACCCCAGCGCGCCCCGACCTCGGCCGTGCCGCGGATGCGCCGCAGGTCCGGGACGTGGGCCTCGGTGACCGGGGTCAGGGTCACGATCTCCCCGCGCAACTCGGTGGTCAGTTCCCGCTCCGTCCGCTCGTCCGAATGGCGCCAGTCTAGGGAGAAACCGGCCGGGGCGCCGCCGGACCGCAAGAAAGCGGGGGCTTTCCCGGCCGGAATCCGGTATCAACGAAAGGGACGACGGAGGTGGGTCATGGGGAACCCGTTCGAGGAATTGCGTCCGGTGGAGGAATTGGTCGACGGTGGGGCGACGGCCGTGCGGGCGGCGGTGTTGCGCAAGGCGACCGAAGCGGTGGTCGCGAACGCCCGCGACGCGACGGACTGCCGGATGCTGCTGGAGATGCTGGGGCTGCACTCGGAAAGGCCGGTCCGGACGACCGAGCCTGAAGCCGCCTGAGGCCGCAAGTACATGAAGGCCCCCTTCCTTGCGCTAGACGCAAGGAAGGGGGCCTTCATGTACTTGGGAAGGTGTGAAGGACTCCTTCCCACGGCTGAGCCGAGGAAAGGGGGCCTTCACGGACAGGGCCGGAGAACCGAACCGCAGCCGGAATCCCTAAGCGGCTGAAGAGGTTCAGCGCCGCGGCAGCACGCAGAATTCGTTGTCTTCCGGGTCGGCCATGACGACCCAGTCGTCCGACTCGGGGTCTTCGATGATCCTGGCGCCGAGTGACACGAGCCGGGCGACCTCTTCACGCTGCTCGAGTTCGGTGGGCGCGAGGTCGAGGTGCAGCCGGTTCTTCCCCGACTTCCCCTCGGGGACCGGCTGGAAGAGCAGGCTCGGCACGTCGGGGCTCTTCAACTCGACATAGGTCACGCCATGACCGTCGGTCCACCGCTCGGTCTCGGGGTAGCCGAGTGCTTCCTTCCAGAACGCGGCCAGTGCTTCGGCCTCACGGCAGTCGACGGCGACGGCGAGCATCCGGGTTCGCATGGATCAACGGTGGCACGGAACGGCGAGGTTTGCCGGATGCGCGGGCGGGCACCCGGCGGGGAGCACAGCCACTCGCCGAAGGGAGCACCATGAAGGCCGTCACCTGGCACGGCAAACGTGATGTCCGGGTCGAAACCGTCCCGGATCCGAAATTGCTCGAACCGACCGACGCCGTCGTGCGGATCACCTCGACCGGAATCTGCGGGTCCGACCTGCACCTTTACGAGGTCCTCGGCGCTTTCATCGACGAGGGCGACATCCTCGGGCACGAACCCATGGGCGTCGTCGAAGAGGTCGGTTCCGGGGTGACGAACCTGAAACCCGGTGATCGTGTCGTCGTCCCGTTCAACATCTCCTGCGGCCACTGCTTCATGTGCGATCGCGGCCTGCAGTCGCAATGCGAGACCACGCAGGTCACCGATCGGGGAAAGGGTGCGGCCCTGCTCGGCTACACCAAGCTCTACGGGCAGGTTCCGGGCGGCCAGGCCGAATACCTGCGGGTCCCGCAGGCCCAGTACGGCCCGATCAAGGTGCCGGACGGCCCGCCGGACGAGCGTTTCGTGTACCTCTCCGACGTCGTGCCCACGGCTTGGCAGGCCGTCGACTACGCGAACATCCCCGAGGGTGGCACGGTCGTGGTCTTCGGGCTGGGCCCGATCGGGCAGTTCTGCTGCCGGATCGCGAAACACCGGGGTGCGGGGAAGGTGATCGGCATCGACCTGGTGCCGGAACGGCTCGCGAAGGCCGCCGCGGCCGGCGTCGTCACCTACGACACGCGTGAACACAAGGACCTCGGCGACCTCATCCGCGAGACGACCGGCGGCAGGGGAGCGGACTCGGTGATCGACGCGGTCGGGATGGAGGCGCACGGTGCCCCGATCGGGCGAATGGCGCAGAACCTGGTCGCCCTGTTGCCCGATCCGATCGGAGCGAAGATCACCGAGAAGGCCGCGGTCGACCGGCTCAGCGTGCTGTACGCGGCCATCGACTGCGTCCGCCGCGGCGGGACGATCTCGCTGAGCGGCGTCTACGGCGGCATGGTCGACCCGCTGCCGATGATGGACCTGTTCGACAAGCAGATCACCCTGCGGATGGGGCAGGCCAACGTCCGGCGCTGGATCGACGACATCATGCCGCTGATCACCGATTCCGCCGATCCGCTCGGCGTCGAGGGCTTCGCGACGCACAAGATGCCGCTGAAGGACGCGCCCCACGCCTACGAGATCTTCCAGAAGAAGCAGGACGGCGCCGTCAAGATCCTTCTGGAGCCGTCGGCGGCTTGAGGTGTCGGCCCGGGGATCCCGGGTATCCGCTGGATGATCCTGAAGGAAGGAGCGATGGGATGACCACGGCACGAGACATCATGACCGCGAACGTGACCTGCGTGTCCGCCTCCGAAACCGTCCTCGACGCGGCCAAGAAGATGGCCGCCGAATCGGTGGGCGCGGTACCGATCTGCGGCGAGGACGGCAAGCTCAAGGGCATGCTGACCGACCGCGACATCGTGGTGAAGGTCCTGGCCGAAGGCAAGGACCCGAGGGCGCTGCACGCTTCGGAACTGGCGCAGGGCGAGGCGGTGACGATCGGCGCCGACGACGACGCCGAGGAGATCATGCGCACCATGGCGAACCACAAGGTCCGGCGCCTGCCGGTGATCGACGGGCACAAGCTCGTCGGCATCGTGGCGCAGGCGGACGTGGCCAAGGCCCTGCCCAACCCGGACAGCGGTGAACTGGTGGAAGCCCTCTCCTACGACTGACGGCATACTCACTCGGTGGCGTTCTTCGACATCGAGGGTTACGAACCCGTGTGGCTCTCCGGACTCCAGTCGATCCGGAGGGCACACGGGGATCGTTTGCGTGCGCTGGTGGGCAAGCGACTGTGGCATGTCCACCTCACCTGGTTCGTCGAGTACGTCGAGTGGCTCTCCGACGCGCCCGTCGTGGTCGACTTCGGCGACGAACGGCTGGAGATCACGCACTGGAAGTTCGACGAGCTTTCCCTGACCTGGAACACGATCGACCCGGTCGGGAAGTCCTCATGGGACTGGGGCGATCCGGCCGAGCCCAGCCCGCTGCGGTGGCGGCGGGACGTCTTCCCGGAACTGTCCGCTTTGGAGGGTCAAGTGCTCCAAGACGTCGAGCTGCTCGACTGCGCGACGCGGGACATGGCGAACGGCATGGTCGCGGTCGGCTTCGTCTTCCCGCGCGGCCGGTTCACCGTGTTCAACGCGCTCGACGAGAACGGCATCGAATACACCGAGCCCGACTCGTCCTATCGGCGACATTCCTTGGCAGGCTGAGAACGGGGTGCGGCGGTCGTCGATCTTGGCGATACTTCCGCCCTGCTCGTCGAAGCCGAAACCACGCTGGACGAACTGGAATCGCTGATCCAGCGGATCAACCGGACCAACGCAGCGACCCCCGATCACAACTCCGCCCAGCAAGGCGCACAGGTGACGGCGCAAACGGCACTGTTCATCACCACGTGCCGGTCCCGGAGGGTGAGGGCGGGTACGGGGGTCTTTCCACGCATTCCCGGTGTCACAGTGGTGTTCCCGACACTCTTCACCCAGCCGAGGCATGGGCGCGGCTGATCGACTCTGTGCCAAGGTGAAGAGCGGAACAACCCAAGAGTCCAGGTGGTGACCCCGGATGGCACTGAAGATCGGTTACAAGGCGTCGGCCGAGCAGTTCGGCCCGCGCGACCTCGTCGAGTACTCCGTGCTCGCCGAGCAGGTGGGGCTGGACAGCGTGATGGTCAGCGACCATTTCCAGCCCTGGCGGCATCAGGGCGGGCACGCGCCGTTCTCCTTCGCGTGGATGGCGGCGGTCGGCGAGCGCACCGAACGGGTGGTCCTCGGCACCAGCGTGCTGACCGCGACCTTCCGCTACAACCCGGCCGTCGTCGCGCAGGCGTTCGGCACGCTCGGCAGCCTGTACCCGGGCCGTGTGCTGCTCGGCGTCGGCAGCGGTGAGGCCCTCAACGAGGTCGCGGTCGCCCGTATCGAGTGGCCCGCGTTCAAGGAGCGGTTCGCGCGGCTGCGCGAGGCGATCGACCTGATGCGCAAACTGTGGTCCGAAGAGCGCGTCACGTTCGAGGGCGAGTACTTCCAGACCACCGACGCCACCGTGTACGACCGGCCCGAAGGCGGGGTGCCGATCTACATCGCGGCCGGCGGCCCGGTCATGGCGAAGTACGTCGGCAAGCAGGGTGACGGTTTCATCTGCACCAGCGGCAAGGGGATGGAGCTCTACACCGAGAAGCTGCTGCCCGCGGTCGCGGAAGGCGCGGAGCAGGTGGGCCGCAGCACCGGCGACATCGACAAGATGATCGAGATCAAGCTGTCCTACGACCCGGATCCGGCGCAGGCGCTGGAGAACACCCGGTTCTGGGCGCCGCTCTCGCTGACGCCGGAGCAGAAGGCGGGTATCGAGGACCCGGCCGAAATGGAGAAGGCCGCGGACGCGTTGCCGATCGAGCAGGTCGCCCGCCGCTGGATCGTGACCTCCGACCCGGCCGACGCCGTCGAGCAGATCAAGCCGTACGTCGAGGCGGGCTTCAACCACCTCGTCTTCCACGGTCCCGGCCACGACCAGGAGCGGTTCCTGCGGTCGTTCTCCGAGCAGGTCGTCCCGGGGTTGCGCGAACTCGCCTGACCCGATGTCTGGCGGGCGGCACCGCGCGAGCGGTGCCGCCACCGGCCGTCAGGACTCGGTGACGAGCTTGCCGATCTCCTGCTCGAAGTCGAACCATTCCGGCTCGGATCCGGCGGGGACCACGTCGTAGGTGCGGTCGAGGAATTCGGCCAGCTCCTGCGCCGGGGCTTCGAGCACCGCGCAACCGTCGGGCGCGCTGAGCGCGAAAATCACGATCGAGGTGTCATCGGCCGGGCTGATGATCACGTCGCCCTCACCCGATGGAGTGAGCAGTCCGTCCGCGAGGAGATCACGGCCGAACATCCAGCGGACCGTCCCGCCACCCGAGTGGTAGGCCACCACGACGGCGTACGGGTCTTCGGGGTCGTATTCGAGATCGGCCTGGACGGGGAGCGGGTCCGCACCGAAAGTGCGCAGGCCGAAGACGATCGTCCCCCGGATGAGGTCGCTTTCCTTGTCCAACGCTTCAGCCCCTTACGTTCGGTTGCTGTTGATCTTCAGCTATTGATAACGCAATGTGAAGCCTTTTCGTGACCCGAGTTGACAAGGTTCACACGTTCGGCTGAGAGCTGCGTCTCACGTGCTCACGGACGGTTCCCGGCGGGCACGTGCGGTGAGCGGCCGGAAAGGCGATCAGCCGTGCAAAAGAAAGAGACTTCGCACGTGCATATTCCGGTGAATGAGAATAGCCAACCGTTCGGCGGAGTGAATCGCTATTCCTCCTGGTTAACATCATTGTGCGTCGTTCGCGTATTCCAGGAGATCGACGTGGCTCCGTCCTGGACCCCGGCGAGCACGGTCGTTGAGGATAGGGAAAGGAGCGGTAATGGGCGTACGCATCACCGTCGCCATTCCCAGGCAGGACGCCGGGCAGCGGCACACGGTTCACGGGCCGCGCCGCCGGGTGATCCCGACGTCCGCGCCGCCTTCGCCGGGTGTGGCGACCGCGCCGGCGGTGCCCCGTGTGCGGGAGCGTCGCCGTGATTGAGCGGCTCCCGATGCGGGTCGGGCAGGCCGACATCGACCGGCTCGAAGGTGTCATCGGAGCACTTCGGGCACGCGACTACCGGGAAGGCGGCGGATCCTGCCGGGAACTGCTGCGCGTGCTGGAGCCATACGGCGCCGCGCTGCGGCGCGGGATGATGTCCGAGCCGCTGGCCAGGCGGCTGGCGGGCGTGGTCGCCGATCTGCACAACCTCAGGGGCTGGACGGAATTCGACTCCGGCCGCCCCGTGCGCGCCGAGTGGCACTTCCGCCGTGCGCTCGAACTCGCGACGGAGGCAGGCGCCGACGATCTCCTCGCCAACATCCGTTACCGGCTCGGCCGGATGTATCTGCATCACCGCACGCCGGCGGAGGCGCTCGAGCAATTCCGGCAGGGGCAGGTCGCGGCGCGCCGCGGGGGACGGCCGCTGTCGCAGGCGATCCTGTCGGCGAACGAGGCGTGGGCCTACGCGCTGCTCGGTGACGTCCGCCAGGCGCTGGACAAGCTTTCCCTTGCCCCGGAACAATTCGCGGACTCCGTCGGCGACGCCGTGCCCTCGTGGTCGGCCTTCTTCACGGCCAACGACCTGGCCGCGATGATCGGCACGGTGCGCACCGAACTCGCCAGGCTCGTCGACGTCCGCCATTGCCGGAAGGCGATTCCCGCGCTCACCGAGGCCATCGAGGGCTACGGCCCGGACATGATGCGCAGCCGGTCGCTGACGATGATCTGGCTCGCCGTCGACCACGCGCTGGAGGGTGACATGGACCGGGCCGCGGAGGTCGGTCTCGCCGCGATGGAGATCGCGGACGGGATCCGTTCCGCGCGGACGCGAGATCGTTTGAAGCCCCTGTCGGAAAGCGTGCGGAAGCGAGTCGGCGATATTAATGCGCGAGATATTCTTGACCGGATAGCAACATTTCGAGCCAGTGCCTGAGCGCCGGGGAATAGGTGGAGGAATGACCGGATCAATTTCACCGGGCGTAGGCTCGCGGGTATGAAACGGACTTCGTTCGCGCAATGGCCGTGTTCGATCGCGCGCACCATGGACCTGCTCGGTGACTGGTGGACGCCGCTGGTCCTGCGCGAGGCGTTCTACGGGATCCGCAGGTTCGACGAGTTCCAGCAGGAGCTCGGCATCGCGCGGAACACCCTGGCCGACCGGCTGCGCCGCCTGGTCGGGGAGGGATTGCTGGAAAAGCGCGCCTACCAGGCCGACCCGGTTCGTTACGACTACGTCCTGACCGAGAAGGGCACGGATTTCTACGGTGTGCTCGCCGCGATGTCGCGCTGGGGCGACCGCTGGCTCTCCGGGGAGGCCGGGCCGCCCGTCGTCCTGCATCACGAGACCTGCGGGCAGGACACGCACGCGGAGGTCGTCTGCGCGCACTGCGCCGGGCCGTTGACCGGGGAGAACACCCGGGCCCGGCTCGGGCCCGGGTACCCGCCGAAGCTCGCGGATCGACCCGACGTGGTGCGCCGCTTCGCCGCGCAGGAGGTTTGACAACGTAAGTCCATCTACGCAACTATCGAGGTCACGAGCATGGAAGGCGGGCCACGATGGAGTGGACGGGCGCCAAGTACGCCGACAAGCCGACGGTCGAGGTCGAGGCGTGGGTCGACGCCGTCCCGGAACGGGTCTGGTCGATCGTCTCCGACGTACGCCTGATGCCGGAGATGAGCCAGGAGCTCCAGGCCGCCGAATGGTGTGACGGCGCGGAAGGCACGGCCGCGGTCGGCAGGCGGTTCGTCGGCCGCAGCAAGCACGACGCGCTCGGGGAATGGGAGACCACGTCGCACGTCGTCGAATGCGACGAGCCACGCGTGTTCACCTGGGCCGTGCACGACGCCGAGACGCCCACGGCGCTGTGGCGCTTCACGCTGGAACCCGAGAACGGCGGGACGAAACTCCGGCAATGGATGCAGCTGGGGCCGGGCCGGTCGGGTCTCTCCCTGGCCATCGACCAGATGCCGGACAAAGAGGAGAAGATCGTCTTCGTCCGGATGCGCGAGTTCGAGAAGGCGATGACCGGGACCCTCGCCGCGATCAAGGAGCGAGCCGAGGCGGGCGGCGCGTGATGCGGACGGCGACCACGGTCGAGGCTTCCCGTGGTCCGCGGGAGACGCTGGATTTCGTGCTGGAGGCGGAAAAGCTCGGTCTCGACGACTGCTGGGTCGCCGAGGCGTGGGGATCGGACGCGCCGTCCGTGCTCGGCTACCTCGCGGCGCGGACGGAGCGGATCCGGCTCGGCTCGGGCATCATCCAGCTCGGCACCCGGACCCCGGTGGCGATCGCGCAGGCCGCGCTGACGCTTTCGGAGCTTTCCGAGGGAAGGTTCGTGCTCGGGCTCGGCGCTTCGGGGCCGCAGGTGATCGAGGGGCTCCACGGCGTTCCGTTCGCCCGGCCGCTGACCCGGATGCGGGAAACGGTCGCGATCATCCGCCAGGCGTTCGCCGGGGAGAAGATCGCGTTCTCCGGCAAGGAGTTCGACATCCCGCTGCCGGGCGAGAGCAGGCCGATGCGGCTGTCGACGGCGCCGAATCCGGACATCCCGATCCATCTGGCCACGCTTTCGCCGAAGCTGCTGGAGCTGACCGGGGAGATCGCGGACGGCTGGCTGGGGACCAGTTTCGTGCCGGAAGGGGCACAGGCCTACTTCTCGCATCTCGACGCCGGTCTCGCCAAAGCGGGCCGAACGCGGGCGGACCTCGAAGTCTGCCAAGGCGCCGAAGTCGCGTTCGCCAGGGACGAGGACGAGCTGCGCGGAATGGTCGCGAGCCGTAAGGCCGAACTCGCGTTCAGTCTCGGCGGCATGGGCTCGGCGAAGACGAACTTCTACAACAACGCCTACAGCAGGCAAGGCTGGGCCGAGGCCGCCGCGGCGGTGCGGGAGCGCTGGCAGGCGGGTGACCGGGAAGGCGCGGCCGCGCTGGTGACCGACGAGATGGTGCTCGGCACGACCCTGATCGGCACCGAACCGATGGTGGCGCGACGCCTGCGGGTCTGGCGGGACGCCGGCGTCGACACGGTCCGGCTGTATCCGGCGGGCGAGACGGTCGCCGACCGGCTCGCCACCCTGGGGCGCGCGCTGGACCTGGTCCGGGCGCTGGGCTGAATGCCCGCGCCGGTTGAGGTGACCGGCCGAGCGCGGCGGTCGCCGCCTGCTCCAAGCGGGTAGAACTTGTTTCACTTTTCCCGCCGGCTGGAGAACATGACCTCGCTCGATCCCCCACGCGAGGAGGATTCATGGGTCTCGATCTCCGCCTGTCCCGTCGTCAGGTCCTGCGTGGCACCGGGCTCGCGCTCGCTTCGGGATTGCCGTTGGCGGGGACGGCATCGGCGGGCTCGGCGGTGGTCGGCGAGTACGACGTCGTCGTGGTCGGCGCGGGTGCTGCGGGGATGACCGCCGCGTTGACGGCGGCCAAGCGGGGACTCAGCTGCGTGGTGCTGGAGAAGGCGGCGAAATTCGGCGGTTCGGCCGCCCGGTCGGGAGCGGGGATCTGGATCCCGTGCAACCCGGTACTGGCACAGGCCGGCGTCCGCGACACCCCGGAGCAGGCCGCACGGTATCTGTCCGCCGTGGTCGGTCCGTCGATCCCCGCCTCGCGGCAGGAAGCGTTCCTCGCCAACGGCCCGGCGATGCTGTCCTTCGTGATGGCCAACAGTCCGCTCCGGTTCCGGTGGATGGAGGGCTACAGCGACTACTATCCGGAACTGCCCGGCGGGATGCCGGACGGCCGCTCGATCGAACCTGACCAGCTGGACGGGAACATCCTCGGCGCCGAACTGGCCAACCTGAACCCGCCCTATCTCGCCACACCCGCGGGGATGGTCGTCTTCAGCGCGGACTACAAATGGCTCGCGCTGGCCGCGGTCAACCCGAAGGGCGCCGCGGTGGCGGCCGCCTGCCTCGCCCGCGGCACGGCCGCCGCGCTCGCCGGGCAGAAACCGCTCACCATGGGGCAATCGCTGGCCGCGGGACTGCGGGCCGGGTTGCAGCGCGCCGGTGTCCCGGTCTGGCTGAACACGCCGCTGACCGATCTCGTCCTCGAGAACGGGAAGGTCACCGGCGTGACCGTCGCGGCGGGCGTGGTGAAGGCGCGGCGAGGTGTCATCGTCGGCTCCGGCGGGTTCGAGCACAACGCCGCCATGCGGGCCGAGTATCAGCGCCAGCCGATTGGTACACAATGGACTGTCGGCGCGCGGTCGAACACCGGCGACGGGATCCTGGCCGGAAAGCGCGCCGGGGCGGCACTGGACCTGATGGACGACGCTTGGTGGGGGCCGGCGATCCCGCTACCCGGCGAACCCTACTTCTGTCTCGCCGAACGGACCTTGCCCGGCGGGCTGATGGTGGACGCGGCGGGCAAGCGGTTCGTCAACGAAGCGGCGCCGTACAGCGACGTCGTGCACACGATGTACGACCGGAACCCGACGTCACCCACCATTCCCGCGTGGTTGATCGTCGATCAGCACTACCGCAACCGGTATCTCTTCCGCGACGTCGCGCCGCTGCTGCCGCTTCCCGACGAGTGGTACTCGGCGGGCGCGGTCAAGAAGGCGTGGACCGTGGAGTCCCTCGGCACCGCGATCGGTGTGCCGTCGCAGGCGCTGCGCGCCACCGTCAACCGGTTCAACGGGCAGGCGCTGTCCGGTGTGGACAGTGACTTTCGTCGGGGTGACAGCGCTTACGACCACTACTACACCGATCCATATGTCTTGCCGAACTCGTGCCTCGCCCCGCTCTGGGAACCGCCCTTCTACGCGTTCAAGATCGTGCCGGGCGACCTCGGCACGAAGGGTGGCATGCGCACCAACGCGCGGGCGCGGGTCCTGCGGGCGGACGGTTCGGTCATCCCCGGGCTGTACGCCGCCGGGAACGCGAGCGCGGCGGTGATGGGCAACAGTTACGCGGGCGCGGGGTCGACGATCGGGCCGGCGATGACCTTCGGGTACGTCGCGGCGAACGACCTCGCCGATCAGGCTTCGAGTTGACAGGTCACTCGTCTTCGAACGGCTTGTGTGGTTGAAGTTGTGCGGGAAGAAAGGGAACGCCGTCCAAGGTGGAGTCGGTGAACCTGATGTCACCGCTGAACGTGGCGCCGTCGAACGTGGTGTAGCTGCTGAAGGTCACTTGGTTGAACCAGGCGTCACCCGCGAACGCGGCTTCGGTGAAGTAGGACCGGTGTGCGAACGTCACACCGGGCAGGTAGGCGTCTTCGAAGAACGTGGCGTCATCGAAGGTCGCGCTGTCGACAAAGGTGGCTTTGCTGAACACCACGCTGCCGGTGAACGTCGTGTTCGTGAACCGTGCCTCGCGCAAGAACGAGGCAGCGCGAAAGGTGGCGGTTCCTTTGAAGGTGGCCGCATCGAATCTGGCCATGGCCTCGAAGGTCGCCTGATCGAACCGGACGTTGCCGGTGAACCGTGCGTCCGAGAACCATGAGTCACCAGTGAACGTGACGCCGTCGAACCTGGTTTCCCCGTCGAAGTGGATGCCTATCAGCAAAGTGTCGCCGCAGAACCGGGCGTTCGAAAAGCGGGCGTTGTTGAGCCTGCAGTCGCGGAACATGACGTCGATCAGCAGCGCGCCGCTGAGATCCAGGTCGATGTCCGGCCAGAACCTCTTCCCATCCTGGTAGTTCGGGTCGAGATGGTCGGCAAGGATGCGCTGGGCCGTCGTTCGTACCTCACGTTCTTGAATGTCACTTCGGTATTCGTCGTGGACTTCCTTCTCGACGCCAGTCTCGGGAGGCTTGTCGGGTAGTTCGTAGGGCATGCGTAGATAGGCGCTGATCACATTGACGATCATCTGACGCTGTGTGGGATTGTCCTGCGCCAGGCGATCGAGAGCGTACAACCCGGCCAGGCGGACGGGTGCTTTGTCCGATCCCAGTTGCTCGACCGCCTTCAGGTACAGGTCGCTGATCCGCCGCTCCGCGGCATCGTGGCGAGCATCGTCATTGGCTCGCTCGCGTAGTTGAAGGTCATGACGTTTGGTGAGAAGGTCCTGCTCCGCGGTCTGCTGGCGCCGGGCGGCCAGAAGCAGTGCGATGGCGCCGCCCGCGCCGAGCACGATGGTGCCGACGGTGCGCACACCCTCCAGGCGGGCTTTGTCGGCGTCGGTTCCCTTTCCGTAGAGAACGAACAGCACCCAGCAGGCTGTGATGGAGAAGGCGAGTAGAAATCCGGCGCACAGGGCGATGGTGCGATTCGACAAGGTCCGGTGTTTTCCGTTGGAGAGCGAGATAGGCCGGGTTCTGGGCTTCTCCGGAGGGTGCGAATCGTCGACCATCGAACCATGATCGCAGTGTGGGAGAGGGTTTCGAATCTGGCGAATACGTGACAGTGCCGCGCGGACTGGCCTTTCGACGTGCTAGCGCGTCTGGGCGGAGGCAGGGGCCGGGAGCTTGAGCCGTGAGACGACGATGACGAGTGCGAAAGCGGCAAGGGCCGCGACGGTGCGGATGACGTTGTAGGTCTCCCAGCGGTCGAGGATCGCTGCGTGATCGGCGGGCGTCGCGGTGACCGCCCAGACCTTGATCCGGCCGTTGATCGGGACGTTGCCGAAGCGGGTGACCAGGAACGACGTCGCGACCAGGGCCGCGGCCACACCGGCCAGCCACCGGGGCCGCCCTCGGCTCAGCAGGGCGAGCGCGAGGGAGCTGATCGCCGCGAGCGCCATCGCGGTCTGCATGACGACGCCGTTGCGCTGCATCAGCGCCGTGTGGAAGGTCAACCGCACGTCGAGCGGGACGACGTCGAACGTGGCGGCGACGTTGACCGCGCCGTAGCCGAACGCCCCGGCGAGCAGGCCCGTCGACAGGAGGGCTACGCCGGTGACGAGATCCGACCTGAACTTTGACATGGTGTCAAAGGTAGCGGGCGTGGGTAAATCTGACAACGTGTCGGAGTTAGCGCGGGTGGGCGTCGGTGCAGGTGGTCGAGCGAGCTCGTGGCCGAGACCCAGCGCCGTGCGCCCTCGGGCTGTCCAAAAAGGACATTGTTCGAGATCAAGGCGTCCGATTTGGGTACTTTGTGCAGTATTGCCCTGGGATCGTGAGTGGCAATGGTCGTTCTAACCCTCTTTGCCACTCACGACCCCACGTGAAACCGGACTTAAAGGCGTAAAGCGGGCGCATGCTGCTTGGAAAGTGACCACTGTGGACACCGATACCTCAGGCGGCATCACGCGCCACCTTTGACTTACCCCTCAGCACGCGAGTGCGGTCTGCAGTCACGCGAGTCACGTCCCTGATCACGTGAGTCACGCCTTCGCTCACGCCACGCCTGGGTGCCCAGTCCGTGAAGGCATCCCAGGCGTTCCCGCCGGTTGCGGCCCGCGCACCCGTTAAGGTGAGGCGTTCACGTGGCATCAAGGGCTGGGGGGTCCGCCATGATCAACAAACGTGCCTATCACCACGGGGATCTCCGTCGTGCGCTTGTCCTCGCCGCGCGGGAGCTCCTCGTCGAACGAGGTCCGGAGGGGGTGAGTCTGCGTGCCGCGGTCGCGAAAGTGGGTGCGTCCACCGCGGCGCCGTATCGGCATTTCCGCGACAAGGACGCGCTGCTGGTGGCGGTCGCGCTGGAAGGGCATACCGAGTTACAGGCGTGTTTGCAGGGGAGTGGGGCGGGGACGGTGACCGCGCTCGGGCACTCGTACCTCGGCTTCGCCCTGGAGAATCCCGCGTTGTACCGCTTGATGGCGGGCGCCGGGATCGGTGACCGCGCCGCGTATCCGGAACTGGCCGAGGCGCACCGGACGACCTGTGCGCTGCTGGCCGATCGGGTGGGGGAGCGGAACGATCCGGGCGGTTTCGCCGTCACGCTCTGGTGCCTGCTCCACGGGCTCGCCACGCTCGTGATCGACGGTCACGTCGAGCGCGATTCCGCCGTGGCGGAGGCCGAGCGCAGTCTGGGGCTCCTGGTCCATTAGCCGGGGACGTCGTGAGTGATCCAGGTCGTTCCGACGACCCGGATCACTCACGAGACCGCACTCAGCCGATCGACGGGATGTACGTCGGCAACCGCCGGACCTTCGTGTCCTGTTCGAAGGCGTACGCGATGGCCAGCAGTGACGGTTCGCTGAACCGCCCGCCCATGATCGACAGGCCCAGTGGCAACGGCCCGGCGTACGCCATCGGAACGGTCATGTTGGCGTAGCCCGAAACGGCCGCCGGGCCGGACGAGTCGATCAGCAGCGCGCCGTCGCCGACGCCGAGTTGCGTCTTCCACGCGGCGTTGTTCGTCGGCGCGACGATCGCGTCGAGTTTCGCGCCGCGCAGCGTCTCGTCGAGGCCCCGCCGGGCGGCGCTCGTCGCGGCTTCCCGCATCGCGCGGTACGCCGGATCGTTCAGATCGCCGGTGGTCGCCTGCGAGCGGTCCCAGAGATTGTGGGTCCAGTACGGCATTTCGACCGCCGCGTGGTCCAGGTTGTACTGGATCAGCCCCGCCAGATCGGCGGGATGCTTGCCGCCGGTGGAGGCGAGGTAGGCGTTGATGTCGTGTTTGAACTCGGTCCTGATCGCGGGGAACTCGTTGGCCGCGATGACGTCCAGGTACGGGATGGTGATCTCGACCGTGGTCGCGCCGAGCTTCCGCAGCCTGGTCAGCGCCTGCTCGAACGCCGCCTTCGTCGTGTCGTCCGGGGTGTAGACCTCGCGCCAGACGCCGATCCGCTTCCCGCGCAAAGCGTTGGGGTGCAGGAACTTCGTGTAGTCGTCGAGGGACTGCCTGGCGGCGTCGACGGTGATCGGGTCGCGGCGGTCGGCGCCGTTGAGGGCCGCGAGCAGGATCGCGGCGTCCACCACGTTGCGCGCCATCGGGCCCGCGGTGTCCTGCTGCTTCGACACCGGCACGATCCCGCTGCGGCTGACGAGCCCGAGGCTCGGCTTGACCCCCACGATGCCGTTGGCGCCGGACGGGCAGCTGATCGAACCGTCCGTTTCGGTTCCGACGGCGACGGTCGCGAGGTGCGCCGCGACGGCGACCCCCGGGCCGGACGACGAACCGCACGGGTTGCGGTCGAGGACGTAGGGGTTCGCGGTCTGGCCGGCGAGCGGGCTCCAGCCGTTCGACGAACTGGTGGAGCGGTAACTCGACCACTCCGAAAGATTGGCCTTGCCGAGGATGACCGCCCCGGCCTCGCGCAGGTTCTCGACCACGCCGGCGTCACGGTAGGGGCGCGACTCCAGCAGCGCCGTCGAGCCCGCGGTGGTCGGCTGCCGGTCCGCGGTGTCGATGTTGTCCTTGAGCAGCACCGGGATGCCGTCCATGGGGCCCTTCGACCGGTGCCGGTGCCGTCGCACGTCACTCTCCGCGGCGAGCCGCAGCGCGTCCGGGTTCGTGGAGAGCACCGCGTGCAGCGTCGGGTTCAGTTTGCGGATCCGCTGCAGGTAGAAGGCGGTCAGCTCGACCGAGGACAGCCGTCCGGAGCGCATCGCCCGCTGCAGGTCGGGGATCGTCGCCCGCTCCAGGTCGATCCCGGCCACGACGGGGCGGCCGGACCGTTCCGCGGCCCACGCCGGGACGGCCGTGGTGGCGGACGCCACGGACACCATGACGAGGAACGCCGCCACGGCCGCGCCACGTCTTTTCAAGGAATGTCTTGTCAAGGAATTCCCTCCTTGGTCGAAAGAATTCCTGAACAGTACGTGCGCCGCTCCGTTTCGGAAGTGCCCGGAAAAAGCGACGGATGGTGATTTAATCGCCGCGCGAACGCCTCGTCCGGTAGGCGATCGGTCACGGAAACGGCTTGTGACGGGCGGATTTCTTCGATTTCTGCACGGGGCGGCACCGGTCGCGGACACACGGTGAGGCGATTTCCTGGATTTCGTCGGAAATATTCCGCCCGTATTCAGGTGGTCGCCCGCTTGCCGCGTTGGTCGGGGATTGTTCGGGCTTCGCCGATCATCCGGCGCGGTTTCGCCCGGAGCTTTCGGCGAGCGCGGCGCCGAAGGAGCGGGCGCTGCTCGCCAGCGCGGTGACCGCGGAAACCGGGTCGCGGCGGACGGGCAGGACCGCGGCGAGTGCCGCGCCGACCCGCCCGTCCGGGGTCCGGACGGCGACGGCGGCGCAGCCGAGTCCCTCCGCGATCGTCTCGGACTCCGCCGCGAACCCGTTCGCGCGGATCTCCAACGCGTCGGTGTCCGGTTCGGCGAGTGCCGGGTGATGGGCGGCGAGGAGCCGCCCGGCGGCGGTCCCGGGCGGCAGCGGGCTGCCCGGCCACACGGGGACGTCGTCGGCGGGGAGGACCGCCCCGGCCGCGACGAGCGCGCGTCCTTCCCTCGGCACCACGAGCACCAGACTCGCGCGCATCCGCGCCGAAAGCACCGGCAGCCATTCCTTGGCCAGGTCCCGGAGTTCGGGCTGCCAGCGCCGACCGAGCCGGAACACCCGCGAACCGATCCGGTAGCCGCGGCCCGCCCGTTCGACCGCGCCCAAGTCGGCCAGCTGCTCCAGGAGCCGGTGCACGGTGGTCTTCGGGAGCCCGGTGGTCCGCACGAGCTGGGTCAGCCCGGCCTGCCCGCCGTGCTCGTCGAGTGCTTCGAGCAACGTGAACGCGCCTTCGAGCACGCCGCGTCCGCCAATGGTCTCCCGCATCGCCGCCCTTTCCCGTGAACAGGCCACACCGGAGAAGTAAAGTGCGCCTCGGGCCTGCCGGGATACGAACTTCCGGGCAGCCGATGGGGCGGGGTTCCGCTGAACGGCCCATTTGCCGACGTGACCGACACCGCGCCGCGAACCACCCTGCCGGGTCCGGCGTCCCGGCGCGTTCCTGGCATGCTGGCAAGGTTCGCGCGAACACCACAGCTCCAGGGGGACGTCGATAATGGAGGAGATCCGCCGCCTCGCCGATCGGTTCGATCTCATCGAGCCCGTCGGCGGTGGCTCCATGGGCACCGTGTGGCGGGCGCGCGACGAGAACCTGGAGCGCACGGTCGCGGTCAAGGAACTCCTTCTGCCGCACGGCGCGGGGGAGCAGAAGGCCGACGAGGCCAAGAACCGCGCGCTGCGCGAGGCCAGGATCGCCGCCCGGCTGGTGCATCCGCACGCCATCACCGTCTTCGGCGTGATCGACGAGCAGGACCGTCCGTGGATCATCATGGAGTACCTGCCCTCCACCAGCCTCGCGGAGAAGCTGCGCGAGGGGCCGATGGAGGTCGACGACGTCATCCGTCTCGGCATCCAGCTCTGCTCGGCGCTGGCGGCCGCGCACCGGGCGGGCATCGTCCACCGCGACATCAAGCCCGGCAACGTCCTGCTGGGTGACGACGACACCGTCAAGATCACCGACTTCGGGATCTCGCGGGCGATGGGTGACGTCCAGCTCACCGCGACCGGCGAGATCTCCGGGACGCCCGCGTTCCTGGCGCCCGAGGTGGCGCGCGGCGAGGACGCCACGTCCGCTTCCGACGTCTTCTCGCTCGGCGCGACGCTGTACACCGCGCTCGAAGGCGGCACGCCGTACGGCACGGCCGAGAACCCGATCGCCTTGCTGTACCGCGCCTCGAGCGGCGAGATCACCCCGCCGACCAGGTCCGGGATCCTGACACCGCTGCTGAACCGGCTGCTCGACGTCCGGCCGGACAGCAGGCCGACGATGTCCGAGACCGAGCGGGAGTTGCGCGCGCTCGCGGCGGGGGAGCCGACGACGCTCGTCGCGGAGGAGCCGCCGCCGAAGGCGCGCAAGGGATTGCTGATCGGCGTGCTCGCCGTGTTCCTCGTGCTCGCGGCGGCCGCCGCCGCGGCCGTGGTCGTGATGCTCAACCGCGACGACGACGCCTCGACGGGTGAGGCCCCGCCGCCGGTTTCCCAGTCGCAGTCCGCGGCCCCGACCACCTCGGAGCCGGTCGCGCCGCCGCCTTCGCCGTCCTCGGTGCCGCCTTCGACGCCGCCCCCGTCCTCGTCCTCCTCGGCCGCACCGCCGCCCGCACAGACGCCGGGGCAGGCGCTCGCGGCTTACTACTCCCTCATCCCGGGGAATCTCCAGGCGGGGTTCGCGACGCTGAGCGACAACTTCAAGCAGACGAGGAACCAGAGCTTCGAGCGGTATTCGAACTACTGGCGGCAGTACAGCTCGGTGACCGTGTCGAACGTGACCGAATCCGGCACCACGGTGACGGCGACGCTCACTTACGTGAAGGCGTCGGGCGGGACCACGACGGGGCGGGAGACCTTCACCCTGGTCCAGAAGGACGGCCGCTACCTCATCGATTCCCAGCGGGCAGGTTGAGTTTCCCGGCGAGGCGCTGAAGCCAGGCCTCGACCTCCTCGGGGGAGCGGTCCGGGAGACCGAAGATCGTCTCGGTGACCCCGGCCGCTTCCAGTTCGGCCAGCTTTTCCGGATCCGGGCGGACACCGAGCGCGGAGATCTCCGGCGCCCCGGCGCGGCCCTCTTCGTGCCAGATTTCGCGCAGCCGCCGCGCTTTGTCCTCGATGTCGGTGTCCCCGGGCGTCGTGAGCCACCCGTCGGCGGATTTCGCGATCCAGCGGAACGTCTTCTCTGTCGCGCCGGCGCCGACGATCACCGGGATATGCGCTTGGGCCGGTTTCGGCCACGCCCAGCTGGCGCCGAACGAGACGAACTCGCCCGCGTACGAGGCTTCGTCCTGCGTCCAGAGCGCGCGCATCGCTTCGAGGTATTCGCGCAGCACCGTCCGGCGTTTGCCGCCGGGGACGCCGTGATCGGCCAGTTCGTCGACGTTCCAGCCGAAGCCGACGCCGAGCGTGACCCGCCCGGCCGAGAGATGATCGAGGCTGGCGATGGTCTTCGCCAGCGTGATCGGATCGCTCTCGACCGGGAGGGCCACCGCCGTGGCGAGCCGGATCCGCGTGGTCACCGAGGCCGCCGTGGCCAGGGCGACCCACGGGTCCAGCGTGCGCAGGTAGCGGTCGTCGGGGAGTGACGAGTCGCCGGTACGCGGATGCGGAGCCTCCCGTTTGACCGGGATATGCGTGTGTTCGGGCACGTGGAAGGCGTCGAAGCCGGCGGCTTCGGCCGCCCGCGCGGCCGCCGCCGGACTGATGCCCCGGTCACTGGTGAACAGCACGATCCCGTGTCTCACAGGCGGTCACATTATTAGAACGTGTTTCAGTTTGCAACCGTGGCATGCAGTGTGACCGGCAGGGCGTTCAGTCGCCAGGTGCCCGGGTCCGGGATGCGCAGGAGCCCGTCGGCGAGTGCGAGATCGGGGAACCTGCGCAGCAGGGCGGTGAGTGCGACCTCGACCTGAACCCTGGCCAGTGAAGCGCCGAGGCAGAAGTGCGGCCCGTGGGCGAAGGCGAGATGCCACGCCGGTCCCGCCGCGCGCCGGATGTCGAAGACGTCCGGGTCGGGGAACGCCCTCGGGTCCCGGTTGGCCGCGGCGATCGCGACGGTAACAGGTTCTCCTTCGGGGATGAGGACGTCGCCGATCCGGACGTCCGTGGTGGCGAAGCGGGGGAGGGTCAGCAACTGCGGGCTCTGCCAGCGCATCACCTCCTCGACCGCACTGGGCATGAGCGCCGGATCGTCACGGAGTTCGGCCAGCTGTTCCGGGTGGGAAAGCAGGGTTTCGACCGCGTTGGCGATGAGATTGCCGGGTACCTGACCGCCCAGCACGAGTTGCCAGACCAGTGCGACCAGTTCGGTTTCGCTCAGCCTGGCACCGTCTTCGGCCTGGACCCTGAGCAGTTGCGAGAGGACGTCCTCGGCCGGTTCGAGCTTCCGCTTCGCGATGGCGGCGAGCGCGCCCTCGACGATCCCGGGGACCGCTTTCGCGAGTCCCGCCCCGTCGCCGGCCGACACGAGGGCGCCGTATTCGCGCCAACGCGGACGGTCGGCCTCGGGAATGCCGACCAGTGCGCAGATCACGTCCACCGGCAGCGGGCGCGCGAACGCGGTGACCAGGTCGATCCGGTCCTCTCCGGCGAGTTCGTCGAGGAGGGTGTCCACCAGCCGCTCGATCCCCTCGCGGAGCGCGGCGGCCTTGCGTGGGGTGAACGCGGGGGCGACCAGCCGCCGGAGCCGGAGGTGCTCCGGGCCCTCGACCTCCTGCATCGTCCGCATGTACGGGCGGCAGTGGTCGGGGATGTCCATGCGCTGATAGCTGTTCGCGCTCAGGGCGAAACGCGGGTCGCTCAGCATCTTCCGCGCCTCTTCGTGGCGTAGGACCGCCCACATCGAGAACCCCGGCGCGGAGAGTTTGGCGATCGGGGAGTGCTCGCGGACGGGGGCGTAGGCGGTGAACGGGTCGCGGAGGACCTCGGGGTCGGTGAGGAGGATTTCGGGAACTTCGGACAAGACGGCTCTCCCAGTTCGGATGTTCAATTCAGATGTTCTCATCATCTGAATGGTCAAGGTATCTTGATCCGGGTCCGAGAGCAATCGTGCTGGCTGACGGGAGGCCGATGGTCCGGCTGAGCAGGGCGGAGACGCAGGAGCGCAATCGCGCGAAGGTGCTGGCCGCCGCGCGCGACGAGTTCGCGGAGCAGGGCTTCCGCGACGCCAAGATCGACGTCATCGCCGAACGGGCGGAACTCACCCGAGGGGCGGTCTACTCGAACTTCCCGGGGAAACGCGCGCTGTACTTCGCTGTCCTCGCCGAGCTGGCCGAACGATCCGCCGGAGCGCCGCACTCCGTGCCCGGCGAGACGCTCGAAGGTGCGCTGGGCGCGCTGGCCAGGGCTCGGGTGGCGGTGCTTCCCCTGGACGACGATCAGGCCGCCCTCGCCCGCGACCTGATGCCCGAGGTGCTCGCGGACGAGCATGTCCGGCGCCCGTTCGCCCAGCTGGTGAAGCTCAACGGGCTGCTGCTCGGGCTCGCGCTGGAGCGGCTCGACCCGCCGGAGCGGACGGCGGGATCGCCGATCCCGCGCCGGGTCCGGCTCGCGGAGACCGTGCTGACCACGCTGCACGGCGCCGGCCAGCTGGCGGCCACCGCGCCAGGGCTGGTCGAGCCCTTCGACGTCGTGAGCGCGTGCGAACGGCTGGCGGGGCTGGCCTTCAACGACTGGTGGGCGCCGCCGGTGATCGCGCCCACGGCGCAGGCCGCGGACCGGCCGTGGTCACCGCCCGGGGCCGTCGACCTCGTCCGCGCCGAATCCTTCGTGCCCGGCGACGGCGTCGTCGTCGTGCTGGGCACTCATCGGCTGGCCGCCGCGGAAGAAGCCGTCCGCGCCTCGGGCGGCGAGGTCACCGTCGTCGCCGTGACGAGTGATCCCGACGAGCTGGTGCCGCTGACCCGGCTGATCGTCGCGGAACTGTGCGGCGGCCTGCGGCAGGCCTTCCCGGAATCGGCGTGGCCGGGCGTGCGCGTGGTGTGCGACGCGACCGGGACACTGGCTGCCGCGGCGGGGGTGCTCGCGGTCAGCGACGAGACCGAGGCCGCGATCCGGGTCGAGCGGGGCAGGATCGTCGCCATCGCGGACGGCCGCGGCGCGGGGCACGCCGTCTCGGGTGAAGTGTCCCGTGTGGACAGTGCCTAGACCGTGTCGGTGTGCCGGATCCGGTACACCTGCAGGCGAAGCCCGTAGTACTTGTCGGTTTCCCCGACCCAGACCATGCCGAGCCGTTTCGCGGTCGCGATGGCTCGCGTGTTGTTCGGGCGGGCGACGGCGAAGAGTTCGTCCGTGTCCTGGGTGAACGCCCAGCCGATCAGCGCACGGGCGGCCTCGGAGGCGTAACCCTCGCCCCAGGCGTCCGGATGCAGCTGCCAGCTGATCTCCAGGTCCTCTTCGTACGGTGGCAGCAGATGGATGCCGAGCCCGCCGACGACCATGCCGTCTTCCTTGCGCTGCACCGCCCATCTTCCGCGCGGCGGCACGAGATTCGGCTGCGCCTGCTGCCAGGCCTGCAGAACCGAACGCATGGCCGCCGCGTCGGTCACCCGGTCCATCGCCGGGGTGAGCCAACGGGTCACGTCGGTGGTGCCGTAGATCGCCAGCGCGGCTTCGGCGTCGTCCTCGGACCACTCGCGGACGACGAGCCTTTCGGTGGTCAAGTCCATAACAGAACGTTACGCGCACAGGTGGGGTCATGGGGTGTCCGGATCATGACAACTCGGCAACCCGCGTACCTTGGCCTCATGCGCGCCGACGCCTCGACCACGCCCGACCAGGCCTGCCCGATCGCCCCGGTGGTCGACCTCGTCTTCAGCCGCTGGACCACGCCGATCCTGTGGGCGCTCAACGAGTTCGGCAGGCAGCGGTTCGTCGAACTCGAGCGGCGCATCGGCACGATCACGCCGAAAGTGCTGACGCAACGGCTGCGGCAACTGGAACGCGACGGTCTGATCACCCGGACCTATCACGCCGAGGTGCCGCCCCGGGTCGAGTACGAGATCAGCGACCTCGGGCGGAGCCTGGCGCCGCTGTTCGCGACCCTCGCGGACTGGTCGACGGAGAACCTGCCGAAGGTGGAAGAGGCGCGGTCGGCTTACGACGCCGGTAGTTGAGCGGCTTCCGCTTAAGCCCGGTTTTCGAGGTCGGCGCGAAGGTTGCGAAAGCCACTTTCGCAACCTTCAACGTTGCGAAAGTGGCTTTCGCAACGCGTCCCGTCCGGGGGTCTTGGAAGACGCGCAGCGGACAGCCCAGGCCTCGTGAGTGGTGAGGACGGTTCAGGCAAAGGCGTCGAGCTTGTCAGCTGTGCTGAAGAGGCTTTTGCTGCGTCTCCGGGCGGTTTCGCGTGACCGCGGGGACGACACACGTGATCAGACGGACGACACGCGTGTCCAGGCGGACGGCTCGTGGCGAACGCGCTTATTTGACCGATCGGTCCAGATGAGGTTAAGCTCCTGTCATGTCCCGGGTGAAGGAATTCGACGTCGACGCGGCCTGTGAAGCCGCACTGGAGCTGTTCTGGCGGCAGGGCTACGAGGCCACCTCGGTCAGTGACCTGATCGCCGAGCTCGGCATCGGCAAGGCGAGCCTGTACGCGACCTTCGGCACCAAGCACGAGCTGTACCTGACGGCCTTGAATCGCTACATCGCCCGGGGCAACGAGCGGTTCGTCGAGGATTTCGCCGGTCCGAGGCCGGCGGTCGCGGGAGTGCGACGGCTCATCGACCGCTATCTCGCCGAAATCCTGGGCGAATCGGGCCGCAAAGGCTGCTTCGTGGTCAATGCCGCCATGGAGATGATGCCGAAGGATCCCGAGGTCGTGCGGGTGGTCGAGCGCAGCTGGGACGCGCTCGAACTGGCGGTGCGGATGGCGTTGAGCCGCGCGAAGGCGCAGGGCGAACTCGACGCCGCCGCCGACCCGGAAGAGCTGGCTGGCTTCCTGCTCACCGTCCTGCAGGGCATGCGGGTGCTGAGCAAGGGGCCGGATCCCGCGGCGCGGGTCAAGGCGGCGGCGAGGCAGGCCATCGCGGTTCTCGAAGCCGCTCGCAAACGCTGATAATGGAACGATCGGACCAGAAAGTGGTAACTACTGTGGGGAAGCGATTCAACGGCAAGGTCGTCCTGGTCACCGGTGGAGGATCCGGGATCGGGCGCGCCACGGCGGCGGCCTTCGCGCGCGAAGGCGCTCAGGTGGTCGTTTCCGGGCGAGACGGCGAGAAGCTGCGTCAGACCGTGAAGGAGATCGAGGCGGACGGCGGAACGGCCGACGCGGTGACCGCGGACGTGAGTGTCGGCTCCGAAGTCGAGCGTCTCGTGGCCGAGACCGTGCGGAGGCACGGCAAACTCGACATCGCGTTCAACAACGCCGGCGTCCTCGGCAGCCCCGCGCCGACGGCGGATCTCGACGAAGACGGATTCGACGCGGTCGTGCGGACGAACCTCACGGGCACTTGGTTGTCCATGAAGCACGAGATCGCCCAGATGCGGAAGGGCGGTGGGGGAGCCATCGTCAACATGTCGTCCAACGTCGGCTCGCACCACCGCCTGCCGGGCATGGCCGCGTACGCCGCGTCGAAGGCCGCCGTGGACGTGCTGACCCGGACCGCCGCCCGCGACCACATCGCCGAGGGCATCCGGATCAACGCGGTCAGCCCCGGCGCCACCGACACCGACATGTCGTTCCGGCCCGGTGAGTCCGAGGCCGACCGCGCGGCCCGGCTCGGCGCGGTCATCCCGCTCGGGCGGATCGGCGCGGTCGAGGAGATCGCCGCGGCGGTCCTCTGGCTGGCTTCCGACGAGTCCGCGTACGTCGTGGGGCACGACATCGTCCTCGACGGCGGCGCCAGCGCGTGAACCTCAGCGGCGCGAGGGCAGCAATTCCTGCATCTTCGTCTTGATGCCCTGCGTCAGCAGGTGCCAGGCATCGGGTTCGCCCTTGAGGACGGCTTCGGTCATCGACTTCACCTGCTCGAAGGTGGCGTGCGGCGGAATCGGCGGCACCTCGGGGTCGCAGCGGACGTCGAGCACGGTCGGCACGTCGGCCGACAGCGCGACGTCCCACGCCTCGCCGAGCCGGGCGGGATCGTCGACGGCGATCCCGCCCAGGCCGATCTCCAGCGCGAAGTCCGAATAGGACACTTCCGGCAAGGTCTGCGACGGCTCGAACTTCGGCGCGCCGCCCATGGCGCGCAGTTCCCAGGTGACCTGGTTGAGATCACCGTTGTGGAACACGCAGATGACGCACCGCGGATCCGTCCACAGTTCCCGGTACCGGGCGATGGTCAGCAGTTCCGCCATCCCGTTCATCTGCATCGCGCCGTCGCCGACCAGCGCGATCACCGGCCGGTCGGGATGGGCGAACTTCGCGCCGATCGCGTAGGGGACGCCGGAACCCATCGTCGCGAGGGTGCCGGAAAGCGTGCCCCGCATGCGGCCGCGCATCCGGAGGTTCCTGGCGTACCAGTTGGTGGCCGAACCGGAGTCGGCGGTGACGATGGCGTCCTCGGGGATCCGCTCGGACAGCTCGTGCACGATCCGCATCGGGTTGACCGGTTCCGCCTCCAGCATCGCCTGCCGGGTCAGCGTCTCCTGCCATTCGCCGACGTTCTTCTCGATCCGCTCGCGCCAGCCGCGCTCGGATTTCCCTTCCAGCAACGGGATCAGTTGCTGCAAGGTCCCTTTCGCGTCCCCGAGGAGATTGACCTCGGTCGGATAGCGCAGCCCGAGGAACCGGGGATCGATGTCGATCTGGACCGCCCGCGCCTGGCCGAATTCCGGTAGGAACTGCGCGTATGGCATGTTCGAGCCGACGATCAGGAGCGTGTCGCAGTCCCGCATCATCTCGTACGTCGGCCGCGTGCCGAGCAGCCCGATGGAGCCGGTGACGTACGGCAGGTCGTCGGGCAGGACATCCTTGCCCAGCAACGCTTTCGCCACTCCGGCACCGGTCAGCTCGGCCACCTCGCGCACCTCGGTGACGGCGTTGCGCGCGCCCTGCCCGACCAGGATCGCGACCTTCTCGCCCGCGTTCAGCACCTCGGCCGCGCGGGCGACCTCGTCCGACGGCGGGATGACGCTGGCCCGCGGGTGGTCGGGCGGGGAGGACGGCACGTGCTTGAACTCGTGCTGCGGCGGCTGATAGGTCTCCTCCTGCAGATCCGCCGGGATGATCAGCGCCGTGGGCGCGCGTTGGGCGATGGCCGTGCGGAGGGCGCGGTCGAGGGCGTTCGGCAGCTGTTCGGGGACGTTCACCTCGACGAGGTATTCGCTCGCGACGTCCTTGAACAGCGCCTGCAGGTCGACCTCCTGCTGGTAGCTGCCGCCCATCGCGCTGCGCGCGGTCTGCCCGACGATCGCCACCACCGGCACGTGGTCGAGTTTGGCGTCGTAGAGACCGTTGAGCAGGTGGATCGCCCCCGGGCCGGACGTCGCCATGCAGACACCGGGCCGTCCGCTCAGCTTCGCGTATCCGACGGCCGCGAACGCCGCCATCTCCTCGTGGCGCGTCTGCACGAACCGGGGCTTGTTCTCCGCCGCGCCGAACGCGGTCACCAACCCGTTGATGCCGTCGCCGGGATAGGCGAAGACCTGCTCCACGTCCCATTCGCGCAGCCTGGTCAGAACATGGTCCGCAACGGTTTCGCTCATGGGCGCCGGATACCGCCCCGCCCCGGCGGCTAAACGTCCTCGAGGATCTTGGTGACCCCCGCGACGACGTCGGGATGCCCGAGCGGCAGTGGCGGCGGGATCCGGTTGTACGGCTCGCCGGTGCTGTGGGGGAGCACGTCCACCGCGGTCCCGCCGGAGCGCACCCGTTCGGCCAGTTCGGAGGACTCGTCCGGTACCGGGTCGACCAGCAGGACATGGGACGCGGCGCCGGGATGGCGTTCGGCCAGCCGCAGCGCCTCCGCAGCCGAATCGCCGGCGGCCACCACGTCGATCGGCGGGCCGCCGGGTTCCGCGTCGCCGAGGACGTCTTCGGCCTGGCTGAGCGCGCCGTCGACGGGCAGCCTGCACCAGATGACCTGACGCTGGGCCGCGAGCGGCCGCCACGTGGCCGGGAGTTCACCGTGCTTCCCCTCGCCCGCGGGGTCGAGGACCAGCAGCTTGGCCGCTTCGTTGCCGCCTTCGGTGACCACGGAGGGGCCTTCGGCGCGGACGGGATCGGATTCGGCGGTCATGGGGGCGTCTCCTCTAGCAGTTCGTGCGGGGCAGTTCGGGGGAATCCGTGTCGAGCGGCACCGAACCCGAGCGTACGAGTCCTAATTGGACTGTCTGCCGTTTCGTCACCGCGTCCAGGGCCCAGTCGGTGGCGGTCCGCAGCCGGTTGCCGGGCATGGCCAGCAGGTGGTAGCCGCGGGTGACTGCCTTCGCGGCGAGCCCGGAAAGCGGGATGTGCAAGGGGTTCGCGGCCGCCTGGTGGGCGCCGAGGTCGACGACGAAGCCGAGGTCGTGGTGCCGGTACGTGCCATGCGACCCGTGTCCCAGTGACGCCGCCACGTTCTTGCCCGCGAGCTTGCCCTGCCGTTCGGCGTGCTGGGCCGTCATCGGCGTGTACTCGCCGGGCCTGGTCAGATCCGGTACGGCCGCCGCGTCCCCGCACGCGTAGACGTCGCGCCGCCCGGGAACGTTCAGCTGCGCCGTCACCACCAGCCTGCCCTTGGCGGTCTTCAGCCCCAGATCCTCGATGAGCGGATCCGGCCGGACACCGACGCACCACACCAGGGTGTGGGTCGGCACGGATTCCCCGGAGGTCAGGGTGACCCCGTTCTGCCCGGCGTCCTCGATCGAAGTCTTCATCAGCACCTCGACACCGCGTGCGCGCAACACCTCGTCCGCGGTGGTGCCGAGCCGCCGGTCGAGTTCCGGCAGGACCCGGTCGGCCAGATCCAGCAGCAGCCACCGGATCTTCTGATCCTTCAGTTCGGGGTGCCGGGCGGCGAGCGCGGCGGTGAACGCCGGCCCCTGCGCGGCGACCTCGGTCCCGGTGTACCCGGCGCCGACCACGACGAACGTGCAGCGCGCGTCGCGTTCGGCCGGATCCTTCGCGGAAGCGGCGAGCTCTATCTGCCGGGTGACGTGATCCCGCAGGTACAGGGCTTCGGGCAGGCCACGGAAACCGTGGGCGTATTCCGGCACGCCGGGGATCGGCAGCAGTTTGTTGACACTGCCCGCGGCGAGCACCAGGCGGTCGTAGCCGAGGTGGTGTTCGCGGTCTTCAGGATCGGTGTAGGCCACGGTGCGGCCGTCGAAGTCGACGGAGGTCGCCGTGCCGAGCACGAGGCGCACCCCGCGCAGCGTGCCCGGAATGGACACCGAGATCCGCCGCGGTTCCAGGATCCCGGCGGCGACTTCGGGGAGCAGGGGGAGATAGAGGAAGTAGTCGGTCGGGTTCAGCACCACGATCTCGGTGTCGTCGCCGACCGATTTGAGCAGGGTCTTCGCCGCGTTGTACCCGGCGAAGCCGCCTCCGATGATCACGACGCGCATCGTCAGTCCTCCGTGGGCCAGTCGCCGGTCGCCTTGCGGTAGCCGACCGCGCCCGCCCGCTCCGTGGCGGCCTTCACCGCACCGAAGATCGCGCCCTGCGCGGCGGCCGCGACGATCACCTGGGTCCAGGTGAAGTCCCGGTCGGTGGCGTTCGGCGCGTCCTCCTCGCCGCTCACGCGTTTCCAGATCTGTTTGAACGCGATCCCGGCGAGGACACCGCCCGCGGCGCTCACGACCATGTTCAGCGGTTTGTAGAGAACCTTGTTCACGACGAAGACCTCTTTCGCAGGATCAGCCGGATCGTGACGAGCAACGCGAGCACGCCGGCGAAGATCGGCAGGGGATTGGCACGGACGATTTCGGTGCCCTGGCGGAACTTGTCGGCCGCGGGCTCGGAAACCTTGTCGGAGATCTTCGCGCTGGCTTGATCGACCTTCGCGTCGAGGTTGTCGTTCACCCTCGCCTTGACGTCCAACTTCTTGCCCAGCGCGTCGAGGGTCTCGGTGAGTTCTTCGCGCGTCACGTCACGATCGGCGCGGGCTTCTTCGGCGTTCTTGGGGAAATCGCTCATGAGCGGACTCCTTGCTTGACGGTGTCGACATCGTCGCGGACACCCTCGATGGCTTCTTCCGGAACCGGCGGGCTCGCGCTCGTGACCTCCTTCTTGCCGACGAGCGCGGCGAGACCACCGATCAGCAGGAGCGCCGCGCCCGTCACCACGGCCGCCAGCCACGCGGGCATGACCAGGGCGAGGGCCAGCACCACGGCGGTGATCAGCGTCGCCAGGCCGAAGAGCGCGAAAATGCCCGCCGCGCCGAACAATCCGGCGCCCACGCCCATCTTCTTGCCCTTGCCCTGCAACTCGAACACGGCGAGCCGCATCTCGTCGCGGACCAGGTGTTTGACCTCGTCACTGAGATCGGAAACCAGTTCGCCGACCGACCTTTCCTCGGGCGGCTTCCGGTGGGTCTCTTCGATCATGGGGCACCTCCTCGGAGCGTTCTGCCCGCCGGGTACCCGGCCGCCCGGCGGGTCAATCACAGCGTGTTTCGCTCCACTGAGCGCCGGGTAGCCGGGGAGTGCCGGCTCGAAAAGCACCCAACGGACAGGAGGATGCATGAGCACGATCACCGAAATGGTGGACGTCGAAGTCCCGGTGAAGACCGCGTACAACCAGTGGACTCAGTTCGAGAGCTTCCCGCAGTTCATGGAAGGTGTCGAAGAGATCCGTCAGATCGACGCGACTCATACCCACTGGGTGACCAAATTCGGTGGGGTGAGCCGGGAATTCGACGCGACGATCACCGAGCAACATCCCGACGAACGTGTCGCGTGGACCTCGGACTCCGGTCCCGACCACGCGGGAGTCATCACCTTCCATCGCCTCGACGACAACAAGACCCGTGTCACGGCGCAGATGGAGATCGACCCGGAAGGCTTCGCCGAGAACGTCGCCGACAAACTCGGCGTGCTCGACCGCCGGATCAAGGGCGACATGAAGCGGTTCAAGGAATTCATCGAGAGCCGCGGCCGCGAATCCGGCGCGTGGCGCGGTGACGTGGACCGCCCCGGCAGCTGACCATCACCCGGGACCTCCCCCTGGAAGACGGCGTTTTCCAGGGGGAGGTCCCGGGTATCTCAGGGGGTGAGGTCCATTACGAAGGGAGCGTTCCGGCATGACTACCAACGCATACGTGGCCTTCCTCGTCATCGGGGTGGCGCTGGTCATGCTCGACGGTCTGATCATCTACCAGAGCGGTAAGCGCTACCTGCGGGGTTCCCACGGGGATCCCGCCGCCGGCGCGTCGATGACCTGGCTCGTGACGGTGTTGTTCCACCTCGCGACGTTGGGCGTCTTGGCGCTGCTGTCGACCATCGACATCGGGGGCAGCGACCTGCCCGGTGTGGTGGGCAGGCTCGGTGTCCTGCTGCTGGTACTGGCCATCGCCCACGCGATCACGCTCAGCGTGCTCTCGCGGATCCGTGGTGAGCAGGAGGCCGAAGCGGTCATCAACCGTCCCCGGCAGCGTGTCGAGCCCGAACAGCAGGGCACGACCGTGACGCCGGTGCCCGGGCAGGACGGCCGTTACCCGGCGGCGAGCCCGTCGATCGAACACCAGGCGCCGTACACGACGCCGTAGAAGTCCAGTGCTGGCAGGAGGTTTCGCCGTGCACGAGATCGATGACGAACTGTGGGAAGAATTCCATCGCGTGGTCAACATGACCTCGCGGGAACTGGCCGACTGGCTGCGCACGCGGTCGGCCGACGACGAGGACGAAGCACTGCCGGACCAGGCGGGGACGCCGACCGGCCGGCATGTGCTGGGCATCCTCGGCAAGCGCCGGACCGACCTCACCGCCGAGGACGAACGGGTGATGCGCTCGGTCGTCCGCCGGGTGGCGGACGAGCGGCGCGACGACCTGGAACCGGTCGCGGGCCAGGCGCACTGGCGGCACAAGCTGATGTCGGTGGGGCACGACCCGCTGAAACCCGCGTAGGTCTTTCACCGTGAAGGCCCCCCTTCACTGCGCTGGACGCAGTGAAGGGGGCCTTCAAAGTCGCATACGCGCTGGCCGGTACCACTCTCGGCGTACGGCGGATGACAGGAGGTTCACCCGGTTTCCGTCCATAAAGGACGCCATCAGGCGGATAAATGTCCTTTTGATTCTTATTTGCACGGTTTTTGAGTGGGTCGTGAGTGGCGATTGCCGTTAGAACGACCAAAAACACTCACGACCACCCCTGAAACGCCCAAACCGGGCATGGTCACCTTGGCGGTGTCCCCTGTGGACGGTCGAGCGATGTGTGGGGGGATCAGGGTGACGAGCTTCCCTTGGTCGCCGCCTTGACCAGCGCTTATGCGACTTTGCCCCTTCACTGCGCTGGACGCAGTGAAGGGGGCCTTCACGTGTGCTTGGAGCCGGAACATGCGTGATCAGAGCCGGATCACACGTGATTGGGGGCGGAACAGAGAGTTCCGCCCCCAATCACGCGAGTTCGGTCTCCAATCACGCGTGATCGTCGTTCGGTGCTACTCCGAGAGCTTCCCGCGCAACTGTTCCAGCGTCTGCGACAGGAGCCGGGAAACGTGCATCTGCGAGATGCCGATGCGTTCCGCGATCTGCGTCTGGGTGTAGCCACCGAAGAACCGCATGACGAGGATCGCGCGTTCGCGCTTCGGGAGTTCCCGCAGCAGCGGTTGCAGCGCCTCGTGGGTCTCCACCAACGCCATGTCGTGGTCCTCCTCGCCGATCGTGTCGGCGAGCGAGAGGGCCTCGGTCGCGTTGTCGTGGACCGGTTTGTCGACCGACAACGTCTGGTACGCCTGGCCGGCCAGCAGCCCTTCGCGGACGTCGTTGACTTCGAGCCCCAGGTATTCGGCGAGTTCGGTCGGCGTCGGCGCGCGGCCGAGCCGCTGCGACAGCGCCGCCGTGCCCTGGCTGAGCGAGACGTGGAGCTCCTTGAGCCGCCGCGGTACCCGGACCGACCAGCCGGTGTCCCGGAAGTGACGCCGGACCTCGCCCATCACCGTGGGCACGGCGAACGAGAGGAAGTCGTGCCCACGGCCGGGGTCGAACCGGTCGACCGCGTTGATCAGGCCGATCCGCGCCACCTGCACCAGGTCCTCGCGGGGTTCGCCCCGGCCGGAGAACCTGGTGGCGATGTGCTCGGCGAGCGGCAGGAGCTCGGTGACGAGCCGGGCACGCAGCTCTTGGCGGCGCGGAGAGTCCTCCGGCAGCGACGACAACTCCTCGAAGAGGGGCTCGCAGTGGGCGTAGTCGTCCGCCTGCCGGGTGAGTGTCTTGCGCTCCCCACTCACCCGTCGCTCGTTCCCGGGGTCAGGACGAGCTCGATCGTCGTCGTGCCCCCCAGTTCGCCGGGGATCGGTTCGCATCGGGCGGTCACCGACCCGGTCAAGGTCGTCAAGACGTGCCAGCCGAAGGTCGTCTCGCTCGGCAGATAGGGCTTGCTCGTCCGCGTCGAGATCGAGACGGCGATTCCTTCCGGTATCTCGTGGAAGACACAACAAAGAACGGCTCCCAGTTCCGCGGGCTGGACAAGTTGGGAACAGGCTTCGTCGACGGCCATCTTCGCGTCTGAAATGGCGTCCAAGCCGAAGTCCGCGCGCGCCACCACACCGTGGGTGAGCGTGCGGACGAGAGGGATCTGCTCCGCCTCGGCGGGGAGACGGAGTTCGACCCGGTCGGACAAACCGTTCGACTGGGCCCTGGTCTGCGGGGTCAGGCCGCCCCGCCCGTATGCGTCCATTACTGAATCCATCCGTCCATGGCCGTGGTATGACCGCGACGGGGATCCGCCGCGTGACGCGTGCTCAACGGCCCAGAGCTCGTTGAAGCTCCTTTTTGGACATCTTCGACCTACCCTCGACGTTGCGCTGCTTCGCCTCGTTGTAGAGCTGGTCCTTCGTCGGTCCGTTCGGGCCCAGCCGGTTGCCGGACCGCTTACCACCACGCCGCTGCGGTGACATGTCCTCCAGGGACGTCCGGCTGGCCTCGCGTGCCTCGCCCGCCTGCGCGCGGTTCTTGTTGACCGTCCGCGCGGCGATCTCCTCGGCCCGGTCGGTGCTCGCGCCCCGGTCCTTCGCCGATTCCTTGATGTGCTCGTACTGACGTTCTCGTTTGTCGCTCCAAGCCTGCTGCGGCATCGCGGCTCCTCTCCTTCTGCGGATCAGGTACCCCGTTCGATTCGCCGGATAAACGTCCGGTTGATCCAGGGGACGGGCGGGTACGCGGAGGTCGACGCGAAGGAGGTTTCGATGCGCATCGGCTACACACTCATGACCGAACAGGCCGGACCGAAGGACCTGGTGGGATACGCCGCCGGAGGTGAGAAGGCGGGGTTCGACTTCGAGGTGATGAGCGACCACTATTCGCCGTGGCTCGACGAGCAGGGGCATTCGCCGTACGCGTGGAGCGTGCTGGGAGCGGTCACCCAGAGCACCGAACGGGTCGAACTGATGACCTTCGTGACGTGCCCGACCATGCGCTATCACCCGGCGGTGGTGGCGCAGAAGGCGGCGACGGTCCAGGCGTTGTCGGACGGCCGGTTCACCCTCGGGCTCGGCGCGGGGGAGAACCTCAACGAGCACGTCGTCGGCCGCGGCTGGCCGCCGGCGAACGTCCGCCACGAGATGCTGGCTGAAGCGGTCCAGATCATCGGAGGGCTCTTCGACGGCGGCTACTTCAACTACAAGGGTGACCACTTCCGGGTGGACTCGGCGAAACTCTGGGACCTGCCGGAGCAGCGCGTGCCGATCGCGGTCGCGGTGTCCGGGTCGCAGTCGGTCACCCGGTTCGCGCCGATCGCCGACGCGATGATCGCGGTGGAGCCGGACGAATCACTGAGCCGCGAGTGGGACGCCACCAAACTCGGCCCGCCCACCAGGAAGATCGCGCAGCTGCCGGTGTCCTGGGGCGAGGATCGGGACGCCGCGATCCAGCGGGCGCACGAGCAGTTCCGCTGGTTCGGCGGTGGGTGGAAGGTCAACGCCGAACTGCCGGGGCCCGCGGGATTCGCCGGTGCCACGCAATTCGTCACGCCGGACGACGTCGCCGCGGCGATCCCGTGCGGTCCCGACGTGGACGCGATCGTGAAGCGGGTGGGCGAATTCGAGGCCGCCGGATTCACCGATGTGGCGTTGATCCAGATCGGTGGCGACCAGCAGGAAGGCTTCCTGCGGTTCGCCGAAGAGACGCTGCTCCCGGCGCTGCGGAGCTGATTCACACGGACGGAGCAGTCGCTCTGTGTCTCTGCGCACCCGAACGGGGACACCTGTGTTCAAACCCGCGAACGCGGGTACCAAGCAGTCACGTCATCCTTCAGCCAAGGGGGAAACCGATGCACAACGAACTCGGGCTTCATCCGGTGCCGGACCTGCTGCCGGAAGGCCAGGACACACCGGAGCAGGAGGCCATCCGTCGTAGGGCGGCCCTGGCCGTGGCTTCGCGGGCCAAGAGCCCCGAAGACTGCGCGACCTTGCTGGACATGCTCGGCCTGCACGACCGCGGCAGCAGCTCCGAAGTGGCTTGATTCAGCGGGCGCCGCGCGCCGCCACGAGATCCGCGACGAAGGCCTGATAGGCCTCGTCGCGATCCGGCGCGCGCAGGACCGCGGACGGATGAACCGTGGCGACCGCGGTGGTGGCGAATTCGGCGAGGTCGATCCGCTCGCCGCGGCTGCGCGTGATGCGGAAGTCGTCGCCCAGCAGCGCCTTCGCCGCCGTCGCGCCGAGGAAGATCAGCAGATCCGGGCGGACCGCCGCCAGTTCGGCGTGCAGCCACGGGCGGCAGGCCACGATCTCGGTCTTCGACGGCGTCTTGTGGATCCGCCGCTTGCCGCGTTCGTCGCGTTTGAACTTGAAGTGCTTGACCGCGTTGGTGACGTAGATCTTCCGGCGGTCGAAACCCGCTTCGTCGAGCGCCCGGTCGAGCAACCGCCCAGCGGGCCCCACGAACGGGGCGCCCTGCCGATCCTCCTGGTCCCCGGGTTGTTCGCCGACCACCATGATCTCCGCCGCGCGGGGACCTTCGCCGAAGACGGTCTGGGTGGCGTCGCGGTACAGGTCACAGCCGCGGCAGCCGGACGCCGCCGAACGCAGTTCGCCCAGGTCGGCGGTTTCGGGCGGATCCGCCCCGGGTGCCTTGGTCGCCATGGAGGCCGGATGCCCCGCCCGGCCGTGGGACAAACCGATTACGCGCGCGCCGTGCCGGGTAGCCCTTCGTCATGGCGACTACGACCGAACCAGCCATCGCTTCCGTTCAGGACACCGTGCGTGTCGCGCTGCGGGTCGTGCTGCCCACACTCGCCGGCGGAGTGATCAAACGGCGGCCACTGGGGCTCGCCGCGGCGCAGAAACTCCAGCTGGACCGTCCCGCCGTGCGGCTGTTGTGCCGGCTCCGGTCGCAGTACGGTCCGGGACCGTTGCGTCTGCGGGTGCCCGGCCGGACGATCGATCTGGCGCTGTCGGGGGACGACGTCGGTGACGTGCTCGCCGCCGCGCCCGTCCCGTTCAGCCCGTCGACCAAGGAGAAGCGGGCGGCACTGGGACATTTCCAACCCCACGGCGTCCTCATCTCCGACGCGGTGGAGCGGGCGCCGCGCCGCGAATTCAACGAGGAGGTCCTCGAACCGGGCAAGCCGTTGCACGACCTGGCCGCTCCCTTCGCCGCGGCGATCGGCGAGGAGGCGGCGTCGCTCTGGGACGGCGGCACGCTGGACTGGGACACCTTCAACGTGGCCTGGTGGCGGATCGTCCGCCGGGTCACGCTCGGCGAGTCCGCGGCGGGCGACGACGGTCTCACCGACATGCTCGCCCGGCTGCGGAAGGACGCGAACTGGGCGTACGCGCACCCGCGGCGCGACCGGCTCCACGATCAGTTCCGCACGCGGCTCATCGGCCATCTGGAACGGGCGGAGCCGGGGAGCCTCGCCGAGGCCATCGCGGCGGCGGGCCCGGCGGGCGAGCGGACGATGGAGGTCGTCGCCGACCAGGTCGCCCACTGGCTCTTCGCCTTCGACGCCGCCGGGATCGTCACCTTCCGCGCGCTCGCGCTGCTGGCCACCCATCCGGCCGCCCGTGAACGCGCCGACGAGGAGGTCGCGGACGCCGACCTGACCGTGCCCGGCCAGTTCCCGTACCTGCGCGTCTGCGCCCTCGAATCGGTCCGGCTGTGGCCGACCACTCCCGCGCTGCTGCGCGAGAGCACGGCCGAGACGGCGTGGGGCCCCGCGGGGACCACGGTGCTGATCTTCACCCCGTTCTTCCACCGCGATCCCGAATCGCTGCCCTACGCCGACCGGTTCGAACCCGGGATCTGGCTGGACGGCAGCGCGGCGGCGAATCCGGCGCTGGTCCCGTTCAGCGCCGGTCCCGCCATCTGCCCCGGCCGGGATCTGGTGTTGTTCTGCGCGAGCACGATGCTGGCGTGGCTGATCAAGGACCGGCGCTTCGAGCTGGCCTCCGGTGCCGTCCTCGGGCCGGAGCGGCCGTTGCCCGCGACGCTGGACAACTTCCACCTGAAGTTCTCGGCGGCTTAAGGCTCGTCTGGGACCCACTCGAGCAGGTCTCCGGGCTGGCATTCGAGCACCCGGCACATCGCTTCGAGGGTGCTGAACCGGACGGCCTTGGCGCGGCCGTTCTTCAGCACCGCGACGTTCGCCGGGGTGAGCCCGACGAGTTCGGCGAACTCGCCGACGCTCAGCTTGCGCTTGGCCAGTTCGACGTCGATGCGGACGACGATCGGCATCAGATCACCTGTTCGAGGTCGGAGCGCAGGGTGGTGGCCTGCCGCAGCAGGGTGCGCATCACGATCATGAGCAGCCCCAGCACGGCGACGCCGATCAACGCCAGGAACAACAGCAGCGGCAGGCCGGGGTCGTCGGCGTTGAAGCCGATGTAGAGGAACACGCCCGCCAGCACCACCCAGCCCGCGAGGATCGCCCAGACGATGACGTCCACCCATCTCAAGGACGCTTCGGTGAAGATGCGGTCCTTCTTGACCAGGGAGAGCAGTTGCCAGGTGGCGACGACCACGACCTGGACGCACAGCACCCAGAAGACGGAGACCGCCGTCGCGGGCCAGCGCAGGTACGCCATTTCCGGATCTTGCCGTGCCATATGCGCGAACTGACCCGGCAGGGACATGGTCTGGAAGAGGACCAGGATCCCGAAGAGCAGCACGAGGAACACCCGGAGGGGCGCGACCGCCCGTTGACCTGTGATCATGCATCGAGTTTCGCGCGTTATCTATCGAAAGTCAATCGGTAGCTATCGGGGAGCGGTCGACTGTGAGGGCGGAACTGTGGTGGGCTGAAGGCGTCCTTCGCCGCGTCTGATGCGGTGAAGGGCCTCCTTCGGCCGCGGAGGCGTCGCTCAAGAGCGCAGGTCCAGCCGCATGAGCCAGCGCGGCTTCCGGTCCGATCGCGCCCGGGTCTCCTCGACGAGTTCGAACCCCGCGGCCGCGAACAGGCCGATGGTCCCCACATGGGCCGCGGAAGAGTTGATCCGCCCTCCGCCGGGATCGACGGGATAGCCCTCGATGACCGGGGCGCCATGCGAGCGCGCGTAGGAGACGGCGCCGTCCAGCAGCGCGTGCGCCACGCCCTTCCGGCGATGGCCCGCCCGCACGACGAAACAGACGACCGTCCACGCCGGAACGTCGTCGATGGACGGCATCGTGCGGGAACGCGTCATCCGGTGCAGGTGCGCGCGCGGGCCGACGCCGCACCAGCCGACCGGGGTGGCGCCGTCGTAGGCGAGCACGCCGGGCGCCGGGTCCGCCGCGCACAGCGCGCGGACGTGTTCGGCGCGTTCGTCACCGCGCAACCGGCTGTAGTCCGCGGGTTTCGCGCGGTAGGCGAGACACCAGCAGGCGCGGTCGTTCCCGTTCGGATTGAGGATGGTCGCGACGTCGCCGAACCGGTCGGCCGTCGCGGGGTGGATCCGGAACGCGGGCATGTGCCGACATTAAAGCGGCATTCGGGAAATCGCTCACGAATTCGGTGAACGGCGGTGAATTTTCGTTGCGCGAAGGATTCACCCGGCCGTAGTCCAGCCGTTGTCGCGTCGGGAGGCGTCTGTCAGGATGCTCGTGACCCGACCAGAAGGAGCGTTCCAGTGGCTTCTCGTCTCAATCCCTACATCAGCTTCGCCGGCGACGCCCGGCAGGCCATGGAGTTCTACAAGTCGGTGTTCGGCGGAGAACTGACGCTGAATACGTTCGGTGAGTCCGGTATGGCGGGAACGCCGGCGGAGGATCAGATCATGCACAGCCAGCTCGATTCCCCGAGCGGCTACACGATCATGGCGTCGGACACGCCGCCGGGAATGGAGCACCGACCGGGCACCAACGTGTCGGTCAGCCTCAGTGGCGACGACGGTGAGGAATTGCGCGGATACTGGGAGAAACTCTCCGCCGAAGGTACCGTTTCGGTTCCCTTCGAAAAGCAGATGTGGGGCGACGAATTCGGTGCCTGCACCGACAAGTTCGGCATCTCGTGGATGGTGAACGTCATTCAATCCTAGGGTCTTCCGGCCCTGCCCGGTCCGTGCCTAAGCTCCCGACTTCCGGGGACTTGCGGCTCCGATCGCGCGAAACCCGTTATGTCACCGGTGAAACCGCCGTTCTCCTCGCGTGAGGATTCGGCGGTTCCATCGGGAGGCGAGAAGATGAACAGGATGGTCGCGGCACTGCTGGTATCGGCGGGTGCCGTCGCGGCATTGAGCGGGTGCGGGACGACGACGGCCGGGACGCCGGTCACCGTGGTGCGGGAGATCGTCCCGCCGCCGAACACCACGACCACCGCCGTCGTCGCGCCGCCCGCCACTTCGGTGGTCGTCGTAGAGCCGCCGGTGACGGTCACCCGGGCGCCTTCGCTCACGTCGTGCCAGCGCCTGTTCGCCGAAGGGTTCTCGTACACGTACGCGTACAACGCCTGGGTGAACGCGGGCCGCCCGCTGAGCTGGGACGCCGACCGCGACGGGTACCCGTGCGAGCAGTCGTACGGCAACCGGAACTAAGCCGGCCGGAACCGCACGTCGATCGCCGCACGCGGATCTTCCGTACCGAGCCCGTGCAGCCGGATCGGCGCGCCGCCGGGATTGTCGTACAGCCGGACGCCATCACCGAGCAGCACCGGCGCGATGTGCAGGTCGATCTCGTCGATCAACCCCAAGGCGAGCAACTGGCGGCCGATGTCCGGCGAGAACACTTCGAGGTTCTTCCCGTTCGCTGCGTCCAGGCCGATCTGGACGGCTTCGGCCACGCCGCAGTTCAGGAACGTGACCCCAGGGGTGGGCGTGGCGTCCTCGGGGTGATGGGTGAGGACGAACAGCGGGCCCTGCCAAGCGCCGCCGTAGATCCCGCCGGGATCGGGGTAGGCGTCCCAGCCGTCGCGGCCGCCGAGGACGGCGCCGGTGGTCGCGGCGTATTCGCCGACCAGCCCTGGCCGGAAGGTGGTGCCGGTCATCCAGTCCATGCCGTGGCCCGGGCCCGCGACGAAACCGTCGAGCGACATCGTGAAGTGCCAGAGCACCTTCCCATCCGCGGTCCGGGGTTCGAGCATCACGGCCTCCAACTGGTTGCGATCTGCAATCGGTTGCTTCACGATAAAGTGACCGATGGTGGTTTGCAACCACTTCTTCGGGAGGTGAAGGGATGGCGGAACCCGCCCGTTCGGGCTGTCCGATCAACGCCGCGGTCGAGGCGTTCGGCGACAGCTGGAGCCTGCTCGTGCTGCGGGACATCATGTTCGGCACCCGGCGCCATTTCCGGGAGCTGCTCGCCGGATCCGAAGAGGGGATCGCTTCCAACATCCTGTCCGACAGACTGAAGCGGCTGGTCAAAGCCGGCCTGCTGACCCGCGAGGACGCCGGCCCCGGCAAACGGGCCGCGTACAGCCTGACCGAGGCGTCGATCCAGCTGGTCCCCGTGTTCGCGCACGTCGGTTCCTGGGGGCTCCGGCATCGTCCGACGACCGAGCGCCTGAGGGTGCGGGCCGAACTGCTCGCCGAGGGCGGGCCGGAACTGTGGGCCGAGTTCATGGCGGAACTGCGGGTCGTCCACCTGGGAGCCCCGGCCAAGGAAGGTCCCAGCGTGCTGGACCGCCTCGCCGCCGCTTACGAAGCGGCCCTCCAAAAGCCGACTGGGCATTCCTCGTAGCAACCGCGCCCTCACCACGCATCCCGTTGATTGTTCTTCCCGAATCAAGGGTTCCGGTCAACCCGCCCCCGGGATGTAGTAGCCCGCGACGAAGTGACGGGCTGGTGGGGAGAGGGAATGAGCTCAGCGGAGGGTGTTGTCCTGGTGATCGGCTGCGGGATGCGGCCGTACCGGGAGTACCTGTTGGCGTCGGCCGGGCACCGGCATCCCTTGTGGTTGTTCAACGGGACCGAACCGACCTGGCAGGAGCGCTACATCACCGGCGCGACCGTGCTGGACACGCAGGACCAGGACGCCGTGCTGGCCGCGGCCCGCGCGCTCCACGCCACCACGCCGGTGCTCGGGGTGGTGTGCTGGGACGAGGCGCTGATCGTGGCGGCGGCGCATGTCGCGGACGAACTCGGCGTCCCGGGCGCGGGGGTCTCCGCGATCGAAGGCTGCCGTGACAAGTGGTTCAGCCGGCGGACGCTCACCGCGGCCGGTGTCGCGCAGCCCGATTTCGGGTTCGTCCACGACGACGACCAGGCGGTCCGCGTGGCGGAGCGGATCGGGTACCCGGTCGTCGTCAAACCGCGCGGCGGCGGGGCCAGTATCGGCGTCAGTCTCGCGGAAGACGCCGAGGCGGTGCGGAAGGCGTTCCGGACCGCGGAGGACGCCAGCTTCAACGGCTCTCCCGCCTACAAGGGCGGGGCGCTGGTCGAGGAGTACCTGACCGGCCCGGAGATCAGTGTGGACGGCGCCGTCGTGGACGGCGAGTACACGCCGATGTTCGTCGCGCGCAAGACGGTCGGGATGCATCCGTACTTCGAGGAGCTCGGCCATCTGGTCAGTTCCGCCGACGAACTGCTCGCCGACCCGGCCCTGCGCTCGACGCTGGCCCGCGCGCACGGCGCGATCGACTTCCGGTACGGCATCACCCACACCGAGCTCAAGCTCACCGAACGCGGGCCAGTGATCGTGGAGATCAACGGCAGGCTCGGCGGCGACCTGATCCCGTTGCTCGCCAAGTTCGCGACCGGGATCGACCCCGGCGCGGCCGCGGTCGACGTCGCGCTCGGCATGCGCCCCCACATCCCGCACGAGGCCGAGCCCCGGTGGGTAGGCGTCCGGTTCGGCTACCCGAAACAGGACTGTGTCGTCGAGTCCGTGTCCGTGCCGGATTCCTTGCGGAACAACGGGATCCTCGCTTCGGACAGCCTCGTCGAGCCGGGTTCGCGCCTGCGGCTGCCGCCGGCGGAGTTCATCTCGCGTCACGCGTACGTGATCTGCGCGGGCATCGATCCCGACGACTGCGAAGCGGTGCTGGACAAGGCCATGGCCCAGGTCCGGCTGACCGCGCACCCCCTGCTGCCCTCGGTGGCCGCCGGTGGCTGACCGCGCACCGGAACCACAGAACACCTTCCCAGCACTCACAAAGATGGCGGAGCGAACAAATGGCGAACCGTGATGTCGAGCTGCTCGCAGTCGGAGCAGGACCGTCGAACCTGGCCTTGGCCGTGGCGCTGGAAGAGCTCGCGCCCGGACTGGCCCGCGAATCGGTCCTGCTCGAACGCGACGAAGAGGTCTCCTGGCAGCGGGGGATGCTCCTGCCCGAGGCCCTCTCGCAGGTCTCGTTCCTCAAGGACCTGGTGACCCTGCGCAATCCGCGCAGCCGCTTCTCGTTCCTCAACTACCTGCACGCCACCAATCGGCTCAACGAGTTCGTCAACATGGGCAGCTTCGTCCCGTACCGGGTGGAACTCGCCGACTATCTCAAGTGGACGGCCGACTCGCTTTCCCTGGTGGATCTGCAGCGCGGCCGCGAGTGCCTCGAAATCACTCCCGTGTGGACGGACGGCACGCTCACCGGCTGGGACACCCACGTCGCCGACGGCGAGACCATCCGCAGCCGGTACCTGGTGGTCGGCGCCGGCCGCGACGCGCGAATCCCCGACCGGCTCCGGACGGTGAACCAGGACCGCGTCATCCACAGCACGCAGTACCTGCCGAGGATCGCCAAGCTGCGCAAGGACCTCCCGTACCGCGTCGCGGTGATCGGCGCCGGGCAGAGCGCGGCGGAACTGTTCAGCGCGGTGCAGAAGGACCTGCCCGAATGCAAGCCGACCATGGTGATGCGGTCGATCGGCCTGAACTACTACGAGAGCAGCAAGTTCAACAACGAGCTGTTCTTCCCGTCCCATGTGGACAAGTTCTTCGATGCGCGGCCCGAAGCGCGCGAGCAGATGCTCAAGGAGATGCACCACACGAACTACTCCGGGCTCGCCCCGGGCACGATGGACGCGCTCTACCGCTCGATCTACCTGGACCGCCTCTCCGGCCGTTCGCGGCTGACGATGATCACGATGAGCGACATCACCGACGCCCGCGACGAGGGCGACGAGATCGTGCTGGAACTGACGGACCGGCGTACCGGCGAGGTCCAGGAACTGCGGACCGATCTCGTGCTGCTCGGCACCGGCTTCTCCCCGGAGATGCCGAGGATGGTGCAGGAGATCGCGAAGTCGATCGGGCTGTCGGAGATCAAGGTGACCCGCGACTACCGGCTGGAGATCGAGCAGCCCGCCACCGCGGCCGTCTACCTCCAGGGCGTCAACGAGGCGACACACGGGATCGCGGACTCGCTGCTGAGCGTCCTCGCCCCGCGCGCCAACGACATCCTGCAGGACATCCTCGCCCATCGCGGTGAGAACCCCTCGGTGCCGCCGCAGCCGACGTCGGAAACCGCCCCCATCGTCGCCACCCGCTGACCCACGAAGGAAGAGGAAGTCATGGAGATCCGTCCGCTCGAGCGGGAAAAGATGGTCTTCGAGAACGGTGCCTACGGCCAGCGGCTGCTGCCGTGGGCGGCGCTGAACGCGCCGTTCGAAGGCGCCTGGGTCACGGTGCCCGCGCACGGCGCGACGGGTGCGCATTCCCACCACGAGTACGAGATCTTCATCGCCGTCAGCGGCGAGGCGGTCGTCGAGTCCGGGGGAGAGCGCCGCGCCTTCCGTCCCGGCGACATCGAGTTCCACAAGCCCGGCACCGAGCACCGCATCCTCAACGACGGTGCCGAGGACTTCGAGATGTACGCGATCTGGTGGGACTCCGACATGACGGTGAAGTTCGCCGCCCGGCACGAGGCGGAGGCGTGAGAATGGCCGACAAGCGACCGGTCGTGATCATCGGCGGCCCGCCGACGTCCAACGGTGACCTGCACATCGGGCATATCGCCGGCCCGTACCTCGGTGCCGACGTGCACCGCCGGTACCTGCGCGCGGCAGGCCGCGAGGCCGTGTTCGCCTCCTGCACTGACGACAGCCAGACCTACCTCGTCACCAGCGCGGCCAGGGTCGGACTGACGCCTCCCGAGCTGGTGGAGCAGTCGACCGAGAACATCCAGCGCACGTTCAAGGCGATGGGGGTCGAGGTCGACGGCTTCTCGCCGACCGACGACGGCTACAAGGCACTCGTCTACGACTACGTCAAGCGCTTGTACGACAAGGGAAAGCTGCGTCTGCGCAAGGTGCGGCTGCCCTACAGTGAGAGCAAGGGCGAGTTCCTGGTCGAGGGTTTCGTCGGCGGTGGCTGCCCGACGTGCCTCGCCGACAGCCGCGGCGGATTCTGCGAGGGCTGCGGGCATCCGATCGACTTCGACGCGCTGATCGAGCCGTACTCGGTGCTCGACCCGGCCGACGAGGTGACCTACCGTGAGACCGAGATCATGGTCTTCCCGGTCTCGGAGTACCGCGAGCAGCTTCTGGCCTACTACGAGGAGCGCGGTCCCGCGTGGCGGCCGCACGTACTCGGGCTGATGCGGGAACTGCTGTCCGGGCCGTTGCCCGATTTCGCGATCACGTACCCGGTGAAATGGGGTCTGCCGGCGCCGTTCCTCCAGACGCCGGGGCAACGGCTCAACGCGTGGGTCGAGGGAATGCCCGCCTCGATGTACTGCACCGAGTACGCGTTGCGGCGCAACGGCAAGCCGAAGGCCGCCGACGACGACGCCTGGCTCGCGGAGAACGACGCGCGGGTCGTGGTGTTCATGGGCTTCGATCCCTTGTTCACCTGGGGCGTCGTCCACGTCGCCGAGCTGATCGCGCTCGAAGGCCGCTACGTCCTCCCGGACACCTTGCTGGTCAACGAGTTCTACGAGCTGGAGAACGAGAAGTTCTCCACCAGCAAGGGACACGTGGTCTGGGCCCGCGACCTGGCGGCCGAGGTGCCCCGCGACATCGCGCGGTTCCACCTCAACCTCACCGCGCCCGAGTTCGCGCGGACCAACTTCTCCCGCGCCGCACTGGAAAAGGTCGCGGGGGAGCGGCTCGTCACGCCCTGGAACGAGCTCGCCGAGACCCTGGCCAAGCTCACCGCCGAGGTCGGCGGCGAGAACGGCTCGCTCCCGGTGTCGACCGAAGCCACGGAACGGGCCGCCGCGATGGTCTCCCGGTTCGCCCTGAACTACGAGCTCGAGGACTTCAGCCTCAGCCGGGCCGCCGATCTGATCGTGCAGCACGTCGAACGCCTGCGGGCGGCGACGGAACGCACCCTGAAGGGCAACCTCGACCAGGAGATGCTCCGCGCGCGGCTCGGCGACCTCTTCCTCGAACTGCGGGCGTTGATCGGCTGTGCCTCACCGATCCTGATCGACCTCGCCGAACGCGCCGCCGCGGCGGGCGGGTTCGCCCTCCGGATCACCGCGGCCGCCTTCGACGTCACGCACACCACGGCCTTCCCCGTGCCCTCACTGGAATTCCCCCCGACGAGCGAGGTCTGACCCACCATGTCACTCGACAGCACCCCAACCACCGACGCGGTCCGGAGTTCCCGGCTCGCCGAACGCCTGCTGGTCCCGGCGGGGTTCATCACCACGGCGGGCAACGCCTTCCAGATCACCGCCGCCGCGATCCTGGTCTTCCACGCCGAGCAGACCACCCTCGCGGTCGGCTGGCTGTTCATCGCGGTGTCCATCCCGCAGGTCGCGCTCGCGGTCCTGTTCGGGAAGCTGGTCGACAAGGTCGACCGCCGGATGCTGTGCGTGGCGGCGGACCTGGTGAGCGCGATGACGGCGTTCGCGCTGCCGGTGTGGCTGTGGCTCGGTGGCCCCGCGAACCTGGGCTCCTACATCGCGAACTTCATGCTCGCCTGCACCGCGGCGTTGTTCATGCCCGCGAGCAACGGCCTCATCAAGGAACGGATCCGCGACGAGCGGCTCGGGAAGTTCAACTCGCATTTCGAGATGGCGAGCAACGCGGGCATGCTGCTGGCGTCTTCGCTGGCCGGCTTCCTGGTGATCTGGTTCGGCGCCACGCCGTTGTTCGTGTTCAACTCGCTGAGCTTCGTCCTCTCGGCCGTACTGGTCTACGCGATCGGCCGCAAACCCGCCAAGGCACCGGTCGTCGAGGAGGCCGTCACCACCGATCCGTCGGCGCCGGCCGAAGCCCCGGTGCGCCAGCCGATCAAGCGGCTCGCGCTGCTGTACGCCAACGGCAACATCGGCCTGATGGTCGCCAACGTCATCCTGACGACACTGATCCTGCAGACGTTCAACCAGGGCGCGTGGATGATCGGCGTGGTCGACGCGCTGGCTGGCGTCGGGTTCATCGTCGGCGCGGCGGCGTACGGCAAGGTCAGCAAGCGGGTCAAGGGTATCCATCTGGCCGTGCTCGGCACCCTCGGCAATCTGATCTGCCTGGCGATCCAGCCGCTGCACTACATCGCGCTGATGGCGGCGATCCCGTTCGCCGGCTTCTGTTTCGCGCAGGGCCGGATCGCGGCGCGCACGCTGCTGATGCGGGCCAGCCCGGAGGAGCGGGTCGGCCGGATCTTCGGCAGCACCCAGGCGCTCGGCCTCGGGCTCGGTGTCGGGGCGACCGTCGCGCTGTCCTCCCTGGCGGACGCGACGACCGTGCCCTACGCGTTCTGGGGGCTGGCGATCCTGCAGGGCGCGATCGTGATCGGCACCTACTTCAGTCTGGCGAAACCGTTGTCGGCGCAGGAGAAGAAGCGACCGGCCGAGGTTCTCGAGGCGACCGCCGCCTGAGCGCGGCCGAACTGCGGAGGAAGCGAAAGTCATGACGGACAAGCCGATCAAGGGCGGCGTGGCGACCTGGGCCTGCCTGCCCGGGTTCCCGCCCGCGGTGATCTTCCCCTTCACCCCGGGCGAGCGCTTCGGCGTGCGGAGCCTCTACGAGTTCCAGATGCTGATGTACCGGCCGCTGTACTGGCTGGGCCGGGACGGCGCGCCGGAGATCGACTGGGACCTCAGTGTCGGTGAAGAGCCGGTGTGGGACGAGACCGGCCGCACCTGCGTGGTCCGGATCAAACCGTGGAAGTGGTCCAACGGCGAGACGGTCTGCGCGGACAACGTCATCTTCTGGATGAACATGCTGAAGGTGAAGGGGCCGAAGTTCGGCGCCTACTCCGAGGGCTACTTCCCGGACAACCTGGTGTCGTTCGAGAAGGTCGCCGACGACAAGGTGAGCTTCACCTTCGACAAGGCGTACTCGAAGAACTGGGTGCTGCTGAACCAGCTCACCATGATCACCCCGATGCCGAAGGCGTGGGACCGCACCGCGGACGGCCCGGCCGACGCCACGCACGACATCGAGCAGGCCGAAGCGGTCTACGAGTTCCTCATGGCGGAGAACGGCGACGTCGTCGAGGAGGACAACTCGCACCGCACGCGCTGGGCCGACAGTCCGGTGTGGAGTGTGGTGAACGGGCCGTGGAGGCTCAAGAGCTACACCGAGGAAGGTGTCGTCACCTTCGTCCCGAACGAGCACTACAGCGGGCCCAATCCGGCGCATCTCGACGAGCTGCGCCAGGTCTCGACGACGTCGGACGAGCAGCAGTACGAGCTGTTGCGGTCCGGCGACGTCCAGGTCGGTTTCCTGCCGCCGGGGATGGGCGTCCAGCCCGACGGCGACCCGACGAAGGGCGGGCCGAACCCGCTGGGCGACGGGTTCCAGCTGGAGCCGCAGATCCTGTTCAACATCAACTTCATGGCGGTCAACTTCAGCAACCCGACCGTCGCGGGGAACATGATCAGGCAGCCCTATGTCCGGCAGGCGCTGCAGAGCTGCTTCGACCAGGAGTACGGCGCCCGCGAGGTCTACCAGGGTTACGGCTGGAGCCAGACGGGATCGATCCCGGTGCTGCCCAAGAGCGACCTGGTCTCGCCGAAGATCGCCGAACGCGGCGGGTTCTGGCCGTTCGACCTGGAGAAGGCGCGGCAACTGCTCGCCGACAACGGCTGGGACGTCAGCACGTCGCCTGCGGTGTGCGTGCGTCCCGGCACCGGCCCCGGTGAAGCGGGCGAGGGCATCCCCGCCGGCACCGAACTGAGCTTCTCCTTGCGCTACTGGGAAGGCAGGCCGTCGCTGGCACGGCTCATGGCGCAGTTCCGGGACGACGCGGCCAAGGCAGGTATCGAGATCCGCCTCGAAGAGGTGATGGGGTCGGTCCTGGTGGCGGAGGACGGTCCCGGCGAGAAGCGGATGTGGCAGCTGTCCTGCTGGGGCGGCGGCTGGGTCTACAACTACCCGACCGGCGAGAACCTCTTCCAGAGCGGCGCCGCCTGCAACTTCAGCAACTGGCGCGACGCCAAGGCGGACGAGCTCATCGCGAAAACGGTCACCACCGACTCGCTCGACGCGCTGTACGAGTACCAGGAGTACATCGCCGAGCAGGCGCCGGTGATCTTCATGCCGACGTTCCCGCGGCGGTTGTTCGAGGTCGCGGGGAATCTGCGCGGCTTCTCGCCGATCAACCCGTACGGGCTGATCAACCCGGAGAACTGGTACTACGTCGAGGAGGGGTCATGACGCGCCCGGTGGTGCTGGTCGGGTTCGTGGCCGCGGCGCTGGGGTCCTCCATCAAGGACTTCCAGCCGGACGGTTCGGTCATCTTCGTCGAAGAGCCCGACGTCGTCCGCAAACGCGACGCGCGGAAGACGGTGGCCGGTTCGGCGCTGGTGCGCGAGCTCATCGAGTGGGAGTTCCACCTGCCCGGCAAGGCGGACGAGTTCTACCACGTCCACCACGACCTCGACCCGGCCGCGGTGGTCCCGCTGACCGAGTATGCGACCCCGTTCGCGGCCCGGCTCGCCGAACGCTACGGGCTGCCGGGCGCGGGCTTCGGCGCGGCGCAGATCCTGCGGGACAAGGCGGTGCTGCGCCTGGTCAGCCGGGCGGCGGGGATCGCGAACCCGGCGTCGGCGCGGGTCGAAAGCCCGGAGCAGGTCCGTGAGTTCATGGCGCGGCATCCGGGGAAGACCGTGCTGAAGCCGTCGAACCGGCAGGCGTCGGTGGGGACGCAGGTGCTCACCGACCCGGCCGAGGCCGAGCAGGCGTGGACGAACTGCGTCGTGCAGGACGAGGGGATCTTCGTCCCGGACCGCGCGATGGAGCTGAAGATGCTCGCCGAGAGCTTCGTCGAGGGAGACGAGTTCAGCGTCGAGATGCTGTTGCGCGACGGCGAGCCATTGTTCGCCAACGTCACCGGCAAACGGCTCTTCCCCGGTCCGCGGCCGATCGAACTCGCGCATGTCGTCCCCGCCGACATCCCGGACGAGCTGACCGCGACGCTGACCGAGGAGACGCGGCTGCTCACCGCCGCGACCGGGTTCCGCACCGGGATCGTCCACTGCGAGTGGATCGTCTCGGACGGTGTCCCGTACCTGGTCGAATGCGCCGGCCGGTTCGCCGGCGACGGCATCATCGAGCTGATCCAGCGCGCCTATCCGGTGGAGCTCAACCGCGCCTACTTCTCGGTGATGAAGGACGAGCCGGTCGTGGACCTGTTGCCGCGCAAGGCCGAAGGCGGCGCCGCGGTCCGGTTCCTGTCGATCGAGCCCGGGTTCATCGAGGACGTGCGCGGGGTGGAGAAGGCGGCGCAGTCCGAAGGCGTGTTCCTGTGCGACGTCAGTGTTTCGGCGGGCGACCGGTTCGACGGGCTGCGCAGTTCGTGGGACCGCGTCGGCGATCTGATGGTGACCGCGGACAGCCCGGCGGAGGCTTCGCGCCTGGCCGAAGAGGCGGTCGCGCTGATCGAGATCGACGTGCGGCCGGACCGAGGAGAGAGGGAGAACGCCGCACCATGACCATCGAAGCCGTCCAGCCCACGCTCCCGGACGCCGGTCTCGACGTGATCGTCACCGGGCTCTCGTCCGACGCGCACACCTGGAACCTGGTGTACCTGGAGCTGTTGCTGGAGGAACTGGGCTGCCGGGTCACCAACCTCGGCGCCTGCGTCCCGGACGTGACCATCGTGCGCGAATGCGTCACCCGGCGGCCGGATCTGCTGGTGATCAGCAGCCTCAACGGGCACGGCCGTCAGGACGGCGTCCGGCTGATGGAAGCCTTCCGTGCCCGGCCGGAGCTGGTCACGACGCCGGTCGTCATCGGCGGGAAGCTCGACGTCACGGGTGGCAGCAACGCCGCCCGGCTGCTGGAGGCCGGCTTCGACGCGGTGTTCGAGGACTCCGCCGGGCTGACCCCGTTCCGCACGTTCCTTCGCACCTTGTCCGTCCGCGCCCCCGGTGTCCCGCTGGGCGCGGGATGAACGTGCTCGCCCCGCGGCGGGGACATTCGTTCGGCGAGGTGGTCGCGCGCCACCACGCGCAGGGGGAGCTGGTCGTCCAGCCCCGGATGGGGTTCGCCGATCCGGGACGGATGACCAGGGGGCTGCTGGCGACCCGGTCGGCGCGGGCCGCGACGGTCGGCACGATCACGATCGACAGCTACACCAGGGTCGGCGACCACGAGGCGGCGCGCGCGGCGTTGGCGGCGGGCGCCGATCTCAACGGGTATCCGCTCGTCGACCACGATCCCGTGACGACGGCGGCGTTGCTCGACGGCGTGCTGACCGGGGATTTCCCGGTGCAGGTGCGGCACGGTTCGGCGGATCCCCGCCGGATCGTGCGGGCGCTGCTGGACTTCGGGCTGCACGCGACCGAGGGCGGCCCGGTGTCGTATTGCCTGCCGTACAGCCGGATGCCGCTTTCGGCGGCCGTCGACAACTGGCGGCGTTCCTGCGAGACGCTGGCCGAGGCCCGGGGTCCCGAACTGGAACCGCATCTGGAGACCTTCGGCGGCTGCATGATGGGCCAGCTGTGCCCGCCCGCGCTGCTGGTCGCGCTGAGCGTGCTGGAGGGGATGTTCTTCTGGCGGCACGGGATCCGCTGCCTGTCCTTCAGCTACGCGCAGCAGACCCACGCCGGGCAGGACGAGGAGGCCGTCGCCGCGCTGCAGGCGCTGATCAGGGAATACGTGCCGCACGCGCGGACGCACGTGGTGATCTACGGCTACATGGGCGTCTATCCGAGGACACCGGGCGGCGCGCTGGAACTGATCGCGGAGTCCGCGCGGCTGGCGGCCCGCACCGGCGCGAGCAGGCTGATCGTCAAGACCACCGCCGAAGCGCACCGGCTGCCGACCGTGGCGGAGAACGTGACCGCGCTGGAGCACGCCGCCGAGGCCGCGCGGGGTGTCTCCCGGATCGGCAGGCTCGGTGACACCGGGATCCACGCGCAGGCGAAAGCGTTGGTGGACAACGTTCTTTCGCTCGACAACGACCTCGGCAGGGCGTTGGTCACCGCGTTCGCGCGCGGCCACCTGGACGTTCCGTTCTGCCTGCACCCGGACAACGCCGGCCGCGCCCGCGGGCGGCTGGCCGACGGCGGCCGCCTGGAGTGGCAGCGGATCGGCGCGATGCCGCTGGGCGATCTCGTCGACCTGCCCGGCGACCGGCGGATGACCTCGAACGATCTGCTGGACGCGCTCCGGTACGTCGAGCGGTCGTTCGACGAGAAGTACGGGTTACCCGGAATCGAGACCGTGAACCGACTGACACAGGGGAGTAGGACATGACCGGAACACCGGACGCGGCGCTGCCGCCGGGCACCCGCGAACATCTGACGTCGCCGGTGACGCAGGCGGCCCTGCGCATCCAGAACAGCATCACCGCCGGCACCCGCGAGTACCTCGGCATGAACGGGTTCGTGGAACTGCAGCCGCCGTTGATCGGGCCGGTCACCGACCCGGGATGCCGTGGCGCCAAACAGGTCGACGTGGACTACTACGGGCACAAGTACAAGATGATGACCAGCGTCATCCTGTACAAGCAGGCCTCGCTGCTCGCGTTCGACAAGATCTTCTACGTCGCCCCGAACGTGCGGCTGGAGCCGCTGGAGACCTCGACCACGGGACGGCATCTGGTCGAGTTCACCCAGATCGACGTCGAGGTCGCCCGTGCGAGCCGCGAGGAGGTCCTCGACATCGCGCAGGGCCTGCTGCGGCACATCGTCGCCCACACCCTGCGGGAGTCCAAAGTGGACCTCGCCACACTGGGCCGGGACCAGGAGGCGTTCACGGCGCTGCTGGAAGAGGACTTCGAGCGGATGACGCATCGCGAGGCGGTGTCGCGGCTGCAGGGCCTGCGGCACGGGCAGAGCGCCGACGCGGAGATCGACTGGCAGGGCGAGCGGATCATCTCCGAGCAGACGAACCGGCCGTTCTTCATCGTCGACTACCCCAAGGGGTCGCGCGGGTTCACCGACGGCGAGTCCAGCACCGAACCCGGGGTGCTGCGGAACTTCGACCTCATCGCCTCCGACGGGTTCGGTGAGCTCTGCAGCGGCGGCGAACGCACGCACGAGTACCGGCGGCTGATCGAGCGGATGCGGGAGACGGGGGAGAACCCGGCGAAGTACGCCTGGTACCTCGACCTCGCGCGCGAAGGGCTGCCGCCGAGCGCCGGGTTCGGGATGGGGCTGGAGCGGGTGACGCGCTACATCGCCGGGCTGGACGCGATCTGGCAGGCGAACGCGTATCCGAAGCTGCCCGGGATCGCGACGCCGTGATCACCGCGCGGCAGCTCCCGGAGGACGCGATCCGGGCCAGGGCGAGAGAAGGCAGCGCGGCGATCTTCCCCGACGTCGCGGGATACGGCCGGTCGCTGTTCGGCGCGGACGTCGACACCCCGCCGGACGAACTCGACCGCGCGCGGATCGTGCCGCCGGTGTTCGTCCCGCGGCGCCTGGAGAAGATGTTCGACCTCGCGCGCGAACCGGTGTACGGCGACGTCGGCTTGTCGACCGTGCTCGGCGGGTTCACCGCGCCGTCGCCGGTGTTCCTGTGCGCGTTCGGGTCCACGCAGGTCGCGGGCAGCGGTCTCGGGATCGCCGCGAGCGAGCAGGCGGGCAGGCTCGGGATGCCGATGGTGATCGGCGAGAACGTCGTGCCCATGCACGGTTACGGCCGGATGGGCGAGAGCGTCGAGGACGGCCTGCTCGGGCGGATCCGCGCGTACGCCGACGCCGTACCGGACGGGCTGGGCGGCGTCGTCGTCCAGCAGAGCACCGAGGACGCGGACGCGGAGGTGTGGAACCTCGTCTACAGCGACCCGTCCGCGACGAAACTGCTGGAGACCGGGCGGCTGGCGTTCGAGCTCAAGGTCGGTCAGGGCGCCAAACCGGGGCTCGGCGGGATGACCGTGCTCTCGCGCACGGCCGCCGGCGAGATCGCCGAACAGTACACAGTGGACGAAGCGTTCGGCAGGGATCAGGCCATGGTGCTGCGGTCCAGCAGTCCCGGCACGTTCACCGGGGAGATCCTGCGCCAGCAGATCCACCTGATGCGCAACAACTACCCGCGCGCCCGCGCCTGGGTGAAGCTGCACCCGGGCCGCGACGTCGGCGAGGCGGCGCGGGTCGCGTGGGCGGCGGGAGCGGACGCGGTCACCGTGGACGGTGCGGAGGGCGGCACCGGCTGGGCGCCGTCGGTCTTCCTCGACCAGGTCGGGCTGCCGCTGGTGGAATGCCTGCGGCGGGTCGGCAAACACGACGCGTCGCTGCTGGTGTCGGGGCGGATCTGGGAAGGCGCCCGCGCGCTGAAGTGCCTGGCGATGGGCGCTTCGGCGGTCGGCCTCGGCCGGGCGGCGCTGCTCGCCGTCGACGAGGACCCGACCGACGGGCTCGTGCGGCTGGTGCGGTGCCTGGAGCTCGAACTGCGGTTGCTCGCCAGCGCGCTCGGGAAGTACGACCTCGCGGATCTCACCGCGGACGACCTCTGGTTCCCTGGTTCACCGGCACGGACGGAGCAGGACGGATGATCAACTACGACGGGAAACGGTTCCGCAAGGTCAGCACCGACCCGGACGCGCCGGTCACCCTGTACCGGCAGAAGGACGATCTGGTGTGGGCCGAGCTGACCGGCGGCGGCGTGCGGCTCGGCTCGCTGACCGGGAAATGCGGCGAAGACGGGACGATCGACATGGCCTACACGATGGTGCTGGCCAGCGGTCAGGTGATCTCGGGGCACAGCACCAACACCCCGGAGTTCCTGCCGGACGGGCGGATCCGCCTGAACGAGGTCTGGGAGCGGTACGGGAACCCCGGCTCCCGCGGCACCTCGGCGATCGAAGAAGTCGCGGAGTAACTCCTTTCGCGCGTGAAGGCCCCCTTCCCACGGCTCAGCCGAGGGAAGGGGGCCTTCACGCGTGCTTGGGCCCGCAACTCGCGTGATCAGACGGACGACACGCGTGACTGGAGGGACGACACGCGTGACTGGACGGAGTTCGCGTGTGTCGTCCATCTGATCACGCGTGTCGTCCGTCTGATCACGCGAACCCGCAATTCACGGGACCGAAAAGGGCAATCGAGGGGGCTGAACGGCGCACTCCGAAAGGAGTAGTTCAGCTCGGGTTCTTTTCCAGGTATTCGGCCCAGACCTTCTTCGGGACGCACATTCGCCACGAGTCGACGATCAGCTCTCGTAACTCTTCGTAATCGAGCGCGGACAGCCGGGCGCGGACCCACTGATAGCGCATATCGGACGGAATCGGCATCATGAACTTGTCCGGCTCGCCCGCCACCAGCGCTTCCCGCTCTTCTTTGGGATAGCCGAATCCCATCACGGTTTCGTCGGGCGAGAGCGAAAGGAAGACGATTCGCCCCACGCGGAACTTCGCCCGGTCCCGGACCAGCGCCTCATAGGCGCGGGGCAGCCCCGAAACGATCTCTCTGACGTCATCCCCGGTTACCATATTTCCACCATTCTCCGCTGTCCGTTCCCCAGTCACCCTTGGCGCCCATGGTGAAGACGACGTAGAGGTACTCGTCGAGGATCTTCGCCAGTGACACGGGCCTGCCCATCAGGGCGGGGATCCCCGCCCCGCCGTCTCCCGCCTCCGCGATCACCGCGGCGGCCCACGCGCGGCCGAGTCGCAGATGTCTCCCGAACGCGGCGCCGTCACGCGCGCCGTGGAGGGCCGCCGCGATGGCGGCGTCCCACGGCATGATCGTGTTGGGCCGCAACGCATACAGTGCCTTGGCCGCGGCGGTCGGGCCCAGCGTACGCCTCGTCCGTCCCGCTGAGACGGCGACACCCGCGAGGTCCGCGTACGCCTTCGCGGCGGTGTCGATCCCCTCGTCGGTCAGGTCGGCGAGGTCGGTGGTGGGCAGGGTGACGTTCCAGGTCTCCCACCAGGTGAGGACCCCGTCGTCGAAGGGGGCCGGCTCGCCTTCCCGCGGGTACCGGATCCGGCATCCCCACGAGTTGAGCCAGCGAAGAAGAATTGTGCGATGTGCGGGCTGTGACAGGTCGATCGCGGACTGCGTTTCTTCCACGAGTCGAAGCCATGAGGCGTCCACATTCGCGAAGCCGTTGAACACTTCGGCGGCTCGCCGGAGTTCGGCGAGTGGCGGCAGGGGAGCAGACATGGGCGAACCCTATCCGGTGCCACCAAGGGGGTGAATTTCCGCGTCCAACTATTGGACTTTGTACATTGAGTCACCTATTTGTATCTGCTGCATCGTTCATTGGTCCTTTAGGGTTAGGGCCAGGAAGGCTGCAAGGATGACGGTCACGCAGTGCGATTGCGTTACCCCATCCAGGGGAGGAGTTGGCATGGGCAGACCCGAGCGACCGTTGGACGGCTCCACTGGTCCGATCGCCGCATTCGCTCACGATCTGCGCGTTTTGAGGAACCGGGCGGGAAACCCGAGTTACCGGGAACTCGCCAGGACGGCACTGTTCGCACCTTCCGTGCTGTCCAGCGCGGCGAGTGGCCACCGGTTGCCCACTCTCGCCGTGACGTTGGCGTTCGTCTCCGCGTGCGGTGGGGATCGCGCGGCGTGGGAACGGCGTTGGCGGAGCGTCGCGGGACAGACGGGTGGCGGCGCGGAGGTGCGTGAGGAACGCGCGTCCGTGCCGCAGCAGGCCGAAGCACCGCCGGATGGCGTGCACGCGTTGGCATCCGGCGTCATCCGGCTCGCCCGTCCGGCCCAGCTGCCGATGGGATCGAGGACTTTCGTCGGCAGGGAAGGGGATCTGGCCGACGCCGCGGAGATGATCGGCGCGAGCGGCCCGGTGAAGGTGCCGTTGCTCGTCAGTGGTCCGATCGGGGTGGGGAAGACGGCTTTCGCCTTGCGGCTGGCGGAAGAGGTGGCGGCGGATTTCCCGGACGGGCAGCTCTACGCCGATCTGGGCGGCAGCGGAACCGGCGGCCGGTCGGCCAACGGGATCGTGCGCGGATTCCTGCGCGCGCTCGGCGTGCCGGCGCATCTCGTGCCCGACGATCCGATGCAGCGGATCGGGCTGTACCGGTCCCTGCTGGCGGAGCGCAGGTTGTTCGTGCTCCTGGCCGGGGTTCGGGACGAGGGTCAGGTGCGGCCATTGCTGGGCCAGGCCCCGCACAGCCAGGTCGTGGTGACCAGCCGCGCCCGGCTGCTCGGGCTGGAGGACACGAACCGTGTCGAGCTGGATACGTTTTCCCGCAAGGAATCCCTGGCTTTGATCGGCCGGATCGCCGGACCGGCCCGGGTGCGGGCGGAACACGACGCCACCGACATGATCGCCGAACTGTGCGGGGACCTCCCGTTGGCGATCAACATCGTGGGCCGCAAGATCGCCGCCCGTCCGGAGTGGGCGATCGCGTACACGGCGGGTCAGCTCGCCGATCGCGAACGGCTCATGGACAGCCTCTGCGTCGGTGACGTCAACGTGCGGGACCGGTTCATCGCGGCGTACGAACAGCTTTCGCCCACCGAACGGGAGGCCATCCACCACTTCGGGCAGACCGGGGCGGGCTGGACGACGTCGATCGGCGTCGCCGCGGCGATGGGCATCATGATCGAGACCGCCGACGAGCTCCTCGAGTCCGTGGTGGACGCCGGGCTCCTCCAGCGCGCCAACGTCGCCGGCCGGTACGCGGTGTCCCGGTTGGTCAGCGCGTTCGCCTCCGAACGGCAACGGGAGCCCGGCCCGTTCGCCGCCGCCGTCCCGATGGCCGGTCACCGGGCGCGGAAGAACGCGTTCGAATCGCTGCGCCACGAGGCCGTGCGCACCCTGCCGGGTGGCTCGTCCGAAGGTTGATTGTTCTCCCCGCGCCGAGCTTCCGGTCAACGGGCCGCGCGGCTTGAATGAGTCGACGAATGAAGGCGAGCGAAATTCGGTGACACAATGCTGATTCTGTCGATGAAGGAGGGCCACGATGGCGGGATCGTGGCGATCGAGGACGGCAAGCTGCTGTTCGCGCTGGAGTCGGAAAAGGACAACTACCCGCGCTACGACCGGATCACCGGCGAGCTGATGGCGCGTGCGGCGGGCATGCTCGACAAGCAGCCCGACGTGGTCGCGCTCGGCGGCTGGGTCAAGGGGGAGTTCTCGGTGGAACCGCCGTCCCGCACCGGATACTTCGGTGTCGGCGAGGGCGCGATCTCCGACGAGGCGGGCAAGTTCTTCGGCAAGGACGTGCGGTACTTCTCCTCCACCCACGAGCGCTCGCACATCTACACCTCCCTCGGGATGGCCCCCGCGGCACCCGGCCAGGCGTACTACTCCCTGGTGTGGGAAGGGAACATCGGTGACTTCTACCGGATCGACGAGCGCGGCGAGGCCACCCACCTGCAGCACGTCCTGACCGACCCCGGCGCGAAGTACGCGTATCTCTTCGCGCTGGCGGACCCGGGTTTCCCGCTGGGCAAGGGGAAGTTCCGGTTCAACGACGCCGGCAAGCAGATGGCGCTGACCGGGTTCGCCGAGCCGGGCCCGCTCACGCCGGACGAGCAGAAGACCATCGACTTCATCCTCGACCGCGACGGCATCATCCTCGGTCTGTCCAAAGAGGAGATGTCCTGGTCCCATCTGTACAACGCGGGTGTGTGGTCGCAGGAATACCGCAACGCGGCGGCGAAGCACTCGCAGGCGATCTTCAACCGCTTCTACGACTACGCGGAGAAGAACCTCACCGAAGGCCTGCCGCTGCTGATCTCCGGTGGCTGCGGCCTGAACTGCGATTGGAACCGGCTGTGGCGGGAGAGCGGCCTGTTCTCCTCGGTGTTCGTGCCGCCTTGCCCGAACGACAGCGGCTCCGCGCTGGGCACGGCCATCGACGCGCAATGGTTCTACACCGGACAGGCGACCATCGAGTGGGACGTCTACGCGGGGGAGAACTTCGTCGAGGACGTCGTCCCGGATCCCGCGAAGTACGAGACGCGGCCGCTCGTGGCGAGCGAGGTCGCGAAGTACATCAAGGACGGCAACATCATCGGCTGGGCACGCGGCCGGTACGAGATGGGCCCGCGGGCGCTGGGCAACCGGTCGATCCTCGCCGCGCCGTTCACCGTGGACACCACCGTGCGGCTCAACAAGATCAAGCGCCGCGAGGACTACCGACCGATCGCCCCGATCGCGCTGGAATCCGACGCTCCGAAGTGGTTCGTCGGCTCGGTGCAGGACCCGTACATGCTGTACTTCAACCACGTCACGTCCGACGAGCTGAAGGCCATCACGCACGTCGACGGGACGGCCCGCACCCAGACGGTGACGCGGGAACGCAACGCCGGCATCACCGACCTGCTCGAGGCGTTCCGCGAGCAGACCGGGTTCAGCGTGCTGTGCAACACCTCGCTGAACAACAACGGGCGCGGTTTCCTCAACCGCACCAGCGATCTCATCGAGTACGGGGAGACGTACGGCCTCGACGGCTACGTCATCAACGACACGTTCGTGACCCCGCGCGCCTCCTGAAATCCTTGCCCAACGGGGGTAAGGCCCGGATGCCACCGTCCCAGCAGTGGCATCCGGGTACCTCGTGGCGCCCGAACGAACGGGGAAGACCATGCGAGTCGTGCTCGCGGGCGGTGGCGTCATCGCGCTGCTGACGGCGCTGGAATGCGTGTCGGCCGGGCACGAAGTGGTGCTCGCCGACCAGGCGGACATCCCGTTCTCCGGCGCGACCTCGTTCGACCGGCACCGTGTGCTGCGCGCGTTGCATCCCGGTGACCTCGCGGCCACGGCGGCCGCGGTCGCCGCGCATCACGCGTGGCTCGGACTGGAGCATTCGCTGTCCACGTCGTTCTACGAACAGGTCGGCGCGCTCACCGCGATGACGGCCGACGAGGCGGCGGCCGCGCGGGATCTGCTGGCCACGGCGGGATCCAAGGCCGAAGTGCTCGGCGCGGACGAACTCGCCGCGGAGTTCCCGCACGCCGGGTTCGTGCCGGGGACGGGCGCGGTCTTCGAAGCGCACGCGGGGGTCCTGCTCGCCGATCGGGTGCTGACGGCGTGCGCCACCCGCCTGCGGTGGCACGCGAACGCGGAACTCCACCCGCACCGCAAGGTGATCGGGATCGACGCCGACCGGGCCGAGGTCCGGCTGGCCGACGGCGGGATCCTCCGCGGCGACGCCGTCCTGGTGGCGGCGGGCCCGTGGTCCCGGGAGCTGCTGGCTCCCGCGCTGTCCAGGGAACTCGTGCTGCACCGGCAGACGATGCTCTACTGCGACGTCCCGCCCGCCGACGCCGCCGCGTGGGCCGCCACCCCGGCGATCACGTCGCTCGGCTCGGCGGGGGGCGCGTGGCTCGTGCCGCCCGTCGCCGGGACGCCGCTGAAGCTCAGCGCCGCGAGCGCGTGCCGGGTCGTCGACGAGCTCGGCGGCGCCACCGTGCCTTCGTGGTGGCGTGAGCACCTGATCGACACGTTCGCCGCGCTGATCCCCGGTTTCCGCCGGGATTGGCTGGTCGACACCCGGGACTGCCACTACCTGGCCCGGCGCTCCACCCTCGGCCCGATGCTCGCCGTTCTCGGCGACCGGGTCCTGTCCTACGCGGCGTGCGGCGGCTCGTCGTTCAAGTTCGCCCCGCTGATCGCCCGGTCCCTGGCCGCGCGCCTGACCGGCGCCGACCCGGTCCAGACCGGACTCGAACCGCTCGACCGGCCGCTCGTGCGAGCGGGCGGTGTCCACCCGATCCGTCCTGCCCTACGAGGTGTGTCGTGAAACTGCTCGCGCTGGAAGCCAGCCAGAACTCCTACTACTACCTGCCCCGGTACCAGCAGATCGAGGACTTCGGCGGGGTGCTGTACGTGCTCAACGGCGTCGGCACCGAGGATCTCTGGCCGTCCGAGCGCTACCGCATCGCCGGCAGCAACCACATCGACGACCTGATCCGGCACGCGAAGGCCTGGCACGCGGAAGAATCCTTCGACGGTGTGCTCACCTTCTCCGAGTCCGGTGTCGTCCTGGTCGCCGCGGTCGCCGAGGCGCTCGGCCTGCCCGGGATCGGCGTGGACGCGGCGCGCACCAGCCGGAACAAGCTGATCATGCGGCAGGCGCACGAAAAGGGCGGGGCAGCGCATCCGGACTTCCGGTTCGTCGAAGACCTCGACGCGGCCTTGCAGGCGGCCGAGGACTTCGGCTATCCGGTGATCCTCAAGCCGACCCTCGGCGCGGCCAGCAACTTCGTCTTCCGGGTCGACGACGAAGAGAAGATGCGGGAACGGTACGCGCAGGCACGCGAAGGCATCGACGGGATGACCTGGTACAACATGGAGGCCGAAGGGCTGGACCTCGGCCCGCACGGCCTGCTCGTCGAGTCCTTTCTGGACGGTCACGAGCATCTCATCGAAGCCGTCGCCTGGGACGACGAGGTCTACCTCGGTTCCATTGTGGACAGAGTCACGTCGGAAGGCGAGACCTTCGACGACGACGTGCACCACGCGCCCACGTCGCTCACCGCCGAGCAGGTGGCCGAGGTGCACGCGGTGGTGGCCGCCGGCGTGCGGGCCCAGGGCCTCACCCGCGGCGCGCTACACGCCGAAGTCCGGTTCCACCAGGGCAAACCGTTCCTGCTGGAGATCGCCGTGCGCCCGGGCGGCGGCGGGCTCGACCATATGGCACGGCTTTCCGCCGGGTACGACCCGATCAGGGGACTCATGGACGTCTCCCGCGGTGTCCGGCCGGACGTCCACCACTTCAGCCCGACCGGGCTGCACACCGCCGCGATGTGCCTGATCTGCCCCGGCGGGGTGATCGCCTCGATCGACGTCCCGCCCGCGGTGAACGAATCGGAAGCCTTGTACTACCTCAAGATCTTCGCCAAGCCGGGTGACCTGATCAAGCGGCCGCCGCTCGGAAACAACATCTTCGGCGGTATCGGCGCGCTCGGCGCGTCCTTCGACGAAGCCATGCGCAACGCGAACGACCTGGCCGGGAAGATCGAGGTCAAACTCTCCGAAACCCAGAAGTAGCAACGGATCCTGTTCGACGAAACCGGGCCCTCACCCAGGGTCCGGTGGCGAAAGACGCCCAAAACCGCGTGGAGGAAGCGTGTCACGGACTGCCACCCAACGGCACTACCTGATGGTCAGACCGACGTACTTCGACGTCGAGTACTCGATCAATCCCTGGATGGACCCGAAGAAACCGACGGACACCGAGCTGGCCATCGCGCAGTGGGAGTGGCTGCGTGACCTGTACGCCGACCTGGGACATCGGGTCGAGCTGCTCGATCCGCTGCCCGGCCTGCCCGACATGGTGTTCGCGGCCAACGGCGCCACCGTGGTCGACGGGCAGGTACTCGTCGCGCGGTTCCACCACGTGCAACGGGCAGGGGAGTCCGACGCGTATCTCAAGTGGTTCCGCGACAACGGATACCGCTACGTGCGGCAGGCGCAGTGGGTCAACGAAGGGGAGGGCGACTACCTCGTCGCCGGGAAGACCATCCTCGCCGGGACCGGGTTCCGCACGAACCCGGAGGCGCACAACGAATCCCGCGAGTTCTTCGGCCGTCCGGTGACCAAGCTGACGCTGATCGACCCGCGCTACTACCACCTCGACACCGCGCTCGCCGTCCTCGACGACGACACGGTCATGTACTACCCGGGGGCGTTCTCCGAAGAAAGCCGTCTGCTCCTGAAAGAGCTGTACCCCGACGCGATCCTGGCGTCCGAAGCCGACGCGGCCGTGTTCGGCCTCAACGCGGTCTCCGACGGCAAGCACGTCGTGCTTCCGCAGGCGGCCACCGAGCTGACCGCGCAACTGCGGGAACACGGTTTCGAACCGATCGGCGCCGACCTGTCCGAATTGCTCAAGGCGGGCGGCAGTGTCAAATGCTGCACGCTGGAACTGCGTGCCGCTCGAGGAGAATAGATGGAATCGGCTGTACAGGAGCGGAGCGGGCGTACCGCGCTGCGCCGGATCCTCGTCGGGGCCGCGTTGATCGCGGTTCCGGCGGCGGTCGTCGTCGTGGTGCTCGGCCTGGGATCGGCCTACGCGCCCGTCGCGAGCACCGGGGCCAAGGCCGCGGGCGGCGGGCCCGACACCTACGCGCGCCTGCTGGTCGCGCTCCCGGTGATCCTGGGCGCCTGCCATCTGGCGGGTGTCCTGGCCCGGCGGCTCGGCCAGCCCGCGGTGATCGGCGAGATCGTCGCCGGCATCCTCCTGGGACCGTCGCTGTTCGGGATCGTCTGGCCCGCCGCGTTCGGCTGGCTGTTCCCCGGCGGGGTGGTCTCGGCGATCAACATCCTGTCGCAGCTGGGTTTGATCTTCTTCATGTACCTGGTCGGCTCCGAGATCGACCTCGACGCGGTGCGGCGGCGCGGGTTCACCGCGGTGACCGTCAGCCAGGTCAGCATCGCGCTGCCGATGGTCTGCGGCATCGTGCTCGCGCTCGGCATGTACCCGGCCTTCGGCGGCGACGTCGGCTTCCTCGCCTTCGGTCTGTTCATCGCGGTCTCCATGAGCGTGACGGCGTTCCCCGTGCTGGCAAGGATCCTGACCGACCGCGGCATCGCGAAGACGCCGCTGGGCGCGCTCGCGCTCACCTGCGCCGCCGTCGACGACGTCGCCGCCTGGTGCCTGCTGGCCGTGGTGGTCGCCGTCAGCCAGGGCGGGACGCCGTCGGAGGTCTTCCTGACCGTCGGGCTCACCCTGGTGTTCGTCGTGGCGATGGTCTACGTCGTCAAGCCGCTGCTCGCCAGGGTGCTCGCGCGAGTGCCGGAGTCCGCGGTGCTCGCGATCCTGCTCGGCGGGATCATGCTGTCGGCGCTGGCCACCAACGAGATCGGCATCCACGCGATCTTCGGCGCCTTCCTGTTCGGGGTGATCGCGCCGAGGAAGGATCCGGTCGTCACCCGCGCCGCCGGGAAGCTCGGCAGCGTGACCCTGACGTTGCTGCTGCCGCTCTTCTTCGCCTACACGGGGCTGCACACCGAGTTCAGCCTGCTCGGCTCCGGCTCGCTGTGGCTCTGGACCGTGCTCATCACGGCGGTGGCGGTGTTCGGCAAATGGGCGGGCAGCACGACGGCGGCGCGGCTGACCGGTGTCGGCTGGCGCGAATCGCTCTCCCTCGGAGCGCTGATGAACTGCCGGGGGCTGACGGAACTGGTGGTGCTCAACGTCGGCCTCCAGCTGAAGGTGATCAGCCCGGCGGTGTTCGCGATGCTCGTGATCATGACGCTGGTGTCGACGATCGCGACCGCCCCCGCGCTCACCCTCATCTCCAAGTTCAAGACGAGACCGCCGGTCCAGCGGCGGCGGAAAGTGGATAGGACACCATGACCAGCAAGGAAACCCTAGTCAGCACCTTCGCCGAGGTCGTCCTCGACGACGAGGTCCGGGACACGATCGGGAGCGACCTGCGGTCCTTCCCGAACCCCGTCGACGACATCGACCGTTCGCTGGCGATGCTCCGTGTCACGTTCTCGAAGCTGCCGATCGACCAGCTGCAGGCGATCCTGGACTTCGGCAGGCACGTCGACACCCCCGGCGTCGCGCTCGTGCGCAACCTGCCGGTGGACCCGGAACTGCCGGAGACGCCGATCGACGGGGAACCCAGCAAGGACAAGAAGACGTTCGTCGCCGAGACCGTCCTTTTGGGACTGAGTCAGCTGCTCGGCGAGCCCGTCGGGTTCACCACCGAGAAGAGCGGGCGGCTTGTGCACGACGTCGTCCCGGTGTCGGCGGGGGCGCGCAGCCAGACGAACCAGAGCTCGCACGTGTTCCTGAACTTCCACAACGACATCGTGCACGACGAGGTCGGTCGCTACGATGTGTCCAATCCGGACTTCCTGGTGCTGAACTGCGTCCGCCAGGACGGCAACAAGGAAGCCGTCACCTACTACGCCGACGGCAGGGACATCTCGGCCGCGCTGGCGCCGGAAGTGCTCGACGTCCTGCGCCGTCCGCTGTTCCGGCTCAACGCGCCCGGCAGCTACGTGCGTGACGTGGCCAAGGGTGCCGACGTGCTCTCCGACCTCGTGCCGGTGATCTCCGGGCCGGCGGAATCGCCCGAAGTGGCGGTGTCGGCCAACGGGGTGGTGGGGGAGACCGTCGAGGCCGAGCAGGCGCTGGAGGAGCTGCAGCGGGTCTGCCGTGAGGTCGCGCATCAGGTCAAGCTCGAACCGGGGACGGCGCTGCTGATCAACAACCGGAAGGGCCTGCACGCGCGGTCGCAGTTCTTCGCGCGGCACAACGGGCGGGATCGGTGGCTGCAGCGTACTTACATCCGGCGGAGCTTGTGGACGATCCGGTACCGGGGGATTGCCGGGGATCGGCGGGTGCACTGAGGCTTGCGTCTCGTGTACATGAAGGCCCCCTTCCTTGCGTTAGACGCGGTGAAGGGGGCCTTCACGCGCGGCCGTTGTGACTGCTGGTGCTCGTGGGGCTTGTGTGGCGTCGCGCAAGTCCGTGAAGGCCTCTTTGAGGGGCGTGTTTGCTTCGGGGCGTTGAACGTCGTGGCCCGTCCACGCTTGGATTCGTTGATGAAGGATTTGGGACAGTGAACGTCCCAAATCCTTCATCGACAACGCTCGACCCAGCCTGCCGTAGGTGGTTGCGAAAGCCACTTTCGCAACCTTGAACGTTGTGAAAGCCACTTTCGCAACACCTGCGGACGAGGTCTGCCGGGGAGCATGTCGCGAAAGCCACTTTCGGGACATCAGACGTCCCGAAAGTGGCTTTCGCGACACCCCACGCGACGCCTCCGGCCACCGCACGCGGGCATGTTCAGCCGAGCGGCCATCCGGGTAACCCTCCCCGAAAGCACCCGACGGGAGGGAACCCGATGGCAGAGAAACTCCGGCCGCCGCAGCAGCAGGAACCGCCGGGCGTGACGTCGAAGATGGATCCGCCGCCTCGTGACTCCATGGAGGACTACGAGGGCCGCGAGCTGCTGGCCGGCAAGCGTGCGTTGATCACCGGCGGCGACTCCGGGATCGGCCGCGCGGTCGCCATCGCCTTCGCGAAAGAAGGCGCCGACGTGGCGATCGCGTATCTCAATGAGCACGAGGACGCGAAGTACACAGAGGAACGCGTCCGCGCCGAAGGGCGCGAGTGCCTCCTCCTACCGGGTGATCTCGCCGAAGCGGCGCAGTGCCGCGAGATCGTCGACCGGACCGTGAAGGAGCTCGGCGGGCTGGACATCCTGGTCAACAACGTCGCCACGCAATGGCCGGTCGACTCCCCGGAGGAGCTCACCGACGAGCAGTGGACGCACACCTTCGACGTGAACATCCACAGCTTCTTCCGGGTGACGAACGCCGCCTTGCCCCATCTGGGCGAGGGCTCGGTCATCATCAACACCGGCTCGGTGAACGGCTTGCGGGGCAACAAATCGCTGATCGACTACTCGGCGACCAAGGGTGCCGTGCACGCCTGGACGTACGCGATGGCGCAGGCGCTGGCCGATCGCGGTGTCCGGATCAACTGTGTCGCGCCCGGTCCGGTGTGGACACCGCTGATCCCGTCGACGTTCCCGCCGGAGAAGGTGGAGAAGTTCGGCCTCCAGGTGCCGTTCGAGCGCGCCGCTCATCCGGACGACCTCGCGCCGTCGTACGTCTTCCTGGCGTCCAACCGGCTGTCGTCGTATTACAGCGGTGAGGTCATCGCCGCGCTGGGCGGCGAGACCACGCCCGGCTGAGGCGCGCCACGGCGTCGGCGACGGCTTCGGGCGCGACGCGGTCCAGGCACGGGTGGCCGGGCACGGGGCAGACCCGGGCCCGGCTGTCCCGGCACGCCGCGTGCTGGTCGCCGAGCACTTCGGACGGCACCCCGTACGGCGCCCACCGCGACGACGGCACGACAGGGGCGAACAACGAGACCACCGGGGTGTCGACGGCGGCCGCGAGGTGGGCGGGGCCGGTGTTGGGAGCCACCACCACGTCGGCCGCGGCCAGTACGGCCGCCAGTTCGGACAAAGTCGTACGGCCGCCCAGATCGAGCGCGTCCCCGGCGACCTGCCTGGTCAGCGCGCTTTCGGACGGCGAGCCGGTCACCACGACACGCCGTCCGGCGGCTTGCAGTGCCCGCACGATCGCGGCCGAGCGGTCGGCGGACGGTTGCCTCGCCGGCACCGACGCGGCGGGATGGACGACCACGTAGTCCTCGTCGCCGACCAGCCGTTCCACCGACGGCAGCGGCCCCCGGATCGCGAGCCCGCCGTCGTCGCCGGGCGGCAATGAGAAGCCCGCCGCTTCGGCCAGGGAAAGCATCCGCACCGGTTCCGGTGGATCACCGGGCACCCGGTGCCGCAGATCCAGCAGCGAGCCGGGATAGTCCTCGCTGATCGCGCCGATCCACGGCACGCCCGCCATCCTCAGCAGCAGGGCCAGCGGGAGCGGGGACTGATGGAACGACGTCAGCACGAGCGCCGCGTCGAAGGAGTATTCGTGCAGACGCCGGACCAGCGCTTCGGTCTCGTCCCGGGTGACCGGCGGCGGCTCGGGATCGATCCACGGCGCGCACCAGGTGACGACCTCGTCCACGCCGGGCAGCAGTTCGCCCGCCGCGCGACCACGGGGACCGGCCAGCAGGACCACCCGTTCGGCACCCGCCGCGACCGCGCGGACACAGGGACCGGCCAGCAGGACGTCGCCGAGGTTGTCCATCCTCGCGACCAGGACGTTCATCGGGAACCCGCGACGGCCAGGTGGACGGCTTCGGCGAGATCGCGCGCGACGGTCGCCCGGCGGCGGGCGCGATCGATCTCCTCCGGCCGGGTCCGCGCGGTCGGGATGAGGATTCCGCGCGCCCCGGCCGCGAGGGCGGCGTCGACGTCGGCTCCGGTGTCGCCGATGACCACGCAGCGCCGGACGTCCACGCCCAGTGCCTCCGCGGCCTGCCGCACCAGCCCGGGCGCGGGTTTCCGGCAGGCGCAGCCGTCGCCGTCGTCGTGTATGCAGACCTGCCAGGTGCCGAACGGGCCGAGCATCTCTTCGACGCGGGCGTTCACCGCGGCCAGCCGGTCCGGTGTGATCAGGCCTTTGGCCACCCCGGACTGATTGCTGACCACACCGATCCTGATTCCCGCCGCACGCACCCCGTGCAGGAGTTCTCCGGCGCCGGGAACGGGACGCACACCGTCGGGGTCGTCGAGGTAGGGCACGTCGACGATGAGGGTGTCGTCCCGGTCGAACAGCAGGGCCTGCGGCCGCCACGACAGCCGGTGTTTCAACTCCCCGCGCAGCCGGTGATAGCAGGCCGCGGGCGGGATGAGCACGCTGGTCAGGAGCATGCGCCCCACCTCGCCGGGGGTGAGCGGTCCCGGCGCGATCCGGCGTGCCGCGAACTCGGCGGTCAGTCCCGCCCACAGTCCGGCCGCGGCGGCGGCGGCCTTGCGGCGTCCCAGCGCGAACAACGCCACGGCGCCGGCCGCGCTCACGGTGGCCACCGCGTGCCGTTCGAGCCGTCCGTGTCCGGCCCCGGTCTGCTGCCGCCAGAGGACACCGTGTTCGTGCCGCATGAGCGCGTCGTCGGCGTTGCCCCGCTGGGCGCGCAGGCTGGCCAGCGGTCCCGATCGTTTGGGCGGATGGACGGTGACGCGTTCGCCGCGTGCGACGAGATGGCCTGCCTTGGCGACCCTCAGGGCCAGATCCGAGTCTTCCCGGTAGGCGCGGGGGAAACGTTCGTCGAAGCCGCCGACCTCGGCGAGCACGGACCGGCGGTAGGCCATGTCCGCGGTGATCCACCGGGCCGTCTCCAGCCCGGCCGTCCCGCGTTCGTCGTCGGTCGGGCGTCGGTCCGGCGGCAGCGGTACGACGAGGCGGGCCTGCGACGCCGCCGTCTCCGGGCCGAGGGACAGAAGATCCTCGGCGAGTTTCTGCGGCCAATCCGAGCCGATCAGCACGTCGTCGTCGAGGAAGGCGATCCACTCGGACTTCGCGTGCCGCCAGCCGGCGTTGCGGGCCGCCGCCGGACCGCGCCCGCCGGACCGGACGACTTCGACGTCCACGGTGGACGGGGGAAGCCGCAGGTCGCCGCCGCCGGGACGGTCGTCGGCGACGACGATCCGCGCCGGCCGTGGCTCTCCGGCGGCTTCGATCCCGGCCAGGAGCGTGCGGAGATTGTCCCGGCCGGTCGTCGGGATCACGATCGTGTAGTCGAGGTCGGTCACCCTCTTCCGGTACCCGGGAGCCACGGCGGCAAACTCACGCGGGGATCGCGTCGGTCTTCCGCAGCCACGAGCGATGTTCGCCGAGTTGCGCGGTGAAGGAGGCGAAGAAGCCGTCGGGGAGGGTCGTCTCGGCCGCCGTGGTGGTCACCACGCCCTGGTCGATCAGGGTTTCGGTGTCGTCGGCCAGTTTCGAGGTCACCCCGGCCCGGCGCAGCAGGTCCAGACCCGAGCCGAAGGCGGCCACCGGCTTGCCGTGTTTGTAGGCCTCGGCGACGAAATGCACCGCGTAGCCGTCGCGTTCGAGGACGTTGATCGCGCTCGGGCCGCACGGGACGACGACGGCGTCGTAAAGCACCGAAGCCATGGTGTTGAGCTGCCTGTCCGGCCGCAGCGGTTCCCCTTCCCCGCCCGGCCGGAGTTCGGCCTCGGTGGGAGCCAGCACCTCGGCGATCGCGCCCTCCGCCGTCAGCGCCTCGACCAGGCGGCCGACGCCGATGGTGTCCACCCCGTCGGCGGCGAGCACCGCGACCTTCCGGCTGCTCGCGGTGCCGGAAGGCTGGTTCAGCTGGGAAAGGGCGGGGGAGGTGCGGTCGTGGTGCGGGGTGGCGGGAGCGGCGGGCACGCTCACCCCGATCCCCTCGGCGACTTCGGCGGCCAGATCGTGGTCGACGTTGTTGAGCTCGGCGACCGTCCGCGCCCGGACCTCCCGGTCCTCGACCTTGCCGAGTTCGAACCGGAACGCCGCGACGATATGCTCGCGTTCGATCGGCGACATGCTGTTCCAGAACAGCGTCGCCTGGCTGTAGAAGTCCTTGAAACTCTCGCTGCGGTCCCGGATCTTGTGGCCCGCGACGGCTTCGGTGTAGTGCCGGAAGACGCCGGAATCGGCGATCGCCGGGCAGCCGCCGCCGCGCGAGTTCGGGTAATAGCTCGTCCGTCCCTTGTGGATGTTCTGCTGGCCGTACCCGTCACGCTGGTTGGTGTGCACCGGCGCGATCGGCCGGTTCACCGGGAGCTGCGAGAAGTTGGGACCGCCGAGCCGGATCAGCTGCGTGTCGAGGTACGAGAAGTTCCGTGCCTGCAGCAGCGGATCGTTCGTGAAGTCGATACCCGGGACGATGTTCGCGGTGTGGAAGGCGATCTGCTCGGTTTCGGCGAAGAAGTCCTCCGGGTTGCGGTCCAGGACCATCCGCCCGACCGGGCGCACGGGCACCTGCTCCTCGGGGATGATCTTCGTGGCGTCCAGCAGATCGAAGTCGAAGTCGTGCTCGGAGTCCTCGTCCACCAGTTGCACGCCCAGCTCCCATTCCGGGTACTGGCCGGACTCGATCGCGTCCCACAGGTCACGCCGGTTGAAGTCGGGATCCTTGCCCGCGATCTTCTGGCATTCGTCCCACACCAGGGAATGCGTGCCGAGGACGGGCTTCCAGTGGAACTTCACGAAGGTGCCCTTGCCCTCGGCGTTGACGAGCCGGAACGTGTGCACGCCGAACCCCTGCATCATCCGGTAGCTGCGCGGCAGCGCGCGATCGGACATCAGCCAGAGCACCATGTGCAGGCTCTCCGGCTGGAGCGAGACGAAGTCCCAGAAGGTGTCGTGCGCCGACTGGGCCTGCGGGATCTCGTTGTGCGGCTCGGGTTTCACCGCGTGCACGAAATCGGGGAACTTGATGCCGTCCTGGATGAAGAACACCGGCATGTTGTTGCCCACGAGGTCGTAGTTGCCTTGGCGGGTGTAGAACTTCGTCGCGAAACCGCGGACGTCGCGCACGGTGTCGGCCGAACCGCGGGAGCCGGCGACGGTGGAGAACCGCACGAACACGGGGATCTTCTCGCCACTGGTGAGGAATTCGGCGACCGTGTAGTCGGCCAGCGCGTCGTCATAGGCCTCGAAGAAGCCGTAGGCGCCCGCGCCACGCGCGTGCACGACCCGTTCGGGGATGCGCTCGTGGTCGAAATGGGTGATCTTCTCGCGGGCGTGGAAGTCTTCGAGCAGCGTCGGCCCCCGGCTGCCCGCGGTCAACGAGTCGTCCGTGTGGTCGACCCGGACGCCCTGCTGGGTCGTCAGCACGGACTTTTCCGGATCCACCCGGCTCCCGTCCAGCTGCTCGTTCTTCGCGTCCTCTCGATGCTGTGCCACAGGTCTCGCCCCTTCGCGGTGGTCGGTTCCCTCGCGGCTACCCCGGCGCCGTTTCGGCAAAACGACACCGGGTAACCGGCGCGCAGGAAACTTCGAGGAGGTGCGAATGACGACGGTGGAACGGCCTGCCGTACTGGAGATCCGCGATCCCGCCGACGGCAGCCTCGTCGGCAGCGTCAAAGCGGCGACGACCGAAGGCGTTCACACGGCGATCGCCGCGGCGAGGCGGCGGGCCCCGGACTGGGCCGCCACACCGGCGGCCGAACGCGGGGTCGCGCTGAAGGACGCGGCGAGGTCACTCCGGGCGCGAGCGGGCGAACTCGCCGTCCTCATCGAGAGCGAGACGGGCAAACCCCGCGACGAGGCCGAAGAGGGTGTCCTGGCCGGAGCGGGGACCTTGGAGCAGTACGCCGAGCTGGGGCCTGTGCACCGCGGCCGGTCCCTGTTGGGCGATCCGTCGGCCACCGACCTGATGGTGCCGGAGCCCCGGGGCGTGGTCGTCGCGCTGACACCGTGGAACGACCCCGTCGCGGTGTCCTGCGGGCTGTTGGGCGCGGCCCTGGTCACGGGGAACACGGTGGTGCACAAGCCGAGCGAACGCTGCCCGCACACCGGCGCCTGGCTGGGGAATGTGCTGTCGGAGGCCTTTCCCGACGACGTGCTCCAGACCGTCCAAGGCGACGGGAGCGTCGGCGCCGAACTCGCGGCTCATCCGGACGTCGACGTCGTCGCCCATGTCGGCGGCACGGCCGCGGGCCGCTCGATCGCGGTCAGCGCGGCGCGGACCGGCGCCAAGGCCTTGCTGGAGAACGGCGGGAACGATCCGCTCGTCGTCGACGCCGGCGTGGATCCGGTCTGGGCGGCGGAGCAGGCGGCGCTCGGGGCCTTCGCCAACTCCGGGCAGATTTGCGTCTCGGTCGAACGGATCCATGTGCACCAGGACGTCGCTGATGCCTTCCTCACCGCGCTGGTCGCCGAGGCGGGCCACCGGAAATTGGCCCCGCTCGTCGACCGGCGCCACCGGGACGGGGTGCACGCCCAGGTCGCGGAAGCGATCGCGCAGGGCGCCGACCCCCTCACCGGCGGGTTCGTTCCCGACGGTCCCGGTGCCCACTACCCGGCGACCGTCCTCGCCGGATGCACCCCGGGGATGCGGGTCCTGACCGAAGAGACGTTCGGCCCGGTCGCACCGGTGACCGTGGCGGCGGACTTCGACCAGGCACTCGAACAGGCGGCCGCCGGCGAGTACGGTCTCGCGGCCACCGTGCTCACCTCCTCGATGGCCCACGCGCAGCGTGCCTGGCGCGAACTCCCGGCCGGGACCGTGAAGATCAACAACGTCTTCGGCGGCGCGCCCGGCGGGGCCGCCCAGCCACGAGGCGCCAGCGGCAGCGGTTACGGCTACGGGCCGGAACTGCTCGACGAGATGACTCAGACCAAGGTCGTCCACCTGGGCCCGCCGGGTCCGTGATGGGCGGGAAGACGCCGTTCGCCTGGGCCGCGCGGGCCTTCCGGGTGCCGGGGGAGGAACGCCGGAGCCTCGTCCAGACCGCGAAGGCCACGGCCGCGGCGGTGATCGCGTGGATCGTCGCGACGGCGGTCCTGCGGCTGCCGCAGCCCTTCCTGGCGCCGTACGCGGCGGTGTTCCTGGTGCAGGCCACCGTCTACCGGTCGCTGCGCGGCTGGGCACAGCAGGTCGGCGCCGTCAGCGTGGGGGTGCTGCTCGCCGCGGGCGCCGGTCAGGTCATTCCTTCGGTGACGGTGGCGCTCGGGCTGGTCATCTTCGTCGGCCTGCTGATCGGCTCGTGGCGGGGATTCGGCGATTCGGGGGTATGGGTCGGGATCACCGGCATGCTGCTGATCTCCTACGGCAACGCGACCGAACCCGTCCTGCTCGCCGACCGGTTGCTGGAAACCGCGCTGGGGGCGGGGATCGGCGCCGTGCTCAACGCGGTGATCCTGCCGCCGCTGCACGGCGAACGCCTGCGGGCGGCGACCTCCCGGCTGGCGTCGGCGATCGCCGACGTCCTCGACAGGACCGCGGACCTGGTTCGCGGCGGCGAGGCGGCCGACGGCCTGGACGACCGGATGGAGGACGTCCGCAGCCTGGTCGCGGAGGCGGAGGACGCGATCGGCTTGACCCGGGAGGGCCGGTATCTGAACCTCCGTGGACGGAGTGAGACCCGCGAAGAACCATTGGCGAACCTCGTCTCCCTGTGGCATCCGCTCGCCCAGCTGATCGACGCAGTGAGCGAGGCCGCCCACAGCGAGCAGCCGTTCCGGCATCCCGGCGAACACGCGCGCGGGGTGGTCGGCGACCTGCTCGAGGCCCTCGCCGAGGTGGCCCGTTCGGGTGATCCGGCCGAACTCGATCGATGTCGCGACCTGCTCGGCGAGATCGACCACCTGCTCGTGACGCCCACGGACGAGGTCACCACCTCGATCGGGCTGGGGGCGATGGCGCTGCCCGCCCGGCGTCTCGTCCAGCGGCTCCGCGCCGATTAAGGCGAGACGACGGTGGGTAACCGTACCCATGAGCGGTAAGCGGATCGTGGTCACCGGCGCCACCGGCAACGTCGGCACGGCGGTGGTCCGCGCGCTGGGCGCGGACCCCGAAGTCGGCTCGATCGTCGGCGTGGCGAGGCGGCCGAGCCGATGGGAGAGCCCGAAGACCGAGTTCGTCACCGCGGACGTCGCCCGCGACGACCTCCGCGCCGTGTTCGACGGCGCCGACGTGGTGATCCACCTCGCCTGGCTCTTCCAGCCGACACATCGGCCCGAGATCACCTGGCGTTCCAATGTGCTGGGTTCGATCCGGGTGTTCGAAACCGCGCAGGCGATGCGGGTGCCGTCGCTGGTGTACGCGTCGTCGATCGGGGCGTATTCGCCGAGGGACGACGACCATCCGGTGACCGAGGAGTGGCCGACGCACGGGTCGCCGAAGGCGGCGTACACGCGTGAAAAGGCTTATGTGGAAAGGGTTCTCGAAGCGTTCGACCGGAGTCATCCGCGGCTGCGGGTGGTCCGGGTACGGCCGGGATTCCTCTTCCAGAAGGCCGCCGCGCCCGAGCAGCGCCGGCTCTTCGGCGGCCCGTTCGTACCGGGCAAGCTCGTGCGCCCGTCGCTGATCCCGGTGCTCCCCGACATCCCGCAACTGCGGATCCAGACCGCGCACACCGAGGACGTGGCCGACGCCTATCGCCGCTGTGCGCTCCAGGACGTCAAGGGAGCCTTCAACATCGCCGCCGATCCGGTGCTGGACACCCGCGCGCTGGCGCGGATCTTCGGCGCCAAACCGGTGAAGGTCCCGGCACCGTTCGTCCGGCGGGCGCTGGCCGCGGCCTGGTCTTTGCACCTGATCCCGGCGACGCCAGGGCTTTTCGACGCCGTCCTGCATCTGCCGGTGATGGACTGCACGCGCGCCAGGGAAGAGCTGGGCTGGACGCCGCGATACTCGTCGGAAGACGCGATCGAAGCCTTCCTCAAGGGACTGCGGGAAGGCGAAGGATTCCCGACCGAACCGCTGAAACCGGACGTCGGCAGGGCACATGAACTGGCCACCGGGGTGGGGGAGCGACCGTGAACGAGAAGGAACTCCTGCACACGCTGACCAGGGTGGTGTCCACTTTGGACCAGACCGCCGTGCGGTTCGCCGTCGCGGGCGGCCTCGCCGTCTACGCGCGCGGCGGGCCGCCGTCCGATCACGACGTCGACCTCTTCCTCAAGGAGGAGGACATCGAGATGGCGGCGGAGGCACTGGAAGCGGCGGGGCTGAGACGGGAGCACCCGCCGGAAGACTGGCTCACCAAGGTCTACGACGGCGATTGCCTCGTCGACCTGATCTTCCGGCCCAACCATCGGCCGGTCACCGACGAGATGCTCGACCGCGCATCGCTGATGCGGGTCGGGGCGACCGCCGCCCCCGTGCTCAACGGGACCGATCTGCTCGTCGACAAGATCCTCGTGCTCAGCCCGCACCGGTGCGATTTCGCGCCGCTGCTGCGGATCGCGCGCGACCTCCGCGAGCAGGTCGACTGGCACCGGGTGGCCGAAGAGACCGCCGAATCGCCGTACGCGTGGTCGTTCCTGACCCTGCTCGCGGCCCTGTCCATCATCGACGGAAAGGAGCTTCCGATGCCCGAGGAAGCGCCCCAGTACCTGGTCGCCAGGCTGACCAAGGCGCTGGCGGAAGACCCGAGGACCGCCGAACTCGGCGTGCACGTCACCGTGCGCGGCGACCAGGTCCGGCTCAGCGGCGAGGTCCCGTGCGCCAACCGCAAGGCCGACATCGAGGCGGTCGTCTGCGAACACATCGCGGCCGAGCTGGTGCACAACGACGTCCGGCTGGCCGACGTCCGGGAGCCGTCGCACGCCGAGGAGATCCGGTGATCCGGGTCGCCGCGGTAGGGGACGTCCACCTCGGGGAAGACAACCGAGGCCTGCTGCGGCCGGCACTGGACAACATCGCCGAACACGCCGACGTGCTGCTGCTCGCGGGCGACCTCACCCGGCACGGCAGCGTCGACGAGGCCAGGGTGGTGGCCGACGAGTTCGCCGGGCTCCCCGTCCCGGTGATTTCGGTGCTGGGCAACCACGACTATCACTCGGACGAGGCCGAAGCGGTCAGCGGGCTGCTGGAGGAAAGCGGGATCACCGTCCTCGAGGGTTCGGCGACCACAGTGGACCTGGAGGGTGGGAAGCTCGGCGTCGCCGGGGTCAAGGGCTTCGGCGGCGGGTTCGCGGGCAAATGCGCGAGCCGGTTCGGCGAACGCGAGATGAAGGATTTCGTCGAGCACACCATGGCGGCGGCCAAACGGTTGCGCACCGCGCTGGAAGGGCTCGAACACGAGCAACCCGACGTGACCGTCGCGCTGACCCACTACTCGCCGATTCCCGGCACCCTGCACGGCGAACCGCCGGAGATCCACCCGTTCCTGGGGTCGTACCTGTTGTGCGAGCCGATCGACGACGCCCAGGTGGCCCTCGCCGTGCACGGGCACGCGCACTACGGCAGCGAACAAGGCGTCAGCCCCGGCGGGGTCCCGGTTCGCAACGTCGCCCAACCGGTGATCCGCGCGGCGTACGCGACGTATGTCCTCGAACCTGCGAAAGTGCTCACATGAGGGAACGATTCCACGGTCAGCTGAGCGTTCTCGGCGAGCTCCTGTCGAGTATGTGCGGCATGGCCTGCGAAGAACTGCACCTGGCGAACCGGGTCTTTCTCGACCGGGACGTCGAAGCCGCCGCCGAACTGGCGACGGTCGAGGCGAGACTGAACGCGGCACGGACCCGATGCGAGGAGTCCGCGCAGAAGCTGCTCGCCCTGCAGGCGCCGGTGGCAGGTGATCTGCGGACCGTGCTCGCGGCGGTGTACTGCGCCGACCGGCTGGAGCGGATGGGCGACCTCGCCCAGCACATCGCCGACCAGGCCTTGCGAGCACCGGAATTCGCCGTCCCCGACGCGCTCACCGGCCAGTTTCGCGACATGGCCGGACTCGTCGGCTCGATGGCGGAAGACCTCGGCGCCGCGATCGAAGGCTCGACGGCGGAGGTGTTCCACTCGCTGGCCCGGTCCGACGAGCGGGTCGACGCGCTGTACGAGGAACTGATGACCCTGGTGACCGATCCGGACTGGGCCGACGGCGTCGCGCCCGCCATCTCGGTGGCGCTGCTGGCGCGGTTCTACGAGCGGTTCGCGGACCAGGTGGTGTCGGTGGCGCGGCGGGTGGATTTCGCGCTCACCGGGGAATTGCCGGAGTCTTCCGTGCGGGATGCGCCTGCTGAGCTTTGAGGTCGCGCCGGTTTTGCGCGTGAAGGCCTCCTTCCCTCGGCTCAGCCGAGGGAAGGAGGCCTTCACGCGCTGGGCCTAAACGTGAGCGCCCGGCGAAGGTCAGGTCGCCCGGTCCGTCAGCGCGTCCCGGATCTTGTCGATGAACGCCGTCCCCGGCGCCAGGATCCGGTTCGCTGGCGGCCGGTCGGGAGCGGCGGGATGCGGCCTGGTCGGGGCGATCTCCTTGGCCCGCAACACCTTCTCGCCCAGCTCCCGCAAGTCTTCCGGAGAACAGGCTGCCTGCAGCTTGGGCAGCAGGTCGCTCTCCTCCTCTTCGATGTGGTGCCGGACGTCCTCGATCAGCTTGCCGACGAGTTCGTCGAACCGGTTGTCCGTCGGTTCCAGGCCGATGAGGTCGTTCATCACCCGTTCGGCTTCGGCGTGCTCCTCGATCTCGTGATCGGCGACCTCGTCGCCGTCGGGGAGGTGCTTCCGCGCGGCGGGGTACATGTGCTGCTCTTCGGCGATCGAATGCCGCACGAGTTCGGCGATCAGGTGATCCGCGAGGTCTTTGCGGTGCCGATCGCCGCCCTTGCCGGACTCCAGTTCCTTGAAAATCCGTTCGAAGGCACGGTGATCTTCCGTGATCACCGTGACAAGGTCGTGTTCCGTGGTGGTGGTCATGGACACTCCTGTCCGTGGTCGTCAGTCCGACGCCGGACGGATACCCGTTCCCCGCGGTTCAATCACCCGGATTCGTCGGTGGCCCGGTGCGGCGCGCCGACGGGTTTGGATTCCGGGGAGCCGCGCTGGCGCAGGTACACGCTGAACACCGCCATCGAGCCGATGGCGAGGAATTCCGACTGCCAGTTCTGCAGTGTGCGGTTCCAGAAATCCGACGACGCCAGATAGCCGAACCACGACACTGGATCACCGAAATCGGTGAGCTGTTCGGCGTTGTAGGCGCTCATCCCGGCCACGGATTGGGCGAGCCACGACAGCAGGAACAGCCCTAGCATCACCAGTCCGAGTGACATCGAGAAGATTCCCGTGCGCCAGCCGCCCGCCCTCGCCCATTTCGGTGAATCGGCCGTCGCGTGGCGTCCGACCTGCTGATCCTCGTCCGTTTCCAGGCCGACCCGGTCGGCCGGTTTCGATTCGGGGGAGCCTCGTTGCAGCAGCCACACGGTCGCGAAGACGTAAAGGAAGAACTGCAGGTATTCCGATTGCCAGTTTTCGGCGACGTCGACGGCGAAGTCCGCGGACGCCAGGTAGTCGACCAGGCCGACCGGCTCGGCGGCGTGGCTGAGCCGCCCGTCGTTGTAATCCGCGAGCCCGGAGAACGCCTGTCCCGCGAGACTCAGCAGGAACAACAGTCCGAAACCCAGCGAAAGGGCGTTGTCACGAAGAAAGCGCCGCATCATCCGCCCCCTTCACCGGTGCAGCAGGCCCAGCAGGACGCAATAGCCGAGGACGGCCACGACGAAGACGAGGTAAACGGTGAACACCGGACGCGCTTTCATGGGCCACCCACCGCGCAGTCGTAGACCTGTTCGTTGCGGTGGCGGCAGCCCGCTCCCGTGATCACCCAGCCGGTGGACGACTCGTGCAGGAAGAGCGTGTCGCGGGCGGTCTTCACCTGGGCTTCTTCGCTCCAGATCGAGACCGTCTCCGGCGTGCCGTCCGGAACGTTCGCGCCGGCCAGGCCGCGTTCGCAGCTTTCCGGCGCCCAGGATTCCCGCACCCGGGGCGCGAGCTGCGCGCACGCCGAGCGGTGATCACCCGACGCGAGCGCGCCGAGGAACCGCCCGGCAGCGTCTCTCGCCGGCTCCTGCCCGCTCGCTCCCGCACAACCGGCGAGCAGCAGGCACGCGCCGAACGTCAGCGTTTTGACGATCACGGAAGACGGGTACCCGGCCCGGCCGTCAACCACACCTCGGGGTCAGGACGCGGGGTACTGGCGCTCGCGCAGCAGATTCGCCAGATGGATCGCGTTACGCGCCAGGGTCGCGTTGGTCGACGCGACCGCTTCGGGCGTTTCGTCGAGGTCGTTGTAGTCCCCGCCCTTCATCGCCTCGCCGTTCCAGTAGGTCCCGCCCTGGGCGGGCACGGTGAAGCCGATGTCGTTGAGGGCCTGGAAGAGGTCGGCGGTGATCTTGTGCGCGCCGTCCTCGTTGCCGACGACGGCGGTGACGCCGACCTTGCCGAACATCGCGGGCCTGCCCTCGTCGTCCGTTTCGGACAGTTCGGCGTCGAGCCGCTCCAGCACCCGCTGCGCCACGCTGGACATGTGGCCGACCCAGGTCGGCGTCGAGATCAGCAGGATGTCGGCGGCGGCGATCTTGCGGCGGATCTCCGGCCAGGCGTCGCCGTCGCCCATGTCGCCCTCTACACCCGGTTTGACGTCGTGGTCGACCACGCGCACGAGTTCGCCGGTGGCGCCGTGCCCGGCCAGTTCGTCCAGAAGCTGCTGCGCGATCAACGCGCTGCTCGACGGGGCGGGCGACGGTTTGAGCGAGCACACCAGTGCGAGGGCCTTCAACGGCTGGGTCATCCTGTCCTCCTGTTCGGATCGGTGCCGAGTCCCGTGTGGACGAAGCCCGCCGCGCCGACGGTCGCCGGGTCCAGGAGATTCCTGGCGTCGACGACGACGGCGCGTTCGGTGGCGGCGGCGAGCCGGTCCCAGTCGAGCTCGCGGAACTCGGGCCACTCGGTGAGCACGACCAGCGCCGCCGCGTCCTTCGCCACCAGGTACGGGTCGTCGACGACCTGGACGGTGTCCGGTTCGACGGCTTCGACGCCGGGGTCGTACGCGGTCAGCACCGCGCCGCTCCTGGCGAGCTCCCGCGCGACCGCGAGCGCGGGGGAATCACGCAGATCCCCGGTTCCCGCCTTGAACGCCAGTCCGAGCAACCCGATACGGATGCCCGAGAGCGAGCCGTCCGAAACCCCGGTGATCGCGCGGCGGATCTTCCGCACCACGGCCGCCCGCTGACGGGCGTTGGCCTTCATGGCGTCACGGAGGATGCCGAAGTCGACCCCCGCGTGTTCGGCGGTCCGCAGCAGCGCGGCGGTGTCCTTGGGCAGGCACGAGCCGCCCCAGCCGGGGCCGGGGACGAGGAAGGCGGGCCCGATCCGGGAATCGAGCCCCATGAGCCGCCCGACGTCGCGGATGTCGGCGCCGTAGTGCTCGCAGAGTTCGGCGAGGACGTTCACATAGGACACTTTCAGCGCCAGGAACGCGTTGCTGGCGTACTTCGCGAGCTCGGCGCTCGCCGGATCGGTGAACCACACCGGTGCGTTCGTCTCCCCGTACAAGGCGGCGACGCGCTCCGCGGCCGTCCTGTTCTCGGGGACCGAGCCGAGGACGACCCGGTCGGGCTGCAAGAAATCTTCGACGGCGTGCCCTTCGCGGAGGAATTCGGGATTGCTCACCACGGGCAGGTCCGGCCCGAGCGATTCCGTCAGCCGGGCCCCGGTGCCGACCGGCACGGTCGACTTGGTGACGACGACGCAGCCGGGCGCGAGCAGCCCGGGCAGCGTGGCCACGACCTCGTCCAGCATCCGGACGTCGGCGTCGCCGTTCTCCCCTTTCGGCGTGGGCAGGCAGAGCAGTACGAAGTCCACATCGGACAGTTCTTCCGGTGCGCCGGTGAAGCGGAGCCGTCCGCAGCCCAGTCCGTCCCGGACCAGTTCCGTGAGCCCGGGTTCGGCGATGGCGACCTCGCCCCGGTTCAGCTCGTCCACTTTGGACAGATCGTTGTCGACGCAGACCACCTGATGGCCCAGATGAGTGAAGCACGCCGCGCTGGTGAGCCCGACGTATCCGGCGCCGATCACCCCCACCCGCTCAACCACGGGAGGCTCCCGTCCGGAGCAGGTCTTCGGCCGCGGTGAGGACGCGTTCCTCCCGCAACAGCAGCAGGCCAGGATCCGGGGCGCCGCCGTGCGGGTCGCCGACGTCGCCCACCCAGAGGACCGTATGCCGCCGGTCGCCGGCGGGCGGGCCCCAGAGCCGCGGCGGGGTCGGCCCGAACAGCAGCACCGACGGCGTCCCGTACGCGGTGGCGAGGTGGCCGACACCGGTGTCGCCGCAGATCACCAACCGTGCCTCGGCCACGGTCGCCGCCAGTTCGGCGAGGCCGCCGCCCACGAGAGCCGCGTCGCCGGGAAGCCCGGCCTCCTCGACGATCGCGCGGACGAGGGGCGCTTCCGGCGCGCTTCCCGTGACGACCACCCGATGCCGGGCGGAGAGCTCCCGCGCCACCCGCGCGTACCGGTCCGGTGGCCAGCGACGGGCGGCGAAGGCGGCACCGGGGTGGATCACCACCGCGTCCGCCGCCGGGCTGGGGCCGGGCGGCGGGGGCAGCGCGAGGTCGTCCCGGTCGGCCGGGATGCGCGCGGCCTCGAGCAGACGGCACCAGCGGTCGACCTCGTGTGCCTCGGCTGGCCAGTCGGGGCCGTCGACGCCGGGGAAGTCCGGATGCCGGTGGGTGATCAGTTCCAGCGGATCCTGGGCGAGCAGGTCGTGGATGCTCTCCGGGCCGCGGCCGTGCAGGTTCACCGCCAGCCGCGGCGGCTCGCCGGGCCAGGACAGTTCGCCGAGCCCGGCCGTCGGGAGCAGCTCGTCCACGGCGTCGATCAGCTCGACGAGATCGCGCAGGTTCTCCGGCGCGGCGAGGACGAGCCGTTCGTCGTCGAAGGCGCGGCGCAGGGCACGCAGGGCGGGGACCGCGGTGAGCAGGTCCCCCAGGCCGAGGGCGCGCAGCACGAGGATGCCACCGGTCACGGCCAGGACCCCTCTTCCGAAGCGCACACCACGAGTTCGCGGACTTCGCAGCCGGGCGGCTGGGAGAGGGCGAAGACCACCGAGGCCGCGACGTGCTCGGGCTGGTTGAGTTTCGCGTCCGGCGGCGGCTTGTACTGCTCTGCCCGGTCGTCGAAGAACGCCGTGTGCATGCCGCCGGGGACGAGCAGCGTCACCCCGACCCGGCCCGCGAGCTCCATGGCGAGTGCCCTGGTGAAGCCGACGACGCCGAATTTCGACGCGCAGTAGGCACTCGCGTCCCCGGCGACCCGCAGCCCCAGCGTGGACGCGCAGGTCACCACCGTGCCGCGGCTCAGCCGCAGATGGGGGAGTGCCGCGCGGACGACCGCGGCGGTACCGAGCAGATTGACCCGGATCACCCGTTCCCAGTCCTCGATGGACACTTCGTCGAGCGGGCCGCACGCGTCGGTGCCCGCCGCGGTGAAGACGCCGTCGATCCCGCCCGCCCGTTCGGCGAGTTCGTCCACGGCACGCGCGGCCGCGGCGGAATCGGCCAGGTCGGCCCGGACGAACGCGACGTCACCCGCCGGTTCGGCGCGATCGACGACAAGAGGGGTGCCTCCCGCCTCGCGGACGGCTTCGACGGTCGCGGCACCGAGGCCGGAGGCGCCGCCGGTGATCAGGACGTTGCCGAGAGGGCGCATCATGCTCCTTCCGCCGCGGCCACCAGCCGAGTGGTGGAATAGCCGCGGATGGTCGGGATCAGGACGATTTCGCCGCCGTGCCGGCGCACCACGGCGCTTTCGGGGAGTTCGGTGTCGGCGTAGTCGCCGCCCTTGACCCAGACGTCCGGGCGCAGGCGGTCCAGCACGGCGGCCGGATCGGGTTCGTCGAACACCACGACGGCGTCGACGGAGGCGAGTTCGGTGAGCAGCCGGGCGCGGTCGCGGGCGGTCACGATCGGCCTGCCCGGCCCTTTCAGGCCGCGCACCGAGGCGTCGGAATTGAGGCAGACGACGAGGGCGTCGCCCAGGGCACGCGCCTGTCGCAGCAGGGCGGCGTGGCCGGGGTGCAGCAGATCGAAACAACCACCCGTGGCCACGAGCCTGCCGCCTCGTGCGCGGACCCGCGCCGCGAAGTCGAACGCCGAAGTGCCGTGGTGGTGGGCTTCCGGTTCGGGTGAATTGTCCACTGTGGACAGCGTGGCGGCGCCACCGGTCGCGACGAACCGGGCCGCCGTCTCGACGCCGGCCGCGACGGCGTCGGCGGTGGTCGCGCCGTCGAGCAACGCCGCGGTGACCGCGGACGCGAAGCGGTCACCGGCGCCGCAAGTGTCCTTGGCGACGATCCCCGACGGCGGCCGGAACGTCGTGCACCGCCCGCCCTCGGTCAGCACCGCGCCGTGCGCGCCCGTGGTGACGCTGACCGCGTCGGCCTTCCACAGTGCGTGCACCCGTTTCGCCAGCTCTCCGGCGTCGGCGCGACTCTCGGTGAGCTGCTCGGCTTCGGCGAGATTCGGGGTGGCCAGCGTGACTCCCGAGACGGGCTCGCTCCCGCGGGGATGCGGATCCCAGACGACGGGGATCGTGCCCGCCAGTTCGGCGAGCAGCGCGCCGATCTCCGGATGACCGGTCACGCCGCGGCCGTAGTCGGCGACGAGGATCGCGCCCGCCGACCGCAGCGCCGCCCGGACGCCGGAGGTGAGCGGCGAGAACTCGGCCCTGCCGTCACCGCTGTCGAGCCGGACCAGTGACTGGCCCGCGACCCGCACCCGTTTCTTGGTGACGGTGGTGCCGTCCAAGGGCATCGGTACCACACGGACCTCGTGTTCCAGCAGCCCGGTCAGGGCCCGTCCGGCCGGGTCGTCACCCAGCGGGGTGACCAGCACGACCTCGGCGGTGGACCGGGCCGCGAGCAACGCGGCCAGCCCGGCACCGCCCGGCCGCCGCCATTCCCGGACCAGGTCGACCACCGGGACCGGCGCGTCCGGACAGAGGCGGTCCGACGTGCCGTCGACGTCGACGTCCAGCAAGGCGTCGCCTAGGACGACCAGCGGCCTCACGTGGGCACCCCGAGCGCGTCGTCCAGCGCGGTGCACAGGGCGTGCACCAGCGCGAGGTGGACCTCCTGCACGGTCGCCATCGACGGTGCCTCCACCGGGATCGCGTCGGAGCACAGCGCGGCCAGCGGGTTGGGGGAGGGGCCGGTGATCGCCCAGGTGGTGACGCCGAGTTCGTGGGCGGCCTTCGCGGCCGCGACGACGTTCTGGCTGCCGCCGCTGGTGGAAAGGCAGACGAGGATGTCGCCGGGGCGGCCGTGCGCCCGCACCTGCCGGGCGAACACCTCGTGCTCGCCGTAGTCGTTGACGATCGCCGTCACGGCCGAGGTGTCCGCGTGCAGGGCGATCGCCGAGAACGGCTGCCGGTCGTTGCGGAACCGGCCCACCAGCTCGCCGGTGAGATGCTGTGCTTCGGCGGCGCTCCCGCCGTTGCCGCACGCGAGCAGCCGTCCGCCGGAGGACAGCACGGCGGCCAGCTGGTCACCCCAGCCGCGGATCTTCGGCGACCAGGAAGCGGACTTCCCGGCGGCCTCGCTCAAAGCCGCGAAGTGTTCTTCGATCACGACACTCCTCCAAAGGTCAGGGACGGCGGACCACGAACGGTCCGAGGGCGAGCAGGTCGATGGGGGCCGAACCGAAGCACTCCAAGGCGTCCCTGGGGGAATCGACCATCGGCCTGCCCGCGGTGTTGAGACTGGTGTTGACCACGGCGGGGACGCCGGTGCGGCGTTCGAACGCGCCGAGCATCCGGGCCACGAGCGGCTCGTCGTCCGCGTCGACCGTCTGCACCCGGGCCGTACCGTCGACATGGGTGACGGCCGGGATCTTGTCCCTCCATTGTGGAGCGACGTCGTGGACGAAAAGCATGTAGGGACTGGGAAGCGGGCCGCGGGAGAAGATCTCGCCCGCGCGTTCGGCTAGCACCATCGGGGCGACCGGGCGGAACTGTTCGCGGCCCTTGACGTCGTTCAGCCGTTCCAGATTGGTCTCGTGCCCGGGATGCGCGAGCAGCGACCGATGGCCGAGCGCGCGCGGGCCGAATTCGGACCGGCCCTGGAACCAGGCCACGATCCGGTTTTCGGCCAGTGCTTCGGCGACGGCCTCGGCGACGTCGTCCGGTCGCTCGTAGCGCACGTTCGCGGTCTTGAGCGCGTTCTCCAGCTGGTCGTCGGTCCAGCCGCGGCCGAGATCCGCGCCGGTCATCGGGCCGCCGCGGTCGCCGAATTCCGCGGCGAGCTCCAAAGCCGCGCCGAGCGCGGTGCCGGCGTCACCGGCGGCGGGCTGGACCCAGATCCGGTCGAACGGTCCCTCGGCGTGGAGCCGGGTGTTGGCGACGCAGTTGAGCGCGATCCCGCCCGCCAGCGCGAGGTCGCCGTGCCCGGTGTGCTCGTGGAGCTTGGTCGTCAGGTCGAGAAGGACGTCCTCCAGGCACCGCTGCACGCTCGCGGTCAGGTCGGCGTGGACCTGCCCCGGTTCCTGGCCGGGCTCGACGGCGGGAGCGAACGACGCCCAGTCGATCTCGTCGGTGCGGAACCCCATCCCGTTGGTGTGCACGCTTTCCGCGATCCGGTCGAGGAAGCGGGGCTTGCCGTAGGAGGCGAGGGCCATCACCTTGTACTCGTCACTGGACCGGGCGAAACCGAGGTGCTCGGTCAGGTCCTCGTACATCAGCCCGAGGGAGTGGGGGAGGCGCTGCTCGGCGAGCTCCTCGAACTTGCCGTCGCGGTACTCGCCCGCGAGATAGGACGTGCTCTCCCCACGACCGTCGGCGACCAGCACCGCGCAGTCGTCGAACGGCGCGGCGAGCGCGGCCGAGGCGGCGTGCGCGACGTGGTGCCGGACGAAGCGGACGGTCGCGGGATCCAGCCCCGGCAAGGCCGCCTTGAGGAACGCGGGAGCCCGGCGGGCGAAGTCGGTGCGGAGACATTCGTTCTTCCCGTCGTGCCCCGCCATGCCCGGCTCCACGAGCGCCGGATCGTAGGAATAGCCGACGGCGTCGAGATCCTGAGCGGAGATCCCGGCCTCGGCCAGGCACCACGCGGCGGCCTCGACGGGCTGTTCCCAAGCGGAGAACGGCACCGGTCGTTTGCCGTGTTTGCGACGGCTGAACCGTTCTTCCTCCGCCGCCGCCACGATTTCGCCATCGACGACCAGGGCCGCGGCCGGGTCGTGGAAGACGGCGTTGACACCGAGTATGCGCACCGGGCCACCTCTCCGGTCGGGGCCGCGGGCCGTGACCCGCGCTTACTCCTGTAGCGCTACCCGGTGCGTTCGTGGATAAACGATGCGGCGCAAAAGCCCAGGACGTCGCTACTGAGCGAAGCGTCTCTAGGGGGAAATGGGGGAGACGGCGCGTGTGATCAGATGGACGACACGCGTGACTGGACGGACGACACGCGCCTGATCCGGAACCGGCCCCGAGTCGTCCGCCTGGACACGTGTGTCGTCCGTTTGATCACGCGTGTCGGCCATCCAGTCACGCGCCGACGGCCGGGTACGGGCCAGATCCCTGCCGCGTGAACCACGCGACGGTGCGCGGAAGTCCTTCCGCCAGTGCGATCTCCGGCTCCCAGCCGAGTTCGCTGCGGGCGCGGGAGATGTCCGGGCACCGGCGGGCCGGATCGTCGACGGCGGCGTCGACGTATTCGATCCGGGACGCGCTGCCGGTGACGGCCAGGATCTCCTCCGCGATCCGCAGCACGGTGAGTTCGTGCGGGTTGCCGAGGTTCACCGGGCCGGGCACGTCGGAAGCGGCCAGCGCGATCAGGCCGCGGACGGTGTCGTCGACGTAGCAGAGGGACCGGGTCTGGCCGCCGGTGCCGGTCACGGTGAGCGGCGCGCCCGCGAGCGCCTGCCCGATGAACGTCGGGATCATGCGGCCGTCGTCGGGACGCATACGAGGACCGTAGGTGTTGAAGATCCGCGCTATACCGGTGTTCACGTCCCGCTCCCGGCGCATGGCCGAAGTGAGCGCCTCGGCGTACCGCTTGGCTTCGTCGTAGACGCTGCGCGGGCCGATCGGGTTCACGTGCCCCCAGTACTCCTCGCGCTGCGGATGCTCCCGCGGATCGCCGTAGACCTCGCTCGTCGACGCGAGGACGAACCGGGCGCCGTCGCGTTCGGCGATGTCCAGCGCCCGTTCGGTGCCGTACGAGCCCGCGCGCAGCGTCTCCAGCGGAAGGCGGAGGTAGTCCCGCGGCGAGGCGGCGGACGCCAGGTGGAAGACGACGTCGAACGGGCCCGGCGCGGTCATCGGCCCGGTGACGTCCCGGGAGAGGAGCCGGAACCCCGGACGGTCGAGCAGATGCGCCACGTTGACCGTGGCGGCGGTCGCGAAGTTGTCGGCCGCGACCACCTCCGTTCCCGCCTCCAGCAAACGTTCGCACAGATGCGAACCGACGAATCCCGCGCCCCCGGTCACCAGCGCTCTGTCCATGGCGAGGGGCTACCCGGTGCGGGCCCGGAAAAAACCGTGTGAACGCGGACAAGCCGGGTAAGTCTCGGGTATGCGTGCATTGGTTATCGGCTGGGCCAGCTTCCGCCACGGCGAGGCCACCGCGGGAGACGTGCTCAGCATGCGCAGGGTCGACGAGGCGTTGTCCACCATGGGGATGGAACACGATCTGGCATGGAGTCCGGTCTACCGGCCCGGGGAGGTCAACTACGAAGAGGTGGATCCGGCCCGGTACAGCCACGTGGTCTTCGTCTGCGGGCCGGCGCACGGATGGCAGATCCGGGAGGTGCACCGGCGCTTCGCCCATTGCCATCGGATCGCGGTCGGGGTGTCGGTGATCGACCCGGAGGACGACACGGTCACCGGGTTCGACCAGGTTTTCCCACGGGATCAGGAGAAGGTCGGCGCGCCGGATCTCTCCCTCGGCGTGCCGACCGACCAGGTGTTGGTGACCGGCGTGATCCTGGCACCGCCGCAACGGGAGTACGGCGATTCCGGTCGCCACGCGGAGGTGCACGCGTCGGTGCGCGAGTGGATCGCCGGGGTGGATTGCGCCCGGGTGCCGCTCGACACGCGGCTGGCGTCGTCGGATTGGGAACGCTGCGAGACACCGGATCAGTTCACCTCGATCCTGTCGCATCTGGACGTCGTGGTCACGACGCGGCTGCACGGCCTGGTGCTGAGCCTCCAGGCCGGGGTGCCGGCGCTGGCCATCGACCCGGTCGCGGGTGGCGGCAAGGTCAGCGCCCAAGCCGACGCGCTCGGCTGGCCCGCGCTCGTCCCGGCCGAAGAAGCGGGGGATCGGGATGTACTCGACTCCTGGTGGCGCTGGTGTTCTTCGGTGCAGGGCCGGGCGGTGGCCGCGCTCCGCGCACTGCCCGCCGACAACGGGCTCATGCGGGACATGGTGAAGGCCCTCAAGACCAGGCCGGTCCGATGAACGCCGCTTCGACGACGGTGGTGATCGCCACCCGCGATCGAGCACCGGAACTGGAACGGACGTTGCGCGAGCTGACCGCGTTGCGGCCGGCTCCGCCGATCGTGGTGGTGGACAACGGTTCGTCCGACGGCACGGCGGTCAGGGCCGCGGCTTTCCACGGGGTACGGGTAATCCGGTTGCCGCGCAACATCGGTGTGGCGGCGCGGAATCTCGGGGTCGCGGTGGCTCGGACGCCGTATGTCGCCTTCAGCGACGACGATTCCTGGTGGGCCGAAGGCGCGCTCGCCGAAGCGGAACGGATTCTCGACACCCACGACGACATCGGCTTGGTGGCTGCGAAAACCCTGGTGGGCGAGGAAGAACGGGAGGATCCGGTCGTCTCGATGATGGCCGCGAGCCCGCTCGGCAGGCCCGAGGGGCTTCCCGGACCGGCCGTGCTCGGCTTCCTCGCCTGTTCCGCGATCGTGCGGCGGACCGCGTATCTCCAGGCCGCCGGCTTTCATCCACTGCTGCATTTCGGCGCCGAGGAGCGTTTGCTGTCCTACGACCTGGCGGCGCGCGGCTGGTGGCTCTGCTACGCGGAGGCGGTACGCGCGCATCATCATCCGTCTTCGGTGCGGCCGTCGTCGTCCTGGCGGGAGCGTGCCGAACTCCGCAACCGCATGCTGATCACGGTGATGAGGCGGCCACTGCGCCGATGCCTCGCCGAGGCCTTCCGGACGCTGGCCAGGGCGCCGAGGGAGCCACGCGTACTCGGCGCGCTCGCCGGGGTGGTGCGACGCCTGCCGTGGGCGCTCGCCGACCGACAACGGCTGCCCGCTTCGGTGGAACGCCGGATCCGGGTACTGGAACACGCCCATGGAGGATGAAGTGGAGGACCGGATCACGGTCGTGGTGATCACGCACAACCGTCGGGCGCAGTTGCTGGAGACGCTCGCCTCGATGACCGCGCTCCCCGACGCGGCGCCGATCGTGCTGGTGGACAACGCTTCCACCGACGGCACCGCGGACGCCGTCGAAGAACGGTTCCCCTCCATCCGGCTGATCCGCGCGCCGCGGAATCTCGGCGCCGTCGCGCGCAATCTCGCCGTCCGCGAAGTGGAGACGCCGTATGTCGCCTTCTGCGACGACGACACCCGATGGCAGCCCGGGTCCCTGCGCCGCGCCGCCGACCGGCTGGACGCGTTCCCCGGGCTGGGCGTGGTGACCGGCCGGTGCCTGGTGGAGCCGTCCCTGACCGAAGACCCGATCACCCCGGAACTGCGCCATTCGCCGGTCCCCGGACCGGAATGGCTGCCCGGCCCCGCTCTGCTGGGCGTCATGGCGGGGCTTTCGGCCGTCCGAGTCCGCGCGTTCCACGACGTCGGCGGGTTCTCCGACCGGATGTGGCTCGGGGGAGAGGAAGAGCTGTTCGCCCTCGACCTCGCGAGCAAGGGCTGGTGGATGTGCTGGGACGAGGAGATGGTGATCCATCACGCTCCCTCGCCCGTCCGCGACCCGCGACGCCGTCGTCAGCTCGGCATCCGCAACACGCTGTGGACGTTGTGGCTGCGGCGGCCGCTCGGCAGTGTCCTGCGCCGGATGGTCGCGGTGCTGCGTTCGGCGCCCCTCGATCGGGCGACGTTCGCGGCGGTGGCGGAAGCGGTACGGGGGATTCCGTGGGTGGTGCGGGAACGGGCGGTCGTCCCGGCGGCGGTCGAGCGGGGACTGGTCCTGCTGGAGGAATCGCAGCGGAACTCGGTCGCGCGCCGGTACGTCGGGTGACGCCCGGCGCCGCCGGACCTCAGGAAGGTGAAGCGGCCGCCGCCACTTCCGTCTCCCCGGTCAGAACACGCCCGTAAGCGCGCAAGCAATCCGAAGCGACCCTGTCCCAGGAGTACCGCGCCCGCACCCGATCCGCTCCGGCGAGTCCGAACGACTCGCACAACGAAGCGTCACCGAGAAGGCGTCGCAGCGCAGCCGCCAGCTCCCCGGGGTTGCGCGGAGGGACCAGCATCCCGGTGACCCCGTCGACGACCGTGTCGGTCAGCCCGCCGACGGCGGTCGCCACGACCGGGACACCACAGGCCATCGCCTCCAGCGGCACGATGCCGAACGGTTCGTACCAAGGCGTGCAGACCACCGCGTCGGCTGAGCGCAGGAGGGCGGGCATTTGTTCGCGCGACACGAGCCCGGGCAGATGTACGCGGTCGCCGACGCCGGCCCGTTCGGCGATCGCCCGCAACCGCCGAACCTCCGGTGCCTTGTCGAGCGGTCCCCCGTCCGGGCCGCCCACGATGACCAGTTCCGTGTCCGGGAGCGACGGCAGCGCGGCGATGGCGAGGTCGAAACCCTTGCGCGGGACCAGCCTGCCGACGCTGACGATCCGGCGCCGGGCCGTCCGGTCGGCCACGCCACCATCCGGGGTGAACGTCGTCAGGTCGACTCCACACGGGACGACCGAAGCACGCGAACGCGGCAACCCCATCCGCACGAGTTCGAAGACCTCGTCCGAACAGGTCGCGATCACGCGGTCGGCCTGTTTGGCGATCATCCGCTCGAGCCGGATCCGGTCGTGCGGGCTCGTGTCGTTCTTGCCCTGATAGCGGCGTTTCACCACGCCCAGCGCGTGAAAGGTCTGTGCCACCGGGATTCCGAGATCCTTCGCCGCGAGAATCGAAGCCAGGCCGGACATCCAGAAGTGCGCGTGGACGACGTCGGGCCGGTCCTTGGCCCAGCGGGACCGCAGCACCCGGCCGAACTCGCCCATATGCGGCAGCAGCTCGTCCTTCGGCAGCTTTTTGGCCGGCCCCGCCGGAACGTGGACGACGCGGTAACCGTCCGGCGTCTCGACGGTCGCGGCGACACGGCGGTTGTCGCGGCGCGTGTAGACGGTGACGTCGTGTCCCTGCCTGCTCAGCGCGGCGGAAAGGGCCGCGACGTGGACGTTCTGACCCCCGGCATCGGCTCCGCCCATGGCGGCGAGCGGGCTCGCGTGCTCGGAAACCATCGCGATCCTCATCGGGCTCCTTCCCTCCGCCTGCGGCGGAATCAAGCGGTCACTTCGGCCAGCAGGGCGTTCCAGCGGCTGAGGAACGCGTCGAGCCCGTAGTGGCTCAACGCGAACTCGCGTGCGGTTTTCCCCGCCAGCACGGCGAAATCGGGTTCGTGGATGAGCTCGCGGTATGCCCTCGCCAACGCCTCGACGTCCGTCGAGACGGCGCCGGCGTCCGGCGGGACCGCGAGTACCGCTTCGGTGGTCGCGAGTGCCACGACCGGCATGCCCAGATGCATCGCTTCGAGCAGCGAAAGGCCCAGCGACGTCCACCTCGCGGTGTGGAGGTAGACGCGCCGCCGGGCCACCTCGGCGTGCAGCTCCCGGCTCCGCAGATCGCCGCCGGGATGGACCGCGGGGTGCCGGCCGTGGAGTTCTTCCGCGCCGATCCCGTACACGTCGACCGGCGCGATCTCCGCGAACGCGGGGAGCAGATCGGTTCCGGTGATCCGGCCCCGCCGCGCGGGTTCGTTGATCAGGGCCGCGCCGTGGGGCAGTTCGCCGGTGTACCGCTCACCGGGATCGGGGATCCCGTGCGGCACGACCACCGTGGGCGCGAGGCCGGAGTCCCACATCAGTTCGTTGAAATGGGTCACGTGGACCAGCGGGATGTCGTCGCGTTCGGCCAGCGGATGCCGCGTGGTGGCGGCGTGCTCCCGGGGCGTGTTGTGCTCGACGTAGACGGCGGGCACTTCCTTGCCGGGACGGCGGCGCAGCCACCGCGCGGCCAGGTGGATCTCCTCCGGCCGCTGGAGGATCACGACGTCGACGTCGAGATCCTTCAGGTCGTCGACCGGAACCTCCCGGGCGGAGGGCCAGTCACGGCCGCTGAGTCCGCGACCCCACGGTCCGCCCTCTTCGAGGAGCGGCAGGAAACAGTGGTGGCCACCGCGGACGAAGGCCTCGGTCCAGGAACCGTGGACGTGCCACAGGAGAATCCGGAGCGGGGGCGTTTTCGTCATACCCGCCAAGTTGCCCGTTGTGGACGGACTAAACGTTTTCCCTTGTCTTACTTTGCTTCCGCTGGGAACTGCGAATGGACGCGACGCCCACCACGAGTGCCACGAGGGCGGTCAGCCCGTGCAGGACGTTGTCGGCCCAGCTGAGATTGACGGCGTCACCGGCGGAATCGGTCCCCGCCGAGAGCACACCGAAGGCGGTCAAACCCGTGAACGCGACGAAAACCAGCCAGCTGTAGGCCGGGATCGCGGACGGTTTGACCACGGCGACCAGGCCGAGGACGCCGATCACGGTGCGGATGACGTCGAGCATGCCTGTCGCGCTGAAGATCCACAGCGTGTTTTCGCCGACCTCGTTCGCCTCGGGAAGGAAGAAGAAGCCGAGCACTCCCAGGACGAGGTGGACCAGCGCGATGACCAGCACCACCGGTCGCAGAAGGAAGCCCGTCGTACGTAGGTTCATCGGAAAGCCTCCGTTTCGCCGCGAGCCGACCGGGTACCCCGTGGTGCGGCCGTGAAAACGCGTTCGGCGGCGCGCCTCATTCGCCGGACTGCGGGTCTGTGTCGTCGTGCGGGTCTCCGGACGACGTGCCCTGCTCGCCGCGGGTCTCTTCGCGGTCTTCCTGGTCCAATTTCTCGCTGTCGGTGGAATCGCCTTTGGCGGGTCCGGTGTCCATGAGGGTCTCCTTCGTTCGGTTTCCTCGCGGTTACCCGCTTTCTCGCGTTCTAGTGATCGGTAAAGGCGTGACTCGCGTGATCAGGCACGTAACTCGCGTGACTGGAGGCTCCACTCGGTGTTCCGCCGCTGATCACGTGAGTTACGGCTTCGATCACGCGAGTGCGGTACAAGGGAACGGACCTGAGGCGTCGGTCCAGTGGGTCGTGAGTGGCGTTTCGGGTTAGAACCCGAAACGCCACTCACGACCAAGGCGACCACTGTGGACGTTTCGCGCCGTACGACCGGGGTAGCCGTGGGCAACTACGGCGAACCGGAGGGGACATGACCGCGATCTCCCAGGCAGCAACGATTCCACTCGCCCCGGCGCGGCCATGGCTGCTGCGGCCGCCGGGGGTCTATCGCCCGCAACACGACACGTGGCTGCTGGCGAGCGCGTTGAGCGCGTCGGGGATGCCCCGTGAAGCGAAAGTCCTCGACCTCTGCACCGGCACCGGCGCCCTCGCGCTGACGGCCGCGGCGCACGGCGCGAGATCGGTGACCGCCGTGGACATCTCCCGGCGGGCGCTGGCCGCGGTATGGGTCAACGCGCGGCTGCGCCGCCTCCCGGTCCGGCCGCTTCGGGGCGGCTTGGCCGAGGCAGCGAGCGGTGGCCCGTTCGACGTCGTGCTGGCGAACCCGCCGTACGTTCCCTCGCCGATACCCGCCACCGGCGCCGCGCGGGCGTGGGACGCGGGGCCGGACGGCCGGATCGTGCTCGACCAGGTCTGTGCCCAGGCGGCCGAATTGGTGGCACCGGGCGGCTACCTGATGATGGTCCATTCCGCGGTCTCCGGCCCCGACACGTCGTCGACGCAGTTGCGGGCGGCGGGGTTGACACCGTCGGTGGTCGCCACCCGGTCGATCCCCTTCGGACCGGTCATGCGGGCACGGGCGGCCTTCCTCGAGGCGGCGGGCCTGATCGAGGCCGAGCAAAGTCACGAGGACCTGGTGGTGATCCGTGCCGACCGGCCGTAGGACCAGGGTCCGGATCGAACCCGGCGGGCCCCTCCTGGTGGAGGGGCCGGTCGAGATCGTCACGGACGACGGCGGGACGGTGACCTCGGATCGCTTCGTGGTCGCCCTCTGCGCGTGCCGCCGCAGCAAGCGGTACCCGTTCTGCGACACGAGCCACCGCCGCCGGTCACGGCAGGGGATGCAGCGGCCTGAGGAGTGAGGTCTCCCCGGCTGACCAAGCGCCGAGCAGGTGCTCGGTCAGCCGGGTTTCCAGCAGGTCGGTGGCCTGGATGCCCAGCGCGATGTCCGCCGCCAGTCCGGGTTCCCGGTCGAGCAGATCGCCGACGACGTCGTGCCGCAGCACCTGTTCGTGCACCGCGTCGGCCTCGATGTGCTCGGTGTAGAAGTAGCGGCATTCCGGTGCCGCGCCGAGACGTTCCAATGCCTGGTCCATGCGGCGGGCGGCGGGCGCGGTGGTGATCTCGGCGGCGGCGAAGTGGCCGACGAGCGCGCCACGCAGGCCCCGGTGCAGGCCGAACAGCGACATCATGTTCACCGTCGCCAGCGTGCAGGCGGGGACGTGATCGAGGTAAGCGAGGTAGCCGTCCGACAGGCCGGCGGCGGTCAGCAGATCCCCGAACAGCCGGGAATGCGCCTGATCGGTCCGCCCGCCGCCGAACTCGTCGAACTCCACGGCGACCAGCGCGGCCTTGGCCCTGCCCCGCAGGCGCGGGATCACCCACGCGTGGGGATCGGCCTCCTTCAGGTGGTAGATCGACCGCTGCGCGAAGTACTCCTCGACGTGCCACCATTCGCCCTCGTCACGCAGGAAATGGGAAACGCCGCCGCCGTCGACCGGTTCGACGAGCAACTCGTCCAGCAGCCCGCCGACGTCGTCCCCGCCGGGCACGGCGGCGCGGATACCGTCGAGGAACACGTGCTCCAGAACGGATCGGAAGGCGAGCAGCCGCGAGTCCCACTCCCACTCCGAGTCGACGCCGTCGAAGCCCTGATAGTGGAGTTCGTAGCAGACGTGCAGCGCCAGCTGGAGGTCTTCACCGAACGGGTCGGCGCCGGTCGCCACTTCGGGGTCGAAATCGTCTCGGCGTCCGCCCGCCAGGGTGTCCACCACGGCGGCGGAAAGCGGGCCGCGGATTTCAGGCAGCCTCGCGGCCACATCACGGTCGATCGTCGTCATGTCGCGCGAGTACCCGATCTAGGCGTGCGGAACCGTCTCTTCGGTCAGCATCCGCAACACCGCGATCTCTCCGTCGGCGGCGGCCCGGCGCTGCCGTTCGGCGCCGGTGCCCTCCCGTTCCAGACGGCCGAGCAGGATGCGGACGAGGTCCGCGTCACCCGTGTCCTCCAACGCCTGCCTCGTATGTGCCAGCAGCGCGGCGACCCGGTCGCCCACCGGGACCGGCTTTCCCGCCACCGGGTCGACGGCAGGCCCCGAAAGCCCGTGACGCGCGGCCGACCACACGGCCGCGGCGGCGATCTGCGGATCCAGCGGCGCGGCCTCCACCCCGTGGTCCAGGTCGGTGAGGGCGGTGCGCACCAGCGCGCGGGTCAGCAGGCCCTGCAGGACGGCTTCGTCCACGGTGGACGCGGTGTCGGCGGCGCGGACCTCGACCGTCGGCCACCGCGCCGACGGCCTCGCGAGCCAGAAAGTCTGGTTCTCGTCCACCAGGACCCCGCAGTCCACCAGCTTGCCGACCTGTTCCTCGTAAGCGGCGGCGTCGACGAAGTACGGGGCGATACCCGAGCCGGGGAACCGGCTCTGCTCCACCATTCGCCAGCTCTCGTAGCCGGTGTCGCGGCCACCTGCGAAGGGCGAGTTGCCCGACAACGCCAGCAGGGTGGGCAGCCATTCACCCAGATGGTTCACGACGGCGACCGCGGTCTCCCGGTCGGGCACGCTGACGTGCACGTGGCATCCGCAGGCCTCGTAGGCCTTGACCACACCGGCGTACAGCGCGTCGACCTTGCCGAACCGGTCGACGGCCTCGTGGTCGCGTTCGGGCGAGGGACGCGGGGGAGTGCCGGCGGCGATGATGGCGCAGTCCTCGCCCGCGGCCGCTTCGGCGAGCGTGCGGCGTCCCGCGGTCAGGTGCTCGTACAGCTCGTCGGCCGTGTCGCAGACGCCGGTGGCGGCCTCGATCTGGGTCGGCCGCAGTTCGCGGTGGACCGCCGCGCCGTCCGGCAGCGGACAGCAGACGCGATGCCGTTCGAGCACCGCCTCGGCCCGGGGGCAGCTCACCCCGGTCCTCGGATCGACCAGCAGGAACTCTTCTTCGATGCCGATCCCGGTCATCAGCGCTCCCGCTTCTTCGGTAGCGCGCGCACGGCCGGCCCTTGGATCACCGACCCGTCCAGCCCGAACCTCGAACCGTGGCACGGGCAGTCCCAGGTCTTCTCCGCGTTGTTGAACGCGACGAGGCAGCCGAGATGGGTGCAGTGGGCGCCGACGGCGTGCAGCTCGCCACCCGGATCGCGGTAGGCGGCGACGAGTTCGCCGCCGTCGCGGGTCACCTTCGCCTCGCCGGGCGCGAGTTCGTCGAGGGAAGCGGGTTTGCGCAACGCGCTGAGGTGGTCGCCCACCAGGAATTTCGCCACGGTCGCGTTGTTCTCGACGGTCGAGATCGCCGACCGGAGGTCGAAGCGGTTCGGGTCGTACAGGCCCGCCGACGGATTGTCACGTCCGGTCAGCAGATCCGCGAGCAGCAGCCCGGCCGCGGTACCGCCCGTCATACCCCACTGGCCGAAACCGGTGGCGACCCAGAGGTGACGGCTGGCCGGGTGGTAGCGGCCGACGTACGGCACAGAGTCCAAAGTGGACAGATCGTGCGCGGACCACCGGTGGGTGACCCGGTGCACGCCGGCGTGCTCGCGCGCCCACGTGGCCAGCCGTTCGTAGCGGCTCTCGACGTCGACGGAGTCGCCGACCCGGTAATGCTCGCCGCCCACGACCGCGTACGGCACACCGTCGTTGAGGTAGCTCCGGACGGAGTGGTGGGTGTCGGCGTCCAGATACATCCCCTCGGGTGGGTGATTCCCCGCGACGGGTCCGGCGACCACCAGATCGCGGACCGGATCGAGCCGGGCGAAGAACAGGCCGCGGTCGAACACGGGGTAGTGGGTCGTGACCACGACCTCGCCGGCGCGCACGTCACCCGAGCTCGTGCGCACCTTGGTCCCGCCGAGTTCGTCGAGACCTTCCGCGCGTACCCCTTCGACGATCGTCCCGCCCGCGCGTTCGATTTCGGCGGCCAGCGCGAGCAGCCAGCGGCGCGGGTGGAAATGCGCCTGCGACGCGAACTTGACCGCGCCGAGGGCGGGCACGTCGAGGTCGACTTCGGTGACGTAGGAGGCCGGAAGACCCGCCTCGGCGGCCGCTTCGGCCTCCCGTTCGAGGCTTTCGATGGTTTCGGGCCTGGTCGTGTAGACGAAGCTGTCGGAGCGGGTGAACCCGCAGTCGACGCCGAGTTCGGCCGTGGCCGCCGCGATCCAATCGAGGGCGGCCGCCTGCGTGTACGCGTACATCGCGGCGGCTTCGGCGCCCTTGGTCTTGGCCAGCGTGGCGTACTTGAGCCCGTGCTGGGTACTGATCTTGGCGGTGGTGTGGCCGGAGACCCCGGCGGCGACACGGCCGGCCTCCAGTACGAGAACCGAACGCCCCGCCCTCGCCAGCCGGTACGCCGTGGTGAGCCCGGCGATACCGCCGCCGAGGACGGCGACGTCGACCTGCGGCGGCAAGGGCGTGCCGGTGCGATCGGGAGCGGGAGCCGTGTCGAGCCACAATGAACGCGTTCCGGGCAACTCCGTCATGCGGGCCGGATTCCCTCGGGGCGGAGCGGGCAAACCCTGGTTTTCCGGCCCACTTGAGCGGGTAGGCCTGGCCTATGACCACATCCTCCAGGCCCCCAGAGGAAAAGAACATCTTCGTCATCGGTCTCGACGACGCGAACGAGGAGGTGCTGAGACGAATCCCCGGTGCCGACCGGTATCGCTTCCACGCGTTGCTCTCACCGGAGGAGCTGCAGCACGGCGAGATCCCGATCGTCGAGCTCGTGGAGAAGGCGGAGGCGCATTTGGACGCCTTCTCCGAGCCGATCGACGCGATCGTCAGCTATTGGGACTTCCCGTCCTCGACGATGGTCGCGATGCTGTGCGAGAAGTACGGGCTCCCGGGAGTCTCTCTCGAGGCCGTGCTGAAGTGCGAGCACAAGTACTGGAGCCGCCTCGAACAGGCGAAGGTGATCGACGAGGTGCCGTCGTTCGGCATCGTCGATCTGGACGAGGACGACCCGCGACCGCCCGAGGGGGTCGACTACCCCATGTGGCTCAAACCGGTGAAGTCGTTCTCCTCGGAGCTGGCCTTCCACGTCGCCGACGACGACGAGTTCGACAAGGCGGTCGCCGAGATCCGGGCGGGTGTCGACCGGGTCGGCAAACCCTTCGAGCGCGTGCTGGCCACGGTCGACCTCCCCGAAGAGGTCGCGAACGCCGGTGGGGCCGCGTGCCTCGCCGAAGGAGAGCTCAACGGTGTGCAGGCCGCGACCGAAGGCTATGTCTACAAAGGACAGGTCACGGTCTACGGGGTGCTCGATTCGATCAACTATCCCGATTCGACGTCCTTCCTCCGGCATCAGTACCCGTCGCAGCTTCCCGCGGACGCCGTCGAGCGGATGAAGGAGATCTCCGTCCGTGTGATGGAGCAGATCGGTTTCGACAACGCGACGTTCAGCATCGAGTTCTTCTGTCATCCCGAATCCGGGCAGGCCTGCCTGCTGGAGATCAACCCTCGGCATTCGCAGTCCCACGCGGAACTGTTCGAGTACGTGGACGGGGTGGCGAACCACCAGATCATGGTCCGGCTGGGCCTGGGCCAGGATCCCGGAGCGCGACGGAACCGGGGCGACTACCGGATCGCGGGCAAGTGGTATTACCGCCGGTTCCGCGACGCGCTCGTCACCCGGGTGCCCACCCGCGCCGAGATCGCCGACCTGGAGGCGGAGATCCCCGGGGTGAAGATCGAACTGGTGGCCGAGAAGGACACCCGGCTGTCCGATCTGCCCGAACAGGACAGCTACAGCTACGAGCTCGCGCACATCTTCGTGGCGGCGCAGACCGAACGGGAGATGGAGAGCAAGTACCGCCGGTGCACCGAAGCGCTGCGGTTCGAATTCGAGGAGGGGTAGCCCATGCGGACGGTGGCTTCGCTGCCGTACGAGATCACCGAGGAGGACCATGTCTGGATCCCGGTTTCCGACGGCGTCCGGCTGTCGGCCCGGATCTGGCGGCCGGTCGCCTCGGACGGCGAACCGGTTCCGGCGATCCTGGAGTACATCCCGTACCGGCACCGTGATCTGACGTCGGTGCGGGATTCGGTGCACCATCCGTACCTCGCGGGGCACGGTTACGCGTGCGTCCGCGTCGACATCCGCGGTTCGGGGGAGTCGGAGGGAGTCCTCGCCGACGAATACCTCGAACGGGAGCAACTCGACGCCGAGGACGTCCTCGAATGGATCGCCGCGCAGCCATGGTGTTCCGGCCGGACCGGCATGATGGGCATCTCCTGGGGTGGGTTCGCCGCCCTGCAGGTGGCGGCGCGCAAACCGCCGAGCCTGACCGCGATCGCGATCTCGTCGTTCACCGACGACCGGTACTCCGACGACATGCACTACATGGGTGGCTGCCTGCTGTCGGACAACGTCGCCGAAGCGTCCACGATGTTCGCCTATGCCACATTGCCGCCCGACCCCGCGCTGGCGGGGGAGCGGTGGCGCGACCTGTGGCACGAACGCCTGGAGAACTGCGGTCTCTGGGTGGGCGAATGGCTGAGCCACCAGCGGCGTGACGAATACTGGCGGCACGCGTCGGTCTGTGAGAACTACAGCGACGTCCAGGTGCCGGTCCTCGCGTCGAGCGGCTGGGCGGACGGGTACTCGAACGCGGTCTCGCGGCTGCTGGCCAATCTCGACGTGCCGCGGCGCGGACTGATCGGGCCGTGGTCGCACAAGTACCCGCATCTCGGACGGCCAGGCCCCGCCATCGGGTATCTGCAGGAGCTGGTCCGCTGGTGGGATCACTGGCTGAAGGACGTCGAAAACGGCGTCATGGACGGCCCGATGCTGCAGACCTGGATGCAGGACAGCGTGCCACCGTCGACCTCGTACGAGGACCGCCCCGGCCGCTGGGTCGGGGAGCCGTCCTGGCCTTCGCCGCATGTGCGTCCGTCGGAGCATCGGCTCGCACGGCACCGGATCGCGCGACCCGGCGAGGAGGTCCCGGCGGAGGATCTGCCGGTGGAATCGCCGCTTTCGGTCGGCCAGTTCGCCGGTAAATGGGCCTCCTACAGCGCTCCGCCCGACCTGCCGTACGACCAGCGGGAAGAGGACGGTGGCTCGCTCGTCTTCGACACCGACGAGCTCGCCGAGCCGTGCGAGATCCTCGGTTCGCCGGTGGTGGATCTGGAGGTGTCGGCGGACAAGCCGGTCGCGCAGGTCGCCGTCCGGCTGTCCGACGTCGCGCCGGACGGCAGGGCCACGCGAGTGACCTACGGCCTGCTGAACCTGACCCACCGGGACGGCCACGACGACCCGGAGCCGCTCGAACCGGGTACGCGATACCGGGTGCGGGTCGAGCTCAACGCCGTCGCGCAGGCTTTCCCCGCCGGGCACCGGATCCGGCTGTCGATCTCGTCGTCGTACTGGCCGCTCGCGTGGCCTCCGCCGGAACCGGCGAGGGTGACCGTCCACACCGGACAGAGCACCTTGACGTTGCCGGTGCGGCCGATGGCCGAAGCGGACGAGGTCCCGGCTCGGCCGTTCGGGGAACCCGAAGGCACGGAACCACTGCCGGCGACCCAGGTCGAGCCCGGCGAACAGCGCTGGACCGTTTCCCGCGACCTGATCGACTACCGCTCCGCGCTCGAAATCGTGAAGAACGAAGGCAAGGTGCGGTTCGAGGACATCGATCTCGACGTCACGAGGAACGTCTTCGAGCGGTACTCGTGGGTCGCCGACGACTTCTGTTCCCCGGTGGCGGAGACGGCGTGGTCGATGACGTTCGCCCGCGGGGACTGGTCCGCGAGGTCCGAGACGCGGACCCGGGTTTCGTGCACTCCCACCGAGTTCGTGATCGACGCGCAACTCGACGCCTTCGAAGGCGAGCGAAGGACGTTCTCCCGCAACTGGCATCGGACGGTTCCCCGTGATCAAGTCTAAGACGAGTCTCACGGCGAAATCGCTGCTCGCCTGGCTGCGCCTCACCAAACGGAAGCGCACGTACGCCGAGCTCGACCGATTCCGCCGGAGCATCGAAAGCAGCCAAGCGAAGGGCGACCGAGGGCCGATCCGCGCGATCCGGCGCCGGTTCGACGTCGAGCGGTCCGAAGTGGACGGACGGCCTTGTTACACGATCCGCCCGCGACGCGGCGGGGTCGCCAAGCACGTGCTGTACTTCCACGGTGGTGCTTACGTGCACCAGATCCAGCACGACCACTGGCGGTTCTTCGGACGGCTGATCGACCGCACCGGCTGCTCGGTCACCGTGCCGATCTACCCGCTGGCCCCGGAGCATCAATGCCCGGAGACCACCGCGTTCGTCCGTCGCGCCTACGACGAGTTCGCCGCTGCTGCCGAGCCGGAGGACCGGATCGTGATGGGGGATTCCGCCGGCGCGGGCATCGCCTTGGCGCTCACCAAGGCGTTGCGGGACGAAGGCAGGCCGGTGCCGAAGGAGACCGTCCTGCTGTCGCCGTGGCTGGACCTGACGATGAGCCATCCGGCGCAACCCGCGCTGGACGAACGCGACCCCTACCTCGCGCTCACCGGTCTGAACGAGGCGGCGAGACTCTACAGTGGACCATTGCCCCGCACCGATCCCAGACTCAGCCCGTTGTCCGGCGATCTTTCCGGGCTCGGGGCGCTGACCGTCTACATCGGAACCAAGGACGTCCTGCTCGCCGACGCCCGGCGGCTGCACACGCTGTGCACCGAGCAAGGCGTGCCGTTGGGCTATCACGAGTACGAGGGCATGATCCACGCGTGGATGCTGGCCTCGATCCCGGAAGCGAAGCTGGTGCTGGAGGAGATCGCTCATCTCGTGGATCGCTCGCTCGTGAAATCGGTGTAGTCGCGTGACGAGTGGGTAACCGGAAGACAACGGCCGGCGTAGCGAGGTTGTACGTCCACCGGCCGTGAGGTGGACCGGCGTGGGCAGCCCCGGCGGAGCAGGGACGCCGGCGCGCCGGTCACCGTGTCCACTTCTCGGCTGGAGTGCTCGATGGAACAATTGGAGTCACTGGGGGATCTCGCCGCGCTGGTCAGGCGGCGGAAAGGACTGTACGTCCGGTGGGCGCCGACTCCCGAGCATCGCCCCGGCACGAGCCGGGACGAACTCACCGGAGCGGAACTGCCGGGACTTTCGGTGAACCCCCTCGATCCCGAACCCTGGTGGCGGGATCAGCCGCTCGAACTCTGGCTGGCCCGGCGGCTCTACGACTACTGCCACCTCAGCCACGAACGCCGTCGTGATACCAAACCCTGGGTGCTGGCGGGCCGGATCGTGGGTTCGGGTCCGGACAACGAGCCGCTGCTGACCGATCCCGAACCGGTCGGCAGGATCTCCACCGCGGTGCTCCGGGAGGCCCGGGATATGTTGCGGGACCGGGCGCGGCACGACGCGGACTGGGGCCCGTTGCGCCGCCCGCCGGAACTGAAGCCGGGCTTGAAGCCGTAAGACGCGTGCTTGGGGCCGTAACTCGCGTGATTGGAGCCGTAAGTCACGAGATACGGCTCCAATCACGCGAGTTACGCTTTCGATCACGCGAGTTCCGCCTTCAATCACGGGGCGGGGTCGAGGTCGGGCGGACCTGACACCATGGGCCCATGGATGTCGAATGGCCCGAACGGCGTGAGGATGTGCTCTCCGCGCTCAAGGTGCTCGCAGCAGAGCCTCCAGTGCTGGACGGCGCGGACCTCACCAACGCCGTCCATTGGCTGGTGGACGACACCCCGTGGGACTCGGTGGATCCGGCCACGTCAATCGGGACGATCCTCCGTGACGGCCATGAGGTCGACGCGATTCGCGAGGTCGTGGCCGCGGTCGTCGCCGTGTCGGATCGCCAAGGTCCTACGAGTTCGGACGCGGCCTGGTTCGGTGACAGTGGCTGGAGCGAGGTCCGGCGGCTCGCTGCCCAAGCGCTTACCTGCCTGGAACAGGAATCCTGAGCGCGGTCAGGTCGGCCGGACGGCGAGGAGGTCCACGACGTCCTCCGCGACACCCCGCTTCTCGAACCGCGCCCGTTGCCGATCCGCCCCGCCGCCCCCGGCGGCCAGCCGCGCACACCCGTCGCGGACGAAGTCGAGATCACCGGTTTCGGCCAGCGCACCCGAGGCGAACGTGACGACGTCGTCGAGCACGTCGCTCGCCGGGGCGAGGTCGCCGGTCCGGAAATGCGGGCAGCGCCCGGAGAGTCCTTCCCTCGACGCCCGCCAGATCTGCGCGCGCAGCACCTCGTTGGACAGCTTCGAGGGCTGTTCCTCCGAGGCGAGGATCGTGCCGACCAGGCCGCGGATCAGCACTCCGTAGAGGACCGCTTCGCCGACGGTGGCTGCGACGTCACCGAGCCGGAACTCCACCGTCGGCTGTTTCTCGGAAAGCCTTACGTCCCAATAGACCATCGCGCGATCGAGGATGGCGCCCGCCCGCAGCCAGGCATCGACGATGCTCTCGTAGTGGTCCAGCGAGCCGAATCTCGGCGGCGCGCCCGCCGAGGGCCAGCGGTTCCACTGCTGGTAACGCCAGCTGGCGTACCCGGTGTCGTAGCCGTCGCAGATCGCGGAATTGGCGGTCAAGGTCAGCAGCGCGGGCAGGAAGGGCCGCACGCGGTCGATCACCCGGATCCCGGTTTCCCGGTCGGGGACGGCGATGTGCACGTGACAGCCACAGGTGTGCGACGTCCGCGCGGTCGCCCCGAAGTGTTCGGACATCCGCTCGTAGCGCGGATTCGGGGTGATGGCGGGCAGAGCCGTTTCCGCGAGCGGCGCGCTGCCGCTGGGCAGCAGGCGGCAACCCCGCCGTGCGGCGGCTTCGGCCAGGTCGGTGCGCAGGGTCGTCAGCTGCCGCTCGGCCTCGTCGCGGGTCGTGCAGATGCCGGTGGCCGATTCGGCTTGGGAACGGGTGAGCTCCTGCTGGAGTTCGCCTTCTTCTTCGTCCGCGGCGTCCACGACGGCGTCGCCCGCCGGCGAAAGGTGACCGGTCCGGTCCACCACGAAGAACTCTTCCTCGACCCCGAAGGTGAGTACGTCGTTGTTCACAACCGCTGATACCCGCGGCCTGTTCGGCACAAACTTTGTTTTCGCAGGTCGCGCACGGGGTATTCCACGGCAATGAGCCCCAAGTCGCAGGAGCCGCCGTATCTGCTGGCCGCACAGGCCGGATCGGTCGTACGCCACCTGCACAGCAGCCTGCGGGCGGGTGAACCCGCCTCGCCCGCCGACCTGTGCCGGACCATCGGGGCGTTGCAGCAGCTCGCCGACGACCTCGTCCAGGTTCTGCCCGGCCTGCAGGGCCAGCTCGAAGAATGCCTGCTGGCAGGCCGGGTCGGCGCGGGCGACACGGCGGGCGAGGCCTGGGACAAGGTCGCCGACGTCGGTTACGCGCTCGCCCAGGCCCGCACGGGCGGCCTCCTGCTGGCCGCGGAACTCCGCGTTTCGCGGCGCACGCTCGGAGAGCTCGCTTCTTCGTGAGACGCCGGGCTCAGCCGACCGGCTGGGCCCGGACCACCGCCACCGGGCAATGCGCGTGATGCAGCGCGTCGTCGCTGACCGAACCCAGCAGGAGACGCCGGAGATCACCGTGATCGCTCCGGCCGAGCACCAGCAGCGCGGCCTCACTGGATTGCACGGTCAACGCCTGCGCGGCGGGCCCCACCCCGTGCACCGTCTCCACGGGGACGTCCGGATAGCGCTCCCGCCACGGCTCGAGCTGCCGCGCGACGAGCTCGTCGGCGACCTCCTGGGGTATACCGGGCGCCGGATCCAGTACCGGCCCGCCGAGCAGCGGCTCGCTCGCGGGACCCCAGAGCGGCATCCGCGCGACGTGCACCGCGTGCACCGTGAGCCCGTGCCGGGAGGCGAAATCGAAAGCGAATCCCGCCGCCTGCGAGCTTTGCTCCGAGCCGTCGGTACCGAGGATCACCGGCCCGCCGGGTGGCGGCTCGTCTCCGCGCACGACCACGACGGGACGGCCGGCGGTCTTGGTCACGCCGGATTCCGTCGAGCCGAGGACGGCCCTGGTGAACAACCCGGTGTGGGATTCGCCCAGCACGATCATCGCCGCGTCCGTCTCGTCGGCGACCGAGGTCAGCACCTGTTCCGGAGTGCCTCCACGCACGACCGTGCGGACGTCGAGGTCCGGGTCGGAGCGTTTCAGCGCTTCGGCCATCGAGGCGAGCTGCCGCCGGGCGGGTTCCACTTCCGCGGCCTCGTCGGCGGCCTGAGGGACCGCCTCGTTCAGCGGTGTCGCGACAGGGTCCGCTCCGGGCGGGGGAAGCCGGTCGCGAGTGCAGTACGCGAGGACCACGCCGAGGCCGCGGGTCTTCGCCTCGGCGACCGCCCAGCGGACGGCGCGGCGGGCCTCGGGCGAGCCGTCGAAACCGGTCACCACCGGCCCCTGGCCCGTCTGTTCAGCGGACATGGGACATCACCTCCGACCCGCTGGTGATACCCGCTTTCCGGGGTCTTCAAGCGGACGGCCGGTTTCACCGCTCCGCGCGCCTGGGTACTTCCACATATGACTTCCCTGTCGACGCCCCGCGCGCTTGACAACAAGCGCGCCTTCTCAGTGTCCTCCGAACGGCGGGCACTCGAGGAACCGCGGGAACGTCTCCGGCTGCACGTGAGCAGGCCGACCAGGGGGACCACCGTCGTCAAGATGAACGGCGAGGTCGACCTGGAGACCGCGCCGCGCCTCTGGGAGATGCTCGACCAGCGACTCCACGGCAGCGGCACCACGGTGATCGTCAACCTGTCCGAGCTCGAGTTCTTCGGGGTGACGGGGATCCGGGCACTCGAACGCGCGCAGTTGCTCGCCGACGAAACAGGCACGAATCTCTTCGTCTTCCCGGGCGAGTGCCGTTCCGCTTGCCGCCTGCTCGGCCTGTGCCGGAGCGGAGCGCTTCACGTTCTGTGACGTGTCACAAGGCCTTGGACCGGGTGGCGGCGCGAGCCGCAAGGGCCGCGTTCAGCAGCGCGATATGTTCGAGCCGAGTGGGATCGAGCCCGGTGAGATCGGCGATCCGGCGCAGCCGGTAGTCGACCGTGTTGGGGTGGACGTGCAGGGCCGCGGCCGTCTGACGGCGCCCGCCTCGGTCGAGGAAGGTCTCCAGCGTCTGCAGGAGTTCTTCGTTGCCGTCCAGCGGCGTCAGCCGGGTGGCCAGCCGGTCGAGTGCCGGGCCCGGACGCGAAAGCTGGTATTCGAGCAGGACGTCGTCGAGCCGGTACAGCCCGGGCGGCCGCCCGGTTCCGGTGGCGACCGCGAGTACGTCCTGGGCGAGTTTCGCCGCGGCGGGCACCCCGGACGGCTCGGCCGCGGCGGTCCCGGCGATGACCTCGGCGCCCGCCGTCCGGGCGACGTCGGCGAGCACCCGCTCCAAGCGAGCCCAGTCCCGGGTGGACAGTTCGTCGGCCGCGGTTTCGTGCGGCAGCAGGGCGAGCCCGCCGTCCGGCGTGAGCGAGGTCAGGACGGTGCCCCGGATCTGGCGTTCCAGTTCGACCCGCAGCCGCCGGAGCTTCCGCCGCCCGGCGACCAGCGGGTCGACCCCGTCGACCTCCTCGTCCGGATGCGCCCCGACCGACGCCGCGAGGACGATGTAGCACGGCGGCAGCCGCAGGCCCGCCTGTCCCGCCGCGACCTCCGCGGGTTCGCCGTCGAGCAGCGCGGAGAGCACCGTGTGCCGCGCCGAACGCTCGTCGTCGAACATCGTGCGGCGTTCGTCGAGGTAGCCGGCGCCGACCGCGGGCGTGACCACCTCCAGATAACGCAGGGTCAGCGCGTTGACGGCCAGGACGTCGGCGACCTCGTCCGGACGCGCGTCCGGCGTCAGCGACGCCCAGACCACCTGGATGCCGATGTGGTACGCGGTGAGGACGACGTCGATCGGGATGCCCTCCTCCGCGCGCCGGGCCGCCGATTCGCGGAGGAAGTCGAGCTCCCGCCGCGTCGGCGTGGCGCCGGTGCGCAGAGTGTCGATGAAGGAACGCAGGTTCTGCTCGATCACGTGCGTGATGTCGCCGCTGAGTTCCTCGGCGGGCAGCAGGCCGTACTCCGGGATCCGGAGGACGATCTCGGAGAGCACCGTCTTCGCGAGCGAAGGCAGGACTTCGGTCAGCCGCTCCGCCAGGGGACGTCCGCCGATACGGAAGCCTGGATCCTTGTCACCCGTCACAACCGCCCATCATGACAGCTGGTCAGTGCGTGAGCACGTCCCGTGCCGAATCGAGCGTCGGGTGCACGGTGAGGACCGCGTCGAGGCCGAGCAGCGACATCGGGCGAAGCAGGGCCCGCTCCTGGGTGACCAGGATGAACGGGACGCCGGCTTCTTCGGCTTTCGCGCGGGTCTGCACGAAGACGGTGAAGCCGGACGAATCACAGAAGGTGACCGCGGACAGGTCGGCGATCAGTACCGACGGCTTGAACCGGAGCTCCTCGTCCAGCGCTTTGCGCAGGTCATCGGAGACGCCGAGATCGATTTCGCCGGATACGGTGACCACCGTGTCGGTGGCGGAAGCCGTGATCGAGATGTCGAGGGGGGACACGAATCTCCGTGTCGGACGGGGCGGATGGGAAGCGGGAGCGCGGTAGTCGGTCAAGTTGACTCCTTGCCGGTACGGGGGACCGGCTGCTGCCCATGGGCATGCCGGACCCGGAAAAGGGACCCGGCGGCTGGTGTCTGAACCGCGACAGGCCAACCGTAGCAGCCTCGCGGCCCGTTACGCCGGTTGAGCGGTCACGCCCTCCGTACCCGAGCCTCGCCGACCATCACCCGATCGAGGTCAGGGTGGGTTTCGTCGGCTCGATCCCACAGGTCGGCCGCCAGTTCGGGGGAGCCTTCCGCGGCCGCGACATTGCCGAGCCCGGTGTAGGCGCGAGCGGTCTCGTACCGGCTCCCGCACGCCTCCGCCCGCTCCGCGGCGGCACGATAGGCCGAGGCGGCCAGGTCGTGGCGTCCCGCGTGGTACCAGGCCCAGCCCAGGCAATTGAGCGCCATGGCGGCGTCGAGATCCAGCCCCAGTTCGTCGAAGACGGTCAGCGTCCGGCCGGCGATCGCGGCGGCGTCCTCGGACCGCCCCAGCGCGGTCAGCACCAGCGCGATGCCGCGGTCGGTGATCGCGGCGTTGCGGCGATTGCCGTCACGGACGTAGAACGCGTGCGCCTGCCGGAGATCCCGCAAGGCGTCGTCGTGGTTGCCCCGGTAGTGCTCGGCCCAGCCGTTGTGCGCGAGGGTGGTGGTCTCGCCGTGCCCGTCACCGATCCGCCGGAACAGCGCGAGCGCTTCGCCGTAGTACGCCGAAGCCTCGTCCAGGTCGCCGCGATCGACGTGCGCGACCCCGAGGTTGGCGGTGGTGGTGGCCAGCGCCCACGTGTCCCCGAGCGCTTCGGCGGACGAACGCGCCCATCGGTGGGTCTCCAGCCACGGGTCCCAGAGTTTGGCCACGAAGAAGAAGTCGCGCAGGAAGAAGGCGAGCTGCCAGCATCGCTCGTGTTCGCCGCGTTCGCCCGCCGTCCGGCACAGGGCCACCAGGCCGGGCCATTCGGCGCGGAACCAGGACATCGCCATCTCGCTGTCGTCCAGCCTGGCCGGTTCCGGGACGCCGGGGTCGAAGACGATCTCCGGGAAGTAGCGGTGCGGGGTGATTTCCCGGTCGGCCCGAGCGGCGGTCCGAACCGCGAAATCGGTGAGCCTGCCGAAGGCTTTCATGCCGTCCTCCGCGTCGGTGAGCACGAATTCGGTGGCGAACGCGCGCAACAGGTCATGGAATCCGTATCGGTCGGAGTCCGGTTGGGTGAGCAGATGGGCTTCGTGCAAACGGTCCAGCAGCCGATCGGCCTCCCGGAACGGAAGCGCGCTCAACGCGCTCGCGGTATGGACGTCGACGTCGGTTCCGGGATGGACGGTGAGCAGCCCGAACAGTCTCGCCTCGGCGGTGCTCAACTGCTGAACGGACAGCCGGAACGCGGCGGCGAGCGAGCGTTCGCCGTCGTCCAGTTCACCGAGGCGGGCCGATTCGTCCGCCAGCCGCCGGTCGAGTTCCGCGACGTCCCACGCGGCATGCGCGCGAAGCCGCGCCGCGGCGATTCGGATCGCGAGGGGGAGCCGGGCGCAGCGCCGGACCACCCGGGTGACGGCGGGGTCGGCGGGAACGCCGGTGATCGCGGTGAAGAGGCCGACCGCCGCGTCGAGCGGGAGCATGTCCAAGGAGACGTGCGCGGCGTCGTCGAGCGCGCTCAGCCTGGACCTCGATGTGATCAGCACGCGGCATTTCGGTTCGGCGGGAAGCAACGGGCGTACCTGCGCCGCGCTGACCGCGTTGTCGAGTACGAGAAGCAGACTGCGGCCGCGAAGCCGGGATCGGTACAGCGCCGCGCGATCGGCGGGCTCGGCCGGGATGCCGTCCGCGGGGACACCGAGTATGCGAAGCAGCCTGTCGTGCACCGCGGCGGGTTCGCCGGCTTCGGCGCGCAGGTCGACGAACAGGCAGCCGTCGGCGAACCCGGACTCCAGCCGGTGCGCGCAGCGCACCGCGAGTTCAGTCTTGCCGACACCGCCCATGCCGGACACCACGCAGACACCCCCGTCGGCTTCGAGCGCCGCGCGGATCGCCCGCAGTTCGGCCGCCCGTCCGGTGAAGGAGGAGGTCGCCGGTGGCAGACCGGACGGTCTGACGTCCGGCCGTGTCCGCCGCCGCACGGGTTCGCCGGGAAGCAGCGGTTTCAACTCTCCTTCCGCGCCGAGTTCCGTTTCGCACAACTCCGCGAGTGCGGGATTCGGCGCGGAAATCCCGGTCTCGACTTTACTGAGGTAACCCTTGCTGTAGTGAGTGCGTGCGGCGAGTTCGGTGAGCGAAAGGCCCGCCGCTTTACGGCGGCGACGCAACTCCGCTCCGAACGTTGCTCTCTCGTTCATCGGCCCCCATCCTCGTCGGAGGATCAGTATGGCCGTGCGGACGATGTTCCGGCAGTGGCTTCCGTCCGGCGGCCGGATCCGCGGATCCGGCCGCCGCACGCGGGTGTGTTCCATGCCGTGTCCTCAGCCGAACACGATGCCGAGCAGGGCCAGGATCAGGCCGATGGCGTGGGTCTGCATGGTCAGTCCACCTCCTTTCCGTGTGTGGCGACCACGGGAGAGACCGGGTTCGCGGGCGCGGTCCCCATCGCGTTGCCGAGCGCCACTCCGATGAGGAGCGCGACCACCCACAGCCAGAAAGCGATCCGTAAGAGCAGCGAAAGCGAGCACTTGACGGTCATTCCGACTCCTTCGGTGAGCGCATGAGGGCAGCACTCGACAACGCGGGAAAACCGCTGGTTGAGGTGTTATCGCCGCGAATTGGGGCGGCTCACCAAGAATGCGTCGCCGGTCCGGGAGCGACAAGGAGTTTCCTGTTTCCCGTATGAGCGGGAAAGGAAAACCCAAAATAACGATCGGCGATACACCGCCGCCACCGGCTGGACACGGGCCGCCGGGCTGGTGACTATTGACGACCGTGCTTGAACCACTAGGGGAGGACTGGTGACCGTCAGCGCTGCGGATCTGGCCGGCGAATTGAAGCTGCTTCGGAGGGGCCGGGGAATCGCGGCCCCTCAGCTGGCCGAACGGGCGGGACCCGCGTTACGCGCGGTCTGCGGCATGGCCGAAGACGAGGGGAACGCGGCCATCCGGCGGACGCTCGGTGAATGCCTGTCCGGCTGGGCGCGTTCGCTGCCCGAGGACCTGTGCACCGCCGTGCTGGCCGCGCTCGGGCTGCATCCGGACGCGGTGCATCCGTTCTATCAGGATCGGGTGCGCTGGCTGGCCAAGCATCTGCAGCGCGACGACCGGACCGCCCGTCGCCGGATCGACGACGGCATCGAGCAGCTCGCCGAGGTCGCCGCCGCGTCCACAAGCGAATCCGACGAGGCCGAAGCGACTCAGCCCAGCCGACGGTGGCACACGGAGGAACTGCGCGTGGCGGTGGCACTCGACCAGCCGGTGCCGGAGGTCCTCGAATCCCGCCGGATCGTCGCCGACGCCGACGACATCGCCGAACTGGACCTGGCCCTCACCCTGACCGACTCGGTCTACCGGGGCGAGGCCATCGGCAGTGAGGATCTCCGCGTGGACGTGTTCCACGGTGGACGGCTGACCGGACGGGTGATGGAGTCCACCGATCGCGTCGGACTGGCGTTGCGGTTGCCCAGCCCGCTCAAGCGGCTGAGCAAACACGAGATCGCCTTGCGGTTCCGGGCGGAGTTCAGGCATCCGCATTTCGTCTGCGTCCCAAGGCATCCGGTGGATCTGTTCGATCTGCACGTCCGGTTCGCCCTGCCGATCCCGGTGGAAGTCGTCCTGCTGGAACGGGTCTTCCAGGACGACGCGAGTGACGAGGCGGCACGCGGGGGCTTCCTGACGCCGGACGCGTCGGGCGAGGTCCACGTCCAGTTCCGGCACCTGACACCGGGTTTCGCCTACGGAGTGCGCTGGCGGCCGTCGGAGAACTGACTCGCCGTGCCCCGCAGCACCCGTTTCGCCGCGATCGCCTTCTCGGACAACTCCGTCGCGGGGCCGAGCGTCGCGACGATGTCGTGCGCGGCGCCGTCGACCAGGTCGGTGGCCCGCCGGTACTGGTCGCGTCCGCTGAAGGCCAGCGCGAGGCCGAGGTCGAGCCGGCTTTCGAGGGTTTCCGGATGGGTCACGCCCAGCAAGCGGATCTGTGGCTGGAGGATCTCCTCGAGGAGTTCGGCTTGGCGGCCGAAGTCGCGCGACTGTCCGTGCGCCAGGGCCATGCCGTGCCTGATCCGGTACCGCAAGCGGTTCTCGCCACCGAAGACGCGGAGGACGGTCCGCTCGGTCGCGCTCAACGCCTGCAGGGCCCGCTCCGGCTGCCCTCGCAGCAGGAGCGCGCGGCCGGCCAGGGCCGCGGCGGTCAAGGCGGCCGGGCTCTCCGCGCCGTGACGCCGTCCATACCGGCTTTCGAGTTCGCGCAGGGCGGCGACGGACCGGTCCGGGTGAAGGTCTCGGAGGTCGAGCGTGACCGTCGCCTCCGCCCACAGCAATTCGGCTTCGGCGCACCGGAAATGCCGCTTCCTTCCGGTGGCGTGGAACGCCGCGGTCACCTCCGCCGCGGCTTCGCGTGCCCGCCGCGGCCGGTCGTCGAGCAGCAGGGCGCGGGCGTATTCCAGCAGGGCCGACGGCAGGAGGTCGCCGGATGGCGAGTCGTGGAGCTCCGGCAGGACCGTGTCGAGCGAGGCGATGGCCTCCCTGGCCCGGCCTCGGAGACGCAGGGCCTGTGCGCGCGCCACGACCGCGGATGGCCGGGCTTCACCCCGCCAGGGAAGCTCGTTCCAGAAAGTCCGTTCACCGGCGCCGTAGTCGCCCTGACAGTCGAATGCCTGTGCGGCGACCAAGTTGGCCTCGCATCGCTCGTCGTCGTCGGCCGCAACCAGCAGCGCGTGCCGGGCGTGCCGGACCGCCTCCGGGTACAGCCCGCAGGCGATCTCCACCCGTGCGGCCGTCACGAAGTCCGTGCTCGTGGCGCCTTCGGTGGACAGGATCATGGCATGGACCTCGCCGGCGGCGAAGAAATCCCGGTGCCGTTCGTGAGCGGCCGCGACCGGGCGCAGCAGCCGGAGCCGGAGCGCCGCGGACGTGCGCTCGGCCAGGGCGCGGGCATGCTGGAGGAGGAAGTCCCGGTACTCGGCGCGTTCGTCGGAAAGCAGGCGTAGCAAGGACTTCGCCGCGGACGCGGGCAGGTCGCCGGGATCGAGCCCCGCCGTGGCCACCTCGGCGACGAGGGGTTGCAGCCGCAACCCGCCGTCCACAAGCGAGGCGAGACCTTGTTCTTCCAGATCGCCGACGGCTTCCACGGAACCGTCTCCGAGCACGTCACGGGTGATGCCGAGCGGAAAGGGGGCCGGTGCCAGCATCGCGCCGAGGCGGATGATCCCGGCGGCGACCGGACCGCGACCGGCGAGCAGACCGCGGATCGCCGGCGGTGCCGTGTCCGGACAGGACGCGAGCGGTTCACCCCGGCGTCGCACGGCCAAAGCGTTGGCGCGCAGCGTGATCGGATGCCCGCCACAGTGTTCGACGAGACGGAGCACCGCTTCCCGCTCGATGTCGTCGGCCGGTGCGCGGTAGTCGCTGAACAGCCTGAACCCTTCGGCCGGTGTCAACCCGGTGAGGTCCAGCGTGGCGACGTCCCACGGAGAATTCTCCAACCGGCTCACGAGCACTGTGGACACCGCTGAGGTCGGGAGGAGCAGCCGTTCGAGGACGTCCGGAGGGAGCCCTGGCGGCACGTCGTCGATTAGGACGAGAACGCGACGCCCGTCCGCGCCGATCCGTTCGGCGACGTGGTCGCGCAGCCGGTCGAAGCCGATGCCGGACAGATCGGTGCCCAGCCGGTCGCCTGCCGCGCGCGCCAGCGCGAGGTGGAACTGGGACAGGACCTCTTCCGGCGCGTGCTGCCCGAACGGGCCCAGCCGCAGGACACCGCCGTCGAAGGTGTCCTGGAAGAGGCGGGCGTACTGTTCGGCCAACACGGTTTTGCCGACACCCGGCAGGCCTCGCACCATCAGGACCGGGTGTGCGTGCAGGCCACGATGGAGCGCCAGGAGTTCGCGATACCGCCCGACCATCCGGGCCGGGCGACCGCGGCGGGCGTCGGCCACCTTGCGCCGGACGAGCCAGGCGAAGGCGGGCAGGTCCCGCGGATCGACGGCCTGTTCGCCGTCCGCCCCGGGATCGACGACCAGGGCCCGGTCGGCACGGGAGCAGAGGACCAGCACGACACGGGAGTTCGCGAGCGCGTCGGCGAACTCGTCGACGGCGGTGTCCCGGAGAACACGGAGCCCCGCGTCGCGAAGTGCCGCTTCCGGTTCGTCCACCGGGGCCGCACCCTCCGCGGTGAAACACAACAAGACATCGAAACGATCCGTCATCCGCGCTCTCCCCGTGATCGTGGCGATTCGACAGCGCAGGGATCGATCCAGAGGCCGGTTTCGCTACCGATGATCGCGCCCTGGCGAAAGGTGTCCTTGATCTGGCCGCTTTCCGGCGAACGGCAACGGACAAAATCAGGACAACAAACTCCGGTGCGCAACACCGTCCGTGATTTCCTCGATTATCGGGCATTCGGACCGCGAACGCCCGGGAGAGAACATGGGAATCGCCCTTGACACCACGAGCGAGGGAAACGGCACGTCCGGTGTGCTGATCCTCGTCGTGATCGCCGTCGTGTACCTGGGCTACATCGCCTTCAAGAGACACGGTTTCCGCCCGCGGCGGGTGGAAACCACGCTGACCGGGCAGCAGTTGCGCCAGGTCTTCAAGAAGAAGATCGCGAGGAAGGGCTGGTCCGTCGCGGACGACGGCAACCCGATGATCGCCCGGTCCCCGGAATCCGACGGAATCCGGCAAGGGATCTCCCTCAAAATCTCCGAGGCGGACGGACGCACCGTCGGGGAACTGGCCGCGATCCTGCACAAGAAGAAGGTCTTCGGCGATACGGCGAAGGCATATAGCCTGAGGTGGCGGATGAACGCCTTCCTCGCGCAGGTGCGGCGGCTCGATTCCACCGCGAAAGTGATGGGCTGAGCCGATGCCGACCATCGACACCCGCCCGATCGGCGGCGAAGTCCGGGGTTACCGCGCCTTGGACACCCTCCCGCGCCCGTCGGGCCGGCTGACCAAAGAGATGCTCGATCCGCTCGTCATGGCGGCGAAGGCCGGTGACGAGGACGCCGTCGACAGGCTGCTCGCCGTCGTCAAACCGATGCTGGTGCGCTATTGCCGCGCGCGGATGGGCGGACGCGACCTCTCCTACCTGTCGGCCGACGACGTCGCGCAAGAGGTGTGCCTCGCGGTCTTCAAAATGCTGCCGGTGTACGAGGATCGCGGCGGCTCGTTCCTCTATCTCGTCCGGGCGATCGCGGCCAACAAGGTCGCCGACGCCTTCCGCGCGGTGTCCCGCGACCGGTCCGATCCCGTACCCGAGCTGCCGGAGGCCGGGCCGGTCCGCAACGAGCCGGAAAGTCACATGCTCGACGTCGACCTCGGCGCGCGGCTGGGCAGGCTCGTCGCGCGGCTCCCGAAGCTGCAGCGGGAGGTGCTCACCCTACGGATCGTCGTCGGGCTGACCGCCACCGAGACCGCGGCCGCGCTCGGGCTGTCGCCGGGGAACGTCCGGGTGAAACAGCACCGGGGGCTGGTGAAGCTGCGGGAACTGGTGGAGGAGGAGGACTTCTCTTGAGGGGCAAGGGTGACGTGGGGTTTCGCACGTAGGTCGTGAGTGGCTGTTGGCCGCAGGTCCGTGAAGGCCTCCTTCACTACCCTGAAGGTAGGGAAGGAGGCCTTCACGGACTACACGATCGCCACCTGCGGCCGTGCGACACCACCAGTCCCAGCAGTCACAGCAGATGCGTGTGAAGGCCCCCTTCACTGCGTCTAATGCGGCGAAGGGAGCCTCCGGCCCTGGTCAAGCGCGGGTCGTGAGTGGCGTTTCGGGTTAGAACCCGAAACGCCACTCACGACCACCTGCACCGACCACGCCACGTTTGCCCTACCCTCAACAGAACCGGGCTCGCCACGCCGCGCGGCCGGACAGCGCCACCAGCCTTACTCCAGCACGGGATCGCCCCACGCCAGTTCCGGCAGCCACCTGCTCTCCGTCGTCCCCGGACGGTGGAACTCCAGCCGGAGCCTCAGCACACCGGTGACGCCGACTTCGATCTTCGCCGGTTTTCCCAGCGCCACCTTGACCTCCGGTGACGGCCGCCCGTCGAGGAGGACGCGGAAGTGTCCGACCTGGAAGGGTTCGGCCGCGTCGTCGAGGACGCCGGCCGTCGCGGTGAATTTCCGGTAGGCCATCCCGAGGTCCACTTCGACGTAAGCGAGCCGCTCCGCCGCCCGCAAGACGATGCTGTCCTTATAGTGCACGTCGTTGATCCGCGCGCCTTCGGTGCGGATGCCGTCGCTGCACGCCCGCCATTCCAGGCCGGTCGCGACCGAGGTCTTGCCGGGGCCCGCCGCGTTCACCGCGCCGCCACGCCACTGGCCGCGTTCGGGGCGCTGATGCCGGGCCCTGCCGGTGATCGCGGCCAGAAGATCCTCCACACCCTCCTCGGTGAACACGTCGACCGGATATCTCGTGGTGGAGTGCGGATTGAGGAAGTTCGGGATGTCGTCGACGGACTGCTGGGGGAACACGACCGGCAGGATCCGTTTGATCTCACCACCGAGATCCCTGGTCAGGCGATCGCGGATCCGCGCCGCCTCGAACTGGGAGCCGCGTCCTTCGTCGAACGCCGCGTTTCCCTCGGCACGGCGTTTGTAGTCGGGCGAGGCGATGACGACCACGAAATTCGCCGTGTCGAGGTGCTTCAACGCCCACAACGACCAGTCGCGACGTTCGCCGTCGTCCCATTGATCAAGGTGCACTTCGAGACCGATCCGGCCGTGCAGGAAATCCGCGAAGCGGCGGACCCGTTCCTTGTGCTCCGGTGAATCATGTGCGTAAGTGACGAACACATGCGGTGGCTCGTTGTCGGCCATCGAAACTCCTGTCAGTGAAGGGTGCCCGGCAGGCCGGGTGGTCGCATTCTCGGCGATCGGACGCGCGCGGGGCATCCATTGTCTCCCGCTTGTCATCTTTCTGTCTTTCGTGGACTCGTATGCGACGCCGTGTCCAGTTTTTGTCGTGTTTTTGGACCTTTTTGAGAGTGTCTTCGGCCCCTACGATCGGTGCTGTCAAACGGATCCGGGGGCGAAGGAGCGATGGCGCTCGTGTACGAGTACGACGTGTTCATCAGCTATCGCCGAGGCGGAGGCGACGCCCCGGACTGGGTGCGGAATCACTTCCACCCTCGGCTGCAGAGACTTCTGGACGACAATGTCGACTATGACGTCAAGATATTTCTCGAAGACAGTGTCGCCGTCGGCGGGAACTGGCCTCGGGAAGTACGCGAGGCGTTGCAGCGTGCCCGGATCCTGATCCCGGTCTGTTCCCCGAAGTACTTTCGCGACGAGCGGTGCCTCGCCGAATGGCACACGATGGCGAAGCGAGAGGAAATCGTCGCGCGGGAGGGCGTGGCGAAGGCGGGCCGGTTGATCTATCCGGTGATCTTCAGCGACTCGGATTACTACCCGGCCTGGGCGCACGAACGCCGGATGCGCAGTTTCCGGGACTGGAACAAACCGCATCCGCAGTACCAGAAGACCCCCGAGTACATCGAGTTCGAGGACGAACTGGGGCGGATGGTGAAGGAACTGGTGGAGATCATCGAGCAGGCACCGCCGTGGTCTCCGGAGTGGCCGATCGAAACACCACCGCCCGAACCGCCGCGACCGTCGAAGCTGCCGAGGTTCTGATCCATGCCGGGAACCGTGGTCACCTTCTACTCCTTCAAGGGCGGTGTCGGCCGGAGCTTCACCATGGCCAATATCGCCGTTCTCCTGGCACGCTGGGGATATCGGGTGTTGTGTTTGGACTGGGACCTCGAAGCGCCCGGTCTGGACACCTACTTCCGGCCGATGATGAGCGCGCCCCCGTCGGGCGGCGTCGTGGACCTGATCGACGACTTCCGTGCAGGCAGGCTGGCTCCGGGCGCGCATACGACCCGGCTGACCGGGAAGGTGAAGCTCGACGTCATCACCGCCGGCCGCGGGGACGACGCCTACGTCCGGCGGGTGCAGGATCTCGACTGGGAAGGCTTGTACGAGCAGGGTTTCGGCGACTACCTCGAACAATGCCGTGAACAGTGGACGGCCGCCTACGACTACGTCCTCATCGACAGCCGCACGGGCATCTCCGACATCGGGGGTATCTGCACCGCCCATCTTCCGGACCGGCTCGTCGTCCTCTTCACGGCGAACGTGCAGAGCATGCGGGGTGCGGTTGACATCGCCGAACGCGCCAACGCCGCGCGCGACCGCATGCCTTACGACCGGCCGCAGCTGACCGTCCTGCCGGTGCTGTCGAGGTTCGACGCCCGCGAAGAGTACGCGCGCTCGGAGGAGTGGCGGCGCATCTGTCTCGAAGAGACCAAGGACCTGTTCCGCAGCTGGCTCGATCGCGACGTCTCGCCGGACGTGATGTCGCGACATCTGACGTTGCCGTACGTCTCCTTCTGGACCTTCGGCGAACAGCTTCCGGTGATGACGGAGATCAGCCCGACCGCCGACCAGATCAGTTTCGCGCTGGAAACGGTCGCGGCGGTCGTCGCGCACGACTTCGACCGGACGGACCTGCTCGCGGAGAACCGCGACGCCTATGTCGCCGCGGTCCGGGCGGAGAAACGCACCTTCTCCCACGACGTCCGGGTCAGCACGACCAGGCCGACGATGTACCTCGCCGAAGAACTCATGAAGTACCTGGTGGAGCTCGGTGTCCGGCCGGTGCTGTCGTTGTCCGGGGAACGGTCGCTGCTCGAAAAGACCGCGGACGACGCGAAACATCTGTGCCTGATCGTCGACCGCGAGGTGAGCCGCTGGCAGTCGGCCGAGGTCGAACTGTTCCTGCACCGGACCCTCGGGCAGGACCGCCGCGTCGTCCCGGTGCTCACCAAGGGAACCGAGCCGAACAGCCTGCCGGGGTACGTCGGCAATCTGCGGCATCTCCAGTTCGGTCCGTCGCGCGGGCCGATGGAGATCGCTCAGAACCTCGTCGACCAGCTCAGAGGGACGACGGCACTCGTCGAACCGGGTGACCTCGACGTCGCCGGCGTGCTCCGGCAGACCGCGCACGCCCGGCTCCGGCCGCTCATGTGGGGCTTCGTGGACGAGATCGTCGCCGAGCTGCAGATCGCGATCGGCGCGGGGGACCGGGAACGGGTCCAGGACCTCGCCGAGGAGCTCATGTCGGCCACGCGGGTCCGCGCGACCGACGCGGCGCCGGGACATCGCGTGCTCGCCCCGCCGGAGACGCGGGAGGCGATCGAATGGGCCGTGCGCACCTCGGAGGCCAGGGTGACACGCCAGGGATTCAGCGGATTTCTCGATCAGCGCTAATCACGTACGGAAGGATCACGGATGACGGATCGATTGGGACAGAAGCAGACCGCGGCGATGCTCGTGCTGATGGTGATCGCGCGCGAGGTGTCGAACCCAGAGCTGAACGAGATGGTGGGTTTCAAACTCGATGGGAAGGAACGCCGCCAGCTCAATGAACTCGATTTCGTCGCCAGTGAGAAGCGCGGACGTCCCTTCTACCACGAGCTGACCGAGCGCGGCTGGGCCTGGTGCGAGGAGGAACTGAGCCAGGAAGAGGCGCCGCCGCCCAGGGGCAGTCTGGGCAGCGCGCTGTACGTCGTGCTCGGCGGGCTCGGCAGACACCTCCGGCGCGAGAAGCTCCGGCTCGCCGACCTCTTCATGCCCGAGGTCGACCTGACGGTGGAGGAGATCGAGTCCCGGATCCGGATCGCCTACCGCAAACTGTCCCGTTCGCCGCGCGACTGGGTCTCGTTGGTGGAGCTGCGGCCGATGCTCGGCGAAGCGTCCGCTGTGGACGTCGACGCGGTACTGAAGGAACTCAGCCGGTCGGGACAGGCGCATCTGGTGCCGGAATCGAATCGCAAGGCGCTCACGGCCGCCGATCACGAGGCGGCGATCCGCATCGGCGGTGAAGACAACCATCTGATCTCGATCGAGGCGCCGTGATGGACGAGCTGAGCGCGCTCGCGGCCCTGCGATTCGACTGGGCCGACACCCCCGATCACGTGTGGCGTGATTCGCCGTATCACGTCGACGGCCTGCACACCGGTGTGCTGAAGCAGGTCAGCTCGGGGATCAAGGAGGCCGTCGCCAGCGACGGCCCGAGCCCGATCGGGCTGGTCCTCCAAGGGAAGAAGGGCGTGGGCAAGACCCACCTGCTCGGGCTCGTCCGGAAGCAGGCCCACGACGCCCGCGGTTACTTCTTCCTCAACGACCTCACGGCGGGCGACGCGTTCTGGGAGAACACCGCCGAGGCGATGCGCAGAGGTCTTTCGCGGCTCGACGGCTCCGGCGTTCCTCAGCTCACCAGCTTCCTGCGGCGCGTCTGCCTTCGCGCGAGCATCGATGCGAACGTCACCAAGAAGATCCTGGACGGGCGTGGTCTGTCGAGGGCCGACGTCGACACGTTCGTCGACGGCCTGCGCACTCTCGATCGGGATGTCGCCAGGGAATGCGCAGACACGGCGCGGGCACTGGTGCTCTACGCGAGCGAAGACCCGAGCAAGAACTACGTCGGGGACGACTACCTCGGCGTGTTCGCGGAGTCGAAATCCGGAGACCGTCGCAAATGGGGGATCCGGTCGGACCCCAAATCCGCGAAGACGCAGGTCAGGAACATCACGCGGCTGCTCGCGCTCACCGGGCCGATCGTGATCGCCGTCGATCAGCTCGACACCCTGGTGGCCCGGTCCGCCGTCGGCCAGCGGCAGGTGCGGGACAGCGACGAACAGGACCTGCTCGTCGCCCAGATCGCGGACGGGCTGATGGGCCTGAGGGAGGTGACCAGAAGGACCATGACGGTCCTCGCGTGCCTCCCCGGCACCTGGGAGCTGCTCAAGGAGAAGGCCACCGACACCGTCCCGGATCGCTTCCGCGAAGCCTTGATCCTCGGCCGGGTCACCGATGCGGAAGTCGGCAGGGCCTTGGTCGAGAAACGCCTCGGAGTCGCGTACGAGGCGATGAAGTTCGTTCCTCCCAATCCCACGTGGCCGGTGGCCCCGTCGGCCTTCGACGGGGAATGGGAGGAGATGTCGCCGCGAGACGTCCTGAAGCGGATCGGCGCGCACATCGACGCCTGCGTCCGGGCGGGCCGGGTGATCGAGCTGACCACGTTCGACGAAGGCGGTGTGCGCTCGGCCGGACCGCCGCGGCCGGCGATGGCCGCCGATCGGTTCGCGGAACTGGACAAGCGGTTCGAGGAGTACCGCTCGGAGGCTGAACCGTCGGCCTTGCTGGATCCGAAGGTCGAGGACAAGGTGATGCCCCGGCTGCTGTCGGCCGCGATCCGGGGATGGATCACCGAGGTCGGCAACGACAACATGGAATGGGTCCATGGCGCGAAGAGCGACCGGAACGAGCTGCACGCCTGGCTCACCCGAACGGTGGACGAAGCGTCGGACCTGGAGGAACACTGGGCGTTCCGGGCCATCGCGGCGTCGCATCACATCGCCGCGCTGCACCGGTTCCGCAAGGCGCGATCGGCGGCCGGGGTCCGGAAGGGCGCGGAGAACCGGCATCTGGTGCTGCTGCGCAACCCGGCGTGGTCGCCAGGGGTGAAGACCCAGGCGGAACTCAAGGAATTCTTCAAGCAGGGCGGTAAATCCCGGGGAATGTCCGATGCGGACATCCGTACGTTCTGGGCGCTGGACAAGATGTTCGCCGAGGGAAGCCGGGAGCTGCACGAGTGGCTCGTCGACCGGCGGCCCGCCGGCCGGTCGGAACTCCTGTCGGAGGTCCTGCCTGAACCATTGCCCCGAGCGGTGTCCACCGAGACGTCCCCGGCGGCCGAAGGGGAGGTCACCCTCGGCACCGTGTCGGGCAGCGGGAAACCGGTCCGGATCGAGCTGGCGGCCCTGCGCAAGCACGCCGCGGTGTTCGCGGGTTCGGGGTCCGGGAAAACGGTGCTGCTGCGGCGGATCGTGGAGGAGTGCGCGCTGCAGGGCGTTTCCGCGATCGTGCTGGATCCGAACAACGACCTCGCCCGCCTCGGCGACGCCTGGCCGGAGCCGCCCGAGGCCTGGGGAGCGGACGACGCCGGGCTCGCCGAGCGCTATCTGGCCGAGACCGACGTCGTCGTGTGGACGCCGGGGCGGGCCGGTGGCAGGCCGCTCGCGTTCCAGCCGTTGCCCGATTTCGCCGGTGTCCTCGACGACGAGGACGAGTTCAACGCGGCCGTCGAGGTCGCCGTGGCGGCACTCGCACCGCAGGTGAAACTGACCGGCAGCACGGGGAAGGCCAGCGTCGGGCTCGCGGTGCTGCGGCAGGCCGTCGTGCACCACGCCCGGACCGGATCACGGAGCCTGCCCGCGCTCATCGAGGTGCTCGAAGACCTGCCCGACGGGGTGAGCACGTTGAACGACGGGCGAAAGCTGGCGGCCGAGCTGGCCGAGCTGCTGAAGGCCTCCATGGTCAACGACCCCCTCCTGGCGGGCGGCGGCGAGCCCGTCGACCCGGCGCTCCTGCTCGCTCCCGGGGAAGGCAAGCGGGCACGGGTATCGGTGATCAGCTTCATCGGGCTGCCTTCGGAGAAGCAGCGGCAGAACTTCGTCAATCAGCTCCAGATGGAACTCTTCGCCTGGGCCAAGCGGAATCCGGCAGGCGACCGGCCGCTCGGCGCCCTCTTCGTCATGGACGAGGCACAGATGCTCGCCGCGTCGGGGACGCTCACGGCGAGCACCCGCAGCACCATCGTGCTCGCCTCGCAGGCGCGGAAATACGGCCTGGGACTGCTGTTCGCGACACAGGCGCCGAAGGGCTTGCACAACCAGGTCGTCGGCAACGCGATGACGCAGTTCTTCGGCAGGCTCAACAGCCCGGCGCAGATCGCCGCCGCGAACGAACTGGCCAGGGCCAAGGGCAGCCCTGTCGACGACATCTCACGGCTGGAACGCGCCCAGTTCTACGTGTCGGGGGAGGCGTTCGGCTTCCAGCGGGTGACCACCCCGCTGTGCCTCACCCACCATCCGGCCAGCCCGCTCAGCGTCGAGGAGGTGCTGGCCCGCGCCCGCGGCGAAGCCGAGTGAAACCACAGCCCGTACGCATCGACAACTGTGCTCGCTGGAAAGGATTTCGCACCATGGCAGGAATCTTCATCACCGTCCGAGCCGGTGACGGCCAGGACCGGCTCCGCGGTCTCGACCGGAGTCTCGGTCACGTGTTCGGAAAGGACCGGATCGTCCGGTCCGGCGACGCCGCGTCCGTCCTGGTGGTGCCGATCGGCACCGAGGGGCTCGACGAAGCGGTCCAGGAGGAGGTCGCCGAGGCCTCGCGGCTCGGCAAGAAGATCGTCGCGGTCCTGGTGGACGACGCCGTCATGCCCGGGGAAATCACCGCTGATTCCCACCGGCGGATCGGCGGACGTACGGCGGAGCAGGACATCGCGGGCCTGATCACCGAACTGACCCGGGTCGCCCCGGAATTGGGCATCGGGGTCGTCCCGGGCCTCGAAGATCTGGCCGAGTGGCTCGAATCCTGGCGGGACGAAACGCGTCCCGTCCTGCCCGAGAGCCTCCCGCTGCTCGGCCGCGCCCGCGAAATGGACCGGCTGTGCGACTGGCTGGACGCCGAGCCGTCGGTCCTCCCCGTGTACGCGGGCAGCCGGACCGAGGCGGCGGCGTTCGTCGCGACCGCTTTGGCGGCCCACCGTCCGGGGCTCCGGGCGGTCCGGGTGTCGAGCCCGGAGGCTTGGCGTCAGTGCCGCGACCTGGACGGGCCGTTCGTCGCCGTGGTGGACGGCGTCGAGGTGGGAGAGGAGACGATCGGCGGCCATGTCGTCGTGGTGCGGAGCACGCCGGACCGTGCCGGTGGCGATGTCCTGGTACTGCCCCGGATCCCGCGCGACGAGGCGGCGGAGGCGTTCGCGGCGGCCGGTGTCCCGTCCGCCGACGCGACCGCCTGGGCCGACCTCGCCCGGCGGAGTTTCGGTGCCCTGCGCCGCAAGCTCGCCGTCGCCGGTGATCTTCCGAAATGGGTGAACCCGCTGGAGCGCGATCTCGCCGCGCCGTTGCTGCTGATCGGCCGGTGGTCGGCCGGGGCACGGCACGATCTGGAGGAGATCGCCGCGATCGCCGGCCGGGAGATCGACGAGCTCACACGCTTCTTCGCCAGGGCCGAGACCGGCGACGACCCTCTGCTCGCCCGCTCGGGCGACGTCGTACGGCTGGCGGATCCGCACGACGCCTGGACGCTTCTCCACGGCAGGCTGAGCGCGCAGGATCTGCGTCGCTGGCACGAAGAAGCCGTCAAGGTGCTCACCGAGCGGGAGCCGGGCCGGAAATGGTCGGCGGACATGCGGCAGGGACTGGCGCGGAGCGCGGCACTCCTGGCCGCCGAGGGGGACACGGCGCTGTCCGGCGGCGTCTCGGGCGCCGACCACGCCACGCGGTTCGTCCGCGAAGTGCTCGGCCGGGCCAACGACGACGGGGACGGAGTGCTCTGGCGTTCGCTCGCCGATGTGCTGCCCTTGCTCGCCGAAGCCGCTCCTCACGAGTTCCTCAGTGCCGTCGACCATGCGCTGACCAGCGACCCGTCGCCGCTGAGCGGCACCTCCGAGGGGCTGATCGCGGCGCTGGAAACGGTCGGCTGGTCCGACGACGCGTTGCCGATGGTGGTCTCCCTGCTGGCCGAGCTGACGCGGCCGGGGCGGGAGGCAGGCGACCGGCCGCTCGAATCCCTGATCACCCTCGTGCAGCCGTGGTACCCGTACCTCGACCTGCCCGGCGGGCAGCGGACGGAACTGGTCAAGGCGATCGGCCGTCGCTCGCCGGAGGCGGGCTGGCGGCTGGCTCTCGCCCTGCTGCGCGGTCCGCGCGGACATCTGCTCGCGAGCCCGAGCCGGCCCCAGGTCCGTCTCGAATGGACGGTCCCGGCGGCGCCGGTCGCCGCCGCCGACGGACCGGAATTCGAGGACGAGCTGGTCGCCTCGGCGTTGTCGGCACTGGCGGAACGGCCGTATCGATGGTGCGAATTCTTCGAACGGCTTCCCGAGCTGAACGCCGCGCAATGGGACCGCGTCGTGGAGGCCTTCACACGGCTGGACACCGAACGGCTCTCGGCGGACGAACGTCTGCGCCTGTGGGGCCTGCTCACCGGGGTGACCGCCGAGCACCGGCATCACGCCGGCGCCGGCTGGACCCTGCCGGAGGAATTGCTGCAATGGCTGGAATCCTGCGCCGAGCTGATCGAGCCCGCGGTCAATCCCGGGCGGCACGGCCTGTTGTTCGGCCGGAACCCGTACCTGGACGGCGGCGAATCCCTCGAACCGGAGGCGCGTGAAGCGGAGATCGGGCGCCTTCGCCGCGACGCCGTCGGCGGTGTCCTGCGCGAACACGGCGCCGCCGGGCTGAGCGCGCTCGCCGCCGAGAGTGCCCTGCCCAGGCTGGTCGGTGTGGTCGCGGCCCACGTCGCCGCGGACGACCTTCGGGAGGACGCACTCGCGGAGCTGGGGCGCGAGGACTGGGCGGCGGGCTGGGCGGGCGAGATGGCCCGGTCCCAGGGCGGCGAATGGCGGCAGGAGGTCGCGATCCTGCTCAAGGAACAGGACCGGCTGGTCGACTATCTCCTGGCCATCCCGGTGGACCACGCGCTGGAGCTCTTCGAGTCCGCCGACGAAGCGGTTCTCGAGGGCTACTGGACGCACGTCGGTCCGTGGCCGCTTCCCGAAGGACAGGAGTCGTTCTTCGTCACGCAGCTCGCGCGGCGCCGGCCGTGGGCCGCGGTCAAGGCGCTCGCGGCGGGGGTGCGCGACGGGGCGGCCCTGCCCGCGTCCCTGATCGAGGAAGTGCTGCTCCAGGCGTCCGCCGACGGTGTCGAGGCCCCCGATCGCAAGGCCGTCGCGAACGTCGGCCCGCTGCTGGACCAGCTGGCCGAGGCCGGTGGTTCGGACGTCGCGGTCGCCCGGTTGGAGCTGCGGTTCCACGCGGCGCTCAAACACCATCGGAAACCGCGGAGCCTGCAGCGGATCCTCGCCGAGCACCCCGGCGCGTTCGTCGAGCTCTGCACCCGGATCCAGCCCGCGGACGACGGCGCCCCGAGCGTGGAACTGGTCGGCGCGTGGCTGACGATCTTCGAGACGCGCACCATGCCGGGGACGACCGATTACGGTCTCGACGGCGCTGCGCTCAAGGCCTGGGTTTCGCGTGCCCGCACGGAGTTCGCCGAACGGGGACGGGCCGAGTTCGGGGACCGGGCGATCGGCACCCTGCTGGCGAGCGGTTCGCCCTTGCCCGACGACGGGTGGCCGCCGGAGCCGGTCCGGGACGTCCTCGACGTCGCTGACGGCGGGTACCTCCGGGAGGGCTTCGCCACCGGGTTGACCGTCCAGGACGGTGACGCGGGGGATCTCGCGCAGCGTCATCGCGGCTGGGCCCGGCGGATCAACGTCGGCTGGCCGCGGGTCGCCGCACTCCTGCGTGAGCACGCCGACGACCTGGCACGACGCGGATAGCGGTCAAGGCGCTCCGGGTGGCTCCTCCACCCGGAGCGCCTCGTAGGCTGGGCGGGTGACCGGGACGACGACGGCCGAGGTGCTGGCCGAACTGGCCGAGCTCGAGGACCCGCGCGCACGCCAGGTGAACGAGAAGCACGGCGACGACCACGGGGTGAACCTCGGCAAGCTGCGCGCGCTCGCGAAGCGGCTGAAGACCCAGCAGGAACTCGCGCTGGAGCTCTGGGCGACGGACGACACCGCCGCGAAACTGCTCGCGCTCCTCATCTGCCGCCCGAAGGCGTTCGGACGCGACGAGCTGGACCGCATGGTGCGCGAGGCCCGCACCCCGAAGGTGCACGACTGGCTCGTGAATTACGTGGTCAAGAAGAATCCGCACGCCGAAGAGCTGCGCGTGGCGTGGTCCGCCGATCCGGACCCCGTGGTCGCGAGCGCCGGCTGGGCCCTGACCACCGAACGGGTGGCGAAGAAGCCCGAGTGCCTCGATATCGCCGGGCTGCTCGACGTCATCGAGGCGCAGATGAAGACCGCGCCGGATCGCCTGCAGTGGGCGATGAACCACTGCCTGGCGCAGATCGGCATCGAGCACCCCGAGCACCGGGCGAGGGCGATCGGCATCGGGGAGCGGCTGGAAGTGCTCAAGGACTATCCGACCCCGCCGAACTGCACGTCGCCGTTCGCGCCCGTCTGGATCGCGGAGATGGTGCGGCGGCAGGACGCCGGCCCCCATTGACGTTGCGAACGTGGCTTTCGTGACACCGCCGCTGGGGCTTGTCCAGTTCCGGTGTGCCGCAGACGGACGACACTCGTGATCAGACGGACGACACGCGTGTCCGGACGGACGACTCGCGGCGGACCTGGCCGCGTACGCGTGTCGTCCATCGAGTCACGCGTGTCGTCCGTCCGATCACACGCGCCGTCCGGCCAGTCACGTGTACCCGCCCGTTCAGCCGAGCGCGTCCGCCTTGATGGCCTCGAACTGGGCACCCATGCGCCCCGCGAGGGCCTCGGCCGCCCGCAACGGGCGGACCATCACCTTGAAGTCGACGATCTTGCCCTCGGCGTCGAAGGTCAGCAGGTCGCAGCCGTTGATCTGAAGCCCGTCGACGGTCGCTTCGAACTCGTACACGTGGTGCACGCCGTCCTGGATCTCGCGGACATAGCGGAAATCCTCGAACACCCGCAGGACCCCGCGCAGGATCGCCGCCGTGATCGCCTTCCCCTGGTAGGGCTTGAACGCCACCGGGCTGGTGAAGACCACGTCGTCGGCGAGCAACGCCTCGATCGCGGCGGCGTCCTTCGCTTCGACTGCTTCACGGAACGTGGGCATGGCGATCTCCTCATAGTCAACTTGTTGAGTAGATGCCGTCGAGCGTAGGTGATCACCGCTCCGCTGTCCAACAAAGTGTCTAGTCAACTTTGCGACTAGTCGCCGCGGTGCTTATCATCGCGCCATGGCGCTGCGGAACGCGATCCTCGCGACGCTCCTGGACGGCGAGTCCTCGGGCTACGACCTGGCGAAGAGCTTCAACGCGTCGGTCGCCAACTTCTGGACCGCGACACCGCAGCAGCTCTACCGCGAGCTGGACAAGATGGAATCGCAGGGTCTCGTCGCGGCCCGGGTGGTCGAACAGGAACGACGTCCCAACAAGCGGCTCTTCTCCTTGACCGACGCCGGCGCGGCCGAACTCGCCGGCTTCACCACGCGGGCACCGAAGCCGACCGCGATCCGCGACGAACTGCTGGTGCAGGTCCAGGCGGCCGAGGCGGGCGACGACGAGGCGATCCGGCGCGCCGTCGCGGACCGGATGGCCGTCGCCGAAACGAAGCTCAAACGGTTCGAGCGCCTTCGGGAGCGGTTGCTCGGCGACTCCACCGAGACTGAGTTCCTCGCCACGGCGCCCCGCGTCGGGCCGTATCTGACCCTGGCCCGTGGGATCATGTTCGAACAGGAGAACATTCGCTGGTGCGAGCAGGTTCTCGCGGTGCTCGAACAGAGGTGAACGGCTTGGTTGAGCGGAAAAAGGGGCCGAAGTTCCGTCAGGTGGTGCTGGACGGCACCGACGTCCGCGCGCTGGCGGAGTTCTACCGGCGCCTGCTGGTCTGGGACTATCGCCCCGGCGACGAAACGCCCCCGCCCGGCGCCGAGGACAAGGACTGGCTGGTGCTGCGGAACCCGGACGGCGGGGCGCAACTCGCCTTCCAGCAGGTCGATCGGCTGGAAGAGGCGAGCTGGCCGGAGCCCGAACCCGTGCCTCAGCAACTGCACCTGGACCTGACCGTGGACTCGGTCGAGGAACTCGACGAGCAGCACGCCCGCGTCCTCGAACTCGGCGGGCGGCTCCGGTACGACCGCAGCGACGACCCGGAGGAACCGCTGCGCGTCTACGCGGATCCGGCGGGGCATCCGTTCTGTGTCTTCGTCGCCTGAGCGCGCTCAGGCACGGCAGAGCACCGCGTCCGGAGTGCGATTCGAGCCGACACGGCCCGTGTACGCGACACCGGCGACGTATTCGCCCGGAGCGCATTGCCCCTTGTAGTGGCCCGAGGCGAAGTCGCCGCCGGGATTCCCGGACGGCCGGTTGTCGCCGCGGTCGAACCAGACCGTCCGGCCGGTGCTGCCCAGCGGGGTGGCGGACCGGCCGCAGAGGAGCGCGGAGAACGCCGCGCCGGTGACGCTGTAGCCGACGGCGGCGTGCCCTGGCGGGCATTGCACCTTGGTGTAGCCGGAGGCCCAGTCGGTGTCCACATAGGACTCATCGCGGACCACGACGTATCCCGTCGGCGCGGCGAACGTGCCGGTGCACAGGCCCCGGTTGCCGGTATGGGCAAGGCCGCTGAGCCGCTGGCCGTCGGGGCAGGCGCCCTTGCGAGCGCCAGGATTCCAGTCCGTCATGGCGCGAACCTTGCGCGAGGCCAGGAAATCGGCGTAGTCGAGGTTCAGCATCGACCAGCGCTCGGCGTCGGGGATCCGGCCGGAGCGGGACGGCGCGTCCACCAGCCGTCGCCAAGCCGGGCCACGCCAGTCCGCGCCGTCGAGCACGTCGACGCGCCTGCCGCCGGTGTCCCAGGAGAGCAGCGACCAGCCGTTGCCCGTTCCGCCTTCGTGGAAACCGACCGCCGGCCAGTAGGCGAAGTCCGTGTCGGTCTCGGCGAGGTAGCCGACGAAGTTCTCGAACCAGGCACGGCTCGCCACGTCGGTCGTGTGACGGCCTTCGCCGAACTCGCTGATCCAGAGCGGTGCGGTGTAATGCTTCCCGCTCTCCGCCGAGACGAAGAACGCTTGCCGGTGAAGGACATCGCGAAGTTCCTGGGGTGACAGGTCACGGTAGCGCGGGTCGTGGGTCTCGCCGGTACCGGTCGCCCCGGAATGGTTCGGACCGGTGTAGCCGTAGAAATGCGCGGCGTAGACCAGTTTTCCGGAGTCCACGAGCGTATGCGAGAGCGTCCGAGCCGGCTCCAGCGTCGGCCTTCCGTGGGGAAGGCCGTCGACGGGCAGGCCGGTCCAGTTGATGCCCTCGACGATGAGCAGCAGATCGGGATTGGCCTCGGTCTGGATGCGGTCGGCCGCCCGCTGGCTCGCGCGTTGCCAGTCCGTGCCGTTTCCCCAGCCCCAGTTGGGATCGTCGAAGACGTTCCGCCGGACCTCGTTGTACAGGTCGGCGCCGACGACCCGCTTGTTCGCGGCGTAGCGGCGGGCCATGAACAGCCAGTCGTCCTGCCAGCTCTGCTCGGTTTGCGCGGTGTTCCAGCGTTCGTTGCCGTCGAGACCGCAACACCAGCGCGAGGTCGTGGTGTGATTGTTGAGGATCACCGCGAACCCGCGCGCGGTCAGCCGCGCGACGACGCGATCGTAGACCTGCAACGGGGTCAGGCCGCGCAGTCCCGGGTTCGCCGGGAGATCGGGGACGGGCTTGGTGTCGTGGATCATCGCGTTGGAGAAAGGCAGCCGGACACTGTTCAGGCCCAGTTCCGCGAGCCCGTCGATGACGGTGTCGATCGACGCGCGGTCCAGCCCGAGCGGCGTCTGGTAGGCGATCTCACCGGCGTGGTGCGAGGCCGGATCGTTCACGTCGCCCGAACCGGTCCAGGTCCCGCTCGCGCCGTGCCAGTTGGCGGCCTTCAGCTTGAACCGGTCGCCCGTCGCGTCGACGATGTAGCGGCCGCGCGTGCTGAGCGGCGCCACCCAGCCCGACGGATCCGCCGCGGCGACGGCGGGCGGGGGAATCACGATTCCGGCGGTCACCAGGACGGCGAGCAGCACACTCTTGATCCTCACCCGCCGGAGGCTAGCCACTCGCGCGGCCGGTTGTATACGGACGATCGGGTAGCTTGCCCGCATGACCACCGCGTTGATCATCGGTGACCTCCAACGGGGTATCACGGGCAATTACCCGTTCACCGGAACAGTCCTGCCGCCGATCAAGAGTCTGCTGCCGCGGGCGCGGGCGGCCGGCGCGCTCGTCGTGTTCGTCCACTTCGCACTCCGCGGCAACGGGACCGACCTGCCCGCCGGGAACGCTCTGTTCAAGTCGTTCCACGAAGCGGGGGACACCTTCCACGAGGGCTCGGCCGGGACCGAGATCGACCTGCCGGTCGCCGACGAGGACGTGGTCGTGCTGAAACGCCGGGCCAGCGCGTTCGCCGGCACCGATCTCGATCTGGTGCTCCGGGCCCGGGGCGTCGACACCGTCGCGATCGCCGGGGTCGCGACCAGCGCGATGGTGGCCGCGACGGCCTACGACGCGGCGGATCGCGGCTATCACGTGACCGTGCTGCGCGACGGTTGCGCCGACGGGGATCAGGCGATGCACGACTTCTTCGTGGACACCGTCTTCCCGAGCCGAGGGTTCGGGGTCGTGACGTGCGCGGACTGGCCCGGCGAATAAATCGCGCGAGCGAAGCGCCCGGATGTGGCACGGTGATCGGCGAGCTGATCGAGGGGGCCGTGGATGGAGACGAAGCGACTCGGGCGCACCGACGTCGAGGTGACGAGGCTGGGCTTCGGCGGTGGACCGCTCGGGGGCTTGTTCGCGCCACTGGACGACGACACCGCGGCGGGGGCGCTGGCCGCGGCCTGGGACGGCGGGATCCGGTACTACGACACGTCTCCGCATTACGGGATCGGGCATTCCGAGCGCCGCGTCGGCGAGTTCCTGCGCTCGCGGCCGCGAGATTCCTACGTCCTGTCGACGAAGGTCGGCCGCCTGCTGATTCCCCAGGAACCTGACGGGAAGCTGGATCCGGCGGGCTTCCACGTCCCCGCGGCGCACCGCCGGGTCCGCGACTTCACCCGTGACGGGATCCGGCGCAGTGTCGAGGATTCGCTGGAGCGGATGGGCCTGGACCGGATCGACGTGCTGTACCTGCACGACGCCGAGGAGTACTTCGACGACGCGCTGCGCAACGGCTATCCGGCCCTCGCGGAGCTGCGGTCGGAAGGGATCGTCGGCGCGATCGGCGCCGGTATGTACGACACGGCCATGCTGACCACTCTGGTCAGGGAGACCGATGTCGACGTGGTCATGCAGTCCGGGCGGCACACGCTGCTCGACCACAGCGCGCTCGACACCTTCCTCCCGGCGTGCGAGGAACGCGGCGTCTCGGTGATCGCGGCGTCGATCTTCAACTCCGGGCTGCTCGCCGTGCCGCGGCCGGCCGAGGGCGCGTACTTCGACTACGCCGCCGCCACACCGGAGGTCGTGGAGCGGGCGAACCGGATCGCCGACGTGTGCGAGGCGCACGGCGTGACGCTTCCCCAGGCGGCGATGGCCTTCCCGCTGCAACATCCGGCGGTCGCCGGGATCGCGGTCGGGATGCGGTCCGCCGAAGAAGCGCGAAGCAACTTGGAATCCTTCGAAGTGAAGGTCCCCGCACAGGTATGGGCCGATCTGCGGGCCGCGGGCTTGATCCGTTCGACAGCGATTAGGGTGGACTGATGGTGTCGGTCAAACAGGTACAGGTCACGTTCGATTGCGCGAAACCCGAGCGCCTCGCCCGGTTCTGGTGCGAGATCCTGGGCTACGTCGTGCCGTCGCCGCCGGAGGGATTCGACACCTGGGACGACTACAACCGCACGTTGCCGCCCGAGAAACAGGACGCGGGCTTCGCCTGCAGTGACCCGACCGGTGTGGGCCCGCGGCTGTACTTCCAGCGCGTTCCCGAAGGCAAGGTCGTCAAGAACCGGGTGCATCTCTGCGTGCGGGCGGGCACCGGCCTGGTGGGGGAGGAGCGCCTCGCCGCGCTCCAGGCCGAATCCGACCGCCTGACGGCGCTCGGGGCGGTGCAGCAGCGTGTCCTGCTCGCCGACGAGGAGAACGAGTCGTGCATCGTGATGCAGGACATCGAGGGCAACGAGTTCTGCCTGGACTGACATCAGCCGATGGTGCGGATGCTGAACGTCGTGACGCAGAAACCGCCGTCCGCCTTGAGATCCGAGATCACGATGCCCTTCGCCGACCGTCCTTTGGCGACTCCGGCGACGTCGGCGAGCACGAACCGGGACGTCCCGTTGACAGAGGTCACCTGAACACGTGACCCCAGCGGGATCAGGGAATCGATCTTGTCGTCCATGAACCGCTTCTGCGCCTCGCAGGCCAACGCGATCGCCCCCGGTTTGTCGCTTCCGGCGATCTTGGTGAGGAAGTCCACGATCACCTGAACGCCCTGCGCCGGCGGCGTGGCCGGGTTCCTGGTGGGGGTGATCCTCGGACGGCTGACCCTGGTGCTGGTCGGGCTTTCCGTGGTGCTCGTGGGCGAGGAGGTCGTCGCCGGGCTGGAGGTGGGGGTGGGCAACGAGAGCCCGGGACCCTTGCGGAGCAGGAAACCGGGGGCGGCGAAGCCGGTGATGCAGAAGGCGACCAGTGCGATCACCGCGACGAGGATCCCGACGGCCACGCCGGGCTTGACGGTCGCGGGGCGGTTGTTCTGCTGGTCGGGCAGGCCTGGGTAGGTCATCGGAGGCACCTTCCGTGCGGGATCTGGATGCGCGATCCGACGGGGGCTCTCCGATGGGGGTTCCGATCCTTTCGGGGTTCTTACGGCTTCGCGAAAGGCGTGCTGGAGTACTCCATTATGGACGGTTTCGGTGCCTCACGGTGGTCGTGAGTGGCGTTTCGGGTTAGAACCCGAAACGCCACTCACGACCCGCTGTATCGGCGGTCAGCAGGGGTTCAACAGCCAGCAGAGCCGATAGTTCGCCTGGTAGGTCGTGGACGTACCGGGCGCGATGATGTTCTGCGCCCGCGCGCCGCCGTGCGCCCAGCCGGTGAAGGCGTACTTCAGGTTCAGCGGAGGCAGTTTCTGCGGGCTGTCCGCGCTGATCGAGTTGGTGGATCCCGCGATCACCGTCCGGGAGAACGGCGTGCGTTGCTGCGCGCCGCCGACGGTGAGCGTCGCCTGGCTGGGACTGGAGGTGAAGTTCAGCGACACCGTCTTCGGCTGGAGGTCGACGGTCTTGCTGCCGGTCCGGCCGGTCGAGTCGGTCGCGGTGAGAGTCAGCTGCAGGTACGACGGGTAGTCGTGGTCCGGCGCGACGAACGACCCGGACGCGACGCCGGGGAAGTCCTGGACGTTGTGCGTATGGCAGGTGCCGTTGGTCGCGCAGTGCCGGATCGCGAGCCGCCACGACAGGGCCGATGCCGGGAGCTGCCCGTCCTGGGCGTCGACCGCGCGGCCCGAGAAGGACACGGTCTGGCCGACCGACCAGGTCAGCGTCCCCGCCGGGCTGTCGATGACGGGCACCGGGTCGAGGCCCTCCGGGTTCCCGACGGTCACCCGCACCGTCGTGGTCGCGCTCGCGCCGTGGGAGTCCGTCACCCGGAGCCCGGCGTCAACGGCGGCTGCCGCGGTGTAGGTCCAGGTGGGGTCGGCGGCCGACGAATCGTCGTACGCGCCGTCGGCGTCGAGGTCCCAGGCGTAGGACAGGGTGTCCCCGGCGTCCGGGTCGGTGGACGCGGTGCCGTCGAAGCGCACCGTCAGCGGCGCCGGTCCGCTCGACGGGGTCGCCGTGGCCACCGCGGTGGGCGGCCGGTTGGTCCCGCTGGGATGGCTGACGCGGCGGAGTTCGCCGCTGCCGAGCGCGACGTAGAACAGGTCGCCGCCCGGGCCGGTCAGCACCTGCACCGGGACGTTGACGCCGGTCACGAAGGGCACGAGACGGCTCGCGTTCGGCTGGCCGTCGACGGTCTGCATGGCCCAGATGCAGCCACGGGAGGAATCGGCGAAGAACAACGCGCCGGAATACTCGGCCGGGTAGTTGCTGCCGGATTCGAACGCGATGCCGCTGATCGAAGAGCCACCTGTGGGGCAGGGGTCGCTCGCGACCACCTTGGCGCGGTGGTTGTAGGCGTAGTACGGGGCGGAGTGCCCGCCGGAGGAGTAGAGGGATTCGCACCGGTCGAGGTTCGCGCCGTCGTAACCGGCCTGCCTGGCGTTCCCCTCGAAACAGGGCCAGCCGAAGTTCTCCGCCACGCTGTCGCCGACGTCGGCGACGCGGTTGATCTCTTCCCAGGTGTCCCAGCCGACGTCGCCCGCCCAGAGCTCGCTGGTGCCCGGCCGGAAGCCGAAGCGGAACTGGTTCCGCGCGCCATAGGCGATCACGCGCCGCGCGTTGGCGTCGGAGCTGTTCGCGAAGGGGTTGCCGGGGACGCCCTCACCGGTGTCCGGGTCGATGCGCAGCAGCGTGCCGTTGAGCAGGACCGGTTGGCCGGCGGCGCGTCGCGGCGACTGCGAACGCAGCGCGCCGCCTTCGGCCGAGGGTGGCGTGAGGTTCGTCCCGGCGGGTGAGGGCGGATCGGCACAGGGGTTCCCCACCTGGCCGTAGTCGGCGAACGAGAAGCTGGCGCCGTCGCCACCACCCGCGTACAGAGCGCCGTCCGGGCCGAAGGCGAGTGCGCCGACCGAGTGGCTGGGGAACTGCTGGCACCAGCCTGTGACCAGCGGTTTCTCGCTCACGGCCGTGCCGGCCGAGCCCATCGTCAGCTGGGAGACACGGCCGGTCACGACGCAACCCTTGTCGGTCGCGCCCGGCGGGGTCGGGCAGGCGTCACCCCAGCGCGGCGCGGTGCCGCCGGGTTCCGCGTCGAGGGTGTACGAGACGTAGACGTACGGCCTGGCGGGGAAGGCGGGGTCGACGGCGAGCCCGAGCAGGCCGCGGTCCCAGAAGTCCTGCGTCTGCGTGCGGAGGTCGGCGAACACCGTCGCCGTCGGGTCGGCGAGCGAGTCGAAGACCTTGACCAGGCCGCTCTTCTCGGCGACGAACACCCGGCCGTCCGGGGCGAACGCGGTGGCGGTCGGCGAGCTGAGCCCGCCGATCGCCACCGTGTCGGTGAAACCGGTGGGCACGGCGGCTTCGGCCGGTGCCGCGGCGACGAGCCCGACCGCGAGCGCACCGACCAGCGGGCCGATGACACCCACCGCCAGCGCGCGTCGCGATCTTCGGGGAAACAGGAAACGACGGGAATTCAACACGCGAATCCTCCTGCGGCGGGGACCGGACGGAACAAGACAGCTCTCCGGTATGCCGCAGGAAGGCCGAAAGTTGTTACGCCTCCGACAGGAAATGCGCACAACTCGCTAAACGGATCAGGGTGTGGCGGCGGGAAATCCGGTCAGGCGGGCCAGTGCGTCGAAACCGTCGTCGGTACCGGGCCAGTGCGCGCGGACGGTCTCGAGCCCGGCGCGGCGGACGACGCCACGCAGGACGAGGGTGACGATGATGGCGTCGTCGGCATAACCCAGAACGGGGATGAAATCGGGGACGAGGTCGATCGGCAGGGCGAGGTAGACCAGCAGCAGCGCGAGCCTGATCCGGACGCCGCGGGGCAGTGTCCTGTCCGCGGCCAGACGGCGGATGAGCCGCAGGACGTCGGGCAGCAGCCGCAGCGCTTCCCGGAGCAGCCCGCCCCGGGGCCGGGCGAGCACGAGTGCCACGACGAGCGCGAGCCACGCCAGGAGCAGCGCACCGGCGACGCCGAGCAGCAGATCCCACCAGAACGAGCCGGTCATCGCTTCGTCCCCGCCCGGATCTCGGACGCTTCGGCGCGCAAGGCGGCTTCCTCGAAGGCGGCGAGTTCGGCCGCGGCCAGCTCGACGGCGTCGCGGGCCTCGTTCAGTTCGGCGATCACCACACGCTCCTCGGCCGGCTCGGTGAACGCCATCGGCAGCGCACGGGCCGTCAGACCTGAACCCGCAGCGAGTCCGGTCCGCCGGCGGTGGACACGCCGATCACCAGCCAGTTCCGGCCGTCGGATTCGTCGGTCACGGTGCCATGTTACGCCCGCAACACCGGCCTGGCTCAGCCGTAACCCTGGTCGGCGGTAGGCGCGACTTCTGCTCCCGTCGCGGCCTAGCGCGGCATCGTCAGCAACGTGGGTGCCGCCGGGATCGAGTCACGGTCCACGGAAAAGACGGTGAGGAAGTAGTTCGCCGTAGCGCAATTGACGTTCTCCCCGCCGGTGAGCTTCGCGGTCAGTGTGTCGCGCTCGATGGTCAGTTCGGCGCCGTCCTCGGCGCAACCGGGCACGACGAAGGCGAAAGCGCGCCGATCGGCCGGCGGTGCGAACGACAAGGCGGCACGAACCTCGTCCGGTTTCGCGAGCTTGGCGCGTTCCAGGATGCGCTGGAACTCCTGCCCCTCGGCCGTTCCCAGTTCCGCGGGCTTCAACCCAGCCGGCCGAGGCGCCGAGCCGAGTTCCACGAAGGACTCCAGCTTCGCCTGTCTCGCGCCGGCGCCGGCGCCGCATCCCGCCAGGAGCAGGAGGAGGCACAGTGCGATCCATCTCATGTGCCGAGGACGTGATGGGCGGGTCATTCGGTTGCATCACCGCCACCTATGTCCACAAAGGACTGACTCAGTCGAGACGTCCGCGCCGGAAGGGCTCGACCCCGACGACATGGCGGACGCGCGTCGGCTCGACGAGAACCTTCACCCGCCGTTCTCCGGGAATCCGCCATTCGAACCTGTCGGTGCCGACGTATTTCTTCGCCAGCCGGTCCATACAGCGATCCGCCTCGTCGCCTTCGACGAACTCCACGGCCCGGCCGTGGATCACCACCCGGTCGTAGGGATCGGCCGTGTCCAGGCACGACAACGACACGCGAGGATCGCGGCGCAGGTTCTCCTCCTTCACCCGGCCGATGGCGGTGTTGAACACGATGAAGTCGCCTTCGATGTCGACCCACATCGGGGATACCTGAGGCGAACCGTCCTGGTTCACCGTGGCCAGATGCCAGAAGTTCGGTGCCACGACCCAGTCGCGGATCTGCTCGTTCAACTCGGCCACGCGGCCCTCCAGTGAGTCACGATCAGGACGACGATTGTCGCGTGACCGGCCGCGGATGTCACCCGTCGGCTATTGACAGACATGACAGTATTTTTCCAACTAGCTGACTAGTGCGTTGCCTGGGTCGTGGTCGAGCGGACGACGAGCCGGGCAGGCGCCTCTGGGGAGAGGAACTGTGCATGCAGCCGACCCGCCGTATCTCCTTCGTTCTCGCGCTCGGCGCCGCGGCGGGGCTCGCGTTCGCGCCACCGGCTCTCGCGGGGCCGGTGTCCGGTGACGACTACTACCAGGACGCGCTGGGCAAGACCGGCCCCGAGCTCAAGGCCGCGTTGCACAAGATCATCAGTACCGGCACCAAACTGACCTACGACCAGGTGTGGGACGGGATCAGGGCCACCGACGAGGACCCGGCCAACAAGGCGAACGTCGTGCTGCTCTACAGCGGTCGCTCACAGGCGAAGACCGCCAACGGCGGGGGCGTCGACGACTGGAACCGGGAACACGTCTGGGCCAAGTCTCACGGCGACTTCGGCACGGCCGTCGGGCCGGGGACCGACCTGCACCACCTGCGCGCGGAGGACGCGTCGGTCAACAGCACCCGTGGGAACAAGGACTTCGACGCCGGAGGCTCTCCGGTTGAGGAGGCGCCCGGCAGCCTGACCGACGACGATTCGTTCGAGCCGCGGGACGCGGTCAAGGGCGACGTGGCGCGCATGATCCTGTACATGGCCGTCCGCTACGACGGCACCGACGGTTTCCCGGATCTCGAACCCAATGACGCCGTCGACAACGGCTCCAAACCCAACATCGGCCGGCTCTCGGTACTGCTGACCTGGAACACCCAGGACCCGCCCGACGCCACCGAGCAGCGCCGGAACCAGGTCATCTACGACCAGTTCCAGCACAACCGCAACCCGTTCATCGACCACCCGGAATGGGCGGCCTCCATCTACGGCTAGCCGGCGAGCTTCCGGTAGAAGCACACCCGGTCCTGGCCGGGGCCGTCGTAGTCGCCGTGCACGGGAAGACCGTCGATCACCCGGTCGCCGTCTTCGAGCGTGAACCCCATGGCGCGATGGAAGGCGATGGATCCGGTGTTCGCCGGGGAGGTGATCGCGCGGACCTCCGTGCGGCCCTCCTCGGCGGCGTGCCGGAAGAAGGCCGTGTACAGGCGGCGCGCCGTCCCCTGACCGCGGAGTTCCGGATCCACGCCGACGAAATGGATGTACGCCTCGACGTCGTTGTCGGGGGCGTGAAAGCCGACGAGAAACGCCCTGATGCCGGTTTCGTCTTCCAGGACCAGGCTCGTCCTGGAGAAGAACTGGAGGAACAGCTTGGGCAGCAGCAGCGAGAGTTCGCGGGCCTCGGCGGGGGTGCGCGAGTCGCCCCACCACCGCTGGACACGGTCGACGATCGCGCTGTGATCGGCGACGTCGGCTCGGCGCATGTCGTTCTCCTCTCGATGCCGTGGCCGTTCGTTTCTACAGGCGCTCGGTGAGGAACGCGAGGATCTCGTCCCTGGCCCGCACCGTGGGGTGGCCTTCGGCGTCGACGAGGTGGGCGGTGACGACGCTGTGCGGGGTGCCGACCACGTCACGGAAGAACGGCGGCGGGTCGGTGTTCGCGGCGGTGTCCGGCAGGACGCGCCCGTCGAAGGCGTCACCGAGAAGAGCCCGATAAGCGGCGAAGCGTTGTCCGGTGCACCAGCGGTCGCCCTCGAAGCGGTAGGCGAGCACCTTCAGGCCGTCGCGCGAGATCCGGTCCCGGAGCGCGGCCGCGTCGTCGTCGCCGAGTTCGAGGCCGCCCGGGTCGTCCAGCGGCAGTGACGGGTGGTTGACCACGGGGGCGATCACGGCGGGTTCGAGTGCCATGGTGAGCGCGAAGTTGCCGGTGAAGCACAGGCCGATGGCGCCGACCCCGGGACCGCCGCATTCCGCGTGGACGATCCGCGCGAGCCCGCGCAGCCATCGCGTGACGGGGCTGGTGCCGCCTCCGGCGAACGCCCGGAATTCGGCGCTGACGCAGGCTCGGCGGACCACTTCTTCGCCTGCCTCGGCGGTGGGGTAGGCGCCGTCGACCCCGAAGAGTGAGGGGACGTACACGGTGAACCCCGCGTCTCGCACCCACCGTGCGAACCGGAGGACGTCGGGACTGATGCCGGGCATTTCCGGCATCAGCACCACGCCGGGGCCGGAACCCGCGACGTGAACGGTCTTCGTCACGCCGTCCACCTCCACCGGGCGGTGGGAAAAGTCGGCGATCGCATCATCGGAGTGTTCGCGCATGACCGCAGCTTCGACGAGGGTGACTATCAAGGGAATGGGCCGGATCGCCGGATATCGGGTTAATCTCGCCACGTGTTGCGAGTCGGTGTCCTGGCGTACCCGGGCTGCTTCGCGTCCGAAGTCTTCGGTGTTCCCGATCTGCTCACCATGGCCACGTACCTCGCCGGCCCGGACCATGCCGGGTACGAGGTTTCCGTCGTCTCGCAGCGCCGCCGGGTCGTCGCGTCGGGCGGTGTCACCTTGACCGTCTCGCCGTTGCGCGAGGTCGACGTCCTCGTCGTGCCGGGTTTCGAGCACATGCCCGGCCAGGACATCGACGCGAAGCTGGCGCGGCTCGCTGGAGAGGTCGAGGCGATCCGTTCCCACGCGGCCGCGGGCAACGTCGTCGTCTCGATCTGCGTCGGCGCGTTCCTGCTCGCGGAGGCCGGGCTCCTCGACCATCGCCGCGTCACCACCTCGTGGCTCTTCGCGGACGAGCTGGCCCGACGTCGTCCAGAAGCCCTGGTCCAGCCAGAGCATCTCGTCGTCACCGACCGGGGAGTCACGACGACGGCGGCCTTCAGCGCCATGTACGACTTCGCGCTCGGACTGATCCGGGAACACAACGGTGCCGAAGTGGCACGGAAGACGGCGCGGGTGGCGCTGGTCGACGACGCGCGGTCTTCGCAGACGCCGTACGTCGACGCGCGGCTGCTTCCGCGGCCGGGCAACGGGTTCGCCCGCCCGGTCATGCGCTGGCTCGACCAGAACCTGGCCGCGCGCTACGACCTCGCCGCGCTGGCCGGACGGTTCAACGTCAGCACCCGGACGATGTTGCGGCGATTCGCGGCGGAAGCCGGGCAGAGCCCGCTCGAATACCTGCACTCCTCACGCGTCCGGCGCGCCCGCCATCTCCTGGAGACCACGGACCGTACGGTCGCCGGGATCTGCGCCGCCGTCGGCTACCGGGACCCGGGGACGTTCGCCGCTCTTTTCGCGAAGCACACCGGACGGCGGCCGCGGGACTATCGCGCCGCCTTCCGGCGGTCGTCGCCCGGGTCGTGAAGGCCTCCTTGAGGGACCCAGAGTCCCTCAAGGAGGCCTTCACGGACGCCGGCCGCCGAACCCGCCACCATCGGACGGGTTTGCGATCGGGGCGCGGCCCGGGCGGGAGGTTCTCCCGACGCGGGTGCCGACTAGGACGTCAGTCGAGGCCTTCGACGATGCGGAAGTCGCGCTCGAACCCGTCGGGGAGTGCGGCCAGCGCCTCCTTGTAGGCCGCGCTCTCGTATGCGGCGACCGCCTGCTCGAAGGTGTCGAACTCGATCAGGACGACGCGCTCGGCGATCCCGGCTTCGTGGGCGACGACCCGGCTGCCGCCGCGGGCGAACGTCCGCCCGCCCGCGGCCTTGACGGCCCGGCCGGCCAGCTTGTTGTAGGCGTCAAGCGCCTCGGGGTCCGCGATGGTGGGGTAGACGCTGACCCAGTAGCCCTTGGGCATGGAACCTCCAGTGTTCGGATGGACTCGTGGCGCTAGGGGACCAGGTCCGGCCGGACCCTCGCGATCTCCTGGGTCAACTGCCGGACGATGGCGCTGCTCGGCAGTCTCAGCTCCACTTCGGGGCCGGGTGTGGGCGGGCGCGTGAACAGCTTTGAGTGGCGGTTCTCGAAGTGACGGTCTTTGGGAGTGAACACCAAGGCGGACAGGACGGCCTTCGAGTTCGGATCGCCCTGAACCGGCGGGCGCGATTCCTGGCCGCGCACCGAGCGCACCTCGTCCCATCCGATCAGGTCGGATTTGCGGCCGGCTCTCCACCACAGACCACGTTCGTCGGCCGCGAAGCGAATCATGTGCGGGACGGAGCCGATCATCAGCATCAGGCCGCCCAGCGCGAGCGCGCCGAAGAGGAAGGACGCGGGGCCCTCGGGCATTTTCGATCTCGGCGACGGCGTCCCGACGTCCGGGACGATGGCGGCCAACCCGAAGAAGACCAGCATGGCCAGTCCGCCGATGAACAACCAGCGACTGGATCGGTACTCGACTACGGGTGTCCCCGGGGTGGGTGACCATGTCTGTTCGGGCACGACCGGCAGCGTAACCGAAGGTGGCTCGGTTGCCCGTACGGGCAGCACGGCGTACCCGAAGGTCTGCCGTCGCGAGACTGGCCGGTCGGCGCCATCGCGATCATCGTGGGAAGACCGCCGTCCGAGGAGGTCCGCAGTGATCCATGAGGTCGACGAGGCGCTGCGGCGGCTGGTACGGGGCGAGACCCGGCGTGGCAGCGAGATCGAGGTCGCGTTCGACGCGCCCAACAAGGAATGGGCGGCGCGGCGCAACGCCCCCACGGTGAACGTCTATCTCTACGACGTACGTGAGGACCTTCGACGCCGTTCACGCGGCCTGCTCAACGAGTACGACCAGCTCGGCAAGGTTTCGGCGCGGCACCTGCCGCCCCGGCACATCAAGCTGTCCTATTTGGTCACCGCGTGGACGCAGCGGCCGGAGGACGAGCACCGCGTGCTGTCCGACCTGTTGCTCGGCCTGCTCGCCCACGACGCCGTCCCCGAGTCGGCGCTCACCGGGTCGCTGGCCGAGCTGGGCCTGCCGGTGCCGATGACGGTCGCGTTGCCGCCGCCGGAGGACCGCGCGTTCGCCGACGTCTGGACCGCTTTGGGCGGCGAACTGAAACCGTCGCTGGACGTCGTCATCTCCGCGCCGGTCCACAGTGGACGGGTGTTGCCGGCCGAACAGCCGCCGAAGGAAGGCCTGAAGCTCGACGCCCACGACGGTGAGCTGGTCGGGCACCACGTGGCGGAGAGCGGGGCGGTCGAAGGGCAGCGCCGGGTCGCGATGGCGCGCACCCACCGGAAGTCCCGATGAGCCTGGAGTACCTGTTCGAGCGGCTGGCGCGGCTCGAACAGCGGATCCGCGACGCGGTCGAGAGCCGCCGGGCCGCCGACCCGAACCCTGACGACCCCTTCCGCGGGCTGTACCTGTCGAACGAGACGATCGACGCCCTGCTGGAGGGCCACCGGGAGCCGTTCCCGCCGTTCACGGACTCCGTGCCGGGCGGCCGCCTCTATCCGCTGGCGGAGCGCGCGGGACTCACCGGCGTCGACGTCGAACTGCTGCTCGTCGCGCTCGCGCCCGACCTCGACAGCCGGTTCGAGCAGTTCTACGGCTACCTCAACGACGACGTGACCCGGCGGCGGGCGACGGCGGGGTTGGCCTTGCGCCTGTGCGGCGTCCCCGAAGCGTCGGCCGCCGGCCGGGCGCGGCTCGACGCCGATTCTCCGCTGATCACCTGCGGCCTGCTCATCATGGAGGACGAGGAACGTCCCTTCCTGTCACGCACGCTCCGGGTGCCCGACCGGGTGGTGAACCACCTGCTCGGCGACGATCGGCTCGCCCCGGAACTCGCCGGGTGCGCACATCTCGGCACGAGGGTCACCGACGTGGCCGGGGCCGATCGGCTCATCCGGGCGATCAGAGGCCAGGTCGGGTTGGTCTATCTCAGGGAGCATCCCGGCGGCGGTGCCGAAGAACTCGGTGTCGCGGCGCTGACCGGGGCAGGCCATCCCGCGCTGGTGGTCGACGCGGCACGATGGCAGGCGGAATCCCGGCACGGCGAGCTCACCGGGTCGCTCGTGCGGGAGGCGTTGCTGCGCGGTGCGGGGCTGGTGCTGGGCCCGGTCGACGACTCGCCGCGTCTGGAGAAGCTCGCTCATCCGGCGGTCCCGTTCGTCGTGCACGGCACCGGGGCCTGGGATCCCCGGTGGAGTGCGATCCCGCCGTTGCAGCTCGACGCGTTCCCGTTGTCCGCGGCGAGCCGGGTGGATCTTTGGCGCAGCCATCTCGACGGCGGGCTCGCTCCGGATGTCGATCCGGGGGAGGCGACCGCGCATTTCGTGCTGGGGCCGGGGCAGATCGCCCGTGCGGCGAAGGCGGCGTCGGTGACGGCGCTGGCCGACGGCGGGCCGGTGCGGACGTCCCATCTGCGCGCGGGCGCGCGGAGCCAGAACGCGGCCGGACTGCAGCGGCTCGCCCGGCGGATCGAACCCGTGGTCGGCTGGAGCGACCTCGTGCTGCCCGCGGGCGTACTGTCCCTTTTGGACGAACTGGCCGCGCGGGCACGCTACCGGGACCAGGTGCTCGACGAGTGGCGGATGCGGCCGGGCGGTGGCCGCGGCCGGGGCGTCACGGGGCTCTTCGCCGGGGATTCGGGGACGGGCAAGACGATGTCCGCCGAGGTCATCGCCGCTTCGCTGGGGCTCGACCTCTACACCGTGAATCTGGCGACGGTGGTCGACAAGTACGTCGGCGAGACGGAGAAGAACCTGGAGCGGATCTTCACCGAGGCCGCCGGAGTCAACGGAGTGCTGCTGTTCGACGAGGCGGACGCGATCTTCGGCAAACGGTCCGAGGTGCGCGACGCACACGACCGGTACGCGAACATCGAGAGCGCGTACCTGCTGCAGCGGATGGAAACCTTCGACGGTATCGCCGTACTGGCCACCAACCTGCGAGCGAACCTCGACGAGGCGTTCACCCGGCGGCTGGACGTGATCGTGGACTTCCCGTTGCCGGACGTCGAGTTGCGGCGTCAGCTGTGGGACCGCTGCCTCGGCGCCCGGATGCCCCGCGCCGACGACCTGGACCTCGGCTTCCTCGCCGAGGCCTTCGAGCTGGCGGGCGGGCACATCCGCTCGGCCGCGGTCACCGGTGCCTATCTGGCCGCGGAAGCGGGCCGCCCGGTGGCGATGACGGATCTGGTCGGCGCGGTCGCGCGGGAGTATCGCAAGCTGGGCAGACTTTGCCTGGACCGTGAGTTCGGGCCGTATCTGGCGATGGTGACCGACGGCTGACCTGCCCGTTCGGGCAGCCGATGCCGCCCTTCCGGCCGCGCACCGCAACCTGGCGCGCGGCGCGACGACGGCGCAAGCTGGACGGGCGGCGTAGCGACCGAGGGAGCGGACCATGCGCGGGCACAGTCACGACAACGACCTTGAACCGAGCCTGCGGCCGAAGGGCGACCGGATAGAGCGGGACGAGGGCGGTCTGCTGGGCCGCGCCGCCGCGGCCGGGCGTACCGACGTCCTCGGCCCCGCCGGCCTGCTCGACCTGCAGCGCGCCGTGGGAAACGCGGGCGTGAGCACCCTGGTCGAAGAAGAACGTTCGCCGGTGCACGACGTCGTCGGCTCAGGCGGCGGCGCGCCTTTGGACGCCGCGACGCGTGCGGACATGGAGGGCCGCTTCGGGCACGACTTCGGCGCCGTCCGGGTGCACACCGACGGCGCCGCGCACGACTCGGCGAAATCCGTCAACGCGCAGGCCTACACGGTGGGTTCGAACATCGTGTTCCAGCGGGACAAGTACGACCCCGGTTCGGATTCGGGCAAGCACATGCTCGCGCACGAGCTGACCCATGTCGTCCAGCAACGCAGCGGGCCGGTGGACGGGACCGACGCCGGTGGCGGGGTGAAGGTTTCGGATCCCTCGGATCGGTTCGAGCGCGAAGCCGTCGCGAACGCGGACCGGCTGATGGCGGCTCCCGCGCCTACCTCCGCCGTTCAGCGTTGTGAGGACGGTGGGCACTCCGCCGAGGATTCTGCCGCTGTTCAGCGCGAGGAAGCTCCTGAGGCCGAGGAAGGCGAAGAGGAGAAGATGGCGCAGACGTACGTGCAGCGCGAGGAAGAAACCGAGGAAGAATCCTAGGTTCCTTGCGAGACTGTCCGGTTGATCAAGCACTCAAGGGCCCGCCGGCGTGATGGTCAAGTTGCCGTCCGCGTCCTCCTTCGGCGGCGCGCCATTCACACTCCAGCCGCTCAGTGCCGCTGCGCAAGCGGCGGCGTCCGGCCAGTCCGGGTAGAGATTCCGGGTATTCGAATAGTCGATCGACGCTTTGAGGGTGAGCTTGCTGCCTTCCGGAGCCTTGGCGTTGTGCTCTCTGAGCCGGTCCAGCAGCAAAGCGCGAAGACTTTTCAGAGTGCTCGCACAGCCGGGGCACGGCGAGTATTTGCCGGTGAGGACGATGTTGACGTCGGTGACCACGGCGGACTTGTCGGCATCATTGCGGATCCAGTCGGAGAGTTGCCGTTCCGCATGACTCGAGTTCGACATCTTCACCGGGTTTCCGGTGTTCCAGGTCCGCAGCTTCGCTTCGGTCGACCCAGGTGCCGGTGGCAAGATGATGCCACCCACCGTGCCGCCCAGCTGCCGGTATCCGCGCGATTCGCCGAAGGTGGCAGGCAGAGTGTTCTCCACCATGACCGGCTTCCCGTCCTGCATCAGCACGTTGCCGCTGCTGTCCTTGGCCGCGGTGGAGCCGAACCGTTCCTTGTACTTCGGAGGTTTGTCGAAGGTGACACTGGCGTTGACGGTGACCGTGGCCTGGGCGTCGCGTGATCCCTTCTTGCCTTTGATCACCGGAGTGCCGGGGCTGGCGGTGGCCTCGACACTGAACTCGTCCGTGGTCTGGCCCGGAATCACCCTGAGATCCTTGAGCCCGGCGGGCCGGAGCTCGCCGAGAATCCTGGCCGCCGCCTGACGCAGGTCCTGGATGCTGTGCAAAGTGGGTGCGGCGGCCAACAACCGACGGCGTGCGTCCTCCTTGACCTTGCGGCTGCTCGCGGTGTCCTTGTCGCCGTCCTTCTTCTTGCCCTTCAGTTTCGACCAGATCTTCTTCCCGGCCTTGACGATCGTCCCGACCACCGTGTCGATCACCTTGCCGACCGGGGCCTGGACCTTCTCCAGGATCGACTTGATCTTCTCCGAGATCCCGCCCAGCCCGAGCAGGCTCGCCAGGAATCCGAGCACCATCGGCAGCGCCTTCGCCAGCGTGCGCTCGATCAGCCCGGCCACCGCGCCCGCGCCGCCCCGGGCGATCGACTCGACCGAGTCCAGCACCGACGAGACGAACTCCTTGATCTGGGCGGCCTTGTCGACGAAGAACATGACGATGTCGTAGATCGCCTTGCAGGCCTTGATGAACGCGGCGGCCGGGTTGAGCATCGAGATGATCCAGGTGATGCCCGCCTTGACGATCTTCTCGATCACGAATTCCTTGATCTGGCCGAGCACCAGCTCCTTGAGGTCGCCCAGTTTCTCGATCACCCAGCGCCAGAGTCCCGGTACGCCTTCGGTGATCAGGATCTTGACCACTTCGAACGTCTGCTCCAGTTTGGCGAGCACGGGTTCCGGGATGAAGCGGAGGATCCGCGCGCGGACACTCGCCCAGGTGAGGCCGAGCAGCGACATGATCATCTTCAGGATGCCCTTGGCGTCCAGCGTTTCCGGGATCTCGATGCCCGCGCTGGCCAGGTTTCCGAGCAGCCAGGCCTTCAGGCCGTCCTTGAGGTGCTGCACGATGTTCGCGCCGAAGTTCATGACGCCGGTCTTGACCGCGTTGACCAGGTTGCCGAGGAACTCGATCGGTTTGGCGATGATCAGGCCGACCGCGTTCGCCGCCCGCGCCAGCACGCTCAGCAGCATGTCCTTCAGTTTGAGGATCGTGTCGATCGCGCCGCCGATCGCCTCCTTCGCCTTGTCCCACAGACCTTTGTTCTCCGCCTGCAGCGCCTTGATCTCTTCGTCGACGGCGTTGCGGGCTTCGCTGTACTTCTGTGCCAGATCCTCGACCAGCGCCTGCTGCTTCTCGTCGACGGAGTTCTCGAGTTCGTCGAACTGGCTCCCGAACTCCTTGGCCGCCTCGCCCGCGATCTTGCGCAGAGCGGGGGACTGCGAGTCGACCTTCTGCCGCACGCGTTCGCGGCCCTCCGCGATCAGCCGTTTCGCTTCGGTCAGCTGTTGGCCGACGAAATCGGCGATCTCGCCGATGACGGCCTGCATCTTCGACTCGTAGACCTTCTTGGCTTCGAGGAAGAGGTTGTTCGCCTCGGCGGGCAGGCCGGCGAACAGGTCGTAGCTCCAGCGGGCCGCGCCGGCGACGCCGTCGTAGCGTTCGTCCTTGTACTTCTTCATCCGCGCCTGGTGGTCGGCGGTGAACGCGGCCTTCGCCGCCGCTTCGCCGGTCTCGAACCGCTTGGCCACCTGTTCGTCGAGCGCGCCGAGGACGCCCTCGACCTTCGTCTTGGTCTCCTCGAAGATCGCCTTGATCTCCGCGGTGATCCGCGCCCGGTCCTGCTCGTCCTTGGCCTTCGTGGCCGACTTCGCCGCCTGCCCGCGTTGCCCGGACGACGACCGCGCGCCGGTCATACCCGCCATCGCGGCCTGGCCGGACGCCTGTGCCGCGCCGGTGACGGCGGCCAGCCGGCCCGCCTCCGACTCCCGGACCGCCGCGGGTGCCGACGCGGTGTGCTGTTCGCCTTCCTGTTTCGCCGCGAGCGCGCCGGTGAACTCGGGTTCGTTGGACTGCGCCAGCTGCTGGTCGGTGACGCCGGCCTCGGCCATCTTGCCGTGGGTTTCGCATTGGTCGGCGCGAAGGTCGGTTTGGGCGGGCGGGGCCTTGTCCGGGGTGGCCTTGCGTGCGTCCGGCGGGGACAACGCGGGCGGCGGCGAGGTTTCCGGCAGCGGTTTCACCGGCTTTTCCGTGGCCTTGCCGGTGTCCGGCGCTTCTTTGGTGCGCTCGGTGACGTCCTTGGCGGAAGCGTCCTTGCCGCTGGTGACCTTGCCCATCACTTCGGACTTGATCTGGTCCGCCTTGCCGGACGAGGCGAACTTGTCCGCCTCGTCGAGATTTCGCGGCGCCTGCTTGGCGACGGCGGCGTTCACCGCGGCGACGAAGGCGGCCTTGTCGAACCCGGCCGGTTTGGCGGCGGCCATCTTGTCCGCTTGCGCCGCCTTGGCTTGGGCTTCCTTGTCGTCGGCGGGCGCGACCGCGGCGTCCTGCGCCTTCTTGACCTCCGCGGAGGCGGGCGGATGCGCTTTGGCCGCCTTGGCCTGCCCGCTGACGTCCTTCTTGAGCGACCCGAACTTCGGGTCCGACGCGGGTGTGACCCCGGTGGGCGCGACCGGGGGAGCGGGACAGCTGCTGCGCTGCAAACCGACGAGGCGGGTCACCGCCGCGTTGCCCGCGGCGGCCTGCAGCCGCAGCAGCGCGGGCGGGGTGGCCCGGCGCGCGGGCTTGACCGGCCGCGCGGGTGGCGTGGCCGGAGCCTGTGTCACCTTGTCCCGGCCCGCCGGCATGCCTCCACTTTCGGCTTCGCCGGGCCGGTTGCCAACAGCCGGAGGGGCGGGCACCGCTGCCCGAACGGGCAGTTGCCTTTTCGGGCAGAGATTGGTTCCCGCCGACCTATCCGCTCGGTCGTTCCGCCGCGAACGTCCACCCAGGAGCATCGCCGATGTCAGCGAGTGCACCGAAAAGGGGAGGCACGCATGCCCACCTATCTCACGCCGGGTGTGTACGTCGAGGAGATCGAGGCCGGCGCCCGGCCGATCGAGGGTGTGGGCACCGCCGTCGCCGCCTTCGTCGGTTTCGCGGCGGACGGCCCCTTCAACACGCCCACCCTGGTGTCCAACTGGACCCAGTTCACCCAGACCTTCGGCGATTTCGTCGAAGGCTGCTACCTGGCGCAGTCGGTCTACGGCTACTTCCTCAACGGCGGTGCCAACTGCTACATCGTCCGCATCGGCGGCCCGCGGGGGCAGGAGAACGGTGCGGCACCCAAGACTGCGACGCGCCAGGCCGTGCTCGGCGGCTACCGTTTCGTCGCGAAAGAGCTCGAGAGTGGCGGACAGACCGGGGAACTCACCGTCGAGGTCACCGAACCGACCGGCGAGAACCCCGGCGACGACCGGTTCACCGTGCTCGTCAAGAAGGACGGCAAGGTCGTCGAGACCCACAACGTGACCACCAAGCGCACCAAGGAAAACGTCGTCACACTGGTGCGCGAGAAGTCCAGCTTCATCACGATCGAGGAGCTCGCGACCGGCGGCGCGGTGGCGAAGCCGGACCGTGGCACCGCGGTGCTCACCGAGCCGCCGCAGCCGCCGCCCGTCCCGCGTCGCATCGCGGCCGACGACTACGTCGGCGACGTCGCCGACCGCACCGGTTTCGGCGGCCTGGAGGCGATCGACGAGATCACCATGGTCGCGGTGCCGGATCTGATGGCCGCCCACCAGCGCGATCTGATCGACCTCGACGGCGTCAAGGCCGTGCAGCTGGCGATGATCGCGCACTGCGAGCTGATGGGCGACCGGATGGCGATCGTCGACCCGCCGCCCGGGCTCAACCCGCAGGAGGTCCGCTCCTGGCGGATGGACCAGGCCGGCTACGACTCGAAGTACGCGGCGTTGTACTACCCGTGGGTGCAGGTGCTCGACGCCGCCAGCGGGACCAACACCTACGTGCCGCCGAGCGGATACATGGCCGGCGTGTGGGCGCGCACCGACGCGACCCGTGGTGTCCACAAGGCACCGGCGAACGAGGTCGTCCGCGGCGTGCTGGCGCTCGAAACACATCTGACCAAGGCGGAGCAGGAACTGCTCAACCCGATCGGCGTGAACTGCGTGCGCTCCTTCGCGGGCAAGGGGATCCGGATCTGGGGCGCACGCACGCTGTCGAGCGATCCGGCGTGGCGCTACCTCAACGTGCGGCGGTTGTTCAACTACCTCGAGGAATCGATCCTCAACGGCACCCAATGGGTCGTGTTCGAGCCGAACGACGACGCGCTGTGGGCCCGCATCCGGCGCACGATCAGCGCCTTCCTGGTGATGGAATGGCGCAAGGGCGCGCTGTTCGGCCTCACTCCCGACGAAGCGTTCTTCGTGAAATGCGACCGGGAGACCAACCCGGCCGAGGGGATCGATCTCGGCCAGGTGATCTGCGAAGTGGGCATCGCGCCGGTCAAACCGGCGGAGTTCGTGATCTTCCGGCTGGCCCAGATGTCCGGCGGCACCAGCCTGGTCAACGAATAGTGAAAGGGCTCCGAAATGGCACTTCCCGATCTTGACAAGGCCGTCGGCTGCTCCTTCGGGCTCGAGATCGACGGCGTTCAGATCAAGCAGATCTCCGAGGTCTCCGGACTGAAGATGGAGCAGGACGTCATCGAGCTCAAGCAGAACACCGTGGACGGCAAGTACGTCATCAAGAAGCTCCCCGGCCGCCCGAAAGCGGGCGAGGTGACGCTGACCCGCGGTCTGACCGAGGACAGCAGCTTCGAGAAATGGGTCAAGGACGCGCACTTCGGCAAAATGGGTTCCGCTCGTAAAGGCGGCGCGATCATCGTCTACGACTACGAAGGCGCCCCCATCAAACGCTACAAGCTCACCAACGCGTGGCCGAAGAGCCTGGAGATCGGCGCACTGAAGGCGGGCGACACCAGTGTGCTCACCGAGAAGCTCGTGGTCACCTACGAGCAGATGGAAGTCGAGTGAGCCCATGCGCAGGGTGATGGCGTCGGCGCCGACCGAAGAGGCCCCCGTCGTGCCGGAAGCGCAGGCGCGGCCGAAGCTGCGGACCGAGTTCGCGTTCGAACTCCCGCGCGGTTACGTCGACGACGCGGGGAACGTGCACCACTCCGGCGTGATGCGGCTGGCGACCGCGCGGGACGAGCTCGTCCCGTTGCGGGACGACCGGGTGCGCGAGAACTCGGCCTTCCTCACGGTGGTGCTGCTGGCCAGGGTGATCACCCGGATCGGCGACGTCACCGACGTGCACGCCGGAGTCATCGAGAACCTGTTCGCTTCGGATCTGGCGTTCCTGCAGGACATGTACCGGCGGATCAACAGCGAAGGCCATACGCGGGCGGGCGTCGCCTGCCCGGAGTGCGGCCACGAGTTCGTCGTCGACGTCGCCGGCGACCGCCTGGGGGAATCGTGACGTACGCGGCCGGACGGCTGCACGAGGAAGTCGCGTACGTCGCCTACCACCTGCACTGGTCGCTCGACGACATCCTCGACCTCGAACACCACGACCGGTTGACCTACGTCGCCGAGATCGCCCGGATCAACACTCGGATGAGCGAGGGACGGTGACGCTTCGATGTGGACGTGGCGCAGGAAGGAGCCGGGCCCGCCCCCGGAAGCGGCGGCACCGGCCCCGCTGCCGGTGACCCGTGCCGAATGGCGCAGCCTGCCGCCGATCCAGCGCGTCGTCGCCGAGCATCCGCTGATCAATCCGGTGCAGAGATTCAGTGCCTCGCTGACGTCCTGGCGGAGCCCGGCGTACCTGGAGCCGTTGGGACATCGGGTCGGTCCGGCGGAACCTTCGGGCGTCATCGATGGTCTCGCGCGGGCGCCGATGCCACCGCCGGACATGCCTGTGGTGCAGCGGGCAGCCCGCAAACGTGGTGTGCTGTCCCGTCTTTGGGGAATGTCGGTGCAGCGGGCCGCCGAACCGGACGATCCCGAAAGTCCTGTCCCTGAACAGGAATCCGTCCCTGCCGTGCAGTCGCATGTGGAGCCGTTGCCGGAAGAGCCGGGGCCGGCTTTCGAGCCGACCATCGCGCTGGAGCCGACGGCCACGCTCGTGCTTCCGGCCGTCGCGGCGGCGTCTCGTGACGCCGACCGGCCGTCGATGCCGTTGACCACCGCGGGTTCGTCGGCGCGCCCGCCGATGAGGACGGTCCAAGCGATCCGGTCGGAAACCCCGAGCGCTCCGGTCCCCACGCCGGAGCCCGCGGTCGAACCGCTGGCAGTCGAGACTTTCGAACCTGACCACGACCCGATCGTGTCCACGCCCGAGCCGGTCGATGCCGATGCCGAGACCGTGCCGGTCCAGGTTCCGGACCCGCTCCCCGCCGAGCCACCCACGTCGGAGGTGGTGACACCGCGGCCCGCGCTGCCGGTCGTCCAGCGGACAGAACAGGTCGAGGCGGCGCCGCGGCGGTTGGGGCTCGGTGCGCCGATCTTGCCGGACTCGGTCCAGGCGGAGCCGCCGAGTGTCGACGCACCAGTAGTAGTAGACAACGTCGCCGAGGCGGACGCGCCGCTGGCGGGTGATGTGGAGACTCCGGTGCTGCCCACGGTTTCGGCGCCGGGTGACGTGGCGCGGGAGGAGCGGACTCTTCCGGCAATGCCCGTGGAGAGGCCGACTTCCGCACCGGCCGTCCAGCGTTCGGTCGTCGAATCGGCTCTGGACCTTCCGTCGCCGAAACACCGGGATGTGCCGCAGGCCGGGCCTTCGGTTCGGAAGCCGGTGCAGCGTTTGCGTGATGAGTCGCCGGTGGGGCCGCCGTCGGTTCTGGGACCGGTGCAGCGCTTGCGGGATGAATCGCCAGCGGAACCGCTAGCGGTTCGGGAACCAGTGCGGCGCCATGAATCGCCAGGCGAGCCTGTGTCGGTTCAGCAGCCGGTACAGCCCTTGCGGGACGAGTCGCCAGTAGGGCCGCTGTCGGTTCAGGGGCCGGTGCGGCGCTTTGAGTCATTGGGGGCCCCGGCGTCGATCCAGAGGCCGGTGCAGCGCTATGAGTCACCGGGCGAGCCTGCGTCGGCTCCCCGGCCGGTTCAGCGATTGCGTGACGAATCGGCAGGGGATTTGCCTTCGGTCAAGAATCCGGTGCAGCGCTTGCGTGATGAATCGCCAGCGGCTCAGCGGCCGGTGCAGCGCCTACGCGACGAATCGCCGGTGGAGCCTACGTTCGTTCAGAGGCCCGTGCAGCGCCTCCGCGACGAACCGCCACAGGAGCATGCGGAGGCGCCGACCCTGGTCTCCCGAGCGCTCGAACCGCCGCCGAGCCTGCCGACGGTCACCTCGTCGCGCTCTTCGCCCGACACCACCTTCCGCCCGCCCGAACCACCACGAATCCTTTCCTGGACAACAGAAACCCCAGAGCCGCCCGGGACGCCGGGCGGCTCGGTGAGCGCGCCACCGGTATCGGTGATCTCGACGTCACCGCTGCCGGTGGCACGAGTCGTCGATGGCACGACCGCGGTCTCGCCCGCACCGGCGGCGGTGAGCCAGCGCCCGACCCTGACCGCCTTGCTGAGCGAGGGGGGTGTCACTCCGCTGCCTTCCGCATCACCGAGGACCCCGCCCATGCCAGAGACGATCACGGCCAAGGCGGTTGTTCAACGCCAAGACACCGAAACCTTCCATCAGCCGACGACGATGCCTCCGGTGGCGAGAACCACCGAAACGCCATCCGTCCAACGCATTGTGTCCAGCGAGCCCGTCGCCGACGGCAAGGGTCTCGTGCTCAACCTGCCGCCCGCCGTCGTGCCGCGACAGCCTGAACCCCCGGTCGTCCAGCGCGACCCGGAAACGCCACCACCGCCGGAGCCCGTCGCACCGCCACCCGCGGCGCCGGCGCCCGCGACGCCACAGGCGGCGCAGGCGGCACCGGCCGCGCAGCCCGAGACCGAGGAACTCGTCAAGAAGCTTTTCGACCCGCTGCTGCGGCGGCTGAAGACCGAACTCCGCCTCGACCGTGAGCGCCGCGGCGCGCTCACCGATCGCCCGCACTGAAGGAGAAGCCGATGCCGGACGCGGAAGAAGCCGTCGCCGTTTGCTACGTCGTCAAGCTCGACGACAAGAACCTCGGCAACCTCGGAGCCTTCAGCAGTTGCGACGGGCTGGGCTGCGAGTTCGTCATGGAGCAGCGGGAAGAGGGCGGCAACAACGGGATGGTCTGGCAGCTCCCGACGCGGATCAAGTACTCCAACATCAAGCTGTCCCGCCCGGTCACCGAGGCCAGCTCGCAGATCACGAAATGGTTCGCCGGTATGGCGGGCGGTATCGAGCGCAAGACCGCGACCATCGAAGCGCGCACGCTCGACGGCACTGTGATCGCCAGTTGGTCACTCGAAGGGGTCGTCCCCGTGCGCTGGAGCGGGCCGCAGCTTTCGCCCGACTCGCCGAAGGTCGCCACCGAGACGCTCGAACTGGCCCACCACGGCTTCCTCAGCCCGACGAAGAAGGGCTAGCCATGTCCTCACCCGTCACGTTCACCTCCGCCGGATCCCAGCCGCCCGCGGCGTACGGTTCCGGCGAACCGGCGCCGAACAACCTCCAGCGCGCGCTGCTGGAGGTCCGCAAACCTCCGCAATCCGGGGGCACCGGGCAGCCCGGCGCCAAACTGTTCGAGATCAAGTTCCAGTTCAACCCCAAGGAACTCTCGCTCACCAAGAACGCCAAATGGGGCCGTGACCCGCAGCGCAACGCGAAGAAGAGCGGACCGCCCGAGTTCAAGGGCTCGGACCCGTGCAAGCTCGCGCTGGAGATGTTCCTCGACGCCACCGACAAGATGGACGACGCCGTCGTCAAGAAGGTCGAGCAGCTCTTCACCTGCTGTGTCGCCACCGAGGAGAGCCGCCAGCACGGCAAGGGTTCGCCGCCGTGGGTGATCTTCAAATGGGGCGGCATGACCGGCTTCCCCGCGTATGTCGCCAGTGTGACCGCGAAGTACACGCTGTTCACCCCGGCGGGTACTCCGGTGCGCGCGGTCTGCACGGTGAACCTGGAGGAGATCGCCGGCGAGCTGAGCGGGCAGAACCCGACCTCGGGTGCGCTCGCGGCACGGGACACCCACGTGTTCGTCGCCGGTGATTCCCTGCAGGCGGTGGCGTTCCGTGCCTACGGCGACGCGGGGAAGTGGCGCGAGATCGCCGACGCGAACGACATCGACGACCCGATGCGGCTGCGGCCGGGCACCCGGTTGCTCGTGCCGGCGCTGGAGGAACTCGATGGCTAACGAGAGCTTCGCGAACAACCTCGTCGTCGAGGTCGCCGGGAGCCCGCTGCCCGACGACGTGAAGACGCTGCTCTCCTACGCCTACGTCGACGACAGCCGGAACCTGCCGGACATGTTCGTCCTCCGGTTCCGCGACTCCGGGCACGTGGTGCTGGACAAGGGGAAGTTCACCGTCGGCGCGCAGATCAAGCTGAAGGTGCAGACCTCCGATCCCGAAGCCCCGCAGGAATTGCTCTCCGGCGAGGTCACCGCGGTCGCGATCGACCTCGACCGGATCGGCACCTTCACCGAGGTGCGCGGGTACGACCACGCGCACCGCCTGTTCCGCGGCCGCCGGGTCGCGGTCTACCCGGGGATGACGCTCGCGGACGTCGTCACCAAGGTGACCCAGCGCGCCGGGCTGAAGGTCGGCAAGATCGATCAGGTCCCCGGGATCGGCGGCCGTCCACATACGCAATTCAGCCAGGACAACGTCAGCGACTGGGATTTCCTCTCCCGGCTGGCGGAGTCGGTCGGCGCCCAGATCGCCGTGCGCGAGGGCGCGCTGAACTTCCGGCTCGCGGAGAAGCCTTCGGCCGCACCCGCCACCACCGCGAAGGCCAACACCGACCCGCTGGTGCTCGAAGCACACCGGACGCTGGTCAGCCTGCGCGCCAGTGTCACCGCGGCCGAGCAAGTGCCCGAGGTCGAGGCCCGGGGCTGGGACGTCACGACGAAGAAGCCGGTGGTGGCCGCCGAAAAACCGAAGAACGCGGGCACCGAGGTCGAGGGGGTCGACCCGGTCGCGCTCGCGAACAAGTTCTCCAGCCCCAAGTACGTCTCGGCGGATACGCCGCGCCGGACCCAGGCCGAGGCCAAAGCGGCGGCGGTCGCGCTGTCCGAACGACTCGGCGGCGCGTGCACCGAACTCGACGGGGTCGCCAAGGGCAATCCGAAGCTCCGGGCGGGCGCGGCGGTGACACTGACCGGCGTCGGCAAACCGTTCGCCGGCAAGTACACGCTCACCAGCACGCGGCACCTGTTCAACGCGGAAGTCGGTTACACCACAGAGTTCGCCGTCTCCGGCAGGCAGGAACGCTCCCTCTACGGGCTGGTCGCCGGTGGCGCCAAGACCTCGGCGTGGCCCGGAGTGGTGCCCGCGGTGGTCACCGACGCCAAGGATCCCGCCGGGCTCGGCCGGGTCAAGTTGACCTTTCCCTGGCTGGATCAGAACTTCACCAGCAACTGGGCGCGCACGGTGCAACCCGGCGCGGGCAGCGGGCGGGGCGCGATGGTCATGTCCGAGGTCGGCGACGAAGTGCTCGTCGGCTTCGAGCAAGGCGACTTCGAGGCGCCGTATGTCCTGGGCGGGTTGTATAACGGCGTAGACGCGGTGCCGAAGTTCACCACGTCGCCGATCGACGGCAACAGCGGCGAGATCGCCGTGCGGGGTTTCGTCTCCCGCAAGGGACACAAGCTCGAATTCGCCGAACAGGACGGCATCGTCGTCGCGTCCGGGGACGGGAAGCTCGTGGTCAAACTCGACCAGAAGAACCAGATGATCGAGGTGACCAGCGGCAAGGGTGTCACGGTGAAGGCGCGGAACGGGGTGAGCATCGACGCGGGCAGCGGTCCGCTGGAGCTCAAGGGGCAGAAGGTGTCCGTGAAGTCGGCGACCGAGGCGACCGTCGAGGCCAGCAGCAGCCTGAAGCTGTCGGGCACGGCGGGCGTGAACGTCGAGGGCGCGACGGTTTCGGTCAAGGGACAGGGCCAGACGGAGCTGACCGCGAGCGGTGTCGTGACCGTACGCGGCGGCGTGGTCAAGATCAACTGAGGGGAGCGGGCATGCCACCAGCCGCGAGGGTCGGTGACCCGACCGGGCATCCGGGCGTCATCGCCGGACCCGGTGTGCCGACCGTGCTCATCGGCGGGATGCCCGCCGCCACCGTCGGCACGCTGCACACCTGCTCGTTCCCGCCGCCCGCCGTGCACCCGCCGACGCCGATCGCGCCACCGGGCTGTCCGACGGTGCTGATCGGCGGCCTGCCCGCGGCCCGCATGGGCGACCTGGCCGCCTGCGGCGCGCCGATCGTCCTGGGCTGCCCGACCGTCCTGATCGGAGGCTGACATGGATTTCCTCGGCAGGGGACTGGCGTTCCCGGTGCGCACCGACGCGACGGGCTCGATCGCCTTGGTCGGCGGCGAGCGCGAGGTGGTCGAGAGCATCCGGCTGATCCTGGCGACCGCTCCCGGCGAACGGCCGATGCGCCCGGAGTTCGGCTGCGCGGTGCACGATCTCGTGTTCGCGCCCGCCGACTCTGCCACCGCGGGACAGATCGCCTACGAGGTGCGCACCGCGCTGGAGCGGTGGGAGCCGCGGATCACGCTCACCGACGTGGTGGTCGGGTTCTCCGAGGCCGAGCGCGGCACGCTGCTCATCGACATCAAGTACCAGTTGCGCGGCACCAACGACCCGCGCAACCTGGTGTTCCCGTTCTACGTCATCCCGCCGCACGAGTCCATTCAGGACGGTGCGTGATGTCGCTGCCCGTGCCCAACCTCGACGACCGCCGGTTCCAGGACCTGGTCGACGAAGCCAAGTACCTCGTTCAGCGCAACTGTCCTGAATGGACGGACCACAACGTCTCCGACCCCGGCGTGACGCTGATCGAGACGTTCGCGCAGATGGTCGACCAGGTGCTCTACCGGCTCAACCGCGTGCCGGATCTGCACTACCTGCGGTTCCTCGATCTCATCGGCGTGCGGTTGTTCGCGCCGACCGCCGCGCGCACCGACGTGACGTTCTGGCTCTCGGCGGCACGGGACGTCCCGGTGATCGTCTCCGCGGGAAAGCAGGTCGCGAGTGTGCGCGACGAGGTCGAGGACCCCGTCGTGTTCACCGTGGAGCGCACGCTGACGATCGTGCCGTGTTCGCTCACGGGTCTGGCCACCGGTGACGCCGACCCCGGTGTGCCGCCGGTCGACCGCACCGACGAGCTGCTGGTCGGCGGCGAACCCGCGTGTTTCGCCGAAAACCCCGCGCCCGGTGACATCGTCTACTTCGGACTGTCGGACGCCGTGCCCGGCTGCGCGGTCCTGCTGCGGATGGACTGCGAGGTCGAAGGACAGGGTGTCGACCCGCACGACCCGCCGTGGGTGTGGGAGGCATGGGACGGGCACGGCTGGGCCGCCGGCGAGATCGACCGGGACAGCACCGGCGCGTTCAACCGGCCGGGGGACGTCGTGCTGCACGTGCCGCCGGGGCATTCGGCGTCGGTGCTCGCCGGGCGGCACGCGGGCTGGATCCGTTGCCGGTTGACGGAACCGAAGCAGAATCAGCCGTTCTTCCAGCGATCGCCGCGGCTGCGCTCGGTCGAGGCGTCGACCATCGGCGGCACGGTCGGCGCGGTGCACGCCGAGGTCGTGCACGGCGAGATCGTCGGCACCTCGGACGGGCTGCCCGGACAGCGGTTCCCGCTCGGCAGGCGTCCGGTGGTGGCGGGCGGGGACGAGCTGATCGTGGAGGTGTCCGGTCCCGACGGCTGGCAGGAGTGGACCGAAGTGTCCTCGTTCGCCGAATCGGGCCCGGAGGACCGGCACGTCCAGCTCGACCGGGTCGCCGGTGAGATCGCGTTCGGCCCCGCCGTGCGCCAGCCCGAGGGCGGCATCCGGTACTACGGCGCCGTTCCGGCCAAGGCCGCCGCGATCCGGGTGCCCGTCTACCGGGCCGGTGGCGGGCGGCGCGGGAACGTCGCCCGTGAAGTGCTCGAGGTGCAACGGGACCCGATCCCGTTCGTCAGCAGCGTGGTGAACCGGCGACCGGCGACCGGCGGGGTGGACGGCGAATCGGTGCGGGACGCGGCCGTTCGCGGCCCGTTGCTGCTGCGCACCCGCGACCGCGCCGTCACCGCCGAGGACTACGAACAGCTCGCGCGCGAAGCGGCGCCCGAGGCGGCGAGGGTGCGCTGCGTACCCGCGCACGGCCCCGACGGCCGCGAGACCGGCGCGATCCGCGTCCTCGTCGTGCCCGCCGTTCCGGACACCGGCGAGCTGAAATTCGCGACGCTGATGCTCGACCCCGGGATGCGGACCCGGATCGAGCGGTACCTGGACGAACGTCGCTGTGTCGGCGCCCTCGTGTCCGTGGAAGCGCCGTTCTACCACGGGGTCACGGTCGTCGCCCGGCTGCGGTCGCGCCGCCGGACCAGCCCCGGCACCCTCGGCCCGCGGGCGACGCAGGCGCTCTACGACTACTTCAACCCGCTGACCGGCGGGCCGGACGGCGACGGCTGGCCGTTCGGGCGGCCGGTGCAGTCGGGTGAGGTTTTCGCGGTGCTGCAACGGCTTCCCGGGGTCGAGATGGTGGAGGACGTACGCCTGTTCGCGGCCAATCCGGTGACGCGGGAACGCGGCGAACAGGTCGACCGGCTCGATCTGCCGCCCCACGCGCTCGCGTTCTCGTTCGGGCATCAGGTCCGGGTCCGGGAGAGTGACCGATGAGAGCGGCCGTGCCCGGGCTGCCGAGCCCGCATCCGATCGGTGAGCAACTGCCCTCGGTCTACGCGGAGGACCGGTTCGTCCAGGGCTTCACCGGTGCGCTCGACGAGGTGCTCGCACCGGTCTTCGCCACGTTGGACAACTTTTCCGGTTACCTCGACCCGAACCTGGCGCCGGAGGATTTCGTCGGCTGGCTGGCGCATTGGGTGGCGTTGCGCGTCGACGAAGGCTGGAGCCCGGTCCGCTTGCGCGAACTCGTGACCCGGTCGGTCGAACTGCATCGGTGGCGCGGTACCCAGCGCGGGCTCGCCGAACACGTGCGGCTGCTGACCGGTGGCGCGGTCGAGGTGACCGACAGCGGCGGTGTCGTGGCGTCGCCGCAGCCCGGGGCGCCGCTCCCGGACCCAGGGCCGCCGTGGGTCCACGTGCGTGTGCGGGTGCCCGAGCGGAGCCGGATCGACGAACGGCGGCTGACGGCGACGGTCGTGGACGCGGTGCCCGCCCACGTGCGCGTCACGGTGGAAGTGGTGGAGGGGTAGCGGATGGTCATCTACCGGGAATGCGGGCATCAGGGTCCGGCCGACGTCGAGTTCTGCGGCGAATGCGGACGGTACCTGAAATGGGACGACGAGGAACCCGTCGCGGTGCGTCAGCCGGTCGCCCAGGCCCAGGTCGTGCAGCCCGCCGAACCGCTCGCGCCGGTCCGGCAGCCGCCACAGCGGACGGCCGAGGAACAGGTCCTCCGTCCGGGTGACCTGATCTGCGGCAGATGCGGCAAGGGCAACGTGCCCACCCGCAACTTCTGCGGCCGGTGCGGCGCGTCCCTGGCCGAGTCGGAAGTCGTGAAGACGTCGTGGTGGCGTCGGCTGTTCCGCCGCGGACCCCGGGAGCACAAGGCGGGGGAGCGGCCGGGCAAGGACGGTGTACGCCGCCGTGTCGGCCGGGCCGGTGCCGCGCGACGCCAGGTGGGCAAGGCCGTCCGGCGGGTGATCGCGGTGATGCTGGTGCTCTCGGCGCTGATCTACGCGCTGTACCAGCCGTTCCGGGGCGCGATCAACACCGCCGCGCTCGGCCTGTGGAGCCAGGTGACGGGGATCTTCGAGACGAAGCTGAACCCGGTGCGCCCGAGCAAGGTGACCGCGAACGCGCAGTCGCCGGGCCATCCGGGGAACCTGGTCAGCGACAACGCCAAGAACACCTTCTGGGCGGCGACCGCCCAGGGCGAACCCGTGCTGGTGTTCACCTTCGACCATCCGGTGGATCTGCGGAAGGCGATCGTGCATTCCGGCAACGGCGCGAACTTCCAGGCCGCGCACCGGCCGAAGACCCTGCATCTCGTGTTCTCCACCGGCAAGACCTACGACATGGTGCTGGCCGACACGCCGGACGCCCAGGAGATCCCGATCGACAACAGCGCGGGCGCGACGAGCGTCGAACTGCATGTGGTCGGGCTGCATCGCTCGCTGGACGGCATGGACGTCGCGATCTCCGAGATCGAGCTGTTCGAGGCCGGCGGAGGAAGGACTGGATGACCATGCGCCCGAACCGAGCGGTGGCGGCGATCGCGTTCGTCGCGGTGCTGGGCGGGGCGGCGATCACCGGGGTGCTCGCGCCGACCGCGGCGCAGGAGCCCGCGCCTCCCGCCGCGCCCTACCGCGTCGGCTACGTCAGCGCCGCGACCACGGCCTTGGTCCAGGCCTCCGGCGCGGCACTGCCCCCGGGCGCCGGGAGCGTCGATTCCGACGCGTCCGCAAGCAAAGGCGGCCTGGTGTGGGTGAGCAAACGGGCCGTCCGCGACGGCGCCGAACGCGATGGCGAGATCTGGTACCTGCGCGACGGCACCAAGGTCCCGGTGCGCCTGACCGACGATGCGACCGTCGACACGCATCCGGCGTTGTCGCCCGACGGTTCGTCGGTCGCGTTCGTCTCGGAACGCACGGGCAGCAAGGACATCTTCGTGATCGGCGTCGACGGCCGCGGGCTGCGTCAGGTGACGTCGGGACCGGCCGCGGACGATTCGCCGAGCTGGTCGCCCGACGGCGGCCGTCTCGTGTTCAGCGGTACCGGTGAGGATCCGGCCGGTGACCTCTACACCGTGTCGTCGGGCGGCGGCGCGCCGACGCGCCTGACCAACGACCCTGCCGCGGACACCCAGCCCGCCTGGGCACCCACCGGTTCCCGGATCGCGTTCACCACCACCAGATTCGATCCGGCAGGGGACGTCGTGGTCATGGCCGACACCAGCGGCGCCGTCACCCGCGCGGTACCGGAGCCCGGTGACTCGTCCGAGCCCGCGTGGTCGCCGGACGGCGTGCGACTGGCCTTCACCACCCGGCAACCGGATCCGCTCGGTGACGTCAAACAGGTCGCGGGTGGTCAGGTCTCGGTCATCTCCGCGTTGTCCGGCATCGGCGAGACCGAACCGACGTTCCGCGCCGACGGGCAGCCGGTGTTCACCCAGCTCCGCGGCGGGGCCACCACCGACATCTGGAGCGCGGACGCGCGCGGCGGCGACCGTCGCGACCTCACGAACCGGCCGGACGTGGACGAAGCCGATCCCGCCTTTTCCCCGGACGGGACTTCGTTGGCCTACACGGAATTCGGTACCGGCGAGGTCCGGAACAGTCAGATCGTCGTGGCGAACGCCGACGGCGGCGCGCCGCGGCCGTTGACCGCGGCCGAGCGCGGCAAACGGGAGCGCCATCCGGCATGGTCGCCGGACGGGACGAAGATCGCGTTCACCCGGACCGTGTCGGCCGGTGAGGGCTCCGACAGCTTCGTGCGGATCGTGCGCGTCGCGGACGGCCGTGTTCTCGGCGACATCCCGATCCCGGCGCATCTGCGCGGTGACGATTCGCAGCCGGTGTGGTCGGCGGACGGGACGAAGATCACGCTCACCCGTGCCGCCACCCGGATCGGGCCCCCGGGACCGTCCAGAGTGGACCCCGCGACGGTGGACGTGCCGGTCGGGCGCGGCGGATCGACACGGATCGGCAAGACGGTGCAGACCGACCGGATCCGGTCCCTGCCGGACGTCGTCCTGCTGATGGACCAGACCGGCTCCATGGGCGGCGTGATCGAAGGGGTCAAGACGAACCTCGGCACGGTCATCGACAGCGTGCGGGAACGGGAGAAGGAAGCACAGTTCGCCGTCGCGGCGTTCGGTGACGTGAACGACGACAAGGATCAACCCATCCCGCGGTCGTTCTACGTTCAGCAGCCGCTGACCCCGGCGGGTACCGAGGCCGAACGGAAGCTGCTGTCCGACGCGTTCGCCCGGATCAAGGCGGGCGGCGGTGGCGACACCGCCGAGGACTGGCTTCTGGCCTTGCAGAAGATCGCGACCGGAGCCATCACCTTCCGTCCGGGCAGCAGCCGGGTCGTCGTCCTCGTCGGCGACGCCGCGAGTCACGAGACCCCGCCGAGGGCGGAGGTGATCGCCGCACTGAACGCGGCGAAGATCAGCGTGGTGGCCGTTCCCGCGGTCACCGGCGGGTCGAGCACCGATCCCGACCGCGGCCTCGACGCGCGGGGACAGGCGACCGCGGTCACCGGCGCCACCAACGGTGTCCTCACACCCGACACCGACGCCGGCCGGATCTCGGAGGCGATCATCGCGGGTATCGGTGATCTCCCGGTCAGCGTCCAGCCGGTGAGCTCCTGCGATCCCGGCCTCACGCTGACGTTCGATCCCGCGGGGCCGCAGAGTGTTCCCGGCGGCACGAACGCGCGGTTCACCGAAACGGCGACGGTGTCGCAGACGGCCGCGGTGGGTTCCTTCCTGCGTTGCCGCGTGGAGTTCCGGTTGAACGGGGAGTCCACCGTGCGGCCGGGATACACCGAAAACGTCACCGTGCGCGTCAAGGATCCGGCGCTGCCCCTGATCACGCTGCACGACCGGACGGTGACCGGCACCGGCCCCACTGTGATCGAGTATCCCGCGACCGCGGTGGACGTGGACGGGAGCCCGCTCGAGCCGAGCTGCACTCCGTTGTCCGGCAGCCTGTTCCCGGTCGGTGCCACCACGGTGACGTGCACGGCGCGCGGGAAGAACGGCACCGCCGTCGAGACCGCGGTCATGGCCGTCGCCCCGCCGGGAGAGGAGCGGCGGAAGCAGTTGTGGCAGGTCACCCTGACCCAGCCTTCGCCCGACGTCGTCGTGCCGGGAGACCAGCGTGACCTTTCGTCGCTGTTCGGGCCGGGTTGCGGGGCCGGCGCGGAAGGCGCGGCGGACGTCTCGCCGGACGGGGCCACCCTCGCGTTCCAGAGCGGCAACGCGCTGGTCTGCGTGGCTCCCGCCGACGGCGGCGCGACCCGGGTCCTGGTGCAGCGCACGGGATACGTCGACGATCCGGCCTGGTCGCCGGACGGCGGGCTCGTCGCGTACACGAACTCGCCGGGCGAGTCTCCGCCGCGGGTCGCGGTCGTTCCGTTCACCGGCGGCGACGGCCGGATCCTGATCGATGGCCCCGGTGGTGCCTCGCAGCCCACGTTCCAACGGATTCCCGACCTCGCGGTGAGCACGAGCGCCGTACCCGCCGCGATCCCGTTCGAGGGGCTCACCACGTTCGAGTTCGTCGTGAGCAACCGCGGCGCCACCGCGTCGCCCGTGGTGGGGTTGTTCGTCCGGCTGACGGCCGGACTGCGACCGGCGGCGGCCGTCCCCACCAAGGGCGCCTGCTCACCGGAACTGGTGTGCGCGTTCGGCACGCTGGTGCCGGGCGAGGAGGTACGGGTGCGGTTCAGTGCGACCGGTCTGGTCGCCGGAGCGCAGTCGGCGACCGGAACGGTCACCACGGCCGGACCCGACGCCGACACACGGAACAACTCCGCCGCAGCGGTCGTGACGGTCGGCGAAAAGCCGGCGCCACCGGTGACCCCCGGATCCTTGTCGGTCGGGATGTCGGTCTCGGCGGTCCCATTGTTCGCCGGCGGCGACGACGTGGTGCTGACCTTCCTGGTGCACAACGGTTCCCAGGCCCCGATGCCGGCCGTCCGGCTGGTGACCCAGCTACCACCACAACTTCCCGCGACATCGGCCGCACCCGGCTGTGTGCCGGGTGGTGGAAGTTGCGCGCTCGGGACGCTCGGGCCGGGGCAGACCGTGACGGTCCGGATCTCATTGGCCGCGAAGGCCGCGTTCGATGGCCAGGTGTCCGGCACGGTGAGCACGACCGGGCCGGACAACAACGCCGGGGACAACAGGGCGGCCGCGCGTGTGGTGGTCCGGCAGCCGGTGGTCGAACTGGATCCGAAGATCGGCACGCTCGGCTTCGTCCCGCGGGTGCGGGGAACGGACTTCCCGCCGGGCGCGGTGGTCCGGCTGGCCTGGTCGGCGGGCATCTCCGCGCCGGGGCAGGTCACCGTCGGCGCCGATGGACGATTCGAGGCGTACTTCCTGATCTTCCACCACGACCTGATCGGCCCGCGCACGGTGAACGTGACCTCGGTCGGTGGCCCGAAATTCGGGACGGCGGCGTCGAATCCGATCCTGGTCGTGCTCCGCACCCTGCAACCCCCGTTCATCACCCGAGGCTGAGCGGTCGCGTCCACCTGGACCGATCGGCCGCACTCGCGTGATCGAAGCCGGAACTCGCGTAATCAGAGGCGGAACACCCCGAGTGCGGCCTCCAATCACGCGAGTCACGTCTCTGATCACGCGAGTCACGCCTCCGCGCACACCGGCCTCGGGGCCCAAGTCCGTGAAGGCCTGGCTAACATTGAGAAGAAGGAAAAGAGC